>NZ_CP073063.1:0-1341250 GCF_022654015.1 Brevundimonas diminuta
CTGACGGATCCGGACCGCATCTGGAGCGAGGCGTCCGTGCGCCTGCGCGCTGAAATCGGCGATGGTCCCTTCTCGTCCTATATCGCCCCGTCGGCCGTCCGCCTGGACAACGCCGGCCATCTGATCCTGGTCACGCCGACCGCCTATGCCCGCGACTGGGTGCGCAAGAACGCCCTGCGTCGCATGAACGAGCTGTGGCTGGGCCTGGACGGCCTGTCGCGCCGCCTCGAAGTGCGCTGCCGCGCCGAAGTGGGTTCGGCCCCGCCGGCCTCGGCCGTGATGCCTGGCAATGTGGTGGACGCCGCCCCGCGTCTGGCCGCCTTCGCCGCCTCGCCTCAGACGGCGCCCGCCGCCCCGATCAGCGCCGACGGCGCCCGCGCCGTGCGCGCCGCCGGTCTGCAGGATCGCCTGACGTTCGACAGCTTCGTCGAGGGTCAGGGCAACGCCTTCGCCCTGGCCATCGCCAAACAGGTGGCCAGCTGGGCCGACGGACACTTCAACCCCGTCTTCTTCTGCGGCCCCTATGGCTACGGCAAGACCCATCTGCTGAACGCCATCGCTTGGGAGGCCCAGCGTCTGCGGCCAGAGGCCAAGGTCGTCTATCTGACCGCCGAACGCTTCCTGTCCACCTTCGTCAAGGCGATGCAAGACCGCTCGACCGCCGCCTTCAAGGAAAGCCTGCGCTCGGCCGACATGCTGCTGCTGGACGACGTCCAGTTCGTGGGCGGTAAGACCTCGACCCAGGAAGAGTTGCTCTCGACCCTGACCGCCCTGATCGAGGACGGCAAACGCATCGTCTTCTCGGCCGACCGTGCGCCGATGGCCCTGACCGAGGTCGAGCCGCGCCTGCGCAGCCACCTCGCCGCCGGCCTGACCTGCCCGGTCGAGGCGGGCGACCGCGAGCTGAAGATCGCCGTGGCCCAGAACCGTCTGAAGGCCCTGTCGGCCTTGGGCGTCGTCCAGGGCGAAGCCAACCCCGAAGTCCTGGCCCAGCTGGTGGACCGCACCCCCGGCTCGATGCGCGAGCTCGAGGGCGCCGTGAACACCTTGGCCGCCGCTGCGGGCGCGCGCCTGTCGTCGGTTTCGGTGGACGAAGCCTCGACCCTGCTAGGCATGGCCATGCGCGGCGGCCCCGAGCGCCGCATCACCGTGGACGAGATTCAGAAGACGGTCGCCGACCACTTCAACATGAAGCAGGCCGACCTGCTGAGCGAGCGCCGCACCCGTTCGGTCGCTCGCCCGCGCCAGATCGCCATGTATCTGTGCAAACAGCACACGACCCGCTCCTACCCCGACATCGGTCGTCGTTTCGGCGGGCGCGACCACACCACGGTCCTGCACGGCGTGCGCAAGATCGAGGAGCTGATGCCGCAGGACGATCAGATCGCCCGCGACGTCGAGGCCCTGACGCGCAAGCTGCGGGGCTGAAGCTGTGGAGCAGCGGGTCTGACCCGTTGCTCCCGCCGCGCAATCCGCTAGTGTCCCAGGTCACTTAACCGCAGCCGCCTTGCGAGTCGGCCGCGCCGGGCGAGACGACATGCAGCTGACCATCGAACGATCCGCGCTCCTGAAGGCCCTGGGCCATGTGCAGAGCGTCGTCGAACGTCGAAACACCATTCCGATCCTGTCCAACGTCCTGCTGAGCGCAGGCCGCGACCGGCTGGCCTTCGCCGCCACCGATCTGGACATGGAGATGGTCGACGAGGCCGAGGCCCAGGTTCAGGTCGAGGGTCAGATCACGGCCCCCGCCCACACCCTGTACGAAATCGTGCGCAAGCTGCCGGAAGGCGCCGAGGTCTCGCTGCTCTATTCCGGCGACGATCCGCGCCTCGTCGTCTCGGCCGGCCGGTCGCGCTTCAACCTGCCGGTCCTGCCGGCGGGCGACTTCCCCGTCATGTCCACCGACAGCGCCGGCGCCTCCTACGTCCTGCCCAAGGAGGATCTGGCCCGCCTGATCGACAAGACGCGGTTCGCGGTCTCGACCGAGGAAACCCGCTACTATCTGAACGGCCTCTATCTTCACACGGTCGCCGAACAGGGCATCCCCCTGCTGCGCGCCGTCGCCACCGACGGCCACCGCCTGGCCCTGGCCGAGACCCCGGCGCCCGAGGGCGCGGCCGGCGGCCCCGGCGTCATCGTGCCGCGCAAGACGGTGGACCAGGTCCGTCGCCTGCTGGACGACGCCGGCGGCGCGGTGGAGGTTACCGTCTCGGCCCAGAAGATCCGCTTCCAGATGGGCGAGGCGTCCCTGACGTCCAAGGTCATCGACGGCGCCTTCCCAGACTATCTGCGCGTGATCCCGCGCGGCAACGACAAACAGGCCGACATCGACAACGCCCTGTTCGCCAAGGCCGTCGACCGCGTCGCCACCATTTCGGCCGAGAAGAGCCGGTCGGTGAAACTGGCCTTCGACAACGATCGGGTGAAGCTGACCGTGCGCAACATGGAAGCCGGACAGGCCGAGGAAGAGGTCGAGATCGGCTATTCCGACGAACCGTTCGAGATCGGCTTCAACGCCCGCTATCTGCTGGACGTCGCCGGCCAGATCACCGGCGAGAACGCCGCCTTCCGCTTCGCCGACCCGGCCTCCCCGACCCTGGTGCTCGATCCGGGCGATCCGGGCGTGCAATATGTGCTGATGCCGTTGCGTGTCTGACAGCCATGGGAATGGCGGAACAGTGATCCACAAAGCGAGGTGGAGAGTTTGGACTCCACTCGTGATCTCGTTCTTGGGTCTTAGCGCCTACGTCGGCATTTACGCTTGGTTATCCAGCCTTGAGGGTCGCGAAGATTTCCTTCGCTCCTTCACGAGTTCCATTACCGACGCGGTCATAACCGTTGCACCAGGTTTGGTGATGCTCGCCCTATGCGGCGAAGCGATACGGTCGCTGTTCTGGGGAGATTATATCGCCCCCGCTCATCGCGGCGTCCGCTTTCGGATCAACGGTCGCACGCATTTCCTTCTCTGGGAACGAGTGAGGAAGTTCCGCGTCGAAACGCCCGTGGTGGGCCAAGAGGGTGTGGTCGGATGGGACTACAGTAACGATTTCCGTAGCGAAAAAAGCATAAAGAGTTCGGCGGCGACGACACTGGATGGCGATTTCGGCCTCGGCTGGCAAGGTGGGCCAGACGCTGTTTGTGCAACGCTGGAAGATTGGAGATCGCGTCATTCCGACCCCCTAGTCTTTCAAGAAGAGATAAGCGCTGCGCATCATGACGGCGGTCAGGACGGAACAGACCTTCCGATGTCTTTGACGGTGCGCGCGGACACACGAAAAGCGCTTGGGCCGCTAGTATTGATCTGGTGCTGCTTTTTCGCACTGTTCGCCCTGCCGATCTGGATTACGGCCATGGCAGCTCCAAGCGGCCAGGGGCTGACGGTATGGACGAGACTTGCAAGCGATTGGTCGTTCTGGCTCATCGCACTGATGTATGTCGCGATGGCTCTTTGGCTCGGATATGTCGCCCACCTTCTGACATTCCGCTTTTTTCTGAAGCCGACTATCGTGCTGACCCCAGCAGGCTTCACGATCAAGGACGAAGCGGGAGTCCGCTTCACACGCTGGCAAGACGTCGAAGCCTTCGGCATATCCTATGACCCGAACAATCATCGTGAACGCGTAGGCTGGCGTTACCGGCCCGGCGTTGCCACCGTAGGCGCCTGGGACAAGCCGAGCCTTGATCTGGATGCTTCGGTGGGCATGGGCTGGCAGGGTTCGGTGCATGACCTTCGCGCTACCTTTGACGAGTGGCTCCGTCGGCACGGCGTCTGCTGAGCGGATAGATTTGATCCAATCCCTCACCCTCACCGACTTCCGCTCCTATGCAGGGGCGCGGCTGGAGATGACCTCCGGGCCTGTGGTGCTTCACGGCCCGAACGGGGCGGGAAAGACCAATCTGCTGGAGGCGATCAGCCTGCTGACCCCCGGAAAGGGACTGCGGGGCGCGACAGCCGCCGAGATGGGCCGGCGCGAGCCGGGCGAGGCCACCGGACGCGCCTGGGCCGTCATGGTCGAACTGGATGATGAGACGCGGCTGGGCACAGGCGTCCAGGCGGCGGGCGCCGCGCGGCGCATCGTGCGGATCGACGGCGAGACGGCCCAGCCGGGGCGGCTGCTCGACTACTTGCGTCCAGTCTGGGCCACGCCGGAACAGGATCGGCTGTTTTCGGACGCGCGCGCCGAGCGGCTGAAGTTCTTTGACCGGCTGGTCTTCGCCGCAGATCCCGATCACGCCGCCAGCGTCTCCGCCTATGAAAAGGCCCTGCGCGAGCGACTGCGCCTGCTGAACGACGCCCAGGACGGGCGTGAGGCCGACCCCGTCTGGCTGGACGCCCTTGAGGTTCGGCTGGGCGAGGCCGGAGCCCGCGCCGCCCTCGCCCGCGTCGCCGCCCTGCACGCGCTTCAGGCCGCCATCGACGCCCGCAGCGATCGCCCCTTCCCCCAGGCCGACCTGGGTCTGGACGGCGCCGCCGAACAGATGGCCGAAGCGGGCGCCGAGGAGGACGAGATCGCCGCCTCCATCCGCGAGGGCCTGGCCAAGGCCCGCGTCCGCGATGGCGCCGCCGGCCGCTCGCTGTTCGGGCCGCACCGCACCGATCTGACCGCGCTTCACCGCGAGAAACAGCGCCCCGCCGCCGAAGGCTCGTCGGGCGAGCAGAAGGCCCTGGTCCTGAACCTGATCCTGGCCCAGATCGCGCGGCTTTCAGATCAGGCCGCCCGCCCGATCCTGCTGCTGGACGAAGCCCCCGCCCACCTCGACGAGGCGCGCCGCGCGGCCCTGTTCGACGAGATCACGGCGCTGAACCTCCGGGCCTTCATGACCGGCACCGAACGCGACCTGTTCGCCGGTCTGGAAGGCCGCGCCCAGTTCGTACGCGTGGCCGGGGGCGCGCTGGAAACCGACTAGGCTCCAATCGCGGAAATCCTCGCTTTTTCGCCGGAATTTCCTATATGTTGCGGGCTTCGGCGCGGTGCGATCCCGCCGTCGATTCGAGCGTCGGGTCCGGCGCTCCATCCCCGTCCCGGTCGGGACTTCAGAGCCAATGACTTCATGACCGATCCGATTGCCGACCTGCCCGAATACGGCGCCGATTCCATCAAGGTTCTCAAAGGCCTGGACGCCGTGCGCAAACGCCCTGGCATGTATATCGGCGACACCGACGACGGCTCGGGCCTGCACCACATGGTCTATGAGGTGGTTGACAATGCGATCGACGAGGCCCTGGCCGGCCACGCCGACCTGGTCCAGGTCATCCTGAACAGCGACGGCTCGGTCACCGTGACCGACAACGGCCGCGGCATTCCCACCGACATTCACGCCGAGGAAGGCGTATCCGCCGCCGAGGTCATCATGACCCAGCTGCACGCCGGCGGTAAGTTCGACCAGAACTCCTACAAGGTGTCCGGCGGTCTGCACGGCGTGGGCGTGTCGGTCGTCAACGCTCTGTCCGACTGGCTGCAGCTGAAGATCTATCGCGACGGCAAGCAGCACGAGATGCGCTTCGAGCGCGGCGACACGGTCAAGTCGCTGGAAGTCACCGGCGTTGCACCGATCCGCGAGGACACCGGCAAGCCGCTGAGCGGGACCGAGGTCACCTTCTTCCCGTCCGTCACGACCTTCAGCCACATCGACTTCGACCTGAAGACGCTGGAACACCGCCTGCGCGAACTGGCCTTCCTGAACTCGGGCGTGGTCATCAAGCTGGCCGACCAGCGCCACGCCGAGCCGGTCGAGATGATCCTGCACTACGAGGGCGGCGTCGAAGCCTTCGTGCGCCACCTCGACAAGTCCAAGACGCCGATCCTGAAGGACGTCATCGTCATTCGCGGCAAGAAGGAAGGGATCGAACTGGATCTCGCCCTGTGGTGGAACGACAGCTACCACGAGACCATGCTGTGCTTCACCAACAACATCCCCCAGCGGGATGGAGGCACCCACCTGTCGGCCTTCCGCGCGAGCCTGACCCGCGTCATGGGCGGCTATATCGAGAGCTCGGGCGCCGGCAAGAAGGAGAAGGTCTCCGTCACCGGCGAGGACGCCCGCGAGGGCCTGACCTGCGTCCTGTCGGTCAAGGTGCCGGATCCCAAGTTCAGCTCCCAGACCAAGGACAAGCTGGTCTCCTCCGAAGTACGTCCGGCCGTCGAAAGCCTGTGCTCGGAAGGCCTATCGACCTGGTTCGAGGAACACCCGGTCGAGGCCAAGCAGATCGTGGCCAAGATCATCGAAGCCGCCTCGGCGCGTGAGGCCGCCCGCAAGGCTCGCGACCTGACGCGGCGCAAGTCCGCGCTGGAAATCTCGAGCCTGCCCGGCAAGCTGGCCGACTGCCAGGAGCGCGATCCTGCCAAGTCCGAACTGTTCATCGTCGAGGGCGATTCCGCCGGCGGCTCGGCCAAACAGGCGCGCAACCGCGAGAACCAGGCCGTCCTGCCCCTGCGCGGCAAGATTCTGAACGTCGAACGCGCGCGCTTTGACCGGATGCTGTCGTCGGATCTGATCGGCACGCTGATCCTGGCGCTAGGCACCGGCATCGGCCGCGACGACTTCAACGCCGACAAGCTTCGCTATCACAAGATCATTCTGATGGCGGACGCCGACGTCGACGGCGCCCACATCCGCACCCTGCTGCTGACCTTCTTCTATCGTCAGATGCCCGAGCTGATCACGCGCGGCCACGTCTATATCGCCCAGCCGCCGCTCTATAAGGTCTCCAAGGGCAAGCAGTCGCGCTACCTGAAGGATCAGGCCGAGATGGACGCCTATCTGATCGAGGAAGGCGCGTCAGAGGCCGAGTTGGACCTGTCCACGGGCGAGCGTCGCCTGGGGCTGGACCTGCAATCCCTGGTGCGCGAGGCCAAGGCCTTCAGCGCCGGCGTCGATCGCCTCAGCCAGCGCGCCCCCGCTTTCGCCATCGAACAGGCGGCGCTCGCCGGTCTGTTCGCCGAGCATTCGGACATGGCGACCGCCTCGGCCGCCGCCGCCGTACGCCTGAACCTCTACGCCGAAGAGGGCGATGGGGAGTGGACGGGCGCGCCGGGCGAACAGGGCGCCGTGGTCTTCAGCCGCACCCGTCGCGCAGTGCAGGAGACGATCGTGCTGGAGGAGACCCTGATCCGTTCGCTGGACGCGCGTCGTCTGGCCGAACGCGCCGGCGCCTTCGACGGCGTCTTCAGCGCCCCGGCCACTTACCGCCGCAAGGATAAGTCGACGACCATTCGCGGGCCGCTGGACCTGCTGACCGCCGTGCTGGACGCCGGCAAGAAGGGCCTGTCGATCCAGCGCTACAAAGGCCTGGGCGAGATGAACCCCGAGCAGCTGTGGGAGACGACGCTGGACGTCAACGCCCGCACCCTGCTCCAGGTCTCGGTCGAACATGAGGAAGACGCCAACGACTTGTTCGCCAAACTGATGGGCGACGTGGTCGAACCCCGGCGCGAGTTCATTCAGGACAACGCCCTGGACGCCGCCGTCGACGTGTGATGGCGAAAGGGGCGCGGCCTACTGGCCGCGTCCGCCCGCGATGAAGGCCTGGATGGTCGGGAAGGCCGCCGTCTGGGGCCGCATGTCCTCGCAGGCGAAGGATTTGATCGCGCCATAGATGCCGCCGGGCGGCGTTGCCTCCCACGGCGTATCCTCGGAATAGCGATCGGTTTCCGCCCCGTCCGCGCCATAGGTCACCGTCGCGCCTGAACGCGACTGGCCGTCCGAGCACCGCACCATGACCTCTTCGGTCTCATGGCTGAGATCGGTCGCCTCGCCGCGCGCGGGCACCCGCGCCATCCGTGTCGTGGCTACGCCGTCCACCGGCGTCAGCGCATCGACATCCACCAGATAGACGGTGGCGTCGCTGCGTGAAAAAGCGGCCCAACTTTCGGCCGCCGATGGCGATGCGATCGCCGCCGTCGCCAGGATCGCCGCCACGCCGATTGTTCTGATCATTCTCTTCCCTCCCCAGGCAAGACGATCATTTCATACCCGCGCGAGCGAGAATTCAATCTCTCCCGAAGGCTCCGAACGCGTTTTCGATCAGGGCCGATCGCGAGACGGCAGGGCCTCGACCTCTGCGGTCGTCAGCTTCTTTGCGATGCGCACGCGGCACGGCTGAGGGCCCGTCGCTGGGCTGAGCAGTGAGGCCTGATCGCCGGGACACAGGCGGCTGGATCCCGCGACAGGTTCCAGCGCGATCGACAGGGCGCGGGTCATGTCGCGACAGAAGGGAGCTTCGATCTGAAACACCCCGGCGTCGGCTGTTCGGACATAGAGGGTCTGGTCGTTCGGGGCGGTGAAGTTGCGCACCAGATTGGGCCGGAAACACTGGCCGGCGTCGGCGCGGCTGGACGTCGCTACGCCCGGCGAGGGCGCACAGGCCGACACGGCGAGGAGAGCCGCCGAAGACAGAATGAGACGATGCATAGTCAACTCCTGAACACGCCCCCGCTTCATCCTGCACGCGTGGGTGATGACGATGCAAGAGCGTCCGCCAGCACCGAAGACCGACGGGGCGACACGCGCGCCGCCAGATCGCGCGGCAGCGGCGAGGGCTGACCAAGGATCAGGGCGGCGATATGCTCACCGAGCAAGGGCGCGACGCAAAAGCCGCGCGACCCAAGACCGCCGAGCATATAGAGGCCGTCATCGAGAGGGCCTGCCAAAGGGAGACGATCCGGCGTCGTGGCGCGGACTGCCGCCCGATGCTGCACAGCCCCCGCCGCCGCGATGCGCTTGGCCAACGCTGGCAGGCGCGCTTCCAAGGTCGCCAGATTTCGCGTGCTGTCGTCCTCGCGCGGCGCCGTGTCGGTGTCGCCCCGATCATGGGTCGCGCCTAACAACACGCCTTGGCCCGTCGGAACCGCATAGCCGCCCCAGGCCATGGGGTGGACGGTCACGTCCCCGTTAATCCAGTCCGCCTGCCCCCGAACGGGCGACAGGCGCGGCGTCTGGTCGAACCCATCCAGCAGGGCGGCCGATCCCCAGCCGGCGGCGAGAACCACCGCATCGACCTCACCCAGCACCGCGTCGTCTTCGCCGATCAGCCGCCAGCAGCCGTCGGCGCGCTCCAGCCGTTTCACGCGCTCAGCGCGCATCTCAATGTCCGAAAGCCAGGTCGAGAGCACCGCCGCAGGGCGTAGCGCGAACGCCCCCTTCATCAGCAGACCGCCCTGCTCTATCGCTTCGCCGGCGACGGCTGAGGCCGCCCCTTCGTCGAGCACCGCCATGTCATCGTCATTCCAGATCGGCTGGCGAGCGATCTTTTCGAACCGGGCGGCATCGCGCGGCGCCTGGGGCAGTTGCAGCACGCCGTGGCCCGTTATGGCGCCCTGGATCGCGGCATAAAGATCGCCCGCCCGCTCCAGCGCCTGGGCGTGCAGGGCGGCGATGCCGTGGTCGCCGGCATCCAGGCGCGGCGTAACCAGGGCCGCCGGAAAGCCAGAGCCGCCCGCGCCGGGACGCTCGCCCTCGAACATCATCGCCCGGACGCCCTGCGCCTTCAGGGCCCGCACCACCGATGCGCCGGCGATGCCCGCGCCGATCACGGCGACGCGGGGCGGCGGCGACGGTTCGAAAGCCGAGGGCAGATGGGCCTCAAGCCGCTCGCGCTTGCGGCCATGGCCGGGGCGCTTCTCGACGACGAAACCCTGCTCGGCCAGGCCCCGCCGCACGGCTCCGGCGACAGTGAAGGTGGCCAGACGCGCGCCCGGCGCCGAGCGCTTGGCGATCAAGGCCATCACTTCGGGCGACCACATGGCCGGGTTCAGCGCAGGCGAAAAACCATCCAGGAACCAGGCGTCCGCCGCCCCCGACCACTGCTCCAACGCCCAGGCCGCATCGCCTACGCCCACGTCCAGCACGGCGTTGAAGCCCGGCAGATCCACCCGGTGAAAGCCCGGCGTCGCGGCCGGCCAGTTTGCGATCAAGGCCTCGGTCGCCTCCGCCAGTTCGGGCCAGGCGCCCAGCGCCCGCGCCGCCTCCACCGCCGTCAGCGGGAACCCCTCGACAGAGAAGATGTGCAGCCGCCCGCCCTCGGGCCGGGTCAGTCGCCACAGATCCAGCAGGGCGGCGATGTTCAACCCCGTGCCGAACCCCAGCTCGGCCACCGAGAAATGATCCCGCCCCCTCCAGGCGTTCGGCAGGCCGCAACCCTCCAAAAACACCGCCCGCGTTTCGGCCAGGCCGTCGTCTCGGGAAAAATAGACATCGCCGAACCGGCCTGAGCGCGGCTCGCCCTCTTCGGTCCAGGTCAGCAGAGGCGAGGCGTCGTCATCAGGCGTCATCGAGCGGCTCTAGCACCTTCGTCGCCGACATGAAAAAGGCCGCCCCGGTCGGAGCGGCCTCTTCAAGCTTTGGTGTCGACGTGGCCTCAGTGGGCGGCCGCCGGACCACGCGCAGGCTCGGCGGGCGCAACAGGCGCGGGCGCGGCGGCTGAGGCGTCGGCGCCCTGCATCGTCGTGGCGGCCTGGGCGGCAGTGTCTTCCTGAATGGCCTGATTGGCCGCCGCTTCGGCGTCCTTGGCGGCCTGATCGACCGTTAGGGCGGCTTCTTCGGCGCTGCCGGCGGCCTCGACCGCATCGGTGGCGGGCGCTTCGGCCTTTTCTTCCGGGGCCTTGCTGCAGGCGGCCAGGACCAGGAACGCGGCGGATGCGGCGACGAGGGCTTTGATACGCATGAAGATGTCTCCGAAGCTTGCGAGACCGGAACGTCTCTTGGCGCAAACGATAGGGCCGCCGCGCGCGGCAGGGCAAGTTAAGATCAGGAAAGCCGGGATCAGTCGGCGGTGATGCTGTTCAACGCCTCTTCCATCTCGCTGAACGACGGCTGCGAGGAAGAGGGAATGTCGCCACGGCCGATCTCGACCGAGATTTGGGCGGCGTTGCCGTGCAGGTGGGCGACCAGCACCGACTGGATGATCTTATAGTAGGCGGCTTCCTCGTTGATGATCGCCGTCAGGCGCGCCGCGAACGGACCGACCAGACCATAGGCCAGGAACACGCCCATGAAGGTGCCGACCAGGGCGCCGCCGATCATGCCGCCCAGAACCTCGGGCGGCTCGGTGATCGAACCCATGGTCTTGATGACGCCCAGCACGGCCGCGACGATGCCCAGCGCCGGCAGGCCGTCGGCCAGGTTCTGAAGCGCGTGCGCGTTTTCCAGATGCTCGTGGTGATGCTTTTCGAGCTGCTTTTCCATCGCATCCTCGACCTGGTGCGGATCCTCCAGGTTCATCGTCATCATCCGCAGGGTGTCGCAGATGAAGTCGACGGCGAAATGGTCCTTCAGCACCTTGGGGTACTTCTGGAAGATGGTCGATTCCTTGGGCTTTTCGATATGGCTTTCCAGCGCCACCACGCCCTTGGACTTCATCGTCTTGGTCAGCTGGAACAGCAGCGACAGCAGGTCCTTGTAGTCCTGCTTCTTCCACTTCGGCCCGGCGAAGGTCTTGCCCAGCCCGCCCATGGCCCCCTTGATCACCGGCATGGAGTTGGAGATCAGGAAGGCGGCGATGCCCGCTCCGCCGATCGCCATCAGCTCGTGCGGCGCGGCGTGCAAGATCACTTCGAACTTGCCGCCCGAAATGGCGTAGCTGCCGAAGACGAGGCCGAACAGCAGCACGATGCCGATGATCTGGAACATGGAGGCGAACAATCCTGACGCGAGAGGTCGGGACTATCGCCATTAATCATTAAGACGGCGTTTCGCGAACGCCGCCTTCCCAGTCGTTACAGCCGGGTTTCGCCCTTCAGAATGGCGTTGCGTCCGGCCGCCGTCAGCTTCTGATAGCCCGCAGCCCCGCCCCGCACATAAAGGGTGGCGCCGGTCTTGGACGGATCGAACCCGTCGACCACCAGATCGGCCTTGCGATATTTGAAGGTGCCGGTCGTCTCGGCCGATTTGATCAGCCGCACGAACACCGGCTGGGCATAGGCGGGCAGCTTGGCCTCGACATGGTCGGAAAAGGCCTGGGCGGCGAACTTGCCGTCCACCACCAGGGCCGCCATGCCGGCCTTGCCGTCCTGGGCCGGCACAGGCACGCCATAGACGATGGCTTCGGTCACGCCCGGCGCGTCCATCAGCACCTGTTCGACCTCTGAGGTCGAGACGTTCTCGCCCTTCCAGCGGAAGGTGTCGCCCATCCGGTCGACGAAGTAGAAATAGCCCTCCTTGTCCTGCTTCATCAGGTCGCCGGTGCGGAACCAACGGTCACCCTTCTTGAACACGTCGGTCAGGATCTTCTTCTGCGAGGCGGCCTTGTCGGCATAGCCCGAGAAGTCGTGGCGGATGTCGTTGCCGATCAGGCCGATGGCCTCGCCGACCTCGCCGACGCGCGCCAGGCGACACAGGCCGTCCGAGCCGCGGATCGGCTGTTCCGTCTCCACGTCGAACTCGACCAGGCGAATGTTGATCTGCGACTTCAGGAAGCCCGGCACCCGACCGATCGCGCCCTGTTTGCCGTCAAAGTTGAACAGCGAGACATTGCCTTCGGTCGAGCCGTAGAACTCCAGGATGTCAGGAATCTTGAACCGGCTCTGGAAGTCGGGCCAGACATCGGCGCGCAGGCCGTTGCCGAACGCCAGACGCAGCTTGTGCTTGGTCTCGTCCTCGTGCGGCGGGCAGTTGACCAGATAGCGGCACAGCTCGCCGATATAGACGAACATGGTCGCGCCCGACGAGCGCACGTCGGGCCAGAAGGTGCTGGCCGAGAACTTCTTGCGGATCACCAGCCGCGCGCCGTTCAGCAACGCCGCGCCCACGCCGACCAAGCCGCCGGTCGAGTGATACAGCGGCAGGACGTTGAAGATCCGGTCCTCGGGCGTCGAACGCGTGGCTCCGGCGAAGGCGCGCATGTAGGTGCGGGCGCGCGAATGCGGGATGCGCGCCGCCTTGGGCAGCCCGGTCGTGCCGGAGGTGTAGATATAAAGGGCGGTGTCGCGGTTGGTCAGGCCTTCGCGCGCCGATTTGGACGGCCGCACCGAGGACCCGCCGCGTACGGGCTTGTCCAGGCCGCGACGGTCGCTGGTCTCCAGATCGTCGGTCAGGCCAAGAACCCAGAGCGCCAGGTTGTGATCGACCAGAGGCCGCGCCTCCTCGATCTGACGCCAGCAGTCCTCGTCCGCGACGACGTTGAAGGCCTTGGAGATGGCCAGGCAGTGAGCCAGCCCCTGCCCGTTCAGATTGGTGTTAATCAGGGCCGTGGCGATGCCGACCTTGGAGAAGCCGATCCACGCCGCCAGATACTCGATCCGGTTGGTCATCATCAGGGCGATGGTGTCGCTGCGACGCAGGCCCCGGTTCTTGGCCCAGTGGGCGAAGCGGTTGGCCATGGCGTCCAGGTCGCGATAGGTCAGGGTGCGCTGACCGTCGTCGATGGCGATGTTGTCGGCGAACTTGTCGACCGCTTCTTCGAAGTCGTCACAGAGCAGGACGTCGCTGTCCAACTCGATCGGCTTGATGCGTTTCAACAGACGGAACAGGCCGCGCGCGAACCGGACATCCCTGCGGATATTGGCTACAAAACCCATGCGCGCCGTACTCCGGTCAATGCGTGTTCACCCGGTCCGGTGATGGACGAAGGCGGCCGGTCGGGTCAACCGTAGGGTCCGCAATCCTTCGCGAACCTGACGAATTGCCGTCCGGCCGTGATCCATTTGTTCGGTTGACGCGGCGGAAATCCAGAGCGCCGCCCTGCTTTTTATTGCCGCATTGACGGCAAATGCGGCGGACGCGCGCACGGTCTTCGCCGCATTCCGGGCGGAAACGGTGTTTCTTCGGGGCTTTTGCCCTTTACGCGGAACGGCGTTGCGGGACGGCGGGTTGGTTGATCGACGTTATGGAGGACAGAAACAATGTCTATGACCTATGCCAACGCCAATACCGAAGCCCGCGCTGAGGACACTACCTTCGTCCCGCGCTACGCCCGCACGACCAAGTCCAAGAAGTCGGTGAAGACCTGGATGATCCTTGCCCCGATCGGCGCGGTGGTGCTGCTGGGTAGCGGCGTCGCCATGATGATGGGCGGCGAACAGGCCGCTCCGGCCCAGCCCGTCGAGACCGCTGCACCGGCCATGCAGACCGCGCCCGCCGCGATGACGGCCGCCCAGGCGCCGGTCACGCCTACTCCGGTCGAAGTCGCGCCCACGCCGGCTGCGGCTCCGACGCCGGCTGCTGCGCCTGCGCCGGTCGCTCGCCGCGCTGAACCCGTGGCCCGTCGCGCTGCGCCAGCCGTTGATCGGCCCGCCGCCGCCCGTGTTGAGACGCCGGCTACACCTTCTGGTCCGCAACCCTACGCCGCGCCGGCGGCTTCGACGTCGAGCACCAGCCAGTTGAACACCGCGCCCGCAGCCTCAACTCCGGCTCCGGTCGTGACCACGCCCGCCGCTCCGGCGATTACGGTCCAGCCGCTGAACTGATCTCAGCAGAATAATGGAAAGCCCCGGTCTCAGCCGGGACTTTTTCTATGATCGAGGTTCAGGCGCCGCTGACGCGCCAGATGACATTGCCCACGTCGTCGGCGACCAGCAACGCGCCTTCTCGGTCGATCTGCACCCCGACGGGCCGGCCCTGAGCCTGATCCTGGGCGTTCAGAAATCCGGTGAGAACATCCTGGGGCGGTCCAGCGGGACGCCCATCCACGAACGGCACGAAGATTACCTTGTAGCCGCTGCGCACGCTGCGATTCCACGATCCATGCTGGCCGACGAAAACGCCCGAGCGGAGGGCTGGCGGCAACAGGCTCGCGCCTTGTCCAAACGTCAGCCCCAGCGACGCCGTGTGCGCCCCCAAGGCGTAATCCGGCCGGATCGCGCGCGCGACCATCGCCGGATTGGCGGGCGGACGCGTATCGACCGTCTGACCGTAATAGCTCCACGGCCAGCCGTAAAAGGCGCCCGGCGTCACCGAGGTCATATAGTCTGGCACCAGATCGTCGCCGATCTCATCACGCTCGTTGACCGCCACCCATAGCTGGCCGGTCTGCGGGTTCCAGTCCATGCCGACCGGATTCCGCAGGCCCGAGGCATAGACCTGCCGTGCGCCCGTCGCGGGATCGATCTCCAGGATGGCGGCGCGGTCGACTTCCTCGTCCAGGCCGTTTTCGCCGACGTTGGAGTTGGAGCCGACCCCGACATAAAGCCGGCGACCATCCGGGCTGGCGACAAGGCTCTTGGTCCAGTGGTGATTGCGGCCGGCGGGCAGGTCCGCGACCTTGGTCGCCACAGCGTCGATCCGCGTCTGGCCGCTCTGATACGGAAAGGCCACCACCGCATCGGCGTTGGCGACGTAGAGCCGGACGCCGACCAGAACCATGCCAAACGGCGAGTTCAGTCCGGTCAGGAAATCGCTCTTGGTCTCCGCTACGCCGTCGCCGTCCGCGTCCCGCAGCAGGACGATCTTGTTGGGGCTTGGGACGCCGGCGCCGGCCTTGGCCATGACCTTGCCCATCACCCAGCCACGCAGACCGCCCTTCTTGTCTTCGGGCTTGGGCGGTGCATTCGACTCCGCGACCAGAATATCGCCGTTGGGCAGGCGATAGAGCCAGCGCGGGTGATCCAGGCCTGTCGCGAACGCCTGTACGCGCAATCCCGCCGCCGCGACCGGCGTCGCGCCTTCGGGCCAGCTCGACGCCGGGGCGATGCTGACGGTCGGCAGCAAGCCCTGACGCGGCGCCGGCAGTTGCGGGTCCGGACCAAACCCCGCCGCGACGGGCAAGGCTGTCCGGCCCGCGCAGGCCCCCAAACCGATCACCGTCGCGAGCAGTGTCGAGGCGAACAAGACCGTCCGTGTCGAGCGCATGGCCTTTGATCCTTACCGCGCCGGTTGGGCCGGGAACTCCAGACGACTGACATCATACCCAAGGGCCCGCGCCCGTTCGGTCAAGGCGCGCACCTGCTGCTCGCTGGGCAGGTCGCGCGTGTAGATGAACAGGCGATTGAAGGTCGGATCGGCCGAGATGAACCAGCTGTAGTCATCCGCCCGGTCCAGCACCCAATAGTCCCAGGTCACGAACCCGGCCAGATATCTCACCCTGAGTTTTGCGTTAGTTCCGGGATCGAGGATCTCGCCTCGCCCGCCGATGGCCTTTTCCTTGCCGTCGGGCGTGCCGACCTGACAGGTGTCGCGCACATCGACGCGGGTGCCCTCCACCGGCGTATAAATCGACGCCCCGGCGACGCAGCCGTCGGTCAGCCGATCCGGCAGGCGCGCAATCTCGTGCCAGCGCCCGGACCACAGACGCTGCACGTCCACGGGCTTGGCCGGCTGGGGCGCGCGATATTCGGACGGGGACGGTGCGGTCACGCATCCCGCCAGCGCGATCGCGGCGGCGGCGGATGCGGCGAGGGATTTCAGGCTGGACATGTGCGTTTCCGTTTTGATGCCATAAGCCGCTTTCAGCGACCCTGGTTCCGTTACGCTCCGACGACGAAATCGGACGCTGCGGGCCGAAAATCTCCTAGCGGGGAACAGGAACCCTCGCTTGTCCCCTGCTGCACATTGGCGTTGTCACATGGCGTTCGACGGAGACGCGCCGGTGACCACCGCCACCCTGACCAGAAGACCTGCCGGCCTGTCCACGCCGCGCTTGACGCACCTTCAGCGCCTGGAGGCCGAGAGCATCCACATCCTGCGCGAGGTGGCGGCCGAGGCAGAGCGCCCGGTCATGCTCTATTCGATCGGCAAGGATTCAGCCGTCATGCTGCATCTGGCGAAGAAGGCCTTCTATCCGTCCAGGCCGCCCTTTCCGCTTCTGCACGTCGACACGACGTGGAAGTTCCGCGCCATGTACGCCATGCGGGAACAGGCGGCCGCCGATCTGGGCGTCGAACTGCTGGTCCACCAGAACCCCGCCGCCCTCGCACGCGGCATCAACCCGTTCGATCACGGCTCCGCCCTGCACACGGACCTCTGGAAGACCGAAAGCCTGAAACAGGCCCTGAATCATTACGGCTTCGACGCGGCCTTCGGCGGCGCCCGGCGCGACGAGGAGAAGTCGCGCGCCAAGGAGCGGATTTTCTCCTTCCGCACCGCCGAACACCGCTGGGACCCCAAGAACCAGCGCCCCGAACTCTGGCGGCTCTACAACACGCGCAAAAAGCCCGGTGAGAGCATCCGCGTCTTCCCGATCTCCAACTGGACCGAACTCGACGTCTGGCAATACATCCACCTGGAGCGGATCCCCATCGTGCCGCTGTATCTGGCCGCCGAACGGCCGGTGGTGGAGCGTGACGGCGTCCTGATCATGGTCGATGATGACCGGTTCCGCTTGCGTCCCGGCGAGACGCCGCAGATGAAGTCCGTCAGGTTCCGCACCCTGGGCTGCTACCCCCTGACCGGGGCGGTCGAGAGCACGGCCGCGACCCTGCCCGAGGTCATCCAGGAAATGCTTCTGACCACCACCTCTGAGCGGCAGGGCCGGATGATCGACCACGACCAGTCCGCCTCGATGGAGAAGAAGAAGCAGGAGGGCTATTTCTGATGGCTCACCAGTCCGACCTGATCGCGCGCGACATCGACGCCTATCTGAACGCCCACCAGCACAAGAGCCTGCTGCGCTTCATCACCTGCGGCAGCGTGGACGACGGCAAGTCCACCTTGATCGGGCGGCTGCTCTACGATTCCAAGATGATCTTCGAGGATCAGATGGCGGCGCTGGAGGCGGACAGCCGCCGCGTCGGCACGCAAGGCGGCGACATCGATTTCGCCCTGCTGGTCGATGGCCTGGCCGCGGAGCGGGAACAGGGCATCACCATCGATGTCGCCTATCGCTTCTTCTCGACCGAAAAGCGCAAATTCATCGTCGCCGACACGCCGGGCCACGAACAGTACACCCGCAACATGGTCACCGGCGCCTCCACGGCCGACGCCGCCGTCATCCTGATCGACGCCCGACGCGGGGTGCTGACCCAGACGCGGCGCCACGCCTATCTGGTCAGCCTGCTGGGCATCCGCCACATCATCCTGGCGGTGAACAAGATGGACCTGATGGGCTGGTCCCAGTCGGTGTTCGACGCCATCGTCGCCGACTTCCGCGCCTTCGCCGCCCAAATCGGGCTTCAGGCCTTCGACGTCATCCCGATGTCCGCCCTGCGCGGCGACAACATTACCGAACCCAGCGCCCTTTCGCCCTGGTACGCCGGCCCGCCGCTGATGAGCCTTTTGGAAACGCTGGAGGTCGGCGACGCTCTTCAGGCCGATCCGTTCCGCCTGCCGGTGCAGTGGGTCAACCGGCCTAACCTCGACTTCCGCGGCTTCGCCGGCCAGATCGCCGCCGGGACCGTGCGGCCCGGCGATCCGGTGCGCGTCCTACCGTCAGGCAAGACCTCGACCGTGGCGCGGATCGTCACCGCCGACGGCGACTTGGACTTGGCCGTCGCCGGCCAGTCGATCACCCTGACCCTGGCCGACGAGATCGATGTCTCGCGCGGCGACGTCTTGGCCTCCGCCGACGCCCCGCCCGAGGCGGCCGATCAGTTCGAGGCCACGGTCGTCTGGATGGACGACGAGCCCCTGCTGCCGGGTCGCCCTTACCTGCTCAAGATCGGCGCAAAACTGGTGGGCGCCACCATCACCGAGCCCAAGCACAAGGTGAACGTCAACACCCTGGAACAGCAGCCTGCGAAGCGGCTGGAGCTTAACGAGATCGGCGTCTGCAACCTGTCGCTGGACGCCCCCGTCGCCTTCGCCCCCTATGTCGAAAATAAGGACCTGGGCGGTTTCATCCTGATCGATCGGATCTCGAACCGGACGGTCGGGGCGGGTTTGCTGCACTTCGCCCTGCGCCGCGCCCACAACATCCATTGGCAGGCCCTGTCCGTGGACAAGGCGGCGCGCGCCACGATCAAAAACCAGAAGGGACGCGTCGTCTGGCTGACCGGCCTGTCGGGCGCAGGCAAGTCGACCATCGCCGATCTGGTGGAAAAACGGCTGCACGCCGACGGTCGCCACACCTATCTGCTGGACGGCGACAATGTCCGCCACGGCCTAAACCGCGACCTGGGCTTCACCGAAGAGGACCGGGTCGAGAACATCCGCCGCGTCGCCGAGGTGTCGAAACTGATGGTGGACGCGGGCCTGATCGTCCTGGTCAGCTTCATCTCGCCCTTCCGCGCCGAACGCCGCCTGGCCCGTGACCTGCTGGGCGAGGGCGAGTTCGTCGAGGTCCACGTCGACACGCCGCTGGCGGTCGCCGAGGCTCGCGACGTCAAGGGTCTGTACAAGAAGGCCCGCGCGGGAGAGCTCAAGAACTTCACCGGCATCGACAGCCCCTATGAAGCGCCCGAACACCCCGAGATCGTCGTGGACACCACCACCATGTCGCCCGAGGACGCCGCCGAGCGCATCGTCGCCTGGCTGGATGGGCGCTTCTCGACCGAGGACTTCGCCATCTAGGTTCGGAACCTTGACCGTTCGCCGGACGCTCTAGAATGCGATGACCAATACGATCCAGAAGCTGGGCCTCGACACCATCGAGCAGTCGCAGATCGCCCGCATCGCCGGGATCAATCTGACGCTGGGCGGTCTGGTCAGCGCGGGCGTGATCCTGTTGATAGCCTTCGCGGCTCACTGGCTGGTGACGCGGTCGCTGCGCCGCGTGCGCGAGCGCTCGGACCGCAGCCGTCAGGCGATCTATCTGCTGGAGCGTCTGGCCGGTTACGGCATCATCGTCGTGGGGATCATGTCGGCCCTGTCGGCGGCAGGGCTGAACCTGTCGTCCCTGACCGTCTTCGCCGGCGCGCTGGGCATCGGTGTCGGCCTGGGGCTGCAGGGGGTGGTCAAGGAGTTCGTCTCAGGCCTGTTCCTGATCTTCGACCGGATGGTGTCGGTCGGCGACTACATCGAGATCGAGGACATCGGCATTCGCGGCGCCATCATGGAGATCGGCCCGCGCGCCACCCGTGTCCGCACCAACGACAACGTCAATGTCCTGGTGCCCAACTCGCGCTTCATCGAACAGCCCGTCACCAACTGGACGATGAAGGGCGACACCCGCCGCATCCATGTGCCCTTCACCGTCGCCTATGGTTCGGACCGGGGGCAGGTGCGCGATGCGGTTCTGGCCGCCGCCCGCGCCAGCCCCTTCACTCTGCCCGAAACGGAGGCCCGCAAGAGCCAGGTCTGGCTGGTCGCCTTCGGCGATCGGGGCCTGTCGTTCGAGCTGGTGGTCTGGCCGACGCGCGACGCCGTCAAACGCCCGGCGGCGATGCACGCCGCCTACACCTGGCTGATCGCCGACGCCCTGGACGCAGCAGGCGTCGAGGTGCCGGTGCCCCAGACCGATCTTCGCCTGCGCACCGCCTTCGGCTTGGACGGCGAGGAGGCTTTGAAGCGCCTCGGCTACGGTGCCGGCTCACCGCCGCGACCGACCGGGCCGCAAAGTCCCGCCCGAACTGCCAACGACGCCGCCGACGACGTCATGGCCGACGATGAAGCGGAGACTCCGGAACCGCCCGCTCCGCCCAAGGCCCGTCAGACGGACTGAGCCGCCTTGGCCTTCGACCGCCATGCATGCAGCAACGGCTCGGTATAGCCGTTCGGCTGCTCGACGCCTTCGAACACCAGCGCCTGCGCCGCCTGATAGGCCAGACTGTTCTCCGGGTCCGCCGCCATCGGCCGATACAGCGGATCGCCCGCATTCTGACCATCGACCTTGGCCGCCATGCGCTGGAAGGCCGCTTCGACCTGATCAGCCGTGCAGACCCCGTGCAGCAGCCAGTTGGCGATATGCTGCGAACTGATCCGCAGCGTCGCCCGGTCCTCCATCAGGCCGATGTCGTGGATGTCCGGCACCTTGGAACATCCCACCCCCTGATCGATCCAGCGCACGACATAGCCCAGTATGCCCTGGGCGTTGTTGTCCAACTCGGCCGCCACCTCGTCCTCGGACCAGTTGACGCCATTCGCCAGCGGCGGGGTCAGCAAAGCCTCCAGTCCCGGCGTCTCGCGCCCGGCCACATCCTTCTGAACCGCGAACACATCGACCGCATGATAGTGCAGCGCATGTAGGGTCGCCGCCGTCGGCGAGGGGGTCCAAGCGGTGTTCGCGCCGGTCTTCGGATGGCCGATCTTCTGCTCCAGCATGTCCGCCATCCGGTCCGGCGCCGCCCACATCCCCTTGCCGATCTGGGCCTTGCCCGACAAGCCGCATTTCAGGCCGATGGCGACGTTCCTAGCCTCATAGGCCGCGATCCAGGCGCTGGACTTGATGTCCGCCTTTCGCACCACCGGCCCGGCCTGCATGGCGGTGTGAATCTCGTCGCCGGTGCGATCCAGGAACCCGGTGTTGATGAAGACGATCCGGCCCTTCACCGCCTGAATGCAGGCCGCCAGATTGGCTGAGGTCCGCCGTTCCTCGTCCATCACCCCGACCTTGATCGCATGGCGCGGCAGGGCCAGCAGATCCTCGACCGCATCGAAAAGCCGGTCGGTGAAGGCGGCCTCTTCCGGTCCGTGCATCTTGGGTTTGACGATATAGACAGAGCCCGTCGCGCTGTTGCCGAACCCGCCCAGACCTTTGATGTCGTAAAGGGCGATCAGGCTGGTCACGATCGCGTCCATGATCCCTTCCGGCGCCTCCGACCCGTCGGCCAGACGAATGGCCGGGGTCGTCATCAGATGCCCGACGTTGCGCACGAACAGCAAACTGCGCCCCTTCAGGATCACCGACGACCCGTCCGGCGCGGTCCACTGGCGATCCGGCTCCAGAGCGCGGGTCAGGGTCTCGCCGCCCTTCTTGAACGTCGCGGACAGGTCGCCGCGCATCAGACCAAGCCAGTTGCGATAGGCCTCGGCCTTGTCCGCCGCATCAACGGCCGCGACGGAATCTTCCAGATCGACGATGGTCGACAGGGCCGATTCCAGCACCACGTCCGCCAGCCCCGCCGCATCGCTGCGCCCCACCGGATGGCTGCGGTCGATCACCAGTTCGATGTGCAGACCGTTGTTGACCAGCAGGATCGAGGCGGGCGCGCTGGCCTCCCCCGTGAAACCGACGAACTGCCCCGCATCCTTCAACGCGGGCGACAGTTTGCCATCGACCACCGACCAGCCTTCAACATCCGTGTGCGAACCCTCGGCCAGCGGCGCCGCCTCGTCCAAAAAGACCTTGGCCCGCGCCACAACCCGCGCGCCGCGCGCCGCGTCATAGCCGCCGCCGGCCGGCAAGTCGCCCAAAGCATCCGTGCCGTAAAGCGCGTCATAAAGGCTGCCCCACCGCGCATTGGCGGCGTTCAGCAGAAAGCGGGCGTTCAGCACCGGCACGACCAGCTGCGGCCCGGCCATGCGCGCGATCTCGGCGTCCACGCCTTCAGTCCCGATCGTGAACGGCGCCGGCTCCTCGACCAGATAGCCGATCTCTTTCAGAAACGCCTGCGACGCCGCCACGTCATAGGGCTGGCCCCGCCGCGCCCGATGCCAGTCGTCGATCTGCGCCTGCAAGGCGTCGCGTCGTTCCAGCAGCACCCGGTTCTCGGGCGCGAACCGCTCGAAGATCGCCGCCGCTCCGCTCCAGAAGGCCGTCGCATCAAGCCCCAGCCCCGGCAGCACGTCCTGCTCGATCAGGGCGATCAGTTCCCCCGCGACCTTCAGCCCGGCGCGATCTTCATGGGTCGTCATCACGGCCTCTCTCCGGCGGGACGCCGGCTGTAACAATGCGTGATCAGGTAAGCCGAGGCAGCGCACCGGCGCAAGGGTCACGTCGCGTCATCGCCGTCGCTTTTCGTCCAGCGCGACAGCCGGCTGGTCACAAACGCTTAACCGCGTCCGTGAACGGGACCGCAAGCGACGGCGCCTATTGTGAGCTTACGGACGAACTCGCGTCCGGTCAGTCGAGCGTCTCGCCCATGCTGTTTCTTCTGAACGACGTCGTGTTCGACCTGGACGAGGCCTGCCCGGTCACGCCCGCCGACGCGCGCCGGTTCGAGAAGCTGGGTCTGGACTATCTGCTGGAACTGGGCTGCGAACTGTTCGCCGAGGACCCGCTGCTTCACCGCAACGATCCCGAGCGCGCCCGCCGCCTGGCCTGGCTGATCGCCGAGCGCAGCCCCGACGTGAACGCCGCCCTGTTCGCTGCGCCGGCCGCCGCCTGTAATCCGGACCTGGTCGAGCCGCGCTTCTGCACCCTGCCCGAACAGGTGATGCGCCAGCTTCAGGCCAAGGGCCGCCGCCTCGACGCCATCTCTGCAGACCGCGCCGTCTGGAACCGCCTGGCCGCCTGACACCGGGTGCCGGCCCGAGTTTTCCAACTTGCCAGACATCTTGGGTTGTGGCTGGTATTTCCTGTAGGAGGAGCCAGATCATGAATGCTTTCAGAACCGTCGCCGCTGTTGCGGTTCTAACGTCATCCGTGTGCGCAACGGCGCCGGCGCGCGCGGACTGGCTGAAAGCCGAGAGCGAGCACTTCGTCGTCTATGGCGATACCAGCGAAGGCGCGATCCGCGAGTACACCCGCAAGGTCGAGCGGTTCGACGGCGTCATTCGCGTCTTCTTCCCCGTCCCATCAGACATCGACGTGCCGCCGCTGGCCATCTATCTCGCGGACGGGCGGGCCGATATGCGCAAGGTGTGGCCCGACATACCGGAGAACGTCGGAGGCTTTTACACGCCCGGCAACGAACGGATTTTCGCAGTCACCGGCGGACGCGGGTCGGATAACGACCACACCCTGTTCCACGAATACGCGCACCATTTCATGCGCCAGTATCTGCCGGGAGCCTACCCAAGCTGGTTTGTCGAGGGTTTTGCCGAATATTTCGCCACTGCCGACGTCACAGTCGGGCGAATGAAGGTGGGTTTGCCCAACCAGGGACGGATGTATTCCCTGCAGGGCGGCCTGAACAGGTGGATGCCGATGGAAACCCTGCTCCGATCCCGACCGACGGAGGTGCAGGGCCGTGGTCACGCCTACTATGCCCAGGCCTGGGCGCTGACCGCGTATTTCATGAGCACGCCGGAGCGCCGTGTCATGCTGAGCAAATATCTGGCCAGCGTCATGAGCGGAGAGGACCGCGTCACGTCCATGACGGCGGCGACGGGGCGAACGCCGAACCAGCTTCAATCCGACGTGCATAACTATCTGGAGCGGATGACTTACCAATGGCAGGATCGAGATTTCAAGCAGGCCGAAGTCACGGTCAGCCGCATGCCTGCCTCCGCGCGCGATCTGGTTTGGCTGGACCTCCGCCTTGCGCGTTTCGTGCCAGAAGATCGGCGTGCGGCAAACCTTGCCGAAGCCGAGCGCGCCCATGCTCGCTACCCTGGCGACGCCATGGCCGCTAGGGTGCTAGCTCAAGCCCATATGGACATGCAGCAGGATCAGGACGCGGTTCGCGTTCTTGATCACTACCTCCAGCAAAACGCGGAAGACGCATTGGCTCTAAGGCTGAAAGCCGTCGCCTTGATGAACGCCGGCGATGAGGACGACGCTCATAGGGCTGCCCTCTATTCCCAAGCCCGAGCAGATTTGTCGCTAGCTTATCGCATCGATCCGACCGACTACCGGACCTATATGGCGATGGCCCGAAATCGCCAGGATCAGCCGGGATATCCGACCGAAAACGACCTCCAGGTTCTGCTGATTGGATCGGAGCTCGCGCCGCAAGTTCAGCAGTTGCGTTTCGAAGCAGGCAGCGCGCTTCTCGCTAGGGAGAAATACGCAGACGCCATCGCCTACCTGTCACCTCTGGCCAACGACCCGCATGGCGGATCAGAGTTGGACGGCGTTCGCCGCGTCCTCGCTGAGGCCCGCGCCAAGGCTGGACTCAATCCCTCGGCAGAGGAAGCGCCGCCTGCGGACGAGGGCGATGAGGCCTCACCGCCACAGACCTCGTAAGATACGCACGGCTTTAGAGTATCTGATTGAAGACGATGTGCACGACAGTTGCGATCAGGATGATCGCGCCAAAGCCGATGACGAGGCCGATGGCCGGATGAAGCGGTCGGCTTTCGCGGCGACCGCCGACGATACGATCTTGAGGATGGATGACAGCCATCGTCCTTGTCCTTTCCCTATGATCCCGGATTGATCCGGGAGGGGAGCGTCGAACTCTGACGGCCTGATCGTCTCCTCCAGAACCGAGCATGACTCCGATAGCCCTTCGTGGCGAGGGGTTATTTCGTCCGGCGCAATCCCGTGACTTTGAGGCGTGTCCGCGCTAGTCGCGCGCCATGTCCTTATTGACCCTGCCTGAAGAAGCGGCGCGCCGCCGGACCTTCGCCATCATCGCCCACCCGGATGCGGGCAAGACGACCCTGACCGAGCACATTTTGTTGGCCGGCGGCGCCATTCGTGCGGCCGGCGCCGTGCGGGCGCGCGGCGAGAACCGGCGCACCCGTTCGGACTGGATGAAGATCGAGAAGGAGCGGGGCATCTCGGTCTCGGCCTCGGTCATGACGTTCGAGCACGACGGCAAGATGTTCAACCTGCTCGACACCCCGGGGCACGAGGACTTCTCGGAAGACACCTATCGCACCCTGACCGCCGCCGACTGCGCCATCATGGTGCTGGACGCCGCCAAGGGCATCGAGCCGCAGACGCTGAAGCTGTTCGAGGTCTGCCGCCTGCGCGACATTCCGATCATCACCTTCATCAACAAGCTGGACCGAGAGGCCCAGGACCCGATGGCCCTGCTGGACGACATCGCGTCACGCCTTCAGCTGGACCCCGCCCCGATCTGGTGGCCGGCCGAGAGCGGCAATCGCCTGCGCGGCATGGTCGAGGTCGGCACCGGCCGGTTCCAGCCCTATACCCGCAAGGCCGCCGGTTCGGCCGAGGATCCCGAACACCCCGCCGCCCTGCCGCTTGACCAGGCGGCGCAGTATTTCGAGGCGGGCGAGCAGGACAATCTCGCCGAGGCCGTCGAACTGGTCGAGGGCGGCTATCCGGCCTTTGACCGCCAGGCCTTCCTGGAAGGTCACATGACGCCGGTGCTGTGGGGCTCGGCGCTTCGCCACTTCGGCATCGACGAACTGCTGAAGGCCATCGGCGACTGGGCCCCGGCGCCCAAGGTCATGAAGGCCAAAAGGGAATCCCCGCCCGAGACCCGCAACGCCCCCGCCCCCGTCGAGACCGAGGTCGAACCGGGATCGAACGAAGTCACCGGCTTCGTCTTCAAGGTCCAGGCGAACATGGACCCCAATCACCGCGACCGGATCGCCATGTTCCGCATGGCCTCGGGCGCCTTCAAGCGCGGCATGAAGCTGAAGGTGCAGAACACAGGCAAGTCCCTGTCGGTCAATGCGCCGATCATGTTCTTCGCCTCGGACCGCGAACTGGCCGACGACGCCTTCGCCGGCGACGTGATCGGCATTCCGAACCACGGCGTGCTGCGCGTCGGCGACAGTCTGTCGGAGAGCGGCGTGGTTCGTTTCGCCGGCCTGCCGAACTTCGCCCCGGAAATCCTGCAACGGGTTCGCGTGAAGGATCCGCTGAAGGCCAAACACCTGAAGAGGGCGCTTGAAGGTCTGGCAGAGGAAGGCGTGACCCAGCTGTTCCGTCCCGAAATCGGCTCTGACTTCATCGTCGGCGCCGTGGGCCAGCTTCAGTTCGAGGTCATGGCCGACCGTCTGGGCGAGGAGTACGGTCTGGATGTCGTCTTCGAGCCGTCCCCCTACGCGGAAGCGCGCTGGATCGCTCCAGGCTCGGAGGGCTCCGACGCGGACGTCGAGGACTTCAGCGGCAAATATCGCCCCCAGATGGCCCGCGACATCGACCAGGCCCCGGTCTTCCTGGCCAAGTCGAGCTGGGAGACCGGCTATGTGGGCGAACGCTTCCCCAAGATCGCCTTCACCAAGACGAAGGAACGCGGCTAAGGCCGGCGCCGCAAACGACTTCCTTTGGTCACGCGGCTGAGCCATTCTGAGGTCATGTCGACGCTTCTCGCCCTCGCCAGCACCGTCTTTATGCTGCAGGCCGCCCCTTCCGTGGGGCTGGTTTCGTATGAGGAGGCGGTGCGCTGTGCGGGCCTGACCCAGGCCGCGTCGGAGCTTGAAGGCGGAGAGAGCGCGCAAGGGCGTCGGCTGTATGACGCCGCGCTCTATTGGTCCCTGGCGGCCATGCAGGCCGCGACGGCGGCGGGCAAGGCGGCGTCGACCGCCGAGGCCGATCAGACCCGCGCGCGCATCACTGCCGTGCGTCAGCTCAACGCCGAGGCGCCCGAGGCGCGCGCCAATCTGCAACGCTGCCAGCAGAAGACGCCAAAACTCGACTAGGTCGCCGGCATAAGGCCAAGCCGAACCGCATTCCCGGCGCTGCGTTTGCATTGGACGCCGCAGGTGACGCAGTCTGCGTCCCGAAGCGGGATAACCGAGGTCCAGCATGTTCGAATTCGGCCGTGATCTTCGAAAACTCTTCGCCCAGGCGCGAGAGAGCGAAGACCTGGGCTGGGTCGAACTGATCGGCGCCGATCTGCTGCGCGCCGAGGCGCGACGCGAGACCACGGACGCCGGACGCGTCTCCTGCGCCCGTCCCTTCGAGACAGAAAACCGCGCCTGCGCCCTGTGGCGCGAACACGCCCGACGCACCGGCGCCGCCGACAGTCTGGACCGGGCCGAACGCTGCGCCGAAAGCCTGACGCGTTCAGCTGTTGGCGAGGATCAGATCGCGCGGGCCGCCATGGCCAAGGCGGCGGTGCTGATGCTGCGCTTTGATCTGTGCGGCGATCCCGCCCGTCTGGACCGCGCGGCGACGACCCTGGCGGCGGTCGGACAACCCCGTGGCCGACGCATCGCCGCCGGCATGGCCGCGCTTCACGCCCGGCTGACGGTCCGCACGGCCCGGCTGAGCGGCGACATCGAACGCCTTCATCAGGCGACTGCCTTGATCGATGAGGCGGTGCGCAGGGACAACGCCGAGGACATGGATCTGCGCATGGATCGCGCGGGCCTTTCGCTGGAAATGGGCGTGGTCCAGCGCGACGTGCAGCTGCTAGATCAGGCCGGCCGCGACCTGGGCGCCCTGGTCGAGGCCGCCTCCCCCGACCATCGCCCTCTGACCCGCGCCCGCGCCCTGGCCCTGTGCGGCGCCGGCCTGTCGGCCCTGGCCGCGATCGCGGGGCATGACGAGGCCCGCAACCAGGGGCGGATCATGTTCGACGCCGCCGCCGATCAGTTCACGCCGGATCACAGCCCGCTGGACTGGGCCGCGATCCAGGTGCTGCGCGTCGGCGACGACGCCCAGCCGCTGATGCTGCTGACCCAGGCCGAAGCCCTGACGCAGGGCGGCGAGCTGATCATCGGCGCCCTGGCGCGCGAGCGCCGCAGCACGCGCGAGGTGGCCCTGGCCGAGGCGGTCAAGAACCTGACCGCTCTGATGACGCTGGAGACCCGCCTTCGCGCGCGCATGGCGACGGCGACGCCGCTCGACTGGGCCGCCGATCAGATCGGCATGGCCGAGATCATGTTGGCGCGGCATCGGTTGGGCGGCGTCGTCCCGACCGATCTGGGGCTGATCCTGGGCGAGGCGGCGATGACGGCCCGGGAAATGGGCGTCGACGCCCTCGCCGACCGCGCCGAGGCGCTCCTGAGAGCCTAGACTTCAGCCGCCCATGGCGACGAAGGCGCCGTTCAGGAACCGCGTCTTGCCATAGGCCATCCGCTGCCCGTCATCGGCCAGCACCCGCCCGCCGGCGGCTTCCAGCACCGCCTGGCCCGCTGCGGTGTCCCATTCCGAGGTCGGTCCCGTGCGCGGATAGGCGTCGAACCGCCCCTCGGCGATCAGACAGAACTTCAGCGATGAGTCCGTCCCCTGCCAGCGCGAGCAGCCGTGACGCGCGGCCAGACGAGTCGCCTCTTCGTCGGTGACGCTGTGGCTCAACAGGGCCATGCCTTCCTGCGGCCGGTCGCGCACCCGGATCGGACGCCAGTCCTCGCCCGAATGGGCCTCGCCGGCCTGAAGGGCGCCGAACTGACGCCGAAAGGCGCCGCCCTCGGGCTTGTCGGTGCGCCAGGTCGTCGCCGTCGCCGGCGCCGTGACCACGCCCGCGACCGGATAGCCGTCATGAATCAGGGCGATATTGACGGTGAAGGCCTCGCCGCCACGCACGAAGCCGCGCGTGCCGTCCAGCGGATCGATCAGCCAGAACCAGTCCTCGGCCGCCTCGGGCGCGCCGTCGGCAGACACCGCTTCTTCCGCCACCGTCTGCACGCCCGGATATAGGGCCGCCAACCGTTCCAGGATCAGGGCCTCGGCCGCCCGGTCGGCCTGGGTCACCGGGCTGTCGTCGGACTTGGTCTCGACCGCCGTGCCTGCGCGCCAATAGGGCAGGATCAGCCGCGCGGCCTCCTCTGCGATCTCGGCGATGGCCAGGGACAGCGCGCCGGACGTCAGATCGCGCTCTAGAGCGGGTGTAGAAGAGGTCGTCATTGGCGGGTCGATAGACCATCCGGGCGGTTCCATGAACCGGCAAATCACTCCAACTTCGCGCGCGACACGAACTGTGACTTGAGCGCGCCAGACATCATGACCTCCCCCCACGACACAGACGCCGCTCCGCTGGACCTCCCGGTCGATGGGACGGAGCTTGCGACCTACATCGCGGCCAAGCTGTGCCATGACTTCATCAGTCCGTCGGGCGCCATCGTCTCCGGCCTGGACCTGATGCAGGATCCGACCGCTCAGGACATGCGCGACGACGCCCTGGCCCTGATCGAACAGAGCGCCAGGAAGATGGTCGCCTTGGTTCACTTCGCCCGCGTCGCCTTCGGCGCCGCCACCACCAGCGAGAAGTTCACCGCCCGCGAGATCGAAGGTCTGGTGTCCGGCATGGTGCAAGGGGGCCGCGCCTCGCTGGACTGGCGCATCGCCGACGGCGAGTTCACCAAGCCCCAGGCCCGCGCCCTGACAAACCTCGCCTATCTGACCGTCGGCGCCCTGCCGATGGGCGGCGTCGCTACGATTCAGTCGCGGGTGGAAGACGGCCTGCTTTATCTCGAAGGCTTCGCCGAGGGCGCCCGCGCCCGGCTGAAGCCCGAGGCCGTCACGGGTCTGGCCGGCGAACGCCTGGTCGAGGGCCTGGCCGGCCAGTGGATCCAGCCCTACTGGCTGTGGCTGACCGTGAACGAGGCCGGCGGCGCTCTACGCGTCAAGGTTGAAGACGGAAAGGTCGCACTGGTCGCGCGAATGCCTGCCTGAGGCGTTTCCAAACGACTCATTAACTGGCGTTTGAGATAAAAACAGTCCATGCGCCACGGGCGAAAGCCGTCGTGTCATTGAGGGATCGACCTTGGACTTCCGAACCTGCCTGATCGTCGACGACAGCCGCATCATCCGCAAGGTTGCGCGTCGTATCGTCGAGGGCCTGGGCTATGAGGTCGATGAGGCGGCGGACGGCTCCGAGGCCCTGGCCTATTGCACCGGCGCCATGCCCGACGTCCTGCTGGTGGACTGGAACATGCCCGTGATGGACGGCATCACTTTCCTGCGTCGTCTGCGCGCCATGCCGGGCGGCAAGCAACCCAAGGTGCTGTTCTGCACGATCGAGACCCGCCCCGAGCGGATCGCCGAAGCCCTGGCCGCCGGCGCCGACGACTATGTGATGAAGCCGTTCGACGGTGAAATCCTGCAGTCCAAGCTGACGGAGGTCGGAGCGATCGCCGCATGACGCCAGAGGACTTCGACAAGCTGCAGTCCCTTCTCGCCACCCGCGCCGGCTATCGGCTGTCGCGGGATCGCATCCACCTGGCCGAACACCGGCTGGGTCCGATCGCGCGGCGCGAGGGCTACGCCAATGTCGAGGCCCTGCTGACGAACCTGTGGGCCAATCCGGTCGCCTCCCTGGCCTGGTCGGTGATCGAGGCCCTGCTGAACGCCGAGACCTGGTTCCGTCGCGACCGCACCCCTTTCCGCATCCTAGAGACCGAACTGTTGCCGGCCCTGTCCAAGGCGCGGCCCGACGGGCGGATCAAGATCTGGTCGGCCGGCTGTTCGACCGGCCAGGAGGCCTGGTCCATCGCCATGGCGGCCAGGGAGATCGGCGTCGACGTCGATCTGGTCGCCACCGACCTGTCGCAGCGCGCGATCGAGAAGGCGCGCTCGGGCCTCTACACCGGCTTCGAGATCCAGCGCGGGCTCACGGCCAAGACCATGCTGCGCTGGTTCGAACCACGGGAAGACCAGTGGATCGTCAAGGCCGAACTGGCCGACGCCGTGCGTTTCGGTCGGGCCAACCTGCTGGACGAACCGACCGATGACGCCCGTTTCGACGTGATCTTCTGCCGAAACGTCATGACCGATATGGACCCGTCGCGCCGCGCGCGTCTTCTTGACGGACTGGAGCGCCGCCTGGTCGATGACGGCTGCCTGCTTCTGGGCGTGGACGAAAGTCTGGAGGGCGAGACGGTCGCCTTCCGCGCCGTGAACGGTCGCCGGGGCCTGTATGTAAAGGCGCCGTCCGCGCTTCGCCGCGCCGCCTGACCCCGCCCTTCATGCGGGCGATCAGCCCGCGTGCAACTCCTGCTTCACCCGTTCGGCCAGGGTCTTGATGTCCAGCGGCTTGGGCAGGAAGGACACGCCCGTCTCGTCCTGCAACAGGTCCGAAAAGTCGCTCTCGGCATAGCCCGAGATGAACATGACCGGCGCGTCGCCCAGATATTTGCGCGCCTTCTTCAGCAAGGACGGCCCATCCAGCCCCGGCATGATGACGTCGGAGATCATCATGTCGATCTGGCCGGCGTGTTCCTCGGCCAGCAGCAGGGCCTCCTCGCCGTCGGCGGCCTCGATGACCTCATAGCCGCGCTGGCGCAGCAGCCGGGCGGCGATGCCGCGCACGGCGTCCTCGTCCTCGACGAACAGGATGCGGCCGGCGCCCGACAGGTCGCGCGGCGCCTTGGCCTTGACCTCGACCGGCTGAACCTCGGCCAGCTCAGCCTCGCCCGCCGCCGGCAGGAAGATGCGGAAGGCCGCGCCCATTATCTTAGAGTCTGGGCCTTCGATGTTGCTGACGGTGATGTGGCCGCCCGCCTGCTGGACGATGCCATAGACGGTGGCCAGACCCATGCCGGTCCCCTCGTTCACCGCCTTGGTGGTGAAGAAGGGTTCGAAGATCTTGTCCGCCAGTTCGGGCGGCACGCCGGGTCCGGTGTCGGACACCTCGATCAGCGCCACCTCGTCCGTCGGCGCATCGACCCAGCCCAGGGCCCGCGCCTCGTCGCCCGTCAGACGACGCGTGGCGATGGTGACGACGCCGGCGCCCGGCTCGACCACGCCGCGCATGGCGTCGCGCGCGTTGACGGCCAGGTTCATCACCGCCGTCTCCAGCTGAGACTTGTCGGCCAGCACGACTGGCAGGTCGCGTCCGTAGTCGGTCTCCAGCCGCACGTCCTCGCGCAGCAGCCGCCGCAACAGGATAGCGAACTCGCCCACCAGTTCGCCCAGGTCCAGCCGCTCGCGCCGCACCGTCGACTTGCGCGAGAAGGCCAGCAGTTTGCGCACCAGATCGGCCGCGCGAATGGCCGTCTGACGGATCTCGTTCAGCCCCTCGTACGAAGGATCGCCCACCGGGTGCCGTTCCAGCAAACCCGACAGCTGAAGCTGGATCGCCGTCAGCAGATTGTTGAAGTCGTGCGCCACGCCCCCGGCCAGCTGGCCCACGGCCTGCATCTTCTGGGCCTGGTTGAGCTGCAGCTCCATCGACTTCTGGCCCGAGACGTCGAACAGCCAGATGCGCCGCTTGTCGCCCTCGGGCGCCACATACAGATGCAGCATCTTGTCGGGATAGGCCCGCGCGACCAGTTCGATCGGCCCCGACGATCCGCCCGCCAGCTTCAGCCGCGCCTCGGCGATGCCGCCCGGATCGAACAGATGCCCAAAGGCCGCATCGCGCGCCGCCCCCGGTCCGGTCAGAACCGCCAGCGCCGGATTGGCCTCTTCCGCGCGGCCGGAAAACAGGTCGTCGCCGCCGATCACGGCCGAGCCGAACGGCGCCCCTGCGGCCATGGCCCGCGCCTCGCCGGTCGCCGCGGCGGCGGGCGTGTGGACGGGCGCGGCGGCGATGGGCAGGACGGCGTCCGGCGCCGCGCGCATCAGGAACCGGCCCTCGCCCGCCTGGCCGATCACGACCTCGACCTCGCGCTGTCCGATCATGACGATGGCGCGGCCCGGCTCGCCTTTGCGCGCCTGGGCGAAGGCCATGTACAGCGCCTGCGCCGACTTGCCGCGCGGCAGGGCGCCGGTCGCGCCGTTGGCCTCGGACCAGGCGGCGTTGAAGGCCAGGATCTGCCCTGAATCCCACACCAGCGCCGCCGGTTCGGCCATGGCGTCCAACACCTCGATGGCCGCGTCGCTGCTCGGCTTGGCGTCCGCCGCCCGGCGGAAGCCGAAAAGACCGATCAGGGCGATGGCGCCGACGGTCAGGATCAGCACCAGTCCCGGCGCCGAAATCGGATTGTCCCGAAAGGCCGGATAGGCCAGGGCCGCGATCGCCACGACGACCCCGAACGCCATCACGCCGGACAACAGGTCGAACGAAGGGCGGCGGGTGGACGTCATACAGCCTCGCGAATCAGTGTTGCGATCATACGCCCAAATCCTGACGCCGCCTTACCGGCGCTTGCGGGACTGGAAGACGAAGCCGATGATCTTGGCGGCGGCGTCGAAATGTTCGCGCGGAATGACCTCGTCCACCTCGACGGTGGCGTACAGGGCGCGCGCCAGCGGCACGTTCTCGACGATCGGCACGCCGTGCTCGGTCGCCACTTCGCGGATGCGCAGGGCCAGGGCGTCCACGCCCTTGGCCACGCAGATCGGCGCCCCGTCGCCCTGATCCGGCTCATAGCGCAGGGCGACCGAATAGTGGGTCGGGTTGGTCACGATGACGGTGGCCTTGGGCACATTGGCCATCATCCGCTGGCGGCTGCGCTGCATGCGGATCTGCTTCAGCTTGGCCTTGATGTGCGGATCGCCTTCGGACTGTTTGAAGTCTTCCTTCAGCTCTTCCTTGGTCATGCGCATCCGCTTGGCGAAGCGCATCTTCTGCCAGATGAAGTCGGCCCCGGCCGTGGCGCCCAACAGGATGATCGAGGCCACGAACAGCGAGATCGCCATGTCGCGCGCCAGCGGCAGGATCGCCAGCGGGCTGATCGAGGCCATGTTCTCGAACTCGCGCAGGTGCGGCTTCAACACCATCCAGCATACGGCGCAGACGGCGATCAGCTTCAGGAAGGTCTTGACGAACTGCGCCAGGCCATCGGGGCCGAAGATGCGTTTGAACCCCTGCATCGGACTGACCGCCGACCATTTGGGCTTCAGCTTTTCGGCGGTGAAGATCAGGCCGGACTGGGCCACATTGCCCCCGACCCCGCCCAGAATGGTCGCCAGCATAACCGCTCCCAGAAAGGGCGCCACGGCCCAGACGGCGCGCACCATGATCTGGTTGCCCGCGCCCGAGTTCAGCACGCCCAGCATCTCGTGCGGGGCGGCGATGAAGGGCAGCATCTGTTCGGCGATGGACGAGGCGAACCAGCCTCCCCCCATCAGGATCACCGCCGCCGCCCCCGCCAGCGACAGCACCTGGGCGACATCGGGCGACTTGGCCGCATCGCCCTTCTTTCGGGCGTCCTCAAGCTTTCGCGGGGTCGCCTCTTCGGTTTTCGACTCGGGATCCGCGCCTTCAGCCACCGGGGCCTCCCAGCACGAAATACTCCGCCAGACGGCGGTAGCGGTCGATGAAGAGGGTGCCCAGCGCACCCAGACTCAAGGCGAAAATCGACAGGCCCAGGATCACGCTCAAGGGCGCGGCGGCGAAATAGACCTGGAATGACGGCATGACCCGCGCCACCAGGCCGGACGCCAGGTTGAAGATCAGAGCAAAGACCAGCACCGGCGCCGACAACTGCACGCCCAGAAGGAAGCTGTCGCCCAGGGTCCGCACCGCCATCTGGGTGAAGTCGGCCATCATCAGCGGCTGGGCCGGCGAGATCAGCCGATACGATCCCACCATGCCGGCGATGAACAGGTGGTGGGTGTCGGTGGCGAACAGCAGCGTCACCCCCAGCAGGGCCAGAAAGGCGGCGATGGTCGAACCGGGCTGGGCCTGCATCGGATTGGCGGTCTGGGCGAAGCTCAGCGTCGTCTGCAACGACACGATCTCGCCCGCCGTCGCCAGGGCGCTCATGAACATGCGCAGCAGCAGGCCGATCATCAGTCCGACGACCACCTCGCGGATGATCCATCCGACCATCAGCCCCATGCTGTCCGGCAGGCCCGGCAGCGATGCGCGCACCACCGGCCACAGCGCCAGACTGATGACCAGGGCCAGCGACAGTCGCACGCGCGGCGGCACATAGGCCTCGCCGAAGCCGGGGATCAGCATCAGGATCGCCCCGATCCGGGCGAAGATCAGCCCGCCGGCCCAGACCTGATCGGCGGTCGCATAAGCGTCCACTACATCCCCGCGATGCGGGCCGCGATCTGGCGCATGAAGCCGCCCAACAGGGCGCCCATCAGCGGCAGGAACAGGATCAGTGAAACGAAGATGGCGATGATCTTGGGCGCATAGATCAGGGTTTGTTCCTGAATCTGCGTCAGGGCCTGGAACAGGCCGATCACCACGCCGACGACCAGACCGACCAGCAGCACCGGCAGGCACAGCTGGATCGTCAGCCAGATGGCGTCGCGCCCGACGTCCAGAACTTCCGCGCCGTTCATCGGCCCACTCCAGAAACTACTGGGCAGAAAATGCCGACAGGATGGTTAACAGGCCGCTAACCAGACGCGTCTTCGTCCAGACCTGACCACGGAAAAATCTCGCGTGCAGCCTTGAACGGCGCCGCTTCCATGCCGACTTCCCCGCCTTCGCCTTGGGGAGCGCCAGCCATTCGATTTCAGACGAATTAGACGAATTAGACTCTCTTTTTCGGACTTCGCCGTCTGAACGTGCGTCCGCCTCGTAATGGGACGGCTCGCCCTCTCCCCTTCCCTCAAGCGCTCCGCTATCTAGGCCGCCATGACCGACGCCCCCGCCTCCAAAGTCTCCCAGGCCGACGCCGAAGCCGCCGTCCGCACCCTGATCGAATGGGCCGGCGACAACCCGGACCGCGAAGGTCTGCTGGAAACCCCCGCCCGCGTCGCCAAGAGCTACCGCGAGCTTTTCCAGGGCTATGAGGTCGATCCGCTCTCCTATCTGGAGAAGACGTTCGAGGAAACCGGCGGCTACGACCAGTTGGTCGTGCTGAAGGACATCCGCTTCGTCAGCTTCTGCGAGCACCACATGCTGCCGGTCGTGGGCAAGGCGCACGTCGCCTATCTGCCGACGGACCGCGTCGTCGGCATCTCCAAACTGGCTCGCGTTGTGCGCGGTTTCGCGCGACGCCTGCAGATCCAGGAGAAGATGACCTCCGAGATCGCCGAGGCCATCCAGACCGTGCTGAAGCCGCACGGCGTCGGGGTGGTCATCGAGGCCGAGCACAGCTGCATGACCCTGCGTGGCGTCAATGCGCCCGGCGCCAGCCTGTCGACCAGCCACCTGATCGGCGTCGTCCGCGACGACCCCCGCACCCGCGAAGAGTTCATGCGTCTGGTGCTGTCTTGACGTTCGCCTGACAGGCGAACTGGCCCGACGCTTGCGGTGAAGGGATCAAAGGAGGCGCTGACGATGCCCTGGTCCCTGATTTCGACCCGCAATGAGACAGTTCAGATCGCCCGCGGCGGCTGGCTGGACGCGCTGCGTTTCATCGTGGCCTTCCTGATCATCCTGCATCACTTCCAGGCCGCAGGGCCCGAGCCGCTCGCCCATCTGATCAATCCGATCTTCGAACGCGGCGGCTTCCTGCTGACCAACTTCTTCCTGATCGACAGCGGCTATGTGCTGATGCGCGTCTATGGCGCGGCGGTGGACAAGGGCCGGATGTCGCCCGGCGACTTCTTCCTGAAGCGGTTCCTGCGCGTCGTGCCCGCCCATCTGATCATGGGCCTGTCGCTGGTCGGCTTCGTGCTTCTGGCCACCGCCGCCGGCTCGCCGCCCCGCAACCCCGAATGGTTCGCCTGGGATCAGCTGCCGGCCCAACTGCTGTTGCTGCAATCCTATGGCGTGCATGGCGGCCTGGGCTGGAACGCCCCGACCTGGTCGATCTCGGCCCTGATCGGCTGCTACCTGGCCTTCCCCTGGATCATTCGCGGCCTGATGCGTCTGGGTCCGTGGTCGGCCCTGGCCGTCGGCGTAGGCGTCTATCTGATCGCCAACCAGCTGTGCTGGTCGTTCCTCGGCTATCCCGTCTATCAGATGCCGATGCGCTACGGCATCATCCGCGCCCTGCCGCTGTTCTTCCTGGGCATGTGCCTGGCCTGGTTCGCCCAGAAGGTCTGGATCGCCCCGCGTCTGGCCGGCTGGGCCGGGGTTCTGGCCGCCATCGGCTTCTTCGCGCTTCAGCTCCACGACAAGCACGCCCTTGTCGCCCTGACCCTGATCTCGATCATCATCCTGGCCGCCGGCGCCATGCCTGTGACCAAGCCCTCGAACTGGGTCGAGACCGCCGCCATGGTCTCCTTCTCCATGTTCATCTCCAACGAGGTGGTCCGCATCGTCTGGTTCGGCGTGGTCAATGCGGTCGAGGCGCGCGTTGGCTTGCCCCTCTTCGTTCAATGGGGCCTGTGGGGCCTGGGCGTCATGGCGGCGGTCGCCTTCGCCTTCGCCTTTCACTTCGCGATCGACAATCCGATCCAGACCCGCATCCGCGCCTGGCTGAAGCGTCGCAGCGCCCGTCGCGGCAAGGCCCAGCCCAAGCTCGGCCCGGTCATCTCCATCGACGGCTGACTGCCCTGAGCGACCGACGATCCTCGACCAAAGTCGGTCTCTTCAGCCGCCTTCCTCTCGGTCAATGTCGCCCTCCACGCGTCCGGCAGGCCGCGCATAACGGCCGACAAACGGCGACACGGGAGGAAATGGATCATGGCAACCGACGCACCCCTTGCGTCCGGAGGAGAGGAGCACACCGTCGATCGCAGCGATCGCCTGGTCATCCTCGCCTCATCGGTCGGCACCGTCATCGAGTGGTACGACTTCTATCTCTACGGCTCTCTGGCGGCGATCATCACCGTCCAGTTCTTCTCGGGCGTCAACGAAACCACCGGCTACATCTTCGCCCTGATGGCCTTCGCCGCCGGCTTTGCGGTGCGGCCCTTCGGCGCCATCGTCTTCGGGCGGCTGGGCGACCTGTGGGGACGCAAGAACACCTTCCTCGTCACCATGCTGCTGATGGGCCTGTCGACCTTCGTCGTCGGCCTGTTGCCGCCCTATGCGGTGATCGGCATCGCCGCGCCGATTATCCTGGTGCTGATGCGCCTGATCCAGGGCCTGGCTCTGGGGGGTGAATATGGCGGCGCCGCCACCTACGTCGCCGAGCACGCCCCGCAGGGCAAACGCGGCTACTATACCTCCTTCATCCAGATCACCGCGACCGCCGGCCTGGTGCTGAGCCTCGTGGTGATCCTGAGCGTTCGCTACACGCTGGGCGAGGAAGCCTTCGCCGCCTGGGGCTGGCGCATCCCGTTCCTGGTCTCGATCCTGCTCCTGGGCGTCTCCCTTTGGATACGCCTGAAGCTGGCCGAGAGCCCGTCGTTCAAGAAGATGAAGGCTGAGGGCAAGGGCTCCAAGACCCCGCTGAAGGACAGCTTCGGCAAATGGCCCAACCTGAAGCTGGTGCTGATCGCCCTTCTTGGCCTTACCGCCGGTCAGGCCGTCATCTGGTACACCGGTCAGTTCTACGCCCTGTTCTTCCTGGAACGGGTCATGAAGGTCGACGCCACCCTGGTCTATGTGCTGCTGACCATCGCGCTTCTCGCCGCCTCGCCCTTCTTCATCTTCTGGGGCTGGCTGTCGGACAAGGTGGGCAGAAAGCCGATCATCCTGGCCGGCTGCCTGATCGCGGCCCTGACGTATTTCCCGCTGTTCAACGCCCTGACCCAGGCCGCCAATCCGAAACTGGCCGCCGCCGCCGCCTCGGCGCCGGTCACGGTCTACGCCGATCCGGCAGACTGTAATCTGCAGTTCGATCCGGTGGGCAAGACGGTGTTCAACCACTCCTGCGACGTGGCCAAATCCTACCTGGCCAAGGCGGGCGTGACCTACACCAACGTCGCGGCGCCGGCGGGCACGGTCGCCGAGGTCCGCATCGGCGATCAGGTCGTCATCCCCAGCTTCCGGGGCGACGCCATGGCCCCGGCCGATTTCGCCGCCCAGAAGAAGACCTGGGACAAGAGCCTGGGCGAGGCCCTGACCGCCGCCGGTTATCCAGCCAAGGCCGACAGCGCCCTGGTCAACAAGCCGATGGTGGTGCTGATCCTGTTCATCCTCGGCTTCTATGTGACCATGGTCTACGGACCGATCGCGGCGGCCCTGGTCGAGATGTTCCCGACCAACATCCGCTACACCTCCATGTCCCTGCCCTACCACATCGGCAACGGCTGGTTCGGCGGCTTCCTGCCGACCACCGCCTTCGCCATCGTGGCGGCGACGGGCAATATCTACTCCGGCCTCTGGTACCCGATCGTGGTGGCCCTGGGGACGGTCGTTCTGGGCTTCCTGCTGGTCAAGGAAGGCAAGGACGTCGATCTGAACGCCTGATCCTGCTTTCAGGCGGAATGAAGGGCGGGTCGTCGCAGGACGGCCCGCCTTTCGCTTGTGAAACACCCCGTGCCCGGTTCAGATGCCCCGATGTTCAGCCTGACGATCCTCGGCCTGGTCGCCGCCTATATGGCGGTGCTGTTCGCCGTCGCCTGGTCTCAGGAACGGCCGTCCGCGCGCGCGCGCGGCAAGGGCTTGGGGCCGTCGGTCTACGCCCTGTCCTTGGCCATCTACTGCACCTCATGGACCTACTACGGCGCGGTCGGCACGGCGGCGCGCGACGGGTGGGAGTATCTGCCCATCTACATCGGCCCGGTGATCGGTCTGACGTTGCTGTTTCCGCTATGGCGCCGAATCGCCGCCGCCGCCCGGCGCGAGAACGTCGGCTCCATGGCCGATTTCGTGGCCTCGCGCTACGGCAAGAGCCAGACCCTGGGCGCGGCGGTCACCGTCGTCGCCATCCTGGGGTCGCTGCCCTATATCGCGCTGCAACTGAAGTCGCTGTCGATGGCCGGCGCACTGCTGACCGCCGGCACGCCGGTGGCGGGATCCGAGGGTCTGACGGTTCTGGTGCTGGCGGGCGTCCTGGCCTTTTTCGCCATCCTGTTCGGCGCGCGCCGTCCCGACCTGACCGAGCACAATCGCGGCCTGATCCAGGCGATCGGGCTGGAGTCGATGGTCAAGCTGGGCGCCCTGCTGTTCGTCGCCGTCTTCGCCCTGGTCCTGCTGCTGAACGAAGGATCGCCCCCGCGCATCATCGAAGGTCTGGGCGCCTTGGCCGCGCCGCCCGAGGTCACGCCGCGCTTCACCGCCATAACCCTGCTGTCGACCCTGGCCATCTTCTGCCTGCCGCGCCAGTTCCACGTCGCCTTCGTCGAAGGCGGTCAGCCGTCGGACGTGAAGCGGGCGCGCTGGATCTTTCCGCTCTATCTGCTGCTGACCAGTCTGGCGGTGCTGCCGCTGGTGGCGGCCGGCGCCCTGTTTGCGCCGTCGGTCAATCCGGACCTGCTGGTGCTGGCCCTGCCGTTCCAGCGGGGCGAGACCCTGCTGACGGCCGTGGTCTTCGTCGGAGGATTTTCCGCCGCCACCGCCATGGTCATCGTCGAGGCCGTCGCCCTGTCGGCCATGGTGTCCAACAGCCTGATCCTTCCCTTCCTGGCGCGCGAACGTTGGCGGGTGCGCGGCGACGCCTCGGACATGGCAGGCACCATCCTTCAGGTCCGGCGCGGGGCCATCGTCGCGGTCCTGCTGCTGGCCTGGCTCTACTATCAGGCGACGGACCAGTCGCGCGGCCTGGCGGCGATGGGGCTGGTGTCCTTCGCGGCGATGGCCCAGCTGGCGCCGGCCCTGTTCGGCGCGGTCCTTTGGCGGGGCGGCCATGCGCAAGGGGCGCTAGCGGGCATGACAGTCGGCATGGGCGTCTGGATCGTCATGCTGGCCATGCCCCAGCTGTCGCCCGGCGCGCCCTGGCACCTGCACGTCATGCTGGGGGTCGAGGATCCGCTGGCGCTCGGCGTCTTCGTCAGCCTGGCGCTGAACCTGGCGGCCTATGTCGGCGTGTCGCGTTTTGCTCAGCCGCGCCTGATCGACCGGGTTCAGGCCCGCGCCTTTGTCGATCGGCTGGGACCGGACTGGATGGAGGCCCGGCCCGCGCCGTCGGGCGCCTCGGTCGGCGATCTGCGCGCCCTGGTCGCCCGCTTCATCGGCGACGAACGGGCCGAGCGCGCCTTCACCGCCTGGGGCGATGAAACCGACACAAAGCTCCGCGACGCCGACCCGGCCGATGCGGCCTTGGCCCGCGCCGCCGAGCGGATGCTGGCGGGCGCCATCGGCGCGGCCTCTGCGCGTCGGGTTATCTCAGCGGCGCTGGCCGGCGTCGGGCGCGCGCCCGAGGACGTGGTGCGGATGCTGGACGAGGCGTCCCAGGCCGTCCAGTTCAACCGCGACCTGCTGCAGACCACGCTCGACAACATCGACCAGGGCGTGATCGTGGTGGATGAGGATCTGCGCGTCACCGCCTGGAACCGGCGCTACGTCGCCATGTTCGACCTGCCCGTCGGCTTCGTCCACGTCGGCCTGCCCATCGCGGTCATCTATCGCCTGAACGCCGAGCGCGGCGAAAGCCCCGACGACATCGAGGCCTGGGTCGAGCGGCGGCTGGAGGCGCTGAGCCGCCGAATCCCCCACGACCACGAACGCCAGCAGCCGGACGGCCGGGTGCTGCGCTCCTCCGGCGCGCCGATCCCCGGCGGCGGCTACGCCACCAGCTACACCGACATCACCGCCCTGCGCCAAGCCGCGCGCGAGCTGGAGGAGGCCAACGAACGGCTGGAGGCGCGCGTTGCGGACCGCACCGCCCGGCTGGACGAGGCCCGGCGCGTCGCCGAGGACGCCACGGCCTCCAAGACCCGGTTCCTGGCCGCCGCCAGCCACGACCTGCTGCAACCGCTGCACGCCGCCCGCCTGTTCATCGCCGCCTTGAAGGAGGAGCCGGCGCTGGAAGACGCGACCAGCCGCACCCTTGCCGTCAACGCGGACCGCGCCATCGACAGCGCCCACCGTCTGCTGACCGCCCTGCTGAACCTGTCCAAGCTGGAAGCCGGCGGGGTGCGGACCAATGTCGCGCGGTTGTCGCTGGGCGGCCTGTTCGACGAACTGCGCCGCGAGTTCGCGCCCGTGGCCGAGGCCAAGGGTCTGGACCTGACCGTGATGTCCAGCCGGCTGTGGGTCGCGTCCGACCGCGACCTCCTGCGCTCCATGCTGCAAAATCTGGTGGCGAACGCCATCCGCTATACGGACGCAGGCCGTGTGCTGGTCGGGGCGCGTCGGCGGGGCGAGACTGTGCAGTTGTTCGTCTGCGACACCGGACGCGGCATTCCCGACACCGACCACGAAACCGTCTTCGGCGAGTTCGTGCGTCTGCCGGGCGCCGTGGACGAGCCGGGCGCGGGCCTGGGCCTGGCCATCGTACGCCGCCTGTCCAGCCTGCTTGATCACCCGCTTGAGCTGAGTTCCCGTGTCGGGCGCGGCACGACCTTCCGGATCACCGTGCCGCGCAGCGCAGCCGACCTGCCCGCCGAGGCCACGCCGTTGCGCGAGGCGCGACTGCCACTGGCGGGCCTGCGCGTGCTGTGCGTGGACAATGAACCGGTGATCCTGGACGCGCTGAACGCCCTGCTCACCCGCTGGGGCGCGCGGCCGACGCTGGTCGCCAGCGTCGAGGCGGCCAAGGCGGCGATCGGCCCGTTCGACGCCGCCGTGGTCGATCTGCATCTGGGCGACGGGCCCGAAGGGTTCGCCGTTATCGACTGGCTGAGGCCCCAGGGCGTGCGCCGCATCGCCCTGGTCACCGCCGACACACGCGACGGGCTGAACGAACAGGCGACCGCTGCCGGCGCCGTCCTTCTGCCCAAGCCGATCAAGCCGGCGGCGCTGAAGGCCTTCCTGTCGAGCTAGGATTTGGCGCGTTAAGCCGGGTCCAGCGACTTGGCCAGGATCACCGCCTGAGTCCGGTTGTGAACGCCCAGCTTTCGAAACACGCTGGTCAGATGCGCCTTGATGGTTGCTTCAGAGACGCCGAGGTCGAAGGCGATCTGCTTGTTCAACCGCCCGGCTTTCAACCCTTCCAGGATGCGCAGTTGCGACGGCGTCAGGCTGGCCACCCGGCCGGCCAGATCGTCGTCGGCCTCGGGCACATCCGGCGCCCAGCTGTCGCCGGCCAGAATGGCGACGATCGCCTCGACCATCTGCGGCAGGGACGAAGACTTGGGAATGAAGCCGGCGGCGCCCAGACCCAGGGCGTGGCGCACAACGGGCGCATCCTCGCTGGCCGAGACCACCGCCACCGGCACAGTCGGCTGTTCGGCTCGCACGGCTGCGAGGCCCGCCATCCCCTCGCTGTCCGACAGCTTCAAATCAAGCAGCAACAGATCGACCGGTCCCGCGACCATCGCGGCCCGGGCCTCGGCCAGGCTGGCGCATTCCACCACCTCCGCGCCCGGCGCCGCCTTGTCGACGGCCGAGCGCAGGGCGGCGCGAAACAGGGGATGGTCGTCGGCGACGACGATGCGATCCATGGGCTTCCTTCCGTGCGCGGCGTCTGACCGGCCGCGTCGTCGCCATCATGGCGCGGTTCGACTTTGGTCGAAATTAGACCAATGGCCAATGGCTCCCCGAGGCCGGAGGCGGAAAGGTCGCCAAAGGGACGCCCGCGCCAGACGGGCGCGGGAGGTTCATCATGATCACGAAAAGCCTGATGGCGGGAGCCGCCGCCGTTGCGCTGATGGCGACACCCGGACTGGCCTCGGCCCAGGACCAGGCCGCGCTCGAGGCGCGCATCGCTCAGCTCGAAGCCCAGTTGAACGCCCTGAAGTCCGAGGTCGTCGCCGCGCGAACCCAGCAGGCGGCGCAACAGCAGGACATCATCCGCCTGGAGACTCGCCCCGCCGCGTCCGCCCCGGTCCAGCAGGCGTCGGCGCCGGCAGCGCCCGGCGAAGGGTTCCGCATCGGCGACCACACGGTCAAGTTCGGCGGTTTCGTCAAGGTGGACGCCTACGCCACCCGCTATTCCGGCGGCGATCCGGTCAATGGCGACGCACTGCGTGAGTTCCACATCCCCGGCTCCATCCCCATCGGCGGCGCCGATGAGGATACGGCGACCGACTTCAACGCCCGCCAGACCCGGTTCTGGCTGACCACCGACGGTATGGTCGGCGGCCACAAGATCGGCACGCGGATGGAGATGGACTTCCAGACCCTGCCCGGCGCCGGCGACCAGCGCACCACCAGTCCGGCCAACCCGGCCCTGCGTCGCGCCTTCATCACCATCGACAACTGGCTGATCGGCCAGGAGTGGACCAACTTCCAGAACACCGCCGTCCTGCCCGAATCCGCCGACTTCATCGGCGCGGCGGAGGGCACAGTCTTCGCCCGTCAGGTCCAGGTCCGCTACACCCGCGGCCCCTTCTCGGTCTCGGTCGAGAACCCCGAGACGACGGTGACCCCCTTCGGCGGCGGCGCGCGCATCGTCGCCGACGACAACAGCATCCCGGACTTCACCGCCCGCTATGCGGTGTCCAAGCCCTGGGGCGACTTCCAGTTCGCCGGCCTGCTGCGTCAGCTGAAATACCAGAACCCCGCGACGAACATCGATTCCACCGCGACCGGCTGGGGTCTGTCAGCCTCGACCAAGATCAAGGTCGGCGCCAAGGACGATCTGCGCCTGATGGTGACGGGCGGCGAGGGCATCGGCCGCTATGTCGGTCTGAACTTCTCCAATGACGCGGTGCTGAACGGCTCGGGCGATCTGGATGCGATCGGCGTGGTCGCCGGCTTCGCCGCCTATCGCCACGTCTGGGCGCCCGGCTGGCGTTCCAGCCTGATCTGGTCGGCGCAGAAGGTGGACAACGACCTGGCCTTCACGGGCCTGGCCGCCAACCGTTCGGCCCAGAGCTTCCACGCCAACTTGATCTGGTCGCCGGTTACGGCGTTTGATGTCGGGGCCGAGCTGATGTTCGCAGACCGCGAGATCGAAACCGGCGCCAGCGGCGACATGACCCGACTGATCCTGTTCGCCAAATACGGATTCTGATTTGATGCCGGAGACGTCTCGCGTGCCTGATCCCGCCCTCTATCCCGTCCCCGCCGACTGGGCCGAAAAGGCCCATATGGACCAGGAGGCGTATGAGGCGGCGCGGATCGCCGCGCGCGAAACGCCTGACGCCTTCTGGGCCGAACAGGCCAAACGTCTGGACTGGATCACCCCGCCGACCCGGATCAAGGATGTCTCCTTCAACAAGGAAGATTTCCGCATCCGCTGGTTCGAGGACGGCGTCCTGAATGTTGCCGCCAACTGCATCGACCGTCACCTGCCCCATCGCAAGGACGAGACGGCGATCATCTGGGAAGGCGACGATCCCGCCGACAGCCGCCACATCACCTTCGGCGAACTGCACGCCGAGGTGTGCCGTATGGCCAATGTGCTGAAGGCGCATGGGGCCAGGAAGGGCGACCGGATCACCCTGTATCTGCCCATGATCCCCGAGGCCGCCTACGCCATGCTGGCCTGTGCGCGGATCGGCGCGGTGCATTCGGTCGTCTTCGGCGGCTTCTCGCCCGACAGCCTGTGCGGCCGGATCGAGGACTGCGGCTCCAACCTGGTCATCACCGCCGACGAGGGCCTGCGCGGCGGCAAGCATATTCCGCTTAAGGCCAATGTCGACGAGGCCCTGACGAAGGTGAAGGTCGACACTGTCCTGGTCATTCGCCGCACCGGCGCGGACGTGCCGATGATCGAGGGTCGCGACTTCGATTACGGCCTGGAAGCCGCCAAGGTTGACGCCGACTGCCCGCCCGAGCCGATGAACGCCGAGGATCCGCTGTTCATCCTCTACACCTCCGGCTCGACGGGGAAGCCCAAGGGCGTGCTGCACACTACGGGCGGCTATCTGTTCTGGGCTGCCTGGACGCACGAGATCGTCTTCGACTATCGCCCCGGCGAGGTTTTCTGGTGCACCGCCGACGTGGGCTGGGTCACGGGCCACTCGTACATGGTCTATGGCCCCCTCGCGAATGCGGCGACGACCCTGATGTTCGAGGGCGTGCCCAACTATCCCGACGCCGGCCGCTTCTGGCAGGTGGTGGACAAGCACAAGGTCGAGATCTTCTACACCGCGCCCACGGCCCTGCGCGCCCTGATGCGCGAGGGCGACGGCCCGGTTAAGGCCGCCTCGCGCGCCTCGCTGCGGCTGCTCGGCACGGTGGGCGAGCCGATCAACCCCGAGGCGTGGCGCTGGTATCATGAAGTGGTCGGCGACGGCCGTTGCCCCATCGTGGACACCTGGTGGCAGACCGAGACGGGCGGCCATCTGATCACCCCGCTGCCCGGCGCCACCGATCTGAAGCCCGGATCGGCGACCCTGCCCCTGCCCGGCGTCGAGCTTCAGATCGTGGACGCCGAGGGCCAGCCGCTGGAGGGCGCCGTCTCCGGCAATCTGTGCATCACCGACAGCTGGCCGGGCCAGATGCGCACCGTCTATGGCGACGATCAGCGCTTCTTCGACACCTATTTCTCGACCTATCCGGGCCGCTACTTCACCGGCGATGGCTGCCGCCGGGACGAGGACGGCTACTATTGGATTACCGGCCGGGTGGACGACGTCATCAACGTCTCCGGCCACCGGATGGGCACGGCCGAGGTCGAGAGCGCGCTCGTTCTGCACGACGATGTCGCCGAGGCGGCGGTCGTCGGCTATCCGCACGACATCAAGGGCCAGGGCATCTACGCCTATGTCACCCTGAACAACGGGGTCGAGGCGACCGAGGATCTGAGAAAGGCCCTGGTCGCCCACGTCCGACACGAGATCGGCCCCATCGCCGCCCCCGACGTGATCCAGTGGGCGCCGGGCCTGCCCAAGACCCGATCCGGCAAGATCATGCGCCGCATCCTGCGCAAGATCGCAGAGAACGAGATCGGGTCGCTGGGCGACACCTCGACACTGGCCGATCCGTCGGTCGTGGACGATCTGGTCAAGAACCGCGCCGGGGCCTGAAGACGCGGGTTCAATGCGGGGGCTGATGCGCCTATCTGTGCGTCAGCCCGCCGCAGCCTGAGCCGTCCATGCCTCGTTTCCTATCTCGCCTGCCGATCGACGGCTATCTGCTGGCCCTGATCGGCATGGTGATCCTGGCGGCGCTATTCCCCGCCAGCGGACAGGCGGCCGTGGTCATGGATGGGGTGGTCAAGGCCGCCATCGCCCTGCTGTTCTTCCTGTACGGCGCGCGGATGTCGCCGGCGGCCATCGGCGCGGGCCTGCTGCACTGGCGGCTTCAGGGCACGGTCTTCCTGTCGACCTTCCTGCTGTTTCCGCTGCTGGGGCTTGGGTTGGTCTTTCTGATGCGGGGGTCGCTTCAGCCCGATCTGCTGACCGGGATGCTGTATCTGTGCCTGCTGCCGTCCACGGTGCAGTCGTCCATCGCCTTCACCTCCATCGCCGGCGGCAATGTCGCGGGCGCCCTGACCAGCGCCAGCCTGTCGAACCTGCTGGGCGTGGTTGTGACGCCGCTGCTGGTCGCCCTGCTGATCGGCGGCGCCAATGGCGGCATCCATCTGCAGTCCATTTTCGACATCGGCCTGCAGATCCTGGCCCCCTTCGCCGTGGGCCAGCTGTGCCGCCGCCTGCTGAAGGACTGGCTGGGCCGCCACGCCAAACTGACCGGCCTGGTGGACCGCGGCTCCATCCTGCTGATCGTCTATGCCGCCTTCAGCGAAGGCGTCGTCGCCGGCGTGTGGTCTCAGGTCGCGCCGCTGGATCTGGCCAAGGTCATCGGCCTGAACATCGCCCTGCTGGCCATCGTCCTGACCCTGACCCTTTTCGCCGGCCGCGCGCTGAAGTTCGACCGGCCCGACCGGATCGTCATCCTGTTCTGCGGCTCCAAGAAGAGCATGGCCACCGGCATCCCCATGGCCGGCATCCTTTTCGCCGGTCACGCCGTGCCCCTGATCGTCCTGCCGATCATGCTGTTCCACCAGATCCAGCTGTTCGCCTGCACGATCATCGCCCAGCGCTATTCAAGAGAGAATGAAGCGACCGCGGTCATCGAACAGACCGCATAAAGTCTGGCGGGGCGCGAGCTTAACCTGAGATCACGGCAGATCACTTTTCAGTATTCCCGTGCATATCATCATGCTTTCCGACGCATTAACGCCAGCGATCAAGGTTAAGCCGCATTAGGCGTATTCGCTCGCGTGACCTTAACGAGCGGCGATCTAGTGTTCCTCTGCAATGTGCAGATCGGAACCGCAGATGACCAAAGGTATCCTTCGCGCTCTCGCCGCCGCCACGCTCGGCCTCGGCCTGGTCGCCGCCGCCGCTCCCGCCTTCGCCGGGCCGACCGCAGGCGGCACCTATCGCCTTCGCGCCACCGTGCCTGTCGCCTGTTGGGTCAAGCCCACCTCGCCCGTCCTGGCGGCCGCCGGTCGCTCTGGAGAGGTGGTCGAGGCCTGCAACAGCCCCGGCGGCTTCACCGTCTCCGCCCAGTATCGCCCGTTGTCGCTGACCGAAAAGGCGGTGATGTTCTACGGCGACCGAACGTTCGATCTGGACAAGTCCGGCATGCAGACCCTGCGCCGCTCCAGCATCGCGACGATCCGTTCTGTGTCCTATCGGTTCGACGACGTCGAACTGGAACAGCCGCTGATCCTGGCCCTGACGATTCAGCCGATCTGATCGCCGACCATATCCATCCCAGTTGAAAAAGAGGCGGGGACGCGCGACGTCTCCGCCTCTTTTTGTTTGGCGCTGACGCTTATAGCGCGGCGACCGTGAAGGTCAGGATGTCGGAATAATCGCCGGCGCGCTTACCGGTCGTGCTGCCGACGCTGATCGTCAGCGGATAGTCGTCCAGTCGCGCGCGACGCGACACCACATCGACCCGACCGCCCCGCGACAGGTCCATGTCGCGATCGCCCAGAACCAGACCATAGGGCACATACCATTCGCTTGCGCCCTGACGCAGGCGGCCCTGGTTCTGCGACGCCACCGAGACGCTGTATCCGGCCGTGCTCAGAACATAGAGGGTCGTGCGCAGTTGCCGAACGCCTTGGGTCAGTTCCCCCAGGTCGATCGTCGGCGTGCCGCCGTTGCGACGAAACTCGCCCTTCAGACCCATGACGGCGGCCGACGGCACCTGGAGGCTGAGCGTGACAGGCTTTTCCGCCAGCGGTCGGCCGTCCGGGGTTTCCAGATTGATGAAGGCGTTCTGGGAATAGAGACCCGCCGACAGGGTTTCAGCCGGGGCGGCGGTGAAGGAGAAGCGCATCAGACCCCGCTCGCCGGCCGCCAGGTTCAGCGGCCGCACCCCGATGCGGCGCGCGCTCTGGCCCGCGCGCGGGGTGACATCCGCGCCGCCTCGCTCGTCGACCAGGGCGTAGGCCATACGCTGGGCGCCGGCTTCGTTGACCAGACCGAACTGCTCGCCGCGCAGTTCGACGCGGCTGACGGCGGTGCAGGGTCCGTCGCCCTGGTTCACCACGGCGACATCGAATTCCTGAACGGCTACGTCCTGATCAAACGGCTCGTAGCGCATCATCCATTGATCGGCACCGGATTCGATCACCAGCTGGCAACCCGGCGCGGCTTCGCTAGGCGCGGCCGCCATCAAGGTCGCGGTCGCAGCAGCAGCGGCCAGGAGCAGGGCGGATGTACGATTACGGGACATTTCAGCCTCCTCGGCTAAGTCTTGGGCTCAGGCTTCGGGCACGTCGAGCGGAACGGTAATGGTCTCGAGATCGAGCAGACCTTCGTTGTCCGCGGGAACGGTAAACTCGAACCCGAGCGCCGGCGTGGAGAACAGTTCGACGCGATAGCGCTTGCCCGGCTCCAGGTTCTGCACCGCAAACCGTCCAACCGAGTTGGTAAAGAACAGTTCGGGCTGTGCGTTCGCATCATCAAGGGGCGTCACACGACCCGAGATCAGCGACACCGGACGGCTTTGATTGCCGACCAGACGGCCCAGCGCGCTGACGAACTTGGCGCTGCCGACCTGGATGGCGTAGCCGCTCTTGTAGGTCGGACGGACTCGCGCGATGCCGTCTCCGATGTTGTAGCCCAAGGGCGCGTCGAGCACGTCATAACGCACCGACTGGTTCACATAGGCCGTCAGATTATTGGCCACGGCACCGCCCAGCAGGCCGCTGCGACCCGTGTAGCGACCGCCTTCGAAGCTGTCGCCGACGATGACGGGGTGATCGTCGATGCTCTTGTGCGGATAGACGATGGCGAAGCTGTCATAGATGTTGCGGCCCACCGCGACCTTGCCCCCGGTCGTCGAGATCGACGATCCGAAGCGCAGATTGGTGATCTGCTCTTGCGTGATATTCGAGAAGTCCCGCCCGAACGCTGTATGGCTCAGGCTGGCGTCGAAGCGGTTGCCGACATAATCGACCTGGCCCGAAACGGTCGCGGGACCATCGTCATAGGTGGAGGCCAGCGAATAGCCGAAGGAACCGACGCGGTTTTCGCTGGACTGTTGCGCGCGCACGCTGCCGCTGTTGCGGGCCGAGTTATAGCGACCTTCGACACGACGATCGTATCGCGGCTGCCAGATCAGGGCGAAGGTCGCCCCGAAGCCCCCGGACTGGAAGCCGCCGAAGCTGGCGCCGAAGTCGGAGTATTCCAGGCCGACCTGCGCGCTCCATTCCGGCGCGAACCGGTAGGTGGAGGTCGCGTTGATCGAATAGGAATCGTCGATCAGATCGCTGCGGCTCATCCGATAGGAAGCGCTGACGTTCGCCAGCCAGTCCTGCGAGAACTGATGCGAATAGCCGCCGGAGAATACCCACGACGTCGGGTTCTGGCCGGTCGGATTGCCGATGGAGGAGAAGTCTTCTGACGTGAAGTCGGCGACGACGGTCCAGCTATCGAAGGTCTCGCCCAGATCGACGACGTGATCGTAGCCCAGCGCAAAGGCGTAACCGACGCCGGGATCGCCGTTGCTGGCGGCGGCGTCCAGGCGAACGCGCGCGCCGTTGCGAAGGATCAACTGGCTCTGGCCCGACAAGGTCTGGGCGTCCTGTGAAGCCTGGAAGCCGATGCCCACAGCAGGTCGGTTCTCGAACGCCTTGCGCCAGAACCCGGTGAAGGCCAGTTCGCCTTCGGAATAGTCGGGCGATCCGAAGATGCCATTGTTGATCGCGCCGAAATAAGCCCCGTATTCGTAGTCGCCCGGTTCAAGCTCGATAGCGTCCAGATAGGCGCTGTAAGCGACGGTTTCGGCGCGGCCCGAGTCGTTCTGGATTTCCAGCTGGATGTCGTTGGAGCCGGTTTCCAGCGGCAGGTTGGTCAGGTCGTACTGGCCAGGATCAAGGCGAAACTCGCGCACGAAGACGCCGTTTCTCAGCACACGGATCGTCGAGGCTTCCTGAAGCACCAGTTGACGGCCGCCGGCCAGGACATTGTTGCGGAAAGAGTCGAAGCGTTGACGCTGACGCGACACGCCGACCCCGCCGAGCTGCGAGAAGCCCTGACGACCGCGGATTTCCGGTTCCAGATCGCCGAGATACCAGCGGCGATAGTCTTCGGGCTGATCGAAGACGAACCGGGCGTAGCGACGCTCGACATTGTATTCGCCGGTGAACAGATCCTCGCGGCCCTGAACGTCGGCTTCGAACACCAGGCGCTTATAGCGGATGGCGCCGTTCAGGAAGACGCTGGGTTTGCTAACATCGCCTGTCGATTCCCGACGCTGGATCGAGACGTTGCTGTTCAGATAAGCGCTGAAGGGTTCGGGCGGCAGGCCCGGCGTTTCCGGCTTACCGCCGCGAAACAGCGACTCGACCGTGCGCTTGGTCGGATCGATGCGCAGGACCAAAACGGCCAGCTGTTCCGGGTCATAGTCCAGCTGAATGCCGGTGTCGTTGATCTCTTCGGGCGCAAACGACGTGACGCCTTGCAGCCGCGTCGCGAGCTCGGTCTGGGCTTCAGGGGTCAGCAGCGGATCGATCAGCGTCTTGAAGCCCGCCGTATCGACGATGAAGCGGTCGTCGCGCGTCAAGACGACCGGGAGTTCACCCAGCACGCGGCTGTTGAAGTTCAGCGGCACCGTCATCGGGATGTCGCGATCGTAGGGGTTGATGTCGCGACGTTCGCGCGGCGCTGCAGGCGCAGATGCAGTCGGCGGCGTTTGCTCGACCGGAGCCGGCGTCTCAGGCGCAGCCCCGGCCATCGTTGGGGCGGGCGCGGGCGAGGCCGCCGCCTGCATGGCTTGAGCGCCAGAGGCGGCGGCTTCGCCGGCCGCCAGACTGGCTCGATTCAGAGCCGCCGTGGCCTCCTGCGCCGCCTGTTGGTAAGCCGCGCTGGCTGCCCTGACGGCGGCCAAGGCCGATGATTCCGGAACGCACGCCAGCCCCCAGGCCAGTGCAAGAACCGAGACGCCCCCCAGCGCTCTCATCGTCCGAACTTCAACGTGACGGGCTTGGCGGGATCCAGCGCCGTGCCGGTGGGCAGTTTGAAGGTTCTCTTGCCGCCGCCGGGCGCCAGATAACCGACGCCGACGGTCTTGGAGATTTCACCGCTGTCATACTCCCGGCGGAAGGGCTGGCCGGCGGTATCCGTGCCTTCCACGATCCAGGTGGCGCCGCTCATCAGGGCGTAGCGCTTGCCGGTGTTGGACACGACGATCTCAATACCGGGTTCCGCGGGCGGCGGAGGGGCGGCCTGGCCGTTGGTGAGGGTGGGATCGATCTCGGGCGCCGGCGGGCTGACCAGGGCGGGCGTCACCGAGACGACCTCGACCTTCGGCTCGGCGCCGGGCGGCGCCACGACGATCAGCGCCTTCATCGTATAGAGAACCTGGACCGACACCGCGCCGCCGCTTTCGGGCGTGGCGGTAGGATCGGTAGCGACCGGCAACTGGCGGACCCAAAGGTAGTAGGCGTGGGACGTATCGATCTTGGGATCGCCGACCCATTGGACCCGAACCACCTGACGACCATTGACGGGCACCAGCCCTTGGGGCGGGAAGACCAGGAAGTCGTCGTCGGCGTCCGTCTCGGTCACATTGCCGTTGGCGTCGATATCCATGCGCGTGATGCGCGTCTCGAACGGCAAGGCGACGGATCCGACATTGCCGACCTCGATCCGGGCGGCCGATCCGGCGCCGGTCGTGGTCAGTTCAGACACCATCGGCGACACGCGCATGGCCCATGCCGCGCCGGCGACAGCCATGATCACGAGCGCAACCGCAAACACGCCTATCGCCAAGGCGACAGACCGGCCCCTGCGAACGCTGAACAATGAAGACATTGTGTTACTTCCCCCGAAGACCGATCTGACGCCGGCTTGAGATTCCCGTCGCGAGCCGCCGCGCCCAGGCTGCTGCAAGCGTCGCGCCAGCTTCATTTAAGCATGGCGTAACAATGGTGACTGAAACGCAAACAGGGGGGACATGCAGACCCCCCTGTCGCCTTTTCTCAAATCGTCCTGAAGATCAGAAGGCTTGGATGTTGACGGTCAGCTGGCCTTCATAGGCGCCGGCGAGCAGCGACTTGGACGGAACGGGGATGTTCACGTTCAGGGCCATGGCCGACTTCCAGGCGCCGTGGCTGGCGCTGGTGGAGTTGGCGTTGGCGGCCAGGTTGATGTAGTTGCCGTTGGTCGCGGCGGCCGTGGAGCCGACGGCGCCGGCGGTGTAGGTGCCGGTGACCGAATAAGGCAGGCTGGCCTGGAAGACGTTGGAGTCGTAACCGGCGCCCGAGTTGTTCACCAGGCCGCGGATGTCGTTCTTGGACACGGTGACGGTGTTCGAGGTGTTGCAGCCGGCCAGGTTGGTATCGATGGTGACGTTGGCCGGAGCGGTCATGTCAAAGGCATTGGCCGGGCCGGTGTCGTCCGAGGCGTAAATGCCGATGGTGCCGAAGTCGATCGTGGTCGAGGCGTTGCCGGTGTAGTAGGCGCAGTCCGTCGACACAGCACCCTTCAGGGTGAAGGTCGCGCCGTCAGCGTTCGACGCCGTGCCGTTGTTCGCAGCCGAACTGCCCGTGGCGGTGAACACCGAGATGTTGCTGTCCTGTCCGCCCAGACCGTTAGTGTTGACGAAGTTGATGAAGTTCATGTCGGTCGTGCCGCCGGGGGCAAAGGCGCCGTAGTTGCCCTTGGAGAAGCTGCCGATGGCCGAGCCTTGGTTGATGGTGCCCGCTTGTGCGGTCGAGACGAGGGCCAGCGCGGCGACGCCGGCGAGCAGAGCTTGAAGCTTCATGATCATGTTTCCTGGATGAAGGGGGATGACGACGGCTGTCGGCATCCTTTGGTTTCAAGTCGTTCTGAGGATCAGAAGGCTTGGATGTTGACGGTCAGCTGACCTTCGTACGCGCCGGCGAGCAGCGACTTGGACGGAACGGGGATGTTCACGTTCAGGGCCATGGCCGACTTCCAGGCGCCGTGGCTGGCGCTGGTGGAGTTGGCGTTGGCGGCCAGGTTGATGTAGTTGCCGTTGGTCGCGGCGGCCGTGGAGCCGACGGCGCCGGCGGTGTAGGTGCCGGTGACCGAATAAGGCAGGCTGGCCTGGAAGACGTTGGAGTCGTAACCGGCGCCCGAGTTGTTCACCAGGCCGCGGATGTCGTTCTTGGAGACGGTGACGGTGTTGGACGTGTTGCAGCCGGCCAGGTTGGTGTCGATGGTGACGTTGGCCGGAGCGGTCATGTCAAAGGCGTTGGCCGGACCGGTGTCGTCCGAGGCGTAGATGCCGATGGTGCCGAAGTCGATCGTGGTTGAGGCGTTGCCGGTGTAGTAGGCGCAGTCCGTCGACACAGCGCCCTTCAGGGTGAAGGTCGCGCCGTCAGCGTTAGACGCCGTGCCGTTGTTGTTGGCGGCGCCGCCCGTGATCAGCAGCAGCGAAACGTCGCCCTGGTTGTTCGGGCCGTTGACGTAGTTTTGAGCCAGGTTCAGCTGGGCCGTGCCGGTGTAGGTGCCGATGGTGCTTTGCGCATTGCCGTTGGCGTCATACGGGCCGCTGGCCGAGCCCTGATAGATCGGGTTGCCGGCCAGAGCCGGAGCGGCGGTCAGAGCAAGGGCGGCGACGCCGGCGAGAAGAGCTTTAAGCTTCACAGTAGTTCTCCCTTTAACGAGAAGTGGGCGCCGACGCGATGCCGACGCCCTTGGATCTCAAGTCGTTCTGAGGATCAGAAGGCTTGGATGTTGACGGTCAGCTGGCCTTCATAGGCGCCGGCGAGCAGCGACTTGGACGGAACGGGGATGTTCACGTTCAGGGCCATGGCCGACTTCCAGGCGCCGTGGCTGGCGCTGGTGGAGTTGGCGTTGGCGGCCAGGTTGATGTAGTTGCCGTTGGTCGCGGCGGCCGTGGAGCCGACGGCGCCGGCGGTGTAGGTGCCGGTGACCGAATAAGGCAGGCTGGCCTGGAAGACGTTGGAGTCGTAACCGGCGCCCGAGTTGTTCACCAGGCCGCGGATGTCGTTCTTGGAGACGGTGACGGTGTTGGACGTGTTGCAGCCGGCCAGGTTGGTGTCGATGGTGACGTTGGCCGGAGCGGTCATGTCAAAGGCATTGGCCGGGCCGGTGTCGTCCGAGGCGTAGATGCCGATGGTGCCGAAGTCGATCGTGGTTGAGGCGTTGCCGGTGTAGTAGGCGCAGTCCGTCGACACAGCGCCCTTCAGGGTGAAGGTCGCGCCGTCAGCGTTCGACGCCGTGCCGTTGTTGGCGGCTGAGCTGCCCGAGATGGTGATCAGCGACACATTGCTGTTGACGCTAGGGTTCAGCGCATCGGCGATACCCACGATGGTCGTGTTGTTGCTTGTGCCCGTGAATGAAACGCCAGGAATGGTGCCGAACGGCGTCGGGATCGGGGGCGTAATCTGAACGGTGCCCGTAACGGAGCCCTGGTAGACGCTGCCGGCCATTGCAGGGGCGGCGATCATGGCGAGCGCGGCAGCGCCGGCCATCAGGGAAGCGAACTTCTTCATATCAGTCTCTCCAAGCGAATGATTTCGCGAAAAATAGTCGATCGAGGCGGCAGTCCCCCCCGTCCGATCTCGTCCAGTTAATCTTCCATTAACAACCGGTCAACAGTAAAAAACGGTGTTAGCTATGATTCAGAGGTGTATTCGCGTAGCGCGCGAAATCTTTGTTTTGCTCATATAAAGCAAAAGTGCGTTTGCTTCTTCTTGAAGCAAACTCGACATCTATTCCGCATGCACATTTAACTTGATCGAAGACGTTCAGACGCGAGGCGTTACCGTCACGGTCAAGGTTTCAGTGTATTGACCAGCCAGAAGACCCGCCCCCGCAGGCTGACGCGTGCGGAACTCGATCTTGCCGCCACCGGCGGCGATGCCGTCGCCGCTGCTCAGCATTCCCATATGGTCCAAGCTGCTGAAGCTGGCCTGCACCGTACGCGGCTCGGGCCGAAGCGTCGGAACGGTCAAGGTGACATCATAGGGCAGCACGCCCGCGAACGGCCCCTCGCCCTGCGGCTTGGTGACGTGAGCCAGACCACCCCGCGCCGAGGTCACGCCCAAGTCGAATGGCACGTTGCAGTTCAGTCCAAAGAGCGCGGTGGCGCGTTCGCCTCCCGTCAACTCGCCGAAATCGATATCGCCGCCGCCTTGGATTTCACACCGTGGCACGATCTGTCCAATCACGGTGACATTCAGCGTCCGGCCCACGTCGAGGTTGTCGGCGACAGGCTTAGCCAGGGCCGGCGACGTGATAGCGAGGCCGATCAACGCAACGGCGCCGCTCAAGCGACGGACCGACGCACGCAACGGCCTTGACGAATTTTGCATTGCCCCAATCCCGTTTCCGTCCCCAGGACGGCCCGTCACCCCGACGGTTCGCCCCACCCCTTCCAAAAGCCGTGCCACTCCGAATCGAGACGTTCGGCGACAGGCAGGCTTTGGTTAACAATCAGTTAACAGTGGCCGCTTTACGCGGAAGATCGGCGGTATGCAATGCGTTTGCTGACCGGTGTTGTGCGTCAGGCCGCCACAAGGGGATGGAGTTCTCCGAACTTCGTCATCGTGTTAGGCGCGGCTCGGGCTCCGAAGTTAGGCAGGGTGTTTCGGCGACGATCGCGCGCGTCCCTAGCGTCCTATCGTGGGACAACCACCGCTCGCGCACTGTCTCACAATGGCACACAAAATAGAGTAGCTGCGGACGATGGCGCCGCTTCGTGGCCAATGCGGCAACGCGTCAAGGATCGGGATTGGAGCGGGTGAGGGGAATCGAACCCCTGACATTCAGCTTGGGAAGCTGACGTTCTACCTCTGAACTACACCCGCGCAGAAAAAACGCCGGAGCGGCGTGCGCGCGCTCCGGCGTTGATTGTCTTAGCCGCAGCGGCCGCGCTCAAGGCAGAGGTTATTGCGCCGCTTCAACCATGACGCCGCGCTTTTGCAGGATGGCCTGGACGCTGTCGTCACCGGTCAGGTGGGCGGCGCCGACGGCGATGAAGGCGGTGCCGGAGCCTTCGAGCAGGGTCTGGATCTGGTTGGCCCAGTCGGTGTTCCGGTCCACCAGAATGGCCTGATACAATGCCGGCGAGGCCTCCTTCATTTCCGTGATCGTGACGCGGTCCAGCGTCGCGACGTCCCCACGGGCCCAGGCCTCGACCATTTCATCCAGCTTGGTGGCGGCGTTCTCGTAGTCCTTCAGCGTCTCGCGCAGGAAGGCCAGCTGCACGTCATCGGGCAGGCCGGCCAGGATGCCGATCTGTTTGTCGATGGTCTCAAAGCCGTGGATCGGCTTGCCCGCCGCCTCGGCCCGCGCCTTCAGCACCAGCTCGACGCCGGACTTGGGATCATAGCCGGCCTTGATTAGCGGCGCGACCGACAGGCTGAGCGCCGCCAGCCAAGGCTTCATCGGCTGAAGCTGGGCGGCCGAGGCGCCCATGGCCTGGGCGGCCGCGTCCAGTTCGGCGTTTTCTTGCGGCGTCAGGCGACTGGACAGGGGCGTCTCGGGCGACAGGCCGTGCTGCTGGATCAGCGGCATGATGGCGGCCTGGTCGTCGGGGTTGCTGATCTCGAACCAGATGTCCGAGGCGCTGTCGAAGGCGGCCTCGACGCGGGGGCTGGACCAGCCGGTCGTCGGGCGAAGCACATGGACAGAGCCGAACAGATACAGGGTCGAATCCGCATCCTTGACCACCCACAGGGCGGGGCCTTCGCCCTGGATCGGCGCTGGCGCGGCGGGCGCGGCGGTCTGGGCCAGGGCGTCGGCGGGGACGCCGGCGATGGCGACGAATAGCGCCAAGCCGCCGGCGACGCCCACGGCGCCGCGCGCCAGGCTGGAAACGGACGACAGAAGGCGATCAGTGAAGGTCATGAGAGGTCTCGTTGTTATCCAAAGAGAAGGAGAAGAAGGACCGGTCAGGCCAGGCCGCGACGCACGCTGATCCACACCGAGCAGCCCAGATAGAGCGCCATCAGAACGGCGTAGATGTCCCAGGCCGTGATAGCGGGTGCGGCGCCCAGACGCTCGGCGGCGGCCCAGAAGAACAGGACCAGTTGGCCCGCAAAGAAGGTGACGGCCGCCGCCTCGATCACCGCCCGCCTCAAGAGCTCGTCGGCCTGGCGATAGACGCGCACATTCATCACCGTGTGGAGCACCAGCAGAAGACCGACGGCGCTGAGGCCAAGCAAGGGATTGACGCTTGCCAGGCTGAAGACGACCGGCAGGGTCAGGATGACGCCGGAAAAGCCCATGACCAGCGCCTGAAACCGGGCCAGAGCCGTCTCATCCGGCGAGGCGGGACCGTCCAGATTATACATCCGGCCGAGGCGGTCGGCGTTCAGGCTGACGTACAGCGCCCACAGCGATCCCGCGACCAAGGCCAGACCGACCAGCATCGCCAGGCCATCCGACCAGCGCAAATCCACGTTGGTCGGCCCGAAGCCGCCGGGCGCGATCCTGGCCAGCCAGGCACCGACGCCGTAACCGATCATCCCGAAGACGGCGCCGAAAACAAAGGCGCGAACCCAGCGCGGCCAGGATGCGGGAGACAGGGTGGAGGGCTTCATTTCGTCGGCTCCTGATCGTCCGAGAAGATGGATTCGATGGGCTGGCCGAAGACGCGGGCGATCTTGAAGGCCAGCGGCAGGGAGGGGTCGTAACGGCCGGTCTCCAGCGCGTTCACGGTCTGGCGCGACACGCCCAGATGTTCGGCCAGCTGCGCCTGGCTCCAGTCGCGCTCGGCGCGCAGGACCTTGAGACGATTGTTCATGGCTCAGCCCCGCATCCGCGCCAGCCACCACCACACCCAGACGACGGTGTAGCCGATCAGCATGGGAGCGATCATCAAGGCGGCGCCGGCGGACACATAGTCGATGGGCGAGCCGCCCGATCCGATCTCGCGCGCGATGACCTCGCGCCACGGCCCGGCCGAGGACAGGATCAGGCCGACGCCGCTGACGCACATGCCCGCCGTTCCGCCCCAATACCAGGCGGCCTTGTGCGCCTCGCGCGCGGCTTCGTCGATCACCCGCATCCATTCGGCGCCGACCCACAGCGAGCCGGCCATAATGGTGGCGGCGAAAACGGCGGTGAAGATCATCTCCCCCATCTCCGAACCGATCCAGCCGGCGCGGGCGGCGTATCCCATCGCGATCCCGCCGACCAAGGCGAACACCAGTCCGCCGCCGAAGGTGATTGCAATCGCCTTGATTACCGGCCGCCACTTGCGCATCAGTCAACACCCCTTGTCCTATTGACAAGCTACATTGACATCACGGCGTTGGCGCTGTCAAGCGCCCTTTCCACGGAAAGGTGCCCTACTCGACCTTGGCGGCGGCGATCAGTTCGGGACGGGCGATGGCGCGGGGCGCGGTTTCGACCGGCGTCAGATCCGGCAAGGCCTTGCCCTCGTGATCGACCTGCAGATCCTCGAACCGGCGGGCGGACACCATGACCTGGCTCTCGAGCGAGCCGACGAACTGATTGTATTTGCCGACGGCGGTATCCAGCGCTCGTCCGACGGCTGAGGCATGACCGCCCATGACCGACAGCCGCTTGTAGAGCTCGCGCCCCAAGGCGGCGACCTTGTCGGCATTGGCCGTCTGCTCTTCCGCCCGCCAGCCATAGGCCACGGCCTTGCACAGGGCGAACAGGGTTGAGGGCGTGACGATGACGACGCGCGAGGCCATGGCCTGGGTCATCAGGTCCGGCTCATGGTCCAGAGCCGTGGCCAGGAACGCATCGCCGGGCACGAACAGGACGACGAAATCGGGGCTGGGCTTGAACTGGTCCTGATAGGCCTTGGACGACAGCTGGCGCACGTGGGTCTTCAAGCTGGCGGCGGTGCGCAGGCCGACCGAGCGAGCGCGCGCCTCCTCGTCGCCCTCCCCGTCGTCGAAGGCCAGCGGGACCTTGGCGTCGATCACGAACATGCCGCCGCCGGGCAGGCGGACGATGAAGTCGGGCCGGTTCTGGCGACCCTCGTCGTCGGCGCTGGAGGTCTGTTCGGTGAAGTCGAACCGCCCGGCCATGCCGGCGGCCTCCAGAACGTTGCGGCAGGTCTGCTCGCCCCAGCGGCCGCGGCGCCCTGTATTGCCGCGCAGGGCCTCGGTCAGCTTGCGCGCCTCGTCGCGCGTGGCGGACGAGGCCGTCATCAGCTGAGCCAGTTGCTCGCGCAGCCCCCCGGTCTCTTCGGACCGCGTCTTCTCCAGCGCGGCGACATGCTCCTGGAACTTGGTCAGGGTGTCGGCGACGGGTTTCAGCTGGGCGGCCATCCGCTCGCGTGCCAGCTGGTCCTGGGCGCGGAAGGTCTCGGTCGCGCGGCTGACCATCTGATCCGCCACGACCTGGGCCGACTGCGCGGCCTGGGCCTTGAGCAGTTCGCCCATGGTCACACGACTTTCCTCGACCAGATCGATGCGGGCCTCGGCCGCCGCCAGCGCGCCGCTCGTCTTCTGCCAGCCCATATAGGCCCACAGAAAACCGCCCGCGAAGGCGGCGGCCAGGACAGCGAGGATCGGCACGAGCATGTTCATGCTCCGTTCCTAGCGGGAGTCGCCTTCAATGAGAAGCGGGGCCCCTCCGGCGCCGCTTGTCCGGAACGTCGCCGTTGCGATGACGTTGGTGTCTCAGCCATTTGCACGAAGGACCCGCCCATGACCCCGGAAAAGCCCCACCGCCACGACACCGCCGCCGATGCGGTGCACGACGGCCGGCCGGTCGATGCCGAACTGGTGCGCAGCGGCCGCAAGAACCCGCGCATCGTCGTCATCCTGGCGATCTCGACGCTGGCGGCGGCCATTCTGCTGCTGGGCCTGTGGTTCGTGACCAACGGCGCGTTCGATTCCAAGAACGCTGAGACCGGGCCGGAGGCGGCCGCAGCAGAAACCCAGGCCTTTGCGGGCGACAGCCAGACGCCGCCGGCCGCCGATGCGCCGACGGATGAAACGGGGCGCGCCGTGCCGACCCCGACAGGCGAAGCGCCGAACGTCAACGCCCCGACCGTGCCGTCGAACTAACTAGATCAGGCCGGGCGGCGGGCGCGAAGGGCCTGGACGATGGTGCCGTCGTCCAGCCAATCCAGTTCGCCGCCGACCGGCACCCCGCGCGCCAGAGACGTAATCTCCACATCCGGACCGGCGATCCGCTCGGCGACATAGTGGGCGGTCGTTTGGCCATCGACCGTGGCCGGCAGGGCAAGCACGACCTCGCGCACGCCCCCGCCCCTCACGCGCCCGACCAGTTCGGTAATCCGCAGATGCTCGGGCCCGACACCGTCGAGAGCGGACAGCAGTCCGCCCAGCACATGATATTTGCCCCGAAAGGCGCCGGATCGCTCCATCGCCCACAGGGCGCCGGCTTCCTCGACCACGCAGATCAGACCATTGTCGCGCGATCCGTCCGAGCAGATGGCGCAGGGATCGCGCGTATCCGGCGCGCCGCAAACCGAGCACGACACGACCTTTTCCGCCGTCTCGGCTAGCGACGCCGCCAGCGGGACCAGCAACTGCTCGCGCCGCTTCAACAGCGCCAGCGCCGCACGCCGCGCCGAGCGCGGACCCAGGCCCGGCAGTTTGGCGAGAAGGGAGATCAGCCGTTCGATCTCCGGCCCGGCGGAGGCGGCCATCAGAACAGTTTCGGCATTCCGGGAATGTTCATCCCGGCCATGGGGCCTGCGGCCTCGCGCATCAAAGCGTTGTTCTGCTCATCCAGCTTGCGCTTGGCGTCGGCATGGGCGGCGACGATCAGATCGGCCAGAATCTCGCCCTCGCCCGGGCTCAGCAGACTGTCGTCGATCTTGATGGCTGTAATCTCGCCAGGGCCCTTGAGGGCCACCGAGACGAGGCCGCCGCCGGACGAACCCTCGGCGATCGTTTCCGCCATCTTGGCCTGGGCGTCCTGCAGCTTTTGCTGCATCGCCTGGGCCTGCTGCATCAGTTGGGTCAGATCTTTCATGCCCTCTAGATAGGGCGAACCAAGCCTGGGCGACAGAGGGGTTGTGCGCGGTGCGCGATATCGAAACCCAGCCTTTCGGGATTGGCGCTTGCGGCTGTTGCAAAACACCCTAATTAGCACCCGTAATCGTTGCTATTTAAGTCTGGAACGCATCCCATGGCCTATGACGCTACTCACCAACGCGACGTCCCGCTGTCGGACGCCGCGCTGTCGCAACTGTTCACCGAGGCGCGTACGCGCAACGGCTGGACCGACCGCCCCGTCGCGCCGGAACTGCTGCACAAGCTGTATGACCTGACCAAGTTCGGGCCCACGGCGGTCAACGGGTCGCCCGCCCGCTTCGTCTTCATCACCTCGCCCGAGGCCAAAGCCCGCTTGATCCCGCTGATGAGCGAGGGCAATCGCGACAAGACGCAGCAGGCCCCGGTGACGGTGATCGTCGGTCAGGACATGGATTTCCACGATCATCTCGACGCTCTGTTCCCCCATGCGCCGGGCGCCAAGGCCTGGTTCGCAGACGAGGCCGGCCGGCGCGAGACCGCCTTCCGCAACGCCTCGCTGCAGGGCGGCTATCTGACCATCGCCGCCCGCGCCCTGGGCCTGGATGTCGGCCCGATGTCCGGCTTCGACGCCGCCGGCGTGAAGGCCGAGTTCTTCCCCGACAGCCATGTCGAGCCGAACTATATCCTCAACCTCGGCTATGGCTCGGACGAGAACCTGTTTCCACGCTCGCCGCGCCTGTCGTTCGACGAGGCCGCGCAGATTCTCTGAGCCGAACTGTCGGCCCGAAACGAAGAAGGGCGGCCCGTCGGGCCGCCCTTTTGTCGTTCATCGCCGGAACGATCAGGTGTTGGGGGGGGCAGACGCCGTCGCGGCGGGCGGGGCCGCCGGGGTCGCCTGAGACGCGGCGGGGGCGCCGGCGGCCGGGGTCGTGCCGGTCGCTTCGGTCGCCGAAGCGCCTTCGGTCACCGGGGCCTCGCCCGTCGCAGGCGCGCCGGCGGCCGGCGCGGCCGCGCCAGGCTGACGGGTGGGATCCGGCGCCGGGATGGCGAAGCCGCCCGAGCCCTGCGTGCGCAGCCAGGCGATCAGATTGATGCGCGTCTGGGTGTCGCGGATGCCGGCGAAGGACATCTTGGTGCCGGGCACATATTTGGCCGGGGCCGTGATGAAGCTGTTGATCTGGTCATAGCCCCATGTCGGCGCCTCCGCCTTATGCTTGGCCATGGCGTCGGAATAGGCGAAGCCCGGACGGTGCATGACCGGACCGCCGACCACGCCCCACAGGTTCGGACCGATCTTGTCGGCGCCGCCCTGATGCGCGTCATGGCAGGCTTGGCAACGCGCGAAGGCGGCCTCGCCGGCGGCCAGATCGGCGGTCGGCAGCACCGTGCCCCAGTCGGGCGCCAGTTCGGCGGCTTCACCGCCGGCGGCCTCTTCCGGCGCATCAACGAAATAGCCCATCTTTTCGGGCGCTTCCGAATGATAGACGAGGCCCGAGGCCTGCTGGACGACCAGGATGACGAACGCCGTCCCCAGAGCCGCGCCGAAAATCTTGTTCCACTTAAGATCGCCGCTCATACGCCTGGTCGTTTCCCTCTGCCGGCCGGGCCCCTCGAAAACACGCCCCGGACATAATCTTGCTTTGGCGTCTCTGGCACGGTAGCGCCGCCTTCGCAACCGGCCCAACGCGCGACGGGCCAGACAGGCGTCAGGGAAGTCGATGAATCCGTTGATAATGATACCGGCTCGCATGGCCGCCACCCGCCTGCCGAACAAGCCGCTGGCCCTGATCGGCGACACGCCCATGATCGTGCGCGCCTATCGCCAGGCCGAGGCCTCGGGCCTGCCGGTCGTGGTCGCCGCCGGGGATCCCGAGATCGTCGAGGCGGTGGAAGCCGCAGGCGGCCGCGCCGTCCTGACCGACCCGGCCCTGCCGTCGGGCTCGGACCGCATCCGCGCCGCCGTGGACGCCATCGACCCCGAGGGCGATTTCGACGCCGTCATCAACGTTCAGGGCGACATGCCCTTCGCCAGCCCGGGTCTGGCCGTCGCCTGCGCCGCCATTCTGCACGGCGAGCCGACCTGCGACATCGCCACCCTGGTCGCCGCCGAGGCCGAGGCGTCGGACCGGACCAATCCGGACGTCGTCAAGACGGTGCTGGCCCTGGGCGAAGGCGAACGCCAGGCGCGCGCCCTCTATTTCACGCGCTCGACCCTGTATGGCGACGCGCCCGTCTGGCGCCACATCGGCGTCTATGGCTATCGCCGAGAGGCGCTGAACCGTTTTTGCGCCGCGCCGCCGTCGCCGCTGGAGAAGCGCGAGAAGCTGGAGCAGCTGCGCGCCCTGGAAATGGGCATGCAGATCTGGGCCGCCGTCATCGACGAAGCCCCCCTGTCCGTCGACAATCCGGCGGACCTGGAGGCGGCGCGGGCGCTGGCCTGACGCCGGAACTGCATCCGGCGAAAATGGTGCAATGGCGTGCAATTTCGGCGGATAGGACTGTTTTTACTAAGGAATGGTTTGCGCCGAATTGCACCGGTGCAATTCCGTTTGCGATGCTGGTCGCGCGACGATGTCAAAGACCCGTCGGCATCATAGGCCGGGCCGGGGCCCTGTATGGCAGACGGTCGATGCGAAGCCGTAAACCCCTGAAACGACGCCGATTCGTTCTCTGGGTTAGGATGGAAAGTCATTGAATGCCTCCCTCCCCGTTGCGGGAGGGTGAGGCAGTCGTCAGGCCTCCTCGACCCAGGCCTGGATCAGGCTGTGGGCGATGGCGAAGGGCGGCGGGGCCTGGATGCTCGGATGCTCGCCCGCCAGCACGGCGCGCGCCTCGGCCCGCGTCAGCCAGGCGACGGCTTCCAACTCGGTCTGGTCCGGTTGCGCCTGATCGTCCGACACCTCCGCGATCAGGCCGATCATCAGTTGCGACGGAAAGGGCCAGGGCTGGCTGGAGTGATAGGCCGCGGAAATCACGGTCAGTCCGGCCTCCTCCTTCACCTCCCGGGCGCAGGCCTCCTCGATGGATTCGCCCGGTTCCAGGAACCCGGCCAGGGCCGACATCCGTCCGGCAGGCCAGGCCGCCTGGCGGCCCAGCAGGCAGATGGGCTCCGCCCCGCCCTTATAGACCGGCAGCATGATGGTGACCGGATCGACGCGCGGGAAATGTTCGGTCCCGCAGGCCGGGCAGACCCGCTTCCAGCCGCCCGACGCCGTCTCGCTCAGCGTGCCGCAGTTGGCGCAAAAGCCATGCTTGCGTCGCCAGTCGAACAGGCTCTTGGCCCCGCCGGCCATGGCCGCATCCGCCGCCGGCAGGATCGCCGCCGCCGCACGCATCTCTTGAAAGGCGCCCAGCCCGGCCAGCGGCCCTTCGGTCGGATCGATGGAGCCTTCGAACTCGATGGCGAAGACGGGTTCGTCGTTCCACAGGCCCAGAAACGCCTCGCGATCCCGCACGAGGGTGCGCGCATGGCGCATCTGCAGCCATGCCAGCCTCGGCCCCTCGCCCGTCTCCTCGATCAGCGGCCGTCCTTCCCAGAGCGCCAGGGCCTGGGCGTAGGGTTTGGCGGCCTGCTCGGCCAGCCAGTCGGGATCATTCCTCAGGTCGCCGGCCCGATCGAGCGGATTGCCGGCGAAGGTGTTCTGATGGGCCATGCGGGTTTGTAGCTCTTGATTCCGGCGTTCGCACCCGTCATATCTCCGCTTGGAGATCGCGGGCGAAGGCTTCGCCAATCTGGTCAGGGCCGGAAGGCAGCAGCCACAACGAATTCCCCTTCGGGTCGCGGTCTCTACTTTCTCACATCTTTAGTGCGCTATCCCTCGCGACGCGGTCACTCGCTGCTTGAGCGCATTGGTGCGTCTGTCTCCTCCCTGCGCAGCGGGGAGGGGGACCGCGAAGCGGTGGAGGGGCTCTTGACGTCCCACAGACAGCGGTGATGCGGCAAGAGCCCCTCCGTCACGGCGCGAAGACGCGCCGCGCCACCTCCCCGCAAAGCAGGGAGGAGACGAGGGCCGAGAATCGCTTCTTCCCGCCCGTCACCCGCTGTAAGACTTCCTCCCATGACGGACAGCGATACGAATCTCGACGGCCCGCCCTGGGAAGAGGACGACGTCGCCCCGCGCGACGAGAACACCGACGACATGTTCGGCGCGCCGGCCGCAGCGGCGCCTGAGCGGGTCGCCGCGCCTGTCGTCAAGCCGGCCCCGGCTGAAGTGGCAGCCCACGTCGATGACGGTGCCGCCTATCAGGTGCTGGCGCGCAAATATCGGCCGCGCACCTTCGAGGATCTGATCGGTCAGGAGGCGATGGTGCGCACCCTGACCAACGCCTTCGCCACGGGCCGCATCGCCCACGCCTTCATGCTGACCGGCGTACGCGGCGTCGGCAAGACGACCACCGCTCGCCTTCTGGCCCGCGCCCTGAACAACGAAACCGACGTCATCGACAAGCCGTCGCTGACCCTGACCGCCCACGGCCGGCACGACGCCGCCATCATGGCCGGCCAGCATATGGACGTGATGGAGATGGACGCGGCGTCGCATACCGGCGTCAACGACATCCGCGACATTCTGGAAAGCGTCCGCTATGCGCCCGTCGAGGCGCGCTACAAGGTCTATGTGCTGGACGAGGTCCACATGCTGTCGACGCAGGCGTTCAACGCCCTGCTGAAGACGCTGGAAGAGCCGCCGCCCCACGCCAAATTCATCTTCGCCACCACCGAAATCCGCAAGGTGCCGGTGACGATCCTGAGCCGGTGCCAGCGCTTCGACCTGCGCCGGGTCGAGCCGGAAATCCTGGTCGAACACCTGGGCCGGATCGCCGACCGCGAAGGCATGAAGATCGAGACCGACGCCCTGGCCCTGATCTCGCGCGCGGCCGAGGGGTCGGTGCGCGACGGCCTGTCGCTGCTGGACCAGGCCCTGGTCCAGGCCGAGCGGGGCGAGACGGTCAAGACCGAAACGGTGCGCGACATGCTGGGCCTGGCCGACCGGACCCAGACCATCGCCCTGTTCGAAAGCGTCATGGCCGGCCGCACGCCCGAGGCGCTGGAGAGTTTCCGCACCCTGTATGGCTTCGGCGCCGATCCGGTGCAGGTGACGAACGACCTGCTGGAGCACTGCCACGCCGCCTCGGTCGCCAAGATGCTGGGGCCGAACGCGACGCGCCTGCCCAACGATCAGGCGCAGAAGCTGGCCGCCCTGGGTGCGGCCATTCCGGCGGCGACCCTGTCGCGCACCTGGCAGATGCTGCTGAAGGCGCTGGACGAGGTGCGGCGCGCGCCCAATCCGGCTGATGCGGTGGAAATGGCGATCGTGCGCCTGGCCTACGCCGCCGACCTGCCCGGACCGGAAGAAGCGCTGAAGCGGCTGCAGTCCGGCGAACCCATCGGCGGCGGCTCGGCCCCGCGTGGAGGCGGCGGAGGCGGCGGCGGCACCTCGGCGCAGCTGGCGACGCGGCCGGTGATGGCGCCTGCCCTGCCCGATCCGCAGACCTTCGAACAGGTCGTCGCCCTGATCGGCGAGAAGCGCGAGGTTGGGCTTCAGATGGACGTGGAGCGGTATGTGAAGCCGGTCTCGTTCAAGCCCGGCGCCATCGTCTATGAAAGCGTCCAGGGCGCGCCGATCGAACTAGCGCGAAAGCTGTCGGCCCGCCTGCGCGAATGGACCGGCCGCACCTGGCTGATCGCCGCCAACGGCCAGGGCGGGGCCGAGACGGTCATCGAGATCCAGAAAAAGGCCCGTGCCGCCGAACGCGCCGAGGTCGAGGCCAATCCCTTCGTCCAGGCGGTGCTTCAGGCCTTCCCCGGCGCCAAGCTGGGCGAGATCAAGACCATCGCCCCGACCGTCGTCACCCCGGAAATCCCCGACGTGGTCGAGGACGACGACGAGGACTGAAGCGCTGCTCTATCGCGGGGCGCGTTTGGCCAGGATGCGTTGCAGGGTGCGGCGGTGCATGCCCAGACGGCGCGCCGTCTCCGAGACATTGTGGTCGCACAGCTCATAGACGCGCTGGATATGCTCCCAGCGGACGCGGTCGGCGCTCATGGGGTTTTCGGGCGGTTCGGGCGAATCGCCGGTGGCGAGCAGGGCCTTGACCACGTCGTCCGCATCGGCGGGCTTGGACAGATAGTCGACGGCGCCAGCCTTGACCGCCGCGACCGCCGTGGCGATGGCGCCGTAGCCGGTCACCATGACGATGCGGGCGTCCTCGCGCTTTTCGCGCACCGACTCGACGATCTTCAAGCCGTTGCCGTCCTCAAGCCGCATGTCCAGCACGGCGAAGGCCGGGGCCTTGTCGCGCAGCAGCTGCATCGCCTCGGCGACGGATTCGGCGGTCGTCACCTGAAAGCCGCGCGCCTCCAACGCCCGCCCCATCCGGGTGCGCAGGGCCTGGTCGTCATCCAGCAGCAGCAGGGACTTGTCGGCCAGGGCGGCGATGCGGGCTTCGAGTTCTGACATGCGTTTCTCTCTCCTGCCGCTTCAAGTCGGGACGGGTAGCGCGCGGGTCAAGGCCAAGGTTCCGCCTGCGACGCTTCGACCCAATCCGCTCATGCCGCGACCTCCAGCGCCGGCCGCGCCCAGCGCACCGCCACGCGCGCGCCACGCAGTGCACCCTTGGCGTCCAATTGCGGCAGGCCCTGGCCCACGCTGACCGAGCCGCCGGTCCGTTCCAGAAGGGTACGGGCGATAAAGAAGCCTAGGCCCATGCCGCCCTGGCTGGGGGCGATGGGCGGCTCGATCACTCCAGATACGGGGGCGCGAGGCTTGGAGGGTCGGGCGGCGGCGGCGATCTGGGCGGCCAGGGCCTGGCGCGCCTTGCCTTGGGGCCGACTGGTCACATAGGGCTCGCCCAGCCGGGGCAGGATGTCGCCCGCGAAGCCCGGCCCGTCGTCCAGAATCTCGATCTCGATCCAGCCGGCGTCCACCACCGCCTGGACCCGCACCGTGGTCTTGGCGAAATCGGCGGCGTTCTCGACCAGGGTGGACAGGCCGTGGATCACCTCGGGCATCCGGCGCACGCGCGGCGCAGGCTGACCCGGCGGCGTCTTGACCAGAACATCGAAGGCCAGGTCGAAGCCCCGATGCGGCTCCACCACCTCTTCCAGCAGGGCCTTCAGCGAGACGTCGGCATAGAGGGCGTCATCGCCTTCGGGCTGCTGCGACAGCTGGGTCAGGATGCCCCGGCACCGTTCGGCCTGTTGCAGGATCAGGGCCGCATCCTCGGCTGCGTCGCTGTCGGGGGCTGAGGCGCGCTGAAGCTCCTTGGCCACCACCTGAATGGTCGCCAGCGGCGTGCCCAGCTCATGCGCCGCCGCCGCCGCCAGCCCGCCCAGCGCCGCCAGCCTCTGTTCGCGCTGTAGCACGTCCTGGGTGGTCGCCAGGGCCAGCTCCAGCTTCTCCGCATCGGCCGCCACCCGCCAGGCGTAGCCGGCGGTGAAGACCACGCCGGTCACCAGGGCCATGGCCATGCCGAGACGATAAAGCGTCGGCAGGTGGAAGTTCTCGTGCGGCCGCCACGGCAGGGGCTCGGACCAGAAGAACAGCACCCCGACCGCAATCAGGGCCAGCACGCCCAGCATCAGGGCCTGACGCGCCGGCAGGGCCGCCGCAGCGATGGTGACGGGCGCGACCAGCAGCAGGCAGAACGGGTTCTCCAGCCCGCCGGTCAGACCCAGCAGCACGCCCAGCTGGAAGATGTCGAAGCCCAGATGGATCGCCGTCGTGCGCCCGTCCGGCAGGCTGGCCTCCAGCCGGCGCACCCGCGCCATGGCCCCCACATTCACCGCCGCGCTGATGGCGATGACGATCAGGCAGGGCCAGAGCGGCAGGGGAAAATGCAGCCCCTGATGCGCCGTCAGGATCGCCGCGCTCTGGCCGATGATCGTCAGCCAGCGCAGAACGATCAGGGTCCGCAGCGAAAACCCCCGACCGCGACGCGGCGCATCGCTCCAGCCGTTCAACGGCTCCGAAGAGGATACGCCATGCGGCGCCATGCGGGCTTCTGTCGAGGTCACACGCCTTCTATAGACCGATCACATCCGTTTCGTGAGAGGCCGTCATGCCGCGTCGTTCCATCCTGCTGTTCGCGGGCGCCTGCATCGCCATCGCCGTGGCGCTCGCCATCATCACCGTCGTGGTGGTCAGCGGCAGGACGTCCACGTCAGACGGCGCCGAGGTGACGTCGACCGGCCAACCCCTGGTCGGCGGCGACTTCAAACTGGTCAATCAGGATGGGCGGCCCGTCGATCAGACGATGCTGAACGGCAAATGGAGCCTGGTTTTCTTCGGTTTCACCTACTGCCCCGAGTTCTGCCCGACCACCCTGGCCGAGCTGGGCGCGGTGCAGCAGCGGCTGGGCGACAAGGCGGACAATCTGCAGATCGTCTTCGTCAGCATTGACCCTGAACGCGACACGCCCCAGGCGCTGAAGGACTATCTGTCGTCCGACGGCTTTCCCAAGGGGACCATCGGCCTGACGGGCACGCCCGAACAGGTGGCGACGGCCGCCAAGGCCTACCGCGCCTTCTATCAGAAGGTCGGCGAGGGCGAGGGCTATACGATGAACCATTCCCTGACCGTCTATCTGATGGGCCCTGACGGAAAGTTCCGCACCGCCGTCGCCTATGGAATGGGGCCGGACAAGACGACGAGGATCATCGAACAGGCGATGGCGCGGGGTTAGCGGCGATCCCATAATCCTTTTGCAGGGTGATGCATTATATGTTGCCCTGCACAAACGGCGCTCGGCCGTATCGGATCGTCATGCTCTACGCCTTTCATGAACTCGCCTACCAGTCGGCCCTGCCGTTCCGGGTAGGCGCGCAACTGGCCCGCAGCTTCTGGACCTCGCCGTTCAACCCGGCGGCCGACACCGCCATCGGCCGCACGGCCTACGCCTCGGCCGAACTATTCGAGAGCGTGACGCGGCGCTACGGCAAGCCGGCCTGGAAGCTGGAAACCATCGACATCGGCGGCAAGCCGGTGCGCACCACCGAACAGGTGATCTGGCAGAGCCCATGGTGCCGCCTGGTTCGCTTCGCCCGCAACATCGGCGATCTGAAGCGCGCGAAAAAGCCCGCCTCTGGCCCGGCCGTCCTGATCGTGGCCCCGCTGTCGGGCCACTACGCCACCTTGCTGCGCGGCACGGTCGAGGCCTTCCTTCAGGACCACGACGTCTATGTCACTGATTGGGTCAACGCCCGCCAAGTGCCGATGCTTGAGGGGCGGTTCGACTTCTTCGACTACATCGACCACGTCCGGCTGATGCTGGCCGAGATCGGCGGCCGTGCGCACGTCGTCGGCGTGTGCCAGCCCGGCCCGCCCGTTCTGGCCGCCGGCGCGGTCATGGCCGAGGACGAGGACGAAAACCGTCCGCTGTCGATGACCTTCATGGGGTCGCCCATCGACGCGCGCCTGTCGCCGACCGTGACCAACCAGCTGGCCGAGGAAAAGCCCTTCACCTGGTTCAAGTCGAACATGATCCACACCGTGCCCCTGCCCTATGCGGGCTTCGGACGGCGCGTCTATCCGGGCTTCGTCCAGCTCTACAGCTTCATGTCGATGAACGAGGATCGCCACCGCGACGCCCACTGGAACTATTTCACCAGCCTGATCGCCGGCGACGGCGACGAGGTCGAAAAGCACGAGGAATTCTACGACGAATATCTGTCGGTGCTGGACCTGACCGAAGAGTTCTACCTCCAGACCATCGACATCGTCTTCCAGCAGCATCTGCTGGCGCGGGGCCTTTTGGAACATCGCGGGCGCAAGGTCGATCTGTCCATGATCACCGACATCGGCCTGATGACAGTGGAGGGCGAGAAGGACGACATCTCCGGCGTCGGCCAGACCCAGGCCGCGCACGGCCTGTGCCCCAATATCCCCGAGGATCGCCGCGTCCTCTACGTCCAGCCGGGCGTGGGCCATTACGGCGTGTTCAACGGCCGTCGCTTCCGTGACGAGATCTATCCCCGCGTGCGCGATTTCATCGCCCAGAACGAGGCCGCCGGTGGCGTACCGCAACGGTCAGCGGCTGCCGCTTGACGAAAGCGGGGCCGGCGCTGGTCCCGTTCTAAGACTTTCGGTCAATCCGCGCGCCCGGCGTCTGTCGGTGCGGATCGACGCGCGCGCCGGCGAGGCCGTGGTCATCGCCCCGACCGAGCGCGGCCTGAGCCAAGCCGTCGCCTTCGCCCGATCCAAGGCCGTCTGGATCAGCGAACGCCTGGCCGTCCGCCCCAAGAGCCGCCCGCTGGAACCGGGCCAGGTCATCTCCCTGCGCGGCAGGCCCGTGCGGCTGGAGGCCGTGCCCGGCGCGGGCGCCGCACGCCTGGTTGAGGACGGAACGATCATCCGCTCGGGCGGCGACGGCGAGGCCTACGCCCGCCGCGTCGAGAACCTGCTGAAGCGCGAGGCGCGCGAGACGCTTCTGGAACGCACCGACCACCATCTGCGCGCGCTTGGCCAGGGCCCGGTCAAGATGGGCATCGCCGACACCCGGTCGCGCTGGGGCTCGTGCAGCCCGCACAACCGTACCATCCGCTATTCCTGGCGCGTCATCATGGCCCCGCCCCCGGTCATCGACTACCTCGCCGCCCACGAGGTCGCCCACCTGGTCCACGCCGACCACAGCCCGGCCTACTGGTCCGTGGTCGAACGGCTGGTCGGGGATCACAAGCCTTGGCGGAAATGGCTGAAAGACTACGGCGCCGCGCTGCACGCCGTGGGGCGATAGGCGGAAACCCCAGCGGCCGGGCACGTTTCAGCATGACCCGTCCACTCAGGAACGCCCCATGAAAACGATGATCACCCTATCGATCGCGCTCGGCCTCGCCGCTGCCGCCGCCTCATCTGCCAGCGCCCAGTCGCAGGCCACGATGAACGCCAACGCCGCCCAGGAACTTCAGCGCGCCGATCGGGCGCTGAACAGCCAGTACACGACGACGATGGGACGAATGTCGCCCGCCAGCCGCACCCTGCTGCGCACCGCCCAACGCACCTGGATCAGCTTCCGCGATCAGCAATGCCGGTTCGAGGCGTCCGGCGTTCAGGGCGGTTCCGCCTATCCGATGGTGCATTCGACCTGCCTTGCGCGTCTGACGACGGAGCGGACACGCCAGTTGCGGACCCTCAGCCAATGTCAGGAAGGCGACCTGTCCTGCCCCCGCTGACCCACGCCTGAAATGCAGAGGGAGGCGACCGCCGGGTCGCCTCCCTTTTTTGCGCCGTTGGCGTCGCGATCAGAAGAACAGGGCGTCGCCCTTTCGCTCCGGCGCTGGACGGCCTTCGGGCTGCTGCGGGTTCGGCGCATCGCGATAGCCGCCCTTGGGTGACGCCGGGCTGGACGGCTGCGGCGACGGCGGCTGCATCGGCGCCTGGTCGTCCGGGACATAGGGTTCGCCAGCCAAGGGATCGACAGGTTCGATGGGCAGGCCGTTCTGGTCCAGCCCGCTCATCAGATCGCCGACCGGATCGGGCGCGACCCAGCCTTCGGGCATGGGCGGACCATTGGGGATGGCGGGGGCGTCCAGGCGCGGCAGGGCCGCCTCCATGAAGCCCTTCCAGATGGCGGCGGGCGACGACCCGCCGGTCACACCGCGCATGGCGGTGTTGTCGTCCTTGCCCACCCAGACGGCGGTGACGAAGCCGCCGGTATAGCCGACGAACCAGGCGTCCTTGTAATCCGAGGTCGTGCCGGTCTTGCCCGCGAGGTCGCGGCCCGAGATCGCCGCCGACCGGCCCGAGCCGCTGGTCACCACGCCGCGCAGCATCTGGTTCATGTAGTACAGCGACGGATTGTTGATCGCCTGGCCGCTCTGGCCCGACTGGCGCTGATAGATGACGCGGCCCTGGGGCGTGCGGATACGGCTGATGCCATAGGCGTCGACGCGGCGGCCGCCGTTGGCGAAGGCGTCGTAGGCGGTGGCCATCTCGATCGGCGAGACCTCGACCGCGCCCAGCGCCATCGCCGGCTCCAGACCGATGCGGCTTTCGATGCCCAGACGCCGCGCGGCGCGGGCCACGCTGTCGCGCCCGACCTGATCGGCGACATAGGCCGCCACCGTATTGGTCGACTGGGCTACGGCCTGGGCCAGGGTCATGTTGCCGCTGAAGGTGCCGGAATAGTTGCGGGGCGACCAGTTGCCGATGGTGATCGGCTGATCGACCACCGGGGTCTGGGGCGTATAGCCGGCCTCGACCGCCGCCAGGTAGACAAAGGGTTTGAAGGCCGAACCCGCCTGGCGCTTGGCGTCGACGGCGCGGTTGAACTGGCTGTCGGCATAGGAGGAGCCGCCGATCATGGCGCGCACCCGGCCGTCGCCGTCCAGCGCAACCAGGGCCGCCTGCTGCACGCCCTTGCCGGCGTCGCGATCCAGGATGCGGCGCACCGACCGCTCGGCCGCCGTCTGCAGCGTCAGGTCCAGCGTGGTCTCGACCACCATGTCCTCGGTCGGTTCGCCGACCAGGCTGCGGATCGACTTGTCCAGCCAGTCGATGAAATACTGGGCGTGCTGGGTCGCCAGAGTGCGCGAGACGATGACCGGGTGGGTCACGGCCTGTTCGCGCTGGGCGGCGGTGATGACGCCGGCCTCTTCCATCTCGTTCAGCACGACGGTGGCGCGGGCGGCGGCGCGCTCGCTCTCGGACACCGGCGAATAGCGCGAGGGCGCCTTCAGCAGGCCCGCCAGCAGCGCGGCCTCTCCGACCGTCAGGTTCTTGGCCGACTTGTCGAAATAGCGTTGCGACGCCGCCTCGATCCCATAGGCGCCGGCACCGAAATAGACCCGGTTCAGATACAGGGCCAGGATCTCCTTCTTGGAGAATTTCATCTCCAGCCAGACGGCCAGCATCAACTCCTGCACCTTGCGGCGCATGTTCTGGTCGGGCGTCAGGAACAGGTTCTTGGCCAGTTGCTGCGTCAGGGTCGAGCCGCCCTGCACCACCCGCCCGGCGCGGACGTTGGTCGCCATCGCCCGCATCATGCCGATGGGGTCGAAGCCGGGGTGGTGGTAGAAGCGCCGGTCCTCGATCGCGATAAAGGCGGCCGGCACATAGTCCGGCAGCGCGTCCAGATCGGCGGGCGGCGCCATCTGGGTGCCTCGCGTCGCGATCAGCGCCCCATTGCGATCCAGATAGGTGATCGAGGGCTGGCGATCGACCTGATACAGGCTGGAGGTGTCCGGCAGGCCGCGCGCGAAGACGGCGAAGAAGACGACCAGGAAGATCAGCCCCCAGACCGCCAGCACGGCGCTCCAGTAAAACAACCGTCCCAGGGCCGACCGGCGGGGCTTGCCCTGCGCCTGTGGTCCGCCCGCATTCACCGGTCCCGCCATGTCCGTCCTTCAGATGCCGCGCTGGGCGAGTTCTCGTTCATCGGCTGTGTATCGCGTATGAACGCCCGCCGAAACGGTCCCGCCGACTTCACGGGATCGTGAGCGGCTATTTCGCCGAAAGAAAGGCGCGCCGGGCCAGCCACACGCCGGTTTCCGCCCCATCGTATTCGACGCGCAATCCGGCGTCGGCCAGCAGGGCGCGATAGGCCTCCGGGTCCAGACTGGCGTGATAGAGCGGCTGGCCCCGCCAGTCGCCGATGATCTCGCCGTGCGCCTGGCCAGAGGTGAACATCAGCCGCCCGCCCTCGGCGACGCTCGCGGCCAGCTTCGGCAGCACCTTGCTCTGATCGTCGGGGCTAAGATGAAACAGACTGTGCCAAGCCAGAACGCCGTCGAACGGACCCGGCGGAAACGCATCGCGCATATCCGCGACCGACCACACCCCTGTCGGCAGCGTCGCCTGAGCATGGGCGATCAGGCCCGGCGACGCATCCATGCCCGTCACCTGATGTCCCCGCTCCAGCAGGGCGGCCCCGATCGGCCAGCCCGAACCGCAGCCGACGTCCAGAATAGATGCGCCTGCAGGCAAGTCCGCAACGAAGCGGTCTAGCCATATCGCTTCGTCCACCCCGCCGTCGCCGGAATAAAGGGTCGCGCCCCGATCCCGGACCCAGTCGTCGGCCTTGTCCCGATAAAGGCCCACGATCCGCTTCGCGGACGGGTGGGTCATGGCGCCTATTTCGCCACGAAGGCGTCCAGGTCGGCGTAGAAGGCCTGGGGCTGGTCGAACATGATGAAGTGGGCGCTGTCGTCGATCCGTTTCAGCGTCACGCCCGGCAGGCCGGCATAGGACATCTGATAGATGCTGTCGGTGATCTGGGGCGTCATGCGCGGATCGTTGAACTTGGCGTACACCACCTCGGTCGGGGCGGTGATCCTGGACAGTTCGGGACGCAGGTCCGTCGTGATCAGTTCGCGGAAGGCGGCGGCCGAGACCTTCTGGTCGCTTTCGCGCATGTCTTCCAACGCCTCGGCGCGACGGCTTTCGGTGTTGATCATGCCGTTGATGCTGGCGGTCGCCTGGGCGACGTAGGCCTCGCGCGGGCTGTTGGCCTGGGCAGCCCAGATCTGGTCCGCAACCGGGGTCACGCTTTCGGCCGAGGCGCCCGGCGTGGCGAACATCGCGCCCATGAAGGGAATCATGTCCACGACCATCAGTTTGCCGACCGCATCGGGATGGCGCGCGGCCAGCATCATGCCGATGGTCCCGCCCATCGAATGGCCGACGACGACGGGCTTGGTCAGGCCCTTTTCGCGGATGTAGCGGGCGATCTCTTCGGCGACGGGCGCAGCGACGGGCGAAGGGGTCGCGCCCTGCGCATTGCCCTCGGCCGGCGCACCGGCGAAGCCCTGCACATGAATGCGGTGCACACGCCAACCCACGCCGTCCTGCGCCGTCAGATGATCCACCGTCCCCTGCCAGACCTCGGGCGACGAGCTGAGGCCGGGGATCAGGATGATGTCACGCCCGTCCATGTCGCCATCGACGCGAACGTGGATGCGGTCGGACTGGAAATCGGCATGCTGGTGGCCGTGGGCGTGACCCGCCTCCGCGTGGACGCCATGCCCGTCCTGCGCCAGGGCGGCCGGTGCGACACACAGCAGGGCGGCGGCCGCTGCGGCGCCGACGGTGCGGTTCAGAATGGATGCGATGGTCATGATCAAACTCCCCTTTGACGCCCGCTTATGCCGCGCAGACTTTGATATGTAAAGTTCTCTGTCAGGTGACATGAGACAGGCGCCGCGCGGCTCTGATAGACAGTCGGCATGAAGCCCGCCGACGCCGCTCCCGTCCAGTCCCCCCAGGTCGAACCCGCCCCTTCAAAAGCCGGCGCGCAGCCGTTCGGCAAGGGGTTCGTCACCGACGCCTGGTATTTCGTCGCCCTGGGCCGCGACGTCGCTGCGGCCAGCCTGAAACGCTACGAAATCATGGGCGAGCCGGTGCTGATCGGCCGCACCCGCGCCGGCCAGGTCTATGCGATGCGCGACATCTGTCCCCACCGCGCCGCGCCCCTGTCGGCCGGCAAGCTGGTCGAAAAGCCCGGCGAGGGCGAGACAGTCGAATGTCCCTATCACGGCTGGCGCTTCCGTCCCGACGGCGTCTGCGCCGCCATTCCTTCGCTGGTCGAGGATCAGGCGTTCGAGGCGAACCGCATCCGCGTGCGGTCCTATCCGGTGCGCGAAAGCCAGGGCATCGTCTTCGTCTGGATGGCGTCGGACGCCCGCAATCCGTTGGAGCCGGACCATGAGCCGCCCGTCTTCCCCGGCGTGGTCGGCGGCGATGCCAAGCTGGTCGAGGCGATGGATTTCGACAGCCATATCGACCACGCGGTCGTCGGCCTGATGGACCCCGCCCACGGTCCCTACGTCCACCAGCAATGGTGGTGGCGGTCCGAACATTCGATGCACGAGAAATCCAAGGCCTTCGCCCCGACCGAATTTGGCTGGGCCATGGTGCGCCATGCGCCCTCGTCCAACAGCCGCCTCTACAAGATCCTGGGCGGCGCCCCCGCGACCGAGATCACCTTCCGCCTGCCCGGCTTCCGCTGGGAGCACATTCAGGTGGGCGAAAAACAGGTCCTGGCCCTGACCTGCCTGACGCCGATCACCGACACCAAGACGCGCATCACCCAGATCTTCTGGTCCGACCACTGGGTGTTCGGCCTGGCCAAACCCTTCCTGCGGATGGGGGTCGTCGCCTTCCTGAAGCAGGACGGCGGCATGGTGAACCTGCAGAACGAGGGCCTGCGCTACGACCCCGCCCTGATCTGGATCGACGACGCCGACAAACAGGCCAAATGGTATCAGCAGCTAAAGCGCGAATGGGCCAGGAGCCGCGCCGAGGATCGGCCGTTCGTCAATCCGATCCAGCCCACGACGCTGAGGTGGAAAAGCTGAAGACGGCGTTCTTCTCCCCTCGGGGAGACGGGTTCAGATCTTCAGCCCGTGCTCGGAAGCCAGATCGACCAGCTTCACCATCGGGCGCGGGCCCCAGTGGGCGATGACTTCGGAGGCGGCCAGGGAGCCCAGTTTGCCGGCCTCTTCCAGCGTCAGGCCGCGCGCGAGGCCCAGCAGGAAGCCGGCGGCGTATTGGTCGCCGGCGCCGGTGGTGTCGATGACCTTGGCGACCGGATAGGCGGCGACCACCACGCGCTCTTCGCCACGGATCACGACCGAGCCGTGCTCGCCGCGCGTGACGGCGGCGATCTCGACGATGGCGGCCAGTTTCGCGGCGGCGACGTCGAAATCTTCGGTCTCGAACAGGGCGCCCAGTTCGGCTTCGTTGGCCAGGACGATGTCGGCGGACTGGGTGATGAAGTCCAGCAGTTCGGCGCGCCAGCGGGCGACCACGAAGGTGTCCGACAGGGTGATGGCCACCTTGCGGCCCGCCTTGTGCGCGGCGGCGGCGGCGCGTTCGAAGGCGGCGCGGGCGGGCGCCGGATCGAACAGATAGCCTTCCAGATAGACGATCTCGCTGGCGCCGATCAGGGCCTCGTCGATGTCGTCGGCATACAACTGGTTCGCGGCCCCCAGGAAGGTCGCCATGGTGCGCGCCCCGTCAGACAGGACGTTGATCAGGCAGCGACCGGTGCCGAAGCCCTGGTCCGCCCCGCCCGTCTGGACAGGCGTGTCGAAGTGGACGCCGGCGGCGCGGATGTCGTGGGTGAAGACCTGGCCCAGGGTATCGTCCGCGACCTTGCCGATATAGGCCGCGCGGCCGCCGAACGAGCCGACGCCCGCCACGGTGTTGCCGGCCGATCCGCCCGAGGCCTCCACGCCCGGCGCCATGGCGTCATACAGGGCGGCGCTGCGTTCGGCGTCGACCAACTGCATGGAGTTGGGCGCCAGGTCCTGGGCCGTCAGGAAGGCGGCGTCGCAGGGGCTGAGGACATCGACGATGGCGTTGCCGACGGCGCAGACATCATATTGGGCGGTGTTCTGGGTCATGGTCGCGCCTTAGCCGGTCAATGCCCGCACGTCACCCGAAATCACATAAGGAAGCCCTTATATGCTTTGCGTCGCTTCGCTATGAGGACTGCATGACCCAGATCGCCGTCCTGACCCCCGATCCCGCCGACAAGACCTATGTCGGCCGCTGGCCCGAGGTGCTGGAACGGTTGAAGGCGACGCTGGAGAGCACGGGCGCGACGGTCACGGACACGCCTTGGACCGATCATGTCGGGGACGCGTCGGGCCTCAAGGCCTATGACCTGATCCTGCCGGTCATCGCCTGGGGCTATCACCGCGATCATGGGCGCTGGCTGAAGGCCTGCGCGACGTGGCGCGAGGCCGATCTGGCGGTCGCCAATCCCCCCGAGGTGCTGCGCTGGAACTCGGACAAGGCCTATCTGGCGCGGCTGGCGGCCAAGGGCGTACCGATCCCGCCGACGCGCTGGACCGACCGCGTGACCCAGGATCAGGTGGACGCCGCCTTCGCCGAGACCGGCGCGCCGGTGCTGATCGTCAAACCGACGGTGTCGGCCGGGGCGTTTCGCACCCTGCGGCTGACGCCAGGCGAGGTGTTGAGCGATGCGCCCGAGGGCGTGGCGATGATCCAGCCCTATCTGAAGTCGATCGAGACCGAGGGCGAGACCTCGCTGCTGTTCTTCGGCGGCCGGTTCAGCCATGCGGTCAACAAGCGCCCGGTGGCCGGCGACTTCCGCATCCAGGTCCAGTTCGGCGGCCTCTATAAGGCGGTGACGCCGGACGCGGCGGCGATGGTCTTGGCTGAGCAGGTGCTGGCCGCCATCGACGAACCGTTGCTCTACGCCCGCATCGACATGGCGCGCGATGACGCCGGACAATGGGTGCTGATGGAGGCCGAACTGATTGAGCCGGACTTCTATCTGGACCACGACCCCGCGAACGGCGCCGGCTTCGCCGAGGCCGTGAAAGCGCGGCTGGAGACCTAGGCCGCCTCGTGCTGAACCGCGCCCGAACCGGCCCTGGAGCTCAGAACTCTTCCCAGTCCGACTGAACGGCGGCCGCAGCGGCCCGCCCGCCCCCGCAGGCCGCCATGCGGGCGCGAGCAGGCGCGGCGTGGGCCCGAGCGAAGCTTTCGACCCGCGCCTTCATCTGCTGGACGGGAGACGCGTGGATCGGCGTCGGGGCTGCGGCGACCTGGCTGGTCTCGAAGCGGCCGACCAGATCGGCCAGTTCGGCGGCCTCACGGCTCAGGCTCAGGCTGGCGGCGGTCGATTGCTCGACCATGGCCGCGTTCTGCTGGGTGACCTGATCCATCTGGTTCACGGCGGTATTGACCTCGGCCAGACCCACCGCCTGCTCCTGGGTCGAGGCCCGGATTTCGCCCATCAAGGTCGTGATCTCCTCGATGCGGCCGGCGATGCCGGTCAGGGCCTCGCCCGACTGACGCACCAGAAGCACCCCGTCCTTGACCTGGGTGGAGCTGGCCGAGATCAGCGTCTTGATCTCCTTGGCCGATTCCGCCGACCGCTGGGCCAGGGCGCGCACTTCGGAGGCGACGACAGCGAAGCCACGGCCGGCCTCGCCCGCACGGGCGGCCTCGACACCGGCGTTCAGCGCCAGGAGATTGGTCTGGAAGGCGATCTCGTCGATCACGCCAATGATCTGGCTGATCTCGTTCGAGGACCGTTCGATCTCGCCCATGGCCGCGACGGCCTTCTGGACCACCGCGCCGCCGGTCTCGGCCTGGGTCCGGCTTTGAGTCACAACAGTGTCGGCAGCCTGGGCGTTCTCAGCCGTCTTGCGCACGGTGGCGGTGATCTGGTCCAGCGCGGCGGCCGTCTCTTCCAGACTGGCGGCCTGTTGTTCGGTGCGACGCGACAGATCTTCGGCGGCGCTGCCGATCTCATGGGCGCCCGACTGCATCGACCCGGCGTTGACGCCGATTACGCCCAGCGCCTGATCCAGCGTCGCCATGGCTTGGTTGAAGTTGTCGCGAAGGACGGCGTAGTCGCCCGGGAAGTCGTCCTGGATGCGATAGGACAGATCGCCGGCGGCCATGGCCGACAAGCCCCTGGCCGTGCCTTCAACGACGGCGGCCTGGACCTGGGCGGCCTGACGATCGGCCTCGGCGCGGCGCTCGCGCTCTTCCTCGACGGCGGTGACGTCAGTGGCGAACTTGACCACCTTGTAGGGGCGGCCGTCGCTGTCCAGGATCGGGTTGTAGCTGGCCTCGATCACCACCCGCTGGCCGCTCTTGCCGTAGCGCACAAACTTGTCCGCCACGAACTCGCCGGCGTTCAGCTTTCGCCACAACTCGGCATAGGCCGGCGTCTGCGCCTCGGCCGGATCGACGAAGATCTTGTGGTGACGTCCGACGATTTCGGACATTTCGTATCCCACCACTGATAGGAAGTTCTGATTCGCCTCCAGAATGACGCCATCCAGATCGAACTGGATGACTGCTTGAGAGCGACTGACGGCAGCCATCATGTTGCGCAGCTCGTTGAGCGTCTTGTCATCTCTGTTTTTGGCGAAAAGGCGCAATGCAAAAATCTTTCGTGCTGAGATGAACGTTAATGCCACATCAACACTTTAAATCAGGTGTCGGCATGGTTAGCGCGCTAAAGGCTCAACCTGGGGGAGAATATTCCTCTGCGGTCTAGCTTTAGCCGCCTTAAAGCCGTTACGCCGCCCGCTGGTTCCATGAGGTCATATTTGTCGCAACGCCCCCACCTGCTGTCGTCAGATCAACGCAGCGCCCTTCAGCTCGACGTCGCCATGACGCTGATGGTGACGGCCAAGCGATGGAAGTTACGTGTCGCTGATCTGTTCCGAGAGTCCGGACACACGGGCGCGCCGACCGTGGTGCTTTATTTCCTGGCGGACGAGCCCAAGGGCCTGACGCTTTCGGAGTTGGCGAACAGGATGGAGCTGTCCGGCGCGTCGCTGACCCGTCTGGTGCAAAGACTCGAGAAGGACGGCATGGTCAGCCGGCGTCGGATGATTGGAGACGGCCGGTCATGGCTGATCCAGATAGAGCCGGCCGGGCGCGCCGAAATCGAGGCGTTCGAGATCCATGCCGCGGCCATGCGCGAACGAATGTTTGAAGGCGTTTCGGACGAGGATATGGCTGCCGCACTTCGCGTGCTGAAGGCCCTGGCCGAGAAGCTGACCCACGGCCCCGACGCCGCTCCGGGGATCTAGCCCGCCGCCTCGCCCAGCGCCATCAGGCCTGCCCGCGACGGGCACAGGTCGGCGATGATGCAGGACAGGCATTTGGGTTTGCGCGCCGTGCAGGTGTAGCGGCCGTGCAGGATCAGCCAGTGGTGCGCCTTGGGCAGCCAGTCCTCCGGCACGACCTTGAACAGCTGGGCCTCGACCTTGTCCGGCGTTCCGGCACTGGCCAGCCCTAGCCGGTGCGAGACGCGAAAGACGTGGGTGTCCACGGCGATGGCCGCCTCGATTCCCAGTTCGTTCAGCACCACCGAGGCCGTCTTTCGCCCCACGCCGGGCAGGGCCTGAAGATCGGCGCGGTTCAGCGGGACCTCGCCCCCATGCTGGTCCAGCACGATGCGGCTTAGCGCGATGACGTTCCTTGCCTTGCCGCGATAAAGGCCGATGGAGGCGATGTAGGGCATCAGCCCCTCCTCGCCCAAGGCGAGCATCTTTTGCGGCGTGTCGGCGACCTTGAACAGCCGCTCGGTCGCCTTGTTGACCGACACGTCCGTCGCCTGGGCCGACAGGGCGACGGCGACGACCAGGGTGAAGGGATTGGAGAAATCCAGCTCGGTCTTGGGCTCCGGCATGACGCCGGACAGGCGTTCGAAGATCGCCTCGACGCGGTCTTCGTCGGGCGGCCAGCGCAGCACGGGGATGGCCGCCCCGGTCATCACGGCCGGGCGTTTGGCAGGCTTGGCGGCGGGCTTTTTGGCCTTGGCGGGCTTCATGCCTCGCTGTCGTCCTCGGGGCGACGCGGGTCAAGACCCAGGTGAGTCAAGGCGACGTCGGCGGCGCGCTCGCCCTCCATCCACGCGCCGTGGGCCGTGCCGTAATAGACTGGCGCGGTCGCCTCGCCGGCCAGGAAAATGCGGTCCTCGACCGACGTGCGCAGCTTCGCCCGATCCGCCGCATGGCCCGGCAAGGCGTGGGAATAGGCCCCGCGCGACCAGGGATCGACGCCCCACCCGCTGATCGCGACCGCCTCCAAGCGCCGGCGCATCTCCGATCCCAGGGCCGCGACCAGTTCGGACACGGCGAAGTCGAACAGGGCGGCCGGCCCCTGCGCCTCCAGCCCCCAGGCGAGGTCGGCGCCGAAATAGGCCTCGATCATCGGCCGTCCGAAAGGCCGCAGGTGATAGCCGCCGGTCTCGGCCGTATCGGTGCGGGTCCACAACTGGGTGTCGGGCTGGAAATCGCCGGCGCCGCGCACCGTCATATGCACCTTGGACGCCAGGCCCAGCGGCACGCCCGCCGTCGCCTCGAGCAGGGCCGGAACCGGCGGATCGATGCGGATCGCCTCAGTGGCGATCAGGCTGTTGGGCACCGTCAGGATGACGATCCGCGCCGTCAGTTCACCGCGATTGGTCTCCAGCCGCAGCACCGGTCCGGAACGGTCGATGCAGCTGACGGCGCAGTCCGTGACCGTGATGGACGAAACAGCCTGCCCCAGCCGGGCGATCAGCCGGCCATAGCCTTCCCGCACCCGCCAGTTCACGTCGGTGTCGCCATAGGCGTCGTAATCCAGGCTGGACACCTCGGCGAACCGCGCGCCGTTCAGGGCGCCCGAGATGGCGTCCATGCGCGGGTTCCAGCGGCAGTCGGGATCGAAGAAGTCCGACGCCGGGCGATCCTCACCCACACCCGCGCGGACGAGCGACGCCGCCTCGCTCACCCGCTGGTCGAAGGCGGCGAAGGCCTCGCCGAACGCGGCCTGATCCGCCCGGGTCATTTCGTGGTCGAAGGCCTGGGTGCGCCAGGGCGGCGGGGTCTGGTCCAGCGTCAGCCCCTCGGCCTCGACCCGTCCGGCCAGCACATTGTCGTCCGCCGAATGCAGCCAGCCGCACCCCATGTCCAGGCCTTCGCCCTCGGCCCGAACCGTCCAGGCGCGCCCCCCGATCCGGTCGCGAGCCTCGAGCACCAGAACCGACAGGCCGGGCCGCAGCAGACGACGCGCGGCGGCGATGCCGGCTGAGCCTGCGCCGATCACCACGACATCGACCTGAGACGGCAGCGGCTGGGAGGCTGAGATGCGGGCGTTCATGGCGTCAGGACATACACGAAAACAGGTCGTGATCGGCGCCGTCCGGTCGCCTATTGATTTTTGGACGGCGCGGTCCATTTTAGCGCCGCTTCAAAACGCCGCACCTCCCCCGGATATTCCATGTCGCCTGAACTCAAGAAACGCCTGCCGCTGTTTGCGGCCGCCCTCGTCGGCCTGGCCCTGATCGTGGGCGGCATCGTCTGGTGGGTGAACGGCCAGCGTTGGGAAAGCACCGACAACGCCTTCGTCCAGGCCGACACCACCCTGGTCAGCCCGCAACTGTCCGGTCGGGTCACCGAGGTTCTGGTGGGCGACAACCAGCGGGTCGCAGCAGGCCAGATCCTGGTCAAGCTGGACGATTCCGACCAGAAGGCTCAACTCGCTCAGGCCGAGGCCAATCTGGCCGCCGCCATCGCCGCCGTCGGCCATGTCGACGCCCAGGCCGAGCAGGAACAGGCCACCATCGCCGCCCGCGCCGCCTCCGTCGCCCAGGCCAACGCCCAGGCCGGCCTGGCCCGCGCCGAGGTCAATCGTTACGGCAAGCTGGCCGAACAGGGCTGGGTCTCGCAGCAGCGCATCCAGACCGAGCGCGCCTCGGCCGCCACCGCCGCCGCCAGCGTCCAGCAGGCCCAGGCCGCTCTGGTCGCCGAACAACGCACCGCCGGCGTGCTGGGCTCGACCCGTCAGCAGAGCGTCGCCGCCGTCGAACAGGCCCGCGCCGTCGTTGAACAGGCCCGCATCGCGCTGGAGCGCACCGTCATCCGCGCCCCGGTCGCCGGCGTCGTCGGCGCCCGCAGCGTGCGGCCCGGCCAATATGTCAACGCCGGCACGCAACTGCTGTCGGTCGTGCCCCTGACCAACACCTACATCGTCGCCAACTTCAAGGAGACGCAGCTGGACAAGGTGCGCCTGGGCCAGACGGTCGAGATTTCGGCCGACGCCTTCCCCGGCCGCAAGATCGAGGGCCGCGTGGACAGCTTCGCCCCCGCCACCGGGTCCGAGTTCGCCCTGATCCCGGTCGAGAACGCCACGGGCAACTTCACCAAGATCACCCAGCGCGTGCCGGTCCGCATCGTCGTCAGCGGCGCAGACCGCAGCCTGGCCCTGCGTCCCGGCCTGTCGGTGGACGTCAAGATCGACCTGAAGAGCCAGGGCGGCCAGAGCTTCGCCGAAGCCGCCACGACGACCGGAGCCGCAGGCCAGTGACCGCCGCCAACCCCGCCGCAGATGGCGGGGCCCCTGTCGCGCAAAAGGGTCCCGTCGCCGGCCATCCCGAAATCAACTGGACCATGCTGCTGCTGGGCTTCGCCGGCATGGTGGTGGGCCAGTTCATGGCCATTCTGGACATCCAGATCGTCGCCGCCTCCCTGCCCCAGATCCAGGCGGGGGTCGGCGCCTCGGCCGACGAGATCAGCTGGATCCAGACCGCCTATCTGATCCCCGAAGTGGTGATGATCCCGCTATCGGGCTTCCTGTCCCGGCTGTGGGGGACGCAGCGGCTGTTCCTAGTCTCCTGTGCCGGTTTCGTGCTGATGAGCGTCGCCACGGGCCTGTCGTCGTCGATCGACATGATGATCCTGTTCCGAGCCGTCCAGGGCTTCGTGGGCGGGGCCATGATCCCGACCGTCTTCGCCGTCGCCTTCACCGCCTTTCCGCCCGACAAGCGCGTCACCGCCAGCGTGGTCATGGGCCTGATCGTCACCCTGGCGCCGACCGTCGGGCCAACGCTGGGCGGGCACCTGACAGAGTGGCTGAGCTGGCGATGGCTGTTCTTCATCAACGTCGGGCCGGGCCTGCTGGTGCTGTTTCTAGTCGGGCGCTACGGCAACTTCGACAAGGGCGATCCGTCGCTGGCAAAGGGCTTCGACTGGTGGGGCCTGGGCCTGATGGCGGCCTTTCTGATGTCGATGCAGTTCGTGCTGGAAGAGGGCGCCAAGAACGACTGGTTCGACGACACCCACATCCTTTTGCTGACCGTCGTGGCGGCGGTCGCCGGACCGATCTTCATCTGGCGGTCCCTGACCTATCGCCAGCCGATCGTGGAGTTGCGCGCATTCGGCAATCGCAACTTCCTGGTCGGTTTCATCATGACCTTCATCGTCGGGTTCGCCCTGTTCGGCGGCACCTTCCTACTGCCGCTCTTCCTGGGCCGCGTGCTCGGCTATTCGTCGTCGGAGGTCGGCACCACCATGGTCGTGTCGGGCCTGGCCATGTTCGCCACCGGCCCCTTCGCCGGTCGACTGGTGCGCAAGCTGGATGCGCGGGTGCTGATGTTCGGCGGCTTCATGCTGTGCGCCTGGGGCATGTGGGAGGCGCGCGTCGTCACCGACGACTGGGGCTTCTGGAACTTCGCCTCGGTCCAGGCCTTCCGCGGCGTCGGCGTGATGCTGGCCATGATCGCGTCCCAGCAGGTGACGATGGCGACCCTGCCGCCGCACATGGTCAAGAACGCCTCGGGGCTGGTGAACCTGTCGCGCAACGTCGGCGGCGCCTTCGGCCTGGCGATCCTGAACACCAGCCTGACGTCCAACACCGCCCTGCACATGAGCGAACTGACCAGCGCCATCGGTCAGGGCGACCAGGCGATGCGCAACATGATGGCCGGCATGGCGCATCGGTTCTCCGGCTCCATCGACCCGGCCGCCTCGGCGATGAAGGCCATCTATGGAATGTTGCAGAAACAGGCGACGACGATGGCGTTCGGCGACGCCTTCGCCCTGCTGGCCATCCTGTGCGCAGGCGCGGCCTTCGTCACCCTGGCCGCCCAGCCGGTGAAGGGCCAGGCCGGCGCCCCGCCCTCGGACGTCCACTGATGGCGCGCCGTCTCGGACAGGTCGATGAACGCAAGAGCGAGGCGATCCTGGACGCCGCCGCGACCCTGTTCGCCGACAAGGGGCTGCAGGCCAAAATGGACGAGATCGCCAAACTGGCCGGCGTCTCCAAGCAGACGGTCTACAACCGCTTCGCCTCCAAGCTGGAGATCGCCCAGGCCCTGGCGTCAAAGCGGGTCGAAGACATCGTCGCCCCCCTGCGCGGCGCCGGCGATCCGCAGACGGTGCTGGAGGCCCTGGCCCTGACGCTGCTGAACCGGGTGTGCAGCGGCGACAAGGTCGGCTCGATGCGCGGGGTCGCCCTGGTCTCGGTCGAGGCGCCTGACATCGCCCACGCCATCTATGAGGCCGGCCCGCGTCGCAGCCTGCGCGAACTGGCCGCCTGGCTGGCGGAACAGACGCGGCTGGGCCGGATGAGCGTCGCCGACCCGGAAGAGGCGGCCGAGATGTTCGCCGGCCTTGTGCTCGGCCACGGCCATCTGCGCGCCATGCTGGACGTGCCGCAGCTGGAGGCCGAGAAACGCCAAGGCCGCGCCAGAGAGGCTGCGCGCATCTTCATGGCCGCCCATCCGCCCGCCACGGCCGCCAAGACTTCCTGAGCCCGGCGCGCTACAGTCGCCCACCCTGTCGCTTGAGACCGCCTTCATGCTGATCCACCTGTCCTCCTGGCCCGAAATCGACGCGCGACTGAACGACGGCGGCCCGCTGTCAAAGACGGTGGTCGTGCCCATCGGCTCCAACGAGCAGCACGGGCCGACGGGGCTTCTGGGCACCGACTGGCTGTGCCCCGAGATCATCGCCCATGCGGCCGAAAAGACCGATGCGAACCTGATGGTAGCCCCGACGTTCAACATCGGCATGGCCCAGCATCACCTGGCCTTCGCCGGCACCATCAGCCTGCGCCCCTCGACCTTCATGGCCGCAATCACGGACTGGGTGTCGTCCCTGAACCGTCACGGGTTCGAGCGGATTTACTTCCTGAACGGTCACGGCGGCAATGTCGCCACCATCGAGGCGACGATCTCGGAAATCTACGCCGGGTGGAGCTTCGGCGCCCTCAAGCAGGGCGACGCCGCGCGTCGCCCGATAGGGAGCGAATATGCTCAGCCGCCCTTCATCCTGAAGCTGAAGAACTGGTGGGACCTGCCCGGCGTCAATGGCCTGTGCAACCGCCTGTTCCCGACCGGCCACGGCATGCACGCCACCCCGTCCGAGATCGCGGTCACGCAGGCCGCCTATCCCGAGCGGATCAAGACCGCCGACTACAGCCCCCAGATCGCGCCGAACGGGCCGATCCGCGACGCCCTGGACTATCGCGCCCGCTTCCCGGACGGCCGAATCGGCTCGGACCCGGCTCAGGCCAGCCCTGAGAAGGGCCAGCAGATCATCGACGCGGCGGTCCCCGCCCTGTTGAGTGACATCGCGGCCTTCGCCGCCGAGACCCAGCCGGGAGCGTCGCTCTGACCCGCAGGACGCCCACAGCCGCCAGCGCCGCCGTCGTCGGCGCCGAGATCCTGGCCGCCTCGGCCGAGGTCATCGCGGCCCGCACCGGCCTGATGGCTGAGGGCCTGACCAGCGCCAAGGGGCAGGACTTCAAGGAGCTGTCGCTGATGAGTTCCGAGAAGACCGAGGCGATGTCCGCCTCCGCGGACGCCATGGCCGCCAGCGCCGGAGCCATCGGCCAGCGGCTGGGGCGCGCGGCGCTGGACGAGAGCGCTCATGCCCTGCGCGCGGCGGCGGCTTTGACCCAGGCCCGCACCCCGAGCCAGGCGGCCGAGGCCCAGTTCAGCTACGCGATGGGCTGGTGGAGCCGGGCGGCGACCCAGGCCATGACCCTGAACGGCGAACTGCTGAAGGCCCAGGCCGAGGCGCTGGCCCCGATCCACAAGACGGCGACGGCCAACGCGAAGCGATTGCGCAAGACGCGCTAGGCCGGCTCCACCAGCTTCAGCTTGGGCTTCTTGACCTTCGCAGGCTTGGCCGGACGCTCGGCCTTTTTGGCCGCCTTCTCGGCCTTGCGCGCTTCCTTCTCGGCCGCCTTCAGCGCCTTCTTGGCGGCCTTGGCCTCGGCCTTGGCGGCGTCGGGAGCGGCGTCGGCGGCGGCGGCCAGATCGGCCAGCTGATTGAGGAAGGTGTCGCGCTGGCCCTTCGGCAGCAGGGCCATGATCCGCCTGTCGGCGGCCTCGACCAGCGGCCGCGCGGCCTCCAGACGGTCGGCGCCCTCAGCCGACAGACGCACCGCCTTGGCGCGGGCGTCCAGGGTCGAGCGTTCCCGCTCCAGCAGGCCCTTGCTGGTCATGCGCGTGACCAGATCGGCCAGGGTCGAGCGGTCGATGCCGGTCATCCGCACCAGTTCGGTCTGGGTCAGACCGGCCTTGATCGACACCGCCTCCAGCACCGCGAACTGGCGCTGGGTCAGGCCGTCAGCGCCGGTCTCCTCGGCATAGATGTCGAGCGCCAGCTGCAGGGCGCGGTGCATCAGGTGGCTGGGCGAGGTGGCCAGGGGGCCGACCTTCCTTGCCGCTTTCCCCGCCTTCACCATCGCGCCGCTCCCCTGAAGTTTCGTCCGAACACGTATCAGCTCTGCTTTACGATTTGACGGGGAAAGCGCGTCGGTTCCGTGACAGTTCCGCTTGGTCCCTAGAGCCCGGTGTCGGGCGAGACGGGGGCCGGCTCGTCGTCCTTGATCAGGTGTTTCATGATGAAGAAGACCTGCGAGACGCCGAACACGGCCGAGGCGATCCACAGGCCGCCGCGGAAGGCGACCCAAGTATCATCGGACTGGGTGCGCCAGACGATCTCGTTGACGATGCAGACGCCCGCGAAATACAGGCCGTAACGCAGGGTCAGCCCGCGCCAGCCCGCGTCGGTGATGCGGATCGCCTCGCCCAGCAGATATTTGAACGGATAGCGGTTCAGCGGCAGCGATCCCAACAGCACGACCGCCAGCAGGCCGTTCTGGATCGACAGCTTGATCTTCAACAGGTTCGGATCGTGGAAGACGATGGTCAGCACGCCGAAGATCAGGGCGAAGCCGCCGGTCAGCAGCGGCAGGGGCGCCAGCCGACGCTCGACCACATAGCCGACGATCAGGGCGATCAGCGAGGCGCCGACCAGGACCCAGGTCGCCTGAACCAGGGCTTCCTGCCCGTCCAGACCGCGCGCGAACCGGTTGATCGCATAGGCGGCCATGAAGGCCACGAGGGCGCCGAAATCTACGGCTTGGCGGATGTTGGAAGCCTTTTTCGGCGTCTCGGTCATGTCAGTCTTCCAGTCCCACCAGCGAGCGGGAGAAGGCGCGGGCGTCGAACGGTTGCAGGTCCTCGACCCCTTCGCCGACGCCGATCAGCATCAGGGGGGCGTCGGACGCCTGGGCCACCGGCACCAGCACGCCGCCGCGCGCCGTGCCGTCCAGCTTGGTCATAACCACGCCGGTCACGAAGGCGGTGCGGCCGAAGATCTGTTCCTGGGCCAGGGCGTTGCGGCCGACGGTGGCGTCCAGCACCAGCAGGGTGTCGTGCGGCGCCTCGGGATCGACCTTCTTCAGCACGCGGACGATCTTGAGCAGTTCGTCCATCAGGGCGGACTTGTTCTGAAGCCGGCCGGCGGTGTCGATCAGGACCACGTCATAGCCTTCGGCCCGCGCCTTGGTATAGGCGTCGAAGGCCAGGCCCGCGGCATCGGCGCCGTCGCGACGGCTTTCGAAGTCGGCGCCCGAGCGCTCGGCCCAGACCTTCAGCTGTTCGCGCGCGGCGGCGCGGAAGGTGTCGCCGGCGACGATCATCACCTTGGCGCCCTTGCCCGTCAGATCGGCGGCGATCTTGCCGAGCGTCGTGGTCTTGCCCGAGCCGTTCACGCCGACGAACAGGACGACATAGGGTTTGGGGCCGTTCAGCGGGTCGAAGGTCGCCTGGCGGGGCGACAGTTCGGCGGCGACCGCCTCGGCCAGGGCTTCCTTGACTTCGCGTTCGGGCGCGTCCTTGCCGAACTTCAGGGTGCGGAACCGCTCGACGATCCGGGCCGAGGCGGCGGGCCCCAGATCGCTTTCCAGCAGATGCTCCTCCAGCTGTTCGAGGGACGCCTCGGACAGAGGCTCCTTGACGAAGGTGGCGACGACCTGATCGGTCATCTGTCTGGAGGAGCGCGAGAGCCCAGCGGACAGGCGCTGGAACCAGCCCTTTTTCGGCGTGTCGTTCATGCAATGGCTTTAGCGGGGGCGAAGGCCAACGTCATCCGCATTCGCGAAGGTCGCCCGCGACGTTTCAGACGATCGGCGACAAAAACACCGTCTAATTCGTCTAATTGGTCTGAAATCGGGGCCTCCCTGTCAGCGTGAGTGCGAAGGGCGGGGATTATAGATGCGGGTGAAACGGACGACGGCGGAAAGCGTCGAGAAATCGGCAGGACGTTGAAATCGTTACGAACTGATCAGCGTCATTGAGATGGCTGTCGTCATTCCGGGGCGTCCGAAGGACGAACCCGGAACCCAGGGGAAGCGCATCGGGCGTTGGATGGGGGCGAGCAACGCGCATGTGGCCCTGGGTTCCGGGTTCTTCGCTGCGCTCCGCCCCGGAACGACGAACTGAGGGGCTTATTCTTCTCGAATGTCGATTGAGCCCAGTCTTGGGTCAACGTGCGTCGGACCCGTCGCCTTCGGCGCCGCTGGGTCCCCCGGTCGCTTCGCGCCGGAGGATGACGAAAGCGCATGAGCGGTTCGCGCAGAGTTTCCGTCCCTTCATCATTCGCGCCTATATGAAGGCCGACGACCGGCGCGGGCCGGGTGATGCGGACGATCCGATGGCTGATGCTCTGTTCCATTCTCCCAAGACCCACGGCTTCGTGCGCGTGGCGGCGGCGACACCGGTCAGTCATGTGGGCGACCCCAGGGCGAACGGGCAAGAGCACGTCGCGCTGATCCGTCAGGCGGGCGAGCAGGGCGTGAACCTGATGGTCTTCCCCGAGCTGTCGCTGTCGGCCTATGCGATCGACGATCTGCATATGCAGGGGGCGCTGCTGGACGAGGTCGAGCGGCAGATCGCCGTGGTCGCGGAGGCGACGGCCGAGGCGGACGTCGTGGCGGTGGTCGGGGCGCCGATCCGCAACGGCGACGCCCTGTATAACTGCGCCGTGGTGATCGGGGCCGGCGAGGTTCTGGGCGTCGTGCCCAAGACCTATCTGCCCAACTACCGCGAATACTATGAGAAACGCTGGTTCGCGCCGGCAACGGCGCGCGCCGAGGACGTCATCGCGCTGAACGGCGAGACGGTGGACTTCGCGCCGGGCCTGCTGTTCGAGGCGGTGAACCGGCCGGGCTTCGTCTTCTCGGTCGAGATTTGCGAGGACTATTGGGCGCCGCTGCCGCCCTCGACGCGGGCCGCATTGGCGGGTGCGCGGATCCTGCTGAACCTGTCGGCGTCCAACATCGTCATCGGCAAGGCGGACGAGCGGGCGATGCTGAGCGCCAGCCATTCGGCACGCACCCTGTCGGCCTATGTCTTCGCCGCCTCGGGCTGGGGCGAGAGCACCACCGACCTGGCCTGGGACGGACAGGCGACGATCCATGAACTGGGGTCGAAACTGGCCGAGGGCGAGCGGTTCGCCCTGGAGAGCCACCTGACGATCGCCGACGTGGACGTGGACCGGATCGGGCTGGACCGGTTGCGCAACGGCACCTTCGCCGAATGCGCGAGAAACGAAGGCGAGGCGGCGACCGTCGTGCCCTTCATGACGCGCGAGGATCATGAGGCCAGCGAGCTGATCCGGCCGCTGGACCGGTTCCCCTTCGTGCCGGACGACGCCGGGCGGCTGGATCAGGACTGCTATGAGGCGTTCAATATCCAGGTGCAGGGGCTGATGCGCCGCATGACGGCGACCGGCGCCAAGTCGCTGGTGATCGGCGTGTCCGGCGGGCTGGATTCGACCCAGGCCCTGCTGGTCGCGTGCCGCGCCTTCGACCGGCTGGATCTGCCGCGGACCAATATCCTAGGCTTCACCATGCCGGGGTTCGCGACCTCCGACGGGACGAAATCGAATGCCTGGGCGCTGATGACCGCGCTGGGCGTCACAGGCGCAGAGATCGACATCCGCCCCGCCGCCGAACAGATGTTCAAGGACATCGGCCACCCCTATGCCGAGGGTCAGCCGGTGCACGACATCACCTTCGAGAACGTGCAGGCGGGCCTGAGGACCGACTATCTGTTCCGGCTGGCGAACCAGCACAGGGCCTTCGTGCTGGGGACCGGGGACCTGTCGGAACTGGCGCTGGGCTGGGCCACATACGGCGTCGGCGACCATATGAGCCATTACAACGTCAACGGCGGGGTGGCGAAGACGTTGATCCGGCATCTGATCCGCTGGGTGGCGGCGGGCGATCTGATCGGCGCGGGCGCGCGCGACACGCTGCACGCCATTCTGGACACGGAGATATCGCCTGAACTGGTGCCGGCCAAAGACGGGGTGATCCAGTCGACGGAAGGGACCGTCGGCCCCTATGCGCTGAACGACTTCTTCCTGTTCTACATCAGCCGGTTCGGGATGACCCCGTCCAAGGTCGCCTTCCTGGCGCATCAGGCCTGGGGCGATGCGGGCGCAGGGCATTGGCCGGCGAATACGCCGGACGACGAAAAGGTCGAATACGATCTGGCGACGATCAAGGGCTGGCTGCGGAAGTTCCTGATCCGCTTCTTCCAGACCGCCCAGTTCAAGCGCTCGGCCCTGCCGAACGGACCAAAGGTGGTCACCGGCGGATCGCTGTCGCCGCGCGGCGACTGGCGCGCGCCGTCGGACGGCAATGCGCGGGTGTGGCTGGACGAGCTGGACGCAAACGTGCCGGACGCCTGAAAGCGAAATCCCTTACTTGCCGTATGGATATTCGCGGCGGTGGCCGTTAGAAGCTTGGCCATGGCCGACGACGTGACCAAAGACTCTAACGGCAACATCCTGGCCGACGGCGACAGCGTGACCCTGATCAAGGATCTGAAGGTCAAGGGATCGGGCGGGGTGACGCTGAAGCGCGGGACGCTGGTCAAGAACATCCGCCTGACCGGCGATGCGGACGAGATCGAGGCCAATGTGGAGAAGGTGCGCGGCCTGGTCCTGCGGACCGAGTTCGTGAAGAAGGCCTGACCCTCTTCCCTTCGCGCGATGCAGCCGCCATCTAGCGGCCTATGACCGACACCCTCGCCGCCCCGACCTCGACCGCCGCCACGAATGGCAAGATCCCCGTCACCGTCCTGACCGGCTATCTCGGCGCGGGCAAGACGACGCTGCTGAACCGGATCCTGACCGAGGATCACGGCAAGCGCTACGCCGTCATCGTCAACGAGTTCGGCGAGATCGGCATCGACAACGACCTGGTGGTCGGCGCCGACGAGGACGTGTTCGAAATGAACAACGGCTGCGTCTGCTGCACGGTGCGCGGCGACCTGATCCGCGTGGTCGCCGGCCTGATGAAGCGCCAGCGTCCCGGAAAGCCCGCCTTCGACGCCATCATCGTGGAGACGACGGGCCTGGCCGACCCAGGCCCGGTGGCCCAGACCTTCTTCGTGGACGAGGACGTCAAGGCCAAGACGCAGCTGGACAGCGTCACCACCCTGGTGGACGCCAAACATGTGATGGCGCGCCTGGACGACTCCAAGGAGGCGCGCGAGCAGGTGGCCTTCGCCGACCGGATCATCCTGAACAAGGTCGATCTGGCGACCGCCGACGAACTGAACGTGGTCGAGGCGCGTCTGCGGGCGCTGAACCCGCTGGCGCCCATCGTGCGGGCCGAGCGGTCGAACGTGCCGCTGGATCAGGTGCTGGGTCTGGGCGCCTTTGATCTGGAGCGCATTCTCGAGGTCAAGCCGGACTTCGTGAACCCGCCGCACGGCGCGGACGGCCATGTCCACGACGAACACTGCGGCCACGACCATCACGACCACGACCATGGGCACGATCATCATCACCACGACCATTCGCATGGCGCCCATTCTCACGGCGTCAGGGGTCACGCCCACCAGGACGACATCAAGGGCATCTCCCTGTCGCTGGACCGGCCGCTGGACGGAGCGAAATTCACTGCATGGCTGGACCGGCTGCTGGGCGAGCAGGGTCAGAACATCCTGCGCGCCAAGGGCATCATCGACGTGAAGGGCGAGAACCGCCGCCTGGTCTTCCAGGCCGTGCACATGATCCTGGAAGGCGACCTGCAACGCGAATGGGGCGCCGCCGAACGCCGCTGGAGCCGCGCGGTCTTCATCGGCCGCGATCTGGACGAAGCCGCGCTGAAGGCCGGCTTCGAAGCTTGCGCGGCCTAATCTCAAAGGTGGACTGACAGACAAAAGGCCGGCGGAGCAATCCACCGGCCTTTTTCTTTGTTCAGCCCTTCTCGAACAACTTGTTCCAGCGGCGCTTGTCGCGGGCCTTCCAGGCGCCGCGGTGGTAGGCGTCGGAGCCGATCAGGGGGATGACCGTAGTGGCCTCGGCGAAGACCATCTGTTCGTGGGTGGTCTGGACCTTGCCCCATGAGGCCGCCTCTTTCAGCGTCGAGGACGAACAGGCGCCGTCGCGGACGTCGGCGACGGTGATCTGAACTGCATAGCGATGCATCTCAGCCTCGACGCCGAGGATTTCGGCGCAGACGACGGTGTCCTGAGCGAAGTTCTTGGGCACGCCGCCGCCGACCATGAACAGGCCGGTGACGCCGGCGGCGATCTTGATGTCGGTCAGTTCGCGGAAGTCGGCGATGGCGTCCAGCATCAGATAGGGCTGGCCGGCGGCGGCGCGTTCCTTCTGGTGTTTCACCAGACCGAAGCCGGCCGATGAGTCGACGAAGGCCGGGCAGAAGATCGGCACGCCCTCTTCATAGGCGGTCTGGATCAGCGAGCCGGGCTTTTTCGCATTGCCCTCGCTCAGCCACTTGCCCATCTCCCAGATGAACTCGCGGCTGGAATAGCCGCGCGGCTCCAGACGGTTGGCGATCTCCAGGATGGTGTGGTCGCAGGCCTGGAGTTCTTCCTCGTCGATATAGGTGTCGTAGATCCGGTCGATGTAGTTGTCGCGCAGGACGTTGTCGTCCACCTCGCCGGCCGCCTGATAGTGTTTGAAGCCCAGGGCCTCGAAGAAATCCATGTCGACGATCGAGGCGCCGGTGGCGACCACGGCGTCGACCATGCCGAACTTCACCATGTCGCGGTACACGTGCATGCAGCCGCCGGCCGAGGTCGAACCGGCCAGGATCAGCCAGGGCGAGCAGTCCTTGTCCTCGATGGCCATCGAGAAGATGTCGGCAGCGCGGGCGGTGTCGCGCGACGAGAAGGACATCTTGCGCATCGAGTCGATGATTGGGCGCGCGTCGAAGCTGGTGATGTCGACGTGCTCGACGACATTCTGCAGCAGCTGGGCCTTGGTGTTCGATTGAACGGGAGCGTTCATTTCGGCGGTTTCCCTGTGATTTGAGCGCCCGTCGAACAAGCAGACGTGCCGGGACGGAGCGACCGACAGGACCGATAGACGCCCAACCATCGGCCGTCACCCTCGGACTTGATCCGAGGGTCGGACGTTCCGCCGCGCGTTCCTCGCAAGGAAGACGCAGAGCGGCCGATCCTCGGGTCGAGCCCGAGGATGACGGTTACAGGTGCAGGCGTCCTACTTCCGGCGCGACTTGCGCTGACCGGCCTTACCCTTGGGGCGTGACAGGCGCACGACCTTGCGGGCGTTCTCTTCCGCCGTGGTGCGCACGGTGGGGATGGAACGCGGGGCCAGACCGTACAGCGAGGCCATCGGGGCGTCCTCGACTGCGGCGATGTCGTGTTCGCCATAGCCGTTGAAGCCCGTCGACATGGCGACGCCATAGGCGCCCAGCATGCCGATCTCGATGAAGTCGCCTTCGCGCACATCGGCCGGAAGCCAGAAGGGTCCCGGCATATGGTCGATGGAATCGCAGGTCGGGCCGTAGAACTGGAACGCCTTCAGCTCGCCGGACGCCTCGCCGTCCCGCACCAGCTTGGTCGGGAAGGGCCAGCGCGAATGGGTCGCGTCGAACAGCGAGCCGTAGGAGCCGTCGTTCAGATAAAGGGCGTCGCCCTTGCGCAGGTCCACACGGGCCAGGATCGACGAGGATTCGGCGACCAGCGCCCGGCCGGGCTCGCACCACAGCTCGGTCGTTTCCGACACCGGCATCTCGTTGAAGCCGCGATGGATGGCGTCGGCGTATTCGCTCATGTCCGGCGGAACCATGCCCGGATAGACGGACGGGAAGCCGCCGCCGACATCGACGATATCGACGATCACGCCCGCACGGCTGATCGACCGGCCGACCTGGGCCATGGCGGCCTGATAGGCGGTCGGGCGCATGCACTGGCTGCCGACGTGGAAGGAAACGCCCATCAGGCCGTCCTTGACCGCCTGGCGCGTCGCCATCAGCAGGGCCGGCGCCTGATCCGACGACACGCCGAACTTGCCCGACAGCGTATAGGCGGCGCCGTCGGCCGAGACGGCCATGCGCACGATCAGGTTCAGGTCGTCCGCCCCGCCGGTGGCGTCGAGGATCTTGTTTAGCTCGTCGATGCAGTCGAGCGAGAAGGTGCGCACGCCGTGATCGAAATAGGCCTTGGTGATCGCAGAGCGGCTCTTGACCGGGTGCATGAAGGCCAGGCGCACGTCATGGCTGACCGAGCGAACCAGCTCGATCTCGGCGATGGACGCCACGTCGAAGCCGCGAACGCCGGCCTCGATCAGGGTTTCGACGACCCAGCGCGAAGGGTTGGCCTTCACAGCGTAGAAGACATCGGCCTTTAGATTATCCTGGAACCAGCGCGCCGCTACGGAAACCGAACGCGGCCGCACGAGGGCGACGGGACGTTCAGGGGACCGCTCACGGACCAGGTCCAGGGGAAGCTGATACGTGCGCAATTCACGTAACCCCCTGCTAATTGTTAAACCCAGACCGGCGTTAGCGGCGCAGACAGGACCTACGGGGTCCGCCGGAGAGCGCGATATGGGGACGCGCGACTGTCATGTAAAGAGGTTTTTTCGTGGCGGGGCCTAGGTTTGGCTGTCACAAATCCGCTCTGCGCCCTCCACGACACGATCTAACGGCAACCTTGACCGTTCTGCGCCGTTGCGATGGTCGGAGGGTTTGATGAACCGTTGGCTGTTCTTTTGGCGCAAGATCCGACGTCAGCTGTGGGTGCGCGCCACGGCCTATGCGGTCGCGGGCGTCGCCGCAGCCTTGCTGGCCGCCGCCCTGGCGCCCTGGGTGCCGCGGGAGATGGCCGAGCGCCTGGGCGGCGAATCTGTGGAATCGATCCTGACGATTCTGGCGTCCAGCCTGTTGGGCGTGGCGACCTTTTCGGTCGGCGCCATGGTCACGGCCTATACGTCGGTATCGTCGGCGGCCAGTCCGCGCGTGGCGGCCCTGGTCACCAGCGATGACGAAACCCAGAAGTCGCTGGCGACCTTCGTCGGCGCCTTCCTCTACGCCATCGTCGCCGTCACCGCGATCAACGCCCATTATTACGGCCAGAACGGCCGCGCGATCCTGTTCCTGGTCAGCCTCGTCATGGTGGGTCTGGTGGCGTTTCGCCTGCTGGCCTGGATCAACCGCCTGTCCAGCCTGGCGCGCGTCGGTCACATGATCGATCTGGTCGAGGCCCGGGCGCGCGAGGCGCTGGAACAGCGGCGCGACCATCCGTTTATGGGCGGGCGAGAGGGGCATTTGCAAAATGGCGCGGACGTGACGGCGCCGGAAACCGGCTATGTCCAGAACGTCGATCCCGATCGCCTGCAGGCCATGGCCGAGAAACGAGACTGCCAGGTCGAGGTGGTCGCCGCGCCCGGCGCCTTCGTGCGACGCGGGGAGGTCCTCGCCCGGATCAGCCTGCCGGCCTGCGACAAAGAGGCCCAGGACGCCTTCTGCTCCGCCTTCGCGATCGGAGACTCGCGCTCCTATGATCAAGACCCGCGTTTCGGCCTGATCGTTCTGGGCGAGATCGCCGCCAAGGCCCTGTCGCCTGGTATCAACGATCCCGGAACGGCCATTCAGGTGGTGGCGACCGGCGTCAGGTTGATGGACATCTGGGCCCGCGAGCGCGGGGAAGACGAGAAGCGGACCCTGCGTGATCGCCTGATAATGCCGGGCGTTTCCGACGATGACCTGCTCGACGATCTGTTCGGCCCGATCGCCCGCTACGGGGCCGGCGACGTTGCGGTCGCCATAAGACTGCAAAAGGGGCTGAGGGCGCTGGCCTCGATCCCTTGTCTGGCCGCGCCGGTCCAGACGATGGCCGATCAGGCGCTGGAGCGATCGCGCGCCGCCCTGCCGATTCCGGCGGACTACGCCCGGGTGAAGGGTGCGGCAGAAGGCTCCTGAACGGCTCGGGTCTGGACGAGATTGCGCCCGACGTGCGATTAGGGCTTGCCCGAGCGTGATTTCAGCTTATTGCGGCGCCCCTTCGCCATAGCCTCCTAGCGAGTTCATGAGTTCATCCGCAGCCGCCGCCGCCCCTGGGCTAGTCCTGGCGCGTGACGTGTCGAAGACCTTCGGATCGCGAAAGGCGCTGGACGGCGTCTCGATTTCCGTGGCCTCCGGCGAAATGGTCGCCCTGATCGGTCCGTCCGGTTCGGGCAAGTCCACCCTGCTCCGCTCCATCACCGGCCTGCAGTCGATCGACGCGGGCGCCGGCACGATCCAGGTGTTCGGCGAGACCGTGCAGAAGGACGGCCGGGTCACCGGCGCCGTGCGCAAGGCGCGCAGCAAGCTGGGCATGATCTTCCAGCAGTTCAATCTGGTCGGTCGCCTGAGCCTGTTCTCCAACGTCATGCTGGGGGCGCTGGGGCGTCTGCCCGGATGGAAGGGCCTGCTGGGCCTGTGGCCGCAGGCGGACAAGGACAAGGCCATGGCGGCCCTGCACCGCGTCGGCGTCAGCGACTACGCCGCCCAGCGCGCCAACACCCTGTCGGGCGGCCAGCAGCAGCGCGGCGCCATCGCCCGCGCCATCGTGCAGGGCGCCAAGGCCATTCTGGCCGACGAACCTGTCGCCTCGCTGGACCCGGTGTCCGCGCGCAAGGTGATGGAACTGCTGGTCGAGCTGAACAAGCGCGACGGCATGGGGGTGATCGTCACCCTGCACCAGGTCGACTACGCCATCCGCTACTGCGACCGCGTCATCGCCCTGCAAGGCGGCAAGATCGTCTATGACGGCCCGTCCACGGCGCTGGACCAAAAGCGCCTGATCGAAATCTACGGTCCCGAGTTCGAGGACGCGTTCTGGGAGACCAAGGCATGAGCCTGTCGCGCATTTCCCCTACTCGCCGCCTGCTTGCTGCGGCCGGCGCCGCCGTCATGATCCTGGGCCTGGCGGCCTGCGGCGGCGGCGAGGACAAGAAGGCTGCGGGCGGCGCGCCCAGCGAGATCACCTTCTCGATCCTGTCCGCCGAAGGCCAGGCCTCGTCCGGGCCGCTGTGGCAGCCGCTGCTGGACGACATGTCCAAGGCCATAGGCGTGCCGGTGAAGCCCTTTTTCGCGGGCAACTACAATGTGCTGATCGAAGCCATGCGGTTCAACCAGACCCAGGTTGCATGGTTCTCGGCAAAGCCTGCTCTCGAAGCCGTCGATCGCGCCCAAGGCGAGGTCATCGCCCGCATCGTCGACCCTGAAGGCCGCGACAGCTACACTTCGACGCTGATCGTCCGCAAAGGGTCCGGCATCACGCTGCAGGACGTCGAGGCCTGCGGCAAAAAATACAGCTTCGGCATCGGCGACGCGCAATCGACGTCGGGCACGCTGGCGCCCATGACCTACTTCTTCAATCCCAAGGGAATCGTCCCGGCGCAGTGCTTCTCGACGGTTCGATCCGCCAACCATCAGGCGAACGCCATGTCGGTGGCCGCAGGCGTGGTGGATGTTGCGACCTCCAACAGCGTCAACACGATCTTCATGCGCCGCGAGAACCCGCAGTTGGCCGCGCAGATCGAGGATATCTGGCAATCGCCGCCGATCCCCGAATCCGGCATCGTCATCCGTGAAGACCTGGACCCTGCGTTGAAAGAAAAACTGCGCAGCTTCTTCCTGACCTATGGTCAGGGCCAGGGCGCCGAGGCTGACCGCCAGCGCAAGGTTCTGGCCGGCCTGAACTATTCGATGTTCCGCGCCGCCGACGATTCCTATCTGGACCCGGTGCGCGAGATGGTCGCCGATCAGAAGTTGGCCGACGCGAAGGCCAAGAACGATCAGGCAGGCGCGGCCGCTGCAGAACGTGAACTGGCCGCTCTGCGCGCCAAGCGCGAGGTCCAGCCTTGACCGACGCGACAGTAGACATGGCCGCGAAAGGCGGCTTGCCGACCAGTGCGATCCCGAACCCGCCCAAGCGTTCGGCGTCCGCATTGGTATTCGACATCCTGCTGTGGGGCGGCCTTGCGCTTCTGCTGATCGCCAGCTTCGGCAAGGTCGATATGCAGAACTTCGGCCGTCTGTTCTCCGGCTCGCAGAACATTCAGACCTATGGCGCTGAGCTTCTGAGGCCGGATTGGGGCGCGATCTTTCCTGACGGCGACTTCTGGACCGCGCTGAAATCCATCTTCACCCAACCGAACGCCAGCCTGATCGGTCAGATGTGGCTGACGGTGCAGGTCGCGCTTTGGGGCACCTTCTTGGCTGTCTTCTTGGCGCTGCCGCTGAGCCTGATGGCGTCGCGCAATATCGCGCCGGGTTGGCTGGTCTTCATCGTCCGCCGGATCATGGACCTGCTGCGCTCCGTGCCCGATCTGGTCATCGCCACGCTGTTCATCGTCGCCGTTGGTCTGGGACCGTTGGCGGGTGTTTTGGCGTTAGCCTTGAATACGGGCGGCGTGCTGGCCAAGCTGTTCTCCGAAGCGGTCGAGTCTATCGACAAGGGTCCGGTTGAGGGCGTGCGCGCCACCGGCGCCGGCCAACTGCATGAGATCGTCTGGGGCGTCTTCCCGCAGGTTGCGCCGCTGTGGACGTCGTTCGCCCTATATCGCTTCGAATCCAACAGCCGGGCGGCCACCGTTCTGGGCCTGATCGGCGCCGGCGGCATCGGCCAGACCCTGTTCGAAAGCATCCAAGCCTTCGACTACAGCCGCGTCGCCGCCATCGCCATCGTGATCGTCGTCGCCGTGACCCTGATCGACACCCTGTCGCAAATCATGCGCAAGCGCCTGCTGTAGCGGCGGCGGTCCCCTTCGCGGGACTGTCATAATCCTCTGCTCTAAGCATCGCGAAATCGATGCTCAGGGAGAGCCTTGGATGATCCGCACACTGAAACTGGCGGCTTCGGCCGCCGCCCTTCTGGCCCTGGCGGCCTGTGGCGACAACGGCGGGGGCGGCTCCGCCTCCGGCGCGCGCTCCGGCATCTGGGCGGCCGGTTCGTCGACCGTCTTCCCCTTCGCCACGCGGGTCGCCGAGACCTTCGCGCGCGGTTCAGGCGGCGCGGCGCCGCGCGTCGAATCGCTGGGCACCGGCGGCGGCATCCAGGCCTTCTGCCAGGGCGTCGGCCCGACCACCCCGGACATCGCCAACGCCTCGCGTCAGATGAAGCAGTCCGAGTTCGACCTGTGCGCCAAGAACGGCGTCACCGACATCGTCGAGATCAAGATCGGCTTCGACGGCATCGTCATCGCCACGGCCCGTAACGGCAACGGCTTCAACTTCGAACTGAACGACCTGTACGAAGGCCTGGCCAAGGAAGTGCCGGGCGCCAACGGTCAGTTCGTCGCCAATCCGGCCAAGACTTGGAACCAGGTCAACGCCGGCCTGCCGAACCAGCGCATCCAGGTCTATGGCCCGCCGCCCACCTCGGGCACGCGCGACGCCTTCCTGGAGCTGGGCATGACGCCGGGCGCCAAACTGGTGCCGGCGGTCAAGGCGATCGAAGGCGACAAGGACCGGTTCGAAGCGATCGCCCACACCCTGCGCGAGGACGGCGCCTGGATCGATTCCGGCGAGAACGACAACGCCATCGTCCAGACCCTGACCCGCACGCCGGGTTCGCTGGGCGTGTTCGGCTATTCGTTCCTGGAGCAGAACCTGGATACGGTGAAGGCCGAGACCATCGACGGCGTCGCCCCGACCGCCGACACCATCGCCAGCGGCGCCTATCCGCTGTCGCGCAGCCTCTACATCTATGTGAAAAAGGCCCACATCGGCGTCATTCCGGGCCTGCAGCAGTTCGTGCAGGAGTTCCTGTCGGAAGGCGCCGCCGGCAAGGGCGGCTATCTGGCCGACCGCGGCCTGATCCCGCTGCCGGAAGACCAACTGCTGGCCCAGCGCGCGACCATCGCCGCCATGACCCCGATGGCCCGCCCCGCCAAATAAGGCGGAACCCGACCGCCGTTCCGCCCCTTCTTTCACCGGTTCGCCCCGTTGAAGCGCGAAGCGCTTCAACTGAAGCGCACGAGGCCGTAGAAGGGGCGGGATAGCTGTCAGGATGATTTGATGACCACCACGCCCGCGCGCCTGCGCAAGGCCGTACTGCCCGTCGCGGGCCTCGGCACCCGGGTCCTGCCCGGAACCAAGACGACCCCCAAGGAACTGCTGAACGTCGTCGACCGGCCGATCCTGTCCTATATCGTCGAAGAAGCGCGCGAGGCCGGGATCGAGCACATCGTCTTCGTCACCGGCCGCTCCAAGGGCGCCATCGAGGACTATTTCGATCACCAGATCGAACTGGAAGCCCAGCTTCAGGCGAAGGGCAAGACCGACATCCTGGAAATGATGAACGCCGAACTGGCCTCGGCCGGGGAGATGAGCTTCACCCGTCAGATGCAGCCCAAGGGTCTGGGCCACGCCGTCTGGTGCGCGCGCGACATCATCGGCCACGAGCCGTTTGCCGTCATCCTGCCCGACGTCATCGTGGATTCTCAGCCCGGCGCCCTGAAGCAGTTGGCCCAGGTCTATGCCGAGACCGGCGGCAACATCATCGGCGTGGAATCCGTCCCCGAGGATCAGACCCACAAATACGGCATCGTCGATCCGGTCAGCCGCGACGGTTCGCGCATCGTCATGAAGGGCATGGTCGAAAAGCCCGCCGCCGGAACCGCGCCGTCCAACCTGTCGATCTCGGGCCGTTACATCCTGCAACCGGAAATCTTCGACCTGCTGGCGACGCAGGAAAAGGGCGCGTGCGGCGAGATCCAGCTGACCGACGCCATGGCGCGACTGATGGCGGACCAGAGCTTCACGGCCGTGGAATATGCCGGCGTGACCCACGACTGCGGCGACAAGATCGGCCTGCTGCGCGCCAACGTCGCCCTGGCCCTGAAACGCCCGGATCTGGGCGACGCAGCGCGCGAGGCGATCGCGGGCCTGCTCTGACGCCAGGGAAGGCGGCGGGGGTTCCGGTTTACGCCCGCCCCTGCTAACCCTCCGCGCAAATCATCAGGAGACGAACCATGGCGACTTCCGAAGGCTGGGACATGCCGACCGGCGACCTCATGAAGGGCAAGAAGGGCCTGATCATGGGCGTGGCCAACTCCAGCTCCATCGCCTGGGGTATCGCCTCGCAGCTGGCCGCCCAGGGCGCCGAGCTGGCCTTCACCTATCTGGGCGAAAGCCTGGAGCGCCGCGTGCGTCCGCTGGCGGAAAGCGTCGGCGCCAAGCTGCTGATCCCGGCCGACGTCACCGACGACGCCTCGATGGATGCGGCCTTCGCCGAGCTGGAAAAGACCTTCGGCACGATCGACTTCGTCGTCCATTCGGTGGCGTTCGCCAACAAGGATGAGTTGAAGGGCAGCTTCGTGGACAACACCACGCGCGACAGTTTCCTTCTGGCCATGAACATCTCGGCCTTCAGCTTCGTGGACGTGTCCAAGCGCGCCGCCAAGCTGATGCCGAACGGCGGCAGCCTGATCACCCTGACCTATCTGGGGTCCGAGCGGGTCATTCCGAACTACAACACCATGGGCGTGGCCAAGGCTGCGCTGGAAGCCGCGACCCGCTATATCGCGCGCGACCTGGGTCCCAAGAACATCCGCGTCAACGCCATCTCGGCCGGCGCCATGCGCACCTTGTCGCTGGCCGGCATCTCGGGCGGGCGCGGTCTGCACTCCAAGTCGGCCCAGTTCTCTCTGATCAAGGAAGAGACCTCGATGGAGGGCGTCGCCGGCGCGGCCCTGTGGCTGTGCTCGGACCTGGGCCGTTCGACCACGGGCGAGGTCGTCCACGTCGATGCGGGCTTCCACGCCGTGGGCCTGCCGGAAGACATCGAAGGCTGATCAAGGAGGGCTGGATCCCAGCCTTCCGCCATCCGAGACGACGGTTTAAGGCCGGGCATGACTGCTCCGGCCTTTTCCATGCGCGCCCTGCCCGCCTCGGCCTTTTCGTCCGCCGCGGTGGCGACGGTGATCGGATTCGGCGGGACGGTCGCCCTGGTGGTTCAGGCCGGCCAGGCCCTGGGGGCGGACGCGGGCCAGATCGGGTCGATGGTGACGGCCCTGTGCCTGGGCATCGGGGCGCCCGGTGCGGTGCTGAGCTGGCGGCTGAGGATCCCCGTCGTGCTGGCCTGGTCCCCGCCGGGGGCGGCCCTGCTGGCGGCCTCGACCCTGGGCCTGGCCTGGCCGACGGCCATCGGCGCCTTCGTCTTCGCCGCCCTGCTGATGATCCTGACCGGCCTGATCCCGGTGCTGGGGCGGCTGGCGGCGCGGATACCGGCGGCCATCGCCTCGGCCATGCTGGCGGGGGTGCTGCTGCCCTTCGTGCTGAGACTGTTCAAGGTGGCGCCGGACGAGACGGCCTTGGTCGTCGGGCTGATCGCGGTGTTCCTGATCTTCAGACGGCTATGGCCGACCTGGGCCTTGCCCGCCGTGCTGACGGCGGCCTTTGCGTTGCTGGCGATGCGGGGGCAGTTGGCCCTGCCGGCCGGGACCGGCCTGTTCGGCCAACTTGAGCCGGTCGCGCCCGTGTTCGACTGGAAGGCGGCGGTCAGCCTGGGCTTTCCGTTGTTTTTGGTGACGCTGGCGGCCCAGAACTTGCCCGGGCTGGTGGTGCTGCAGAGCGCCGGCTATCCGCCGCCCGCCAACCGACTGATCCTGTCCACCGGCGTCGCCAGCCTGCTGATCGCGCCGTTCGGCGGGCATGGGGTCAATCTGGCGGCGATCACGGCGGCGATCTGCACGGGGCCGGACGCCCATTCCGATCCCACCAGGCGCTGGATCGTGGGCGTGATCTATGGCGGTCTTTATCTGGTCGTGGCTCTGTTCGCCGCGCCGCTGGCCGGGCTGTTCATCGCCATGCCGCCGGCCGTGCTGGCGGCGGTGACGGGTCTGGCGCTGATCGCGCCGCTAACCGCCGCGCAGCAGACCATGATGACGGAGGTCGGATCGCGCGAGGCGGCCGTGCTGACGTTTGCGGCGACGGCTTCGGGCCTGACCCTGTTCGGCGTCGGATCGGCCTTCTGGGGTCTGGTCGTGGGGTTTGCGGCGTTGGCCGCCTTGCGCTGGATCAGACCGCCGGCCTGATCCAGCGAGAGGCGATTAATCCCGCAGCGAGGCCGGGACCTGACCGCCGTTTTCGGCCAGCTTCTTCCAGACGGCCTTGGACAGGGCGATGTTCTGTTCGGCCGAGCCATGCTCGCCAGCGTGGACGTTCAATTCCTCGGCCAGTTCCTTGCGGGCGGCCAGGCTGGAATCCAGGTCCAGCAGCTTCAGAAGATCGACGATCGAGGTGCGCCAGTTGCCGCCGCCGCCCTTGGACGCCGCAAGATCGCTGAGCACCGCCTCGACATCGACGGGCGGCAAGGCCGGCGCGGCGGTCGGGGCCGGCGCTGCGTTAGGCGCCGGAATTCCTGCCGTCGAGGCCGGCGGCGGAACGGGAGCCGCCTTCGGCTTGTGGCCCGTGATCTTGTTCCAGATCGAAGAGAAGATGCCCATCGGTCGCGCTCCTGTTGGTGTGAGCAGACAACGCGACCGACGGGGCGAGGTTCAGATCAGTCGCGCGCCGGAATGTTGAGGCCGCGCTGGACGGCGGGGCGGGCCAGGCCGCGCTCCAGCCAGGCGGCGACGCGCGGGAAGTCGGCGAAACCAACGATCTCGCCCGCTTCGTAGAAGCCGATCAGGTTGCGGACCCAGCCCAGGGTGGCGACATCGGCGATGGAATAGTCGCCGACAAGCCACTCGCGGGGCTCTCCCCCGTCGTTGGCCAGCCGCGTCTCCAGCACGCCCAGCAGGCGGCGGCTTTCGGCGACGTAGCGGTCACGCGGGCGCTTGTCCTCGTAGTCCTTGCCGGCGAAGCGGTGGAAGAAGCCCAGCTGGCCGAACATCGGGCCGATCGCGCCCATCTGGAACATGACCCACTGGATCGTCTCATAGCGGGTCGCCGGGTCGGCCGAGAGCAGTTTGCCGGTCTTTTCCGCCAGATAGATCAGGATGGCGCCGGATTCGAACAGGGCCAGCGGCTGTCCGTTCGGGCCGTTCGGATCGAGGATGGCGGGGATCTTGCCGTTGGGGTTCAGCGACAGAAACTCCGGCCCCCAGGTCTCGTTCTTGGTGATGTCGATCAGGTGCGGCTCATAGGCCAGGCCGACCTCTTCCAGCATGATCGAGACCTTCACCCCATTGGGCGTCGGTAGGGAATACAGCTGGATGCGATCGGGATGCTGGGCCGGCCAGCGTTGCGTGATCGGGAAGGCGGACAGGTCGGTCATGGCGGGCCTCTGCGGGTTGCCGCCCTTATGTTGGCGCGGTCCGCAGGCTTCGCAACAGTCACCGGCGCCATTTGATCGCGGGCTTGTGTCTGGAACCGTACGGCTGGCGATGCCAGCTTGGCCGTGACCGATCGACGGTCGCAGTCAGGGGAACGCCCGATGGCGCACAAGTTCGAAGTCTATCAGGACAAGGCCGGCGAATACCGCGTCCGCTTCAAATACAATTCCGAGGTCATCTTCTCGACCGAAGGCTACGCCGACAAGTCGGGCGCCAAGCGGGCGATCGAGTCGATCAAAAAGCACGTCGGCGACGCCCCGGTCGAAGACGCATAAACTCGTCTAGTCCGGTTCGCGCTCGCCCACCTCGGTCGGCGGCACGGCCAATAGCCAGCCGTCGGCCAAATGCAGTTCCGGCGTCGCTTCCTTGGTGAAGGGCAGATACCAGGTCGGGCCGCCGGCGGCGGGCGCGATCTCCAGCATGTCGTCGGCGCCGAAGTTCTGGACCGATTTCACCGTGCCCATGATGGTGCCCGCCGTGTCGCGAACCTGAACGCCCAGCAGATCGGCGAGGTAGAATTCGTCCTCGTCCGGCTCGGGGAACCGGTCGCGGGGGACGTGCAGCTTCAGGCCGCGCAGGGAGTCGGCCTGTTCCTTGGTCGTGATCTCCTTGGCCCGGCCGACGACGCCGTTCTTGTCGGGCCGCGTCGAGGTCAGGGTCAAGGCCACGGTCCCGTCGGCGCGCAGCAAAGGGCCGTAGGCGGTCAGGGCCAGGGGGTCGGCGGTAAAGGCGGTCACCCGCACCTCGCCCCGCACGCCGAAGCCGCCGCCGACCTGGCCGACGAGGATCAATCTGCTGTCCGTGGTCATGCGTGTTCTTAACCCATGAAAAAGGCGGCGTCGAAAGACGCCGCCCTGATCATCGTCAAACCGAAAGGCTTAGCCTTCGGCCTTTTCTTCGGTCGCTTCAGCAGCCGGAGCCTCTTCAGCGGCGGCGTCAGCGGCCGGGGCCTCTTCGGCAGGTGCTTCTTCAGCAGCGGGAGCGTTCTTGGCGGCTTCGGCGGCGGCGGCGGCCTCTTCCTTGGCGCGGGCGGCGGCTTCAGCGGCCTCGACCTTGGCGGCAGCTTCGGCTTCCAGGCGGTCGGCTTCGCGCTGGGCGCGCTCGGCGGCGCGTTCCTGAGCCTTCTTGCCCGGAGCGCCCTTGTTCGGGTTGTTCGACTGGGTCCACTTGACCTTCTGGCCCAGGGTCTCGTCCTGCGACAGGAAGCGGGCGACGCGGTCGGTCGGCTGGGCGCCCTTGCCGAGCCATTCGGCGATGCGCTCGACCTTCAGGGCGACACGCGGAGTGGCGCCGTCCTTGGGCAGCATCGGGTTGTAGCTGCCGACCTTCTCGATGAACTTGCCGTCGCGCGGCGAGTGCGAGTCGGCGATGACGATGTGGTAGTAGGGGCGCTTCTTGGCGCCGCCGCGGGCCAGACGAATCTTCAGCATTTCAGGTCTCTTTCTAGGAAGTCGTTATTTCTTGGGAGGGAAGCCCGGTAAGCCCGGAAGGCCTCCCGGAAGTTGTCCGCCGCCCAGTCCGGCGAGCCGGTCCTGGATGGCTTTCAGATCGTCGGCGGAGGGTTCGGCCATCTTGCCGCCGCCCAGCGCCTTGAGGCGGGCCATGTCGGGGCCGCCGCCCATGCCGGGCATGCCGCCGCCGCCGAGGCCGCCCAGCATGGCGGCCATCTGCTGCATCTTCTTGGGTCCGCCGCGCGCCATCGACTTGACCACATCGGCCATCTGGCGGTGCTGTTTCAGAACCCGGTTCACGTCCTGCACATCGACGCCGGCGCCGGCGGCGATGCGCTTCTTGCGCGAGGCGTTCAGCAGGTCGGGTTTCTTGCGCTCGGCCTTGGTCATCGAGGAGATGATCGCTTCCTGACGCAGGATCATGCGGTCGTCGATGCCGCTCTCGGCCATCTGACCCTTCATCTTGGCCACGCCGGGCAGCATGCCCATGATGCCCTGAAGCCCGCCCATCCGCTTCATCTGCTGAAGCTGACCGGCCAGGTCGTCCAGATCGAACTGACCCTTGGCCAGTTTGCGGGCCATCTTCTCGGCCTTGGCCTGGTCCAGATCCTGGCTGGCCTTTTCGACCAGGGCGACGATATCGCCCTGACCCAGGATACGGCCGGCGACGCGACGGGCGTCGAACACATCCAGCGCATCGACCTTTTCGCCGGCGCCCAGATATTTGATCGGCAGGCCGGTGACGGCCCGCATCGACAGCATGGCGCCGCCGCGACCGTCGCCGTCGGCGCGGGTCAAGACGAGGCCGGTCAGGGGCAGGCGCTCGTGGAAGGCCTTGGCGGTGCGCACCGCGTCCTGGCCGGTCAGGCTGTCGGCGACCAACAGGGTCTCGACGGGCTTGGCGATGTCGGCGACCTCGGCCACCTCGTTCATCAGCCCTTCGTCCAGGGTGATGCGGCCGGCGGTGTCGAGGATCAGGACGTCGAAGCCCTGAAGCTTGGCCGATTGCAGCGCCCGGCGCGTGATCTGGACCGCGCTCTCGCCCGCCACGATCGGCAGGGTGGCGACCTCGATCTGCTTGCCGAGCGTCGCCAGCTGTTCCATTGCGGCCGGACGACGCGTGTCCAGCGAGGCCATCATGACCTTCTTGCGATCGAACTTGGTCAGGCGCAGCGCCAGCTTGGCCGAGGTCGTGGTCTTGCCCGAGCCCTGAAGGCCGGCCATCAGCACCACGGCGGGCGGGTTGGCGTTGGTGTTCAGCGGGACCGGCTCTTCGCCGCCCAGCATCTCGATCAGGCCGTCATAGACGATCTTGACCACCTGATCGGCCGGCTTGACCGAACGGATGACCTCTTCGCCGGTCGCGCGCTCGGTGGCGAAGGCGATGAATTCCTTGACGACCGGCAGGGCGACGTCGGCCTCGAGCAGGGCCACGCGCACTTCGCGCATCGCGTCGGCGACATCCTTTTCGGACAGGGCGCCGCGCCCGGTGATCCGGTCGAAGACGCCTGTCAGCCGCTCGTTCAGAGCCTCGAACATTCACTACCTCGTGTGGCGCAGGTTAAACGGCTCCATACGACAACGGCCCCCGGCGACGATCACGTCGGCGGAGGGTTCTCGCCCACCTCGTTCTCTCCTCGGAGAGCTGTCGTGTGGGTGGAGACGCGAGGTTCACTTGCGTCGGAAGCGGCGGCTTATGGCGGAAAAACCGCACAAAGGCAACCGGAGCGATCCGGTCACGCTATAAGAGCCAATATCGGCGCAGGGATTTAGCGGATTGTCATCATCGTGCTAAGAGCCGCGCCCTTTATAGGGGCGGCGTTGTCGCCAGGGTTTCAGACTTCGGGAGAAGCACAGATGAGCAAGGTGCTGGTTATCGGCGCAGGCGGCGTCAGTTCGGTGGCCGTCCATAAGATGGCGATGAACGCGGACATCTTCTCGCATATCACCCTGGCGAGCCGCACCAAGTCCAAGTGCGATGCGATCGCCCAGTCCGTGAAGTCGCGCTTCGGCGTCGATATCGACACGGCCGCCATCGACGCCGACGACGTGGCGGCGACCACGGCGCTGATCCAGAAGGTGCAGCCCGAACTGGTCGTGAACCTGGCCCTGCCCTATCAGGACCTGTCGATCATGGACGCCTGCCTGGCCGCCGGCGTCGACTACCTGGACACCGCCAACTACGAGCCGCGCGACGAGGCCAAGTTCGAATACAAGTGGCAGTGGGCCTATCAGGACCGTTTCAAGGACGCCGGTCTGATGGCGCTGCTGGGTTCGGGCTTCGACCCCGGCGTGACCTCGGTCTTCACCACCTACATCAAGAAGCACCTGCTGGATTCCATCGAGACGCTGGACATCCTGGACTGCAACGGCGGCGACACCGGTCTGCCCTTCGCGACTAACTTCAACCCCGAGATCAACCTGCGCGAAGTGACGGCGAACTCGCGTCACTGGGAGAATGGCCAGTGGGTCGAAGGCCCGGCGCTGAGCCACAAACAGACCTTCGACTTCGAGGGCGTGGGTCCCAAGAACATGTACCTCATGTACCATGAGGAGCTGGAATCGCTGGCGAAGTTCTATCCCGAGATCAAGCGCATCCGCTTCTGGATGACCTTCGGCGACAGCTATCTGAAGCACCTCGAAGTGCTGGAAAACATCGGCATGACCTCGATCGAGCCGATGCAATTCCAGGGCCGCGAGATCATTCCGATCGAGTTCCTGAAGGCCCTGCTGCCCGAGCCGGCCTCGCTGGGTCCGATCACCAAGGGCAAGACCAACATCGGCGTCATCGCCACCGGCCTGAAGGACGGGGTCAAGAAGACGGTCTACGTCAACAACATCTGCGACCATGAAGAGGCCTATGCCGAGACCGGCAACCAAGCGGTCAGCTACACCACCGGCGTGCCGGCCATGATCGGCGCGGCCCTGATGGTGACCGGCCAGTGGAAGGGCGACGGCGTGTTCAACATGGAGCAGCTGGACCCCGATCCCTTCATGGACATGCTGAACAAGCACGGCCTGCCGTGGAAGGTTCAGGACCTGGACGCCCCTCTGGACTTCTGATCGGACCGACTGAATGCAGACCCAGGCCGGCGATCCGGGCGCCTTTGCGCATTTCGACCTGAACCGCGTCGCCTCGCCCGCCTTCGTGGTGGACGAGGCGGCCATCCGTCGCAATCTGTCCGTGCTGAAAGGCGTGCGCGACGGAGCGGAGGCGCGCGTGCTTCTGGCGCTGAAGGCGTTTTCGATGTGGTCGCTGGCCGATGTGGTCGGCGAATACCTCGACGGGGTCTGCGCGTCGGGCCTGTGGGAGGCGCGGCTGGCGCGCGAGTTCTACAAGGGCGAGCTGACCACCTATTCGCCGGCCTATACGGCGCAGGACCTGCCTGAGATCCTGCGTCTGTCGGACCACGTCATCTTCAACAACCCGGCCCAGATCGCCCGTTTTGCCGATCTGATCGCCAAGGCGCGGGCTGACGGGCAGGTGTTCGAGATCGGCCTGCGGCTGAACCCAGAACATTCCGAAGGCGAGGTCGCCAAATACGACCCGGCCCAGCCTTGCTCGCGCCTGGGCTTTCCGGTGTCGCAACTGACGGCCGACCATCTGATCGGCGTGGATGGTCTGCACATCCATGCGCTGTGCGAGCAGGATTTCCAGCCGCTGTCGCGCATCTGGGCGGCGGTGGAGCCGAAGCTGGCGCCGCTGCTGGGCGGGATCAAATGGCTGAACCTAGGCGGGGGGCACCACATCACCCGCGCCGACTATCAGACCGACGATCTGATCGCCTTCGTACGCGATCTGCAGGCCCGGCACGGGGTTCAGGTCTATCTGGAGCCCGGCGAGGCCGTGGCGCTGGACGCCGGCATCCTGATCGGCGAGGTGCTGGACGTGTTCGACAACGGCATGCCCATCGGCATCACCGACATCTCGGCGACCTGCCATATGCCCGATGTGATTGAGGCGCCCTATCGCCCCGCGCTGCTGAAAGAGCCCGAACATGGGGTGACGGTGCGGCTGGGCGGGCCGTCGTGCCTGGCCGGCGACATCATCGGCGACTACGTCTTCGCCGAACGGCCGACGCCGGGGACGCGCATCGCGTTTCTGGACCAGGCCCACTATTCGATGGTGAAGACCAACACCTTCAACGGCGTGCCTCTGCCGTCCATCGTGCTGTGGAACTCCCAGACAGATGCGCTGACGACGGTGCGTGCGTTCGATTATTCAGCCTTCCGCGACCGACTGTCGTAGCCGCAAGAAAAAGGGCGGCTCGCGCCGCCCTTCCCTGATCTATTCGTCTTTCGGTTCGTCCGCTGTCGGTTCGGCGTCGGGCTTGGGCGTCGAGCCCGGCTCGGTGACGACGATGCCTTCGGGCGGGGCCGACAGTTTCGACAGGTCGCCGCCGGCGCGCAGGACGTCCAGCGCGCGCTGAAGCTGATAGTCCTTTTCCTTGTCGAACTTTTCGCCCGGGGCTTCGCGCGGGGTGTGCGGACCCTTGCGCTCGGCGCCGATGGAGGCGTCCAGGGCGGTGGCGTAGGCGGCCTCGGAATAGATGAAGCTGGAGCGCGAGACGATCCGGGCCTCGGCCTCGTTGCGGGCGACTTCCAGATCCGGCTCGATGCCGATCTTCTGGATCGAGGCGCCCGAGGGGGTGTAGTAGCGCGCGGTCGTGATCGACAGGGCGCCGTCCTGACCTTGACGCAGCGGGATCACGGTCTGGACCGAACCCTTGCCGAAGCTGGTCAGGCCCACGATGGTCGCGCGCTGGTGATCCTTCAGGGCGCCGGCGACGATTTCCGACGCCGAGGCCGAGCCGTAGTTGACCAGGACGACCAGCGGCAGGCCGCCGGTGACGTCGCCGGGCTTGGCGGAATAGCGCTGGATCTGCTCGGGCTTGCGGCCCCGCTGGCTGACGATCTCGCCGCGTTCCAGGAAGGCGTCGGAGACGTCGATGGCGGCGTTCAGCAGGCCGCCGCCGTTGTTGCGCAGGTCCAGGACATAGCCCTTCACGCCCGGCTTCTCGGTCTTGATCTTGGCGATGGCCTCGTTCAGCTCGCGGCCGGTGTTTTCGTTGAAGGTCGAGACGCGCAGATAGCCGAAGTCACCCTCGACCCGGCCGGTGACCGACTGAACCTTGATGACCTCGCGGGTCAGGGTCACTTCCAGCGGGTCTGAACCGTCGCGCAGGAAGGTCACCTTGACGCTGGTGCCCACGGCGCCGCGCAGCTTCTCGGACACCTGGCTGACCGTCAGGCCCGCCGCGTTCTGGCCCTCGATGGAGGAGATCACGTCACCCGCCTGCACCCCGGCCTTGGCGGCGGGACTGTCGTCCATCGGCGAGATGACCTTCACCATGCCGCCGTCGGCGCTGATGGTCAAGCCGACGCCCGAATACTGGCCCTCGGTACGCTCGCGCAGGTCGTCGTAGTTGGACGGCGGCAGATAGTTGGAGTGCGGGTCCAGCGCCGTCATCATGCCGGCCAGCGCGGCCTCGATCAGCTTCTTGTTGTCGACCGGGACGACGTAGGCCTGCTCGACGATGCCGACCACGTCGCCGAACAGCTCCAGCATGCGGAAGGTTTCGTTTCGCGGGGTCTGGCTGCTGACAGCAGCGGCGGATCCGCCGAGCACCAGAGCGGCGCAGCCGACGAGGAGCAGTTTACGCATTCGGTCTCTTTCGGTCGGGCCGATCACTGTGGGCGCCCGTGGGAAGGTTAAGGCCCCGTCCTCACGACCAAATCGTGGCGACGCGGCGTCTCGCCGATAAAATCAGCGTCAGACGAGAATGCAAAGGACTATTGCGGGTTCACCGCAACCACGGTCCCGGATCGATCGGCCGTTCGTCGCGACGCAGTTCGAAATAGACGTCGCCGTCCGGGCCGCTGCGCCCCAGGGTCTGGCCGTCCGAGACCCGGGCGTCCGGGCCGACATCGACGCTTTCCAGGCCGGCGATGACGGCGCGCCAGCCGGGCCCGAGGTCCAGCACCACCACATTGCCCCACCCCGTCAGCGGCCCGGCGTAGGCGACCTTGGCGTCGGCGGGCGCGGTGACGGCCGCGCGGTCGGCCCGCCAGCGCCAGCCGGAAGTTCCGGCGCCCCAGGTCTGGCTGGGCGCGCCGGCGACGGGCGAACTGAGACGGCCGCGTCCGGCCGGAAGACGGGCGGTCGGCGTCTCTTCGGCCTGGGTCGTCGGGACCGCGCCGCCCAGTTCGCGGATGCGACGCTCCAGCACGGCGGCGGCGCGTTCGGCGGCGCGGGCCTCCGCGTTCAGGACGGCGGTCAGGGCGGTCTTGCGCGCCGTCAGCCCCTCGATCTCGCCGCGCCGGTCGCCCTGCTCGCTCTCGGTCGTCAGCAGTCGCTCCGAGGACAGGACGGCGAGGCGGCGGATGCGCATGATCTCGGCCTGGTGGGCGGCCAGCACCTTGGCGCGGCTTTCCAGATCCGGCGTCATGGCCTTGAGCAGGATGGAGGCGCGCACCGTGTCGATGGCCTTGTCGGCGGGCACCAGCAAGGGCGGCGGCGGCCGGCGGCTCATCATCTGCAGCGCGCTGAGCAGACGGCCCTGGGCGCCGCGTTCCCGCGCCAGGTCCGTGACCAGTTCGGCCTCGCGCTCGGTCAGTTGCTGGAGACGGGCGCGCTGATCGTCGATCTGACGGTCGCCGGTCTGTTCGTCGGCCCGCAGCGAGGCCAGGCGGCGCTCCAACTGGGCCAGTTCGGTCTTGGCGGCGTCGGCGTCGGCGCGCAGACGACGGGCGCGCACCGTCTCGTCGCGGTATTCGGCCTGGATGCGCGACAGTTCGCTCTCGGGCGCCTGCCTGCTCATCGCCGGGGCGGCGCAGACGAAACCCGTCAGCAGGGCCAGCGATAAGGGTATGGCGCGACGCATGTCAGTCGCGATGATAGGGCGATCCGGCCAGAATGGTCACGGCCCGATACAGCTGTTCGGCCAGCATGGCGCGCGCCAGGGCGTGGGGCCAGGTCTGGGGACCGAAGGCCAGGGTCGAAGACGCGGCCTGGCGCACGCTGACGTCCAGCCCGTCCGCCCCGCCGATGGCGAAGACCAGGCGGCGCTCGCCCTGATCCCTCAGTTTGGCGATGTGGTCGGCGAAGGCGCGCGAGGAATAGGTTTTGCCGCGCTCGTCGCAGGCGATCAGGTGCGATCCTTCCGCGGCCGCGAGGATCAGCTCGGCCTCCGGCGCCTTGCCGGGTCTGCGGGCTTCCAGATCGATCAGTTCGAGGGGACCAAGGCCAAGCGCGCGTCCTGACAGGGTGGCGCGCTTGGCGTAGTCGTCGGCGAGCGTCGCTTCAGGCCCCCGGCCCGGTCGGCCGATGGCGACGATGCTCAGCTTCATGGTGTCAGTCGCGGACCATGCGGTGGGCGGAATCGACCGCCCATATCTTTTCGATGTTGTAGAAGGTGCGCACTTCCGGGCGGAACAGGTGCACGATCACATCGCCGGCGTCGATCAGAACCCAGTCGCAGTGCGGCAGGCCCTCGACCTTGGCCTTGCCGAGGCCCTGTTCCTTGAGCGTGCGCAGCAGGTGGTCGGCGATGGCGCCGACGTGACGGTGCGAACGACCGGACGCCACGATCATGGTGTCGGCCATGGCGCTTTTGCCCTTCAGGTCGATCAGGACCATGTCCTGGGCCTTGTCATCGTCGAGGCGGCTCAGCAGGGCTTCTTCCAGCGGCGTGGAGCCGACCGGGCGGGGAGCGGAATCGTCGAAGCCGCGCGGGGAGGCGTCGGATTCAAAGCCGTCTTCGGAATGGAGAGGTTCGATAGGGTCCATCTCGTGCGCCGTATTCGAAACGGCGGCGTCTTGCGTATCATACGCGGGCGAGGGGGTCAGCGGAGGGCTCCGGGAGCGTTGACTAAAGAAGCCCTCTAGCACGGATGGGCCGCAACGTGAACCGCCGCCCGAATCATCGGGCGATCACGAGGTCGCGCGCACGCCTTTGCCCGTCCTGATCGCCGTGGACGACAGGGGGTTGAGCGGCGCCGTCAGATAGGTCCAGGCGGGCGCCTGAAGCGTCGGCAGAAGCCCCGCCTGCTGGGCGGGAATGCGGAAACCGGCGAAGCGGGCGGCGGCCGGCGCCGTGCGGCTGTCCAGCAGCGACCCCGGCCGGGCGATGACCGCCACAGGCATCAGCCGCATGATGTCGGTCCAGCCTCTCCAGCGGTGGAAGCTGGCCAGATTGTCCGACCCCATCAGCCAGACGAAATGCACGCCGGGATGCCGCGCGACCAGAAGGCGCAGGGTGTCCACGGTCCAGGCGACGCCGGCCCGGCTCTCGAAGTCCGAGACGATCATCGACGGACCGCGTGCATGCTGGCGCGCCGAAGCCATGCGGTCCGCAAGCGGCGCGCTGTGGCGAGCGTCCTTCAAAGGGTTCTGTGGCGACACCAGCCAGACGACGCGGTCGAGATCCAGACGGCGCATGGCGGTCTCGGCGACATGGGCGTGACCGTCGTGGGCGGGATTGAAGGAGCCGCCGAACAGGCCGACCTTCATGCCTGGAGCGAGGATCAAACCGTCGCGCAGCGCCCCGGAGCGGGGGCCGGCGCCTTTGGGCGCGGGACCGGCGTGGAAGAAGGACAAGCGGCGTCTCGGGCGGCGGGCGTTATGCTCAGCGGCGCCCTTATAGCGCGCGCCCATGCTCCGCCTACAGAATTCGTTCTCAGACGGCGGCGTCGAACAGGGCGTCGCGCGCCACGTCGGCATGGGTCATGGGGAACAGGTGCCCGCCGCCGGCCACGACCTCGACCGAGACATTGGGCAGGCCACGGGGCCGGACCGGCACATGAGTCAGGGCGCCGTGTTCGGCTTTGAGGATGCGAACCGGTCCGGGATAGCGTTTCATGGCCCGCCACGGATCGTGCGCCTGGGCCGCATAGTTGGCCGCCTCCCAAGCCGGCGCCGCGGTCAGGCTGAACCCGCCGTCGCCTTCGTTCAGGCCTTCGGAAAGATAGTCGGCCAGTACCATGTCGGGCCAACCCTTGAAGGCGCCGCGCCCACGATAGGCGGCCATGGCCTGTTCGCGGCTGTCGAACTGGCTGCGACGGCGCAGGGTGGCCTTGGCGATTGGGATCGCCTTCATCAGCTTGTGGGCGAAGGGCAGGTTGAAGGCGAAGACAGCCGAACGTTTCCAGATCACCGGATCGAACAGCACCAGGCTGGACACCCGATCCGGCCGGACGGCGGCCGCCAGAAGCGAGGCCGTGCCGCCCATCGAATGGCCGGCCAAGACCACCGGCGGGCCGTCGATGGCCTCCAGCAGCGCCAGCAGGTCGTCACGATGGTCCAGCCAGCTGGTCTTGGGCCGCGCGAAGGTCGGCAGCGCAGACCGACCATGGCCGCGCAGATCCGGCGCCCAGATCCGCAAGGACGCCGACAGCGGCGACAACAGGCTGCGATAGGTGGCGGCGTTGAAGCCGTTGGCGTGAGAGAAGATCAGATCGACCGGCCGGTTCGGATCGCCGAAATCCAGCACGGCCATCTCGCCGGCGCCCCAGCGATTGTCGATCGGCACGGACAGGCGACGCGGTGGGGACATCAACGCCGCATCCATGGTCATGCGACGTCGCGACAGGCGGCGCAGCGACCGTGCGCCTCGATCGTCGTGCGGGCGATGGCGTAACCGGCGGCCGAGGCGGCGGCGTTCATGGCGCTCTGATCCGGGCCGCTGACCTCGCGCGTCGCGCCGCAGCAGTCGCAGATCAGAAAGGCGGCCGCGTGGGCGGCTTCGCCGTCGTCGGTGCAGGCGACATAGGCGCTGATGGAGGCGATGCGGTGGACCATGCCCAGGCGTTCCAGGAACTCCAGCGCGCGATAGACGGTGGGCGGCTTGGCGGCCTGGCCGTCTTCGCCGAAGCGGGCGATCAGATCGTAGGCCTTCACCGGCTCGCCGCTTTCCAGCAGCAGGGCCAGGACGCGACGGCGCTGGGCGGTCATCCGCTCGCCCTGCTGAACCGCGCGCGCCTCGGCCGCCGCCAGGGCGCGGTCCAGCGCCCCGCCGTTCAGGCCGGAGTGGTCATGGTCATGATCGCAGGCGGAACCCATACGCCACAGCTAATGGCTGGCGACCCCCACTGCAACCGACGCATCGCGGGTTTGCCGGTTGCGCGGCGTTGGGCTAGAAGGCGCGCCTCCGATCTTTAACCAGAGCGTCCTCGCTTCATGACCGACACGAACAATTCGCCGCTTGAAGGCAACGTCCTCTTCTATACCAACCCTGAACCGCTGGATCAGAGCGTCCACGGCGGCCTGGGCGTGAACCCGAGCGACAAGCCCTACGCCTTCGTGGCCCAGACCAATATCGTGCCGCTGACGGTCACCGAATTCTCGGCCGCCGCCCTCTCCTATCCGATCATCTTCACCGGCGATAACCGCCAGCCGGTCGCCGTGATGGGCCTGAGCTCCAACGAGAACCTGTTCGTCGCGCCCGACGGCGAGTTCCGCGCCGACGCCTATGTACCGGCCTATGTGCGCCGTTATCCGTTCGTCTTCGCCGACGACAAGCAGAACCAGCGCCTGATCCTGTGCATCGACCGCGGCGCCTCGATCGTCGCCGAAGGCGGCCAGAACCCGCTGTTCGTCGACGGCCAGCCCAGCGATTACACGAACATGGCGATGGAGTTCTGCAACAACTTCGAACAGGAGCGCCAGCGCACCGAGGGCTTCGTCGCCCTGGTCAAGGATCTGGACCTGCTGGACATCCGCGAAGCCCACTTCACGCCGCGCAATCCCGACGGCACGCCGGGTCAGCCGCAGAAGCTAGCCGAATATTATGCGGTGTCGGAAGACAAGCTGCGCGCCCTGCCCGCCGAGAAGCTGGTCGAACTGCGCGACAACGGCGCGCTGGGCCAGATCTACGCCCACCTGGTGTCGCTGGTCGGTTGGGATCGCCTGATCGCCATGGCCGTGATGCGTCAGGCGCAGGCTCCGACCTCGGTCAACTAAGACCCGGTCTGTCGAAGATCGATCAACGCCCCGCCGGTTCGCCAGCGGGGTGTTTTTCGTTTCAGCGACGTGAGAACAGCGCCCGGGTCAGGCAGGAAAAGACCAGACGCCCGGCCTCGTCCAGCAGGTCATGCGAGGCGATGACGATGCCCTTGTCGTCGCCGACCGGATCCTTGCCCATCACCGTCATGCGACCCCGCAAGAGTTCGCCGGCTGGGGGATTGCGCATGTAACGCAGCCCATCGACGGCCAGGACCTTGGTCTGGGCCCAGCCGCCAGACTTGTCGGCCGCCAGTCGGCTCCACAGCACATAGACCATGGCGTCCGGCGCGCCGTAGGCCACGTCCCAGCCCGGCGAGAACCGCTCGATGAAGACGTCCAGCGCGGCTTGATCGACCGCACAGGCGCCCAGCGGCACGACCTGCCCCACCTCCAGGTCTTCGAAATGGACGTGCAGCGGATCGCTCATGCGCAGACCTTGGGTTCAGGCGGGTTCTTCGGAAACGCGAACCAGCAGCTTGCCGTCGTGATCGCCGGTGAACAAGCGATTCAACGACCCCACCGCGCCTTCCAGCCCGTCGTCGACGTGAACCTTCCACTTCACACGGCCGTCCGCCAGCCATGGGCCCATCTCCGCCACCATCTCGCGAGCGCGCGGGGCGTAATCCAGGACCAGGAAGCCCTGGACGTGCAGGCGATGGGTGATGATGCGCGCGAAGTTCGGCGACGGCGGCGCCTTGGTTGCATTGTAGGAGGACACCAGGCCGCAGACCGCCATCCGCCCGTGGACCTTTAGACGGTTGAAGACCGCGATCATGATGTCGCCGCCGACATTCTCGAAGTTCAGATCGACGCCGTCCGGGGCCAGGCGGTCCAGCGCCTCGCCGACATCCTCGTTCTTGTAATCGATGGCCGCGTCGAAGCCGAGTTCGTCGGTCAGCCAGGCGCACTTCTGCGGACCGCCCGCGATGCCGATGACGCGGCAGCCGCGCTGTTTGGCGATCTGCCCCGCGATGGAACCGACCGCGCCGGCCGCCGCCGAGATGACGATCGTCTCGCCTTCCCTGGCCTTCAACACATCGGTGACGCCGAAATAGGCGGTCAGGCCGGTCATGCCGAGCACGGACATATTGGCGGTCAGCGGCAGGCCGGGCGCACGGTGGACCGGGCGAAGACCGCCTTCCGGCACGACCGCATAGTCGGCCCAGCCGCCCGAGGTCGGCATGACGACATCGCCTGTTTTGAAGCGGCTGGATCGCGAGGCTTCGACCACGCCCAGCGTCAGGCCGCGCATGACCTCCCCCAGTCCGACCGGCGGCAGATAGCCCTCGGAATCGTTCATCCAGGTGCGATTGGTCGGGTCCAGCGACAGATAGACCGTGCGGACCAGCACCTCGTTTTCCTGCAGATCAGGGATGGCCGTCTCGATCAGTTCCAGATCGCCGGGCTGGATCAGGCCCTTGGGGCGCTGGCGCAGCACCCATTGACGGTTCGTCTTGCCGCTTGTCGAAGCCATTGGCGTCTCTCCGTGCGTTTTCTTTGACCACCATCTTGGCCGCGACGGCGGCTTCGGTCGAGGTGTGCGCCAAGAAAAAAGCGACCCTTTCGGATCGCTTTGAAGTGGCATCATCGAGAATGAGGCGCGGAGGCGGCATGATCAGCTTTCGCAGATCAAGTCGGGGGGCGTCGCCGCCTCCACGGACCGATAACGGCGGCGCCCGAAGCCGGTTCCCGTCCTCGATCGCTTTTTTTGCGCTTTCGTACCTTGTCCCATCAATGCCGGCGCAAACCAAAGAAAAGGCCTCGATCCCGAGGGACCGAGGCCGATCTTGTCGTCAACGAAAGATCGCGTTTTAAGCGGCTTCCTTCTGGCGCGACGGGTGGAAGAACAGCGCCTGGCTGATCGCCGCCTTCACCGTCTCCGGCTGGAAGGGCTTGGTGATCAGGAAGGTCGGTTCGGGACGCTCGCCGGTCAGCAGACGCTCCGGGAAGGCGGTGATGAAGATCACCGGCACGTCCATGGTCTTCAAAATATCCTTGACCGCATCAATGCCCGACGAACCGTCGGCCAGCTGGATGTCGGCCAGCACCAGACCCGGCTTGTGGCGGGCGACGGCGTCGATCGCCTCGTCGTGCGTCGTGGCGGTGCCGGTGACGCGGTGACCCAGTTCGGTCACCAGGCTCTGGATGTCGGCCGAAATAATGGCCTCGTCCTCGATGACCAAAACGTCGGTGGCCAGTTCGGCGTCGATGTCGGCCTGGGCGTCCGCGATCAGACGCTCAACGTCACGCGGATCGGCGGACAGGATTTGTGCGGCTTCAGAAGGGGTGAAGCCCTCAAGGGCGGTCAGCAGGAAGGCCTGACGCGAGCGCGGCGCGATGCGCAGCAGACGCTGCGAGGCGTCGCTGCCCGTGGTTTCCAGCGTGCCGGTTTCCAGTTGCGCGCCGGTCGAGGACCAGATGGCGTGGAAGACGTGATAAAGAGCGACCCGCGGCGTCATATCAGCCGACAGTTGCTGTTCGCCGGCGGCCAGGGCCTCCAAAGCGACACGGACATAGTTGTCGCCCGTGGATTGATCGCCGGTCAGGGCGCGTGCGTAACGGCGCACATAAGGAAGGTGCGGCGCGAGTCTGGCCAGAAGGCTCATTCAGATAGTCCCCGACAAATCACAGCCCGGCCGGCAAGGCGGGGCGCTACATCAGCCCTAAACGTCACATTCGCATCACGGTTCCGCCGTGGCTGACAAGCTTTAGCATTAAAAACCGGTCATGTAGGAACCCGGCCGGTCTGATGACGTTTGAGACCGACATCTCTTAGCGATGACAGTTGGGTGGGCTTGGCTCTGTCTATGATCGATTCTCCGGACTCCTCTCGTCCCAAAGGCGAACAGAAGGGGGAGGCAGGGCTTGAAGAAGCTCGTCTTCGCCAACAGGCCATCGGCGTCAAGCTGCGGCATATGTTCGACGAGGTCGTCAACGAACCCGTGCCTGATGAGTTTCTCGATATTTTGAAACGCGCCGACGCCAAGTCTTCGGACAGCGCCGCATGAGCACCTCACGCCTGGGGGCCGCCCCAAAACCCGCGTCGGCCGACGACGAGGGCTTCAAGCGCGAACTGGTGCTGCTGATCCCGCATCTGCGCGCTTTCGCCCGCACCCTGACTGGCGACCCCACCGCCGCCGACGATCTGGCGCAGGACGCCATGATGAAGGCCTGGGACGCGCGCGCCAGCTATCAGATGGGCACGAACATGAAGGCCTGGACCTTCATGATCCTGCGCAACCAGTTCTATTCCGAAAAACGCCGCTCGTGGCGTCAGTCGCAGCTGGATCAGGAAGCCGCCGAACGGACCCTGGTCGCCGTGGACGATCCCGAGGCGCCCGTCGCCTTGGACGAACTGCGTCAAGCTTTGAAGACCCTGCCCGAAGAGCAGCGCGAGGCCTTGATTCTGGTCGGCGCCGGCGGCTTCGCCTATGAAGAAGCGGCCGAAATCTGCGGCTGTGCGGTCGGCACGGTAAAGAGCCGCGTCAGCCGCGCACGCCGGGCCTTGCAAGCCACCCTGGAACGGGGCGGCTATGGCCGCGACGGCAAGGCGGCAGGCGACGCCATGCGCTCGATTCTGGGCGAGGCCGACAGGCTGGCCGGCGCCCGGAGCTGATCTGCGGTGAATGAGACGACCAGGGAGGCCTCAAGGTCGCGGCTCGGTCGCACTTGGAAATCGGATCGCTTTCAGGGCATCCGGTTTAGACTGGGCGCGGCCATGGCCATGGCCCTGCTGCCGATCTTCGTGCTCAGCCTGATCCAGACCCAGGCGGACTTCCAAAGACAGGCGGACGATCGACAGGTCGATCTGCAACTGGCCGCCGAACGCAGCGCCTCCAGCGCCAAGGCCAAGCTGGACAGCGCCCAGGTGCTGCTGCGCGCGCTCAGCCCCGATGCGGTCGGCCCCTATTGCGCACCGCGCCTGACGGCGCTCGTCGGACGACTGGAAGGTTACGAGGGTCTCTATCGCATCAGCCCGACGGGCGAGGCGGTCTGCGCCTCAGGCCGGGCGGACGGCGTGAGATCCGGCGTGGCGCCGGCCGCCCGGGCGACCTGGTTCCAGCGGCTGCGCAATGGCGAAGAACTGGTCGTTATGCGCGCGCCCGATGGCGCCGGCTATGAAGGCGCGCTGATCGTGGCCACCCGCGCCGAGCGGCCGATGGGCCGGTTCGACGGCGCCATGGTCGCCGTGATTCCCTTCTCCGCCCTGCAACCCGATGTGGCCGACCCCGCCCTGCCCTCTGACGCGGAGGCGGCATTGACCGACGGCGCCGGCCGCATTCTGACGGCCAGTGATCCCGACGTCTTCAAACTGTCGGCTGGCGACGACATCGCGGGCTGGGTCGGCCGGGCGCGCGATCAGGGCTCTGCGGTGTTCGAGGCCAAGGATGCGCAGAATCAGCGCCGCGACTATGCGGGCGCGGCCTTGGCCGGCGGCGATCTTTACGCCCTGTTGTCGGCCCCGGCGCCCGGCTGGCTGTCATGGGCGCGGCTCAATCCGATCGGCACCCTGTTGCTGCCGCTGGGCGCCTGGTTGACGGCGTTCGCGGCGGTGATGCTGCTGTCCGAACGCATCTTCATTCGCTGGCTGGATTATCTGGAGCGGGTCGCAGCCATCTACGCCAAGGGCCGGTTCTCGGTGCGTCCGCTGCAGGCTATGAACGCCCCGTCGGAAATCCGCACCATGGCGCGCACCCTGGACGAGATGGCCGAGGCCATCACCCTGCGCGACCGCGAGCTGACGGACGCCTTGGTGGAAAAGGACGCGCTGATGCGCGAGATCCATCACCGGGTGAAGAACAACCTTCAGATCATCTCCTCCCTGCTGTCGATGCAGCAGCGCGCCCTGACCGATGCGCCGGCCAAGGCGGCTCTGGGCGATACGCGCCAGCGCATCTCGGCCTTGGCCCTGATCTATCGCACCCTCTATCAGAGCAACGACATCCGCCACGCCGATGCGCGCGAGTTTCTGAACGAACTGGTGGGCCAACTGATCGCCAGCGAAGCCGGGCGCGGACCGGTGGTCATCAGCTCGGTGGACGCCGATTCCCTGCACGTCGATCCGGACAAGCTGGCGCCCCTGGCGCTGTGGCTGGTCGAGGCGGTCAGCAATGCGCAGAAACACGCCTTCGCCCACAGCGGCGGCGAGCTGAAGGTCCGCTTCCGCGTCCAGGGCGAGACATCGGTTCTGGAAGTCGAGGACAATGGCCCGGGCGCCCAGGCCGGCGCCGAGGTCGGGGTGGGCCGCACCCTGATGAGCGCCTTCGCCAAACAGCTGCGCGGCGAGACCGAGTTCGACACTCCTGCCGGCGGCGGCACCATCGCCCGCATGATCTTCGCCACCCCCGAAGCCCTCGCGCCCGTCGATCCGGCGGACAAGACGCCCGGAACCGCAGCGCTGGCATCGCGTTGATGAGACGAGACCGGCGGAGTTTCACCCCGGCCAACCCTGGAGCTTCCCCTATGCGCAAGATTTTCGTTCTGGTCGCCGCCGCCGCCGCCCTGACCACCGCCGCCTGCAACACCGTCGAAGGCGTGGGCCGCGACACCCAGGCCGCCGGCCAGGCCGTGACCGGCGCCGCCCAAGACGCCAAGAACTAATCGACGGCCGCAGCCCAGGCTGCTGCATTCGACCGGCAAGGCCCCGCACCGTCGGGGCCTTGTTCGTTTCAGGACCGCGACAGGAGCCATCCGTGAACCAGACCGCCCGCGACGCCGGCCTCAAACTCTTGCGCCAGCACGCCCTGATCGCCGGCAAGGCCGTTCCGGCCAACGGCGGCGGCATCGCCGTCGATGATCCGGCGACCGGCGATGTGATCGGCCATGTCCCCGATCTGGGCGCCGCCGAGACCGAACAGGCCATCGCGGCGGCGAGCGAGACGTTCAAGATTTGGTCGCGATCCGATCCGCACGCGCGTGCGGCCTTTCTGCGCAAATGGGCGGCGCTGATCGACGACAATCTTGAGGGTCTGGGCGCCCTGATGGCGCTGGAGAACGGCAAGCCATTCGAGGAGGCCGAGGGCGAGGTCACCTACGCCAACGGTTTCCTGAAATGGTTCGCGGGCCAGGCCGAGCGGCTGATCGGCGAGACCCAGGACAGTCCGCTGGGCCATCTGATCCTAACCTATCGCGAGGCGGTCGGGCCCTGCGCCCTGATCACGCCCTGGAACTTCCCCGCCGCCATGCTGACGCGAAAGCTGGGGCCGGCGTTCGCGGCGGGCTGCACCGCCGTGGTCAAGCCGGCCAGTCAGACGCCCTTCACCGCCATCGCCCTGGCCGAACTCGCCTATGAAGCCGGCCTGCCGAAAGCCGCCCTGTCGATCGTCACCGGCGACGCCGCCACCATCGGCAAGGCGCTGACCGACAGCCCGGACATTCGCAAACTGTCCTTCACTGGCTCGACCGGCGTGGGTCGAAAGCTGGCCGAGCAATGCGCCGGAACGCTGAAGCGGGTGTCGATGGAGCTGGGCGGCGCGGCGCCGCTGATCGTCTTCGCCGACGCCGATCTGGATCTGGCTGTCGCCGAAACGATCAAGGGCAAGTTCAGGAACTCGGGCCAGACCTGCGTCTGTCCGAACCGCGTCTATGTCGAGCGATCGGTCGCGGAGACCTATGCCGAGAAACTGGCCGCCGAGGTGGCCAAGATCGTGGTCGGTCCCGCCTTCGACGACGGCGTGAAGGTCGGGCCGCTGATCGAGGACAAGGCCATCGACAAGGTCGAAAAGCACGTCGCGGCGATCAAGGCCGACGGCGGCCGGGTCCTGACCGGCGGGTCGCGCCACGATCTGGGCGGCCGCTTCTTCCAGCCGACCGTGACCCTGGGCGGCGACGACGCCCTGTTCCGCGAGGAAGAGACGTTCGGCCCTATGATCCCCGTCTTCGCCTTCGACACCGAGGACGAGGCGCTGGAGAAGGCCAACGCCAGCGACTACGGCCTGGCCTCCTATCTGTTCACCCGCGACCTGGACCGCGCCATGCGGTTCAGCCGGCGGATCGAGGCGGGCATGTGCGGGGTCAACACCGGCCTGATCTCCACCGCCGTCGCGCCGTTCGGCGGGGTCAAGCAGTCGGGCTATGGCCGCGAAGGCTCGATCCACGGCATTGACGAATATGTGGACGTCAAGACGGTGACGCTGGCGCTGAAATAGCGCCGGGTCGCCGGGCCTGTAATTCGCCGCGCTTCTGCGGCATAAGCCCGCGATGAAGTTCCTCGACCAGGCCAAGATCTATATCCGCTCCGGCAACGGCGGCGCGGGCTCCGTGTCGTTTCGACGCGAGAAATTCATCCCGAACGGCGGTCCCGACGGCGGCGACGGCGGCAAGGGCGGGGATGTCTGGATCGAGGCGGTCGAGGGTCTGAACACCCTGATCGACTATCGCTATCAGCAGCATTTCAAGGCCCAGACCGGCCACCACGGCCAAGGGCGCCAGATGCATGGCGGCAAGGGCGAGGACGTGCATCTGAAGGTGCCCGTCGGCACTCAGGTGCTGGACGAGGACAAGGAAACGGTCCTGCTGGACATGGACACGCCCGGCAAGATGGAGCTGTTGCTGAAGGGCGGCAACGGCGGCTGGGGCAATGTGCGCTTCAAGGGGCCGACCAATCAGGCGCCGACCTACGCCAACCCCGGCCAGGACGGGCAGGAGCGCTGGATCTGGCTGCGGCTGAAGCTGATCGCCGACATCGGTCTGGCGGGCCTGCCCAACGCGGGCAAATCGACCTTCCTGTCGGCCGCCAGCGCCGCCAAGCCCAAGATCGCCGACTATCCGTTCACCACCCTGGCCCCGAACCTGGGGATGGTGGACCTGTCGCCGTCAGAGCGGTTCGTCATCGCCGACATTCCCGGCCTGATCGAGGGCGCCAGCGAGGGCGCGGGACTGGGCACGCGGTTCCTGGGCCACGTCGAACGCTCGGCCAGCTTGATCCATCTGATCGACGGCACCCAGGACGATGTGGTCGAGGCGTACCGCATCATTCGGGGCGAGCTTGAAGCCTATGGCGAGGGTCTGGCGGACAAGGCCGAGATCCTGGCCCTGAACAAGATCGACGCCCTGACGCCCGAAGCGCGCGAGGAGAAGGCCGCCGAACTGGAGGCCGTCGCCGGTCGCCGCCCCATGCTGGTGTCCGGCGTGTCGGGCGAGGGCGTGCCCGCCCTTCTGCGCGCGGCCTGGGCCGAGGTGAAGAAGACGCGCGGCGCCCTGGCCGGCGACAGCGACGCGGACCAGATCAGCGGCTGGCAGCCCTGATCAGCCCTCCGCTGCGGGTTCCGGTTTGGGTTTGCGGCGGGTCGATTTCGGCTTGTCGGTCGTCTTGCCCTCGTTAGCATAGGGCTCGCCGTCGCCCGACAGCAGGATCGCCATCCAGCGCGAACCCTTGAACTCGGCCAGGATCGCCATGGCCATGACCGCCAGCGGCGTTGAAAGGAACATGCCGACGACGCCCCACAGCTTGCCCCAGAAGGCCAGCGCCAGCAGCACCACGACCGGGTCGATGTTCTGGTTGTCGCCCTGCATGCGCGGCTGGATGAAGTTGCCGACGACGAACAGGATCACCTGCAACCCGACCAGCAGGATGGCGGCGGGCCAATAGCTTTCGAACTGGACCAGGGCGAACAGCGGCGGTGCAAGGCCCGCAACCGCCCCGCCCAGCACGGGGATGAAGCCGACGATGAAGATGACGAAGGTCCAGAACTCGGCGTTCTGAAGCCCGACCGCCCGCATCAGGATCCAGGCGACGACGCAGATCATCGCGCCGGTCACTGACTGCACCCAGATATAGCCCTCGACCCCGCCGCGCACGCGCTGGAACACCGCGACCGCCTCGTCGCGCTGGACCTCGGACGGGAACATGGCGACGATCTTGCGCCGGAAGCCGACCTGCGAGGCCAGCAGAAAGCCCAGATAGATCAGGACGAAGAAGGCGCCCGAGGCGATGCCCTGCACCTGGAACGCCATGGAGGTCAGCCAGCCGCGCACATCGACGCCGTTGATCAGATCCTGCGCCGTGGGCGGATTGGCCAGACGCACCAGCCCATAGGCGTCGCGAATGATCTGATCGATGCGCGGGCCGATGTTCTGGGACACGCCGGACGCCTCGCCGAAGAAGCCCGCCGCCCCATTCACGATGATGGCGATGGAGGCGAAGAAGGCCAGCACCACCAGCGTCAGGGCTGCGATCCCGGCCATGCGGCTGTTCAACGGCGTGCGCGCCTCGACCGATCGCTTCACCCCGTCGATCATGATCAAGAGGAAGATGGCCATCGCCAGCGGCGTCAGGATATCCCGCAGCCAGTAGATCGCCGCCCCGGCCGCGACCGTGGCGATGACGCCGAGGGCATTGCGAGCAGCGACCAAAGACGGCGTGGCGATGGGGTTTTTCATGATCGTGTTGTCGAACCGCCCGCCCTCGCCGTCAATCGCTGTTCCGAGCGCGCAGGGAACGCGCTAGACCTTTGCCGGAGACGCCATCGGAGACCCTAATGCCCGACGCCCTGCCCGGCCTGTTCCTCGGCCAGTCCGACGCCGCCCAGCCGGAAAACCTGCTGTTCAACCGCGCCAACCGCCACGGCGTCGTCGCCGGCGCGACGGGCACCGGCAAGACGGTCACGCTGCAGATCATGGCCCAGGGCTTTTCCGACGCCGGGGTGCCGGTCTTCTGCGCCGATGTGAAGGGCGACCTGTCGGGCATCTCTCAGGTCGGCGCGCCGAATGAGAAGCTGATCGCCCGCGCAGCCGAGATGGGCGTGACCCTGACGCCGCGCGCCGCTCCGACCGTCTTCTGGGACCTGTATGGCCAGAAAGGGCATCCGATCCGCACCACGGTGTCAGAGATCGGCCCGGTGCTGATGGCGCGGATGCTGAACCTGAACGAGGTGCAGGAGGGCGTGCTGACCGTCGTCTTCCACGTCGCGGACAAGGAAGGTCTGCTGCTGCTGGACCTGGACGATCTGAGAAGCCTGCTCGTCTATGTCGGCGAGAACGCCGAGCGGATCGGGCGCGAGGTCGGCAACGTCGCCCCCGCCTCCATCGCCGCCATCCAGCGCGCGCTGTTGCAGGTCGAGCAGCAGGGCGGCGACGCCTTCTTCGGCGAGCCGGCGCTGAAGCTGGAAGACATGATCCGCGTCGGGCTGGACGGCCGGGGCCAGGTCAATGTGCTGGACTCGACCCGGCTGATGAACAGTCCGCGCCTGTATGCGGCCTTCCTGCTGTGGCTGCTGTCGGAGCTGTTCGAACAGCTGCCCGAGGTGGGCGATCCGGAAAAGCCGCGCCTGGTCTTCTTCTTCGACGAGGCCCACCTGCTGTTCAACGACGCGCCCCGCGCCCTGTTGGAAAAGGTCGAACAGGTCGTGCGCCTGATCCGATCCAAGGGGGTCGGCATCTATTTCGTGACGCAAAACCCGGCCGATATTCCCGACAGCGTCCTGGCCCAGCTGGGCAACCGCATTCAGCATGCGCTGCGCGCCTATACGCCGTCCGAACAGAAGGGGCTGAAGGCCGCCTCGCAGAGCTTCCGCGCCAACGCCGCCTTCGACACGGCCGAGGCCATTCAGGCTCTGGGCGTGGGCGAGGCCCTGGTGTCCGTGCTGGACGAAAAGGGCGCGCCGACCATCGTGGCCCGCACCAGGATCCGCCCGCCGGCCTCGCGCCTGGGGCCGGCGACCGACGCTGAGCGCGCCGCCGTCATGGCCGCCAGTCCGGTGCGGGGCCTTTACGAGCAGGTGCTGAACCGCGAATCCGCCGCGGAAATCCTGGCCAACCGCCACAGCGCCGCCGATCAGGCTCAAATTCAGGCCCAAATTCAGGCCAAGGCGCAGGCCGAGGCCGACAAGGCCGCCGCCGCTCAGGCCAAGGCCGATCAGAAGGCCGCCGAAGCCCGGGCCAAGGCTCAAGCTCAGGCCGAGGCGCGGGCGGCGCGCGAGGCGGCGAAGCCTGCGCGTCGGTCCACCCGCGAAACGCCGGTCGAGGCGCTGACCAAGTCGGTCCTGCGCACCGCCGGATCGACCCTGACCCGCGAGCTGATGCGCGGCCTGCTGGGCGGGTTGAAGCGGCGCTAGGTTCCGCTCGGGTCTTGCAACGGGGCGGTGGCGAGCGCATCTCCCGCCCATGTTCATCCAGACCGAACCCACGCCCAACCCGAACGTGCTGAAGTTCCTGCCCGGCCGCGAAGTGTCGCCGACCGCCGCGCTGGAATATCGCACCATCGACGAGGCGACGGCCTCTCCGCTGGCGGAGGCCTTGTTCGAGCTGGAAGGCGTCGACGGCGTCTTCTTCGGCGCGGACTATGTTTCGGTGACCCGCCAGCCGCAGGGTCCGGAATGGTCCGAGATGAAGGCGCCGATCCTAGGCGTCGTCATGGATCACTTTGTCTCGGGTCAGGCGCTCACGCGCGGCGCCGGCGGCGAAACCGACGACCATGCCGAGGACGACAGCGAGATCGTCGCCGAGATCAAGGCCCTGCTGGACAGCCGCATTCGCCCCGCCGTGGCCCAGGACGGCGGCGACATCCTGTTCGATTCCTTCGACGAGGCGACCGGCGTTCTGAATCTGCGGATGCGCGGCGCCTGCGCCGGCTGCCCGTCGTCGTCGGCGACCTTGAAGGCCGGGGTCGAGCAGATGATGCGCCACTATGTGCCCGAGGTGACGCGGGTCGAGCAGACCCTCTGATCCGGACGCGGTGGCGGTTCTGCGACGCGCCGCCTAGAAGACGCCCATGAGACTTCTGGTGATCGATACGGCGCTCGGCGCCTGCACGGCGGCGGTGTTCGAGGGCGATCGCGCGCTCGCCGTGCGCTTCGCGCCGATGACCAAGGGACATCAGGAACGGATCGGCGGCCTGGTGCGCGACGTCATGGCCGAGGCGGGCGGCGGTTTCGACAGCCTGGACCGGATCGGCGTCACGGTCGGACCGGGCTCGTTCACTGGTCTGCGCGTCGGTCTGGCCTTTGCCCAGGGTCTGGGCGCGGCGCTGGATCGGCCGGTCGTCGGTCTGTCGGCGCTGGATGCGCTGGCCGCCTCGCTCGCCCACCAAGACCGCCCCATCGCGGCCCTGATCGATGCGCGGCGCGGTCAGGTCTATGCGCGCCTCTTCGCCGACGGTGGGCCGCTTGGCCCCGATGAAGCCTTATCGCTGGAAGAGGCCGGGCGGCGGATCGCCGACATCGGATCGGGCGTCGCCATGGTCGGCAATGGCGCGGCGGTCGTGACCCAAGCCTTCCCTGATCTGCCTTTCGCGCATAGGGACGACCGGGTCGCGCCGTCGCCGGAGGCGCTGGCGCGCCTGGCCGCCGCCGCCGATCCGGCGACCCGGCCGCCCCGTCCGCTCTATCTGCGCGCGCCCGACGCCACGCCGCCCAGCCGCCTGCCGGGCCAGCCGCGCCAGCCTGCGTCATGACGGCGGCGGACCCCGCCTCTCTCGCCGCCCTGCACGCCCAGGCCTTTGCCGCGCCGTGGGGCGCCGACACCTTCGCCGATCTGTTGTCGCAGCCGGGCGTGCTGGCGGTCAGCGAGCCCGACGGCTTCATCCTGATCCGAACCGTCGTCGACGAGGCGGAAATCCTGACCCTGGCCGTGGTCCCGTCCGCGCGCCGCCACGGACAGGGGCGACGTTTGGTCGAGGCGGCGGCCGTCGCTGCGGTCGAGGCTGGCGCGACCCGGCTGTTCCTGGAGGTCGCCGACGACAATATCGCCGCGCGCGGCCTGTATGAGCGTGCCGGGTTCGACCCGATCGGTCGCCGCAAAGCCTATTATGCGGGCGCTGACGGATCGCGGACCGATGCCGTGGTGATGAGCCGCGACCTGTGTGCGCCTGACGCCAACCTGACGCTTCCCTGATGCGATCCAAGCCCCTATTCTAGGCGCATGGACCGGATCGAAAAACTCTGCGCCGAGCGCGGCATGCGTATGACCGAACAGCGCCGGGTGATCGCCCGGGTGCTGTCCAACGCCGCGGACCACCCGGATGTGGAAGAGCTGTATCGCCGCGCTTCGGCCATCGATCCGCACATCTCCATCGCCACCGTCTATCGCACCGTGCGCCTGTTCGAAGAGGCGGGCGTGGTCGAGAAGCATGATTTCGGCGACGGCCGCAGCCGCTATGAAGAGGCCGGCGACGATCACCACGATCACCTGATCGACACCAAGTCGGGCGAGGTGATCGAATTCTTCGACGCCGAGATCGAGCGGCTGAAGAACGAGATCGCGGAACGGCTGGGCTTCCAGCTGATCGGCCACAAGCTGGAGCTTTATGGCGTTGCGATCGAGGGCGCCGAGCCGTCCAAGCGCGAAGGCCTGATCTTCACCCGCCATGCGGCGCGGGTCGATCCCGCCGATGTGGATGCGGGCTGACGCTCGGCTTGTCGCGACGCTTGCGGGCGATCATAAGCCCACAATGACCGAGACCCTGGTTCCTCAAGTCGAGACGGCGCCCGAAAAGCGTCTGTTCATCAAGACCTACGGCTGTCAGATGAACGTCTATGACTCCGAGCGCATGGCCGATGTGCTGCGCCCGCTGGGTTATGGCGTCACCGACGACGTGAAGGCCGCCGACTTCGTCATCCTGAACACCTGCCACATCCGCGAGAAGGCAGCCGAGAAGATCTACTCCGAGCTCGGCAAGCTGCGCGAGATGCGCGACATCCGGCGCGAGACCGGCGGGGACCTGACCATCGCCGTCGCCGGCTGCGTCGCCCAGGCCGAGGGCGAAGAAATCATGCGGCGTCAGCCGGCGGTCGATATCGTCGTCGGCCCCCAGGCCTACCACCAACTGCCCGAGCTTCTGACCCGCACGGCGCGGGCGCGGGGCGAGCGGATCGGCGCCGACTTCGCTCCTGACGACAAGTTCGACGCCCTGCCCGCGGCCCGCTTCACCGAGGGGCCGACCGCCTTCCTGACGGTGCAGGAGGGTTGCGACAAGTTCTGCACCTTCTGCGTCGTGCCCTATACGCGAGGCGCAGAGTGGTCGCGACCGATGGCGGCGGTGCTGGAAGAGGCGCGTCAGCTGGCGGATCGGGGCGTGCGCGAGGTCACCCTGCTGGGCCAGAACGTCAACGCCTATGACGGCGAGCGGCCGGACGGGCGAAAGGCGACCCTGGCCGAACTGGCCTATGCCCTGGCCGAGATCCCCGGCCTGGACCGCATCCGCTATACGACCAGCCATCCCAACGACATGGCCGATGAGTTGATCGCCGCGCATGGCGATCTGGACGCCCTGATGCCCTACCTGCACCTTCCGGTTCAGGCAGGGTCGGATCGGATCCTGCGAGCGATGAACCGCAAGCACGGGCGTCAGAAATATTTCGACCTGATCGACCGGATCCGCGGCGCACGGCCCGATATCGCCATCGCCGGCGATTTCATCGTCGGCTTCCCGGGTGAGACGGATCGGGAGTTCGAGGACACGCTGGATCTGGTGCGTCGCGTGAACTACGCCGGGGCCTTCGCCTTCGCCTATTCGCCGCGACCGGGCACGCCGGCGGCGGGCATGGGCAAACAGGTCGAGCCGGAAATCGTCAAGGACCGACTGCATCGCCTGATCGCCCTGCTGACAGAACAGCAGACCGCCTTCAACGTCGCCCAGGCGGGCCGGACGCTGAACGTGCTGTTCGACAAGCCGGGACGGCACGGCCACCGTCGCCAAGCGATCGGTCGATCCCCATATCTTCAATCGGTCCACGTCGATGACGCGGATCATCTGATCGGGCAGATCGTTCCGGTCGAGATCATCGCCGGCCAGCAGAACAGTCTGTCGGGCCGGCTCATAGCAGACGGGCTCAAGCAGCCGGGTCCGGCGGGCTCGGCGATAGCCCAAACAGAAAAGGCCGCTTGATGGCGCGTGAGTCTGAATTCGTCCCCTTGAACGATGCCGAACTGCGGGCGGTCATCGGGCCGAACAGTCGCCACGTCGCCCTGATCGAAGACGCCTTCAAGGTGCTGGTCGAGGCCCCGGGCGGCGGTGTCTCCGTCAACGGCGGCGCCCGCGACCGCACGGACGCCCGCCAGGTGATCGAGGATCTGGCCAAGCGCGCGGCCCTGGGCGCCGAAGTCACCGAGGCCGACGTCCGCGCCTCTCTGGGACAGGCGCGCGGCGGTCGCGGCACGCCGGGCATGGCGGCGGCGGGCGTGTCGCTGCCAGGCGGCAAGCGCGGCGCCATCGTGCCCAAGACCAAGGCGCAGGCCGCCTATCTGGACATGCTGGGCCGGTGCGAACTGAGCTTCGGCGTCGGCCCGGCGGGCACCGGCAAGACCTTCCTGGCCGCCGCCTATGGGGCCTCCCTGCTGCGGCGGGGGCAGGTGGACCGACTGGTCATCACCCGTCCGGCGGTCGAGGCGGGCGAGAAGCTGGGCTTCCTGCCCGGCGACCTGAACGAAAAGGTCGATCCCTATCTGGCGCCGATCTGGGAGGCGCTGAACGACATTCTGGGCGCCGAGGACGTGCAGCGTCGCCGCGACAAGGGCGAGATCGAAGCCGCCCCGATCGCCTTCATGCGCGGCCGCACGCTCAGCCATGCCTTCGTCATCGTCGACGAGGCCCAGAACACCAGCCGCCTGCAGATGAAGATGGTGCTGACGCGCCTGGGCGAGGGTGCGCGGATGGTGGTGACCGGCGACCCGTCCCAGATCGACCTGCTGAACCCGCGCGACTCCGGCCTGGCCCACGCCCTGCGGATTCTGGACGGAGTTCAGGGCGTCGGCATCTTGAAGTTCGAGGCGTCCGACGTGGTGCGTCACGCCATGGTGGAGCGGATCGTGCGCGCCTACGACGCCGACGCCGCGAAAGGTCGTCCGGCACCGGACCTCGAAGACCCCGCATGATCGAGATTGAAGTCGAGGCCGAGGCCTGGACCGGCGCTCTGCCGGACGTCGAGGTCGTCGTCGAACGCGCGGCGCAGGCCGCGCTTGGCACGGCGGAGGGCGACATCGTCGTCCTGCTGACCGACGACGCGGCCGTGCGCGAACTGAACGGTCGGTTTCGCGACAAGGACAAGCCGACCAATGTCCTGTCCTTCCCCGCGCCGGAGAACGCCTTTCCGCATCTGGGCGACATCGTCCTGGCCTACGGCGTCTGCGCGACCGAGGCCGAGGCGCAGGGCAAAACCCTGGCCGATCATCTGAGCCATCTGGTCGTCCACGGCGTGCTGCACCTCTTGGGCCGCGACCACGAAGATGACGCCGAGGCCGAGGAGATGGAGGCCGAGGAGCGAGAAATCCTGGCCCAGATCGGCGTCGCCGACCCCTATATCGCCGAGCAGGACTGACCCGATGTTCCCCGACGCCCTGCTGGACCGTTTCGCGGCCCCGATCCGCGCCCTGCCCGACAGGAAGCGCGCCCTGACGTGGCGGCTGATTCGTATTGGTCTGGCGCTGCTGGCCGGCGCCGGGACGGCCTTCGCCCATCCGCCGTTCGGGATGCTGATCGGGCTGTTGGGCTATCCGCTGCTGATGATCCTGTCGGAGCGGTCCGACACGACGCGCGGCGCCTTCTGGATGGGGTGGCTGGCGGGGTTCGCCTATTTCTTCGTCGGCTGCTGGTGGGTGGCCGAGGCGTTTTTCGTCAATCCTGAACAGGCGTGGATGGCGCCGTTTGCGGCCAGCCTGCTGCCGGCTGGCCTTGGTCTGTTCTGGGGGACGGCCTGCGCCCTCTATCGTCGGTTCGCGCCGCTGGGGGCCGTGCGGGTGCTGTTGTTCGCCGCCCTGTTCTGCGCCGCCGAATGGTTGCGGGGTCATGTGCTGACGGGCTTCCCGTGGAACCCGGCCGGCGCGACCTGGCGCGCGGGCGGCGGCATGTCCCAGTTCGCCTCGGTCGTCGGCGTCTATGGGCTGAGCCTTGTGACTGTGGCGGCCACAGCGGCCTTCGCGCCCTTGATCGGGCCGGGCGACAAGCGCAGCCGCCTGATCTCCGCAGGCTTGGGCGCCTTGGCCCTGATCGCCGTCGGCGGGTTCGGCGCCGTCAGGCTGGCGCAGTCGAATCTTCAGTTCACCGACACGGTCGTCCGCCTGGTTCAGGCCGATGTTAAGCAGGAGACCAAATGGTCGCCCGAGGCCTATCGCTCCATCGTCGATCGCTATGTCGCCCTGACGGGTCAGAGCGCGGCGCGGACGCCCAATGTCGTGGTCTGGCCTGAAGGCGCCCTGCCCGCCTCGGCCAACGACGTTTTCGCCTCGGCCGACGCCCAGGCCATCGCGAGCGCCCTGCGTCCCGGACAGACCCTGCTTATGGGTCTGGCGCGCGGCGAGCCGGACCTGACCGCGCCGGAGGGCGCGCGCTATTACAACAGCCTGTTCGCCCTGGCTGACGAAGGCGGAGCGGGCCTGAGGGTCGCCGCCGTCTATGACAAGCACCGGCTGGTGCCGTTCGGCGAGTATCTGCCCTTGGGGTCGATCATGACCTCCATCGGCCTGCGCAGCCTGGTGCATATGCCCAGCGACTTTTCCGCCGGACCGACGCCGGCCCCGATTTCGATTCCAGGCGCTCCCCCGGCCCAGGTGCTGATCTGTTACGAGAGCCTCTATCCCGGTTTCACGCCCGGCGCGGCTGGACGGCCGGAGTGGATCGTCAATGCGTCGAACGACGCCTGGTTCGGCGCGACCTCGGGTCCGCGCCAACATCTGAACCTGGCCAGCTATCGCGCGATCGAGACCGGCCTGCCCATCGCGCGGGCCACCCCGACCGGCATTTCGGCCATGATCGACCCGTGGGGCCGGATCGTCGAAGGTCAGCGGCTGGAGCCCGGCGTCATGGGCGTCATCGACGCCCCCCTGCCCCGTCCGACGGGCGTGACGCCCTATGGTCGATTTGGCGATTTCCTGTTCTTTTTCTCAATGCTAACAGCGTTCATCCTGTCCTTGTGGCCGTCGATCCGGCGATCTAGGGTCCAGGGAAATCGAGTAGCGATCTAGGTGAAGGGTGACGGCGATGGCGCGTGAAAAGGACGAGGATCCGCATCCCGTCGATCGCCATGTCGGCCGTCGCGTTCAGGAAAAGCGTCTTGACCTTGGCCTGACCCAGACCGCTCTGGCCAAGGCCGTCGGCGTCAGCTTCCAACAGGTGCAGAAGTACGAAAAGGGCACGAACCGCGTCTCGGCCTCGAAACTGTTCGAGATGGCCGAGTTCATGAAGGTCGGCATTCCCTTCTTCTTCGACGGCTGCAGCAGCGCGACGGTCGGGGTCGCCGAAGAGGCGCCCGCCTTCGACCACGAGCATCGCCCGACCAAGACCAGCGTCGAGATCACCCGCCTGGCCCCGCGCCTGCCGGCGCGCAAGCAGAAGCTGATCCTGGACATGATGCGGGATATGCTGGGCGACGACGACGCCCAGGACTGAGGTCTAGCCGACCGCGACGATCTCGGCCGACTGACCGGCCACCGTCACCTCGTCGCCGACCCTTTTGCCCATGACGGCGCGGGCCAAGGGCGAGACATGGCTGACCGAGCCTGCGGCCGGATCGGCCTCGTCCTCGCCGACGATGCGCCAGGTCTGGGCGCGCCCGTCCTCGCGCTCAATGGAGACCGAACCCCCAAACCGCACGGCCCCATCGTCCTCGGCGGGCTCGACCAACTGCGCCGAGGCGCGCCGGGCGGACCAGTAGCGCAGGTCCCGCGTCGCGCGGGCCATGGCGGTGCGGTCGCTCTCGATCGAGCCTTGCACCTGAGCGGCGGTATAGGCGGCGCGGGCCGAAGCCAGTTCGGCCTCGATCGCGGCCAGGCCCTCGGGCGTGACCAGATTGGGATGGGGCGAGATCGGGCGGTCCGCCAGGTCGGCGGCGGTGGCTTCCAGATCTTCTTCGCGGGTGAAGGCAACGCTCATGGTCGGGAACATAGCGATGACGGCGCCTATAGCCAGCGCGACAGCAACCGGGCAAAGCGGGCCGATGATGAAATCGCCCCGTCAGGTTCACGTGATCGGCGCCGGTCCCGCCGGATTGATGACGGCCGAACGGCTGGCGCAGTCGGGGGCGACGGTCGTGGTCCACGACCGGATGCCATCCGTGGCCCGCAAGCTGCTGATGGCCGGGCGCGGCGGGCTGAACCTGACCCATTCGGAACCGCTGGACCGGTTCATGACGCGCTATGGTCCCGCCCAGCCGACGGCCACCGCTTGGATCGACCGGTTCACGCCTGCCGACCTGACCGCCTGGGTCGAGGCCCTAGGGCAGGAAACCTTCGTCGGCTCCAGCGGGCGGGTGTTTCCCAAGGCCATGAAGGCGTCGCCGCTGGTGCGGGCCTGGCTGGCGCGGCTGGAGACGCAGGGTGTCGAGATCCGCACCCGCTCGCGCTGGACCGGCTGGCGCGACGGCGCGCTGACATTCGAGACGTTGGACGGCGAGCGGCTGGAACGGCCCGACGCCGTGGTCCTGGCTCTGGGCGGCGCCAGTTGGCCGCGTCTGGGTTCGGACGGGGCCTGGGCGCCGTGGCTGAAAGCGCAGGGCGCCGCCGTGTCGCCGTTCCGACCGGCCAATGTCGGCTTCGACGTGGCCTGGTCGGCGCTGTTCCGTGATCGGTTCGCGGGCCAGCCGCTGAAAGGCGTCGCTGTCACCCATGGCGAGCGGACCGCGCGGGGCGAGGCGATGATCGCCCGCTACGGGATCGAGGGCGGGGTCATCTATGCGCTGTCCGCGGCGCTGAGGACGGCGGTCGAGACCGAAGGGCGCGCCGAGATCCAGATCGATCTGAAGCCCGATGTAGCGATCGGAAAACTGACCGACCGTCTGTCCAAGCCGCGCGGCAAGGCCAGCCTGTCAAACCATCTGCGCAAGGCGATCGGACTGGAATCGGCCGCCGTCGCCCTGCTGTATGAGGCCGGCCCCTTGCCCGCCTCGCCTCGGGCCTTGGCCGAACGGATCAAGGCCATGCCGCTGACCCTGACCGGCGTCCAGGGACTGGAGCGGGCGATCTCCTCGGCGGGCGGCGTCAAACTGGACGGCGTGGACGAACGGCTGATGCTGGCGGCGCGACCGGGCGTCTTCGTCGCCGGTGAGATGCTGGATTGGGAGGCGCCGACCGGCGGCTATCTGCTTCAGGCCAGCTTCGCCTCCGCCGTGGTCGCGGCCGAGGGCGTCATCGACTGGCTCGACAGCCGGGACTGAGAAAGGCAGGGTCGCGCGGTTCGATCAGGAGTATCCGATGCGCCATACCTTCCCCGCTGTTTCCATCCTGGCCCTGATGATGGCCTGCTCGCCGGCCCTGGCGCAGGAGACGATGCCGAACATCGACGCCGCGCGGATGAATGAGTCGGTTCGGGTTCTGGCGTCGGACGAGTTCGAAGGCCGCGCCCCCGCCTCGGCCGGCGAGGAAAAGACCGTCGCCTGGCTGGTCGAACAGTTCAAAGCCGCAGGGGCCGAGGGCGGCGGGCCGGACGGCGCCTTCGTCCAGGTCGCCCATCTGTCGCGCACGCGCCAGGACGGTCCGGCGACCGTCGCCGCGACCGTCGGCGGCAAGACCATCAGCCTGGAGCGCGGTCCCGATGTCCTGGTGTCAAGCGATCGGCCGACCAACCACATCATGGTGACTGATGCGCCCGTGGTCTTCGTGGGCTACGGCGCCACGGCGCCCGAGCGCCAGTGGGACGATTTCAAGGATGTGGACGTGCGCGGCAAGGTCATCGTCGTCCTGGTCAACGACCCCGACTTCCAGGCGCCCGACGGCGATCCGGTCGCGGGCAAGTTCGACGGAAACGCCATGACCTTCTATGGCCGCTGGACCTACAAGTTCCAGGAGGCGGGTCGTCGCGGCGCGGCGGGCGTGCTGGTGGTGCATGAGACGGCCGGCGCGGGCTATCCCTGGTCGACGCTGCAGAACTCATCGGCCGCGCCCAAGTTCGACATCGTGCGCGCCAACCCCGACGCCGAACGCGCGGCGTTCCAGGGCTGGATCCAACGCGCCAAGGCGGAAGAGCTGTTCACCGCCGCCGGGCTGGATTTCGCCGCCCTGAAGGACAGCGCGCGCAGCGCCGATTTCAAGCCCATCGTCCTGCCCGGCCTGACGATGAGCGTCGATTTCGGCCAGATCGCCGACAAGGTGGAGACCAAGAACGTCATCGCCCGCATTCCCGGCTCCGAACGCCCGGACGAGACCGTCATGTACGGCGCCCACTGGGACGGCTACGGCGTCGGCACGCCGAACGCCCAAGGCGACAAGATCTATAATGCGGCGGTGGACAATGCGACCGGCGTCGCCGCACTGCTGGAACTGGCCCACGCCTTCGCCGAAGGTCCGCGCCCCAAACGATCGGTCGTCTTCGCCGCTTGGTCGGGCGAGGAGGCAGGCCTCCTGGGCTCAACCTATTACGCCGCCAATCCGGTCTGGCCGCTGGAGACCACGGTCGCCAACATCAACGTCGACAGCCTGTTGCCGGGGACCGAGATCGACCCGAACGTGGTCGTCATCGGCAAAGGCAAGAACCAGTTAGACGACATTCTGGCGCGCCATGCGACCGAGACGGGCCGCACCCTAATCGCCGATCCGGCGCCCCAGGCTGGGGCCTTCTATCGTTCGGACCATTTCCCCCTGGCGTTGAAGGGCGTGCCGGCCCTGTTCCCGGCGGCGGGCTTCACCGGCGCCAGCGCGGCCAGCCGCGACTATGTCCAGAACCGCTATCATCAGCCCACGGACGAATGGGACTCGACCTGGACGATGGACGCCGCCGCCGCCGATGTCGCCCTGATCTACACCGTCGGTCGCGAGCTGGCGGACGGCGACCAATGGCCAGAGTGGAACGCGGGCGCCGAGTTCGGCCCGGCGCGGGACGCCTCGAAAGCGTCGCGACGCTAGAGTTCCAGCTGAAGCTCGGGTGCGGCGGCGGTGGTCGCGGCGCCCAGCGGCAGATGCAGGATGAAGGCGGCGCCCTTGCCCGGCTCGCTTTCGACCTCGGCCCAGCCGCCGTGCAGTTCGACCAGGGCCTTGACCAGGGCCAGACCCACGCCGGGGCCGCCGCGCTCGCGCCGGACAAAGCGGTCGAAGACGTGGGCCTGCAGGTGATAGGGAATGCCGCGCCCCGTGTCGGACACCGTCAGGCGGATTTCGGACGGGCCGGTCTCGGCTTTCAGCTCGACCGCCCCGCCTTCGGACACGGCGCGCGCCGCGTTCTCCAGCAGATGATCCAGGGCCTGGCCGATGCGGTGCTCGTCGGCGCGGATGGGTTTGAGATCGGCGGGACAGGACACGGTCAGGGTGGCGCCGCGCCCCTCGACCCGCGCCTGGACCTTTTCGGCCGCCTGGCTCAACAGGTCGCAGACGCGCAGGTCCCCCAGCGACAGCTCCATCTCTCCCGCGTCGATCTGAGCCATGTCCAGCACGTCGTCGATGGAGCGGGCCAGCTGGCTGGCGGCGATGCGGATGGCGCCCGCGTGCTGGCGGCTGCGCTCGGGCAGATCGCCCATCGTCTCCAGCAGTTCGGAATAACCGACGATGGTCGTCAGCGGCGTGCGCAGCTCATAGGAGACGCTGCCCACGAACTCGCGCTTCAGCGCCTGGCTTTCGGCCAGGGCCTGTTCGCGCTGCACCAGCGCCTGCTCCAGCCCGCGACGGGCCGTCACGTCCGAGAAGGCGACCAGGGTCGCGCCGTCCGGCAGAGGTCGGGTCTGCCAGGCAGCGACGCGACCGTCCACGGTCCGGCCCTCGCCGGAGATGGCGACACGGCTTTCGGGATCGGGATCGGCGACGCGCGCCTTCAGCCCCAGCCACAGGGCGGGATCGGGCAGCACGGCCTTGCACAGTTCGGCCAGGGCGTCGAAATCCGAGGCCGTGGCGATCTTGTCCGCCGACAGGTTCCAGAAGGTCTCGAACGCCTCATTGTGCAGGCGCAGTCGGCCGTCGGAGCCGAACACCGCGACCGCATCGTTCAGCTTGTCCAGCGTCGCGCGCTGAACCTGGATCTGGGCGTTGAAGCGGCTGCGCAGCTTCAGCTCGTCGGTGATGTCCGAGAAGATCAGCAGAATGCCGCCCAGCGGGTGCGGCTGGCGCACGACGCGCAGGGTGCGCCCGTCCGGCAGGGACCAGCTGTCGTCCGGCGAAGCCTCCGACGCGCCGTAGAACTCCAGCTCACGCGCCTTCCAGCCGGCGTAGTCGACGACCTCGGGCAGGCTGCGACGCTGGCGCAGACGGTCCAGCAGTTCGGCATGGGTCGGACGTTCGTCCAGCCAGGCCGCGTCGATGTCGAACAGGGTCTGGAAGGCGGTGTTGTGGAAGGCCAGCCGCTTTTGCGGGCCGAAGATGGCGACGGCGTCGGCCAGGTGGTTCAGCGTCTCGTCATGGGCGTCGACGTGGCGGCGCAGGGTGTCGCGCGTCTCTTCCGCCTCGGTCACCTCGATGGCGAAGGCGGTCACGGCGCCGCCGCCCGCCGGCTCGGCGATGATGCGCCAGGCGCGCCGCGCGCCGCCGCCGGTCGTCCAGCGGAAGCCCTCCTGGCGCACGCCCAGCCGCGCGGCCTCGGCGACCAGGGCGTCGGCGCCGCGGTCGAAGGACACGCCCTTTTCGACGGCGTCGTCGATGCTCTCGGCATTCGTCTCATTCAGCCAGGCGCGATTGGCCCAGGCCAGTTTTCCGGTCCCGTCAACGACCCAGGTCGGGGTCGGCGAGGCGTCGCCCAGCAAGGCCAGGCCGCTTTCGGTCGCATCCGCCCCGGTCAGGGTGAAGCGCGAGGCGGGCGATAGCCGCAGCCAGGCCGAACCGCCCGCCACCCGGCCCTCGATCCGCCAAGGCTCCACATCGTCAAGCGCGACCAGACCTTCGAACGCCTGACCTTCGTGAACCAGGGCGTCGATCAGCGCGCCGTGAGTGATCCGGAGCTTGTTCAGGACGGCGGCCCCGGCCTCGACGTCCTCACCCGCCAGCCGCGCGATCAGTTCGGCCGAACCGATCGGCAGACCGGCCGCCTGCCCGTCGGGCGTCAGGGCCACGCTGACGTCGTCGAAGGCGCGCAGCATGGCGTCATGGCGGCTGAGGTCGGCCAGGGCCTCGACCCGCTCGCGCTCGGCGGCGACGGCGGTTTCATGCAGTCGCCCACGCAGCAGCAAGGCCCAGGCGCTGACGGCCATGGCCAGTCCGGCTGCGCCCGCTGTGGCGACATAGGCGATGTCGGCCTCGGCCATTCGTGTCCCTGGAGAAGAGTCTCAGCCCCGATTCGCTAACCATACTCCAAGCGCGCGAAAAAGCGGCAGTCTCGTAATCGCGTCATCGCGCCCCGTTGCGGCAGGGCGTCGGGACGGCGATATCGCGGACATGACCGACCCGATCGCCCCCTCCCTCGACGACTTCGCCCGCCTGGCGCAGGAGGCGTTCGACGCCCTGCCCGGACCGTTCAAAGATGCGGCGGGCGAGGTGGTCATCCGCATCGACGACTTCGCCGACGAAGCGACCTTGGCCGAGATGGAGATCGAGGATCCGTTCGAGCTGACGGGCCTGTATCATGGCGTGGACATCGGCCGGCGCGACAGCCTGGGCCCGGCGGCCGAGCCGTCGCGGGTCTTCCTCTATCGCCGCCCCATCCTGGACGAATGGTGCGAGCGCGGCGACGTGGGGATCGGCGAACTGATCGCCCACGTCCTGATCCACGAGATCGGCCACCACCTGGGCCTGACGGATGACGACATCCACGTCATCGAGGACGAGGCGGACTGACGGCTTATTTGGTCGCCGGATAGGGCGTCGTCACCGCGCCGGAGATCATGCCGGGGATGGCCTCGCCCAGGCCCAGCAGTATGAACTGGATCGCCAGGGCGCACAGGATCAGGCCCAGCACCTTGACGATGATCGCCATGCCGACCTCGCCCAGCAGGCGGCTGAGCGACCCGGTCAGGGCGAAACAGACGAAGGAGACGGCGCAGGCCGCCGCGATCGCCACCAGCGACCCCATGGTCCCGGCATAGCCCAGCTTGGCCGCCTCGCCCGCCTGAATGATCACGGCCGAAATGGCGCCAGGCCCGATCATCAGCGGAATGGCGAAGGGCACGACCAGACGCTGAAAACGCCTGCGGGCATAGCCGCGCACATCCTTGGAATCCGCCAGCGCATCCTTGTCGGCGAACATGGCCAGGAAGTCGCCGCGCGCCATGTCCAGACCCAGGAACAGCAGCAATATGCCGCCCGCGATGCGGAACGCCGCCAGCGAAATGCCGAAGAACTGCAACAGGCCCAGGCCCGTGAACAGGAAGAAGGCCAGGAAGACGGCGGCGAAGGCGCAGATCAGGGCCGAGACCGAAATCCGCTGACGCAGGGTCGCCCCCGCCGTCGCGGCGGCGAAGATCGGCAGATTGCCGATCGGGTCCAGCAAGGCGAACAGGGTCACGAACAGGTTGACACCCAAATCGACTGCGTTCATCGCCTGCCCTCGCCCTCAATCCATCACGCCGCCCTGCCGACGCGCCCTCGTGTCCGGCATAGCCGCTCAGCGCGAGTCCGTCGATGACCGATCCCCAAACCTCCTCCGATCGTGCGCCCGACGAGCGGATCATCTGCGCCCTGGACGTGCCTACCACGGCCGAGGCCGCCGCCCTGGCCGAGCGGATCGGCGACGCGGTCGGCTTCTACAAGGTCGGACTGCAGCTGTTCGCGGTCGACGGCATGGCGCTGGCGCGTGAGCTGAAGGCGCAGGGGCGAAAGATCTTCCTGGACTGGAAGCTGCACGACATCGGCGCGACCGTGGAGAAGGCGACGGCCAATCTGGCGGGCGCGGATTGCGACCTGCTGACGGTGCATGCGCGGCCCCAGGTCATGGCGGCGGCGGCGCGCGGCGCGGCGGGCTCGAAGATGAAGGTTCTCGGGGTTACGGTCCTGACCAGCCTGACAGCCGACGATTTGGCCGCCGACGACCACAGCCTGTCGCCGGCCGATCTGGTCGAGCGGCGCGTGCGTCAGGCGCTGGAGGCCGGAATCGACGGCGTCGTCTCCAGCCCACATGAGGCGGCGCGTGCCCGGGCTCTGGCGATCGAGGCGGGGCGGCCCGACTTCTTGATCGTCACACCCGGCGTGCGACCCGTCGGCGCCGCGCTGGACGACCAGGCGCGGGCGGCGACGCCACAGGCGGCCCTTCAGGCCGGCGCGACCCATCTGGTCATCGGTCGGCCGATCACGGCTTCGAGCGATCCGCGCGCGGCGGCGCAAGAGATCGCACAGCAGATCGCCCTAATCTGAGACAGACCAGGGCGACCGTTCGTCTTCAGTTATCCCAGCGCGAGGCGATCAGCCGCGCTCGCCCGGCTCCTGGGCATAGCCGTGACGCGGCGGGGCGTGGGGCGCAGGCGCCTCGGGCGGCGGCAGGTCGCCGTAGTAGCCCGACGGCGGCGGCGGGGGCGGAGGCGGCGGAGGGGCCGTGTTCACTTCCGGCGGCGCGACATAGACCTGGGCCGGGGCCACATTGACCGGCGCGGATTGCACATAGACCGGCGACTGATCGACATAGACCGGGCCGCCGACCTCGACCTGGGCGGGCGCGACATTGACCTGGGCCGGGGCGACCTGGATGTGCTGCGGGCCGATGTTGACGGGCGCCGACTGCACATAGACCGGGGCCTGATCGACATAGACGGGCGGGCCGACATCGACCTGGGCCGGAGCCAGGTTCACCTGCGACGGAGCCACCTGAACGCGTTGCGGGCCGATGTTCACCGGCGGCGCCTGCACATAGATGGGCGGCTGTTCGATATAGGTGGGCGGTCCCATCTCGATCTGGGGCGGGGCCATGCTGACCTGCGACGGGGCGACATAGATGCGCTGCGGCGCGATCTGGACGGGCGGCGCCTGGACATAGACCGGCGGCTGATCGACGTAGCTTTGCTCGTAACGCTGCTCATAGCGGTGTTCGTAGCGAACCGGCGGGCGAACGGGCGGGCGGCAGTTGCAGTCGACCGGACGGCCCGGATACGGACGCCAGCCGATATAGTCACGGCCGAACCCATAGACCGGATAGCCGACCGGCGCGCTGACCGGAGGACGACCCACCAGGACCGAGGTCGCGCTGACGCCGCCGACATAGCCGCCGCCGTAATAGCCGTCCGAATAGCCGCCGCTTCCGACGTAGGTCGTGCCGCCGCCGACATAGCCGCGCTGGAAGCGGGACGAGCTGGAATAGGACCGGGCGCTGCTCGCCGAATAGCTGGAGGCGCTCGCATAGGCGTTGGCGTTGGCATTGGCGTAGGCGCCGCCGTTCACGTTCACATTGACGTTGTGGTTGGCGTTGTAGTTGCCGCCGCCGTAGTGACCGCCGCCGCCGCATCCCCCGCCGCAGCCGCCGCCGGGGTGGCCCCCGCCATAACCCCCGTGACCGGGACCACCGGCCAGAGCGGGCGCTGCGGAGAGCAGCAGAGCCGCCGACGCGGCGGTAAGTATCGACTGTATCGTCACGGGACAGACTCCTCTGAGTTGTCCCGTGACTGGCAAGTCCGGCGCCTGTTTCTTAAGGCATGGTTAACCTTTGCGCGCGTTGCAGCAGGCTCGGCGGGTCAGAAATCGACCGCCAGACCCTTCTTCTCCCAGTCGCCGAAGCGCGTCGGTTCGGGACCGGTCGGACCGCCGTATTCCGTGTCCGCCTGAACCGTCGTTTCCGCCGCGCGACGATCCGCCGCTTCCTGAAGCGCGCGCCGCGCCACCTCGGTGAGCGGCCGTTCCGGCGTGGCGTGGGGCACGTCGGCGTTGAAAACGGGCGTCGTAGCCGGCGTTTCGTCCGCGTCATTCGGCGCGAGGGTGGGATGTTCGGTCACAGGGCGGCTCCCTTGAGGCTTGATGCGCCTTCTCTCAAATAGAGGTTCAAGCCCGTGACGCCAGACGGATCGGGAATGGAACCGCGATGAACCATCTGAAGACCTTCATTCTGTTGGCGGCGATGACGGCCCTGTTCGCCGGGGTCGGCTATCTGATCGGCGGCGCGACCGGCATGGCGATCGCCCTGCTGTTCGCGGGCGGGATGAACCTGTTCAGCTACTGGAACGCCGACAAGATCGTGCTGAAGATGTACCGGGCCCAGCCGGTCGACGAGCAGCACCCCAATGCCGTGGTCAGGAACTATGTCGCCGACGTGCGTCAGATGGCCCGCGACGCCGGCCTGCCCCAGCCGCAGGTCGCCATCATTCCCAATGATCAGCCCAACGCCTTCGCCACCGGCCGAAACCCCGAGAACGCCGCCGTCTGCGCCACCACAGGCCTGCTGGACATGCTGACGCGCGAGGAGGTGCGCGGGGTCATGGCGCACGAGCTGGCCCATGTGAAGAACCGCGACACCCTGATCATGACGGTGACGGCGACTATCGCCGGCGCCATCGCCGCGCTCGCCAACTTCGCCCTGTTCTTCGGCGGCAACGACCGCGAGCGGCCGGGCGGCATCATCGGCACGATCGCCCTGATGCTGCTGGCGCCGATGGCCGCCGGTCTGGTGCAGATGGCCATCAGCCGGGGCCGCGAATATGAGGCCGACCGCGTCGGCGCCGAGATCGCCGGCGATCCCCAGGCCTTGGCTTCGGCCCTGCAGAAGATCGACGCCTACGCCCGGCGGATCACCAATCAGACGGCCGAGCGCAATCCGGCCTCGGGTCAGATGTTCATCATCAATCCGCTGGCGGGACGCGGCGCGGACAATCTGTTCTCGACCCATCCGGCGACGGGAAACCGCGTCCGGGCCTTGATGGAGCTTGGCGCGAAGATGGGAATGCAGTCCCGCGCCCGAACGCCGGACCTGACCCAGCCGCGCCCGGCCGCCGGTTTCACGACCACCGGCGTCCCGACCACCCCGCCGGAGCCGCGCGGTCCCTGGGGCTGATCGGCGCGGCCTGGACGCCGTTTGCGGTTTGCACTCCGCGACCGGATCACATCAGATGCGCCCCTGTTCAGCCATCGGGCTTTCTTGGGGAAATCCATGTCGCGTCTGCTCGCCTTCGTCTCCGCCGCCGCTCTTCTCGCCACGCCGGTCGCCGCCCAGTCGGTGGACCGCGTCGCCGTCAACGGCATCATCGACCAGGGGCTGAACCACAGCCAGGTGATGCAGACCGCCGCCTATCTGACCGACCGGATCGGCGGGCGGATGACCAACTCGCCCCAGATGCGCGAGGCCGAACGCTGGGCGCAGCAGCAGTTCCGCGACTACGGCCTGTCCGACGTGCGCGCCGAAGGGTTCGAGTTCGGCCGGGGCTGGTCCATCGTCCGATCCAGCGCCCGCATGACCGCGCCGCGCCCGCTGGATCTGCGCGCCATCCCGGTCGCCTGGACGCCCTCGACCACTGGCATGATCAGCGGCGGCGTGATCGTGGCCCCGATCTCCAAGATCGAGGATTTTGACAAATGGCGCGGCAAGCTGTCGGGCAAGATCGTCATGCTGTCCCAGCCGGGCACGGGATCCGAGCCGACCGAGCCGGCCTTCCGCCGCTGGACCAGCGCCGAACTGGCCGAGCGCAACACCTATAATCAGCCCCAGCATTCGCCGGCCGCCATCGAACGCTCGCTGAAGACCGTCAACTTCGCCAATCAGCTGGACGCCTTCCTGGCCGAACAGGGCGCCCTGGCCTGGGTGCGGATTTCCCAGCGCGACGGCGGCCTGCTGCACGGCACGGGCTACACCTATCAGGTCGGGGCCACGCCCAAGCTGGCGGGGATGGAGCTGGCGGCCGAGGACTATCGCCGTCTGGCGCGCTTGGCCCTGACCGACGCGCCGCCGACGCTGGAGCTGATGAGCGAGGTCCGCTTCCACGACGAGGACGTCAACGCCTACAACATCCTGGCCGACATCCCCGGCACGGCGCGCGGAACCGAATACGTCATGGCCGGCGCCCATCTGGACAGCTGGGTCGCCTCGGATGGCGCGGTCGACAACGCCGCCGGCAGCGCGGTGGTCATGGAGGCCGCGCGCATACTGAAGGCCCTGAACGTCAAGCCCAAGCGCACCATCCGTTTCGCCCTATGGAACGGCGAGGAGCAGGGCATCCTGGGCTCTCTCGCCTATGTCGACCGGCATCTGGCGACGCGCGCGCCGTCAAGCGATCCCGCGCTGGCGGGCCTGCCGGACAACCGCACCTGGCGCAGCCGCTGGCCGATCGAGCCGCGCGCCGGCTATCGCGATCTGGTCGCCTATTTCAATCTGGACAACGGCTCGGGCAAGATCCGCGGCATCAACGCCGAGGGCAATGTCGCCGCCGCCCCGATCTTCCAGGAATGGCTGGCGCCGTTCGCCAGCATGGGCGCAACGACCGTCTCGCTGCGCAATTCGGGCGGCACCGACCACGTCTATATGCAGACCGTCGGCGTGCCGGGGTATCAGTTCATTCAGGACCCGCTCGACTATTCCAGCCGCCTGCACCACACCAGTATCGACAGCTATGACCACTTGAAGGCCGAGGACCTGCGCCAGGCGGCCGTCATCCTGGCCAGCTTCCTGCTGAACGCCGCCAACCGCGACGAACCCCTGCCGCGCATGCCGCTGCCGACCCAGCCCACGCCGAGCGATCCGTTCGAATATCCGGCGGCGGACTAAGAGTTCAGGGGCGAGGGATACCTCGCCCCTTCTTCTTATCGGATCACGCGCGCTCCACGCACAGGGCCACGCCCATGCCGCCGCCGATGCACAGGGTCGCCAGACCCTTCTTCGCGCCCGACCTTTTCATCTCGAACAGAAGCGTCGTCAGGATGCGCGCGCCCGAGGCGCCGATGGGGTGGCCGATGGCGATGGCGCCGCCGTTGACGTTGACCTTGGCCGGGTCGAGACCCAGCTCCTTGACCACGCACAGGCTCTGGGCGGCGAAGGCCTCGTTGGACTCGACCAGATCCAGATCGGCGACGCTCCAGCCCGCCTTTTCGAGCGCCTTCTTCGACGCCGGGATCGGGCCGGTCCCCATGATCGACGGATCGACGCCGGCGGTGGCGTAGGAGGCGATGCGGGCCAGCGGCTCCAGCCCGCGGGCCTTGGCCTCGTCGGCGCTCATCAGCACCAAAGCAGCAGCGCCGTCGTTCAGCCCGGACGCATTGGCGGCGGTGACGCTGCCGTCCTTGGTAAAGGCGGGTTTCAGCTTCTGCATCAGCTCCAGCGTCGCGCCGTGGCGGATGTATTCGTCCTTGTCGACCGTCACATCGCCCTTGCGGCCGGGGATGACGACCGGCGTGATCTCCTCATCGAACTTGCCGGCGTTCTGGGCCGCCTCGGCCTTGTGCTGGCTGGCCAGACCGAATTCGTCCTGCGCCTCGCGGCTGATGGACCATTTTTCGGCGATGTTCTCGGCCGTCTGACCCATGTGATAGCCGTTGAAGGCGTCCCACAGGCCGTCCTTGACCATGGTGTCGACCAGGGCGACGTCGCCCATCTTGTGCCCGTTGCGCAGCTGTTGGGCGTGCGGCGCCTGGCTCATGCTCTCCTGACCGCCGGCGACGACGATCTTGGCGTCGCCCAGAGCGATCTGCTGGGCGGCGATGGCGACGGCGCGAAGGCCCGAGCCGCAGATCTGGTTCAGGCTCCAGGCGGCGGCCTCCTTTCGAACGCCCGCGCCGACGGCGGCTTGACGCGCAGGGCCCTGACCCGCCGCGGCCTGCAACACATGACCCAGGATCACCTCATCGACCTCGTCGCCGGAGACGCCGGCCCGCTCCAGCGCCGCCTTGATGGCGATCTCGCCGAGCTTGGATGCCGGAAGCGACGACAGGGCGCCCAGGAAGGAGCCGACCGGGGTGCGCGCGGCGGAAACGATGACGACGTCGGTCATGGGATTTCACTCTTTGGAGAATAACTCGGCGTGATCGTTTTGCCGCATTGCAGCGCGTTCGTCACCTGCGACGACATCGACAGGGCGCGATTCAGCCGATCGTCACCCTGTCGGCGCATTGTCGCGGAACGATAGAGGCGATCGACGGATTGGAAGGTCCATGCTGCGCACGCTGAAACGGTTTGTCACCCACGTCTGCACGCCGGACGAGCTGGACATGATCGAGCACTATCCGACGCGCGCGGAAAAGCTGGCGGATCTGTGGGTCCACGTCGTCGGCCTGATGCTGGCGGCGGTGGGCGGCATCATCCTGGCGGGTCTCGCCGGGGTCTATGCGGGGATCGGCGGCGTGATGGCGACCGCCATCTACGCTTTGTGCCTCGTCGGCATGCTGACGGCCTCGACCATCTACAACTGGACAAACCCCTGCGCCGCGCGGCCCGTGCTGCGGCGCCTGGACGAGGCGGCGATCTTCCTGATGATCGCCGGCAGCTATACCCCCTTCACCACCCAACGGTTCGAGGGTCTGTGGGCCATCGGCTTCACCACCCTGATCTGGACCCTGGCCTTCCTGGGTGCCGGGGTGAAGCTGTTCGCGCCGCGCATCTCGGACAAGTTCTGGAGCGGCGTCTATGTCGTCTTCGGCTGGCTGGCGGTCGCGGCCCTGAAGCCGATGGTCGAGACGGTGCATCCGATCGCCCTGGCCCTGCTGGTCATCGGCGGCCTGATCTATACCGCCGGAGTTTTCGTCTTCATCAGCCCGCGCGTGAAGTTCCGCCGCGCCATCTGGCACGGATTCGTCGTCACCGGAGCGACCGTGCATTGGACGGCGGTGCTGGTCGGCGTCGTGCTGGCCCCGGCCATGAGCCACTGATCGACCGTCCGTTCCCCGCGGTTTTCTCCCCCTCTGGCGCCCCCTCTGGCGCATCGCGTCGCAACGGAGGATAGTGACGCGTTGCAACATCGCGAGAACAAGCGTGGCTGACGAAAAGACCAAGGGTGGAAAGACCGGCGACAGCGCTCAGGTCGTCATCAAGAAGTATGCGAATCGCAGGCTCTACAATACGCGGACCAGCGCCTATGTGACGCTGGAAGATCTGGCGACCATGGTGCGCGAGGGCACGGAGTTCGTCGTCTATGACGCCAAGACCAACGACGACCTGACCCGCCAGATCCTGACCCAGATCATCTTCGAGGAAGAGAGCCGGGGCGAGGCCTTGCTGCCGGTTCAGTTCCTGCGCCAGCTGATCGGCTTCTATGGCGGCCAGATGCAGGGCGTCCTGCCCTCCTATCTGGAGATGTCGTTGGCCAACTTCGGTCGCCAGCAGGAGCAGTTCGCCAGTCAGATGGGCCGCGCCTTCGGAACCGGCGCCGGCGCGACCCTGATGGAGGACGCCGCGCGCGCCAATATGGCGATGTTCGAGCGCGCCATGCAGATGTTCCCGGCCTTCACCTATCCCCGCGCCGAGCCGACCCCGGCCGCGTCTGACGACAAGGCTGAACCCGCGCCGCCGCCCGAGGCGCCCGACGCCTTGGACGAGATGCGTCGCCAGATGGACGAGATGCGCCGTCAGATCGAGAAACTGGCGGGCGGCAAGAGCAAATGACCGACCGGATACAGGCCGTCGGCGGACCGGACCGGGTGGATCGCCGCGAAGGCGAACGCCGCGAGCGCGAGCGACGCGCCCGATCCGCCTCGCGCGCCCTGGTCCCCGTCGATGCGCCGGAGATGGTCGAGCCCCAACCGGCCCCGGCAAGAGCTGCCGTCCTGCCGACGCCCGAGCCCGGCGCCGCCGCCTTCGTCGCCCAGCAGATGGGCCAGAGCGGGCAGAAACGCGGCCTGCGCGGCGGCCCGCCGGTGCTGGACGCGGCCCGCTCCGCCTACCTCGGAGCCGAATATTCGGGTGCGGCCGAGCGTCGTCCGAAAACAGGCAAGACCGCCAAGACCGACATCTGAGCTGACGCCGCTCCGGCGGCACGGGGTTTGCTGGGGTCAAGGCAGAACGCTCTCAGCCGGACCTGCCCATGCCCGCCGTCTTCACCCTCGCCGCCAAAGCTTTCGACGTTGCCGTCGTCGCCCTGATCTTCACGGCATTTTCGTAAGCGCTACCGCGCTTCGCGCTGCTTGAGCCCGTACTTCTTAGGGCCTACCGCGCTTTGCGCGACTTGAGGCCGCTCGACTTACGCTCCGCCGAAATCGAAGTCCTTGCGCGACGCGATGATGGTCACGATGAACCCGGCCAGGACGTCCAGCAGGATCATGATCACGATCAGGAAGAAGGTCGAGGTCGCGAACCCCGGCAGCAGCAGGAACTCCACCAGCACGCCGATGAACAGGATCATCGACAGGGCATGATTGATGATGGCGATCCGCTGGCTGGAGGTGGACTTCAGCAGCTCGAAGAACAGCAGGATCAGGCCGAGAAACAGGATCAGATCGCCCGACCCGATCGTCCACTGCGCGCCCGAGGTCATGGTGATCGAAAACAGCGGATCGCGCAGCAGCACGTCCGCCTGCACCATCCCCGCCCCGCTCGGCGCGCCGAACAGCACCACGATATTATAGAGCACCACCGGGATCAGCAGCAGCGGAATGGCGAGCAGCATGGACGGTCCTCTTCGCAGCCGGTCCAACGGCTACGCCTGTTCACCCTGATTTAGCGCCGTTTGCGAAACGCCGCCACAAAGGTTCAAGCCTTGGGAAATCCGCGTGCCCGGCTGAGCGCCGACGGCGCCGGCCGGCCGATGGCCTCGCCGATCCAGCGCGCCGTCGCGATCAGGGCGTCCAGGTCATAGCCGGTCTCGAACCCGCCCCGCGCCAGCATATAGACCAGGTCCTCGGTGGCGATGTTTCCCGTGGCGCCCGGCGCGAACGGACAGCCGCCGATCCCGCCGACCGAGGCGTCCAGCACATCGATCCCGGCCTCGACGCCGGCATAGGCGTTGGCCAGGCCGGTGTTGCGGGTGTCGTGGAAATGTAGACGCAGGGTCGCGTCGGGCGCGGCCGCCCTGGCCGCCTCGACCTTTCTCGTCACCGCCCAGGGATCGCCCGCGCCGATGGTGTCGGCCAGACCGATTTCGCCGACGCCCATCTCGGCGATGGCCCCGACCATGTCCGCGACCTGATCGACGGAAACCTCGCCGTCGAACGGACAGCCCCAGACGCAGGAGATCATGGCCGACAGCGACGGCGCGCCCTCGCTGGCCTCGGCGTTGTGGCGGCGGGCGACGATCTCGCCCAGCATGGCCAGTTGATCCTTTACCGCCAGCCCCTGGTTCTTCAGGCCGAAGCCGTCGGTGGCGGCAACCGAGACATTGACCTCGTCCACTCCGGTCGCCAGCGCCCGGTCATAGCCCTTGCCGTTCAACACCAGGCCGATGCGGCTGCGGCCCGCCTCGTGCGGCAGGGCGGCCATGACCTCTTCGGCGCCCGCCATCTGCGGCACATATTTGGGATGGACGAAGGAGACGGCCTCGATCCGTTTCGCGCCCGCCTGCTCGAGCCGTCGCACCAGATCGGCGCGGACGGCGGGCTCAAGCACCGCCTTTTCGTTCTGCAGGCCATCGCGCGGCCCGACTTCGACGATCTGGATGAAGCGGCCCATCACTCGGCTCCCGCAGCGGCGGCGCCATTCCCGTTACCATTCCCGTTTCGGGGCGGCGGCGCATAGACGGTCAGGCTGACCGGATCGCCGGCCGAATAGTTGTAGCCGTTGACCGTTCCGACCGCGCGACCGGACACGCCCAGACGCGCGGCGGCCGCACGGAAGGCGTCGGCGTCACGTCCCTCGACGATGGCGGGCCGCCCCTCGGCCAAGGCTTCTGCCGCGCCCTGGGCGTCGGTCAGGTCGGTGTCGCGCCCGGTCAGGAAGACGAAGCTGGGTTCATGGAAGCCGGTGATCGCCACCGGCCCCGGCGTGCGACCCTGGCGCGGATGCAGGTCCGCCGCCTCCAGCGCCTTTTCCAGCTGGGGCGCGATGGCCAGGGGCCGCAGCTGGCGGATCGTGCCCGACAGGGCCGCGTGCGCCACGATCCCGAACGCCAGCGAGGCGACCAGCGCTGCGACCGGCGCACGGTTCAGCAGCAGGAAGCCCCCCATCGCCCCCGCCGCCAGCGCCATGACCACCGTCAGCGCCGCCCAGGTCTGGGCCGTCGAGGTGCCGTATACGGTCAACCCATAGACGGTGATGCCGATGATCAGCAGGGCCGCGAACGCGCCCAGCACGGCGCCGGTGATGCGCGAGACCTTACCGATGGGCTGGGCCAGGGCGGCGGCGGCCAGCAGGGCCAGCGCCCCGAAGGTCGGCAGGGTGTAATGCCACAGCTTGGTCGGCGCCAGTTCGAACATCAGCCAGCCCGGGACCAGCCAGCAGACCAGGAACCGGATCGCCGGCTCGGCGCGTCGGCTCCAACCCGTCGAGACGGCGGCGGGCAACAGCAGGGTCGAAGGGAAGAACAGCAGGGGCGCCAGCAGCAGATACATGCCGGGGAAGCCCGAATGGCTTTCGTGCGCGCCGGCGATCTTGGGCGCCAGGTCCCCGCCGATGGCCTCGCGCCAGAAGCCGCCGTCGGTGGCGATGGTGATGGCGATGGCCCACGGCCCGACCATCAGGGCGACCAAGGGCAGACCCCACCCCCAGCCGAGGCGATACAGCCATTTGATGTTTCGATCCCAGATCGACAGGGCGATGATGGCCAGGGCCACGACCAAAAACCCGATCGGTCCCTTGATCAGGATCGACAGACCGATCCCGATCCAGAACAGCAGCTTGTGCGGCCGTATCGGGCGTTCGCCCGCCTTCGTCGCCATATAGATGCGCGCCAGCGCCGCCATGGCCAGGGTCGTCGCCCCGCACAGCATGGCGTCAGTCTTGGCGATCCCCGCCTCGGTCGACAGCAGGAAGGTCGCCCCCATGATGGCCCCGCCGAAGAAGCCGACCCGACTGCCCAGCATGGCCGAGCCCGCCCAGGCCACAGCCCAAGCCGCCAGCATGGCGCCCAGCAGGGACGGGATGCGATAGGGCGCGATTTCGCGGTCCTCGACATCCGAGGTCAGGCCCACGGCGATCGCCTGCATCCAGTAGATGCCGACCGGCTTCTTCCAGCGCGGCTCGTCCTGATAGCGGATATCGACATAGTCGCCGCTTTCCAGCATCTGGGACGTGGCCTGGGCGAACCGGCTCTCGTCTCGATCCAGCGGCGGCAGCAGCAGCAGGCCCGGCAGCCCGGCGATCAGCGTCAGCAGGGCCGCGAGAACCGGCCCGCGCCAGCCGGCGATGCGGCCATCCAGATCGAAAGTCTTCATTCCAGACTCCTTACACGGCGACCACGCCTGCGTCAGCCGTCTCCCCTAAGCTCTCGTTATCCTCTATGGAGCGCCGATGACCCCCGAAACGCCCGAAATCTCTGTCGTCGTTCCCGTCCATGACGAGGCGGGCGCCGCCGTGCCCCTGGCGCGCGAGATCGCCGCCGCCTTCGCCGGCCGTTCGTACGAGATGATCTTCGTGGACGATGCGTCCAGGGACGCGACCTTGGCCGAGCTGAAGGCCGCCATGGCCGAACTGCCGGCGCTGCGCGTCCTGGCCCACGGCACTAACGCGGGCCAGAGCCGGGCGGTTCGCACCGGCGTCCTCGCCGCGCGCGCGCCGGTCGTGGTGACGATGGACGGCGACGGCCAGAACCCGCCTGCCGATGCGCCTCGCCTGGTCGATGCGCTTCTGGCCGCCCCCGGCGACGTGGGCCTGGTCGGCGGCCGTCGCGCCAAACGCCAGGACACCGAGGCCAAGCGCCAGGCCTCGATCTGGGCCAACCGCATCCGCCGCAAACTGCTGGGTGACGACGCCGACGACACCGGCTGCGGGCTGAAGGCCTTCCGCCGCGACGTCTTTCTGCGCCTGCCCTACTTCGATCACATCCACCGCTATTTGCCGGCCCTGATGATCCGTGAGGGGTTCAAGAACCAGTATCTCGACGTGGACCACCGCCACCGCGAGGTCGGCCGCTCGAAATACACCAACTGGGGCCGCCTGCGGGCGTCGGTTTCTGACCTGCTGGGCGTGATGTGGCTGAAGACGCGGTCCCGCAAGCCGGGCGCGATTTCGGAGTTCTGAAACACTGACGCTTCCTTCTCCCATTGGGAGAAGGTGGCTCGAAGAGCCGGATGAGGGTCGGCCGGTGGGCCAGTTCGCACAACCGCCCCTCACCCTTTCGCGCATGGACCGATCGCTGCGCTCTCGGGCGCTCAAGCCCTCTCCCAACGGGAGAGGGATACAAGAAAAAGGGCGCGACCTTGCGACCCCGCCCTTCTGCATTTCAGCCTGAGATGGCTTGGACCCCGGCCTTCGCCGGGGCGTCCGGGCGGCCCGAAGGCCGCCCTTCCGCTTAGAAGTCCATTCCGCCCATGCCGCCCATGCCGCCCATGTCGGGAGCCGCAGCGCCGCCCGACTTCTTGGGGGCGTCGGCGACGGCGGCTTCCGTCGTGATCAGGATGCCGGCGACCGAAGCGGCGTCTTGCAGAGCCGTGCGGACGACCTTGGCCGGGTCGATGACGCCCATCTGCACCAGATCGCCGTACTCTTCGGTCTGGGCGTTGAAGCCGAACGAGGACTGGTCGTTTTCCAGCACCTTGCCGACGACGATCGAACCTTCGACGCCTGCGTTTTCCGAGATCTGACGGATCGGAGCCTGCAGGGCGCGACGGATGATGGCGATGCCGGCGTTCTGGTCGGCGTTGTCACCCTTGACGTCGGCCAGGATCTTGGAGGCCTTCAGCAGGGCGATGCCGCCGCCCGGAACGATGCCTTCGTCAGCCGCGGCGCGCGTGGCGTTCAGGGCGTCGTCGACGCGGTCCTTCTTTTCCTTCACTTCGACTTCGGTCGAACCGCCGACGCGCAGGACTGCAACGCCGCCGGCCAGCTTGGCCAAACGTTCCTGCAGCTTTTCCTTGTCGTAGTCCGAGGTCGTGTCTTCGATCTGGCGCTTGATCTGGGCCACGCGGGCTTCGATCTCGTCCTTACCGCCGACGCCTTCGACGATGGTGGTGTCGTCCTTGGTGATCGAGACCTTCTTGGCCTTGCCGAGCATGTCGAGCGTGACGCTCTCAAGCTTGATGCCCAGGTCTTCCGAGATGACCTGGCCGCCCGTCAGGATGGCGATGTCTTCCAGCATGGCCTTGCGGCGGTCGCCGAAGCCCGGAGCCTTGACGGCGGCGACGCGCAGGCCGCCGCGCAGCTTGTTGACGACCAGGGTCGCCAGGGCTTCGCCTTCGATATCCTCGGCGATGATCAGCAGCGGACGGCCCGACTGCACCACGGCTTCCAGGATCGGCAGCATGGCTTGCAGCGAGGTCAGCTTCTTCTCGAACAGCAGGATGAGCGGCTCTTCGAGTTGGGCCTCCATCTTGTCGGCGTTGGTGATGAAGTAGGGCGACAGGTAGCCGCGGTCGAACTGCATGCCCTCGACGACGTCGACGGTGGTGTCGGCGGTCTTGGCTTCCTCGACGGTGATGACGCCTTCGTTGCCGACCTTGGCCATCGCCTGGGCGATCAGCTCACCGATTTCGCTATCGCCATTGGCCGAGATGGTGCCGACCTGGGCGATTTCCGAGTTGTTAGAAACCGGCTTGGAGTTGGTCTTGATTTCTTCCAGCACCAGGCCGACGGCCTTGTCGATGCCGCGCTTCAGATCCATCGGGTTCATGCCGGCGGCGACGGCCTTCAGGCCCTCTTGCACGATGGCTTGAGCCAGAACGGTTGCTGTGGTGGTGCCGTCGCCCGCCTTGTCGTTCGTCTTCGAAGCGACTTCGCGGATCATCTGGGCGCCCATGTTCTCGAAGGCGTCTTCCAGCTCGATCTCTTTGGCGACCGAGACGCCGTCCTTGGTCGAGCGCGGGGCGCCGAAGGACTTCTGGATCACGACGTTGCGGCCCTTGGGACCCAAGGTCACCTTGACGGCGTTGGCGAGGACGTTGACGCCGCGCAGCATCTTGTCGCGCGCGTCGGTGTTGAACTGTACGATTTTAGCGGCCATGCGGGCAGCTCCTATCTATATGGATTGATTGAAGAACGTCGGACGTCGGATGCTTAGGACAGCACGCCCAGGACGTCGGATTCCTTCATGATGATCAGGTCTTCGCCGTCGATCTTCACTTCCGTGCCCGACCACTTGCCGAACAGGATGCGGTCGCCGGCCTTCAGCTCCAGAGCATTGACCTTGCCTTGGTCGTCACGGGCGCCAGGGCCGACGGAGACGACTTCGCCTTCCTGCGGCTTTTCCTTGGCGGTGTCGGGGATGATGATACCACCCTTGGTCTTGGATTCTTCTTCAACGCGCTTGACCAGCACGCGGTCGCCGAGCGGACGGAACGCCATCGGACTTCTCCCTGTAAAACCCCCGGATCGGGGCGTTTTTGAAACGGTGTGCGGCGCTCTCGCGATCGCCGTTTTGGCAGCCGACCAGCGAGAGTGCTAACGCGGGCGGGAGTTAGGCAGAGGCGCTGGCATCGTCAAGCGGCGGCGATAGATCGCCGCGCGAATTCTCTGTGACAAATGAACCGAAAATGAATGCCGACCTCCGGGGTCGTTCAAACTGGGAGCGATAGAACAGCCTCAACGCTGGATGCCTTCCCCGCTTTTGGAATGCAGTTCGGCAACGAAACAAGGAGACCAAGATGTCCAAGCTGCTGAAGATCACTGCGGTCGCCGCCGCCCCTGTCGTGGCCCTGAGCCTGATGGCCGCTCCGGCTTCCGCCCAATCGCGCGATCGCGACAACACCGGCCGTAACGCCCTGATCGGCGCCGCCGTGGGCGGTCTGGCCGGCGCCATCTATGGCAACGGGGACGGCAGCTATATCGCGGGTGGCGCGCTTGCCGGCGCGGCGCTGGGCGCGGTGGCCTCCAACCGCGGCTCGGGCTGCGAATATTATCGCGGCGGCCAGTGCTACCGTAACCAGGGCCATTGGGAGCGCGAGCACGGCATCGACCGCAGCCGCTCCGGCTACGACTACCGCTACGACGGCCGCCGTTACGACTCGCGCTATGACCGCCGCGACTACCGCAACGATCGCGACTACCGTTACGATCGCCGCTGGTGAGCGTTGACAGTCTAGATGATCGGCAGGGCCCGTCCGGCAGGGACGGGCCCTTTTCGCGTCAGCTGATCAACCGCGTCATCAGGGCCGACGTGGACGGATCCAGGTCCGCCGAGGGGCCGCCCGCGTCCACGTCCTTCAGGATCGCTTTGGCGAGGACCTTGCCCAGTTCGACGCCCCATTGGTCGAAGCTGTTGATGTCCCAGATCACGCCCTCGACAAAGGTCTTGTGCTCATAGAGGGCCAGCAGCGCGCCCAGGGTCTCGGGCGTCAGCCGCTCCATGACGATGGCGGTCGAGGGCCGGTTGCCGGTGAAGGTGCGGTGGGACGCCAGGCGCGTAGCCTCCTCTTCCGACAACCCCTGAGCCAAGCCCTCGGCCTTGGCGGCCTCGGTCGTCTTGCCCAGCATCAGGGCCTGCCCCTGGGCCAGGGCGTTGGACCACAAAGGCGCTTCTGGGGGCGACTCCGGCGCGTCCCCATGAGTCTTGGCCACGATGACGAACTCGGCCGGCACGACTTCCGGCCCTTGATGAATCTGCTGGAAGAAGGCGTGCTGGCCGTTGGTGCCGGGCTCGCCGAAAACGACGGGGCAGGTCTGGCGCGTCACCGGCGCGCCGTCGCGATGCACCCGCTTGCCGTTCGACTCCATCTCCAGCTGTTGCAGGAAGGACGGCAGGCGACGCAGGGCGTGGGCGTAGGGCGCGACGGTGCGAGCAGGCCGGCCCAGACCATCGACGTTGAACACCTGGGCCAGGGCCAGCAGGATCGGCGCGTTTCGTTCCAGCGGGGCCGAGACGAAATGGGCGTCCATTTCTGCGGCGCCCGCCAGCATCCGTTCGAACACGTCCCAGCCCAGGGCGATGCCGCACGACAGGCTGACCGCCGACCACAGGGAATACCGCCCGCCGACCCAGTCCCGGAAGGCGAAGGTCCGGCCGCAGCCGAAGGCCGCCGCCTTGTCCGGCGCCGCCGTCACCGCGATGAAGTGTTTCGTCATCCCCTCGGCCGGCAGCGACGCCGCCAGCCAGGCCTTCGCCGCCTCGGCGTTGGCCAGGGTTTCCTGGGTCGTGAAGGTCTTGGACACGACCACCACCAGGGTGGTTTCGGGATCGAGGCCGGTCAGCGCCTCGGCCATGTCGCGCGGATCGATGTTGGCGACGAAGCGCAGGTCGATGGCCGGGTCCAGCGGGCGCAGCGCGTCCCAGACCACGCGCGGCCCCAGGTCCGACCCGCCGATGCCGACATGGACGATGGCCTCGAACGTCTTGCCCGTCGCGCCCGCCTCGGCGCCCGACCGCACGGCGTCGGCATAGGCCTTCATGTCGGCCCGCACGGCGTCCACCTCGGCCGAGACCGGCTCGCCCAGGGCCTTGAAGTCGGCGCCCGGCGCGGCGCGCAGGGCCGGGTGTAGCACCGCCCGTCCCTCGGTCAGATTGACAGCTTCGCCGGCGAACAGGGCCGCGCGACGTCCCTCCACGTCGCTGGCGCGCGCCAGATCCAGACAGGCGTCAAAGGCCGCGCGGGTCCAGCTCTGTTTCGACAGGTCCAGATAGAGCCCCGCCGCCTCGACCGACATCCGCGCCAGCCGGTCGGGATCGGCGGCGAACTGATCCACGATCCGGGCGGAGGCGGCCTCGGCGGCGGCTTGGTCGAAGGCGGTCCAGGCGGCGTCGCGTGTCATGGTCGTCTCCATCGGGAATGACAGGGTAAACACTCGTTTACGGCTGGGGCGTATTCAGGTTCAACGTCCCAGCGGACGCTGAAACAGGAAGTCACCTCCATGTCCTGCGGCCTTGCTCTCACGATCGCCCTGGCGATGTCCAATCCCTCGGTGGCCCTCGCCGCCGAACAGCCGGCTGCCGCGCCCGGCGCGCCGGTCTCGGTGGCGGGTGAGCCGCTGTTCGCCGACATCATCTCGCGCTCGGCCAGCCTGAAGGCCGTGGTCGACGGTTGGGCCGCCGCCAAGGCCGCCGACGACGCCGCCTTCTTCACCAGCCAGGCCTTCACCGGCTTCAAGGCCCAGGCCGAACAGTTGGCCGCCCTGGACATGCAGGGCCACCTGATCCTGAAGGAACGCGGCACCGACGGCGATCTGAAATGCATCCTGCGCGGGATTTCCGAGGACATGCCCAAGAAGGTTCAGGCCGTTCAGGCCGCCGCCAACCCGGCCGAACGCGCCACAGCCCTGTCGGAACTGTCCTATCTGCTGAACGACAACGTCGAAGTCATCACCGCCCCGCCCAAGCCGGAGGTCTGACGGCTTCTAGAGGGCGGCCAGCGCCTCCAGCACGCCCTTGCCGTAGCGATCCAGCTTGGACTGGCCGACGCCGGAAATGGCGCCCAGACTGTTCAGGTCGCCCGGCTCGGCGTGGGCGATCTCCAGCAGCGTCCGGTCCTGGAAGATGACATAGGGCGGGACGTGCTGTTCCGAGGCGCGGTCGCGGCGCCAGGCGCGCAAGGCCTCGAACCGGGCGCGGACGTCCGCGTCCATCGTCTCCAGCGCCGCATTGCGCCCTTCGCCCGATCGGTCACGACGACGCGGCGCCGTATCCGCCCTCAGCGGCGCGCGACGCACCTCGATCTGGCGCTCGCCGCGATAGACGGCTCGCACCGCCTCGGGATCGCCCAGCCCGACCAGTGGCTTGCCATCGTTGGGATCCTCGGCCAGCAGGCCTTCGAACAGCAGGTGATCGACGATCTCGCGCCAGCTGTTCAGCGAAATCTCGCGCCCAATGCCCCAGGTGGACAGCGACTGCTCCCACGGCTGCACGTCCTTGGTGCGGGCGGTCAGGTGATCGACGACGCGATTGCGCCCGAACCGGCCGCCCAAGCGCTGCACCGCCGCCAGCGCTTTCTGGGCCGGGACCGTCGCGTCATAAAGCTGGGGCGGGTCGCCGCAGATGTCGCAGACGCCGCAAGGCTGGGCGTCATGCTCGCCGAAATATCGCCGCACGGCCTGGGCCCGACAGACGGCCCCGTCCAGCATGGCGAAGAGCTGACGGGTCTTCCTGACCTGAACCTGTTTGACGTCCTCCGCCATCGGACGGCTGTCCAGCCGACGCAGGGACCAGGCGATGTCGGACGGCCCATACAGGGTGATGCCCTCGGCCGGCTCGCCGTCGCGCCCGCCCCGGCCGATCTCCTGCCAGTAGGCCTCCAGACTGCCTGGCGGATCGGCGTGGATGACGAAGCGCACATCGGCCTTGTCGACGCCCATGCCGAAGGCGATGGTCGCGACCATGACGGCGCCCTCCTCGGCCAGGAAGCGTTCCAGCCGGCGGTCGCGCTCCTTCGTGTCCATGCCGGCGTGATAGGCGATGGCGTTGGTCCCGGCGTCGCGCAGCGCCTGGGCCACACGGTCGCAACCGTCGCGGCTGCCGCAATAGACGACGCCCGACTTGCCCCTCCGCTCGCGCACCAGTTCGATGACCCGCGCGTCGGTCTTGGCCCGAGACGCGCTCTCCTTGCGCTCGGCCGACAGTTGCAGGTTCGGACGCGCGAAACTGTCAACGAAGACCGTCGCCTCTTCCAGCCGCAGCGAACGCAGGATGTCGTCGCGGGTGCGGGCGTCGGCGGTGGCGGTGACGGCGATGCGCGGCACGTCGGGGAACCTCTCGGCCAGCAGACCCAGGTTGCGATAGTCGGGGCGGAAGTCGTGGCCCCATTGCGAGACGCAGTGCGCCTCGTCGATGGCGATCAGGCTGAGCGGCAGTTCCGCCAGCCGGTCCATCATGGCGCCCGCCGCCAGGCCTTCCGGCGAGACGTACAGCAGGTCCAGCTCCCCCGACCGCGCCGCCGCCCAGATGGCCGAACGCTCGTCCAGCGACACGCCGGAATCCAGCCGCGCCGCCGCGACGCCCTGCTGCTTCAACGCTTCGACCTGATCGGTCATCAGGGCGATCAGCGGCGACACCACCAGCCCCAGTCCGGGGCGCAGGATGGCCGGGATCTGATAGCAGACGCTCTTGCCGCCGCCGGTCGGCAGGACCGCCAGCACATCGCCGCCCGACAGGATCTGCTCGACCACTCGCCCCTGCAGCCCCCGAAAGTCGGCGTGCCCCCAGACGCGCGCCAGCAACGCCCGCGCGTCGTTCAGGTCAGGCGTATCGGTGGTGGAGAACTGGGGGCGCGTGGCCGGCATCCTTAAGCTGTGCACTCTTTGTTCCCGAACAGATTACGCCGCCGGCCGCGAAGGCGACCGGCGGCGGCGTCATCGGGAAAGGGTTTTAGTGGGCGGGCGCTTCGGCGAACTGGCCGCCGACGCGGTAGCGCCACAGATAGGACGGGGCGATCGCCGCCATGCCGGCCGGATGGTCGATGCCCAGATCGCTGAGGCCGAGCGCATCGGCGGCGACCACATTGTCCTTTTCCAGCATCAGCACCTGGTCGCGCGTCAGCGGCGGGGTGAGGCCGACGAACCGGCTCAGTTGCAGCAGCGAACCCAGGGGCTTGGCGACGATAAAGGGCACAGAAACCAGCATCCGGTCACGGCCCGTCTCACGACGCACCAGCTCCAGCACCTCACGGAAGGTGTACAGGTTCGGCCCGCCCAGTTCGTAGGTGCGGCCTGCGGCGTCCGCGCGGGTCACGCCGCGCGCAATGGCCTCGGCGACATCGCCGACATAGACCGGCTGGAAACGGGTTTCGCCGCCGCCGATCAGCGGCAGGGCCGGCGCCATCGTCGCCATGGCGGCGAAGCGATTGAGGAAGCCGTCGCCCGCGCCGAACACCAGCGACGGACGCAGGATCACCGCATCCGGATAAACGGCGCGCACGGCCGCCTCGGCCTGGGCCTTGGTGCGACCATAGGCCGAAGGGCTGGCGGCATCGGCGCCGATGGCCGAGATCTGGACCAGGCGCTCAACGCCCGCCGCCTTGGCCGCCTCTGCGATGGTCTTGGCCGCCTGGGTGTGAACGGCGTCGAAACCGCGCTTGCCGCCTGCGTCATGCAGCACGCCGACCAGATTGACGACAGCGTCCGCGCCGCGCACGGCCTGCGCCACATCCGCCGGGTTTGTGATGTCGCAGCGCATGAACTGGATCTGTCCGGGATCGCCCAGCGGCTGAATTTCAATCGCCAGGACCGGATTGCGCACGGCGACCCGAATGCGCCAGCCGCGACGCGCCAGGGCGCGCACCGCCTGCGACCCGATAAAGCCCGAACCTCCAAAGAGGGTCACGACGCCGGGGGCGAGGTCAGCCATGGGGAAAGCTCCAGTCGAAATCCGTTTCGGCGGGATAGACGATAGGGCGCCGCACCGCAACGCGGGCCTTCACGGTCACGCTGGCGTTCCACGCGCGGCCGCCCATCTGAGGCGGATGAAGCTTTTCACCATTGGCTACGAGGGCGCGACCCAGGCCGACGTCATCGCGCGGCTGAAGACGGCCGGCGTGCAGACCCTGGTCGATGTCCGGGCGGTCGCCGCATCCCGCCGCGCCGGCTTTTCCAAGACGATCCTGGGTGAGAGCCTAAAGGCCGAAGGGATCGACTATGTCCACCTGCGCGGGCTGGGCACACCCAAGGCGGGACGTGACGCGGCGCGCAAGGGCCGTGTCGACGAGATGCGCGCCATCTTCGCCGATCATCTGGCCGAACCCCAGGCGCAGATCGAGTACGAGCGGCTGAAGGCGCTGGCGGCCGACAAACCCGTCGCCCTGCTGTGCTTCGAGGCCGACCACGCCGGCTGCCACCGCGCCGTCCTGGCGGAACGGCTGTCGGCGGAAACCGGCGCGGCGGTCGTGGTCCTCTAGTCTTACGGCCGTCCGACCAACTGATCGACCGAACCGCTGGTGACCGGGTGATAGAGCGGCCGGGCCTCGGCGTAGATGCGACGGGCGTTGGCGCGGCCCCAGTCGCCCTCGTTCCACAGGGTCTGGAACAGCGGCAGGACGAACTTGCGCCGGCCCTGGCTGGTCAGGAACGTCTCGGCCGTGGCGACCGACGGCTGATAGCGATGGGCCAGGGCGATCTGCAGCCAGGCGAAGGTCAGTTCGGCGTTGCCTTCGTTCGCCAGGTTCAGCGTGCGCTCCAGATCGTCCAGCTGCGCGTTTGTCAGCCAGTCGGCGCCCGTCCGCAGGCCCTCGGGACGCCAGCCCAGGAAGCGCTGCCGCTGCTGGGTGTTCCAGTCCGCCCACGGAATGGCCGAGGCCGGTCCCTTGTCCTTGAAGAAGGCCACGGCGGCCGCGTCCACCGGCTCGAAGGCGTGAGACACCGGCGCGACGGCGTTGGACGGCAGGCCAGGCTGATAGACCCAGGCGTCCATCTGCAACTGGCTTTCCAGCGCCGCGTCGCCCTTGATCAGGTTGTCGCGGATGTCTTGCAGGAACATGGCCGTGGTCATCGGACGATAGGCGTTGCGGTCGAAATAGCCGCGCAGCCAGGCGTCGAACCGATCCCTCCCGACGGTGCGTTCGATGGTCCGCAGGAACAGGGCGCCCTTCTCATAGGCGATGTCGTTCATACCGTCGTCGGGGTCGCGGCCCTTCAGGTCCAGATGCAGGCGGGTGTCCGCCGCCGGCAGGGACTTCAGCGTGTCCTGAAGGCTGTCCCAGCCCAGCACCTGCTCCTGCATGGCGCGGTCATGGCCATAGACTGACTCCATGATCCGGTTCTCGAAATAGACGGTGAAGCCCTCGTTCAGCCAGAAGTCGTTCCAGGTCGCGTTGGTGACCAGATTGCCCGACCAGGAGTGCGCCAGTTCGTGCGCGACCAGCGACACCAGCGAGCGATCGCCGGCGATGATCGTCGGGGTGGCGAAGGTCAGTTTCGGGTTCTCCATCCCGCCGAACGGGAAGGAGGGCGGCAGGACCAGAAGGTCGTAGCGGCCCCAGCGATACGGGCCGTACAGCTTCTCGGCCGCGGTCACCATCTGGGCGGTCGGTTCCAGCTCCGATTGGGCGGCGCGCAGGCGGCTGGGCTCGGTCCACACCCCGGTGCGGCCGTCGAACGGCGCAAAGGCGATGTCGCCGACGCCCAGCGCGATCAGATAGGGCGGGATCGGATTGTCCATCCGGAAGCGCCAGGTCTTCATCCCGTTTGCGGCCCGCTCGCCGTTGGGCGTCAGGTGATCGGCGCTCATGACCACCGTCAGGTCTTCGGGCGCGGTGATGCGGGCCGAATAGGTCTGACGGATGCCGGGGCTGTCCTGGGTCGGCACCCAGGTGCGGGTCAGGATCGCCTGGCCCTGGCTGAACAGATAGGGCTTTTGTCCGCCCGCCGTCTGGCTGGGGTTCAGCCATTGCAGCGCCGCTGCGTTGGGGCGGGTCGAATAGCGGATGGTGATCTTGCGTCGCTCATTGGCGGCGAAGGCCGGAAAATAGACCGTCAGCGGCTGGCCCAGGACGGCGTCGTTGTCGCCCACCACATAGCGCAGCGGCTGGCCCGCCGCGTCGCGCACGTCCTGAATGTCCAGGTCGCGGATATCCAGCACGATCTCGTTGGCGCCCGGGATCGCCAGGATGTCCAGGGTCGCCGTGCCCGCCAGGGTCTTGGCGTTGAAGTCGGCGGTCAGGTCCAGGGCCACATCGACGACGCGGGCGATCTCGGGCCGGGCGTGGGTGTGGACGTCCACCGCTTCGGGACCGGGCGCCGGGGCGATGGCGGGCGGGGTCATGGCCGACCCTCCCGTCGTGGTGGAGCAGGCGCTCAGGCCCATGGCGGCGGCCAGGGCGAGGGCGGAGACGAGACCGAGCGCTTTGCGCGTCATCGAGGTTTTCCTGGGCTGATCTTACGATTGGCCCGGAGAACGCGCGGAAACGCGAAAAAGATCAAGCCTTGGCGGCGACCGGCGCGTGATGGGCCCGGAACAGCCGTCCCCGCTCGGCGAACAGCACCCAGCCCAGGGCGACCAAGCCAAAGACAGTGAAGCCGACCGACATCGGAATGGTGGTGCCGTTGAACTGTTGGCCCACCGCAAAGCCCAGCAGCGAGCCGACGATGGTGGAGACGAAGCCCTGGATCGAGGCGGCGGTGCCCGCGATCTTGCCCATCGTCTCCATCGCCATCGATCCGAAATTGCCTGCGATCAGGCCGAAGCAGAACATGGTCAGGGTCTGCAGCACCGCAAAGGTCCAGATCGATTCATGGCCGCTGATCGCCACCACCGCATGGATGGCCGCGATGCTGGTGAAGCCGATCAGGGCGGTGTGCGAAATCCTGCGCGAGCCCAGCTTGACCACCAGTCGCGCATTGACGATCGAGGCCACGGCGATGCCGCCTGCGATCAGGGCGAAGATGGCCGGAAACGCCGCCTCGGCGTGAAAGACGTCGGCGAAGATCTGCTGCGACGAGTTGATGAAGCCGAACAGGGCCCCGGTGATCGCCGTCATGGCCAAGGTGTAGCCGACGGCGGTGCGATCGGTCAGGGCGATCTTGTAGGCCGAGGCCAGCCGCTTGACCTGAATCGGCAGGCGATCCTCGGGCTTCAGCGTCTCGGGCAGACGCAACGACGCCCAGACGATCAGGCCGACCCCGATCAGGCCCAGCCCGGCGAATATCCAGCGCCACGGCCCGACCAGCATGATCATCTGACCCAGCGACGGCGCCAGGATCGGCACGCCCAGGAATACCAGGAAGCTGAACGACATGACCCGCGCCATGGTGCGCCCCTCATACCGATCGCGCACGATGGAGACGGCCAGCACGCGGGTGCAGGCGCTGCCCAGACCCTGGCCGACGCGGGCCATGATGAGCGTCTCGAAGGTCGGCGCCAGGGTCGCCAGCAGGCTGAACATCACATAGACGCCGACGCCGAACAGCAGGACGGGTTTTCGGCCGAACCGATCCGCCAACGGACCGTAGAACAGCTGCGCCCCGCCGAAGCCCAGCAGATAGGCCGTCACCACCCATTGCCGGTCGTTGTCGGTCGCCACCTTCAAGTCGGCGCCGATGTGCGGCAGGGCCGGCAACATGGAATCGATCGCCAGCGCATTCAGCGCCATCATCAAGGCGATGAGACAGACGAACTCGACGAAGCCGAGTTCCTTCTTGGCGGGCGCTGACGCAAGGTAAGAAGACATCCGGGCCAGATGCGCCGTCATGCTCCGATCCGCAACCGCACGCCCGTCATAAATTGCTGCAACGCAGCGAAATCGGGTTTGAACGGGCGGCGCCTCGCCAAAGCCGCGAAGCTTCGCTAGAGGAAGTCATGACAGAACAGATGACAGCACAGGCGGCGCTGGACCGCCTCGAAACCCTCTACACCCAATCCGTGACCAATCTGCGCGACGCCGTGCGGGATTTCGTCAACACCGGCGCGCGGCCCGATCCGGTCAAACGCGCCGAAGGGGTGTTCGCCTATCCCGAACTTCGCATCCGCTGGGACGGGGATCGCCCCCAGGACCTGGAGCCGCGCGCCTACGCCCGGCTATCTAGACAGGGCAGCTATTCGACCACGGTCACGCGACCGGACCTGTTCCGCCCCTATCTGACCGAACAGCTGGGTCTGCTGGAACAGGAATATAATGCGACTTTCGAGATCGGCGTCTCGCGCCAGGAAATCCCGTTCCCCTATGTGACCGACGGGCTGGAGGTCGCGCTGGACCGGTCGATGACGGCGGCCCTGGCGCGCTGGTTCCCGACGACGGACCTGGCCCATATCGGCGACGAGATCGCCGACGGCCTGTTCGAAATGGGCGGCGACTTCCCCCTGTCGCACTTCGACGGCCTGCGGACCGACTTCTCGCTGGCGCGGCTGAAACATTACACCGGCACGCCGGTGGACGACGTTCAGTCCTATGTCCTGTTCACCAACTACAATCGTTACGTCGATGAGTTCGTGCGCTGGGCCATCGAGCAGCTTCGAACGCCCGGCTCGCCGTATCAGACCCTGTCCTGCGCCGGCGGCGTGGTGATCACGCGCGACACACCCAACCCCGAGGCGGCGATCAGCGACACGGCCTGGAAGAAGCACCAGATGCCGGCCTATCACCTGACCGCGCCGGGCCATAAGGGCGTGACCCTGGTCAACATCGGCGTCGGCCCGTCCAACGCCAAGACGATCACGGATCACCTGGCCGTCACCCGCCCGCATGTCTGGCTGATGATCGGTCACTGCGGAGGTCTGCGCGCCAGCCAGACCATCGGCGACTATGTGCTGGCTCACGCCTATCTGCGCGACGATCACGTGCTGGACGCGGTGTTGCCGCCCGACATTCCGATCCCGTCGATCGCCGAGGTCCAGCGCGCGCTCTATGACGCCACCAAGTCGGTCAGCGGCATGCCGGGCGACGAGGTCAAGCTGCGCCTGCGCACCGGCACCGTCGTCACCACCGACGACCGGAACTGGGAGCTGCGCTATTCCAAATCGGCCCTGCGCTTCAACCAGTCCAGAGCCGTCGCCATCGACATGGAAAGCGCCACCATCGCAGCCCAGGGCTATCGCTTCCGCGTGCCCTACGGCACGCTGCTCTGCGTGTCGGACAAGCCGCTGCACGGCGAGATCAAACTGCCGGGTCAGGCCAACCGCTTCTACGAAGGTTCGATCTCCGAACACCTGCAGATCGGCATTCAGGCGGTGGACCTGATGCGCAACGAAGGCTCCAAGCTGCACTCGCGCAAACTGCGCGCCTTCGACGAGCCGCCTTTCCGCTAAGTCCGTCTAGGACGCCGGGGCGACCACCGCCTTCTCCAGCGCGCCGGGCCTGTCCGGCCGGGGGGCGGTGGCGGCCTTGCGCGTGTCCTGACGGCGCGGCAGACGCCAGACCTGTTGCGAGCTGTAGCGCGTCCCATCCCAGGCCAGGGCCGTGACCGTGATGGTCTTGGCGTCCCAGTCGATCTGGTTGAAGCCGGGGGGCGACCCCCGCTCGCGGTGCGACAGGGTTCCGCAGCCGACGGCGTAGGAGCAGCGATCCGCCAGCGGGATCGGCATGGCGAACGGCACATGGACGTGGCCGGTCATGATCAAATCGACCCCCGCCTCGGCGAAGATCAGAGCCGCCTCGTCGCCGCGCTTGACGTCGCCGGTCATCGGCGTGCCGACCATCTCGATCAGCGGATGATGGCAGGCCAGGATCCGCAGCGCGCCGATCGGCGCCTGACGCAGGGCCTCGGCCGCACGCCGCGTCTGGTCCAGGTCGATGACGCCCTTGGACCAGTTGGGCCGCGCCTGCCAGCCGCGCGCGGTGACCACGCCGCGCACCATGACCGCATCGCTGCAGAACTGGCCGTCGTGGGCTGGATAGCCAGTCGCGGTCTCGAACGCCCGCCAAGGGTGGAAGACCCGCGCGATGGCGTCCCAGTAGGGCACGTCGTGATTGCCGACGATGACGAAGCGCGGCTCGGGCATGGCCCGCATCCATTCGCCGGCGGCCTTGAACTCGTCGGGGAAGCCCTTCTGGGTGATGTCGCCGGTGATCAGCACTAAGTCGTTGGGCGTGGCGTGGGCGTATTCCAGAGCGGCGGCGCAGGCGCGTTTGTGCTCGCAGCCGAAATGGATGTCGGAAAACTGAAGAACGCGCCCCACTAGACGCTGTCCTCGGCCGAGGGCGGCTTAGGCGCCAGCGCCTTGAAGGCCTTGGGCACGAAGCGGATCACGGCCTCGGGCTTGAGCAGCAGCGGCTCGCCGTCGATGACCGCCGGGATTTTCGAGCGGGCGCGGACCTCGATCCGTTTCGCCGGGCGGGTCGAGACGGCCGGGTCCTGACGCCAGTCGCTGAATAGCGCCGTCGCGGCCAGGCGGAAGGCCTGGGTCGTGTCGCTTGGGTCCATGGCCGCGGCCTCCAGGCCGATAGGATCCTCCATCGCCTTGGAGATCATCGGGCTGATCAGAACCAGCGCCTCGGTCCGGCGTTTCTCGCCGCCATCGAGGGTGAAGCGCAGGCGACCCGAGAAGGCGCGCTTCAGGGCGCGACGGCCATATTGCCAGGCCAGCTTGATCTTGCCGGTCCGCATCGCCTCGCGCGCCGGGGCCCACAGCGCCGGCGATCCCAGAATGGCGGCGCAATAGAAGTATTCGCCCTGAACCTCGCCGCCGGAAACGGCCTGGGGCTCGCCCTCCTCCAGCGCCCGCTTCAGCGCCAGCTTCCAATCGGCGGTGCCGTAAAGCGCCTTGGGCAACATGTTCATCGTGCCGCCCGGCAGGGGCGCGATCATCGGACCGTCCGGCTTGGCCTTGGACGCCACCGAGCGCGCCGTGCCGTCGCCGGCGAGAACGAAGATCACGTCCGGCTTGGCGGCGAAGGCGTCGGCGATGATCTGGTCGAAGTCGCCCCCTTCGAACGACACGACCTCGGCCTTGAGATCATACTGCCCCAACAGGGCTTCGGCCTCGCCGGCGGCGCGCGGCCCCACGCTTCCGGACAGCGGATTGACCAGCATCACGGCGTGCCGGATTTGCGCATGGGGCGTCAACGCAGCTTTGTCGTCTGCGTCGGAGGGGGGTTGGGCGACATCGGTCATGGCGGCCGAACGCCCCGCAGACGCCGTCGTTCCGCCCAAGCGTCACCATAGTTGCCGATGCAGTTTGTCGACGCGGAACCTATGCCGCGAGGACACGTTTGCTGCCCACAGGGGCCAACACCCAGGGACAAAGGAATTCATCATGAAAAAGGCGATTATCGCGATTGCCGGCGCCGGCCTGCTGGCTTCGGCCTGCGCCAGCGACCCGTACGGCTATAACAACGGCTCGAACGAAACCGTCCGCCAAGGCGCCATCGGCGCCGGCCTGGGCGCCGTCGCCGGCGCCATCATCGGCAACAACGTCGGCGGCGGCAATGCTGCGACCGGCGCCCTGATCGGCGGCGCCCTGGGCGGCACCGCCGGCGCCATTCGCGGCTCGAACCAGGACCGCAACAACCAGCAGCGTTATCGCGACAGCCAAGGTCGCTACTACTACTGCTACGATAATCGCCAGGACGAGTGCTACTGGGACAACGGTCAGCGCCGTTATTGATCAGTGATCAAATGCCGGTCGCGAAGATCCGCGACCAGCGTTAGGTTGAAGAGGCGGCCTGTCGGACGACGGGCCGCCTCTTTTGCGTAATGGGCCGGCCGAGCCGGAGGAGGGCTGAGATGAAGCGATCGATGGGTGTGGCTGTGGCGGCCTTGGGCGTGCTGGCGGCGTGCGCGCCGATGCCCAAGCGCGAGGCGCTGGTGGTGGGCGAATCGCTGTGCGCGCCGGGGCGTTTCGATATCTATTTCCTGGAGAACCAGGCGCGGCTGACCGAGCCGGCGGCGATGGTGCTGAAGGCGGCGGCGACCAAGGCCAAGGATTGCGACGTGCGCAAGGTGCGCGTGGTGGGCCTGGCCGACGCCACGGGAACGCCCGAAGCCAATCTGAACCTGTCGCAGCGGCGCGCCCGGACGGTGGTCGAGGCGCTGACCCAAGCGGGCATGCCGGCGCCGATCTTCGAGCTGAACGCCGCAGGCGACGCGGGCGCCACGACCGCAGCCGGCAATGACGAACCGCTGCGGCGCCGCGCGGAAGTGATCTACGAGGCCTATCCGCGCTGATCGACGCGGGGACTGGCGCAGCGATGGCGCAGGGACGCGTGACGCATTAGGTTGCGGCGCTCCCCTCGCCTGCCGGAACACGTGTTTGCGCCTCTTCGCCCTTCTCCTCGGCCTACTGTTCAGTTTGACGGGCGTTTCGGCGGCCGTCGCCCAGCCGGTGCAGAGCCAGCCAACGGGCGTCGTCGCCTTCGGGCCGCAGCGGACCGAGCGGATCGAGGCCGAACTGGTCCCGATGTCGCAATGGGTCGCGCCCGGTTCGACGACCGTGGTGGCGGTGCGCCAGAAGATCGCGCCCGGCTGGCACACCTATTGGCGCAATCCCGGCGACAGCGGCGGTGCGACCAGCCTGATCTGGACCCTGCCCGCCGGGGTGACCGCCGATCCGATCCTGTGGCCCCTGCCCAGCCGCCAGCGGCTGATGAGCCTGATGAACTATGGCTATTCGGGCGCGGTGCTCTTGCCCGTGCCGATCCATGTGCCGCCGACGTCGCGGCCGGGCGAAGTGCTGACCCTGACGACGGACGTGCTGTTCCTGGTGTGCAGCGACCAGATGTGCGTGCCCGAGCCGGTGACCCTGTCGCTGGCCCTGCCGGTGCGCGAGGGCGCAGCGCCCCTGGCCAAACCCTGGGGTGAGGAGATCGAGCGGCTGGTCGAAACCGCGCCGCGCCCGGCCGGGATCGAGGCGCGCGTCACGCGCCAGGGCGGCCGGCTGATCCTGACGGCGACCGGCGGGCCGCTATCTGGCGACCAGGCGGGCGCCGACATCGGCCAGGTCTATTTCTATCCTTTCGACGGCGGGCGCATCGACCATGCGGCGGCCCAGTCGGGTCAGCGGGGGCCCAACGGCCTGACCCTGACGCTGGCGCCCGGCAAGGAAACGGCGACGACGGCGCTGAGCGGCGTCCTGGCGACCGACAAGGGCGCGTGGGAGATCACGGCGGAGCCGGGTGCGCCTCTGGCCGGCGCCCAAGGCGGCGCGGCGCTGAAGCCGCTGGACAACGCCACAGCGACTCCGGCGAAGACCGGCGCTTGGGTCTTCCTTCAGGCTTTGAGCTTGGCGCTGCTGGGCGGGCTGGTGCTGAACCTGATGCCGTGCGTCTTCCCGGTTCTGGCGATGAAGGCGGCGTCGCTGTCGGCGGCGGCGCATGATCCGGCGCGGGCGCGGCGCGACGGCCTGGCCTTCACCGCCGGCGTGCTGGTCAGCTTCCTGGTTCTCGCCGGCGTCCTTCTGGCGTTGAGGGCGGCGGGTCAGGCGATCGGCTGGGGCTTCCAGCTTCAGTCGCCGGGCGTGGTCGCGGCCCTGGCCTTGGTCATGCTGCTGGTCGGGCTGAACCTGTCGGGCGTCTTCCATGTCGGCGCCGGATTGCAGAACGCGGGGTCCGGCCCCCTGTCGCGCCTGCCCGGTTCGGCGGGCGCCTTCTTCACCGGCGTGCTGGCCGTGGTCGTCGCCGCCCCCTGCACGGCGCCCTTCATGGCGGCAGCGCTCGGCGCGGCATTAGTGCTGTCCTGGCCGATGGCGCTGGCCGTGTTCCTGGTGCTGGGGCTGGGGCTGGCCCTGCCCTATCTGGCGGTCAGCCTGTCGCCCGGCCTGCTGTCGCGCCTGCCGCGACCCGGCGTCTGGATGGAGCGGCTGAAGGGTCTGCTGGCCTTTCCCATGTATGGGGCGGCGCTGTGGCTGCTGTGGGTGTTCACGCGACAGGGCGGCGTCGACGCCCTGGGCCTGCTGCTGACGGCGGCGCTGCTGCTGGCTCTGGCGGCCTGGCTGACGGGTCTGGCGCAAGCGGCGCGCCAGCGTGATGAACGACCGATCCTGACCACGATCTGCGCGATCATAGTCGGCGTTCTGGCGCTGGGCCTGGCAGGCGTTGCGGCGGGTGCGGCGCGACAGGCGGACGCCGCGCCGCAAGGCGACAGCGGCCCGCTAGCGGCCCAGCCCTGGTCGGCGGCGGCGGTGAATGCAGCGACCGCGTCGGGACGTCCCGTGCTGGTCAATCTGACCGCCGACTGGTGCGTGACATGCAAGATCAACGAGCGCGCGGCCCTGTCTTCGCCCCGTGTCGCCAAGGCGATGCGCGAGGCGAACGCCGCCTATCTGGTCGGCGACTGGACCCGGCGCGACGACGCCATCACCCGCGAGCTTCAGGCGCACGGGCGATCGGGCGTGCCGCTGTATCTGCTGTATCGACCGGGTCGGGCCGAGCCGGAAATCCTGCCGCAGTTGCTGACAGAGGGCGTGGTCGTGGATGCGCTGAAGGATTGAGCCTCAGCTCAGGAACCGCTGCACCGCCGCCAGAAACCGCTGCGGCTGCTGCATCATGACCTGGTGTTCGGCGCCTTCGATCCGCTCGAACCGGGCCGTGCGCGGCAAGCCTTCGAAGCCGTAGCGATACAGGCCCTCCAGCCGGTTGCGCGGCGCATCGGGATCGCGGGTCCAGCCATAGACGACGGTGACCGGGGCGGTGATCTCAGACAAGCGCGGGCGCAGATCGACGGTCAGGGCTTCATACAGACCCTGGGCCAGGACGCGCCGGTCGCCGCCCTGAAGCCCCAGCCCCTCGAACACCATGTCGCCGGCCAGACCCATGTCCACGCCAAAGGCCGCGACCTGGGACTTCAGCGCCTGATCGCCGAAAAGAAGCAGGGCCTGATAGCCCAGCCGGGCCAGGGGCTCGACCTGATCGGATGTGGTGCGCGCATCGATCAGGGACGGAAAGAAGGGCGAGGAATCGACCACCATGACGCGCCCGATCCGGTCGCCCATATCGGCGGCGACGCGCAGGGCGATCTGGCCGCCCAGCGAATGGCCGATCACGGCGGGCCGGTCGATGCGCTGCTCGCGGATGTAGCGTTCGATCTCGCTGGCGGCAGGGCCGGCCAGACCGCCGCTGACATTGTCGCCAATCTGGGTCTCGCCGAAGCCGCGCAGGGTGACCAGATGCACCCGGTAGCGGTTATCGAGCCGATCCGCCGTCGAACGCCAGGCCGAGCCGGTCGAACCCAAGCCTGGGATGAAGATGATGTCTGGCCCCCGCCCGCGTGTCTCGACGATGATGCGGCTGGAACTGAAGGCCAGCGTTTGAGATTGGGCCTGGACGGCGACCGGGGCGAGGACGAACAGGGTCGCAAGGAGCGAAACGAGGAGGCGGATCATCATGCGCCCCTAACGCCCGATCACGGCGATCGGTTGACCCGCGCCTGCGACCTATCGCCCCTTGAACTCGGGTTTGCGCTTTTCGACGAAGGCGGACATGCCTTCCTTCTGGTCCTCGAAGGCGAACAGGGAGTGGAACAGGCGGCGTTCGAACTGGACGCCCTGGGTCAGGGTCGTCTCAAGCGCGGCGTCGACCATCTCCTTGTTGGCCATGATCGCCAGCGGGCTTTGCGAGGCGATCTTGGCGGCGATCTTGCGGGACTCCTCCAGCAGGGTCTCGTGCGGGAAGACGCGCGAGGCCAGGCCGGCGCGCTCCGCTTCGGCCGCATCCATCATCCGGGCGGTCAGGACCATGTCCATGGCCTTGGACTTGCCCACCAGACGGGTCAGGCGCTGGGAGCCGCCGATGCCCGGCGCGACGCCCAGGTTGATCTCGGGCTGGCCGAACTTCGCCTTGTCCGAGGCGACGATGAAGTCGCACAGCATGGCCAGTTCGCAGCCGCCGCCCAGGGCGAAACCGTTCACCGCGGCGATGATCGGCTTTCTGAACCGGGTGATGCGGTCGTGGCCGAGAGCGAAATAGTTGCCCGTGTACATCTGGGCATAGGTCTGGTCCGCCATCTCCTTGATGTCGGCGCCGGCGGCGAAGGCCTTTTCGCCCGAGCCGGTCAAGATCAGGCAGCGCACGCTGTCGTCATGTTCGACGCTGTCGAGGAAGTCCGCCAAATCCTTGAACAGGGCCGAGTTCAGGGCGTTCAGCGCCTCGGGCCGGTTCAGGGTCACCACCGCATAGCCGTCGGCGTGGCGTTCGATCAGCAGGTTGGAATAGGCGTCGGGCATGGTCGGTCTCCTTTGACGGCGGTCATACAGTCGCGAAGCGGGGCCCGCTAGCGCGCGGACTATCGCCGCGGCATCAGCGCCAAGGTCAGGGCGGCGCGCGCCAGTTCGACCACGACCACCATGCCCAGCAGAAGATTGGCGACGATCACCTGACCCCGCGCGCCTGACAGGTCCAGCGTCCAGCCGAAAACGGACGATAGGGCCAGCACCAGGGCCGAGAGCAGGACCAGGCCGACCAGCAGCATCAGGGCGACATGGCCCGCCTTCAACGCCGCCTGAAGCGTCGGTCCCTCGTCCAGCACGCGGGCGCGACGGCGCAACAGACGCGCGATCAGGCCGGTGGCGGCGGCCTCGGCGACGGCGGCGACGACCAGGGCGGCGACGAACCACCAGATCAGGTCGCCGAGGTCGCCGGCGCGCAAACCCTGGACGAAGTGGACGAAATAGGCGCCCCAGACCAGGACGCCGACGATCAGACTGATCCACAGATGGATTTTGCGCATCGTTCAGCCCTCCAACCCGACCATGGCGGCCAGTTTCCGCACCGTGTTCCAGTTGCGGCCGGTGCCGACGCCGATCAGGCGCGGCTGGGCCTTTTCCGCCATCTTCGAGCGGCCCAGGCCGTCGGGGTGCCAGAAGAACAGGTCTCCGCCGACCGGCTCGACCCGCTCGGCGCCGGCCGCGAAGCCGCGCAGGGCCTCGACCGCCCCGTCCTTGATCCGCACCTTCATCACCATGACCAGCAGTTTGGAGCCGTCGATCCCGGCTTCGTCCGCAAACGGATTGGCGGCCATCAGGGCTGACCATTGGGGGGGCGTGCGGACGATCACCTCGATGGGGCGGCCGAAGTGGGCGGCGATCCCTTTTTCCAGCCGAGCTTCGACATCGGTCGGTTCGGCGTCGCTCTCGATCACCAGATTGCCGCTGGCCAGAAGGGTGCGCGGGTTGGCGAAACCGGCCTCGACCGCGATGGCCTTCAGCTCGGCCATCGGGACCTTGACCCCGCCCACATTGACGCCGCGCAACAGGCAGATGCGTTCGCTCATGGGCTTACCGTTTCTGGCAGGAGGGGCAGTAGAAGGTGGAGCGGCCGCCCTGGACGATGCGCGCGACGACGCCGGTGCATTTGTCGCCACGGCATGGCTCGCCCTCGCGGCCGTAGACGTCGAACCGGTGCTGGAAATAGCCCTGGCCGCCCTCGGCGTTGGCGAAGTCGCGAAGGGTCGAGCCGCCCGCCGCGATGGCGTCGTTCAGGACGTTGCGGACCTCGGTCGCCAGACGCTCCAGCCGCGCCTTCGACACCGATCCAGCGGCGACCAGGGGCGAGATGCGGGCGCGGTACAGGGCCTCGCACACATAGATATTGCCCAGGCCGGCGACGATCCGCTGATCCAGCAGACTGACCTTGATATTCTGCTTCTTGCCCGCGAAGGCCTCGACCAGATGGGCGCCGGAAAAGCCGTTGCCCAGCGGCTCGGGTCCCAGGCCTGCGAACCACGGATGGGTCTCGATCTGATCGCTGGAGATCAGGCCCATGAAGCCGAACCGGCGCGCGTCGGCGTATCCGATGCGGGTCGCCGCCCCATCGCGGATGGCGCAGCCGCTGAAATGTTCGTGCTTGCCGGCGATCGGCGCGGCCTCCTCGAACTCGCCCAGCAGGGTTCCGTCCAGGGTGAAGCGGCCGGTCATGCCCAGGTGGGCGATCCAGGTCTCGCCGGTCGAGAGCGGCATGAGCAGATATTTGGCCCGCCGGTCGATCCGCAGGACCGTCGCCCCCTCCAGCCGTTCGACGAAGCGCGCGGGGAAGGGAAATCGCAGGTCGGGCCGGTTGATCCGGACCCGCGACAGTCGCGCGCCCTCCAGCACCGGCGTCAGGCCGCGTCGGACGGTTTCGACCTCGGGAAGTTCGGGCATGAGCCGGTCCTAGCCCGTCCGGGTCGCGGGGCCAAGCGGCGGGGGCCCTCGCATCTGACCGCGACCAGTTGCCGCCTGCGACAGAATGCGCTTACGTCCGCCCAAACGTGGGACCTCGCATATGACAGACGCCGCCGCCGCCCCCAAGGGTCGGCTTGAACTGACGCTCCGCGCCCTGGTACTGGGCTGCCTGCTGGCGGTGATCTTCACCGCCGCCAACACCTATCTGGGCCTTCTGGTCGGCCTGACCTTCGCCTCGGCCATTCCGGCGGCGGTGATCTCGATGGCGGTGCTGCGGGCGTTCCGCACCTCGACCATCTGGGAGAATATGACGGTCCAGACCGTGGCCTCGGTCGGCGGGGCCATGAGTTCGATTATCTTCGTCCTGCCGGGCCTGGTGATGATCGGATGGTGGCTGGAGTTTCCGTTCTGGCAATCGGTGGCGATCTGCATCCTGGGCGGCGTGCTGGGCGTGACCTTCTCGATCCCACTGCGCCGGGCGCTGGTCGTCAACGGCGGCCTGCCCTACCCCGAAGGCGTCGCCGCCGCCGAGGTGCTGAAGGTCGGCTCGCGCGGGGCCGAACAGACCGAAAGCGCGGTGCGCGAGAACAAGTCCGGCCTGTGGGTCGTCGTCGCCGGCGCCGTGGTGTCGGCCGGCTACGCCTTGCTGGTCGCGGGTCGGGTCTTTGCGGGCGAGGCGGCCAAGTTCTTCAAGCTGCCGGCCGCGCTGGGCGGCGGGGCGACAGGCATGGGCTTCGGCATGCAGTTCGCCCTGCTGGGCGCCGGGCATCTGATCGGCCTGACGGTCGGTCTGGCGCAGCTGTTCGGCCTGGTGCTGGCCTGGGCCGTCGCCGTGCCGATCCTGACCAGCCCGGACACCATCGCCTGGCTGACGGCGCACGGCATTCCGTCGATCGCCTCGACCCTGCCCGCCGGGGCGCCGGCCGAAGAGTTGGCGACCACCGTCTGGGCGCGCGAGGTGCGGTTCATGGGCGCGGGCGTCATCGGCGTCGCCGCCATCTGGACCCTGATCAAACTGGCCGGTCCGCTGATCGGCGGCCTGACCTCGGCGCTGGCCGCCAACGCCAAACGCGCCCACGGCGAAGTGCTTGAGCGCACCGAACAGGATTTGCCGATCAAACTGGTGGGCGGCGTGTCGGTCGCCTGCCTAGTCGGCATCGCCGGCCTTCTGGCCTGGTTCGCCCAGAGCGCCCCGGCCCTGGCGGGATCGACGCCGCTCCTGGTGATCGGCGGCCTGGTCTATGTGGTGCTGATCGGTTTCGCCGTGGCGGCCATCTGCGGGTATATGGCCGGTCTGATCGGCTCGTCGAACAGCCCCGTGTCGGGCGTCGGCATTCTGGCCATCGTCATCGCCTCGCTGCTGATGCTGGGCGTCATGGCCGTCGCGGGCGTGCCGGCCGATCCGTCGATCATCGCCTTCGCCCTGATCGTGACGGCGGTGGTCTTCGCCGTCGCCGTCATCGCCAATGACAACCTTCAGGACCTGAAGACGGGCCAACTGGTCGAGGCCACGCCGTGGCGCCAGCAGGTCGCGCTGATCGTCGGCGTCGGCGCCGGCGCCCTGGTGATCCCGTTCATCCTGAACCTGCTGAACCAGGCCTTCGGCTTCGAAGGCGGCCCGCCCGCCATCGTGGAAGGCGCCAAGACCCTGGCGGCGCCCCAGGCGACCCTGATCTCGGCCCTGGCGCGCGGCGTCATCGGCGGCGATCTGCGCTGGGACCTGATCGGTCTGGGCGCGGCGATCGGCGTGGTCATCATCGTGCTGGACGCGGTCGTGTCGAAGGCGACCAAGGGCAAGGTCAAGCTGCCGCCGCTGGCGGTCGGCATCGGCTTCTATCTGCCGGCTGCGGTGACGACCATGTTGGTCATCGGCGCCGTCGCCGGATGGATCTACGACAAGGCGGTCTCGTCCACCCGCTACGCCGACGTGGCGCGGCGGATGGGCGTGCTGCTGGCCTCGGGCCTGATCGTGGGCGAAAGCCTGTTCGGCGTCTTCACCGCCGGGGTGATCGTGGCGACCAGGGACGACGCGCCTTTCGCCATGCTGCCCGAGGGTTCGGCCTGGCCGGCCATGCTGGCGGGCATCGTCGGCTTCGCCGTCGCGGTGTTCGGCCTGTACGCCTGGACGCGCAGCCGAGCTTCGAAGGTCTAGGGGGCCAAGCCCAATCAGAAAGAAAGGCCGCCCTTCGGGGCGGCCTTTTGCATGTCAGGCGGCGCTTCGCGTGGCGACCATCATATAGTTGATGCCCGCATCGTCGGTCTGGCTCCATCGGTCGTGAAGCGGATCGTAGTTCAGGCCGTAGGGCCCCTCGACCGTGACCGGCTCGGCGGCCAGCATCGTGCGGATTTCCTCGGGCTTGAGGAACTGGCGCCAGTCGTGGGTTCCGGCGGGAACCCAGCGCAGGATGTATTCCGCCGCCACCTTGCCCAGGGCCAGCGATTTCAGCGTGCGGTTCAGGGTGGCGACCATCATCACCCCGCCCGGTCGGACCAGGCGCGAACAGGCGCGCACGAAACCCTCGGGATCGGCGACGTGTTCGATCACCTCCATCGTCAGGACCACGTCGAACGGCCCCGCCCCTTCCGCCTCGATCTGTTCCACCGTGGCGGCGCGATAGGCGATATCCAGCCCGACCATGTCGGCGTGGGCGCGGGCCGTGCCGATGTTCTCGGACGAGGCGTCGATGGCGGTGACGTCAAAGCCCATTCGCCGCATCGGCTCGGCGATCAGTCCGCCGCCGCATCCGACGTCCAGCAGGGTCAGACCTTCGAAGGGCGCGCGCGCCTTGGGATCGCGGCCCAGCCGGGTGCAAAGCTGGTCGCGGATCAAGGCCAGCCGCGCGGGATTGAAGCGGTGCAGCGGCGCGAACGGCCCGTGCGCATCCCACCATTCGGCCGCCTGGGCCGAGAAGCGCGCCACGTCGGCGGGGTCGATCGATGCGCCGAACGCCGTTTCGGACGAATTTTGCGAAAAACCATGCCCCTGTTGGGGTAGGCGAGACGGAGCGGCGCCGTTAGAAGCGGTCATGACGCGAGGGATGAACCTTCGCGCCCTTTCACGCAAGCAGGGGGCGGAACGCCACGATGACGCGGCCCGATACGACACGACTGGTGATGAAGTTCGGCGGCACCTCGATGGGCGACCTCGAACGCATTCGCCGTGCGGCGCGGATCGTTGCGGCCGAAGTGTCGGCGGGCAAACAGGTCGCCGTCGTCGTCTCCGCCATGGCGGGCAAGACCAACGAACTGGTCGCCTGGACCGACGGCGCCGGACCGGCCGCTGCGGGCCTGCCGCTCAGCGACGACGAATATGACGTGGTGGTCGCCTCGGGCGAACAGGTGACCTCGGGCCTGCTGGCCGCGACGCTGCGCAACATGGGCTTCAACGCCCGCTCGTGGATGGGCTGGCAGGTGCCGATCCTGACCGACGACGCCCACGCCCGCGCCCGCATCATCGACATCCCCGGCGAGAAGCTGGGCGCCGCCGTCGACGCCGGCGAGATCGCCATCGTGCCCGGCTTCCAGGGCGTGACGGCGGACGGCAAGATCACCACCCTGGGGCGCGGCGGTTCGGACACCTCGGCGGTCGCCGTGGCGGCCGCCCTGGGCTGCCCCTGTGACATCTATACCGACGTAGACGGCGTCTATACGACCGACCCGCGCATCGAGAACCGCGCGCGCCGCCTGGCCAAGGTATCCTACGAGGAGATGCTGGAAATGGCGTCCCTGGGCGCCAAGGTGCTGCAGACCCGCTCGGTCGAACTGGCCATGGCCAAACAGGTGCCGGTCCGCGTCCTTTCAAGCTTTATCGAACCCGACGCGAATGGCGTCATGCCCGACAAGGGTGGAACCCTGATCTGCGACGAGGAGGAGATCGTGGAAAAACGTATCGTGTCCGGTGTGACCATGAGCCGTGACGAGGCCCGCATCACCCTGCTGGGCCTGTCCGACCGGGTGGACGCGCCCGCCGACGTCTTCACGCGCCTGGCCGAGGCCAACGTCAACGTCGACATGATCGTGCAGAGCCAGTCGCGCACCGCGGGAACGGTCAATCTGACCTTCACCACCGGCCGTCGCGACGCCGTGCGCGCCGCCGACCTGATGACCGCCGCCAAGGCGCAGCTCGGCTTCGAGGAAATCCGCGTCGATGAGGACGTGGCCAAGGTCTCGGTCGTCGGCGTGGGCATGCGCAGCCATGCGGGCGTCGCCCAGACCATGTTCAAGGCCCTGGCCGACAAGGGTGTGAAGTTCCAGGCGATCTCGACCTCCGAGATCAAGATCAGCGTGCTGATCGACGCCGCCTACGCCGAGCTGGCCGTTCGTGCCCTGCATTCGGCATATGGGCTGGACGCGGTATAGGGTGATTTCAGAAGGCGCCTAGGCGCCGGGGCGCGGGAGACATGATGCCGGCAGGCGGCGCGATGACCAGAGGACCCCGGATCCTCCTGCGCCAGATCCGCGAGGCTCTGGGCGGGGCCGGCGCGGGCGCGACGCCGGCGCAGGACCGGCTGAACATGGTCGTCAAGATCATCGCCCGGTCGATGGTCGCCGAGGTCTGCTCCATCTATCTGCGTCGCGCGTCGGGCGAGCTCGAGCTGTTCGCCACCGAGGGTCTGAACCCCGAGGCCGTGCACAACACCCGGCTGCGGCCCGGCGAGGGCCTGGTCGGCGAGGTGGCGCGGATGGCCCAGCCCATCAGCCTGTCGGACGCACCGTCGCACCCCTCCTTCTCCTATCGTCCCGAGACGGGCGAAGACCCCTATCACGCCTTCCTGGGCGCTCCGCTGCTGCGCGGCGGTCGGGCCATCGGGGTGCTGGTTGTCCAGAACCGCACCGAGCGGCGCTATGACGAGGAAGAGGTCGAGGACATCCAGACCATCGCCATGGTCCTGTCCGAGACGGTGTCGTCGGGCGAACTGCTGGCGCTGGACGAGCTGCGCGACGTGGAGCTGGCGCCGCACCGGCCCGAGCGGCTGAAGGGTCAGAAGTTCGCCGACGGCCTGGCTTTCGGCCATGTGGTTCTGCACGAGGCGCCGCTGGCGCCCGAACGTTTGCTGTCCGACGACCCGGCGATGGAGGAGGCGCGGCTGAAGCTGGCGCTGGCCACGCTGAAGAGCGGCCTGGACATCATGTTGGACAAGGGCCAGGGCCTGGCCGGTCCGTCGTTCGAGGTGCTGGAAACCTATCGGATGTTCGCCGACGACCGGGGCTGGAACCGGTCGCTGGAAGAGGCGGTGCGGAACGGTCTGACGGCCGAGGCGGCGGTGGACCGGGTCAGGAACGAACACCGCGCCCGCTTCGCCCAGGCGCGCGACCCCTATATCCGCGAACGACTGCACGACTTCGAGGACCTGGCCAATCGGCTGCTGCGGGTGCTGGCGGGCGACAAGCCGGGCGAGCGCGAACTGCCCGACGACGCCATCCTGGTGGCGCGAAATCTCGGTCCGGCCGACCTTTTGGAATATCCGCGCGACAAGCTGAAGGGGCTGTTGCTGGAAGAGGGTTCGGCCGCCAGCCACGCCGCCATCGTCGCGCGCGCGCTGCAGATCCCGTGCGTCGGCCGTCTGATGGGCCTGCGCGACAGGCTGTCGGAAGGCGATATGGTCATCGCCGACGGCGAGACCGGCGAGACCTATCTGCGCCCCCGCCCCGATATGCTGGAGGCGGTGCAGTCGCGTATGGCTGTGCGCGAACAACGCCAGGCCGAGTTCGCCCAGCTGCGCGACGTGCCGGCCGTGACCCTGGACGGTCAGCGGATTACGGTCCTGACCAATGCCGGGCTGGCGGTCGATCTGGAAAACATGATCGAGACCGGCGCCGAGGGCATCGGCCTGTTCCGCACTGAGTTCCAGTTCATGGTTTCGGACGAACTGCCCCGGCTAGACGCCCAGACGGCGCTCTACAAGCTGGTGCTGGACGCAGCGGGCGACAAACCCGTCACCTTCCGCACCCTGGACATCGGTGGCGACAAGGTCCTGCCGTATCTGGAGGCCGAGCGCGAAGAAAACCCCGCGCTGGGCCGTCGCGCCATTCGCCTGGGGCTGGATCGGCCGTCGCTGTTGCGAATGCAGCTGCGGGCGCTGCTGGCGGCCGGGGCGGGGCGCGAGCTGCGCGTCATGTTCCCGATGATCGCCACGGTGGACGAGTTCCGGGCCGCGCGCGAGCTGGTCGATATCGAATGCGCCTGGGCGCGGCGTCGCGGGCGCGCCCTGCCCGCCCTGCTGCGCGTCGGCGCGATGGTCGAATGCCCGTCGCTGCTGTGGCATCTGGACGCCCTGTTGCCGCTGACGGATTTCGTCTCCATCGGCACCAACGACCTGTTCCAGTATATGTACGCGGCCGACCGGACCAATCCGCTGGTGTCGGATCGCTATGATCCCTTGTCGCCGCCGACCCTGCGGGCGCTCCAGACCATCCAGAAGGCCTGCGCCGACACCGGCACGCCGGTCTCGATCTGCGGCGAACTGGCGGGGCGGCCGCTGGAGGCCTTCGCCCTGATCGTGCTGGGCTTCACCCGACTGTCGGCGCCGGCGGGCGGTGTGGGGCCGGTCAAGCGGATGATCCTGTCGGCGGACCTGAATGCGGCGCGGCGCGGCATGGCCAATCTGCTGAACCTGTCCACCGGTTCGGTCAGGAACGAGATCGAATCCCTGGCGCGCAAGCTGAACGTCGCGGTCTGATCGCAAGGGTCTGGACGCATAGGCGGCGTTGCTGGTCGGCGCGCAATCGTCTATCTCGGGCCCTGTGAACGGCGCGTCAGCGCTGTGTTTCCCGGACATGGGGTCAGGCGTCATGACGCTGAATGCGGGGGTCGCCCCCGAGGCGATCGAAAGCATTGCGGACCGGCCCGATCCGACGGCCGCCTTCGTCGACGCCGCGACCCTGGGCGACGGTTTTCGCGCCGCCCGCGAGCGGTCGGGCAAGTCGCCGGCCGAACTGGCCGCCGAGACCAAGGTGCATCGCCGGTTTCTGACGGCCCTGGAGCAGAACGACTGGTCGTCCCTGCCCTCGCGGGTCTTTGCCTTGGGCTATGTGCGGGCCTATGCCTCGGCCCTGGCGCTGGACGAACAGACCGCCGTCGAGCGGTTCAAGCGCGAGAGCCCCGACACCTCCGTGCCGCTGAAGGCGCCCATCGGCATCGCCTTCGAGGACGTGAAACGCCATTCGCCGCGTATCGTCGCCGGCATCGCCGCCGTGGTGGTCGCCGTCATCGGCTGGAACGTGTTCCAGCGCGCCAGCCTGCATCAGACCGCCCATCCGTCCGATATCGCCGCTGTGCCGAAGACCTGGACCGGGGCGGCCGATCCCGATCCGCAGGTCGCGCTCAGCGCGCCCATGTCCGCGCCGCCCGACCAGACGACGCCAGCGCTGTACATCACCCCGGGGCTGGAGGCCGAACTGACCGGGGTCGATCCGACCGATCCGGCCGTGATCGCCGCCGCCGCCAATCCGGAGCCGGTGCAGAAGGCGTTCAACCCGCGCGGGGCCGTCTATGGCGCCTCGGCCAACGCCTCGATGGTGGTGATCCAGGCCAAGACGGCCGGCGCCCTGGTCGTGCGGCTGGGCGACGGTCAGGCCCTGTTCGCGCGCCAGATGGCGCCGGGCGAGGCCTGGCGCGCGCCCATCGGCGTGGCGGCGACGGTGGACGTGTCCGACCCGGCCGCCTTCGACGTCTTCCTGAACGGCGAATACGGCGGACCGCTGGCCGGCGTGCTGACGCCATTGGCCCAGTTGAACAGCCGCGCGGACCAAGCGGCCAAGGCGCTGGCCGCCAGCCAGGCGCGCGCCCAGGCCCAAGCTCAGGCCGCCCAGGCCCGGACCCAGGCGGCCACGACGCCAGGGGCGACGCCCTCCCCCGCGCCCGCGTCCTCTTCACCCGCCCCTGCGCCGAACTGATACGTCGGCCGTGGTCCCGCCGTCATCATCGGCCTATATGATGCTCCCATGAGCGACCACACCCACGTCCGACCCTGGCGCCACATCGAGCGTCGCAAGAGCCGCCAGATCCGCGTCGGCTCCGTCCTGGTGGGCGGCGACGCCCCGATCAGCGTCCAGTCGATGACCAATACGCCGACGACGGACGCGGCGGCGACCATCGACCAGATCCGTCAGCTGGAAGAGGCCGGCGCCGACATCGTGCGCGTCTCCTGCCCCGACGTGGAATCGACTGCCGCCTTCAAGACCATCGTGCGCGAGGCCAAGGTCCCCTTGGTCGCCGACATCCACTTCCACTACAAGCGCGGCATCGAGGCGGCCGAGGCGGGCGCCGCCTGCCTGCGCATCAATCCGGGCAACATCGGTTCGGCCGACCGCGTACGCGACGTCATCCAGGCAGCCAAGGACAATGGCTGTTCCATGCGGATCGGCGTCAACGCCGGCTCGCTGGAAAAGGAACTGCTGGAAAAATACGGCGAGCCCTGCCCCGACGCCATGGTCGAGAGCGCGCTGAACCACGCGCGCATCCTGCAGGACCACGACTTCCACGAGTTCAAGATTTCGGTGAAGGCGTCCGATCCCTTCCTGACCGTCGCCGCCTATCAGCAACTGGCCGAGGCGATCGACTGCCCGCTTCACCTGGGCGTGACCGAGGCCGGGCCGCTGCGCACCGGCACCATCAAGTCCGCCATCGGCCTGGGGTCGATGCTGTGGGCCGGGATCGGCGACACGATCCGCGTCTCGCTGGCCGCCGATCCGGTCGAGGAGATCAAGGTCGGCTTCGACATCCTGAAGTCGCTGGGTCTGCGCCACCGGGGGGTCAACATCATCGCCTGCCCGTCCTGCGCGCGTCAGGGCTTCAACGTCATCGAGACGGTGGCGGTGCTGGAAGAGAAGCTGGCCCATATCTCGACGCCGATGAGCCTGTCGGTGATCGGCTGCGTCGTGAACGGACCGGGCGAGGCCCTCTATACCGACATCGGCTTCACCGGCGGCGGCAAGGGCGCAGGGATGATCTATCTGAACGGCAAGATCGCGCACAAACAGGCCAATGACGGCATGATCGACCACATCGTCGATCTGGTCGAACAGAAGGCCGCCGAACTGGACGCCGCGCGCGCGGCCGAGCTTCAGGCGGCGGAGTAGCGCTCGCTCCGCTCTGGTTGCAGAACTGGGGCCACGTCACAAACCTGTGATTGACGACAGAGGGTCTGCGTGCGACCTGTGCGTCAGGTTCGGCCGGGGGGCCGACCCGTTAATCCACTGAGGGGCCCATGATTTCCAAAAACGCCGCACGCCTTGGCGTGCGTCTGCTCTCGCTTGCCGGCGTGGCGCTTTCGTTGCCTGCCTGCGCGACCGTCACGCGTGGCTCCAGCCAGCAGTTCACGGTCGAAAGCACGCCGCCCGGCGCTCAGGTCAGCACGTCGAACGGCTTTGAATGCCAGGCGACGCCTTGCACCTTCCGCATGCCGCGCAAGGACGGCTTCCGCATCACGGTCGCCAAGGAAGGCTATGTCTCGCAGACGCACGAGATCACCAGCAGCGTGTCCGGCGCCGGCGGAACGGCCATGGCCGGCAACATTCTGGTCGGCGGCATCATCGGCGGGGCCATCGACGCCACGTCCGGCGCCATGAACGACCTGAAGCCCAATCCTTTGGTCGTCACCCTGCGCACGCCGGCCGAAGAGGCGGCCGCGGCCCGCACTCCGGCCACGAGCACCGGCGCGCCGGGCGGTCAGTAGCCGAAGACCAGCGATTGAGCATGAGGCGGCGGCGGGTGCGAGCCCGCCGCTTTTTTCGTTTCAGATCACCTTGAAGAGACGCAGGGCCTGATAGCCGGCGGACAGGAGCACCACGGCACCGACGCCGTAGGTGAGAGCGCGTCGCGGGGCGATGCGGGCGATGACGCCGGCGAAGGGGGCGGCGATCAGGCCGCCGAGGATCAGGCCCAGCACGGCCATGGCGTGGGTGGAGAAGCCCTCGGCCTCCTGCCAGTGGCCCGTCAGCAGGGCGACCAGGAAGGTTGCCGAAATGGCGGAGGTGACGAAGAACTCCGCCGTATTGGTGGTGCCGATCGACACGCGAGGATCCTGGCCCGTGCCGACCAGGGTGGTGGTGACCGTGGGTCCCCAGCCGCCGCCGCCGATGGCGTCGAAGAAGCCGCCGACCAGACCCAGGGGGCCGGCGAACTTGCGCGGGAAGATCCGCTCGCGCGTCTGACGCGTGGCGCGCCAGATGATCACGACGCCCATGATGGCCAGATAGGTGGTGATGAAGGGCTTCAGCAGATCGCCGTCGATGCTGGTCAGCACGAAGGCGCCGAAACCGCCGCCGACGACGCCGCCGAGCGCCAGCGGCACGAACAGCTTCCAGTTCACGTTCTTGTTGACCGTATGGGACCCGGCTGAGGCCGCCGTGGTGAAGACCTCGGCGGCGTGGACGCTGGCGGACGCCGTCGCGGGCGGCACGCCAAACGACAGCAGGACGGTGGAGGAGATCACGCCATAGGCCATGCCCAGCGCCCCATCCACGATCTGGGCCAGAAATCCGACGGCGAGGAAGAGCAGGAAATCTTGCATGACGGCCTCTGAAACGTGGTGGAACGGTGCGGGCTATTTCCCTAGTCGGTCAATAGGAGAAGAAGTGACGGCGGCTTGCAGAAGGGTTCGCGCCTCGAAGACGGCGGCGATGGCGTCGCGCCCGTCCTGAAGCACGGGCTGCAACGGACAGGTCTCCACATCCGGGCAGGTCTCGCAAGGACCGTATGCTGTGCGCGAGGCGCAGGGCGCGAGGGCCAGCGGACCTTCCAGCGCGCGGATGACGTCGGCGAAGCTGATCGCATCGGCGGGCGCGCCGAGCGCATAGCCGCCCGCCCGGCCCCGCTTCGAGGCCAGCAGACCCTGACGGCGCAGGTCCAGCAGGATGGCCTCCAGGAACTTTCGCGGAGCCGCCGCCGCCTCGGCGATCTCGGCGATGGTCGCGGGGCCGCCGTCCGGCAGACCGGCCAGGTGCACCATGGCGCGCAGGGCGTAGCGGGACCGGTTCGACAGCATGACCCGTGATCGCCCGGCTGAGCCCTGGACGCAAGCTGTGGGATCTGGATCCGACTCTCAGGCCAAGCGCGCCACGGCCTCCAGGATTTGCGCACCGTTGTAGGGTTTCAGCACCAGGGCCTCGGCCATGTCCGCATTCTTCGCGGCGGCGGCGACATCGCCGGAAATGAAGATGACCCGCACGGCCCAGCGGTCGATCAGGACGCGGGCCAGTTCCACTCCGGTCATCTTGCCCGACAGATTGATGTCCAACAGGGCCGCATCGATGCTGTGCAGCGCAGCGGCGGCCTCGGCGGCGGCGGCGCTGTGGAACGGGCCGACGACATTGTGGCCCGCCTCGGTCAGCAGTTCGGTCAGGGAGGCGGCGGCGTCGGCATCGTCCTCGACCACCAGCAGGGTCAGGGTCTCGACCTCGGCCGGCGGCCTGGCGTCAAGCGGCGCCTGGCGCGTGACGACGGCGCGAAGGTCGCGCCAGATCTCGGTCGAGGGGCGGTCGGTGTCCAGATCGTAGATGGCAGCCATGGCCCTCAGTTCGCGGGCGTCCTCGGACGACAGGTCGCCGCCGGTCTCGGCCAGACGGCTGTCGTAAAGGCGGCACAGGCGACCGACGCTTTCAGCGACCTCGGCAGCATCGGGGTGCGACGGGGGCGGGCGATCGAACATGGCGTCCTCCTCACGGTTGTTCGATCTCAACTAATGGCTTTGAGCCGATTGCGTCACCGCGACTGACGCCATCGTGACCCGCCCGTTATCGCCGATCACAACCGCGGCGCCGGCGCTGGTCCACGCCCTGACACGGCTTGCAATCGACACGACGGCCCCTGGCGGGTAAGGACGGCGCTCCGCTTTTTCTCAGGACATTTCCCTCTTGCGACTGCCCCAGGCCCGTCTCGATCAGGTGCTCGACCGTTTCCACGAGGTGGAGGCGCGCATGGGTTCGGCGACCGACGGCGCCGAGATCGTGCGGTTGTCCAAGGAGCACGCCGAGCTGAAGCCCGTCGTCGATGCGGTCCAGGGCCTGGCCCGGGCGCGCGCCGAAATGGCGGACCTGGAGGCCATGACGGCCGATCCGGAAATGGCGGCGATGGCCGAGGAGGAGTTGCGGGCCCTGACCGACAGGCTGCCCGATCTGGAACGCGAGGTCGCGCTTCTGCTGGCCCCGCGCGATGCGGACGAGAACGCCTCTGCCGTACTGGAAGTGCGCGCCGGCACCGGCGGGGACGAGGCGGCCCTGTTCGCGGGCGATCTGTTCCGCATGTATTCGCGCTACGCCTCCACGCGCGGCTGGCGGATCGAACTGGACTCGGCGACCGAAGGCGACGCCGGCGGCTATAAAGAAATCATCGCCACGGTGACGGGCGAGGGCGTGTTCGGCCGGTTGAAGTTCGAAAGCGGCGTTCACCGGGTGCAGCGGGTGCCGACGACCGAGTCGCAGGGGCGCATCCACACCTCCGCGGCGACGGTGGCGGTCCTGCCCGAGGTCGAGGACGTGGAGATCGAAATCCACGACAAGGACATCCGCATCGACACCTTCCGCGCGTCGGGCTCGGGCGGACAGCACGTCAATACGACCGATTCCGCCGTGCGCATCACCCACCTGCCCACCGGCATCATGGTGACGTCGTCGGAGAAGTCCCAGCACGTCAATCGCGACAAGGCGATGAAGAACCTGCGCGTGCGCCTGTACGACATGCAGCGCCAGGCCAAGGATCTGGCCCGCTCGGACAGCCGCAAGTCCCAGGTCGGGTCGGGCGACCGGTCGGAGCGGATCCGCACCTACAACTATCCGCAAGGGCGGGTCAGCGATCACCGCATCAACCTGACCCTGCACAGCCTGCCCCAGATCATGGAAGGCGACATCGATCCGCTGCTGAACGCCCTGATCGCCGAGGATCAGGCCGCACGTCTTGCCGATCTGGAGGCCGAGTTCGGCTGATCAGCCCAGCACGCCGGTCAGCGGCAGCCACAGCACCACGCCGGTGACGGCGGTATAGGCGGCGAAGGCATGCACCGACTTCAACCGGCCGCTGGCCAGAGGGCTGTCGAGATCGGCGCGGTTGACCCACAGCAGATAGGCGGCCTGGATCGCCCAACCGGCGAGAAAGGCGACCACGGCCCAGGCGCTGAGCGCCGCCAAGGCGACGCCCGACATCAGGACCACCACGCCGCCCAGGGCGATCACCCCGTCTGCGATCTGATCGTCCGCGGGAACGGCGATGACGCCGGACAAGGCCCGTTGCAGACGCCAGTTGAGCCAGGCCTGATACAAAAGCATCAGTCCGCCCAAGACGTAGAACATCCCTATCGCGCGCGCCGCCCACTCCATGTCCGAAATAAGGCGCCATTTTCAGCGGTTGTAATCAGGGAAAATGCGACGCCGATTCGGATCGTTAACGACCGGCGCAAATTAGACACAACCGTTGGTTTGCGAGCGCGCCCGCTAAGCTTTGGCGGCTAGAGCGCGCTGGACGGCCGGACGCGCCTTCATGCGCGCGAAATGCGCCTGGACGCGCGGAAACTCGGCGATGTCCACGCCGTCGCTTTCCAGCCAGCCGGCGAAGGTAAACAGATAGGGGTCCGCGACCGTATAGGTGTCGCCCATCGCCCATTCGCCGATCAGGTCCGCCTCGATCAGGGCGAAGCCGTCGCGCATGTTCTGCGTGACCTTAAACGCCATCGACGCTTGGGCGGCGGCATCGTCGCTCCAGCGTGCGGCGCGTCGACCGTGGGCGTGGGCGACGTGGACAGTGGTGGCCAGATAGAGGTTGAACGCCTGCATCCGCGCGAAGGCGAAGGGATCGGCCGGCGCCAACAGGCCGGGCGGCGACAGGGCGGCGATGTGCGTCAGAATGGCCGGGCTTTCGGTCAGGACGCCCTGATCGGTCGCGAGCGCAGGAACGCGCCCCTTGGGGTTGATCGCCAGATAGGCCGGCTCGCGCTGCTCGGCCTTGGCGAAGTCGACCAGACGAACCTCATAGGCCAGCCCCGACTCTTCCAGCGCGATATGGCTGGCCCGGCTGCAGGATCCGGTCGCGGCGTAGAGGGTCAGCATGGTCGCGCCTCGCAGCAAAGAAAAAGGCGGCGAGATCATCGCCGCCTTTTCAGGAAATCAGAGGTCCAGCAAGGCCCGCGCCGGATCTTCCAGCAGTTCCTTGACCCGGACCAGGAAGGTCACGGCTTCCTTGCCGTCCACGATGCGGTGATCGTAGCTGAGGGCCAGATACATCATCGGGCGGATCTTGACCTCGCCGTTGATGGCCATCGGGCGCTGGACGATGTTGTGCATGCCCAGGATGCCCGACTGCGGCGCATTCAGGATCGGCGTCGACATCAGCGAGCCATAGGTGCCGCCGTTGGTGATGGTGAAGGTGCCGCCCTGCATCTGATCCATGGTCAGCGAGCCGTCACGCGCGGCCTTGCCCAGGGCGCCGATACCCTTTTCGATGCCGGCGAGCGACAGGGTGTCGGCGTCACGCAGGACAGGAACCACTAGACCCTTGTCGGTGCCGACGGCGACGCCGATGTCGTAGTGGTTCTTGTAGATGATGTCTGTGCCGTCGATCTCGGCGTTGACGGCCGGGATCTCATGCAAGGCCGCGACGACGGCCTTGGTGAAGAAGGACATGAAGCCCAGCTTCACGCCGTGGCGCTTTTCGAACACGTCCTTGTACTGGGCGCGCAGGGCCATGACGTTTGTCATGTCCACCTCGTTGAAGGTGGTCAGCTGGGCGGCCGTGTTCTGCGATTCCTTCAGGCGACGGGCAATGGTCTGACGCAGGCGCGTCATCTTCACCCGCTCTTCGCGCGGCTGGTCGGCACGCGGGGTGGCCGGCGCAGCGGCGGCGGCAGGGGCCGGAGCCGAGGCCTGGCCGATGGCGGCGATGGCGTCGGCCTTGGTGATATTGCCCTTCGGTCCCGTGGCGTTGATGGCCTTGGGATCCAGATTGTTCTCGCCGACCACGCGCTGGACGGCGGGCGACAGGGTTTCGTTCCTGGCGGCCGAGACCTGGGCCGAGCCGGTGTTGGCCGGGGCGGCGGCGGGCGCCGGAGCGGCGGCGGCCGGCGCGCTGGCGGCGCCCGAACCCGAGCCCGACCCTGAGATCGAACCGATCTTCTGGCCCGGCGTGACGGTCGCGCCTTCGTCTGCGGCGATGGTCAGAACGCCGTCAGCCGGAGCCGACACCTCGACCGCGACCTTGTCGGTCTCGATCTCGACCAGCAGTTCGTCCTTCTTGACCGTGTCGCCGTTCTTCTTGACCCACTTGCCCATCGAGCCCTCGGCGACGCTCTCGCCCATGACCGGCACGGTGATGTCGATCGCGGCGGCGGCGGCCGGAGCAGCGGCGGCCGGCGCGGCCTTGGCGTCAGCCTTGGCGGCCTTGGCCGGGGCAGCGGCGGCGGCGGACGCCCCTTCCGTCACCGAACCCAGGACCGTGCCGGGAACGACATTGTCGCCCTCGGCCGCCTTGATGTCGCCCAGCACGCCGTCGGCGGGCGAGACGACCTCCAGCGAGACCTTGTCGGTCTCCAGCTCGACCAGCAGTTCGTCCTTCTTGACCGGATCACCGACCTTCTTGGTCCACTTTGCGATGGTGGCTTCGGTGACGGATTCACCGAGGGCGGGGGTCAGGATGTCGGCCATGTCAGGTCCAGCTCGTCTCTAGTCGGTCTTTTGTACGTGTATCAGGCGAAGGCTTCGGTCGTGAAGGCTTCGAGTTCCTTCAGGTGCCGGCTCATCAGACCGGCGGCGGTCGAGGCCGATCCGGGACGGCCGACGTAGCGGGCGCGCTTGGCCTTCACGTCCAGCTTGTCCAGCGTCAGCTCCAGCCACGGATCCACGAAGGTCCAGCCGCCCATGTTCTTCGGCTCTTCCTGGCACCAGACCAGTTCGGCGTTGGGGAAGCGCGCCAGTTCCTTGCGCAGCGACTGGATCGGCCACGGATAGAACTGCTCCAGACGCAGGATGTAGACGTCGTCCACGGCCTGGCCGTCCTTGGCCTTCTTCTCGCGCGCGTCCAGCAGGTCGTAATAGACCTTGCCCGAGCACAGGATGACGCGGCGGATGTCCTTGTCCGCCTTGATCGTGATGCCGGCGACCTCGGGCCGCGTCTGGGCGTCGTCGTGCAAGACGCGGTGGAAGGACGAGCCTTCGGCCAGATCGGCCAGGCTGGATACCGCCTTCTTGTGGCGCAGCAGCGACTTGGGCGTCATCAGGATCAGCGGCTTGCGGAACGGCCGGTGCATCTGGCGACGCAGGATGTGGAAGTAGTTGGCCGGGGTGGTGCAGTTGGCGACCTGCATGTTGTCTTCGGCGCAGGCCTGCAGGAAGCGCTCCAGACGGGCCGAGGAGTGTTCGGGTCCCTGGCCTTCATAGCCGTGCGGCAGCAGCATGGTCAGGCCGCTCATGCGCAGCCACTTGCGTTCGCCAGAGCTGATGAACTGGTCGATCACCACCTGGGCGCCGTTCACGAAGTCGCCGAACTGGGCTTCCCACATGACCAGCGTATTGGGGTCGGCCAGCGAATAGCCGTACTCGAAGCCCAGCACCGCCTCTTCGGACAGGGCCGAGTCGATGACCTCGAAATTGGCCTGGCCTTCGCGCAGGTTGTTCAGCGGGATGTAACGCTCTTCGGTCGTCTGATCGATGATGCCCGAATGGCGCTGCGAGAAGGTGCCGCGCACCGAATCCTGCCCCGACAGACGGATCGGGAAGCCTTCATCGACCAGCGAGGCGAAGGCCAGGCTCTCGGCCGTGGCCCAGTCCAGGCCCTGGCCCGAGGTGATGGCTTCGCGGCGACCGTCGATGACGCGCTTCAGCGTCTTGTGCATATCGACGCTGTTGGGGATCGTGGTCAGGCGGTGGCCCAGGTCGGTCAGCTTGGCCAGCGGCACGGCGGTGTCGCCGCGCAGTTCGTCCTTGGGCGACTGGAAGCCCTGCCACTGGCCGTCCAGCCAGTCGGCTTTTTCGGCGGACCAGGTCTTGCCGGCCTCGAACTGCTCGTCGAGGAATTTCTCGAACCGCTCGACCTCGGCGTCCACCTCGGCCTGGCTGATCACGCCTTCGGCGACCAGACGCTGCGAATACAGTTCGCGTGTCGAGGGCTGGGCGCGGATCTTCGAATACATCAGCGGCTGGGTGAAGGTGGGGTCGTCGCCTTCATTGTGGCCGAAGCGGCGATAGCAGAACATGTCCACCACCACATCCTTGTGGAACTTCTGGCGGTATTCGGTGGCCACCTTGGCGGCGAAGACCACCGCCTCGGGGTCGTCGCCGTTGACGTGGAAGATCGGCGCCTGGACCATCAGGGCCACATCCGACGGATAGGGCGACGAGCGCGAGTTGCGCGGGCTGGTGGTGAAGCCGATCTGGTTGTTGATGACGAAGTGCAGCGTGCCGCCGGTGCGGTAGCCCTTCAGCCCCATCAGGGCGAAGCACTCCGCGACCACGCCCTGGCCGGCGAAAGCGGCGTCGCCGTGGATCAGCAGCGGCACGACCTTGGAACGGTCCAGCGCCCACTGCCCCTCGGGCACGCCCTCGTTGGCTTCGCGGATGTCGAACGCCTGTTTGGCGCGCGCCTTGCCCAGCACGACCGGGTTGACGATCTCGAGGTGGGACGGGTTGGCGGTCAGCGACAGGTGGACGTGGTTGCCGTCGAACTCGCGGTTCGACGAAGCGCCCATGTGATATTTGACGTCGCCCGAGCCCTCAATGTCGCTCGGCACGGCCGAGCCGCCCTGGAACTCGTGGAAGATGACCTTGTAGGGCTTGCCCATCACGGCGGCGAGCACGTTCAGGCGGCCGCGGTGGGCCATGCCCAGCACGACCTCGTCGACGCCCAGCGAACCGCCGCGCTTGATGACCTGCTCCAGCGCCGGGACCATGGCCTCGCCGCCGTCCAGACCAAAGCGCTTGGTGCCGGGGAAGCGCTTGTGCAGGAAGCGTTCGAAGCCCTCGGCCTCGACCAGCTTGGACAGGATGGCCAGCTTGCCTTCCTTGGAGAAGGCGTTCTGCTCGAACTTGTCGGCGCCCTCGAACCGCTGCTGCAGCCAGGATTTCTCCTCCGGCTCAGCGATGTGCATGAACTGAATGCCGATATTGCCGCAGTAGGTGCGCTTCAGAATCTCCAGCACTTCACGGATCGTGCCGGTATGAAGACCAAGCACGCCGTCCAGGAAGATCGGGCGGTCCAGATCGGCGCCGGTGAAGCCGTAGAATTCGGGCGTCAGCTCAGGGTTCTCGACCGGCTGTTCGATGCCCAGCGGGTCCAGCTTGGCCTGAAGGTGGCCGCGCACGCGATAGCTGCGGATCAGCATCAGGGCGCGGATGGAGTCATGGGCGGCGGCGCGGATCGCATCGGCCGAGACGTCGGCGGACGCGGCCTTGGGCGCAGCAGCAGCCGGCGCAGCGCCGGCCTTTTTCGGATCGGGCTTCGGCGCCGGCCAACGACCGTCGAAGACGCCGGTCTCCTCCGTGGGTTCGGTCGCCACGCCGCGACCCCAGCTGCCGGCGCCGGCCGAAGCCGTCACCAGCGCGGCGTTGTCACGCAGCTGGTCGAAAAAGGCTTTCCATTCGGCGGAAACGGAGCCGGGGTCTTTCGCCCACTTCTCCTGAAGCTCCTCGACGTAGGCCGCATTGGACCCGTAAAGGAATGAGGTCTCGGCAAAGACCTGGTTCAGCCGACCGGCATCGTCCGCCATCGTTTCGCAATCCCTGGGCCCCGACGGACACATCTCCGTGAGGGGCGCGCCCGTCATATAGGCGTCGTTTCCTGACGGGTCATGACCGAAACGGGGCAATTTGGTAGGAAATTGGTCGCAGGTCCAAGAAAAAACGCCCCCGGCCTGAGCCGAGGGCGTCCATCGATGCGTCATACGGCATTTTTGATGCCGAAAAGGCGCTCAAGCAGAGAGGCAGAGCCCGTCCTCCGGCTGATAGAAGATCAGACCGGGGGGCGCGGCGAGCGATAGCGCCCGCGCGCAGCGCGTACTTGAAAGCTTCAGCCCTTCAGGACTTCGACCAGGGTCTTGCCGAGGCGCGCGGGCGACTCCGACATGCGGATGCCGGCGGCTTCCATCGCCGCGATCTTGGATTCCGCATCGCCCTTGCCGCCCGAGACGACGGCGCCGGCGTGGCCCATGGTGCGGCCCTTCGGAGCGGTACGGCCCGCGATGAAGCCGGCCATCGGCTTCTTGCGGCCCTTCTTGGCTTCGTCGATCAGGAACTGGGCGGCGTCTTCTTCCGCGCCGCCGCCGATTTCGCCGATCATGATGATCGAGGTGGTTTCCTCGTCGGCCAGGAACAGTTCCAGCACGTCGATGAATTCGGTGCCCTTGACCGGGTCGCCGCCGATGCCGACAGCCGTGGTCTGGCCCAGGCCTTCGTTGGTCGTCTGGAACACGGCTTCATAGGTCAGGGTGCCCGAACGCGACACGATGCCGACCGAGCCCTTCTTGAAGATGTTGCCCGGCATGATGCCGATCTTGCACTCGTCCGGCGTCAGGATGCCGGGGCAGTTCGGGCCCAGCAGACGCGACTTGGAGCCTTCCAGGCGACGCTTGACCTTGACCATGTCCATCACCGGGATGCCCTCGGTGATGCAGGTGATGAAGGGGATTTCGGCGTCGACGGCTTCGATGATCGCGGCGGCCGCGCCCGACGGCGGGACGTAGATCACCGAGGCGTCGGCGCCCGTGGCGTCGCGGGCTTCGGCGACCGAGGCGTAGATCGGCAGGCTCTCACCGTGCGATCCGGTCCAGTTCGTGCCGCCCTTGGAGGGGTGCACGCCGGCGACCATCTGGGTGCCGTGATAGGCCAGGGCCTGTTCGGTGTGGAAGCCGCCGGTCTTGCCGGTCAGGCCCTGGACGATGATCTTGGTGTTCTTGTCGACGAGAATGGACATGGGTCTGTGCTCTGAATTCGATGTGTCAGCGGGGCGGTGGCGAGTAAGGCCGAAGCCTTAGCCGACCGCCGCGACGATCTTCTGGGCGGCGTCGTCGAGGTCGTCGGCGGCCTGGATGGTCAGGCCCGACTCGTTCAGGATTTTCTTGCCCAGTTCGGCGTTGGTGCCTTCCAGACGCACGACCAGCGGCACCTTCAGGCCCACTTCCTTCACGGCCGCGACCACGCCCTCGGCGATGACGTCGCACTTCATGATGCCGCCGAAGATGTTGACCAGGATGCCCTGGACGTTCGGGTCGGCGGTGATGATCTTGAAGGCTGCCGCGACCTTCTCCTTGCCAGCGCCGCCGCCGACGTCGCAGAAGTTGGCCGGCTCCTTGCCGTACAGCTTGATGATGTCCATCGTCGCCATGGCCAGACCGGCGCCGTTGACCATGCAGCCGATGTTGCCGTCCAGCGAGACGTAGGCGAGGTCCCACTTGGACGCTTCGATTTCCTTGGCGTCTTCTTCGGTTTCGTCGCGCAGTTCCTTGATGTCGTCGTGGCGGAACAGGGCGTTGCCGTCGAAGCTGACCTTGGCGTCCAGAACGCGCAGGTGGCCGTCCTTCATGACGATCAGGGGGTTCACCTCCAGCATGTCCATGTCCTTCTCGACGAAGGCCTTGTACAGGGCGGGGAACAGCGACTTGGCGTCTTCGGCCGCGGCGCCCGTTAGGCCGTAGGCGGCGACGATGGCGGCGACGTCGGCGTCGGTCACGCCCGCGCTCGGGTCGATGACGATGTTCTGGATCTTCTCGGGCGTGTCGTGGGCGACGGTTTCGATGTCCATGCCGCCTTCGGTCGAGACGACGAAGGCGATGCGGCCATAGGCGCGGTCGACCAGCAGCGAGCAGTACAGTTCACGCTCGATGTCGGCGCCGTCCTCGATGTAGAGGCGGTTGACCTGCTTGCCGGCGTCGCCCGTCTGGGCGGTGACCAGGGTGTTGCCCAGCATTTCCTTGGCGTGAGCGACGGCTTCCTCGACCGAGAAGGCCAGGCGAACGCCGCCCTTGGCGTCGGCCGGCAGTTCCTTGAACTTGCCCTTGCCGCGGCCGCCGGCGTGAATTTGCGACTTCACGACATAGAGCGGGCCGGGCAGCGACTTGGCGGCCGCCTCGACCTGATCGACCGACGTCACCGCGACGCCTTCGGCTACGGGTGCGCCGAAGCCTTTGAGGACCTGCTTGGCCTGATATTCGTGAATGTTCATGGGGGACCGTCGCAACCGCTGCTGGGAGAGTTGCGGGGCTTATAGGCCCCACCCCTTCGCAGGTGCAACCGTCCACAGGCCCCCTTTAGTCGACCCAGTCCTTCTTGAGGGTGCGCGACGCTCCGATCAGCAGGATCGCGGCCAGCACATAGAAGCCCATGCCGGTATAGATGGCCCAGCGCAGGCTCTCCTCGCCGAAGCGCGGCGCCAGCAGGTCGCTCATCCAGCCGAAATAGTAGAAGCCGACCGCGATCCCGAGCAGATTGTTCAGCAGCAGGAACAGGGCCGAGGCCGTCGAGCGCATGGCCGCCGGCACCAGATGCTGGACCGCCGCCGTGATCGGGCCCAGCCAGGCCAGGTTCAATCCGGTCGGCAATAGGAAGATCAGGAACGCCAGGGTCAGCTGCTGAACGTGGCTGCCGCCGCCGGGCAGCACCAGGCCGATCAGCCACGGCGAGTTCATCGCCAGGATGAAACAGGGCGCGGAGATCAGGAAGGCGACGGCGGGCGTCAGCGGATAGGCGCCCTTGCCTTTCTTGGACAGCTTGTCGGCGATCATGCCGCCCAGCCAGATGCCCAGGATGCCGCCGATCAGGGCGATGCCGGAATAGTAGATGCTGGTCTGTTTCAGGGTCAGGTCGAAGCTGCGCATGAAGAACAGCGGCAGCCAGCCGGCCACGCCATAGCCGCACACCGACGATGAGGCGGCGCCCAGGCCCAGGAGCCAGAAGCTGGGTTTGCGGATCACCACCGAGGCGGTGCGACGCGCAATCATCAGCGAAACGCCGATCACCACCGCCAGCAGGCCGCCGAACGCCAGCACCAGCGGATTGCCGAGCGACATGCCCATCAGCCAGCTCAAGGCGCCGAGGATCAGCAGACCGGCGCCGAGGCCCAGCATGATCTGGGCGGCGATCTTGCCGGCCCGGTCCGTGCCGGCCGGCGCGGCCGCCAGGGCCGCGACCTGCGCCTCGGTCTTGATGGCGTCTGTGCCGCCCCGCTTGGGATCACGCACCGTCAAACGCAGCAGGGGCGCGACCAGCACGCCCAGCAGGCCGACCACGATGAAGGCGGTGCGCCAGCCGTATGTCGCTGCCAGCAGGCCGCCGACCAGGGTGCCCGACGCCATGCCCAGCGGAATGCCGAAGGCGAAGGCCGCCATGGCCCGCGCGCGCTGATGCGGCGGGAAATAGTCGGCGATCAGCGAATAGGCCGGGGCCACGCCGCCCGCCTCGCCGATGCCAACGCCCATCCGGCACAGGAACAGCTGGCCGAACGACCCAGCCATGCCGCACAGGGCGGTGAAACCCGACCAGACGGCCAGGGCGCCGGTCATGATCCAGACCCGGCTGAATCGATCCGCCAGCCAGGCCAGAGGTATGGCCAGCGTCGAATAGACCGAGGCGAAGGCGATGCCGCCCAACAGGCCGAACTGGCTGTCGGACATGCCGAACTCTTCCTTCAGCGGCGCGGCCAGGATGCCGATGATCTGGCGATCCAGGAAGTTCAGCATGTAGATCAGGATCAGCACCGCCAGCACATAGTAGCGGTAGCCGGGCCGCTCAGGCCGCTCGGGCCGCGCCTCCTGGACCGTCAGCGTCTCCGTCGTCATCGGCGTTTCCCCTCGGCGTCTTGTTGTTTGTTGAGGCGAGCCTAGCCGCAAGTCCGCCCTGTGCAAAATAGGCCTGGCGGAGCGAAAAGGGGCGGCGGCCCGGAGACCGCCGCCCCTCGTCGTCAGGCGTTATGAATGTGGATCAGAACTTCAGACCCAGGGTCGCAGTGACGGTTCGCGGCGGGCCGTAGAAGCCGATGATCGAGTTGCCGGTCAGGGCGCCGGGGAAGGTATAGCCGCCGACGCGATAGCGTTCGTCGCCCAGGTTCTTGCCGTGAACGCCGAAGGTCAGGCGGTCGTCGGATGAGGTCCAGACGATGCTGGCGTCATACATCCAGTAGGCACCCTGATCGAGCAGGGGCGCCGGCGTCTCGAACTGCTGATAGGCACCGCGGTAGGCGACCGACGGGATGAAGGCGATCGACGAGCCGTTGTCCATGACCCAGTTGTAGTTGGCCGAGATCGATCCGGTCCATTCCGGCGTGTTCTGGAAGTCGCGCTGCGAGGACACGTCGACGACGCAGCCCGGCAGGGTCGGGCAGGCCGTGTTGCCCGATGCCGTCGGGATGTAGGCCAGGAACTGGTCGAACTTGGCGTCGATGTAGCTCAGCGAGGCGTTGAACGTCAGGGCGTCGGTGGCGCGCACGCGGCCTTCGAACTCCCAACCGCGGATCGAGGACGAGCCGACATTGTCCACCACCGAGGCGACGGTCGCGCCGGCCGGATACTGGGTCGTGATCTGCTGGTTCTCGTAGCTGGAATCGAAGATCGCGGTGGCGAAGGTCAGGCGACGATCCAGCAGCGAACCCTTCAGTCCGATCTCATAGGTCTCGACCGTTTCCGGCGCATAGCCGTTGACGGTGGCGGGATACAGGACCGCATCGCCGCGCATGTCGAAGCCGCCCGACTTGAAGCCCTCGCCCCACGAGGCGTAGGCCGTCAGGTCGGGGCCGAACTTGTAGTTGACCGAGACGCGCGGCGTGAACTTCTCGAACTCGCGCGTGCGGGTGTAGTTGGTGCGCGGCGCACCCAGCGGCACGGCGGCGTTGTTGCCGAAATAGGGGCTGCGAATGCCCAGATACTGCTGGCGGAAGACGGTGCCTTCCTTCTCGTCCTTGGTGAAGCGACCGCCGACCGAGACCGACAGGGCGTCGGTGAAGTCATACGAGAAGTCGGCGAAGGCGGCATAGCTCTTGGTCGCCACAGAACCCGAGGTCAGGGTCGTCAGATTGGCCAGACCCACGACGGTGTCGAACGCGCCCGAGGCGTTGGCGTCCATGTAGAAGACGCCGGCGACGCCGTTCAGGCGGCCCGCGCTGACCAGAACCTGGAACTCCTGACTGAACTGATCGTCGTCATAAGCGGCGGGGATGTCGAGAATGGGCTGAGGCAGGTTGTCGAAGTCGATGTTGCCGCGCGTCAGGCCTTCACGATAGGCGGTGATCGACTTGAAGGTGAACATGTCGCTCATCTCCCACTCGCCGGTCAGCGACAGGCCGCGCGTCTGGACGCGGTTCTTGTCGCCGGCACCGGCGTTGGTGTCATAGACGTCTGCGGGCGACGGCGCGAACTCGCGGTGACCGTGGCGCGCGTTGGAGTCGTCGTTCACCAGATCGCCGGCCAGACGGAAGAACAGGCTGTCGGTCGGGCTCCATTCCGCGCTGGCGCGGAAGGCGGTCACGTCCTTGTTGTAGTGTTCGTTGCCGGTGTTCAGGTTTTTGCCGTAGCCGTCGCGCAGATAGCGGGCCAGGGCGGCCGAGACCTTGAACTCGTCGCTGAAAGGCAGTTGGGCGCTGGCGATCACGTCGCGCTGGTTATAGCTGCCGTAGGAGGCGCGCAGGCGTCCTTCGGGTTCGTCGGCATTGATGCGGCTGGTGACGTATTTGATGGCGCCGCCAATGGTGTTGCGGCCGTAAAGCGTGCCTTGCGGACCGCGCAGCACCTCGACCCGCTCCACGTCGAAGATGTCCAGAACGGCGGCCTGCGGACGGGCCACATAGACGTCGTCAATATACAGGCCGACGCCGGGATCGAAGCCCCACAGCGGGTCCTGCTGGCCCACGCCGCGAATGAAGGAGATCAGGGTCGAGTTCGAGCCCCGCGCGGCGTTAAGAGTCAGACTGGGCGTCGAGCGCGCCAGTTCAGTGATGTCCAGGGCGCCGCGCGCCTCAAGCTGTTCGCCGCTGACGGCGGTCACGGCGACCGGCACGTCCTGCAGGCTTTCCGCGCGCCGGCGGGCGGTGACGACGATGTCGTCGACGGTCGCTGCGCTCTGGTCGGCGTTCGCGGCCTGAGCGGTCGCCTCCGCGTCCTGGGCGACCGTGGCCCCCGCAAGCACGCCCCACGCCGCGCCGGCCAGCAGCGCGCACTTCACATGACGGTTCATGATCCTAGACCCCTTTGTCGTTTCCAGCCCGATGGACGCTTTTATTCAGCGTTCAATGATTTTCATGGAACCTACCCGGTTTCGGCCGTCTGTCAAACACTGGACTGACGCAGCGTCACTTGGTTCCCCGACCGTGGCGCCGTTGCACCGTCGCGGTCGTGCGCCTAGCCTTGCCGGATGAGCAAGCCGGACGCCGCCCCCCTCCTTCCCCGCCCCGTCGCCGCCGCGCGCCGCAAGGCGGCGGGCGCTGCGCCGGCGCGGCGCGGCCGGCCGCCCAAGACCGAGGCCAAGGCGGCGGGCGAGACGCGTGATCTGATCCTTGATGCGGCCGAGGACCTGTTTTCCAAACACGGCTTCTACGGCGTCACCATCCGCGAGGTGGCGCGCGAGGCGGGCGTCGATACGGCCCTGGTGCACTACTATTTCGGGGCCAAGCGCGAGCTGTTCGACGCGGTCTTCCTGCGCCGGGCCGAGGTCTGGAACGACGACCGTGTCGCCGCCATCGACCGCTATGCCGAGACGGCGGGCGACGACATGACGCTGGAGGGTTTGCTGGAAGCCTTCCTGCGGCCGCCGTTCGAATGGTCGCTGAAGGGCGGGCCGGGCTGGAAACACTATTCCGCCCTGGTGGCCCAGACCAACGCCAACCCCAGTTTCGGCGGCGAGACGATGGCGCGCTATTTCGACCCGGCTATCCACCGGCTGATCGAGCTGATTGCCAAGGTGCTGCCGGGCGCCAGCGAGGTCGATCTGTACTGGGGCTATCACAATCTGTCGGGCGCCCTGACCCTGACGCTGGGCGAGACGGGGCGGCTGGACCGGCTGTCGAACGGGCGGGCGCGGTCCGGCGATCTGGAGACGGCCGGCGACTATATGGTCCGGTTCGCGGCGGCCGGGTTCCGCGCCGTGGCGGGAATGACCCCGCGCCAAGGCTGATCGTTCACGCCGACCGGCCGTTGCGCGCCCGGCTTTCGCCCGGCCGAAAATCGTGGTTTCAAGGCGCGATCTCTAGACCGCGAAAGCCCCGATGACCTCCCCTGCCGCCGACCGCCGCCGCACCTTTTTGCGCGGTCTCATCGTCGCCGTTCTGGCAGGCGTCTTTCTGGCGGTGACCGGCGCCTTCGGCAGCGCAGGCGCGTCGCTGCCCGTACGGCTGGCCTATTGGGTGCTGGTCATGGTGCTGGGCGGACTGTGGGGGCATCTGTGCGGCGTCGTGGTCAGCCGGTTCCTGGATTCGGACGAGCGGCCGTGGCTGAGCATCGCGGTCATGGTCGTAATCATCACCGGGCCGCTGTGCGTGCTGGTCTGGGCGGCGACGGGCCTGTTCTTCGCACAGAGACTCTATCCGCTGCCGGTGCTGCCGGAACTGATCGTGCCCGTCGTGGTCATCACGGCGGCGGTGACGACGTTGAACGTCTTTCTGGGTCGGGCCACGCCGGTCCAGACCCATGCGGCGCCGCCCGAGACAGCGTCCCGCCCGGTGCGGTTTCTGGACCGGCTGCCGATCAAGCTGAAAGGCGCGACGATCCGGGCGGTGCAGGCCGAGGACCACTATCTGCGCATCCACACCGACCGGGGGTCGGACCTGATCCTGATGCGGCTGTCGGACGCCGTGGAAGAGCTGGAGGGGCTGGAGGGCGCCCAGACACACCGCAGCTGGTGGGTGGCGCGCGAGGCGGTGCGCGCCGTCGAACGCGGCGACGGCCGCGCGACCCTGACGCTGGACGGCGGCCTGTCGGCGCCGGTCAGCCGCCGCTACGCTCGGATGCTGCGCGACGCCGAATGGTGGTGACGCTTCAGGGGGCGGGCTGGGTCGTCAGCATCGACGCCGGCGCGGCGCAGCCGGTAAGTTCGTCGTCGCCGATCTCGACCTTGGCCGTCAGCGGATAGGTGCGGTCGCTCATGCCGTCCGAACATTCTGTGGCGATCAGAACGACATTCAGCGCCTTGTTCAGATTGGTCGAGCTGGCGAAGGTCGCGACCGTGCCCTGCACCGTCGCGCCATGGTTCGGCGCACGCTGGGTCGGCTGATCGACGCGGGTATAGATCAGGGCGTCCGGCGTGATCTCCACCCCCCAGAAGGGCTCCGTCCCCAGCGCCCGCACCGGCTGACCCAGATCGACGCCGCCCAGGGTGACGGCGGCCTGCGGCTGCGGGGCCGGCTTGGGCTTGGAATCCTCGCGGTCGTAACAGGCGCTGAGTGGGAGGCCGGCGAGGGCGATGGCGAACGAGGCGGCGAGCGGAATGAGGCGCATGACGGCTCCTTTTGGTTCGGGCGCAGGTGAGGTCCCCGCCGCCCTCGGTCAAGGGGCGCGGCTGGGTTATGCTGATCCCATGTCGATTCGCCCCACCGCATTCGAGTTCTTCGCCGGGGGCGGCCTGGCGGGGCTGGGACTGTCCGCCGCCGGCATCGACACCGTCTTCGCCAACGACATGGACGCGGCCAAGGCGCGCGCCTTTGCGGCCAATCATCCGCACACCCCGTTTCGTCAGGGCGATGTCTGGAGCCTGACCGTCGACGATCTGCCCGGACGGCCGGACATGGCCTGGGCCTCGTCGCCCTGTCAGGACGTCAGCCTGGCGGGTGCGCGCGGCGGGCTGGAGGCCGGGCGATCGGGGGCCTTTTGGGGCTTCTGGCGGCTGATGCAGGGGCTGGCGGCCGAGGGACGCGGCCCGCGCGTGATCGTGCTGGAGAATGTCATCGGCCTGCTGACCTCAGGCCAGGGGCGGGATTTCGCGGCCGTCTGCACGGCGATGGTCGAGGCAGGCTATACGGTCGGCGCGCTGGAGATGGATGCCGCCCACTGGCTGCCCCAGTCGCGCCCGCGCTTGTTCGTCGTGGCCATTCAGGGTGAAGCGCCGCGGGCGGCCGGTCCGACCCAGCCCTTCCATTCAGCGCGTCTGGTGGCCGCCCACGCGCGGCTGCCCGAGGCGGTCAAGGCGGCCTGGGCCTGGTGGTCGCTGCCCGCGCCGTCGCAGCGCAATCTGGACCTGGCGGCCATTCTGGAGCCGGACGACGCCGTCCACTGGCTGGATGATGCGGACTCCATCCTGGCCCTGGCCGCGCCGCTGCACCGCGCCCGGATCGCGTCGGCCTTGGCCTCGGGACAGCGTTGCGTCGGCGCCGCCTATCGCCGGGTGCGGACCGAGAATGGCCGCAAGGTCCAGCGACTGGAAATCCGGTTCGATGGCCTGGCGGGATGCCTGCGCACGCCCGCCGGCGGCTCGTCGCGGCAATATGTTGTGGTGTGCGATCAGGGCCGGGCGCGGGTGCGGCGGCTGTCGGGGCGCGAGGCGGCAAGGCTGATGGGCGTGTCGGACGATTATCGCCTGCCGTCCAGCGAAAGCGCGGCGCTGAAACTGATGGGCGACGCGGTCGCCGTGCCGGTGGTCAGGGCGCTGGCCGAAGGGCTGCTGGCGCCGGCGCTGATGGATCGACGCGCCGCCGCCTGACGCCGTCGACTGATCGCCAAGATACAAACACCCCCCGGGACATCGCCCGAGGGGTGGGAAAGCGTGCTCCTAGCGCTGGACCCACTGGCCCTGGGCGTTGCGGTACCATTGGCCCGAGGAGATGCGGGGCAAGAGCTGGGCCTCGAACATTCGGGCGCCGGCGACATCGGCCGAGGTGCCGGCGTCGGCGGCGCTGCGGGCGTAGGCGGCGCGGCGGCCGGAGTTGGTGGCGTCCACGGCGGCGCGCAGGCTGGCGTCCGAGGTCGGGGTGCGGAAGCCCAGATAACCATCGGCCTGTTCGCCCACGGTGCCGGCGGCCTTGGCCTGGTCGATCTGCGCCTTCTGGGCGCTGGTCTGGGCGAGGGCGGCGCCCGCGACGCCCAGAGCCGCAACGGCGGCGCCGATGACGAAGAGTTTGCGGAAGGTCATGTCAGCCTGTCCCTTTCAGAGAGAAGCGGGAAATCAGAAGAGGTTGGGGTTCTGCTGCAACAGCTGCTGCAGCTCCTGGTCCAGACGAACGCGCACGTCGGCGTCCAGCTTGGCGTAGATCTGGATCGGCGCGACCTCGAGACGGATGGTCGGGGCGCAGGCCGCGAGAGCGACGACGACGGCTCCGAAACCGAGGCCGGCCAGTTGGCGCTTGTGGATCATGACATGGGCTCCGGTTCGGCCGAGGGTGATGTCTCTAATAGCACGCCGTCCAATGAACGCGCGCTGAATGGTGAAGTTCAATCGGCAGGCGCCGGGACTGGCGCGGGCGTCGCCTCCTGCTGACCCTGGCAGGCGCGATTGACGGCCAGCAAATCCGAGATCAGCTGGTTGGCGTTCAGGGTCGTGTCCAGCGTCAGGTCGATCTGGGTGTTGGACGGCAACGGCAGTTTGCGGTTCAGGAACTGGCGGCTGATCAGTTCGCCGATCGTCAGGCGAAGTTCCTGGCGTTTGGGCGGATCGTGGCGGCCGCGGATGTGGAACAGGACCGCCAGACGCCCGCCGTCCAGGCTGTTCACATCGGCGCTGAGCTGATCGAAGGACAGGTTCTCCATCGCCTGATAGGCCAGGTCCTCGACGACGTTTTCGGACACCTCGCCGCCCCCGCCGCTGGCGGCGACGTCGGTCAGGACGTCCCGCTTGATCGACAGGCGGCCCGGCTGCACGGCCTCCAGCTTGCCGGCGGTGATCTTGAGCCCGCGCTTGGGGTCCATGATGAAGGGCAGGCGGCCCGAGACGACGGCGTCCAGCTGAACCTTGTCGTCAAAGCCGGTGTCGGCGACGATGTCGCCCAGTTGCACCCGGTCCAGCACGATCACGCCGCTGTAGGGCCGGGTCGCGTCCAGCGGGACGGTGAAGGGCTCGACCGAGACGGTCCCGCCGCCGGCGACGACCTGGGCGCCGTCGATCAGCACCCCGGCCTCGTTGATCGAGAAGGTCACATCCAGCGCCGTGACCGCCGTGCCGACGGCCAGGCTGTCGGCCGTCAGCTTCTGGTTCGGGGCGGTGATCAGGGGCGTCAGGCTGCTGAAGACGATGTCGCCGCGCAGGCCCTTTACCGCCCCGACCGGGCTGACGAAGTCCAGGCCCGGCGTGACCAGATGGCCGCTGGAGGTCGGTTCGGCGTCCTTGGTCCAGTCGAATCGCCCGTCGAAGGTGACGGAGCCCTCGACCGGCGACTGCAGGAAGTCGGCGGCGAGCGGACTGAGCATCGCCGGCTGAAGCCCATGCTCGGCGAAGGTCACGTTCGGGGCAGTGATGACGATGCCGCCCGATCCGGTGCGGCCATCGTGCGCCAACGTCAGGCGGCCGAGACCATAGGCGGCCGCCGCGCCCGTGCCCTTCAGATCGAAGGCGCCGCTCCAGCGTTCGTTGGCGAGCGTCGCAGATCCTGTGGCGGAAAGCGGTTCGAACCGTTCCGGCGTCAGGGCGTCTATGACGCGGGCGGCGGCCACATTGGCGGTCAGGCCGATGCCCGCCTTGGTCCCGTCGACGGTGACACGGCCCGAGGCGTCGGCGAACCGCATGCCGAGGAAGGGCGCCTGAGCCGACACCTGACTGAACCCGCCCGCGACGCGCCAGACGCCGTCCCTAGACGTCAACAGCGGACCGCCCTGGGGACACAGTTCGCCAGCGACCTGATGGACGTCGTTCTCGTCCAGCTCCAGCCGCTCGACGGTCAGGTCGACGCAGTCCGATGTCGCATAGGTCAGCCGGCCGGCGTTCATGGCCAGGACGCCGCGCGTCCGGGCGTCGATGCCGCGCGCCAGATCGAAATCCAGTCGTGCGCGACCGTCCAGCGTCGCTTCGAACCCGTTCTCGGTCAGGCGCCAGTTCGGGACCGCGACGGTCATTTCCGGCAGACCCTTGCCACGCGTGGCGGTCAGGGTCAGCGCTCCGCCGCCCAGCCGCCCCGGCTCGGCCTGATAGGCGCCGCCCTGACCCTGGGCCACCGTCAGGACGCCGCCGTTGGCGGGCGTGAGGGTCACGGGACGCGACAAGGACACGGTCGTGCCGGCCGCGCCCGTGGCGAAGCGGACGGCGGGCGCATTCAGGGCGAAACGTCCCAGCGCGCGCTTCATCTCGGCCAACTCGGCGATGTCGTCGGGCCCGACCGCGCCGAACAGAGGCCAGGCCCCGTCGGCGGCGCGCAACGATCCATTGACCGCAATCTGAACCCCTCCGTCGCTGACCACGTCCAGATCCACATCGGCGCGGCCGCGCTTCAGCGCCAGGTCGCCGAAACCGAACCGGTCGAAGGTCGCGCTTAACGGTCCGGTCGCCTCGAAGGCCGCGTCCTTGCCGCCCAAGGCCAGGTCGCGCGAGCTCAGCGAAAGTCCGCCGATCGTCGTCTGACCCGTCCGTCCCGAACCGGCGGTCAGGGCCAGCGGCCCCTGCATGCGCCAGCGCACGGCGTCGTCGCGCGACACGGTCAGCTTGCCCCGCGTCGCCGTCGCGGCGACATCGGCGATGCGCAGGTCCGCACCCTCGACGGCCGCCGCCTTCAGAGCGGTCGTGACTTCGCCGTCCAGCCGGAAGGTTTCGATCCAGCCGGAGATGACGCCGTCGAACCGGGCGGCGACATCGGCGCTGCGGGCGTTGAGCGTCGGTGTTCCCAGCCCTGCGCCGGTCAGGCGGGCGTCCAGCACCGTCCGGCCGTCGCCGCGCCGCGTCTTCAGATCCGGATAGGGCAGATCGCCGGTCAGCGTCAGCGCAGCCCCCTGCCCTCGGGCCGCCGGTGTCGCGAAGCTGTCGGCGGCGGCCGACAGATTGATCGCCATCCGGTCGCCGGTCGTGGTCAGATCCAGAAGGCCGGTCAGGCCCTGGGCCTGCGTCTCGCCGCTCTTCAGCGCGGCCTTCGGCAGCCGCGCCGCCAGCCGCATCAGCTTGCCGTCGTCGATCCGGGCGTCAGCCAGCAGGTCGACCGGCCCGTATTCCGTATTCAACCGCCCACGGCCGCCCTCGACGATGACCAGAGGCCCGCGCGAATCCGGGCGCGGCGGCCCGCCGGTGAACTCCTTGATCAGCGGGTCCAGCGACCCGAACGACAGCTTTCCGCCCTTCCAGCTGGCCCGGACGACCGGTCGCACCAGGCGGATGCGGCTGGGGGTGACGCCCAGGCCCGATCTGGACCACGGCAGGGCGACGGCGTAATCGACCTCGGCCCGTTCGACCACGACATCCGGATTGTCGGGATCGCCGATGCGGATGCGGCCGACGAAGCCGTCGATCTCGATCCGCTCCACCTCGACATCGGCCGGGATCCCGCGCTGATCCAGCCAGCCGACCAGGACATTGCGCGCCACCGCGCGGCGATTGAGATAGATCAGGGCGGCCGCCACGCCGATCAGCAGCGCCAGGATCACAACCCCGACGACGACGGCGCGCAGGATGCGACGGGTCTTGGCCTGCGGCTTTGGCTTGGACGGTGTGTCGGTCAAACGGATCGATCGCGTGATTGAAACAGCGGGCCGTCCACCTTGGTCATCCTTATCCCCAGCACAAGATCAAAGCGTGGCGGTCGGTTTTCGGCGCCCGTCTCTGCCGGTCAAGCTGGGCCAGATAACGGCGAATCGGCCGGTCAGGATCCCTGCACCCTCGAGCTTTGTCTGACGCACGTTAACCGTTTGTAACGGTCTGCTTTCCAAAATGAGACAAGCGCGGTATAGGACCGCCTTCGCGCCACGGGCGATACGGCGCGATCTTCGAGAACGAGTAAAGCTTTGGCGCCGAAGGCGTCGCAATACGACGGGGACCGATGGCTCAGTTCGACCCACGCCGCCAGCCGATGCGGCTCGCGCCGCACATGCTTACGGCGGCAGCTGCAATCTCGGTGGCGATGCTCGCTGGTCGAGCCTATCAACCCGCTCAGGCCGAAGAAGTTCCCGCCCTGACCTCGGCTCAGATGGCGGCCATGGAAGCCAAGGCCTTCGCCGCCGCCAACGCACCCGCCGGCCTGACCGCGCCCGAGGCCGTCAACGTCCAGATCCGCCGTGGCGAAACCTTCGAGCAGGCCGTGCGCCGCACCGGCGTTGCGCCCGAAGAAGCCAGCGCCGTCGCCGCCACCGTCGCCAACGCCTTCGATCTGGCGGATCTGCGCGCCGGACTGAAGTTCGAAACCGCCATCGCCAAACCGCGCAACGGCCGGGGCGACGCCCGCCTGATCGGCCTGACCATGCGCACCGGCCCGGCGTCGCAGCTGACCGTATCGCGCAGCTTCGACGGCGCCCTGCGCCTGCGTTCGCTTGAAGAAAAAGTCACCCACGAGACCGTCGTCCTGAAGGGCGATGTCGAGCGCAGCCTGTCCGCCAGCGCGCGTGAACTGGGCGCCACCGCCTCCATCGTCCGCTCGGCCAGCCGTCTGTTCGCCACCAAGTTCGACATGCAGCGCGACATTCGCGCCTCCGACGAGTTCACCATGGTCTTCGACCGTGAAGTGACCGAGGCCGGCCGCACGGTGGACGTGGGCGACCTGATGTACGCCGAACTGCGCGGCGTGACCTTCTACCGCTTCAAGCCCGCCGGCGCGAAAGAGGCCCAGTTCTTCGATTCCAACGGCAAAAACCTGCGTTCCGCCATGATGCGCACGCCGCTGCAGAACTTCCGCCGTGTGTCCTCGGGCTTTGGTTTCCGCACCCACCCGATCTCGGGCTACAAGAAGATGCACCAGGGCATCGACTTCGCCGCCGGAACCGGCACGCCGGTCGTGGCTCCCGCCGACGGCGTGGTGGTCGAGGCGCGGCGCTGGGGCGGTTATGGCAACTGGCTGCGCATCCGCCACAACAACGGTCTGGAAAGCGGCTACGGACACCTGTCGCGCTACGGCTCGGGCATCCGCGCCGGCCAGCGGGTCAGCCAGGGTCAAATCGTCGCCTATGTCGGTTCGACCGGAGCCTCCACCGGTCCGCACCTTCACTATGAGCTGTGGCGTGGCGGACAGCGGATCAATCCCGCCGGCGTGCGCACCCAAGAAGGCACCGAACTGGCCGGCGCCGACCTGACCGCCTTCCGCGCCGAAAAGGCCCGCATCGACCGCATCATCGCCTCGGGCGGTCAAAAGCGTCCGGCCATGCAGCAGGCCTCGGCCGAAGGCCTGCGGCCCGCCCGCGGCTAAGGTTCAGCCGACCAGACGCGGGGTCGCGCGCCCCGGCGTCGGGCAGGACAGGCCGTGGACCGTCACATCGGCCTCGCCCAGCTTCAGGCCCAACAGGTCCAGCACGGGATTGAGTGCGCCGTCCAGCACCGGCCCCAGAGGCTCCAGCAGCCGTCCCAGGGCCTTGGTCAGGTCGCCTAGCCCTAGGCCCAGCCCGATTACGTTCACATCCACGTCCAGCCGCGCCAGCAGGCTGGCCACCGCACCGCCGGCGAAGCCGCGCGAGGCCATGGTCTTGGTGCGCTGATCGTCGATGTCGCCCGCGTCGAATCTCAGCGGCCTGAAGCCGGCGTCCGCCGCCTCGACATCCGCCTTGCCGGTGATGCTGACCAGACCCAGCACCGACAGCAGAGTCGCGCGCTGGGGCGCCAGCGGGGTCTTGAAGTCGCCCAGCCTGGCCTCGTCCACCATACCGATCGATGCGCGCGCCAGGCCCGGCCGCACATCAACCTCGACCGCGTGCGCCGGATCGCATGACAGCGACTTCAGCCGCGCCTCGGACGCCGCCAGTTCGATCAGGATCGGCAGTTCGACCCGCGCCAAACCCGACAGGGATTGCGCCGTCCTGGCCCGCACATAGAGCCGCGCCTGCGCCGTGCGGATGATCGGCTGGCCGTCGGCCGTCACCATCAGCCACGGGGAGCGATTGGGGCGTTCGCCGATCGCCAGGCTGGTCTTCAGATCGGCCAGCCCCGCCGGCACGCCCAGGTTCAGCGCGATCTGCCGATCCCCGCCCCCGACCTCCAGCATGGCCATGATCAGATCCATGGCCGACACCGAGGCGTCCAGCCCCTCGCGGATCCCGTCGGGCGAGCGCGCCTCCAGCCCGATCAGATCGCCCAGCCGGACCTTGGTCCCGACCGAGGCTGAGGCCAGCTTGCCCAGCGCCCCGCCGTCCTGGCCGCCCGCCACTCGCTCCAGCACCCTCAACGCACGGCCGGCGTCGACCTGGGTCGCCAGAAGCCGGTCGTAGTCTCCGACCTGGACGCCCAGATCAGTCGCCATGGCGTCGGTGAACCCCAGCAGATTGACGTCGAGATCAATTAGACGACGATAGTCCATGACGCTGAGCGACACCTTGGAGCCGGTCAGACCGCCGAGCAGTTGGTTGGCCACGCCGCCGTCCAGTCGCGCCAGACGCGACCCGATCGAGATCATGGCCTTGGGCGTCCCGCCGCCCGTCGTCGCCGTGGCCCGGCGGGTGACCCGCACCTGATCGCGGCCCAGCAACAGCGGCGTGAAGAACATCGGTGCGCGGCTGGTGACCTCGACCCGTGCGGCGTTCGGCTTCACTCCGCCCGTCATGAACCGGTCATTGCGCGCCTTGGCCGGGTCGGGCGTATAGACGCCCAGCGCCGTCGCCACCGTGACCGAGACGTCGGGCGCGACATTGGCCTCGACCGTCGCCTGGGCCGCGCGCAAGACCGCACCCTCGCCCTGCGCCAGGTTTCGCACCGCCGACAGCGCCGCGAGATCCGCCGCCCCCTGAACCCGGCGCGTGTGCAGGACCAGAACGCCCAGGTCGATCACCGCCGCCGTGAACAGACACAACAGACCGCCCGCGACCGCCGCGATCACCGCCACCGCCCCGCGCCGATCGGCGCCGAACCGGAGCAGAAGACAAGGCGCCCGGACGCTCATCAGTAATCGCCCACATGGATGACCGCCGAACGCCGAATGACAGACGGCGGACGCGGCAGCATCCCGCCCAGCGCCATGATCAGACTGTCGCTCGCGTCATAGACCACGACGACCCGCAGGCGGCCGGCGGCCTCCATCACCTCGATGGTCGTGTGATCGGGGTTCAGCGCCACGCCCCGCACCGCCTCGCTGACCTCGCGCCGCGCCAGACCATCGCGCTCGGCCGCGTCCAGCCCCCCGATCGCCGCCCGGGCGCCCTCCGACGCCAGGGCCTGAACCGACTGGGCCATCAGAAACCAGCCGCCATAGACGACGATGCCGATCAGCAGCAGGACCAGGATCGGCCCCACCAGCGCAAACTCCACCGCCGCCACGCCCTCGCGCCCGCGTCGAATAGTTGAAGGAATGGGTCTGAACGTCCGCATGCCAACCTCACAATTGCTATCATGGGTTGTATGCCATGCGCGGTTAAGAGTTCGTGTGGCCGGCGCCATCGCCATCATACAGCTTCGCGCAGGTACAATCGCGCGAGCACCCAGACATCTGCTCGGCTCCAATAGCGAGCCGGGAGATCGAGACGAAAATCGGAGCGGCTCTGAAGGTGTAGCGCTGTTGGCCGCTGCGTCGCGGACCGATCGACGATTCCACGCAATGGCACGCCAACATGGAACCTATGTCTCCGCCCGGATCGCGCCGGCGAAGAGGCCCATGTTCCCTATCTAAAGACCCGCGAAGTCCACGGCCTTGGCGAACAACTCGCCACGACTGCTGACGTCCAACTTGCGATAGGCATGCTTGATGTGTGTGCGCAGTGTCTCGATGGAGATGTCCTGCTTCTGAGCAATACGTCCCGTCTCCATCCCCGCCAACATCATCGTCACGATGTGTTTTTCGCAGGGTGTCAGATGGTGAATCTGGAGCATTGCTTCGTACGAAACACGGTCCGCCATTCGGTGTGCGGCAAACCCAATACTGTCGTCGTCGCCAGGTATCAGTTGTTGACAGCGCAAAAGCCATTGTCGATCGGCATCCGTCGATGTGATGGCATAGATCGCTTGCCCGGGCACGGCATCTTTCAGAAGGCGCGCCAGCGCTGCAGCCGTCTGAGCACTGTCGGAGACAAGATGGTCGTCAATGAGCCGGAATACGCCGGCGTCCTTCAACATTCGATAGGCGGCTTCGTTGGCCCAACCGATACGTCCCGATCGCGATAACAGCATCCTGGCGCGAGGATCGATGTTGACCCAAGCCGCGATGGCACGAGACCAGGGCGGTATAAGATCGGCGTCATTGTCGAAGTTCAGGTTCGCCTGTCGTGGATCGTAGTCGCCGATTTCACTCCCGACAGCAAGAAAGCCCGTCACGCCCACAATCATCTCAACCCTCCCTCGCGGCTGGGCCTCGATGCTCGACACGTAAACAGCCATTCCAAGCGTCGAGCGTTCTCAGGCGCAGTTCACTACACCGTCCTATCTACAGACCGGGCCAATTGACATACCCGAGTTAGGGGAGTGACGACTGTCGAAGCCGATCCAGCTCAATACCGCTCGCCGGGTGGCATCGGACTATCCAGCGAACTTGCTGGCGCAGCTTCAAGGTGTGTCCTTGCACCACCAATAATGATGCGCGCATCGACTAAGCAATCATCCATAGTTTCTTTGACGATGCGACGCCGCCTCCAGCGGTGAATAGATGATGACACCACGACATTGTGGCGCCCTCCCAGTCTCATTGGGCGGGAAAATATTGAAAAGCTGGAGGATATTATGCGGACCTATATTATTGCGGCGGCGACTGCCGCCGCGGCCTTGCTGGCGATGCCGGCTGTGTCGAGCGCACAGACCAATGTGACCGTCTCGACCACCGTGACCAACTTCTGCGGCATCGGCTTGGCCAATGTTGCAGGCGGAAACGTCGCGGTCGCCAACGGCGTACGTCAGAAGGTCACCACATTGCGGATGTCGTGCAACGCCGCCAGCGGCGCCAAACTGACATCAAGCGCCGCCAACGGCGACTTCAAGTCAGCGGCAGGCAAGCTGATCAACTACGATTGGGATCTGTCCGTGCCGGAAATCCCCAGCCTGGGCTTTGCGGCCAACGACACCTATCCCGGCGAACCTGCCCAAGTCACCAACTCTGGCGGCTATAGCCAGAAGCTGGCTGACGGCGTCTTCGGCGATCTGTTCCTGAACCTCTGCTACAACGTCCCCGGCGGCAGCGGTGTGGGCGGAACGCAGGGCGATCCGAGCAACCCCGGTTCTTCGGGTTGCGCTGCCTCCCCCTCGGGTCCAGGCGCCGCCTCGGCTCCGGCCGGAACCTATACGGAAACCTTCACCTTCTCGCTCGATCCCGCCTGATCGTCGCGAAATGCAGGGGCCGCCTTCGGACGGCCCCTGCTTCTTCGTGATAAATCTGACAACACAACGGGGACAACGATGACACGTCGTGTATTCGCGACACTGATGGCCGCAACGGCTCTGACGACAGTCCTGATGGCAGGCGCGACTGCACCTGCCGAAGCCATGGACGTGTCGCCAATGATCTCGAAGATCACGCCGGCCGGCAATGGGTCCAGCTATCGGATGACCGTCAGAAACGACAGCGCCACACCGGCGACGGTCGAGATCGAAACCTATCGCATGCAGGTCGATGATAACGGCGCTCGGTCTCTGATCGAAGACGACAAAGACATCACGGTGTTTCCTGTCCAGTCCGTCATCCCGGCTAATCGCGAGCAGGTCATCCAGGTCCGTTACACAGGCGACGCGACCGAAGAGGGCCGTATGTATCTGGTCCGCGCGGCTCAGTTGCCGATCAATATGCAGACAACGCCCAGCGACGGGGGCGTCGGCGCTGACATTCAGGTCGCCTTCACGATCAATACCTATGTGTTCGTGGCCCCGCCCAGAGCGCGCGCTGAAGTGCAGGTCACTGCGGTATCGCGCGAGCCGAATGGCGACGTCATTCTAACCGCCCACAATTCAGGGAACGGCTTCGCCTATATCCGTGAGTCCAGGATCATCCTAAAGACGGCGGACGGACAGTCGCATGAGGTGCCGGCCGCCGAAGTGGATGTCGGACAGGTCAGCGTGATCGCCGGCGGCGCCACGCGGCAGGTGAAGATACCGGCGGCCCTAGCCGCATCGGCATCCGGCGACCTCACCGCTTCCATTGTGCTGCTGTGAGGGCCGGCGATGGCCCGCAAGTCCCTCAAGGGCGGGCGGTCCGGAGCGCGAACCGCTTTTCGCCGCATCGGGGCCGTCGCCTGCATGGGAGGCGGCTTGGCGACCGTGGCGCATGCCGCACCCGTTGTGCTGACCGATGAGGTCATGCGCACGGCCCCACCGGACTATTCCGCCGTCGTGGCCATCGATCGAGGCGAAAGCGACAGCCCCGTCGGAGAAGCTTCGCCGCCCATCCAGGACCAGTCTCCCTCGGTCAGGCCGTCCTCGGTTTTTACGCCGATCCAGGGACCGCTAACGCTCGATGGCAAATATCTTGGCGACATCAGCGGCTCAGTCGACGCCCAAGGCCAGGGATTGGTGGATGCGACAGCCCTGCTGCACCTGTTGAAACCTCAGATCGGGTCCGAACTTTTCACCGTTCTGTCAGGCCGGATCGCGACACAGACCAAGGTCAATATGGCGGACCTTGTCAGCGACACCTTCTCTTTAACCTTCGATCCTCTTTCCCTGACCTTCGTGGCGACTTCCACGCCGGAAAGCCGAGCGCGGCGCGATGTCGGGTTCTCCCAGACCCCGGTGATCGACCCTGCCGCCTTCGATCAACCGGCGGACTTTTCGGCCGGCGCGAACATCACCCTGGCCCAACTGTACTCCCACACCGACACGCACTTCTCGCCGCTGCAGGGCGGCATCGACCTTTTCGCCAACCTCGGCGGATTTGACGGCGTCACGCTGACGACCGGCGTCGATTACGACGGGAACAACACGCAAGGTCGCTGGCAGCGCCGTGAAATCCGTCTGACCAAGGACATTTTCAAATCCGCTGTGCGTCTGACCGCCGGCGAATTCGCGCCCCCCATCGACAGTTTTCAGGGCTCGCAACGGTTTTTGGGGCTATCGGCCGCACGCGCTTATTCAACCATTCGCCCATTCCAGAACGTGCGTCCTGCAGGCCGCCGCCAGTTCATCCTAGACCGTCCGGCCTTGGTCGTCGTCGAGGTCAACGGCGTGGTGGCGGAACGGATTCGCCTGGACGCTGGCCCCTACTCCATTGGCGACTTTCCTTTCGCGCAGGGCGCCAACACGGTTCGCCTGCTCGTCGAAGACGACAGCGGTCGGCGCGAGATCGCTGTGTTCGACCTGTTCGGCGGCGCCGGGCTGCTGGATCGCGGCGTGTTGGATTTCGGCGTGTCGGCCGGACTGCTGGAAGAAGGCGGAGATCTTCAGTACGGCTCGACGCTGGCCGCGAGCGGCTTTGTTCGCAAGGGGCTGTCTGATGTTCTAACCGTCGGCGTCAACGCTCAGATCGCCGACCGAAAGGGGCAAGCCGGCGCAATAGCGACATGGGGTTCCAAACTGGGTTTGATCCAGCTGAGTAGCGCCGCCAGCCACAACGGCGACACCGGAAAAAACGGCTACGTCGCCTCTGTCGATTATCTCCTTGAAAGGACTTTGGGCAAGACCGCTGATGCGCGCCTTGTGGCGTCGGCCCAGGCGACCAGCCGCTATTTTCAGAGCGCCTTCGACCCGTCCGCCTTCAACAACGAGAAATGGCGCGCCGCCGCGCGGCTGCTTGTGCGTTTTCGTGACTATTCGATCAGCGGCGGCGTCGCCTTCGTAAAGGGTCGCGAACAAAAAGATCGCACCGACTTTAGCTTGGGCCTGGGCCGCACTTTCCGTCGTTTCGCGGTCAATCTGGCTTGGCAGCGCGGGTCCACCGAAGATGGCCGCGACGAGGACCGCTTCGGATTGACGCTGACGTCGCGCTTCGGCGGGCGCTGGAGCACCACCGCGCGCTACGACACCGACAACGACCTGCGTGAGGTTGGGGTGTCACGCGCATCTTCGGGCCGCCTCAATGACTTGAGCGGCGACTTGCGGCTGTCGCAAGATCGAACCAACCAAGCGATCACGGCGGACCTGCGCTACATCAATAATCGGTTCGACGCCGAACTCGTATCGAACCGGCTGGTTTCTTCCGAGCCCGGCGGGGTCACGCGCCAGGAGTCATTGTGGCGACTGTCGACGATGATCGGTTACGCCGGCGGCGCCTTTGGCGTCGGACGTTCGGCGCGCGAGGGCTTCGTCATCGCAACGCCCCACCCTACCCTGTCCCGTTCGCGCATCAAGCTGACGGATTCCAGCGGCTATACGGTCGCGCACAGCGGATGGCTGGGGCCGGCTCTGGTCGGGTTGGATCGCGGCTATGGCGTCAATCGCTACGAGATCGAGGCCGATCCGTTGCCGCAGGGCTATGACCTGGGCAGCGGCGTCATCAACATCTTCCCTGGCTACGGCAACGGTTACCGCTTCGTGGTGGGTAGCGACGCGTCGCGCACCGCGCGAGGCATCCTGATGTCCGCCACTGGGCCGGTCGCTCTGGCCGGCGGCGTCATCCAGGCGGCAGGCGCACCGGCCGATGCCGAGGGCAAGCCCTTCTTCACCAACCGGTCCGGACGGTTCGTCGCCGATGGCCTGGCTCCGGGCCGCTATCGCCTGGTGATCCAGGGCGCCGTGGTGGGAGAATTCGTCATTCCCGAGAGAGTGGAAGGAACAGTCGATGTCGGCGAAATCCGCACGTCTCCGCCGTCGCCGTAGGCGCAAGGCGCACGGTGACCGAAAGATCCGGGTTCCAACCTGGTCTGAAACGCTGACCGTCATCGTCTCGCTGGTCCTGGCGGCTATCCTGGCCGTGACCGCCTCTAAGGCGAGAGCCTGCGACCTTGCCCTGACCCAGAGCCCCAGCACTGTCGTCATCAACTACAATCCCTTCGCTGCGGGACCGTCGAGCGGCGCCATCGATCTGGGCCTGAAGAACCAGGCAGACGAGGCCTGCGAGCTGCGGCTGTCCTTCGTTGACGACGGCGGGGCGATTGTTTCCCGGCTGGACCTTGGGGGCGTGGGGGTGCAGTTTCGTCCGCGAGAGGCGTCGGGGCTTCAGACGTCTGACGTCGAGCCTGGGGTCTTGCGCTACACTCTCGCAGGCAAGGCGACAGGTCAGGCGCAGTTGGACGCCGCCATCCTCGTGGACGCCGTGCCCGACGCAGGAACCTACGCCAGCGACCTGAAGCTGCTGGTCAAGGACGCTGATGGGACGGCTTTGCTTGCCCCAATCCCGGTCCGTATGCAGCTGGTCTCCACGCCCCGAGCACAACTGAATCTGGCTGGCGCCGCCGGCGCCTTTGGTTCGGGTTCCAGTGTGGAGGTGGTCGATTTCGGTGACGCCTCTACCGGCCTGACGCGGCGCATCTTCATTCAGGTCCGCGCCAATGCACCGTCGATCATCGCGATCACGTCCGAACATCGCGGCCTGATGCAGCGTCAGGGCGATGCGGAGACGGCGTCCAGCGTCGCCTACGCGGTCGAGCTGGACGGGACGCCGGTCGATCTAAAGGCGCCGTGGACCAAGGAGGTCGATCCGCCCCGGACCCTCGCCGGCATGTCGCTGCCGATGCTGTTCACCTTGGGCAAGGTCAAGGATCAGATGGCCGGTCGCTATCAGGATGTGCTCGCTATCGACATATCGCCTCGCTGACGTGGGATACCCCATACTGGTTAGCCCATAGCGGCGATTACGACGCGGCCTTCAAACTGTTAACAAAGTTAATGCGATGAGCCGGCTGTTTGGAGGAGCCGGCACACACAGATCGTAAGCTTAAGGCCGACAGCCCCGTCCGGGTTTGGACGGCCTGCGGAAATGGGTGGCGCAAATGTATGAGCAAAAGATAGCGGCGGCGTCGCGAACAGACGGCCGTGCTGTTTCAGCGATTCTGCAAGGAGAGTTTGGGCAGCGCCGGACGCCAATCGGGTCGAACGGAAATCCGACACCCCTGCCTCGTGCGGACTGCACCGCCTGGTTCGAACACGACATTCTCGCCCGTTTTGTTCTGGATCCTCAAGGCTGCGTGATCCACGCCAACGCCAATGCCAGAGCCATCATTGCAGCCGGTGTGCTGGGCGCTGGCGGGGCCTTCATCTGTCCCTCTCATCGCAATCGTGGCGAGTTCGACGCCTTGGCCAACCGTCTACTGCAAGGACGACAATCCCACGGCCGCCTTCTGTTTCGCGCAGGCGATGACGCCTGGTGCCTGCTGGATCTGGCGACGGCGCCCGATGTGATCGACCGCATCTTCGCCACGGCGCGCCCGGCCCGTTGCATGGGCGTGGAGGTTATGGAGCCGCTGCGCGCCATCTTCGGTCTGACCCGGGCTGAACTCCTGGTCCTTTCCCATCTGACCCAAGGCGAGGCCCCAAAAGACATCAGCCGAAAGATGGATATGTCGATCCACACTGTCCGCGCCCATCTGCGCGCCATCTGCATGCGCATGGGCGTCAAAGGCATTACCGGTGCCCTGAGATTGAGTTTTCAACTCATAAACTGACGCTCGTTTCGTGTAGCCATCCAAAACGTCCGCCGCACGCTCCCGTGTCTTTCAGCAAGACAAAGGATGGACTAGGGCCACACAACATCGGCGGCGCGGTTGGCAAAAACGGGGACGTACCGGACGCTGACCGGACCATCCGGGCCGAGCCGAGCCCGGTGAAAAACGACTGTCACCACGCGTCCATGAAACGCGCGCAGACCACCAAGTCATGAAAAAAAATGGCGCACCTAAAGCGATACAAACGCCTGACCATCAGATTTGCAGCCTGGGAAAATACCCTTCATTTTCCGCCTCTTGAGGTCATTGACGCTGTAACGAGCGACAGTCGCGTGTTTCTTGAGGCCTCATGTTGCCATCGCCTCAAGTTCTATGCAGCGGCACCTATGCAGGGGTTGGACAGAGCTTTGTGCTTTCGGATTGTGTCAATAGACGCGCCAGGTCTTCGAACGGCAGTGGTCGCGAGACCCAGTAGCCCTGGATGGTGTCACATCCCAGAAACGACAAGGCTTCAAACACATCCTCGGTTTCAACGCCCTCAGCGACGACGGTCATGCCCAGGCCGTGGGCGAGATCAACGGTGGATTTGATGATCAGACGATCGCGCCCGCTGTCGAGGACATCAAGGATCAGGGAGCGGTCGATCTTCAACTCGTCGGCGTTCAGCATCTTCAGATAGCTGAGCGAAGACAGGCCTGCCCCGTAGTCGTCGATCGAAATCCGCACCCCGGCCGCCCGATAGGCCGCGATCGCCTGGGCCGCGATCTTCGGGTTTTCGATGACGGCGGTTTCGGTGATTTCAAAGATGAGATCGGCCTCGCAGCCCTCGATCAACTGGAGCGCACGCGCTTGGAAGGCCTCGTCCACAAGGAGCCGTCCGGACACATTCAGAGCGATCGCCAGATGAACGCCCTGAGCCCTCAACGCGGACTGATCCTCGATCGCTTTGACGATGCTCCATTCGGTGAGGGCCCTGATCTGTCCCGTCTGTTCGGCGATGGGAATGAAGAGGTCCGGGCCGATTCGACCCCGAACGGGATGATGCCATCGACAGAGCGCCTCGACAGAAGCCGTAGAGCCGTCCGAGGTCTTGCGCTTGGGTTGATAGTGCAGACTGACTTCGCTCGTGCGCAGGGCGTCGCGAAGCTCGGACATCAGGGCGAGGTTGTTATCGGGATCGACAAAGGTCGCCTCGTCATAAAGCACCGTGCGGTCGTCCGAGAGATCGGCCTGGTTAAGCGCCGTCGTCGCCCGTTCGATCAGGGCGTCGCCGCTCGCCGACTGCCTGTCCTGTGAGGCGCTGCCGATGCGGACGAACAGGTCGAGCGGCTGGCCATCGACTGTGAAGGTCGTCTCTACGGCGCGAAGCGATCTGGCCAGGACGTGTTGCTCATCGACGGACAGATCGGCCCGCGAGAACGCGAGCACCGAGGACGCGATTTGCGCCACCAGGTCCACGTCGGCCAAATCGGCCAAGCGGTCGGCAAGCTGAACCATCAAGGTGTTGGCGACGTCGTACCCGACGACCCCGCGCATTTCCGCATGGCGATCCACGCCGATCGCAAACACGGCGACGTTGGTCTCGGCTGCGGCGATCAGGTCCTCGATGCCCGCCAGCAGGGCTCGGCGATTGGGAAGCCCTGTTTCCGGCTGGTGCATCGCCAGATGAATCAGGCCGGCCTCTCGCGCCTGCACGATCGCCTTGGCTTGCCTCGTCAACTCCACGCGGGTCGCCCAGATCGCCATTAGTGTCTGCGTGAAAAGAAGCGCGGCGATGTCGATGCTGACCGGCAGCAAGGCCTGAAGCACGATCGGCGCGATCACGATCAAGGCGGTGACGGCGACATGGCGCACGACCAACCGCCATAGAGCCGCGCCCCCGCTTCTGACAGGCTGTAACGCCCCGATGAGCCCGGCGCACAGGATCAGAAGAGCCAGCGGGCTAAGGCTGATCAGGGCCCGTCCGTCAGCGATACTTTCGTAGGCGAGGGCGTGGATGATCACGCCAGGCAACAGCCCGACGGGTGTGGCGAACTCGTCGCCGAGTTCGAGGGCCGTCGCCCCCATCAGGATCTTTTTGCCGCGCACGAGAGAGGGGTCGAAGCGTCCGCTGTAGACGTCCTCGAAACTGAGGTGGGGGATCGATTTCTGCTCGATCCCGAAATCGACGGTGAAAGCGCCCTGACGCACCGAGGCATCGGCCAGCAGGGCCGCGACCGATGGCGGCGCGTCCTCTGAGGCGCCGTAATCGTAATGGCGCACCCGTCCGTCGCCATCCACCGGCACATTGACCGACGCGAGCAAGGACTCGTTCAGAAGCGGCCCGATCGGGCGGTTGCCCGATCTGCGTGTTTCGCCGGCGCCATACGACTCCATCTGCTCAAAGGTCGCCAACGCCACCTGACCAGGATGGCGGGATACGGCCGCCGCCAGCGCCTGATCGGACGCGGGGTTCGACGGCGCGCTGAAATCGACATCGACGGCGACCAGGGTCGCGCCGGCCGCAATCAGATTGTCGATCGCCTGGGCATATCGTCGCCGGTCCCATGGCCAGGCTTCTGCGGCGACCAGGCTTCGGGAATCGATCTCGACGATTGTCAGGCTCTGGCTGGCAGGCCGCTTCAGAACCGAGAACCGCGCAGAGGCGATGACGTCATCTAGAGGCCGGAAGGCGTTCGCGAGCATTCCAACGCCCGCGAACGCCAGGATCAGCACGGACCAAACGACGACAGAAAGTCGACGTCGACCGAGTTCATCAGCAGCGGCGCGCATGGTCACCGCTTCGGAGGCCGAGGACCACCCTTGCCGGGATCATCTTCACCGGGATGGCCATGGCCGGGATTTCCATTGCCTGGGTTGCCCGAGCCAGGGTTGCCGTTGCCCGGGTTGCCGTTTCCAGGACGGTCGTCGCCGGGCTTACCCCTGCCAGGATCATCTCCACCCGGATTGCCGGAACCGGGATTTCCGTTTCCAGGATTTCCATTACCGGGATTACCGTTGCCGGGGTTGCCGTTTCCAGGACGGCCGTCGCCGGGTTTACCCTTGCCGGGATCATCTCCACCTGGATTGCCGGCACCGGGATTCCCGTTCCCAGGATTTCCATCACCCGGATTACCGTTGCCGGGGTTGCCGTTTCCAGGACGGCCGTCGCCGGGTTTACCCTTGCCGGGATCATCTCCACCTGGATTGCCGGCACCGGGATTCCCGTTCCCAGGATTTCCATTACCCGGATTACCGTTGCCGGGGTTGCCGTTTCCAGGACGGCCGTCGCCGGGTTTACCCTTGCCGGGATCATCTCCACCTGGATTGCCGGCACCGGGATTCCCGTTCCCAGGATTTCCATTACCTGGATTGCCGGCACCGGGATTCCCGTTCCCAGGATTTCCATTACCCGGATTACCGTTGCCGGGGTTGCCGTTTCCAGGACGGCCGTCGCCGGGTTTACCCTTGCCGGGATTGCCGTTGCCCGGAGTGCCTGAGCCGGGGTCGCCGTTGCCCGGATTGCCGTCGCCAGGGTTGCCCGAGCCGGGATTGCCGTTGCCCGGATTGCCGTTGCCCGGTTCGCCCGAGCCCGGATTACTGTTGCCAGGGTTGCCGTTGCCAGGGTTGCCCGAGCCGGGATTGCCCGCGCCCGGGTTACCGTTGCCCGGATTGCCGGCGCCGGGGTTGCCAGAGCCCGGGTTATCGTTGCCCGGAGTGCCCGAACCGGGATTGCCCGCGCCGGGGTTGCCAGAGCCCGGGTTATCGTTGCCCGGATTGCCAGCACCTGGATTGCCCGCGCCGGGGTTGCCGTTGCCCGGAGCGCCTGAGCCGGGGTCGCCGTTGCCCGGATTGCCCGAGCCCGGATTGCCAGCACCGGGGTTGCCGGCGCCAGGGTTGCCAGGATTAGTCGCTCCAGTATTGGCGTTGTTGCCGGGGCCCGCTGCGGCATTATTGCTCGCGTTGGTTACGGCTGGCGGCGGTGAAGCGTTTCCGCTTGAACCGGAGTTTCCTGCCGCAGCGGTGGAAGTCGCTGCTGAAGATGTCGCTGGAACCGCAGTCGTGCTTGTGGTCGTAGCCGATGGTGTTGTCGTCGCGGCAGTCGCGGTGCCTGATGTAGACGCCGTCGTGGTGGTGGCCGCTGGCGCCGTCGCAGGCGGGTTCTGGACTAGGCCATCGGTCAAGGTCTCGTAGTCAAGGCTCGGCGCCGCGACTGGAGCCGCTTCGATCGGAACCGATGCAACGGGTATGGAAACCTCGACGCTGGTCGGTTGCTGGCGCGGGACCAGGGCGGTAGCGCCCGCCGCCACGTCGCTGCCGGCATTGCCGTTATTGGCGCGGACCTCGACCAGACCTTCGGCGACATGCACGCGGTCGCCCATGGGGTCGACGGTGACTGTAAACGTCGTGCCCTTCACCACGGCGGCAAGCAATGGCGTCTCCACCCGAAAGTGCGGCTGCCTCTGCCGATCGACCTGGAACAGGGCCGAGCCAAGGTCCTGCAAAACCCGTGTCATGCCGCCGACTTCAGGAGCCAGCGTGGTGCGACTGTTCGGCCCTACCACGACCCTTTGCTGACCGTTCGTGATCATCGCGCGGCCGTTGCCGCCTGTCGTGACGCTGGTTCCGGTCGGTAATACCTGCCCAACCGAGCCGTTTGCAGCGGGCCGCGCCGGTATGGCCACGCGAACAACGCCCGCGACTTCCCTAATGCGCCACTCATCCGCCAGAGCCTGGGCCGGGTAGCGCACGAAGAAGAAGAGGACGGCAAAGAATATTGCGTATCGATTAGCCAACACAGGCTCCAGACATTCTGTTTGATGTTCTGGATATCAGGGCGTGCCTGCCAAGCTCTTAACTGGCGATATTAACACGATTTTCAGCCGAAACGCCGTAAGTGGCCTCCTGTGTTTGGAGAACGGCGTGCGTCATATTTTTTCGACTTCATGGTTAAGAATAATCACTGTCCTGTGGGGGATGGTGGCGGTGCTGACCATGGCCGTCGCGGGACCGGTTCGCGCGGACGCTGAGCCGGCTTCGACGCCGGACGCGGGCTGCGCCGGATGTCTGATCCTGACCAGCATGCTGATCCAGGGAGTGAGCGCCTATCCACTCGCTGATCTCGCCGACACCTATGACCAGCAATTGGCGCGACGCATCTCGGTGGATGATCTGGTGCAGTCCGCCAATGCGATCACTGCGCGTTATCGCAACGACGGCTATTTCCTGACCCGCGCCATCGTCGCCGAGACCGACCCTGCGATCGGCGCCGCCCGCATTGTCGTGTTCGAGGGCTATATCTCGGAACTGAAACTGACCGGCGATGGCGCACGCGCCGTCGAACCGATCCTGAAGCCCCTGGTGAACCAACGCCCTCTGACCATCGGCGAACTGGATCGCCGCCTGTCGCTGGCGTCCGACGCGCCCGGCGTCAAACTGACCAGCCGCATCGAGCCGATCATCGGCGACCCGGCGCAACACCGGCTGGTGGTCGAGACGGAAATGACCGCAGGCAGCGCCGGCGTCTATGCCGACAATCGCGGCTCCGAAACCCAAGGTCCGTGGCAGGTCTATTTGTCCGGCGCCCGCAACTCGACCTTTACGGCCGGCGACCAGATCACATTGGGCGTGCTGACGGTGCCGGATCGCCCTGAAGAGCTCACCTATGTCGATGCGTCCTACTCTGTCGTCGCGCCAGGAGGCGGCCGCGTCCGCTTTGGCGTGTCGGGCTATGAGACGGATGCGCCGCTTCAGAACGCATCGGGCTGGGTCGGGGGGAGCAGCCGCATGGCCTCGGTCACGCTCTCGCATCCCCTGGTCCGTTCGCGTGACAAGAACCTGTGGCTGAATGCGGGACTGGATGTCCGTCGCGTCGAACAGAACTACGTCGCCACGGGTCGCGCCGACGAGACCCTGACCGTGGCGCGGGTGTCAGTGGCGGGACAGCGGCGGTACAGCCCCGGCTGGATGGCCGGCTCGGTGCAGCTGTCGAAAGGGATCGACGCCTTCGGCGCCACGACCGAGCGTTCGCCGCTGAATACGCGCTACGACGCGACGGGCGAATTCTTCAAGGTCAACGCCCAGGTCAGCGCCTATCGCGATCTCAGCAAGTACGTCGGCGTCTACGTCGAGGCCTCAGGCCAATGGTCGGACGACGCCCTGCTCAGCTCCGAAGAGTTCTTCGTTGGCGGCCCGACCTATGGCCGGGCGTATGACTATGGCGAAGCCAGCGGCGACAAGGCCGTCGCCGGGATGATCGAGGCGCGGATCGGATATGATCCCAAAGGCGACCTGATCACCTTCGCCCAGGCCTTCGCCTTCTTGGACACCGCCAAGGTGTGGAACAAGACGCCCGGTCGCGACTGGTCCGAACAGCTGACGTCCGCCGGGGTGGGTTCGCGCATCACCTTCGACCGCAAGACCACCCTGCGTATCGAGTTCGCCAAACCCCTGTCCCGTGCGCCCTATAACCAACCCGACAAAGGCTGGCGCACCTTCGTGTCGTTGTCGAAACAGTTCTAGGCGCGCGCAGAAGCCCTCGCGATGCGTTGCGACGTATCGCGAGGCGGTGAACGGCCCGCGTAAATCGGCGCCGCGTTTTAAGTCGTATTGTTTGGAAGAAGTGGCGCACCCGGAGCGATTCGAACGCCCGACCCTCAGATTCGTAGTCTGATGCTCTATCCAGCTGAGCTACGGGTGCGGCTGCCTTGCGGCGAGGGCGGGTCTTTAGCCGGTGGATCGGGCGGACGCAAGCGGGGGAATGCAGTTTCTGCGTCTGAAGCGGTTGGCGTGGCGGCTGCGACGGCTTAGGCCTGTCTGACGCTCCCCTGCTTTCGGATCTTCCATGCGTTCTTTCCGTCGCCAGATCGCCGCTGTGCTGGTTCCCGTCCTGATGGCGGGATGCCAGACCGCGACAGCCAGCCAAGGCGCACCCGTGCCGGCGACAACGCCGCCGCCGGCCGTTTCGGCCCCGTCGCCGGCCGCATCGCCCGCTCGGGGGCCGTTCGTCGCGGCGGCGAATCCGCTGGCGGTCGAAGCGGGGATGGCCGTATTGCGGCGCGGCGGATCGGCGGTGGATGCGGCGGTGGCGATCCAGGCGGTTCTGGGTCTGGTGGAGCCGCAGTCGTCGGGATTGGGCGGCGGGGCCTTCCTGATGAGTTATGACGCCGAGACCGGGACCGTCACGGCCTATGACGGGCGCGAGACGGCGCCGGCCTCGGCGAGGCCCGAACTGTTTTATGAGGACGGCAAGCCCCTGCCCTTCATAGACGCGGTGTTGTCCGGCCGCTCGACCGGGGCGCCGGGGGCGGTGGCCATGCTGGCGATGGCGCAGAAGGATCATGGCAAGCTGGCCTGGCGCGATCTGTTCGGGGACGCCGAGCGGCTGGCGCGCGACGGGTTCACGGTCAGCCCGCGTCTGGCCGGCATGATCAACAGCAGCTATCCCCAGGCGCGGACGCGCTGGGCCAGCGCCTATTTCACCAAGCCGGACGGCACGCGGTATCAGGCGGGCGATACGCTGAAGAACCCGGCCTACGCCGACACGGTCGCGCGGTTGGCGCAACAGGGGCCGGGCGTCGTCTATGGCGGGCCGATCGGGGCTGACATCGCGGCGGCGGTTCGCGAAGGGCCGCGTCCCGGCGGCTTGACCGAGGCGGACATCGCCGGCTATCGGCCCTTGCGCCGCGACGCCATTTGCCGGCCGTATCAGGCCTATGTGGTCTGCGTGCCGCCGCCGCCATCCAGCGGGGTGGCATTGCTGCAGTTCCTGGCCATGGCCGAGGCGACGCCCGATCTGGGCAAGGGGGCGAAGAGCCCTGAGGCCTGGGTCGCGTTCGGGCGGCTGCAGAGGCTGATGTACGCCGACCGGGACCGCTATATCGGCGACAACGACTTTGTCGGCGTGCCGATCGCGGGTCTGCTGGATCCCGATTATGTCGCGTCGCGCGCCGCCCTGGCCCCGCAGGTGAACGGGCCGGTCGAGGCCGGCGCCCCGACGGGATCGCCGCCGCGCGGGGCCGACCAAACGGCCGAGCCGGGCGGCACCTCGCACATGGTCGTGGTCGACGCCTGGGGCAATGCGGTCAGCATGACCACGACGGTCGAGAGCATCTTCGGCAATGGACGGATGGTCGACGGCTTCTTCCTGAACAACCAGCTGACGGACTTCTCCTTCACGCCGCTAGAGGACGGTCATCCGGCCGCCAATGCGGTGGCGGCGGGCAAGCGGCCGCGCTCGTCGATGACGCCGGTGCTGATCCTGGATCGTCAGGGACGGCTGGTCGGCGCCATCGGCTCGCCGGGCGGATCCAGCATCCTGGCCTATGTCGCCAAGACCTTGGTCGGGACGATGGATTGGGGCCTGTCGATGCAGCAGGCGATCGCCCTGCCCAATCTGGTGGTGCGGGGCGAGATGGTCGGGGCCGACACCGATATGATCGCGCCGGATATCCGCGACGCCCTCGCGGCGGCGGGCATGGCCCTGAAGCCGAACGCCACCGAGACCTCGGGCCTGCACGGCGCGATCTGGCGCTACGGTCGCTGGGATGGGGGAGCCGACCCGCGTCGCGAGGGCGTGGCGGTCTCGGAGGTTCGCTAAAGGTTCAGCGGCCGGGGCGGATCGACAGCTGGAAGGCCAGCAGGCCTTCGCTGACGTCAGTGTCCAGACCGTTCATGCCGCGCAGACCCTTGCCGGCGTCGATCTCGCGATAGACGACGCCGAACGAGGTCTGCATGTCGCCCTTGCGATAGGCCACGCCGATCGAGGCGTCGCCCAGGAAGCTGCCCTTGTCCTGGGTGTAGCCGGAGCGGGCGTAGTCGCCGTCGCGCGTACGGGCGAAGTTGTAGCCCACGGCCCGGCCCGATCCAGCGGCGTACAGATACCAGCGCGGCCGCTCGCCGAACCGTTCGCGGCCGTTGGGGGCCAGACGATCCAGCCCTTCGCCGATCTTGAGCGTAACGCCGGCCTCGGCCGAACGGCCTTCGCTGCCGACGCCCAGGCCCGCGTGGGGCGTCAGGCTGACTTCGAGGCCCGAGGCGGTATGACCGCGCGCGCCGCGGAAACCGCGGACATAGCGCAGGTCATAGGCGTCGGGATCCAACTCGGCCCGATCGACGGGCGTCACCGGCAGGGGCGAGCCGTCGGCGCGGCGCAGACGGCCGGCCGTCTCCAGCGTCACCCGGTCGGTGAAGTCGGTGCGATCGATCCAGACGTCGTTGCGCGTGCTGGCGGACAGGCCGGATCGGTCGTCGGGACGAAAGGCGGTCGGGATTTCGATCTGGGCGCCGAACCGGGCGTCCGGCGCAACGCGGAAACTGGTCTGTTCGGTCAGGCGAGCTGTGACATCGGGCGAGGCGTCGAAGGCGTTGGGGGCCCAGGTCTGTGCACAGGCGGCGCTCGCGCCAGCCATCGCCAACACGCCCCCCAAGCCGACAATACAGGCCTTTAATCGCATCCGGTCTCCCCACCGATCCGCTGGACACACACTGCAACCCTCAGGCGCAAGAGTCCAACGGCTTTTGGTCATGGTTTCGTCGCTTTTCAACGAGGACGACCAGCCGGGGTTCCAAAACGAAAAAGGGCCCCGCTGTCGCGGAGCCCCTCGGGTCGTGCGGTGGAGAAGGCCTTATTGGCAGGCCAGGCACTCGTCGTAGTCGGTCTTGGGCATGGAGAAGAGGTCGGGCTGGTTCGGATCGACCACCTCTTCGGCCTTGTCCTCGGCGCCCGCGAAGGCGGCGCGCTGCACCGACTTGGAGCGCAGATAGTAAAGCGACTTCACGCCGCGCTCCCAGGCGGACCAGTGCAGCATATGCAGGTCCCACTTGTTCACGTCGCCGGGGATGAACAGGTTCAGCGACTGGGCCTGGCAGATTTCCGGCGCGCGGTCGGCGGCCAATTCGATCACCCAGCGCTGGTCCAGTTCGAAGGCGGTCTTGAACACGCCCTTCTCGTCCTCGTTCAAGGCGTCGAGGTGCTGGACCGAACCTTCGTTCTCCAGAATGGAGCTCCACACCGCCTCGGTGTTGATGCCCTTTTCGTCGAGCAGGCGCTCCAGATAGGGGTTCTTCACCGCGAATGAGCCCGACAGGGTTTTGTGGGTGTAGATGTTGGCCGGGATCGGCTCGATGCCCGCAGACGTGCCGCCGCAGATGATCGAGATCGAGGCGGTGGGGGCGATCGCCAGCTTGTGGCTGAACCGTTCCATCACGCCGCGCTCCTCGGCGTCCAGGCACGGGCCCTTCTCCTCGGCTAGCAGGCGGCTGGCCTTGTCGGCCTCGCGGCGCAGATGCTTGAACAGGCGCATGTTCCACGACTTGGCCATGGCGCTTTCGAAGGCCACGCCCTGCCCTTGCAGGAAGGAGTGGAAGCCCATCAGGCCCAGACCCACCGAACGCTCGCGCTTGGCCGAATAGACGGCGGCGGCCATGGCGGGCGGGGCGCGGCGGATGAAGTCTTCCAGCACATTGTCCAGGAACCGCATCAGGTCCTCGACGAAGCGCGGTTCCTCGCGCCACTCCAGGAAGGTCTCGGCGTTCACCGACGACAGGCAGCAGACGGCGGTCCGGTCCACGCCGAGGTGGTCGCGGCCGGTGTGCAGCATGATTTCGGCGCACAGGTTCGACTGTTTGACCTTCAGGCCCAGGTCGCGCTGGTGCGGCGCCATCTGGCGGTTCACCGTGTCCGAGAAGATCAGATAGGGCTCGCCGGTCTGCATGCGGATGTCGAGCAGCTTGGTCCACAGCGAACGGGCGTCGACAGTCTTCATGACCGCGCCGTCCTTGGGCGACTTCAGGTCGAAGGTTCCGCCGACCTTGACGGCTTCCATGAACTCGTCGGTGACGTTGATGCCGTGGTGCAGGTTCAGGGACTTGCGATTGAAGTCGCCGGACGGTTTGCGGATCTCCAGGAACTCTTCGATTTCCGGGTGGTGGATGTCCAGATAGACGGCGGCCGAACCGCGACGCAGCGAGCCCTGGCTGATCGCCAGCGTCAGGCTGTCCATCACGCGGATGAAGGGGATGATGCCCGAGGTCTTGCCCGCGCCCTTCACCTTTTCGCCGATGGAGCGGACGCCGCCCCAATAGGTGCCGATGCCGCCGCCGTTCGAGGCCAGGGCCACGTTCTCGTTCCAGACGTTCTGGATGCCGTCCAGGCTGTCGCCCACCGCGTTCAGGAAGCAGGAGATCGGCAGGCCGCGATCCGCGCCGCCGTTCGACAGGACCGGAGTCGCCGGCATGAACCACAGGCGGCTCATATAGTCGTACAGGCGCTGGGCGTGTTCGGCGTCGTCCGAGAAGGCGGTCGAGACGCGCGCGAACATGTCCTGATAGCTTTCGCCCGGCAGCAGATAGCGATCTTCCAGCGTCTTCTTGCCGAAGTCGGTCAGCAGATCGTCGCGCGACCGGTCCACCTGGACCGATTTGACCACGGTCAGGTGGGGGCGCTCCGGCGTCGGCGTCGCCGCAACGCCTTGGAATTCCGTCGTCTTCAATGCCTCGCCGCCAGCCATGGTCATCTGCGTCCTGAACAAAAAATCGTTTGAGCCGCCCGCGCCGCGACCACATCATCTTGTGGCCTCTGCGCTCCCCGAGCCCACATATAGGGCGCATATGCCTAATGACCCGTCAACGGGTTGACGCCGACCATTGTGGGCGAATCGGTCGGACAAGTCCCAGCCGTCTGGGGAAAAGCCCGCACGCAAGCCAGCACGTCCGTTCTGCGCGCCTGCGACGGCGTGATCACGAACGCGTGATCGGAACGACTGTCCAGCTTGGCCGTTGGCTCGCCCATGACGCTTTCTGACGTACGCGCCTTTTTGATACGCGCCCTGGCGGTCGCTCGCACGGAGATCGCCGCGCTTCTGGCCCTGTTGGTCGTCGCCGGCGGCGTTCTGACCTTCGCCGGTCTCGCCGATGAGATGACCGAGGGCGAGGGCCAGGCCTTCGATCTTCATGTCCTGGCGCTGATGCGCCCCTATGCCGATGATCCGGGCCGACCGTGGGGGCCGTGGTGGCTGAAGGAGGCGGCGGCGGACATCACCTCGCTGGGCGGCATCTCGGTGCTGGGGCTGTTCGCCCTGATCGTGATCGTCTTTCTGCTAAGCCAGCGGAAATGGCTGTCGTCCCTGCTGCTGGTCGTGGGCCTCGCCGGCGGCGTCATACTCTCGGAGGGTCTGAAGGCGGTGTTCGAACGCGCCCGTCCGCCTGCGGCCATGCAGGCGGTGGAGACGATCAACGCCAGCTTCCCCTCAGGCCACGCCCTGCTATCCACCGTCTTCTATCTCAGCGTCGCCGTCATGCTGACCCGCGCCTTCCCGCGCGAGCGGTTCAAGGTCTTTGTCCTGGGCGTCGGCATTCTGCTGGCCCTGCTGGTCGGGCTGACACGCATCTATCTGGGCGCCCACTGGGCCACTGACGTCTTCGCCGGCTGGGCGGTCGGCGCCGCCTGGGCCATGGCCCTTTGGCTGGTCGCCTATGGGGTGGCGCGCTGGCAGAAGCGTCATCGCGCGGCGCTGCAGGACGAAGCCTCCCCGATCGAAGCCTCGCCCGACCCGACCAAAGTCTAGGCCCGCCATCCGCCGCGCGGCAGGCTAGTCTGGAGACATGACGGAGACGCACGCCATGGACCACGCCGCCCTCTACGCCGAACGGCTGAAGACCCCCGACCAGGCCGCCGCCCTGATCGTCTCGGGCGCCAAGGTGGCCATGGGGCTCGGCGTGTCCCAGCCGCCCGCCCTGCTCAAGGCCCTGGCCGAACGGGCCGCGCGTGGCGAGGTCGAGGATGTGAACCTCTATTATCTGCTCTCGACCGCCATCGCGGGGGACACGGTGCTGCGCTATGAGCTGATGGACCGGATCCGCCCCTGGAGCCTGTTCCACAGCGCCATCGAACGCCGGCTGGAACAACGCGCGCACGAGGAGGGTCGCCCCAACCCCGTGCAGTTCATACCCACCGGCTTTCAGCAGTCGCCCCGCCTGTTGTGCGACGAGGTCAAGGTGGACGCGCTGATCTGCACCGTCTCGCCGATGGATGCGGACGGCTTCTTCTCGTTCGGGACCAACACCGACTACGCCAAGCCGGTATCGCAGACGGCCCGGACGGTGATCGTCGAAGTCAATCCGCACATGCCGCGCGTGTTCGGCGACTGCACCGTCCATGTGTCCCAGGTCGCCGGCATCGTCGAACATGCCGCGCCCCTGCTGGTCGTGCCGCGCGCCGAGCCTCAGCCGGCGGACCTGGTCATCGGCCGCATCATCGCCGGCCTGGTCGAGGACGGGGCGACGCTTCAGATGGGGATCGGGGCCCTGCCCAACGCCGTCTGCGACGCCCTGATGGACCACCGCGATCTGGGCGTTCATACCGAGATGCTGACGCCCGGCCTGGTCGAGCTGATGCAGGCCGGCGTGGCCAACCATGCCCGCAAGACCCTGCATCGGGGCGTGGGCGTCTTCGCCTTCTCGATGGGCGACCTCAACACCTATGAATTCCTGGACGGCAATCGCGGCATGGAGGCCCATCCGGTCTCCTATGTGAACGACCCGGCCGTGATCGCGCGCAATGCGAAGATGATCTCGGTGAACGCCACGCTTCAGATCGACCTGACCGGCGCCTGCTGCTCGGAGTTCTTGAACGGGCGCCAGTTCACGGCCGCCGGGGGCCAGCTGGACTTCGTGCGCGGCGCCTATGGATCGGAGGGCGGCAAGTCGATCATCGCCTGTCATTCCACGGCGGCGAAGGGCACGGCCTCGCGCATCGTCGCGCGTCTGGACGGGCCGGTCACCACGCCGCGCAACGACACCCACATCGTCGCCACCGAACACGGCTGGACCAATCTGAAGGGCAAGTCGTCCAGCGAGCGCGTCCGCGCCCTGATCGCCCTGGCCGCGCCCGAGTTTCGCGACGGCCTGACGGCGGCGGCGCGCGAGCAGGGTCTGATCTGACGCCGCACTTGATCTCAGGCTGTGTGTCGGGGCTTCTCCACCCATGAAGACCGTCCGCCTTCTGGCCCTGCTGTCCCTGCTCGTCGCCGCGCCTGTCAGCGCGAGGGCGGCCCAGGGTGCCTATGCGACCGACGGCGAATGCGGCGGCCGTTCGATGACCACCGTGCGGATGGCGCCGGGCTATTGCCTGGGGCTGGTCTGGCAGGGCGCGGGGGCCGAGGGACCGCGAATGCCGCGCGGCCTGCTGGCGCTATCGAACGGCGACTGGTTGGTGACGGATCTGGGCAGTTGGGACCAGGAACGCGGCGCCATCTGGCGGCTGTCGTTCGGCGCCAATGGCGCACCGCGCTGGCGACGGCTGGCGCAAGGCCTGAGCATGCCGCACACTGCGGCGCGCGGGCCGGACGGGCGCATCTATGTGTCCGAGATGAACCGCATCCTGACGCTGGACCCCGACGCGGCCGATCCGGCGGCGACGGTGCACACCGTGATCGGCGACCTGCCTGACAATCGTCTGCACGCCAATCGCCACCCCCTGTCCAGCTTCGTCTTCGATGCGAACGGCGACCTGCTGGTCAATGTCGGCGCCCCCAGCGACCGCTGCGTGGATGCGCGAGGCCGGGCGCGCGCCAATGCGGCGGGCGCCTGTATCGACAGCGCGGCGACGGCCCAGGTGCGGCGTCACGCCTATCGGGGAAACGGCCGCTGGGCCGAGGACAGCACCGTTTTCGCCTCCGGCCTGCGAAACTCCATCGCCTTGGTCCGGCACCCGTCGGGCACGATCCTGCAAGGTGAGAACTCCGTCGACCTGACCACGCCCGACCATCCCTATGACGAGATCAATGTCCTGCGTCAGGGCGGCCATTACGGCTGGCCCTATTGCGTGGATCTGGCGACGCCCCTGCCGGGCTGGAACGCGGGCCAGGCGCGATGCAGCCAGCGCGACCGCCCGGTTGCCCTGCTGCCGCCGCACGCCGCGCCGCTGGACCTGATCTATTACGATGGGGCGATGTTCCCCGAACTGCGCGGCCGGTTGCTGATGAGCTGGCACGGCTATCGTCGCGCGGGCGGCCGGATCGTGGCGGCCGAGACGGACGGCGAGGGCCGACCCCTGACCGATATCGGCGGCCGCTACGCCATCTATCCGCGCGGCGCCCTGTCCTATCCCCCCGGCGCGCCCAGCATACGCGGCAAGGTGCTGACGCCGGGTTGGGATACGATCGCAGGCCGTCAGCCGCGCGGCGCGCCGGTCGTGCTGGCCGTCGCCGCCGACGGATCGATCTGCGTCACGGATGACCGAAACCGGGCCATCCTCAGGATCGCCCGGTCGGACAAGACGCCCTAGCTCTTGCGCGCGTCGCGCTTGGCCAGGACGCGCAGGCGCAGCGCATTCAGCTTGATGAAGCCGGCCGCGTCCTTGTGGTCGTAGGCCTGGACGCCTTCTTCGAAGGTCACCAGGTCCTGATCGTACAGGCTGTTGGGGCTCTCGCGGCCGATGACCGAGACATTGCCCTTGTACAGCTTGACCTTGACCGTGCCGGAGACGTTTTCCTGGCTCTTGTCGATGGCGGCCTGAAGCATTTCGCGCTCGGGCGAGAACCAGAAGCCGTTGTAGATCAGCTCGGCGTATTTCGGCATCAGCTGATCCTTCAGGTGCATGGAGCCGCCGTCCAGGGTGATGCTTTCGATGCCGCGGTGCGCCGCAATCAGGATGGTCCCGCCGGGGGTCTCATAGACGCCGCGCGACTTCATGCCGACGAAACGGTTCTCGACCAGGTCCAGACGGCCGATGCCGTTGTCGTGGCCGTACTGGTTCAGCGCGGTCAGGATCGTGGCGGGCGACATGGCCTCGCCGTTGATCGAGACGGCGTCGCCCTTTTCGAAGCCGATCTCGATGACGGTGGCCTTATCCGGCGCGTCTTCGGGGCTGATCGTGCGCTGGTGGACGAACTCGGGGGCCTCGACCGCCGGGTCTTCCAGCACCTTGCCCTCGGACGAGGAGTGCAGAAGGTTGGCGTCGACGCTGAAGGGCGCCTCGCCGCGCTTGTCCTTGGCGATGGGGATCTGGTTCTTCTCGGCGAAGTCCAGCAGGGCCTCGCGGCTGCGGAATTCCCACTCGCGCCATGGGGCGATGACGCGGATGTCAGGCTCCAGCGCATAATAGCCCAGCTCGAACCGGACCTGATCGTTGCCCTTGCCGGTCGCGCCGTGACAGACGGCGTCGGCGCCGACCTGACGGGCGATCTCGATCTGGCGCTTGGAGATCAGGGGTCGGGCGATGGAGGTGCCCAGCAGATAGTCGCCCTCATATTGGGCGTTGGCGCGGAACATGGGGAAGACGAAGTCGCGCACGAACTCTTCGCGCAGGTCGTCGATGAAGATATTCTCGGGCTTGATGCCCAGCTTCAGCGCCTTCTCGCGTGCGGGGCCAAGCTCCTCGCCCTGACCCAGGTCGGCGGTGAAGGTCACGACCTCGGCGTTATACTCGGTCTGCAGCCACTTCAGGATGATCGAGGTGTCCAGCCCGCCCGAATAGGCGAGGACGACTTTCTTGACGGGCTTGTCGGCGGGGGCGGACATGGCGGCTCTTTCAGCAAGGGGCGGTCAGTCAGGGAGTTGACGCGCGCATAAGACCGGGGGTCCGGCGATGCAACCTTTTCCGGGTCGCGCGGGGGAGAACATGAACCTTTCGTCATGTTCCATTTGGTCGCGTTGCCAGGCGGCAGACCGGCGTTATGGTCCCCTCCAACTGCAATCCCGAGGATATCGCATGCGCCGCACTGGCTCTCTCGTCGCCGCCGCCGCCCTTCTGGCGGTTTCAACGCCCGTCTGGGCCTCCGTGGCCGCCGCACCCGCCGCCCAGGCCGCTGGTCAGGCCGCCGCGCCCGCCGTTCAGGCCGCGCCGGTGTCGCAGCTGATCAACGAAGTCGACATCCCCTACACCAAGTTCACCCTCGACAACGGCCTAACCGTCCTGATCCATGAGGACCACAAGGCCCCCGTCGTAGCCGTCTCCGTCTGGTACAATGTCGGCTCCAAGGACGAGCCCGCCGGCAAGACCGGCTTCGCCCACCTGTTCGAACACCTGATGTTCGGCGGCTCGGAAAATGCGCCCGGCAGCTATTTCACGCCTATGCGCAACATGGGCGCGACCGACATGAACGGGACCACCTATTTCGACCGCACCAACTATTTCGAGACGGTCCCGACCCCGGCGCTGGAACAGGCCCTGTTCATGGAAAGCGACCGCATGGGCTACATGCTGGGCGCCATCAGCCAGGAGACGCTCGATCTGCAACGCGGCGTCGTTCAGAACGAAAAGCGTCAGGGCGACAACCAGCCCTACGGCCTGAACCAGTACAAGCAGCTGGAGGCCCTGTTCCCTGAAGGCCACCCCTATCGCCACTCGACCATCGGCTCGATGGCCGATCTGGACGCCGCCTCGATGCAGACGGTGCGCGACTGGTTCACCTCCAACTATGGCCCCAACAACGCCGTTCTGGTGCTGGCCGGCGACATCACACCCGCCAAGGCGCGTGAACTGACCGACAAATACTTCGGCCCGATCGCCAAGGGTCCGGTGAACAATCCCGCCCAGGCCCCGGTCCCGACCCTGTCCGCCCCGCTCAGCGAAACCACCCACGACCGCGTCTCGAACGCTCAGGTCGAGGTCAGCTGGGCCGTTCCCGGCATGCTGGACTCGGATTCGGTGCCGCTCAGCGTCGCCGCCTCCGTGCTGGGCGGCCTGGCCTCCTCGCGCCTGGACAACGAACTGGTGCGCGGCGAACAGACCGCCGTCTCGGCCAGCGCCGGCAATAGCGCCTTCCACCGCGTCGGCATCTTCGAGATGAGCGCCACGGTCAAGCCGGGCGAAGACCCCGCCGCCGTCGAGGCGCGGATGCGCGAGATCCTGAACGGCCTGATCGCGAACGGCCCGACGCAGGACGAGATCAACCGCGTCGTCACCCAATACGCCTCGCGCCGCATCCAGGGCCTGGAACAAGTCGGCGGCTTCGGCGGCAAGGCTACGGCGCTCGCCGAGGGCCAGCTCTATGCCGGCGATCCTGAGTTCTACAAGAAGCAGCTGGCCGCCTACGCCGCCGTCACGCCGGCCCAGGTCAAGGCGGCGATGCAGAAGTGGCTGACCCGTCCGGCCTATACGCTGACCACCCTGCCCGGCCAGCGCGAAGCCTATCAGGAGGCGGCCGCCGCGCCGTCCGGCGCCAACCGCACCCCGGCGCCGGAAATCGAGCGCAAGCCGCGCATGCCCAAGCCCGAGATCGGGCAGGTCGCCAACGTCGACTTCCCGGCCGTCGAGCGCACCCGCCTGTCGAACGGCATGGAGGTGATCTACGCCCAGCGCGACGCCACCCCGACGACAAAGATCGCGCTCGACTTCGACGCCGGTCTGGCCGCCGACGACCGGTCCAAACTGGGTCTACAGACCCTGATGCTGGACCTGATGGACGAGGGCACCCGCACCCTGAACGCCACGCAGCTGGCCGAGGCGCAAGAAGCCTTGGGCGCCAGCATCACAACTGGCGCGACGATGGATAGTTCGGTCGTCCAGCTGTCGGCGGTGACGCCGAACCTGAAGCCTTCGGTGGATTTGATGGCCGAGGTGGTGCGCAATCCCGCCTTCGCCCCGGCCGAGCTGGAGCGCCTGCGCGCCACCCGCCTGTCGCGCATCGCCGCCGAGCGCACCCAGCCGGCGGCACTGGCCAGCCGCGCCCTGCCGGAACTGATGTATGGGCCGAACAGCCCCTATGGCCGTCCGTTCAGCGGCAATGGCGACGAGGCCAGCGTCAAGGCGATCACCGACGCCGACATCCGCGCCGACTACGCCAAGTGGATCCGTCCGGACAACGCCAAGCTGTTCATCGTCTCCGACCGGCCCCTGGCCGAGCTGACGCCGATCCTGGACAGCGCCTTCGGTCAATGGGTCCCGCCCGCATCGGCCAAGGCCGTCAAGGACTTCTCGGCCCCGATCCCGGCCGCGACGCCCAAGATCGTGCTGATCGACCGTCCGCAATCGCCCCAGTCCTACATCATGGGCGGCGAGGTTCTGGGCCTGTCGGGCACCGACGACCTGTTGGTGCTGAACGCGGCGAACAATGTGCTCGGCAACGACTTCCTGTCGCGCATCAACTCGGACCTGCGTGAGACCAAGAGCTGGTCCTACGGCGTCAACGCCTCGGTCAATCCGTTCGCCGGACGCGTGCCCTATCTGATCACCGCCCCGGTCCAGGCCGACAAGACCGGCCCGGCCATCGAAGCCCTGAACCAGCAGTTCAACGACTTCCTTTCGGGCGGCAAGGGCGTGACGCCCGAGGAGCTGCAACGCACGATCAACGGCAACACCCGCCGTCTGGCCGGCAGCTACGAGACTTCCGCCGCCGTCCTGGGCGCCATGCGCTCCAACGCCCTGCTGGGCCGTCCGGACGACTATCCGGAAACCATCGCGGCGCGCACCAACGCCCTGACGGCCGCCCAGCTGGACGCCGCCGCCAAGGCCGCCATCGACCCGTCCCGGTTCGTCTGGGTCGTGGTCGGCGACGCCTCGGTGGTCAAGCCGCAACTGGACGCCCTGGGCATCCCCGTCGAGGTCCGCGCGGCAGCCCCCGCCGCCCAATAGGGCGACGACAGACCCGAACGACGAAGGCCCGGAGAGCGATCTCCGGGCCTTTTTCGTTTGCAACATTTTTCTTTCGTCATCCTCCGGCGACAACCGCGAAAGCGGGGGAGACCGGGGGACCCAGCGGCGCCGAAAGCGATGTATCGTCAGCGCAGTTCTTGAAATCGCATTCGCGACAGGTTCGCGCTCACGCGCGCCGCTGGGTCCGCCGGTCTGCGCCGCGAAGGCGCGGCTTGCCGGAGGATGACGAAAGGGAATGTCAGTCCAGCGTCGCGCCCGTCGTGCGCATGATCTCGGCGCGCAGTTCCGGCAGGCCCAGACCCTTTTCCGACGACGTCAGAGCCACCACCGGGAAGGCGGCTGGGCGTTTGGAGATGGCCTTCAGGGTCGCGGCCTGCACGGCCTCGCCCTCGCCCTTCTTCAGCTTGTCGGCCTTGGTCAGGACGATCTGATAGCTGACGGCGGCCAGATCGAGCGCATCCAGCGCCTCCGTATCCACCGACTTCAGGCCATGGCGGCTGTCGATCAGCAGATAGACCCGCTTCAGCGTCACCCGGCCGCGCAGATAGTCGCGGCCCAGATCCTGGAACTTCTTGACCGTGGTCTTGGACGCCTTGGCCCAGCCATAGCCGGGCAGGTCGACCAGACGCATCCGGCCGTCCAGATCGAAGAAGTTGACCTCGCGCGTGCGGCCCGGCTCGTTCGAGGCGCGGGCCAGCTTGTGCATGCCCACCAGCCCGTTGATCAGGCTGGACTTGCCCACGTTCGAGCGGCCGGCGAAGGCGATCTCGGGTAGGTCGGGGTCGGGCAGCTGCTCGATCTTGGCCGCGCCCATGACGAAGGTCGCAGGCCGCGCGAACAGGACGCGCGCCGCCTCGATGTCCTCGGGCGTGAACTCGGTCTCGTCGATCACGCCGGCGACTTCTTGAACCGGGCGAAGAACGCATCGATCGGGTTCTCGGCCTTGTAGCGGTGCATGATCACATACTGCTGCAGGATGGTCAGGATGTTGGACCAGGCCCAGTAGATCAGCAGGCCCGCCGCGAACGGCGCCATGATGAAGGTGAACAGCAGCGGCATGAACTGGAAGATCTGGCGCTGGACCGGATCGGCCGCCGGCGGGTTCATCGCCGTCTGCAGCCACATCGTCAGGCCGTAGGCGATCGCCAGCAGACCCAGGTGCAGCGGGCCGGCCAACAGGCCGCCGATCAGCGGCGCCATCGCCGGATCCCACGGGATCAGGCCGAACAGGTTCCAGATCGACGACGGATCGCGCGCCGACAGGTCATGGATGAAGCCCAGGAACGGCTGGTGACGCATTTCGATGGTCACGGTCAGCACCTTGTACAGGGCATAGAAGACCGGGATCTGCAGCACCAGCGGAAGGCATCCGGCGACCGGATTGATCTTCTCGCGCTGGTACAGGGCCATCGTCTCCTGCTGCTGCTTCTGCGGGTCGTCTTTGAACTTCTTCTTGATCTCCTCCATCTTGGGCTGGAGGTTCCGCATCTTGGACATCGAGGCGTAGGCGTTGTTGGCCAGCGGGAACATCACCAGCTTGACGATGACGGTCAGGGCCAGGATGGCGACGCCGAAGCTGCCGACCAGGCCATAGACGTTCTCCAAGATCCAGAAGATCGGACGCGTCAGGAACCAGAACATGCCCCAGTCGATCGCATAGACGAAGCGCGGCAGGTTCAGGCTCTGCTCATAGGATTTCAGCACCTCGGCGCGCTTGACCCCGGCGAACAGGCGCTGGGTCTCGGTCGCGGTGGCGCCGGGCTGGATGGTGCGGGTGGTGCCCAGGACATTGGCTTCCAGCTGCTGGGCGCCGTTCAGGTCGCGGACGCGGAATTCGGTTTCGACCGCCTCGTTCTGCTGGGGCAGCAGGGCCGCCAGCCAGTATTTGTCGGTGATGCCCAGCCAGCCGCCGGTCGAGGCGTTCTCGATCCGCGGCTCCTTCAGCCAGTCCTTGTATTTCTTCTGCTCGGTCCGGTAGTCGCCCGGCTTTCCGAAGGTGCCGATCGCGCCCTCGTGGACGATGTGCGACGAGCCGGCTGCGGGCGGCACGCCCTGGCGCTGGACGCTGCCGTAGGGGGCGATGGTGATCGCCTGCGTGCCCAGGTTCTGGACCGTGTCCTGCACCGAAAAGACGTATTTGTCGTCGACCGAGATCACGCGGGTGAAACGCAGGCCCTGACCGTTGTCCCAGGTCAGGGTGACCGGCGTCGTCGGCGTCAGGATCGAACCATTGGTCAGCCGCCACACGGTATTGGGTCCGGGCACGCCGCCGGCCACATTGGGGCCGGTCCAGCCGAACTGGGCGAAGTAGGCGTTCTGCATCCCCTGCGGGCGGAACAGCTCTACCGGCTGGGGCTTGTCCTGAACCTCGCGATAGTCGGTCAGGAACAGGTCGTCGATCCGGCCGCCCTGAAGCGACAGCGAACCCTTCAGCGTGCCGGACTGGATCGGCACACGCGCGGCGGTGCTCAGCGCCTGGCTGCGGTCGGTGACAAAGGTCGGGCCCTGCGGGCTCAGCGCCGTGCGCGCGGCGTTATCAGCGGTCTGCGACTGTTCGGCCTGGGCCTGCTGTTGCACAGCGCGACGCTCGGCCTGCGGACGCAGCACGGCGAAATAGTAGATCCCCATGATCAGGACCGAGCACACGATGAAGATGATCGTGTTGCGCGTGTTTTCGTTTTTCATGGATTCTGGCGGTCCTGGCCGGAGGGGGCGCGGGCGTGCGAAGGCTTGTGAGCCTTGGGTGTCGCCAGCCTTGTAAGCGTCGATTTCACGTCGTCAAGCAGACGGTCCCACGCACGCTCGGTCGTGCCCATGCGGGCGATGAAGACATAGTCGCTTCCGGGCACGCCATGCTGGGCCAGCATGGTCCGTGCGGCCTCGCGCAGACGGCGTTTGGCGCGGTTGCGCTGAACCGCCCCGCCGATCTTCTTGGTGGCGGTGAAGCCCAGACCGATGTGCGGCGAACCGTCGCCACGCTCCAGCCGCTGGATCACCACGGCGCCACGCGCCTCGGAAGCGCCTTTGGCGGCCGCCAGGAACTGGGGCCGCCGCAACAGACGCTTGATCTGTAAAGGGTCGCTCATGCGTCCAAAAGATCCGGACGCGTAAGCCGCTTACGCCGTCAGGCGCTTGCGGCCCTTGGCGCGACGGCGCGCAACAATCTTCTGGCCGTTCTTGGTGGCCATCCGGCTGCGGAAGCCGTGACGGCGCTTGCGCACGAGTCGCGACGGCTGATAGGTCCGCTTCACGGTCGGCTCCTGACGTTAAAAGGTTGGGCGACGGGGCAAGAGGCGTCCGCCGCAGGAAGGGCGGGCGTATAAGTCGCATGTCCGCGTGAGTCAACGCTCGGACGGCATTTCGGGACGATGAAACGGATGGCGAAACGAACGGCGAAGGAATGGGCCCTGCGGCTGGCGCCGTTGGCGGCCATCGCCGGGCTGGTGATCGCCTTCTTCGCCCTGGGCTGGAACCGCTATCTGTCGATGGATCTGATCCGCGAGCACGGGCTGAACCTTCAGGCCTATGCACAACAGAACTGGTGGATCGCGCTCGTGGCCTTCATCGCCGTCTATGCCCTGGCGACCGCCTCGACCATTCCCGGACCCGTCTTCCTGACCCTGCTGGGCGGGATGATGTTCGGCCCCTATGTCGGGGCCCTGGCCCAGTCGACGGGGGCCACCATCGGTTCGGTCGTCATCTATTATGTCTATCGCACCTCGATCGGTTCCTGGCTGCGCGCCAAGTTCGAGGCCGACGCCGGCTTCATGGATCGGCTGACCAAGGGCATCGACCGCAACGCCTTCACCACCCTGTTCACCCTGCGCGTGATCCCCAGCGTGCCCTTCGTCCTGGTCAACGCGACAGCGGGGATGATGGCGGTGCCGCTGAGACCCTACATCATCGCCACCTTCATCGGCCTGCTGCCGTCCACCTTCATCTACACCTGGATCGGATCGCAGCTGGGCGACCTGCTGCGCGCCGGCGTGCGGCCGGACCTGCCGATGCTGCTGCAACAGTTCTTCTGGCCGTTGATGGGCGTGGTCTTCCTGTCCCTGCTGCTGCCGATCGGCATCAAGCTGTTCCAGATGATCCGCGCCCGCCGGATCGGAGCGACGGCGGCATGAGCGCCCTGTTCGACCGGATCGCAGCGCGGCTGAACCTGACGCCGGACCAGGCCAATCTGTGGCGCGAGCGCCTGACCCCCCCGACCCTGAATCCAAGGGCGCCAGACGGCCTGTCGGCGCGGCTGTTGCTGCTGACCGTCGCCTTCACCCTGGCGGTCGAGGCCTTGATCCTGGGGCCGAACCTGGCGGCCTTCCATGAGCGCTGGCTGCGCGACCGGCTCCAGGCCGCCGAACTGGCCTCGGTCGGGGTCGAAGCCCTGCCCTATAGCGCGGTCGAGGACGACACGGCCGCCGAGTTGATGCGGATCGGCGGGGTCCAGGCGGTCGCCCTGACGGAGCAAGGCGTGCGCCGCCTGCTGCTTCAGGCCCCCAACCTGCCCCGCGCGCCCGAACTGATCGATCTGAGGCGTCAGGACAGCTGGTCGCGCCTGACCGACCCGTGGCGCACCCTGTTCGGACATCCGGACCGCTCGCTGCGGGTGCAGGCCAAGCCGCGCTATCGTTCCGGCGACTTCATCGAGATCGTCACCCCCGCCCAGCCGTTGAAGCTGGAATTGCGCGCCTTCCTGCTGAACAGCCTGCTGGTGTCGCTGCTGGTGTCGGTGACGGCGGGCGCCCTGCTTTATGGCGGTCTGGCCCTGCTGGTGCTGCGCCCGCTGCGTCGCGTCACCCGCTCGATGGAACGGTTCGCCGCCGACCCTGAAAGCGAGGCCGAGGCGCCGTCCGACCGTCACGACGAGATCGGCCGCGTCGAGCGCGAACTCAGCCGGATGCAGGAGGAGGTGCGCCATTCCCTGCGTTCTCGCGCCCGTTTGGTCGCGCTGGGCGAGGCGGTGGCCAAGATCAACCACGACCTGCGAAACATGCTGACCTCGGCCCAGATGGCGTCCGAACGGCTGGCGACCTCCGCCGACCCCCAGGTGGCCAAGGCCCTGCCCCGGCTGGAGCGCGCGCTCAGCCGCGCCGCCGGCCTGTCGCGCAATGTGCTGGAATACGGCAAGAGCGAGGAACCCGCGCCCCAGAAGACCCGCGTCGTCCTGACCAAGGCCCTGACCCTGGCGGCCGAGGACGCCGGGCTTGACCCCGACGGCGTACGCCTGGTCAAACAGCTGCCGCCCCGGTTCGCCGTCGAGGCCGACCCGGATCAGCTGTATCGCATCCTGGTCAATCTGATGCGCAACGCCCGCCAGGCCATCGAGGCCGATCCGACGCGTCCGCCCGAGCGGCGCGGCAAGGGGGCCATCACCGTCAGCGCCTTTGGTCAGGACGGCTTCTGCGTCGTGCGCATCGCGGACGACGGCCCCGGCATTCCGCCGCGTCTGGCCGAACGCCTGTTCGAACCCTTCGTCAGCTCAAAGAGCTCGGACGGTTCGGGCCTGGGCCTGACCATCTCGCGCGAGCTGGCCGCCCTTCACGGCGGCGATCTGCGGCTGGTCGAGACCGACGGTAAAGGCGCCGTTTTCGAGCTGCGCCTGCCGGGCTGAACCGCCCTATTCCAGACCGTCGTCCGACACGACGAAGGGCCGGTTCTCCGCCTTGGCTTGGGCCGCGAGTTCTTCCTGAACCAGATGCCAGCGCCGCAGACGCTCGTAGTCGATGGCGTGCTCGGGCGAGGCGTCCAGCCAATGGCGGAAGTCCTCGATCTGAAGCCGGGCGTCCGCGGCGGTCGTGTCGGGCAGGGCCGGCACGTTCGGCAACTGGCGCGCGACATCCGCAGGAATGGGGAAGTCGCCGGACGCGGTGCTCAGGATCATCGATCTTCTCGGCTAGGCTGCGGTCGGGAGAGATCGACCATGACGCGAAGCCGGGCCTTTCGCCACCTTTTCATCGCTGCGGCGTTGTACAGCAGGATCACAATGGCCAAGCTGCGGGCAACGCCTCGGCCTCGGGAGAGACAGTCATGATCGTTCGCACCGCCGTCGCCGCCGCCCTGCTGGCCGCCGCCCTGACCGCGCCCGTCGCCGCCCAGACGACGACGGCGCCGGCGACCGCTGACCCCTATCGCGATCAGCGCGCCCTGCCCGACCCGGCCGATCCCGCCAGCCGCGACGCCCTGCTGAAGGCGCGGGGCGAGGCTTATCACCGGGCCAGCGACGCCCAGCAGACCGAAGAGGAACTGCGCACCACCCGCGCCCTCAACGACGAGATCGCCGCCCAGAACGCCCTGGCCGACAAGACCGACGCCGCCAACCGTCTGGACTACGACGCCGCCCTGGCCCGTCATCAGATCGAGGTCAGTCAGGCCGAGGAACAGGCGCGCGCCGCCGCCGAAACCGCCCGCTTGGCGCAGGAGAAATACGACCGCGACTACGCCGCCTGGCAGGAACAGGTGCGACTGTGCCGCACGGGCTTCCGCCCCGCCTGCACCGCCCGGCCAGCGTGGGTCGAACCGGCGCAGTAAACGCCGTCAGGTCGCCTTGTCCTTCGCTTCGGCGATCAGGGCGTCGTCGATTTGGCGGGCGCGCACAGCGGCCGGGCGGGTGGTGATCCGCTCGGCATAGGCCTTAAACGCCGGCCGTTCGGGCAGGCTCTTGAACATCAGTCCCCAGGCGATCTGGCTGCCGACATAGACATCGGCCGCGCTGAACCGCTCGCCAAGGATCCACGGGCTGCGATCGAGCGCATGCCCCAGTCCGTCGATCACCTGATCGAACGAGCCGTAGCCGACCATGGCCGACTTCTCGGGCGGCGGCAGTTGACCCAGCGACTTTGCCGTCACCGCCGCCTCGACCGGTCCGGCGGCGAAGAACATCCAGCGATAATAAAGGCCGCGCAGCGGATCGTCCGTCGCCGGCGCCAGGCCGGCGTCAGGAAAGGCGTCGGCCAGATAGGCGCAGATGGCGGCGCATTCGGTCACGACGACGCCGCGATGAGCGATGGCCGGCACCTTGCCCATCGGATTGATCGCCAGATAGTCCGGCGACTTCATCGCCGGATAATCGACCACGACGGTGCGATAGGGTTGACCTGCCTCCTCCAGCATCCAGCGGACGATGCGTCCGCGCGACATGGGGTTGGTGTAGAAGACGATCTCTTCGCTCATGGGGTGCTCTCCCTTTCGAGAGAGCCTACGCCCGAAATGGGAGATGTGTCAGCCCGCGGCCAGGCTCATGTCGCGCCGCGCCATCATGCGATCGAACGCGCCCCAGACGCCCTCGACACCGCGCCAGCCCGGAGCAATATGATCGCGACTACGCCCCTTGGCAGGAACAGGCGCGGCTATGCCGGTCGGGCCTCCGCAAGGCCTCATCGCGCGACGGCCTGGATCCGGCCAGCGCAATAAACCGTGCCGGCTGAAACCATAGAGGGATCGGGCGGTTGTCTCTATCGAACCCCAAGCGAAAGAGACCCTTCATGGCCGATGCCACCGCCAATATCGCCGCAACCAAACGCTTCGGCGAGATCGTCAACACGGGCGCTCTGGACGCCTTTCCCGAGGTCGTGGCGGAGGCTTGCGTCGACAACGATCCCGCACCGGGTCAGGGACCGGGGCCCGAAGGCTTCAAGGCCTTCTTCACCGAGATGCGGACCGCCTTCCCCGACCTGAAGGTCGAACCTCAGACCATGCTCAGCGAAGGCGATCAGGTGGCCTTCGCCTACACCCTGACCGGCACGCACAAGGGCGACTTCCACGGCGTAGCCGCTACGGGCAAGTCCATCGAGGTTCGCGGGATGCAGATCGGCCGGTTCGAGGAGGGCAAGATGATCGAACGTTGGGGCAGCTCCGACGAGCTGGGCATCCTCAAACAGATCGGCGCGGCCCCCGTCTGAGGCCGCGCCCCTGGTCGCGGGTTCAGCCCGCGACCAAGCTCATGTCGCGGCGCGCCATCATGCGGTCGAACTCGGTCCAGACGCCGTCGGCGCCGTGCCAGTTCCCCTGCGTCGCCGCCTTGGAATATTCGGTGGCGCGGGCCTCGAAGAAGTTGGCGTGTTCGACGCCGCTGAGCAGCGACTGCAGCCAGGGCAGCGGGTTTTCCGTCACCCCATAGACTTCCGGCAGCTTGAGCTGACGCAGGCGCCAGTCGGCGATGAAGCGGATGTACTGTTTGATGTCCTCGGGCGTCATGCCGTTCACAGAGCCCATCTCGAAGGCCAGGTCGATGAACTTGTCCTCCATGTTCACCACCGTCTTGCAGCAGTCGACGATGTCGTCCGCGACCGACTTGGTGACGGCGCCCGTCTCCTTGTTGAAGGCGTGGTACAGCTTGATGATGCCTTCGCAGTGCAGGCTCTCGTCGCGCACCGACCAAGACACGATCTGACCCATGCCCTTCATCTTGTTCTGGCGTGGGAAGTTCATCAGCATGGCGAAGGACGCGAACAGCTGAACGCCTTCCGAGAAGCCGCCGAACATAGCCAGGGTCCGGCAGATGTCGGCGTCTGAATCGACCCCGAACTGGCCCATGTAGTCGTGCTTGTCCCGCATGGCCTCATATTCCATGAAGGCGCCGAACTCGCTCTCGGGCATGCCGATGGTCTCGAGCAGCAGGGCGTAGGCCGCGATGTGGATCGTCTCCATATTGCCGAAGGCGGCCAGCATCATCTTCACTTCGGTCGGTTTGAAGACCCGACCGTAGCGTTCCATGTAGTTGTCCTGAACCTCGATGTCCGCCTGGGTGAAGAAGCGGAAGATCTGGGTCAGCAGGTTGCGTTCGCCGTCGTTCAGGGTCGAGGCCCAGTCCTTGACGTCCTCGCCCAGCGGCACCTCCTCGGGCATCCAGTGGACCTGCTGCTGCTTCTTCCACATGTCGAACGCCCACGGATAGCGGAACGGCTTGTAGGCGGCCGACGGGGTCAGAAGACCGGCGCGCTCGGGGAGGATGATCGGAGTGATGGCGTTCATCGAACTGGACCTGAGGGCGATTCCAAACAGGCGTTCACCATGCGATGCGATGGTCCCGGCGCCAAGTCGAAATAGGTCTATTTTGCGATCACGATTTATCTCGACCGCTAGATGTTGTGTCCGTGCCGCACATTCTTGGGGACGCACCTGGGGATGAAGCCGCGCCCGACGGCTCAGGCGGCTTGGGCGTCCAGGCGAGTTGCGGCCGCGCTCAGCGTCTCGTCGATGGCGGCGTAGAGCTTGGCCTGGGTCACCGGCTTGGCCAGATGGCCGTCCATGCCGGTGGACAGGCACCGGGCGGCGTCCTCGGGCATGGCCTCGGCGGTGACGGCCAGGATCGGCGTCTGGCCGGCGGAATCGGCCAGGGCGCGGATCGCGCGGGTGGCGGCCAAGCCATCCATAACCGGCATACGCACATCCATCAGGATCAGGTCGAAGGCCTCGGCCGAGACGGCATTCACCGCCTCCTGCCCATCGCACGCCTCGGCGGTGTCGCAGTCGGCGGCCTGCAGCATGATGCGCAGCAGATCGCGATTGGCGGGATGATCGTCGACGATCAGAACCTTCATGCGACGGCTGTCCAACGGCGCGCCGCTGTCCGTCTCGACTGGGGCCGCAATGGGCGCCTCGATCTCCACGGTGAAGGTCGAGCCCTGCCACTGGACGCTTTCGACGACGATGGTTCCGTTCAGGCGCTCGGCATGGCTCTTGGCCAGGGTCAGGCCGACGCCCGCCCCCTCGTGGGCGCGGCTGGTCGAGGCGTCCGCCTGTTCGAACAGGCGGAAGACGCCTGCCAGTGTCGCGGCGTCCATGCCGCAGCCGGTGTCCGACACGGCAATCCGCAGTCGGGCTTCGAGCCGATCAACCATGACGGTCACGCCCCCGTGGGAGGTGAATTTCGAGGCGTTCAGCGTCAGGTGATGCAGGATCTGGCGCAGACGCCGCATGTCGGTCAGCACCCAGCCCTCGGCGTCCGGCGCGATGTGCAGGTCGAAGGTCAGGCCGCGGATTTCGGCCCACTCGCGCGCCGGCGCCACCGCGTCCTGGATCAGGGCGCGCAGATCGGCGGGCTTCAGCACGACCTCGTCGCCGCCGCGCGAAATCTCCAGCAAGTCCTCGACCAGACGCAGCATGGATTCGCCGCACTGGCGCACCGCATTGACCTGCCGATGGCCCTCCGCGTCCAGGCTGGCCGAGCGCGACAACAGGTCGGCATAGCCGGTGACCCCGGTCAGGGGGGTCCGCATCTCATGGCTCATCAAGGCCAGGAAGCGCGACTTCGCTTCGTCGGCGCGCCTGGCCCGGGCCAAGGCGTCCAGCGCCGCCGCCGTGCGCGCCCTCAGACGCGCCGTCAGCCGTCGACGCTCGGTCGACAGGGTGGTGATTGGCAGGACCGACCCGACGACGCACAGCAGGAACAGATGAAACACATTCATCTGGCGCATCACCTCAGGCAAGGCGGCCAGAACCGGATCGGGCGTCAGGCGGGTCAGCACGACCGGCCCATGCCCGCCCAGCGTCGCGGCGCCGCCGATGGCCGCGACCAGCACCACCGCGCAGGCGGTGGTCGGCGGACCCAGCCGGAAGGCCAGAAGGATCAGCGGCGGAAGCACCGCGAACATCACCGGCGCCGACGACTGGGTGAAGACCCACAGCGTGACGCCGCCGACCAGCACCAGCAGGGCGGCCGCCTCGGTCATCGTGGCTTGGGCGTCGTCCCTGAACCGATGATTGCGCGCCAGCAGCAGCAGGGATGGCGTGACGATCATCATCGCCAGCAGTTCCATGTCGAACAGGTGGTGCATCCGGAACGCCAGCGTGCCCGGCACCTTCCAGCTCATCAGCACCGCGACCGCGCCCGCCAGCAGGGTGCTGATAAAGACCGCGGGAACGGCGGCGAAGACGGCGAAGCGGAACAGACGCCAGGGCCGTCGCATATCCAGCGCGGCCCCGCAGAAACGGCGCGCCAACACGGCCGCGACGCAGACCTGCGTCAGGTTCAGGGCGACATTGGTGAACATCATCACGCCGGGATCGCCGCGCACGATATTGCTGACCAGATTGATCGCGGCGCAGCCGAGCATCACGCCGATCGCCTGGCGACGATGAAGTTGAAGGACGGCGGCCAGAAGCACCGCATTGGCGGGCCACAGAACCGTGGCGCCGAAGGCATGCATGCTCCACTGGGCGACAGACAGGCACAGGGCGAACAACGCCACATAGGCGTAGGGCGACGGCCCAGCCGCGCGGCCGGCCTCGTGACGGAAAAACCGCCAGCGCCCGCCTTCTGCGTTCACCCACTTCAGTCCCATGACGTAACGGTGACACGCAGGGGTTAAGGATCCCGTAGCGGCCGACCTAGGTAGGATTGCGGAACCGCCGTTCAGCGTCGCCGTTTAGTCGCCCTTGCCAGCAAAGGGCCCCAGCCGATGTCAGACGTGATCGCCGAACCGACCTTCGAGCCGCCGGCGGACGCCCTGGCCTTCTATGAAGAGAGCCTGCGCCTGCTCAGGGAGAGCGGCATTCCCTTCCTGCTGTCGGGCACCTATGCGGTCACGGCCTACACCGGCATCCGTCGCCCGACCAAGGATCTGGACGTCTTCTGCAAGCCCGGCGACTACCCCCGCATCCTGGCCTTCTTCCAGAAGCACGGCTACCGCACCGACGTCGAGGACGAGCGCTGGATCGCCAAGGTCTGGAAGGACGAGAAACACTTCTTCGACGTCATCTTCGCCATGTCCAACGGCACCATCGCCGTGTCCGACAGCTGGTTCAGCGAGGACCGGATCACCGTCTACGGCCATCAGGTGCAGATCACTCCGCCCACGGCTTTGATCCTGTCCAAGGTCTTCATTCAGGACCGCTATCGCTATGACGGCGCGGATGTGAACCACGTCATCCTGAAACAGTCCGACGCCATCGACTGGAAGAGCCTGCTGGACCAGATGGACCTCTATTGGGAAGTGCTGGCGGCGCACCTGCTGAACTTCCGCTTCGCCTATCCGACCGAGCGCGACCGGATTCCGCGCTGGCTGATGGAAGAGCTGGTCCAGCGACTGACGGCCCAGATCGATCTGCCGGCGCCGCGCGTGAAGGTCTGTCGCGGCCGCCTGTTCAGCCCGCGCGACTATGTCGCCGACGTCGCCGAATGGGGCTTCGGCGATGTGGTGGGCAAGGGGCTGGAGGAACGCCACGACCCCGTCCACCTGGGCCACTGAAAGGTAAGCCGCCATGACTGACGCCGTCCCCGATCCCCAGACGACCCAACCCGGCCTGGAGCCCGGCCCCGCCAAGACCCTGCGCGTCGCCGCCGTCGGCGACCTCCACGTGGGCGAAACAACGGAGCACAATTATCGCGACCTGTTCGAACGGGTGTCGGACGACGCCGACGTGCTGTGCCTGTGCGGGGACCTGACCAACTACGGCAAGACGCCCGAGGTCGAGCGGCTGCTTGAGGATCTCAAGCTGTGCAAGATCCCGATGGTCGGCGTGTTGGGCAATCACGAGCACGAGTGCGGCCAGCCCGAGGTCGTCACGAAGATGCTGACCGACGCCGGGGTCAAGATGCTGACCGGCGAGGCCTATGAGATCGACGGCGTCGGCTTTGCGGGCGGCAAGGGGTTCGTCGGCGGCTTCGGCCGCTACATGCTCTCGTCCTTCGGCGAGGCTTCGATCAAACGCTTCGTGCAGGAGGCGGTCGAGGACGCCAATCTGATCGAGAACTCGATCCGCATGCTGCGCACCGAACGCTCGGTCGTGCTGCTGCACTATGCGCCCGTGGTCGAGACGGTGATGGGCGAGCCGCCCGAAATCCACGCCTTCCTGGGATCGTCGCGCCTGGCCGAGACCATCGATCGCTACGACAATGTTCGCCTAGTCGTGCACGGCCACGCCCACCGCGGCGGACCGGAGGGACGCACCACCAAGGGCACGCCCGTCTATAATGTCGCCCTGCCGGTGCTGAAGACGCTGGGCGACCAACCCTATCGGGTCTTTGAAATCTGACCGGACTGTAGGAGGGTGCGGCCGGGGCTGGGATGCAGCCTCGTTCGGGGCCGCACGGCGGCCCGTCGTGGAGTTTCCGATGCGCCTTCTGTCTTCCGCCGCGGCCGTCGCCGTTCTGGCCCTGACCACGCCTGCCTTCGCCGCCGGTCAGGCCGCCGCCCCTGCGCCAGCGCCCCAGGCCGCTCCGGCGCCCGCCCAAGAAGCGGACAGCCCCGAGGAAGCCGCCTTCGAGGCCAAGGCGGAAGCCTTCCAGGAGCGCATGGAAGCCATGGCGACCGAAATGCAGGCCGCTGCCGCTCAAGCCGACAAGGCCAAGGCCAAGTCCGATTTGGACGCCGTGCAGGCCAAGTATCAGAGTGAAGTCGACGCCTTCGCCGAGGAGGTCAACACCTTCGCCACCGCCCAAGGCGCGCCGGCCGAACAGATGGCGATGGTGATGCAGCAGATCAAAGGCATCCCGCTGAAGGCCCGCACCGAGATCGAGGCGGCCGCCTCCGCGCCGGCTGCTGCGCCGGCGACGCCGCAGTAAGCCGAGCCTTACCGCGATTTCACTTGAGACGGGGCGGCTGAGGGCGGAGTTTGCGCGGGTCATTCAACGGGAGCCGTCCCATGATCCGCCTGCTCAGCCTGACCGCCGCCCTGGCGCTCGCGCCCCTCTCCTCGGCCCTGGCCCAGACCCCCGCGCCTGCGCCCGCTCCGGCTCCGGCTTCCGCCGAAACCGCCGAGGCCCGGATGGAAGCCGCCGCCGAAGCTTTCGAAGCGCGCATGGAGGCCTTTGGCGAACGGGCCGAGGCGATTTCCGAAGACGAGAGCCTGAGCGAGGCTGAACGCGGTCGTCGCATCGCCGCCCTCTGGTCGGACTATGCGCCCGACGTCGCCGCCTTCACCGCCGAGACGACCAAACACGCCAATGAAATGGCCGCCCAGGCGCTGAAGAACATCGACGTCGACGCCATCGTCGCCGACGCCCTGAACGATCCCGAGGTCAAACAGGCGATGGAAGAGGGGATGCAGAAGGGCGTCGTCACCGCCGAAGGCATCGCCCGCAACAGCGCCTGGACCAATCCGACGCCCGAGCAGATGGAGACCTACAGCCTGGTCGCCCAATACGCGCTGGACCAGGCCGCCGACGCCGTCGTCGAGGACGAAGCGGCCGCCGAGGTTCCCGAAGCGCCCGAGGCGCCGGAAGCCCCCGAACCGCCGGCGCCCCCGGCCCGTCCGGCCGCCTGACATCCTTGTCTCCTCCCCATGAAATGGGGAGGGGGACCGCGCAGCGGTGGAGGGGTTCTTTGATCCCTACGGACGCCGATGAACGAGTGAAGACCCCCTCCGTCACGGCGCGAGATGCGCCGCGCCACGTCCCCACAACGCGGGGAGGAGACAGAGCGCCTTGACCGCGACCGACTAAGCAGCGACATCGCGCCGCATGCCCGCCCTGCCCGTCGATCCGCACCTCTATTCGACCTTCCTCGGCGTCATGGCGGTGATGGCGATCACGCCCGGCCCGGCCAATCTGTTCGCCGTCGCGACCGGCGTTGAAAAGGGCCGCGCCTCGGCCCTGATCGGCGTCTTGGGCATGAACGCCGCGACCCTGGTGTGGTTCGGCGCGGCGGCCTTGGGGCTGGGCGCCCTGGTCAAGGCCTTCCCCGCCGCCTTCAAGGTCATCGCCGTGCTGGGCGCCCTCTACGTCGCCTGGCTGGGGATCAAGGCGCTGCGCGGCGCCTTCGCCACCGCCGCCGATCCCGACGAGGTCGTGGTCAAGAAGGGCCGCAGCGCCCTGATCGACGGGTTCGCCGTCCAGATCGCCAACCCCAAGGCCATCCTGTTCTTCACCGCCGTCCTGCCGCCCTTCATTGACGTGAACCGGCCGGTCGCGCCGCAGATGGCGATGTTCGCCATGGCGGCCATCGGCATGGATATGGTGTCGATGAGCACCTATGCCCTTTCCGGCGCCGCCCTGTCGCGCCGCATGCAGCAACCCCGCTTTCGCAAAGGCTTCGGCGTCTTCGTCGGCCTGCTGCTGATGGTCGCCGCTGTCCTGATCGTCCTTAGACTTTAGACGCCGCGACGCTTCGTCATACAGTGGTCGGGAACGCCTTCGTTCATGCTCCGTTCAGCCGTCAGAGCGCCCGAATGGGCGATCAAGGAGTTTGATGTCATGAAAACCCTCCCCCTGAAGACCCTGGCGGTGACCGTCGCCGCCGGTCTGGCCCTGGCGGCCTGCGCCACCGCCACCCCGTATCAGCCCGCCGGCTTCAACGGCCAGCGTGGCGGCTATGCCGAGCAGCGCCTGGAGAACAACCGTTTCCGGGTCAGCTTCTCGGGCAACTCGCTGACCTCGCGCGAACAGGTCGAACAGTCGCTGCTGCTGCGTTCGGCCGAACTGACGGTCGAGAGCGGCTATGACTGGTTCGCCACCGTCAACCGCGCCACCGACCGCGACACCCGCTTCGTCGGCACGCCCGACCCGTTCTATTCGGGCTACAACCGCTTCTACAGCCCCTACTGGGGTCCGTCGTGGCGCTACTACCGCAGCGGCTTCTGGAGCCCGTGGGACCGCTACGGCCCGTGGGGCGTCAACGACTTTGACGTCCGTCAGGTCGACCGCTTCGAGGCCAATGCCGAAATCGTCCTGGGTCGCGGCCCCAAACCCGCCAACGACCCCAACGCCTTCGACGCCCGCGAAGTGATCCAGAACCTGGGCCCGCAGGTCACCCGCCCGGCGGCTTGATCTAGGTCTCCCGATAGCCGAAACGGCGCTCGGGAGACTGCGCCTCCAGAAGCTGGAATGCGCTGGGACTGATCCCGGTGAACAGGCGAAAATCACGTCTCAGGTGGTGATCGTCGTAGTAGCCGGCATCCAATGCCGCTTCGAGCCAGTCCTGATCCGGGCGTGCATTGCGTTGCCGGATCAGGGCGTCGAATCGCGCCACTCTCGCGGATAGCTTGGGCGACACGCCCATTCTTCGCGCAAAGTCCCGGCGAACCTGACGCGGCGCCAGCCCTTGCCGCGTCGCCAGACGATCCAGGCTCGCCCCCGGATGGCGCAGCAACACATTCGCGATCTGATCGACGGCCAACGGATCGCCTGATCGCGCGTCCCATAACCTTTCCAAATAGGACTCTGCCGCAGCGATCATGACGGCGGGATCTTCGGTGTCCTCGATCTCGCGGATCAGACTGGTGAAGCTTCGCGGAAACACCGCTTCCGCATCGATGTCGTGGTCCGTGATTTCGTCAAGTGACAGCCCGATTAGCCGATACAGCGCGCCCGGCTCGAACTCGATCTGATAGACGCTGAAGTCCCCGCCCCCCTGTCGCCAGGTCAGCGTGGTCGGCTGGCCGATCACCACCGCGCGCGCCTTGACCCTCGGCTTCGCCTCCCTCGCGGACCACAGAATTTCAGGATCGCGCATATAGAAGGCCAACGCCGCCGCAGGTCTGGGCCAATAGGGTTTGATGGGGGCCAGCGTCTCGTCCCCGCTCGTACCGAAACGCAGGCGGATGATCTGGTGGCGCCGGACGAGGCCTGACAAGGCGCGTCCCGGCGGTGCAAAGTGGAAATGAGCCGTCATGCCGCCTCCCTCCAGAAGCGGCGATCATTCCACCGGAAGGGGTGGCCCGACAATCCGCATTCCGTGTTGCGAGAACAGGTCCTGAGCGGCCTGCGGCGTCGGCGGTCCGGCCCCCATCGCGGCCTGATCCCTGAAGAAGGCCTCCATGTCGCCCGCCCGCGTGAACATGAACACCAGACGACCGGCCGCACTGAGCTGAGAAAAGGCATGCGGAACGCCGCGCGGCAAAAAGATCGTGTCGCCGGCCGTCAGGCGGTGCAGGGCGTCTCCAAGCTGGAAGAGATAGTCGCCCTCGCGGACGTAGAAGATTTCGTCCTGATCGTCATGGACATGCAGCGGCGGTCCGCCGCGAACCGCGCCCTCGTACTCGAACATGGAAAGCCGGCCTTCGGTGTCATCCGCGGACACCTTGACCGTATTGCGGCTGGCGCCGAACAGCATCGTCGGCGCCTGGGTCCGGTCTTCATCGGCGCCCGTGACGAAACCGCGATGACTTTGCGCGCGAGCATTCTGTGCGCGTACGGGCGTCGCGGCCAGCGCGAGACCGAGGTTGAAAATCAGCATAGAAGCGATGCGACGCGTGGCGATCATGGCCCTGCCTCCAAACGATGAAGGCAAAGCCTAGCGCCGCCGGATCAGGCGCGATGGTAAGAAACGGTCATCCCACGCGTGGCGACTTCAGCCGGCGCTTGTTGGAGTGGGTCGCCGGCGCCGTGCCCAGATCCTCCGGCACCTCGCCCTTGAAGTAGTAGCGCTGCCACGCCTCCTTGGCCGCGTCGGGATCGCCGCCGGCCAGACGCTGGTTGAAGTCGGTGCGGGCGCGGTTCCAGGCCTCGAACTGGCCCTTCATCACCGGGTTGGATTCCAGGGTGCGGATGATCGGCTGGAACTGCTCGACCTTCTTGTGCTCGATCAGATTGATGAAGCAGAAGGGTTCGCCCTTCTCGAAGGTGATCCGCCCCGGCCGGGTGAAGATCCAGTTCATCGTGAAGGGGAAGGGCAGCCAGTCCGTCTCGATCAGGCCGACCAGCGGCTGGATGCCGTCCTTCACATGGTTGGGCGACCCCGAACACATCATCCCCCAGCCAGGCGGCGTGCGAAACAGATATTGCGGATGCAGGGTCAGCACCCCGCGCGAGAAGTGCGAGGTGACGAAATGGGCCAGATCGTGCTGGGGCCGATCCGGCGTGATGACGATGTCTTCCTGACGCGGGCCGCCGTTCCACTCGGCCGAGAAGCCGAACGGGCACAGGATTTCCCACCCCGTCGTGTTGGCCATGTTCAGCGGCAGGCAGCGATAGGGGTGGCGGCTGATGAAGGCGTCCATCCAGTTGCGCGACTGGCGGCCGGGCACCAGGTCCGGCGGCCGGGCCGTCATCGGATAGCATTCCAGTTCCAGAGGGCGCGTGTTGACGGTATCGACCATGACCCTGTCCTAACGCCCGAAACCCGACGGCTCAACCATGACTGACGCACCCGCTTTCGACCGCGAAACCCTGACCGTGTGGCTGAAGGCGAACAACGTGGATCACGTGACCCACGACCACCCGGCCGTCTTTCGCGTCGAGGAAGGGCTGGACCTGAAGGCCGACCTGCCCGGCGCCCACACCAAGAACCTGTTCCTGAAGGATCACAAAGGCCGGCTGTGGCTGATCTCGGCGCGCCAGGACACGGTGATCGACTTGAAACGCGCCGCCCCCGTCATGGGCTCGGGGCGGCTGTCGTTCGGCAATGAGACCCTGATGTGGGAGACGCTGGGCGTCCGCCCCGGCTCGGTCACGGCGCTGGGCCTGATCAACGACATCGACCGCCGCGTGACCTTCGTCCTGGACCAGCGCCTGTGGGACGCCGACATCGTCAACTTCCACCCCCTGACCAATACGGCGACCACAGCCCTGGATCAGACGGCGTTCCGGCGGGTGCTGGCGCTGCTGGAGAGGGAGCCGATCTTGGTGGATTTCGAGGCTTTGGGCTGATCGAGAGACAGGGGCCTATCTGCATTTGGGCGTCCTGATTTCAGTCTTGCTTCGTAAAGCTCATGACTTGGGGTTAGACCTTTTTCGGACCTCAATCGACAGGCGTCGTGTCCATATAATCGAAGCGAGCGGTTCTCCCCGATGTTGTGGAAAGCACTGCCGTAAATGTCATCGGGTCTACTGAGATACGGACCCCGTCGTGCGTCATCTGTCGCAACGCATCCAAACGCGCCGGATCACGCGGATCGCATTGCGCTTGCGGCACCTTGCCAAAAGGATCTTGCGCGTCGCTGATCAAAACGCTGCGGCTCTGATCGAGGCGGCCCCAGTCTTCACAACCGATAGACAGTCTATAGGTCGAGGCTTTCAGGGTATCCGGGTTCAGCTCCGGGAGCCTTAATTCTACACGAGAACCGATTGTTGGTTCACCATCTACCTCGACCGCATACCAGTAACCGATCAAAGAAGAAGGACCACGGTCGTCGGATTGGCACCCCGCGAGCCAGACCATGCCGAGCAGAACTAAACCTAGCCTGCTCGCCGCAATCCGGCTGACTTTGGCCACGGCGTCCTCAAGGTTCTGCATGCGGAAACGATAGCATGCCGATATCCACTTCCTATCCTCAACAGAGACGACCAACGTCCGCTTGACGATCCGCGCCGTCGCCCCATCTCGTAAATCACGGTCAGCGGGCAGACGCGCGGCGGGGGAAGTCAGACGAATTAGATGAATTAGACGGTGTTTTTCACGACCGCCGTCTGAAATCCCGGCGCGACCTTTTCCCGGCTTGATGCCGACGCATCCCGACGCCATCTGAACCGTTGAACCTGACCGATCTCTGCGCGGACCTCGCCCATGACCCTGCTCGACCCGACCCTGACCCCCGACGCCGCCGGCGACCTGATCAAGGAAGGCACGGACGCCTCCTTCATGACCGACGTGATCGAGGCGTCGAAACATCAGCCGGTCATCGTCGACTTCTGGGCGACCTGGTGCGGGCCATGCCGGACGCTGGGGCCTGCGCTCGAGAAGGCCGTCCGCGCCGCCAAGGGGGCGGTGAAGATGGTCAAGATCGATGTGGACGCCAACCCGGCCTATGCGGGCCAGCTGCGGGTGCAGTCGATCCCCACGGTCTACGCCTTCGTCAACGGCCAGCCGGTCGACGGCTTCCAGGGCGCCATTCCCGACAGCCAGATCAAGGCCTTCATCGACAAGCTGACCGGCGGTCAGAGCGGCTCCACCGAGACGGCGCAACTGCTGGAGCTGGGCGAGGAATCGCTGGGTCTGAACGACTTCGGCGGCGCGGCCCAGGCCTTCGCCCACGTCCTGTCGATCGAGCCCGAGAACGAGAAGGCCATCGCCGGCATGGCGCGGGTCTATCTGGCTGGCGGCGACGCCGAACAGGCGGCCCAGACCATCGCCATGGCGCCGCAGGATTCCAAGGAGCCGACGGTCCAGAGCGTGCGCGCCCAGCTGGCTCTGGCGTCCAAGGCCCCTTCCGGCGCCTCGGCCGAACTCGAGGCCAAGGTCGCCGCCGATCCGAACGATCATCAGGCGCGTTTCGACCTGGCCGAAGCCCAGAGCGCGGCCGGCGACTTCAAGGGCGCGGTCGACAATCTGCTAGCCATCATCCAGGCCGACCGCGAGTGGAACGATCAGGCGGCCCGCAAACAGCTGCTGGTCATCTTCGAGGCGGCGGGCCTGACCTCGGACGTGTCCAAAGATGGTCGTCGCCGCCTGTCGTCCATTCTGTTTTCGTAAGCGCGGAGCCACCGGCCTCAAGTCGCCCGAAGGGCGATAGGCCAAGGAGAAAAGATGCCCCAGGGTTACGTTCGCGCCCTCGACCTGCCCCAGGTGATCCCGGTGTTCCCGCTGGGCGGGACCATCCTGCTGCCGCGCGGACAGCTGCCGCTCAACATCTTCGAGCCGCGCTATCTGAACATGGTGGACGACGCCATGGCCGGCGACCGGATCATCGGTCTGGTCCAGCCCAAGGGCGGCACGCCGGCCCTGCCCGGCCTGTCGCCGGTCGGCTGCGCGGGTCGGATCACCAGTTTCGCCGAGACTTCCGACGGGCGCTATCTGATCACCCTGACCGGCGTGTCGCGTTTCCGCATCGCTGCCGAAATGCCGTCCAAGACCCCCTATCGCCAGGTCCGCGCGGCGTTCGAGGCCTATGAGGACGATCTGGTCTCCCCGCCCGAGGAGCCGGACTTCGACCGCGACGCCTTCCTGGACGCCCTGCGCGCCTATATGGCCCATCGGCTTCTGGATATCGATTGGGAGACGGCCGAGACTGCGCCGATGGAGGCCCTGGTCAACAGCCTGTCGATGGCCCTGCCGTTCGAACCGGCCGAGAAACAGGCGCTGCTGGAGGCCATGGGCCTGATGCCCCGCGCCGAGGCCCTGACCGCCCTGATGCGCATCGACGCCGCCGACGGCGGTGACGACGCTGCGCCGTCCATGCAATAAGCGGCCACGCTTTCAGGAACCCGCCATGAGTGATGCTTTCAACACCCCGGTCTCCGTCGATCCCCGCCTGCTGGAGGTGCTGGTCTGCCCGGTCACGCGCGGCAAGCTGACCTACGACCGCGACGCCAACGAGTTGATCTCGACGGGCGCCAAACTGGCCTATCCGATCCGCGAAGGCGTTCCGATCATGTTGGCCGAAGAAGCGCGACAGCTCGACTGACCGCCGCAAGAACATCGAACATCCATTGGCCCGGAGCGCGGCGCGCCCAACGGGCCTCTAGTAGCGCGACGCGCGATAGGCCCAAGAAAATGACCCTCAGAGTCGCCATCCAGATGGACCCGATCGAGGCCGTCGACATCGCCGGGGACACCACCTTCCTGATGGCCGAGACGGCCCAGGCGCGCGGTCACAAACAGTGGGTCTATGACTTCCGCACCCTGGCGCTGGAAGAGGGTCGCCTCTACTGCCGCGCCCGCACGATCACTGTGCGGCGCGAGGTCGGCAACCACGTCGACTTCGGCGACTGGGAAAAGCTGGATCTGGCCGAGGACGTGGACGTGATCCTGATGCGCCAGGACCCGCCGTTCGACATGGCCTATGTGACCGCCACCTATCTGCTGGAGACGGTGCATCCCCGGACCCTGGTGGTCAACGACCCGGCCCAGGTGCGTTCGGCCCCCGAAAAGCTGATGGTCACCGCCTTCCCCGGCCTGCAACCGCCGACCCTGATCTCGGCCGACCCCGTCGCCCTGGACGCCTTCCACAAGAAGCATGGCGAGGTGGTCCTGAAGCCCCTGCACGGCAATGGCGGCTCGGGCGTGATCAAGCTGCGCGCCGACGATCCCAACCTGGACGCCCTGATCGAGATCCATGCCGCCGGCAGCCGCGATCCGCTGGTGATCCAGAAGTTCATTCCCGCCGTGTCCAAGGGCGACAAGCGCATCCTGCTGATCGACGGCGAGCCGGTCGGCGCCATCAACCGCGTCCCGGCGGCGGGCGCGGTGCGCTCGAACCTGCACGTCGGCGGCACGGCCATGCCGGTCGAGCTGACCCCGCGCGACCTGGAAATCTGCGCCGCCATCGGCCCGACGCTGAAGGAACGCGGCCTGATCTTCGTCGGCATCGACGTGATCGGCGACTTTCTGACCGAGATCAACGTCACCTCCCCCACGGGCGCCCAGCAGTTGAAGGCCTTCACCGGCATCGACGCCACGGCCCTGATGTGGGAGGCCATCGAGGCCAAACGCGCCGCACAGGTTGCATGATCGCCACTTGAATTAGATTTCAGTTCATGGTTCGTTCTCTCGCTCAGGTGGGAGAACGACATGGTCGCGCGGGTTGTCACGGTCGCCTTTGACGGGGTGGAAGCCCGGCGCGTGGACGTCGAGGTCCAGTTGATCGGCAATGACGGGCCGACCATCTTCAACATCGTGGGCCTGCCGGACAAGGCGGTGGCCGAAAGCAAGGAGCGGGTGCGCGGGGCCTTCGCCGGAATCGGTCTGGCACTGCCCGCCAAGCGGATCATCGCCAACCTGGCGCCGGCCGACCTGCCCAAGGAGGGCAGCCATTTCGACCTGCCCATCGCCCTTGCCCTGATGGCGGCCATGGGCGTGATCCCGCCCGATGCGCTCGACGGCTGGGCCGCCATCGGCGAGCTTGGGCTGGACGGCCAGATCGCGCGGGTCGGCGGCGCCCTGCCCGCCGCCGTCGCGGCCGACGCGATGGGCCTCGGTCTGATCTGCCCCGAGGCGACGGGACCGGAGGCCGCCTGGGCCGGCGGCGCGCGTATCCTGGCCCCACGCTCGCTGATCAGCCTGGTCAACCATTTCAAGGGAACCCAAGTTCTACGCACGCCCGAGCCCGGACCGCTTGCGGATGGCAAGGCCGTGCCCGACCTGCGCGAGGTCAAGGGTCAGGAAAGCGCCAAGCGCGCGCTGGAGATCGCGGCGGCCGGCGGCCACAACCTGCTGTTCATCGGCCCGCCGGGGTCGGGCAAGTCGATGATGGCGCAGCGGCTGCCCGGCCTCTTGCCGCCCCTGACCTCGCAGGAGTTACTGGAAACCTCGATGGTCTGGTCGGTCGCCGGCCTGATCGAACGCGGCGCCCTGACCCGCGATCGCCCGTTCCGCAGCCCGCACCATTCCGCCTCGATGGCGGCCCTGACCGGCGGGGGTCTTCGCGCCAAGCCGGGCGAGGCGTCACTGGCCCACAATGGCGTGCTGTTTCTGGACGAACTGCCGGAATACGGCGCCCAGGCTCTGGACTCGCTGCGGGCGCCGCTGGAGACCGGCGAGATCGTGGTCGCCCGCGCCAACGCCCACATCCGCTATCCCGCGCAGTTCCAGCTTGTTGCGGCGATGAACCCGTGCCGCTGCGGCATGGGCGGCGCCGGACGCGGGGCGTGCGGCAAGGCGCCGCGTTGTCAGCGCGACTATCAGAACCGCGTCTCGGGTCCGATGTTCGACCGCATCGACCTGACGGTCGAGACGCCGCCGGTCACCGCCGCCGACATGGCCCTGCCCCCGCCCGTCGAAGGCACGGCCGAGGCGCGGGCGCGCGTCGCGACCGCCCGCGCCATGCAGGAGGACCGGGTGCGCGAGGCGGGGCTGGACGCCGCCCAAGGCCTGAACGCCCGCGCGTCCGGCGCCACGCTGGACCGGTTCGCCACGCCGGACGAGGCGGGCCGAATGCTGCTGATGCGGGCGGGCGAGGCCGGCGGCCTGACCGCGCGCGGCTGGACCCGCACCCTGCGCCTGGCGCGCACCATCGCCGATCTGGATGGCAGCACCGGCGTTTTGCGTCGCCACATCGCCGAGGCCCTGATCTATCGCCGCACCACCATCGGGGCCGAGGCGGACTTCGACCGCCGCGTGGCGCAGCGCCATGAAGGCTTCGGCCTGCGCGAGGGCGACGACGTGCAGACGCCCTTCCTGCACGCGTGAGGCCGCCCGCGTCATGGTGGAGACATCCTTAACCGTCGGCCTTTAGGCTCTGTCCTGTTGGGGAGACGGCCATGACGCGACGGACGGCGACAAAGCGGATCGAGGAGCGGACGAGCGCACCCGCCGACCCCGCCCAGCAGTTCCTGCGGCTTATGAGCCACGAGATGCGCACGCCGCTGAACGGCGTCATCGGCATGATCAACCTGTTGCAGCGGACCCGACTGGACGGCGCCCAGCGCGCCTATGCCGAGAACGCGCGTCAGTCGGCCGAACATCTGCTGGGTTTGGTCAACGACCTGTTGGACTATGCGCGGCTGGAGGCCGGAGCGCTGGAGTTCGACCTGGCGCCCGTCGATCTGGAAGGTCTGGTGCGCGGCGTCGCCGAATTGCTGAGCCCGCGCGCCCACGACAAGGGGTTGGAGATCGTCTGGTCGGTCGCCGCCGACGCGCCCGACGTGCTGGCGGACGAAGGCCGGCTGCGTCAGGTGCTTTTCAACTTGGCGGGCAACGCCGTGAAGTTCACCGAAACCGGCGGCGTGCGCATTTCGGTCGAGCGCGTCGGCGGCAGCGCGGCGCGCCCGCGTCTGGCCTTCCTGGTCGACGACACCGGCCCCGGCGTCGCGCCCGAGGCGCGTACACGGATCTTCGAGGAATTCGGCCACGCCGACAGTTCCGACGCGGTCCGTCAGGATGGCGCCGGCCTGGGTCTGGCGGTCGTGCGTAAACTGGCCGCCGCCATGGATGGCTCGGTGAAGGTCGAAAGCCGGCCCGACGGGGCCGCAACCGGCGGGGGCGCCCGCTTCCGGTTCGAGGCCGCCTTCGCCGCCGTCGCGGTGGCGCGCGACAAGCCGTTGCGCGGCCAGACGGTCGCGGTGCGCACCATAGACCCCTTCGTCCTGTCAGCGGCTCGCGCTCAGATCGAGGCCTCGGGCGGCGTCGTGGCGGATGCGGCCCCCGTGACCCTGGTCGATCACGCCGACGCCCCGGCGGGCGCGCTGGCGGCCCTGCCTTCGAGCGGTCGCGGCATCGTCCTGCTGAAACCGGCCGAGCGCGATCTGATCGCCCGCTACCGCGCCGTCGGCTTCCACGGCTATCTGATCAAGCCCTTGCGCCGCGCGTCCCTGGCCGAACGCGTCCTGGCCGCCATCGGCACCGAGGCGCCCGACAAGTCCAGCGCCCAATGCGCCGCTCCGGTCGAAGACGACCGCGTCGCTCCCGTGCAGTTCGCCGGCATCCGTGTCCTGCTGGCCGAGGACAATCCCGTCGGCGCGCTTCTGGCCCGCACCCTGCTACGACGCGAGGGCTGCACCGTCGAGACGGCCGCCACCGGCGACGAAGCCGTCGCGGCGCTGAAACGCGCGCGCTACGACGTGGTCTTCATGGACATGCGGATGCCCGGCATGGACGGCCCCGCCGCCGCCCGCACCATCCGCGCGGCGGGCGACACGACGCCGATCCTAGCCCTGACCGCCAACGCCTTCGCCGAGGACCGCCGCGCCTGCCTGGAAGCCGGGATGGACGACCATATCGTCAAGCCTCTGGACGCCGAGGCCCTGCGCGCCGCCCTCGCCCGCTGGACGAAGCGCGACATCCGCGCCAAGGTCGGCTGAGTTACAGGCGCCCGCGTTTCCGGCCGCCGCGCCGGAGCCGTGCATGACCGACCAAGCCCATCCCCCCGCGAACGGCAAGCCCGCCGGCCGTTTCGGCGGCCTCGCCGTCTATGGCGAGCGGCGTGTCTTCATCATGCTGCTGCTGGGCTTTTCGGCGGGCCTGCCGAACCTGCTGATCTTCGACACCTTGACCACCTGGTTGCGAGAGAGCGGCCTGACGCTCGAAGTGATCGGCTTCTTCGCCCTGGCCACGCTCAGCTACTCTTTGAAATTCGTCTGGGCGCCGCTGATCGACCGAACGGCCGTGCCGCTTCTGACGCCTCTGCTTGGCCATCGACGCGCCTGGATGCTGGTCACGCAGGGTGTGATCATCTTCGGTCTATGGTCGATCTCGACCCTGAACCCCTCCAACGCCTTGATCGCCGTGGCCGGCTTCGCCGCCCTCGTCGGCTTCTTCGGCGCGACCCAAGACATCGTCATCGACGCCTGGCGGATCGAGGCGGCCGACGACAGTCGCCATGGCGCCATGGCCGCCGCCTATCAGCTGGGCTACCGCGTCGCCATGATCGTGGCCGGGGCCGTGCCGCTGGTGCTGGCCGATCTCTACAACTGGAACCTCTCTTACGCGGTGATGGCCGCACTCATGGGTATCGGTATCGCCGGGGTGCTGTTTGCGCCGCGAGAGAAGGCGCACTCGATCCGAGCCATCCCGGTTGGAGACGTCCCCTCGCGACCAAAGCTGGAAATCTTCGAGTGGATCGCGCGTCTGGCGGTCATCGGCGTCGCCGCCATGTTCCTGGGTTCGGGCCTGACTGGACAGTCGGCGCCCTTGAACGCCCTGTTCGGGCTCTTCGGCCTCGGCCCGGACGGCAAGGCGGCGGTCGCAGCGGCGCTGGCGGCGAAGCCGGAGGGCGTCTATCTGCAGTTCGCTCTGGTGCTCATGGGCCTGGCCGTCATGGTCATGGCCTGCTGGCCGCTGCCGGGAACAAAGACGCGGCCGGGCGCCTATCTCGCCGGCTCGTTCGGCCAGCCCCTCGCCGATTTCTACAGGCGGTTCTCGGGCGTGGCGACGCTGATCCTTGCGCTGATCTGCGTCTATCGCCTGGCGGATTTCGTGCTGAACATCATGCCGCCCTTCTACATCGACCTCGGCTTTTCCAAGACGGAGCTGGCCGAAGTGCGCAAGGTGTTTGGCGTGGTCATGACCAGTCTGGGCGTGATCATCGGCGGCTGGTCGGTCGCCAAGCTCGGCCTGATCCGCACCATGGTCATCGGCGCCTTCATGAGCCCTGTGTCCAACCTGATCTTTGCCTGGCTGGCGACCCAGGGACACAGCCTGTCGGCCCTGACCGTCGCCATCGGCGTGGACAACGTCTCAAGCGGATACGCCGGGACCGCCCTGATCGCCTATATGTCCAGCCTCACGTCGATCGGATTCACCGCGACCCAGTACGCCCTGTTCACATCATTGTACGCCCTGCCCGGCAAGCTGATCGCGACGCAGTCGGGGCGGATCGTCGAGGCTTCGGCGCGAGCCGCCGAAGGGACCGGACCTTTCGCTGGCCTGCGGGCGCTGTTCGCCAATCTGCAACCCGGCGTGTTGACCACCGGCGCGGCGACAAGCGGCGTGACCCCAGCGGCGCTGGGCGCGGGCTACGTGGCCTTCTTCCTGTACTCAGCAATCATCGGTGTGTTTGGGATCGTTCTGGCCTTTATCGTGGCTTCCAAGCAGACCGCGCTTCAGGCGCGCCAGAAGGTCGCGATGGAAGAAGAGGCTGCGATCGCGACGACCGAAGGTCAGCCGTCCTGACGCCTCAGCGCTTCAGAAAGCCGCCGATCATATCGCCCAGGCCACCCGGCAGTTTGCCAAGCAGGTCGTCGGCGCCGTCGATCTGACCGCCAGGGGTCAGGCGGTCGATGGCTTCGGGCAGAAGACCGGCCAGGGTCTCGCCGGCCTGTTCGGGGGTCACGCCCATCTTGGCGGCGATGTCGGCGATGGGGCCGTGGCCGAGGACGGCCGTGATCTGCTCGGGCGAGATGTTGGCGTTCGGCCCCGTGCCGACCCAGGAGCCGATGACATCGCCCAGGCCCGCCTGACCGAACTTCTCGGTCAGTCCGCCGACGCCGCCCTGACCCTTTAGCAGATCGCTCAGACCGCCTGCGGCGTCGTCGCCGAGACCCTTCACCACATTGTCCAGAAAGCCCATCGCCGTCTCCTGAATGATGGCGCACCGTAACACCGTCATGCGACGGATACGAGAAAGGCCCGCCGGGATCCGGCGGGCCTTTCCAACATCGGCTTTTGAGAAAGCCTTAGTTCTTGGCGTCGTTGGCGCCTTGCGTGACGGCCGAACCGGCGGCCGAGACGTCGCGGCCGGCGCCGGCGATGGTGTTGCAGGCCGACACGGCCAGAGCGGCGGCGACGATGGACAGGGTGATGATCTTGCGCATGGTTTGAACCCTTGTTGGTATGGTCAAGTTTCGTCCAAACGCCGACCCTGAACTTGGGTTGCATCAAGCGACGCCGTATCGAAGATTTTGCTTTCGACGTGTCCGATCGCCGCAACGGCGGGGGCATTGAGCGCTTGCGCCGCACGCACGCGACCCCGAAGGTGCGCCCCTGTTTCACGAGGGGTTGTTCATGCGTCGTCTTCTGATCTCGTCTGCCGCCATGATGGCGGTGCTGTCCGCCGCGCCCGCGCTGGCGCAGAACTCCCCCGCACAGACAGCCGCGGCTGAAAGCGAGGACGCGCGGCTGAACGCCTTCTTTGAACAGGCCTTCCAGGCGCGGATCGCGTTGAGCCCGCAGCAGATGACGTCGCTGGGGATCAAGACCGACTACGACAAGCTGGACGACGTGTCGGACGCCGCCGCCGACCGGGCCCTGGCGCTTCAGGAGGCGCAGCTGGCGCAGATGAAGGCCCAGTTCGATCCGCAGAAGCTGGGCCCGCAGGCGGCGCTGTCGTGGCGGATGTTCGAATATGGCGTCCAGCAGGCGCGGCTGTCGAACCAATGGCGCGACTGGGGCTTTCAGTTCGCCGCCAACGGCAATCCGACCACCAGCCTGCCGGTCTTTCTGATCAACAACCACCGCGTCTCCAGCGTGGCCGACGCCGAGGCCTATGTCGCGCGGATCAAGGCCGCCGAGACGCAGATGGATCAGGTGGCCGAGGAACTGCGTCAGCGCGCGGCGGCGGGCGTCGTCTCGCCGCGCTTCGTCTTTGCGCCGTCCATCGCCAACACCCGCAACGTCATCACCGGCGCGCCGTTCGACGATGGGGCGGACAATCCGGTCTGGGCCGACTTCAACAAGAAGGTCGCGGCCCTGGAGACGGATCAGGCGACCAAGGACCGGCTGCTGTCGGAAGCCCGCGCCGCCCTGACCGGTCCCTACAAGGCCGGGTTCGAGACCGTGCTTACGGCCTTGGCCGAGGTGCAGCCCAAGGCCGATAGCGACGCGGGCGTGTGGCGCCTGCCGCAGGGCGAGGCCTATTACAACGCCCGGCTCCAGCTCTCGACCACGACCGACCTGACCGCCGACCAGATCCATCAGATCGGTTTGGCCGAGGTCGCCCGCATCCAGGCCGAGATGGAGACCATCAAGACCCAGGTCGGCTTCACCGGCTCGCTGCAGGACTTCTTCACCTTCCTGAAGACCGATCCACGGTTCCAGTATCCGAATACGCCCGAGGGCAAGGAGCAGTATCTGACCGACGCGCGCGGGTTCATCGCCCAGGTGATGGCGGCGGCGCCGCAGTGGTTCTCGACCCTGCCCAAGGCGGCGCTGGAGGTGCGGGCGGTGGAGCCGTTCCGCGAGGCGACAGCCTCGATCGCCTTCTACAACTCGCCCGCGCCGGACGGATCGCGGCCGGGCATCTACTACGTCAATCTGTCGGACATGACCCAGGTTCTGAAGCCGCAGATCGAGGGCATCAGCTATCACGAGGGCGCGCCGGGCCACCATTTCCAGATCGCCTATGCGCAGGAGATCGAGGGCCTGCCGCGCTTCCGCCGCTTCGGCGGCTATGGCGCCTATGCGGAAGGGTGGGGGCTGTACGCCGAACAGCTGGGCAAGGAGATGGGCTTCTATCAGGACCCCTATTCCGACTTCGGCCGGCTCTCGACCGAGCTGTGGCGCGCGGTGCGTCTGGTGACCGACACCGGCCTGCACGCCAAGCGCTGGAGCCGCAAACAGGCGATGGACTATTTCCGCCAGAACTCCCTGCTGTCCGAGCGCGACATCGAAAAGGAGGTCGAGCGCTACATCACCAATCCCGGCCAGGCGACCAGCTACAAGATCGGCGAGCTGAAGATCGAGGAACTGCGCGACCGGGCCAGGACGGCCTTGGGCGACCAGTTCGACATCAAGGACTTCCACGCGGTCGTGCTGGGCTCCGGCTCAGTGCCGTTGGACGTGCTGGAGGATCAGGTGGACAGCTGGATCGCGGCGGGCGGCGGGGCGCCGAAGGCGTGAAGCCGTTATCCCTCCCCGCTTCGGGGAGGAAGAGGTCTGGAGTCGGATTTTTCCGACTTTATGTGTATGAGCCGCCGCCATGCCCTTTACCGCCACCGTTCTCACCATGTTTCCCGAGGCTTTTCCGGGCCCGCTCGGGGTGTCGCTGATCGGTACGGCCTGGCGCGAGAAGGGCTTGTGGAGCCTCGAAACGGTTGACATTCGCGCCTTTTCCACAGATACGCGCGGCTTCCTGGACGACACCCCTGCGGGTGGCGGCCCGGGAGCTGTGCTGAAGGCGGACGTTGTGGCCCGGGCGGTGGATAGCCTGCCGGGACCCAAGCGGCCGCTTTTGTACATGAGCGCCAGGGGTCGGCCCCTGACCCAGGCGCGCGTCAAGGAATGGGCCAAGGCCGACGGGATCGTCGTGCTTTGCGGTCGTTTCGAGGGGGTGGATCAGCGGGTGCTGGACGCACGCGGGTTCGAGGAGGTCTCGGTCGGAGACGCGGTTCTCGCCGGCGGCGAGGCGGCGGCGATGGTCGCGATCGAGGCGTGCGTAAGACTGATCCCCGGCGTGCTCGGCTCAGGCGACAGCCTGTCGTCCGAAAGCTTCGAGGATGGGCTCTTGGAACATCCGCAGTACACGCGACCGCGGACGTTCGAGGGGCTTGAGATACCCGAGGTGCTGCTGTCGGGCGATCACAAGAAGATCGCGGGATGGCGCGAGGCGCAGCGGGCGACGACTACGCGGGAGCGGCGGCCGGACCTCTGGCAGGCGCATCTCGCCAACTCACAGCTAAAGGGCGCAAAGCCCGAGGAGAAATGACATGAACATCGTTCAACAGCTGGACGCCGAAGAAAAAGCCCGCGTCCTGGGCGAACGCAAAATCCCGGAATTCCAGCCCGGCGACACCCTGCGCGTCAATGTGAAGATCAAGGAAGGCGAGCGCGAGCGCGTTCAGGCCTTCGAAGGCGTTTGCATCGCCCGTGACGGCGGCGGCATCAGCGAAACCTTCACGGTCCGCAAGATCTCGTTCGGCGAAGGCGTCGAGCGCCGTTTCCCCATCCTGTCGCCGAACATCGAATCGATCGAAGTGAAGCGCCGCGGCGTCGTGCGTCGCGCCAAGCTCTATTACCTGCGCGATCGTCGCGGCAAGTCGGCCCGTATCGCCGAGCGCCAGACGGTTCGTCCCGCCAAGGGCGTCGTCGTTCCGGAGACCGGTTCGGCCGCCAAGACCGAAGAAGCCTAGGCCACTTTGTGGTGCGCTAACGCGCTTCGCGCTGCTTGAGCGTGGGCTAGACGATCAAATGACGAAGGCCCCGGCGGTGACGCTGGGGCCTTTTTCTATTCCGTCAGTCCGGGATTACTGGGGGAACAAGGGGTTGGCCGCGTCGCGCTGGCCTTCGAGGCTGTGTTTCAGGGCCTCCATCTGCTCATGCTCGGTCTTGACCGCCGCATAGGCGCGCCGGATCGTCTCGCGCGTCGTGGCGGAAATGCCGGTATCTTCCAGCGCCTTTTCATATTTGCCGGCGATGAATCCTTCGCCCGAGTTGATCGAACCGACGACGGAATCGTCGTTGCGCAGCAGGGCGTGTTTCACATCCAGAAATGCGCGATGCGCCTTGGCCAGGATCGACCCATCGGATTCCGGATCGCCGCCCAGGCCGCGCACGGCGGCCGACAGATCGTCGACGACCTGCTGGCGTTCGCTGCTGCGGCGCTCGAACAGGGTGCGGTAGTGCGGGTCTTGCGTCTGTTCGGCGGCTTCGCGATAGCCGTCCGCGCTGTCCAGCGTCGTTTCGATCAGGCCGTTCAGAACCTTGATGTCGTGGGCGTTGGGGTTGCTCATCTCGTCCATTCCTTCCGCTGTTGCGGTCAAACGGCGAAATGGCCCGGCGCGGCGAAGGTTGCCGCCTGCGACATCAAAGTTTGGTGCGAAGCGACCACAGCTCGGGGAAGCAGCGCTTGGTCAGGGTCGAGGCCAGATAGGCGGCGCCTTCGGTTCCGCCCGTGCCGCGACGCCGACCGATGATGCGTTCGACCGTGACGACATGCTTGTGCCGCCAGGTCAGCAGGGCGTCGTCCAGATCGACCAGCTTCTCGGCCAGCTGATACAGGACCCACCACCGCTCCGTGTCGCGATAGACCTCCAGCCAGGCCGCCTCGACGGCTTCGGACGGCTGATAGGGCTGGGTCACGTCGCGGTTCAGCACCTCGGCGGGCACCGGCAGACCGGCCTTGGCCAATTGGGCCAGGGCGTCATCGTAAAGGCTGGGCGCGGCGATGGCGGCCTGAAGCGCGGCCAGGGCCTCGGGGCGGTCTTCGTGGAACTTCAGGAAGCTGGCGTCCTTCAGGCCCAGCATGGCCTCGAAGCGTCGGAACTGGTCGCTCTGGAAGCCGGAGGACGATCCCAACGACCCTCGGAACCGCAGATAGTCCGACGGCGTCATCGTCGACAGAATGTCCCAGCTGTGGGTCATCACCGCCTGGATACGGGAGACACGCGCCAGGCTCTTGTAGGCCGGGACCAGATCGCCGGCGCGCACCATCGACTGGGCCAGGGCCGTCTCATGCAGGATCTGCTTGAGCCACAATTCCTTGGTCTGATGGATGACGACGAACAGCATTTCGTCGTGCTGGTCCGACAGCGGATGCTGGGTCGAAAGCAGGTCGTCCAACGCCAGATAGCCGGCGTAAGTGATGTCGCTGGATTGGGTCATGCCCGCCTATCGCCCGCGCAGGCGGGCGGTGCAAGCTTGGCCCCGGCCCTAGTGCTGGCCTTGGGCCGAGACGTTGGCGGCGATCTGACGGCCGGCGTCGAAGGCGTCGCGGGCGCCTTTGTAGATGAAGCCGTAGGTCGGATAGACCGTCGTGCCCAGATCGTTGATCGGGTTGTACCAGACCTTGACCTGCGACCAGTCGTTGGAGGGCGAGACGTCGACGACGGTGACGTTCTCTTCAACCTTGCCGCGGCTGCCGCCCCAGTTGGCGTGGGTCACGCGCACGACGCGATCGGTCAGGATGTCGGAGACGACGGCGACGTGGCCCCGGCTCATACGGCCCTCGGGGCGGAACACCAGAACCGAGCCGGTTTCCGGGGCCTTGCCGGTGCGGAAGTTGGCAGCGGCTTGGCGCCACCAGGTCCAGGCGTCGCCGAAGATGTTGATGCCGGAGAACATGCGCGCGAAGGTCACGCACTGCCAGTAGGGCTCATCAGCCTTTGCGGTGGAGGGGACGGCGCCCAGCGCAAAAAAACCGAGGGTCGCCGCAACCGCGGCGGCTTTGAGCCGTTTTAGCATGCTTGGGGTATCCCGACCCGCTTTTGGAGGTGCCCTTTAGGCCACGGGATCACGCCCTGTCGCAAGTTGTTTCGGCATATCGCCGTGCTTCATATTTCCTTCTGAAACCTTGTCGTGAAGCATGGCGCGCTTGTCGGCCATGTCCCTCAGAGCCTTGCGCGCCGGGAGTTCGACCAGATGATAGGAGACGGCGGCGACAACCGGCAGAAGGGCCAGGATCGCCAACCACACGAAAATTTGAAGCTGCTTGTCCGGCGCGTCGAACAGTTTGGCGGCCAGACCGACCGCCAGAAGCTTCCACGGCACGCAGACCATATAGACCGAATAGCTGATTTCGCCGAGGTAGACGGCCGGCTTGGAGGCCAGCCATCCAGCGCGTTCGTTCGGCAGCGAGGCCAGCGATAGGATCAGGGCGCCGGCCAGCAGAACCGTGACACCGTCCCATAGGCCGAGCGCGGCGCTGAGCACCATCAGGCCGAACGAAACGGCGGCGCACAGCCACGGCGCCTTCAACGGCGCACGGCGATAAACGAGATAGAGGGCGCAGCCCAGGGCGAAGCACGGCACGATCCTGAGCGCGCCCCAGCGGATCGTCGCCTCGGTCAAGGCGAAGCCGGCCAGTTGCTCGAACGCGAAATACAGGATGACGAGGAAGGCCGCCGCGCCGACCACCGCCGCGATCGGCCGATGACGCAGGCGCCAGAAGACGAAGGCGAACAGCGGGAAGCACAGATAGGCGAACCACTCCGCAGAGATGGACCAGGACGGATGGTTCCAGCCCGCGACCGGCGCCAGCCCCCAGGCGTGAACCATGAAGAGATTGGCGGGCAGCGAGGCCCAGCTCAGCACATTGGCGTCCACGCTCATGCCGGCGAACAGGGCGGCGGCGGCCAGCAGCCCCACGCCGATCAGGGTGGCGATATGCAGCGGATAGACGCGCGCGATCCGCGCCCACAGGAAGCCGCGATACGAGAACCGCTTCTCGCCCGCCGCCGCCAGATAGACGTGGCTGAGGATGAAGCCGGACAGGACGAAGAACAGCTCGACCCCCAGATAGCCCTTGGAAACGAGGCCCGACTGACCGGCGCCCGCCAGGTTTTCCCAGAAACTGTAGACGGCGACCCACATGGCCGCGCCGAAGCGCAGGGCGGTTATGGGGCGAAGATCGGCGGGCGTCTGGACGGGGGTCATGGTCTCACCTTGGCACGTCAGCCTTTTCGAACCGTGAAGGCCCGCAAGGGTTGTGCCCGACCAGACTATCCCGCCCACACGCCATGGAAGCCGGCCGGCAGGGCCACGTCCGCCTGCCAGGTCGCGAGCGGGCCGTCCTCGATCCGCGCCACATCAAAGACGTGCAGTTCGGTGCGCCCGTCCTTTAGATTGACCGACGGTCCGACCAGCCAGGCGTCGCGTTCCGCTGTCGCGCCGGGCTTGGGTACGAAGACCGCCTCCTCGACCACCTGATGCACGCCGAACTCGAAGGCGTGCGAGCGCCCGCTATCCCAGTCGTGGACCGCCAATCCCGTCGGCAACGGACGGCCGCGAGTCTCGCCCGATGTGTGGGCGGTCAAGCTGCGCTTCAGCCCGGCACGGCGCGGGTCGACCTTGGGGAACTCGCCCACGACATCGCTGTACGTCATGTCGGCCCGACCGTCTGGCCGCAAGGTGATCAGAGCCAGTTTCGCCGGATCGCCCGGAACGACCCCATGTCCATCGACAAGCACCTTGGCGCCATCGACCGCGAAGCGCGGATTGCCGCTGGCGGCGACATCGAATCGGACCGTGCCGTCACGCTCGGCCCAGGCGTCGCCGAGGTGGAAGTGGAAGAAGCCCGGCAGGTCATAGAGGCGGCGCTTGGACAGGTCGTCCTTGTCCAGCACCAGGACCTGGGTCCCCATCTCCGGTCGCCAGGCCAGTCCTGCAGTCACCGGCATGGCGTGGGTCGTGAACACCCAGGGCTGGAGCACCAGGATCACGTGCCGGTCGGTGGCGGTGAAGTCGTGCATATAGCTGGCGCGCGGCAGGGGCACGACCTGGGCGTCGCTCAGGCTGCGATCCGGGCGCAGATGCCAGATGACGGCCTGACCGCCCGCCGACCCCACGTTCCAGATCGAGCCGTCGGGGGCGTAGCGCGGATGAGCCTGGAACGGCATGCCCTCCAGGTCATCCCGCAGAGTGATGAAATTGCGCGTCGACAGGTCCGACGCCGACAGGGCCAGGGGCGATCCCGCCTCCCACAGCGCCCAGACCTGATCGCCGGCGACCATGACGGCGGTGTTGGCGGCGTTGGCGTCGTCGTTCGAGCCGATGCGGGCGCGCGCGTCGCCCTTGGTGCTAAAACCCGGCGTGACCACGGCGCCCAGTTCCGTTTCGGTGCGGCGTTTGGGCGTGTCGGCGAACCGCGCTTCCAGCGTCGCCTGTCCGTCCTGGATGCGGAAGGCGCGCATCATGCCGTCGCCGTCGAACCAGTGGGTCGCCGACCCGCCCGGCCGCCGGAACTTGGCCGGTCCGTTGCGATAGAGCGCGCCCTGCAGCCCGGTCGGCGCCCGGCCGTGGGCCAGGCGCATCGTCCGGCGCGCGATGTCGCCTTCGACGTCCTGGGTCGCCAGCGCCCAGTCGGCCTTCGTCGCGGCGACGGCGTCCAGGGCGGCGGCGGCGCGGACCATTTCGGGCGTGGCCACGGCGGCCGAGAGGGCGGCGGCGCCCATTAGGAAGGAACGGCGTGAGGGGATCATGATCGAACTCCGGCTTTCGTCGCTTACTTCAGATCGATCGACTGGGTCGTCGCGCCGGCGGCGGCGAACTTGGCGCGCTCCCAAGACGCCGGACCCATGTTGCCGACAGCGTTGTTGGAGAAGGCGAACGGCTCGACCGGCATGCCGAAGGGATTGGTGTTCATCTTGCCGTCGCCGTTCAGGTCGTGGAAGGCGCGCACCGCATAGTCGCCGTCGGGCAGGCCGTCGAAGGTGATGCTGGTCTGGCCGGCGGAGACATCCAGCATGGCGACCTGGGCCAGCTGACCCTCGCCGCCATAGTTGGCCTCGCTGTTGAAGACGGCGACCATGATCTGGCCTTGGGGCGCGGCGCTCGGGAAGGCGACGGTCAGGTCGGCGGCGAAGGCTGGCGCGGCCGGCGCCGCAACGGTGAGGGCGGCGGCGAGAGTGAGAACGGGAGCGATGGCGGCGACGGTCTTCATGACGGCGTGTCCTGTGTCAGCGAGAGGACCGACGACCGGCCCTCGATGACCAGACCGTGCCGCCATCCCCTGCCCTCCGCCACCGCGCTTGCGGCGATGCACGGTCGCTGTTCGCGAATGAACAGGCATGGGCGTTGGCGAAGCGCGAACGCACACCGCCCGCCGCGTCGTGTCCGGCCTGAAAAAGAAAAGGCCCGGAACCTGAGTTCCGGACCTTGGTCTCTTCGTGCTCGCGACAGGAACTAGTCCAGCGTGCGCTTGATCTCTTCGACCGTGAAGCACTCGATGTAGTCGCCTTCCTTAATGTCTTGGAAGCCCTGGAACTGCATGCCGCACTCCTGGCCCGAAGGCACCTCGTTGACCTCGTCCTTGAAGCGCTTGAGCGTGTTGAGCACGCCCAGTTCCAGCACCACCACGTCGTCGCGGATGATGCGGACGCGCGCGCCCTTGCGCACGACCCCTTCGGTGACGCGGCAGCCCGCGATCTTGCCGATCTTGGAGATGTCGAAGACCTGAAGCACCTGAGCGTTGCCCAGGAAGGTTTCGCGTTGCAGCGGAGCCAGCATGCCCGAAAGCACGCCCTTCATGTCGTCCAGCAGGTCGTAGATGATCGAGTAGTAGCGGATCTCGACCCCTTCACGCTCGGCCAGATCGCGCGCCTGTTTCGAGGCGCGGACGTTGAAGCCGAGGATCGGCGCGCCGGCCGACTTGGCCAGGTTGACGTCGCTCTCGGTGATGCCGCCGGCGCCGGAATAGACGATCCGGGCGCGGACCTCGTCGTTGCCCATCTTCTCCAGCGAGGCGGAGATGGCTTCGCCCGAGCCCTGCACGTCGGCCTTGATGACCACCGGCAGTTCGCTGATCTTCTTGGAGCCGAGCTTGGCCATCATATCGACCAGCGACACCGAGCCGCCCGAGACCTGGGCCTTCTCGCGCTTCACCCGCTGACGGTATTCGGTCAGCTCGCGGGCGCGGGCCTCGGAATCCACCACGGCGAAGACATCGCCGGGAGACGGCGCCTCGTCCAGACCCAGGATTTCGACCGGAACCGACGGACCGGCTTCGGTCAGCTGCTCGTTGCGCTCGTTCAGCAGGGCGCGAACCTTGCCCCACGATCCGCCGGCGACGACGATATCGCCGCGCTTCAGCGTGCCGCGCTTGACCAGCACGGTGCCGACCGGACCGCGTCCCTTGTCCAGCTTGGCCTCGATGACCACACCCTCGGCCGAACGATCGGCGTTGGCGCGCAGGTCCATGACCTCGGCCTGGATTAGAATGGCTTCCAGCAGGCCGTCGAGGTTCATCCGCTCCTTGGCCGAAACCTCGATGATCTGGGTGTCGCCGCCCAGGCTTTCGGCGATGACTTCGTACTGCAGCAGCTCGTTGACGACCTTCTGCGACGTGGCGCCGGGCTTATCCATCTTGTTGACCGCCACGATCAGGGGCGCGTTGGCCGCCTTGGCGTGTTGGATGGCTTCGATGGTCTGCGGCATGACGCCGTCATCGGCGGCGACGACCAGGACCACGATGTCGGTCACATTGGCGCCGCGCGCCCGCATGGCCGAGAAGGCGGCGTGACCCGGGGTGTCCAGGAAGGTGACCTTCTGGTCGTCCGGCAGGCGAACCTGATAGGCGCCGATGTGCTGGGTGATGCCGCCGGCTTCGCCGCCTGCGACGTCGGTCGTGCGCAGGGCGTCGAGCAGCGAGGTCTTGCCGTGGTCGACGTGGCCCATGATGGCCACGACCGGCGCGCGGGTGTCGGAGGCGTCTGCATCGTCGGCCTCGCCCAGGAAGCCGGTTTCGATGTCGGATTCAGAGACGCGCTTGACGGCCATGCCGAACTCTTCGGCCACCAGTTCGGCGGTGTCGGAATCGATCACGTCGTTGATCTTCATCATCAGGCCCTGCTTCATCAGGAACTTGATGATGTCGACGCCGCGCACGGCCATCCGGTTGGACAGCTCCTGCACGGTGATGACGTCGGGAATGACGACTTCGCGCGGACGGTTGGGCGCATCGGTCGAGCCGCCCTTGCGCTTTTCCTTCTCGCGTTCGCGGGCGCGGCGGACCGAGGCCAGCGAGCGCATCCGCTCGGCGGCGTCGCCGTCGCCGACCACGGACTGGATGGTCATGCGGCCTTCGCGGCGCTTGGGCTCGCCGCGCGTGCGGCTGACCGCCTTGCCAGCGTCGGAGAAACGCTTCTCGCGATCGTCGTCACGACCGGCCGGACGGCCGAAGCCGGCGCCGGGGGCGCGGGCCGGACGCAGAACATTGGCCTCGGCCGGCGGAGCGTTCGGGGCGGCGCGACCGCCGGGCCCGGTGCGGGGACCGCCCGGACGCGCGGCGCCGGGCGCCGGACGCGGATTCAGGGCCGAATAGCGAACGGGCTCGGCCGGCTTGGCGCCCTGCGGACGCTGGCCGCCAGGGCCGGAACGGGCGCCCTGCGGACGATCGCCTTGCGGGCGATCGCTCTGCGGACGGTCCGAATAGGCGCGATCGCCGCCGCCCATCGCCTGCTCGCGGGCCGAACGGCCGCCGAAGGCCGGACGCTCGGGCGCAGCGCGTTGGGGATTGCCGGGCTTGGGCACGCGCTGGCCGAAGTTGACCACCGGGCGAGCCGGAGCGGCCGGACGAGCGGGAGCGGGAGCGGGTGTCGGAGCCGGCGCGGCGGGCGCGGGGGTCGGCGCGGCAGCGACCGGCGCGGCCGGCTTGGGCGCGGGCTTGGCCGGCGCGGCGGGCGCAGCGGCCGTCAGCTTGGCGGCTTCGGCGCGGGCGGCTTCTGCGGCGGCCTTGGCGGCGGCGGCCTCGTCACGGGCGGCCTGGGCGGCGCGCTCGGTGGCGGCGGCCTGCTCGCGGGCGGCGGCGTCTGCAGCGGCCTTGGCGGCGGCTTCGGCTGCGGCCTTGGCGGCGTTCGCCTGGGTGGCCAGGGCGATGGCGCGGCGGCGCGCTTCCTGCTCCTCGGCCGACAGGGCGCCGCCGGCGGGTTGCGACGGACGCGGACCTTGCGGACGCGGCGCCTGAGCGGCCTGTTGAGGACGTGCTACGTCGAAGCCCTGCGGGCGTTGCGGCCCGCCGGCGCCGGCGCGGCGCTTGGTCTCGACCACCACCGTCTTGGATCGGCCATGGCTGAAGCTCTGCTTCACGGTGCCGGTCGGCACCGATCCCACAACGCGCGGCTTCAGGCTCAGCGGAGCGCGCGGCCCCGTCTGGGACGGCGTGCCGCCCGTGTTGCCCTGGCCTTGGTTGGTCTTGTCGTTTTCGTCGCTCATCCGGTCGCTTTACTCGGGGCGGAAAGGCCCGCCGTCCTCATCTAATACCCATGAACGACCGTGAGCCCGTCTCCGCCCTTGGAGACAGGCCCTCGGCCGCTAAAATCCTCAGCTCGCCCCACCGTGATCAAAATCAGTCGGGGCTGCTCCCGCCGATCCGTCCTCGACACTGGAAACATCCCAGTGAGGGGGGCGAAGCGGCCGAAATCCAGCCAGTCGTTCGACCTCGATGGTCCACCGATCGGCGCGTCCGCCCGCAAGCAGGACGGCGTGTATCGCATTTTCCAGCCCAAGGGCCAAACTCAAATCGTCCGCCGTGAACGCGCCGCAGATCTTGGCGGTCTGATGACGGGCCAGGGCGAGGATCTTTCCGCGCCCGTCGGCCGAGCCGTCGGCGGCTTCCAGCACCCAGGCCGCCTTGCCCGCACGCAGGCTCGCCGCGGTTTTCTCGAAGCCGGATATAAGAACGCCTTCGCGCCGGGCAAGACCCAGCTGGTCGAGACAGCGCCTTGCCAGCAGCCGTTCGACGACATCGGCCAGGTCGGCCGGGGCGGTCAATTTGGTCTTGGCCGCGCGGGTGAAGCCGTTCTTTTTGACCGCCGCCTCGACCGAGGCGCGGCTGGCTTCGACCCACAGGCCGCGTCCGGGCAGTTTCCTGCCCAGGTCGGGGACCACCTGGCCATCGGGCCCGGCGACGAAACGGATCAGGCGAGATTCGTCCATGACCTCGTGAGAGACGAGGTCCCGGCGTTCCCTATCGATCGTTGCGTCGCGCAAGCTCATATGTGGCCAGGTCTCCCATCACGCGTTCGACGGTTCGGCGTCGGACTCTTCGCCCTCGACCGTGTCGTCTTCGGCAGGCGCGTCGCCGAACACCTGATCCGGATCGTATTCGCCCTCGGCGTAATCGCCCTCGTCTTCGTACTCTTCCGGCTCGGGCTGCGGCAGTTCCGAAGCGTCGATCCAGCCGGCGGCGACGCGGGCCTGCAGGATCAGCAACTCGGCGTCTTCCTGCGCCAGGTTGAAGCTTTCCAGAACGCCGGGGACCTTCACCCGCTCGCCGTTCTTGACCTCATAGCCGCCGCGGATTTCGTCGGTGGCCAGGTCAGCCAGATCCTCGACCGTCTTCACACCGCCTTCGCCCAGGGCGACGGCCATGGGCAGGGTCACGCCCGGCACCTGAAGCACGCCGTCCTCGACACCCAGTTCGACGCGCTTGGCGTCCAGTTCGGCGGCCTTCTTGTCCAGATATTCGCGGGCGCGGGCCTGAAGCTCTTCAGCGGTCTCTTCGTCGAAGCCTTCGATCTCGGAGACTTCGTACGGATCGACATAGGCCAGGTCCTCGACCGTGGCGAAGCCTTCGGTGACCAGCAGCTGGGCGATGACTTCGTCGACGTCCAGGGCTTCCTGGAACAGGCCGGTGCGCTCGGCGAACTCACGCTGACGGCGCTCGGAGTCCTGGCTCTCGGTGATGATGTCGATCTGCCAGCCGGTCAGTTGCGAGGCCAGGCGCACGTTCTGGCCGCGACGGCCGATGGCCAGCGACAGCTGCTCGTCCGGCACGACCACTTCGACGCGGCCGGCTTCTTCGTCCAGCACGACTTTGGAGACTTCGGCGGGCGCCAGGGCGTTGACGATGAAGGTCGGCTCGTCCGGATTCCACTGAATGATGTCGATCTTCTCGCCCTGCAGTTCGGCGACAACCGCCTGAACGCGCGAGCCGCGCATGCCGACGCAGGCGCCGACGGGATCGATGGAGCTGTCGTTCGACAGGACGGCCATCTTGGCGCGCGAACCCGAGTCACGGGCGGCGGCGCGGATCTCGATCACGCCGTCATAAACTTCCGGCACTTCCTGGGCGAACAGCTTGGCCATGAAGCCAGGGTGGGCGCGCGACAGCATGACCTGCGGGCCCTTGGCCTCGGGCCGGACGTCGTAGATGTAGGTGCGGATGCGGTCGCCGATGTTGAACACTTCGCGCGGGATGGACTGATCCCGACGCATGACGCCCTCGCCCCGACCCAGGTCGACGATGGTGTTTCCGTATTCGACGCGCTTGACCGTGCCGTTGACGATCTCGCCGACGCGATCCTTGAACTCTTCGTACTGGTTGGCGCGCTCGGCCTCGCGGACCTTTCCGGTCACGACCTGGCGGGCCATCTGGGTCTGCACGCGGCCGAACTCGAACGGCGGCAGGTTCTCGACGTATTCCTTGCCGACCACGGCTTCCGGATCGCGCTTGGAGGCGTCCTTCAGGCGCACCATGGCGCTGTCGTTGAACTCTTCCAGTTCGTCTTCCGGCATCCAGTCGTCCTCGACGATGGTGACGTGACGGGTCAGCGACAGTTCGCCGGTCTTGTGGTCGATCTTGGCGCGGATGTCGTGGTGCGCGCCGTAGCGCGACTTGGCGCCCTTCTGGATCGCTTCTTCGATCGCTTCGATAACGATCTCGCGCTCGATGTTCTTCTCGCGAGCGACGGCGTCGGCGATCTGCAGCAGTTCGAGGCGGTTGGCGGAAATACCGGTGACGGCCATCAGGCGTTGTCCTCAGAAGGGGTCGTGGTGTCGGTTGTCAGGTCGGAGGCTTCCCCTTCGGGAAGGCCGTCTTCTTCAGGTTCGCCGCGCGCGGCGCGAATGGCGGCGCCCCGTTTCATCAGGGCGTCGGTCAGGACCAGCTTGGCGTCAGCCAACCAGTCGAAGGGGATCAGGGCGGTGTCGTCCTCGCCGTCCAGGTCGATCAGGACGTTGCCGTCCTCATAGCCGGCCAGCACGCCCTTGAATCGCTTGCGGCCCTCGATCATCCGGTCGGTTTCCAGACGCGCCTCCTCGCCCTCGAACAGGTCGAAGTCGATGGGACGGGTCAGGGGCCGGTCGATGCCGGGCGACGAAACCTCCAGCATATATTCGCCGGGGATGGGGTCGGCGGCGTCGAACACTTCCGACACCGCGCGGCTCAGCTTGGCGCATTGTTCGACCGAGATGTCGTGGTCGGACGGCCGCTCAGCCATGATCTGAAGGCGCTGGCGCTTGGAGCCCGTCATCAGGCGCACGCGCACGACATCCAGACCCAACGACTCCGCGATGGGGTCAATCAGATCCAGCAGCTGGCGATCCTGGGCGGTTCTTGCGCGCAAGCGACGAGTATCCAAAACAAAAGCGGCGGTCCGTCCGGGCCGCCGCTTGGAACGACGCCGTTGGACGCCGGTCTAACGATGTGAGCGCCATATAGGCGCTTCACATGCACTTGTCAGCCTTTTTCGGTCCACGCCGCGCATGCCGCCTCACGCAAGGCGGCGGAACTCCAGAAACACGGGCGTCGTGTCGCCCAGCTTCTTTTCTTCGTAGCGGGTGACGACGTGGTCGGCGGGCGGGACGAACCAATCCTGATCCGCAGCGCCGATCCGCTCCAGGCCCGGCGTGCGGTTCAGCCGCTCCAGCGCCCATTCGGCGTAGTCCAGCCAGTCGGTGACGAAGCGCAGCGTTCCGCCGGGCTTCAGGATGCGCGCGAAGGCCTGGGCCGTCTCGTCCTGCAGCAGGCGGCGCTTATTGTGGCGCGCCTTGTGCCAGGGGTCGGGGAACAGGATCAGCACCCGGTCGACCGAGGCGTCCGGCAGGGCGTCGACCAGGTCGCGGGCGTCGTCGGCATGGATGCGGACGTTCTTCAGTCCGCCCTCTTCGACATGGCGCAGGGCCGAGGCGACCCCGTTCAGGAAGGGCTCGCAGCCGATCACCAGGGCGTCGGGCCGCGTCGCCGCCTGGGCGGCCATATGCTCGCCGCCGCCGAAGCCGATCTCCAGCCAGACCTCGGTCGCCTCGGGCATCATCGTCTTTGGGTTCAGAGGCCCGGCCTTGGGATCGGGTACAGCGATCTCGGGCAACAGGGTCTCCATCAGCGCCGCCTGGCGGGGCTTGATCGGGCGGGCCTTGATACGGCCGAACGATCGCAGCGGGCGGTCGAGATGCGGGTTTTCGTCCTCGGGACGGTCATCGGCGTTCATGCGCCTGCCGTTAGCCGTCGCGGCTGCGGGCGTCCAGAAGATGAACGCCGAAACCTTTTGACGGTCGCGGCCGAACGCCCTTCTATGCTGGCTGCAAGCGGCGTCGGGGCTGACGCTTCGCGGGAGAGGGATTTCGATGATCGGACATCATCTGCGGGGCGCCAGCCTCGCGGCCATTACATGCGCCGTGCTGGGCCTGTCGGCCTGCGCCACCACCGGCCAGACCCCTGATGATACGGCCGCGAAACCGTCGAGGGACCGGACCTTGGCCGCCGGTCTGGATCCCGCGACGACGCTGGATCCCTATCCCTCCACCTATCAGCCCTTGCCGCGCGAGAACTTCGCCGTGGTCGGCGCCACCGTCCTGACCGGCACGGATCGCAAGATCGAGAACGGTGTGGTCGTGGTCACGGACGGCAAGATCGCCGCCGTCGGCGACGCCTCGACCCCCGTTCCGGCCGGCTATCGCGTGGTCCAGGCGCGCGGCCGCTATGTCACCCCCGGCGTCATCGACGTGCACAGCCACCTGGGCGTCTATCCGTCGCCCGGCGTCAGCGGCATGAGCGACGGCAACGAGGCGACCAGCCCGAACACCGCCCAGGTCTGGGCCGAACACTCGCTGTGGCCCCAGGACCCTGGTTTCAACACCGCCCGCGCTGGCGGCGTGACCACGCTTCACATCCTGCCCGGCTCGGCCAATCTGTTCGGCGGCAGGGGCGTGACCATCCGCAACGTGCCCTCGATCACCATGCAGGGGCTGAAGTTCCCGGCCGCGCCCTATACGGTCAAGATGGCCTGCGGCGAGAACCCGTCGCGCGTCTATGGCGGCCGCAACCAGAGCCCGGCGACGGGCATGGGCAATATGGCCGGCTATCGCGCCGCCTTCATCGCCGCGCGCGACTACAAGGCCAAATGGGACAAGTGGCGTGAGGACGGCGAAGGCGCCGCCCCGACCCGCAACCTGCAGAACGAAACCCTGATGGGCGTGCTGGACGGGTCGATCCTGATCCAGAACCACTGCTACCGCGCCGACGAGATGGCGCTGATGATGGATATGGCAAAGGAATTCGGCTACCGCATCACCACCTTCCACCACGCCACCGAGGCCTACAAGCTGGCCCCGCAACTGGCCGCCAACGGCATCTGCGCGGCCATGTGGACCGGCTGGTGGGGCTTCAAGATGGAGGCCCTCGACGCCATCGAGGAGAACGCCGCCCTGGTGGACGCCCAGCAGGGATCGTGCGCCGTCATCCATTCCGACGACGCCGAACTGACCCAGCGGTTGAACCAGGAAGCCGCCGCCGCCCTGTCGGCCGGTCGCCGCGCCGGGCTGAACATTTCCGAAGAACACGCCATCGGCTGGATCACCTCCAACGCCGCCAGGGCCATCGGCATCGCCGACCAGACCGGGTCGCTGGAGCCCGGCAAGCGCGCCGACGTGGTGATCTGGAGCGCCGATCCCTTCTCGATCTACGCCCGCGCCGATCAGGTGTTCATCGACGGCGCCCTGACCTTTGATCGCAGAAACCCCGCCTATCAGCCGACCAGCGACTTCGAACTGGGTCAGCCGGGCTATGGCCTGACCGCCGCCAACGTCACGGAAGGAGCCCGCTGATGCGCCTGTCTCACATCCTCGCGGGCGCCGCCGCGGCCCTGTCTCTCGCCGTCCCTGCGATGGCGCAGGAAACCGTCGCCATTGTCGGCGGGCGCATCCTGACCGGCGACTCCGTCATCGAAAACGGCACGATCGTGATCCGCGACGGCAAGATCGTCTCGGTGGGCCCAGGCGGAGCGCCCTCCGGCGCCCGCGTCATCGACGCGGCGGGCAAGACCGTTGCGCCCGGTTTCGTCGCCGTGGATTCCGGCCTGGCCGGAACCGAGGTCAGTTCGGTCAGCGGGACCAACGAACTGCGCAACAGCGCCAATACGCTCAGCGCCGCCTTCGACATCTCGTACGGCCTGGACCCCTGGTCCTTCACCCTGCCGGTCGCGCGGTTGGGCGGCATCACCCGCGCCATCGTCGTGCCCCAGCATCCCGGCTCGTCCGGCGGCCATGTGCATGAGGACGAGACGGCCGGCGCCGGCGACGGCGGCTATCAGACGCCGGGCCTGTTCGCGGGTCAGGCGGCGATCATCAATCTGGGTCAGGGCTCGAACATCCTGGTCAAGCCGCGCGTGGCCATGGTCGCGCCCTTCGGCGAAGCGGGCGCCGGCATCGCCGGAGGCGCGCGTGGGGCGCAATTCGTCCTGTTCAAGGAGACGCTGTCGGAGGTTCGCCTCTATGCCCGCAACAAGTCGGCCTATGAGCGGGCGGGCCTGCGCGATCTCAGCCTGTCGCGGGCCGATCTCGAGGCCCTGATCCCCGTCGCCAACGGGACGATGCCGCTGATCGTCACCGTCCACCGCGCCTCGGACATTCAGCAGGTGTTGCGCCTGGCGCGCGAAGAAGGGATCAAGCTGATCCTGGACGGCGCCGAGGAGGGCTGGCTGGTCGCCGGCGACATCGCCGCCGCCGGCGTGCCGGTGCTGCTGAATCCCATCTCCAACCTGCCCAGCGATTTCGAGATGCGGGCGGCGCGGGCGGAAAACGCGGCGGCCCTGAATGCGGCGGGCGTCGTGATCGCGATCAAGGGTAACGAGGGCTCGACGCACCGCGCCCGCGAGGCCCGCTACAACGCTGGCAACGCCGTCTCGCACGGACTGCCCTATGGCGCCGCCATCGCCGCACTGACGGTCAATCCGGCCAGGATCTTCGGCATGGCCGGTCAGTTCGGCCAGATCGCGCCGGGCGCCGCCGGGGACGTGGTGGTCTGGTCCGGCGATCCGCTGGAGCCGCTCAGCCAGCCGTCGGCCGTCTTCGTCAATGGCGTCGAACAGCCCCTGACCAGCCGCCCGCTGATGCTGCGCGACCGCTATCGCCAGCAGACGCCGATGCCGCCGGCCTATCGCAACTGAGGACCGCGTTGGTCTGAACGGAAAGGGCGGGGCCGCACGGCCCCGCCCTTTTTGGTTGGGACGCTGTGCGAACTCACTATGCTGAGCCTCAAGTAGCGCGAAGCGCGATAGGCCCAACCAAGAATGCCTACGGTTCTCTACATCGACGCCGACGCCTGCCCCGTGAAGGAAGAGGTTTACCGCGTTGCCGGTCGCTATGGGCTGAAGACCTATGTCGTCTCCAACACCTGGATGCAGGTTCCGCGCGAGGCGCTGATCGAACAGGTGGTGGTGGACGCCGGCCCCGACATCGCCGACGACTGGATCGCCGAGCGGGCGGGCGTGGGCGATGTGGTCATCACCGCCGATATCCCCTTGGCCGACCGCTGTCTAAAGTCGGGCGCCCAGGCGCTGAAGTCGAACGGCCAGCCCTTCACCCCGGACTCCATCGGCTCGGCCCTTGCCGGACGGATGGTGGGCGAGCATCTGCGGTCGATGGGCGTGGCCACATCCGGTCCGCCGCCGTTCTCGGCCGTCGACCGTTCGCGTTTCTTGCAAGCGCTGGACCAGGCCGTGGTCAAGGCGCGCAAGGCGGCGACATGACCACCGTCATACCCGAGGACGAGCTGGAGTTTCACTTCTACCGCGCGGGCGGTCCGGGCGGGCAGAACGTCAACAAGGTCTCGACCGCCGTCCAGATGCGATTCGATGTGAAGAACTCGCCATCGCTGACTGATCCGGTCAAGGCGCGGCTGATGAAGCTGGCCGGCAGTCGGCTGACGCTGGAAGGCGTGATCCTGATCACCGCCGTGCGTCATCGCACCCAGGAGCGCAATCGCGCCGACGCCATCGAACGGCTTCAGGCCATGGTGGACGAGGCCTCGATCCGCCCCGTCTATCGCGTGCCGACACGCCCGACCAAGGCGTCCAAGGAACGCCGCCTCAAGGCCAAGACGACCCGCGCCTCGATCAAGTCGGGGCGCGGCAAGCCTTCGCTGGACTGACGCTCAGCTTTCGGCCGGGCGGAACAGCAGGGCGGCGATCTTGTCCTCGGCGTCGAAGCCGATCAGCCATTCGGTGACCTGATTGTCGAAGGTGACCTTGAACATCTGGGCCTCGCCTTCCTGCTTGACGTATTCGACCGTCTTGACGGCGCCGAAGCCCTTGATCAGCGGGATCACCTGGGCCTCCTGCTGACGGATCTGGGTTCCGAGACCCGTCGTGAAGTCCGAATAGTCGAAGCCCGTCCCCTGGGCGCTGGCGATCACGGCGCGCAAAGCCTCTTCCGAACGCGCGATGTCGGGAGCCTGGGCGGCGGACGCCGCTGCGGGCGCAGTGGCGGGACGGGCCTGAGGCGCTGCAGTTTGAGCCGGGCGATCGAAGGCGTTCGGCACAGCGCCGGCGGCGGCCTGAGCCAAGGCGGGCATGGGCGCCAGCAGCGCGGCGGCTGCGATAGCGGTCTTCATCAGGGTCGGCTTCATAGCGAAAGCTCCGGTCAGGTCAGATAGGGCCAGAGCGAAAGGCCCAGGGCCGCCAGGGCCGCGATGACCGCGACCGTGACTGAAGCCGTCACCCAAGCCGGAGTTCCCGACTTTTCGATGACCACCGCCGCCGGGCGCGGCGGCTCCTGAACCAGGCGCGAGATGGCGCGGGCGGCGGCGATCATTTCGTTGATCGCATCACGCGCCTGGGCCTGCGGTCCCAGTTCGCGGCGGATCCAGCGTTCGACCACCGGCTGGGCGGCCTTCCACAGATCGTGATCGGGTTGCAGCCGGCGCGCCACCCCCTCGACCGAGACCATGGTCTTTTGCAGCAGGATCAGTTCGGGCCGCAGCCGCATGTCGAACAGGGCGGTGATCTCGAACAACTGGCCCAAGAGCCGGCCCATCGACACCTGGCTGGCGGCGCGGCCGATCACCGGTTCGCCGACCGCGCGCAGAGCCTGGGCGAAGGTCTCCACCGAATGGTGCGGCGGGACGTAGCCGGCCTCGAAATGCACGCGCGAAATCCGGTCGTAGTCGCGGCTGATGAAGCCCCACAGGATCTCGGCCAGATAGCGCCGCTCGGCCGGACCCAGCCGCCCGACGATGCCGAAGTCGATGGCCGTCAGATGGGCCGGCGCGCTGGCGAACAGATTGCCCTCGTGCAGATCGGCGTGGAACACCCCGTGGTCCAGCGCCTGGACCAGGAAGGCGCGCACCACGTTGTCAGCCAACTGATCCGTGTCGATGCCCGGCAGGTCCAGCAGCGCCGGATCCGTCATCGGCACGCCCTGCGCCCATTCCAGCGTCAGCACGCGCTTGCCCACCCCGTCCCAGATCACGGCCGGGGCGGACATATATCCGTCCTTGGCCAGCACCTCGGCCATCTCGCTGGCGGCGGCGGCCTCCAGCCGCATGTCCAGCTCCAAATCCAGCGAGTTGGCGATGGTTTCGACGAAGGCGGACGGCTCCAGCCGCCGCGCCATCGGCACGAGCCGCCAGACCAGCCGCGCCCCCAGCCGCATTGAATCCAGGCCATTGGCGACCCGGCGCTCGACCCCCGGCCGCAGCACCTTGACGGCGACGGCCCGCCCATCGGCCAGGGTCGCGCGGTGCGCCTGGGCCAGGGAGGCGGCGGCGACCGGCGGGCTGAGGTCGATGAAGAGGCTTTCGGCCGGACGACCCAGCGACTTCTCGATCTCGCGCCGCGCCTCTTCCAGCGAGAAGGCCGGCAGGGCGTCCTTCAACCGGCCAAGGTCGCGCGCGAATTCCAGCCCGAAGATGTCGGCGCGCGTGGCCAGAACCTGGCCCAGTTTGATCGCCACAGGGCCCAGATGCTCGAACGCCTTGCCCAGCCTCTGGCCCGGCCGCCCCTGACGCCCGGCACGACCTGAGAACAGTTGCACGAACCGGGCGAGCGGCCGCGTCCAGGCCGGCAGCAGATGGGTCACCTCGCGCGGAATCAGGGCGTCATGACGCGCCAAAACCCACAGCCAGCCCAGCAGGCGCAGAAAGGACGCAACCGGGTTCTGGACCGCGACCGTCGCGGGCGGCGGCGGGGCCGTGCGATAGATCCGACTGGTCAGATCGCCCACCCGTGATGGATGGCGGCGATCCCGCCCGACAGATTGGTGACGGACACGCGGCGGAAGCCGGCGTCCTCGATCATGCCCTTGAACATATTCTGATCGGGGAAGCGGCGGATGCTCTCGACCAGATACTGATAGCTGTCGCGATCCTTGGCGACCCAGCCGCCGATGCGCGGAATGGCGTGGAAGGACCAGACGTCGTAGACCTTGCGGATCGGCGTGGTCGTGGGGCGCGAAAACTCCAGGCACAGGAACCGACCGCCCGGCTTCAGCACCCGGCGCGCCTCGGCCAGCGCCTTGTCGATATGCGCCACGTTGCGTATGCCGAAACTGATCGAATAGGCGTCGACCGAGGCGTCAGGCAGCGGCAGGTTCATGGCGTCGCCGACGCTCCACTGCATCTCCGGCTCGCCGCCCTTTTGGACGCCCGCCAGGATCATCTCGGCGTTGTAGTCCAGCACGATGACATTGGCGTCCTCGCCGCCGCGCCGCTCCTGGGCTGCGCGCGCCATCTTGGAATAGCGCCGCGCCATGTCGCCGGTGCCGCCCGCGACGTCCAGAATGGTCTCGCCCGGACGCGGGTTCAGCTTGGCGGCGGCGATGTCCTTCCAGATGCGGTGGACGCCGACGCTCATCAGGTCGTTCATCACATCGTAGTTGGAGGCGACGGAATCGAAGACTCCGCGCACCATCTTCACCTTCTCGCGCGCATCCACGTCGCGAAAGCCGAAGGAGGATCGATCGCCCGACGAATGCGGGCCGTGGGAGGAGGCGTCGGTCATAGTCGTCGTCTAGCGCGTCGCAGCGCCCCCGTCATCCGATGAGACACCCGATCAGGCCGCTTCGGGCTGCGGCAGTTTCAAATCCTTCATCACGTCGCGCATCAGGCCGTAACAGCCGCACGACGCCGCCTCCAGGCCGTCGCGATCCAGCACCTTGACCCAACCTCGACCCCGCTGGATCAGCGACTTGCGCTCCAGCACGGTGCCGACCTCCGACACCGTGGCGCGACGCACGCCCAGCATGCCGGCGATATCGGCCTGGGTCAGGTCGATGCGGTCGTCCTCCGCCCGATCGTGAAGCATCAACAGCCAACGGGCCAACCGTTCGTCCAGCCGATGCTGGGCGTTGCAGGCGGCCGCTTGCTGCACCTGCGCCATTAAGCCTTCGGTGAAGCGCGACAGGGCCGTGCGCAGCGTCTCGCTGTCTTCCAGCGCCTCGCCGAATACCTCGGCCGAGCAATAGGCTGCGTTCCCGTCGCGTTGGGAAATGGCGCGGCTGGCCGCGCGCGCGTTGAAGGGTCCGCAGGTGACGCCGATCAGGCCTTCGCGCCCGATGGCGGCGGTCTCCACCATCTTGTCATCCGGCAGGATGGTCATCAGCGACACCACGCCCTTGATCGGAAACCAGACCTGATCAACCGCCTCGCCGGCGTCATAGAGCATCTGGCCGCGTGTGATCTCGCACTCTTTCAAATGCGGTTCGATCCGCTTGCGGTCGGCCGCATCCAGAGCGGCGATCCAGAGATTTTCCATCCTAACCCCGCTGGCGACCGATGACGCCGAAGAGCGACGATCATTGCTCGATCAATGCACAAGCTTGACCATGGGTTCCCTGAACGGGGGTCCCGCGCGGCTTCGCCGCTTGCCGCGACCCATCCGGCGCCCTACGCCAAAGAAAAAGAGGAAACGCGATGACCGACACACGGCTTGACGTAGCGGAAACGCTGAAGAATTTGCCCGCCTGGCGCGCGCATGACGGCGATCGCCCGGCCATCACGCGGACGCTGAAGTTCGCGGATTTCAACGCCGCCTTCGGCTTCATGACCCGCGTCGCCCTGATGGCCGACAAGATGGACCACCATCCCGAATGGTCGAATGTCTACGACCGCGTCGAGATCCTGCTCACCACCCACGACGCCGACGGCGTGACGGACAAGGACGCGACCCTGGCTCGCTTCATTGACGCCGCCGCCGTCGGCATGGGGGTGAAGTCGTGAGCGGCTCCGCGCGTCCCGGCCGCGTCGCCGGCAAGACGGCCCTGATCACCGGCGCGGCCGGCGGCTTGGGCGAGGCCATGGCCTTCATGCTGGCCCGCGAAGGCGCCCGCGTCGCCGTCACCGACATCGACGCCGCACGCGCTCAAGCCTTGGCGAGCCGGATCAATGCGGAAATCCCGGACGTCGCCTTCGCCTATGCCCACGACGTGGCCAGCGAGGCCGAATGGAAAGACGTGATCGCCGCCGCCGTGGCCGATCTCGGCGGTCTGTCGGTGCTGGTCAACAACGCCGGCGTCGGTGGCCCACTGGCCTTCGTCGAACAGGACACGATCGAGAACTGGCAGCGTCAGTATGAGATCAACCTGCGCTCCATCATGCTGGGCGCCAAACACGCCATGCCGCATCTGCGCGCCTCGGCTCCGGCCTCGATCATCAACATTTCCTCGATCGCAGGGCTCGCGGCGGCCCCCGGCATGGGCGCCTATAACGCCACCAAGGCGGCGGTCTGGATGTACACCAAGACCCTGGCGCTCGAGGCCGCCAAGGCCGAGTGGAACGTGCGCTGCAACTCGGTCCATCCTGTCTTCATCAAGACGCCGATCCTGGATCCCTTCATCGCCATGGCCGGCGGGGACGAGGACAAGGCGCACGAACGCCTCGCGCGGGGCATTCCCTTGAAGCGGATCGGCGAACCCGACGACGTCGCCTATTGCGTTCTCTATCTGGCGTCCGACGAATCCAAGTTCGTCACGGGATCCGAGTTCAAGATCGACGGCGGTATGACGGCGCAATAGGGCGCGAGCGCCCTATTGCTTTCTTTTTGGCCTATCGCGCTTCGCGCTGCTTGAGGCCGTTGGTCGTCCTTGTCGGTGATTGATGGCGGCCATCCGGTCGTCATCCGCGCATTCGGGATTGAGGCCGCTTGCGCCATGCTGTAAGCGGCCTGTTCCGGCATCGCGCCGGCCGACGCACCCGTAGCTCAGCTGGATAGAGTGCTGCCCTCCGAAGGCAGAGGTCACAGGTTCGAATCCTGTCGGGTGCGCCATTTTCCTGCCCCAAGATAGCCAACGACTCTTCTCCGGCGCACGGAGCGCTGGAGACACGTCCGACACAAAATCGTCGTCGGGTTCTTGATTGCGCGAGGCCTATGTGACGTTATCTCGTAACAAGTCACTTCCTCCCCAGGCTGAGAGTTTCTTCATGCGTCCCTCAAGCGTCTCGCGATCCCTGCTCATGGCGGCGGCAGGCTCCACGATCCTGGCCGGCGCCGCCGCCGCGCAGTCCGCACCGCAAGCCCCAGCGGAGTTGGGCGATATCATCGTCACTGGCGCCCCCTATGGCATCAGCCAGCGGGCTTCGGTGATCGCGACGGACGTGGTGGACGAACAGACCCTGGCCACGGCGCCGGCAGCCTCGCTCGGCGATATGCTGAGCGGGCGTCCGGGCATCCGTTCCACTGACTTTGCGCCCGGCGCCAGCCGACCCGTCATTCGCGGCCTCAGCGGCCCGCGCGTCCAGGTGCTGACCAACGGCATCGGTCTGATCGACGCAAGCTCTGTGTCGCCCGATCACGCTGTGGCCACCGACCCGGCCGAAGCCAATCGTATCGAGATCATTCGCGGGCCCGCGACGCTGGTCTATGGCGGATCGGCCATCGGCGGCGTGGTCAATGTTCTGGACGGCCGCATCCCGACCGAAATCCCCGAGGGGGGCGTGTCCGGCGTGGTCTCAACCCAGGCGTCCAGCGTCGATGATGGCCGCAGCGCCTTCGGACGCGTGACCGTCGGCGGTGGGAATTTCGCCTTCAACGTCGATGGGGTGAAGCGCAAGACCGACGACTACGACATCCCGGCCCCGGCCATTTCCGCCAGGCGCGCCGCCGCCGAAGGCCTCGTGCGCGAGGACACCGGAACCCAGCCCAACAGCTATACCGATCTGGAGGCCTGGGGCGTCGGCGGTTCCTACATCGGCGACAAGGGGTTCGCCGGCGTCTCCTACAAGAACACCGACAGCGAATACGGCACGGTCGCCGAGGAATCGGTCTTCATCAAGCTGAACCAAAAGCGGTGGGACGCGCGCGGCGAATACCGTTTCGACAGCGGGCCCTTCTCGGCCCTGCGCGGCTCTTACGGCCATGCCGACTACACCCACACCGAGTTCGAGGCCGTGGGCGAGCCGGGCACCATCTTCAACTCCGATGGCTGGGAAGGCCGTGCGGACCTGGTCCAGCGCGAACGCAACGGCTGGAACGGCGCCGTCGGGGTTCAGGCTCTGTCGCGCAACTTCGAGGCGATCGGCGAGGAGGCCTTCGTGCCCAGCGTCAAGATCGACGAACTGGGCCTCTATACGGTGCAGCGCCTGGACCTCGGCAATCATGGTTTCGAGGGCGGTCTGCGCTATGACCGGCGCGAACTCAGCGGTACGCCCATCGGGGGCGCGAGCGAAGTCACGCGCGAATTCGACAACTGGTCGGCGTCCGCCGCCGCCTTTATCCGCCCGACTGCAGGCCTGTTCCTGGGCCTTAGCCTGGCCCACAACGAGCGCGCGCCCAGCGAGGTCGAACTGTTCGCCGATGGGGTCCACATCGCCACCGCCGCCTACGAGACCGGCGACCTGACGCTGAACTCCGAGAAGGTGACGACGCTGGAGGGCACCGCCCACTATGATCGCGGCCGGTTCACCGGCGATCTGCACATCTATCACTCTTGGTATAACGGCTTCATCGACGAACGGCCGACGGGCGATCAGTTCTATTTCGAGGAAGAGGACGAGTTCTTCCCCATCTATCGGTTCGTCCAGACTGACGCCAAATTCTATGGCTTCGAGCTGGAAGGCGCCTATGCGCTTTGGCAGGACGGCGATCGCAAACTGTCGCTGGAAGGCGCGGCCGACTATGTCCACGCCCAGACAGACTTCGGCCCTGCCGCGCGGATCCCGCCCTACTCCGTCACCGGACGCCTGGCCTGGAGATCGACCAGGTTCGACGCCAGCGCCGAGGTTCGCCATGTCGGAGAGCAGGATCGGGTCGCCAACGAATTCGAATTGCCGACCGACGACTACACCCTGGTCAACGCCTCGGTCGCCGTCCGTCCCTTCGCCCAGCAGAACGTCACCCTGTTCGCCGAGGCGCGGAACCTGACGAACGAGGAGGCCCGCGAACACGTGTCCTTCCTCAAGAACATCGCCCCTCTGCCCGGCCGCAACCTTCGGATCGGCGTCGCCTACCGCTTCTGACGAAACTTAAGAACCTTCGGCGCAGCCTTGGTTGCGCCGAAGGCTCACACGCGTCGGCGAACGCGAACCGCCTCTGTGCGTTGATCGCCCATGACCGAAAAAGAACCCCGCAAAGTCCCGATCGGCTACGAAGACCAGCCCGACAAGCCGACACGCGGCGCCTTTCGGATCACGGCCCTCGCCATCGCAGCCGCAGCCGTGGTCTTCTTGACGCTGATCGCGGTCGTCGTCATGCGAAGCGGCGGCATCTAGGGGGTCAGAGCCTCCCGACCTTTTTCAGGGCGTGGCTTGCTGTACGTCCGGCCCAAGCGCTTGAGCTTTTCACCAGCCGGCGAAGTCGCCAGTCCGCGCAACCCTGCGGCCACCGGCCGGGAGGCTGTACTACGGACCGTGGGAGATGATTGACTTAAACATCGCCACTGCGGCCGAACTCGATGGCGTTGAGCTTCTGCGTGGACATGGGTTTGAGATTGTCCGCTATCGTGAGGAACGCGGTCTGTTCACCAGCCTTCGCCAGCTCGACGAAGTGCCGGGTTTGGTCCAAAAAATGGATGGCGTCGAAGCGCACCTTTACGTCGAACCTGCCGACGCCAGCTAGGTGATGTCGTCCATCAAACGGGTGTCCATAACCTCGGTGACGCAACGCTGCCGCAGTATGAATTCTGGTGATTGAACGGGCTATCGATCGGGCAAAACGGCAAGCGCTTCCCTCGTCAGACGTCAGAAAGCCCCACGGCTTTTAGCGGTGGGGCTTTATGGTATTTTGGGTGCGGGAGTAGGATTTGAACCTACGACCTTCAGGTTATGAGCCTGACGAGCTACCGGGCTGCTCCATCCCGCGGCAAACGGTAGTGTATCGTGAAGGAAGAACGGTTCGAGAAGAGCCCGCTAGGGCTGCGCAATCATTCTGTCCGCCTGGTAGACCCGGCGGCGACCTACTCTCCCGCGCCTTGAGACGAAGTACCATTGGCTCTGGAGGGCTTAACGACCGAGTTCGGAATGGGATCGGGTGGGGAACCTCCGACATAGCCACCAGGTCAACCAGGGGGACAGAAGGATTGCAGATCCAAGCTCAAGCAGCGCGAAGCGAGTTAGCTTGAACAAGGATGAGAAGACATTGTCTGCGATCGTTCTGGTCTGAACGATCATCGAATGAGTTTTGCTGAGAAACGATCAAACCGATCGGATTATTAGTACCAGTAAGCTTCATGGGTCGCCCCACTTCCACACCTGGCCTATCAACGTGGTAGTCTTCCACGATCCTCAGCGAAGCCTTGTTTTGAGGTTAGTTTCCCGCTTAGATGCTTTCAGCGGTTATCTATTCCATACTTAGCTACCCTGCTGCACAGCTGGCGCCATGACAGGTACACCAGAGGTATGTCCATCCCGGTCCTCTCGTACTAGGGACAGATCCTCTCAAGCTTCGAACACCCACGGCAGATAGGGACCAAACTGTCTCACGACGTTCTGAACCCAGCTCACGTACCACTTTAAATGGCGAACAGCCATACCCTTGGGACCTGCTCCAGCCCCAGGATGTGATGAGCCGACATCGAGGTGCCAAACTTTGCCGTCGATATGGACTCTTGGGCAAAATCAGCCTGTTATCCCTAGAGTACCTTTTATCCGTTGAGCGATGGCCCTTCCACTCGGGACCACCGGATCACTATGGCCGACTTTCGTCTCTGCTCGACTTGTCAGTCTCGCAGTCAGGCGGGCTTATGCCATTGCACTCGACGACCGATTTCCGACCGGTCTGAGCCCACCATCGCGCGCCTCCGTTACACTTTAGGAGGCGACCGCCCCAGTCAAACTACCCACCACGCCATGTCCCGGGACCGGATAACGGCCCTCGGTTAGACGTCAACGACAGTAAGGGTGGTATTTCAAGGACGACTCCACCAGAGCTGGCGCCCCGGTTTCATAGTCTCCCACCTATCCTACACATACGGTCGCTAACGCCAAGGCGAAGCTATAGTAAAGGTTCATAGGGTCTTTCCGTCTGACCGCGGGAACCCCGCATCTTCACGGGGAATTCAATTTCACTGAGCCTATGCTGGAGACAGTGGGGAAGTCGTTACGCCATTCGTGCAGGTCGGAACTTACCCGACAAGGAATTTCGCTACCTTAGGACCGTTATAGTTACGGCCGCCGTTTACCTGGGCTTCAGTTCGACGCTTTCACATCTCCCTTTAACCTTCAGGCACCGGGCAGGCGTCAGACCCTATACGTCGCATTGCTGCTTCGCAGAGCCCTGTGTTTTTGCTAAACAGTCGCTACCCCCTGGCTTGTGCCACTCAGTCCTGCTTGCGCAAGGTGAGTCACGCTTATTCCGAAGTTACGCGTGCAATTTGCCGAGTTCCTTCAGCATAGTTCTCTCAAACGCCTTGGTATGCTCTACCTGACCACCTGTGTCGGTTTCGGGTACGGTCTCTGCTGGAGTTATTTCCTGGGACAACGCCCCCGCACACACAATCCAATAAGTGGGTACGAGTTAAGCCATCCGTCACTTCCAGCTGGTGCAGGAATATTTACCTGCTTCCCATCGACTACGCTTTTCAGCCTCGCCTTAGGGGCCGACTAACCCTGCGCAGATTAGCTTTACGCAGGAACCCTTGGTCTTTCGGCGAGAGTGTCTCTCACACTCTTATCGTTACTCATGTCAGCATTCTCACTTCCGATACCTCCAGCCAGGCTCACGCCTGACCTTCACCGGCCTACGGAACGCTCCGCTACCGCTTGCAGTAAACTGCAAACCCATATCTTCGGCGCACGGCTTGAGCCCCGTTACATTTTCCGCGCAGGATCGCTTGATCAGTGAGCTGTTACGCTTTCTTTAAAGGATGGCTGCTTCTAAGCCAACCTCCTGATTGTCAAAGCAATCCCACATCGTTTCCCACTTAGCCGTGACTTGGGGGCCTTAGATGATGGTTAGGGTTGTTTCCCTTTTCACGACGGACGTTAGCACCCGCCGTGTGTCTGCCCGATAGTTCTCTTGGGTATTCGGAGTTTGGTTAGTATTGGTACCGCTCGCGCAGCCCGCAACCATCCAGTGCTCTACCCCCCAAGGAATTCGTCGGACGCTCTACCTAAATAGATTTCGCGGAGAACCAGCTATGTCCAGGTTTGATTGGCCTTTCACCCCTATCCACAAGTCATCCCAGAATTTTTCAACATTCACGGGTTCGGTCCTCCAGTTGGTGTTACCCAACCTTCAACCTGCTCATGGATAGATCACCTGGTTTCGGGTCGTCATACGTCGAACTTAGCGCCCTATTCAGACTCGCTTTCGCTGCGCCTACACCTAACGGCTTAAGCTTGCTCGACACATGAAGTCGCTGACCCATTATACAAAAGGTACGCCGTCACCGCGCTTGGCGGCTCCGACTGCTTGTAGGCTTCCGATTTCAGGATCTGTTTCACTCCCCTTGTCGGGGTGCTTTTCACCTTTCCCTCACGGTACTTGTTCACTATCGGTCGTAGAGGAGTACTTAGGCTTGGAGGGTGGTCCCCCCATGTTCAGACAGGATTTCACGTGTCCCGCCCTACTCGAGTCTCTTGCTGTTTGATGACTACGGGGCTTTCACCCACTATGGCCGACCTTTCCAGATCGTTCGTCTTTATTTCACAAGAGCACTGGCCTGGTCCCGGTTCGCTCGCCACTACTACGGGAGTCTCGGTTGATGTCCTTTCCTCCGGGTACTGAGATGTTTCAGTTCCCCGGGTTCGCTTAATGAAGCCTATGTATTCAGCTCATTATACCTTTCAACAATCCGCCAATCGCTGCCCCGAAGAGCAGAGTTGGAAGACTGTAAAGGTGGGTTTCCCCATTCGGAAATAACCGGATCAAAGGGTGCTAGCGCCTCCCCGGTTCTTATCGCAGCTTGCCACGTCCTTCATCGCCTCTCTACGCCAAGGCATCCGTCAGAAGCCCTTCAACGTTTGATCGTTTCTCAGCAAAACTCATGCTTGGTTTATTCCGCCCGACTGGAAAGATGCCGGGGGACCAAGCCTGATTTTTGTCAGACAATGTCTTCTTCTCGAACAAGACCTCGAAGCTCAGGGGAGCCGGTCACGTTCTTCCTTTACGATATCAATGCACGCCAACCCGAAGGCCGCCGGCAAACTTGAATGCGATCACAAGATCCTGGTGGAGCCAGACGGAGTCGAACCGACGACATCCTGCTTGCAAAGCAGGCGCTCTACCAACTGAGCTATGGCCCCATTCCATCAGGAATGGTGCGAAGCCCAGGAGAGCTGTCATACGATACTGTCCAAGGCTGGAGTCCAGCAGGGCTGGTAGGCCCGGGCAGACTCGAACTGCCGACCTTACGCTTATCAGGCGTACGCTCTAACCACCTGAGCTACGGGCCTATGGCAGCGACAGCCGGGTCATAAACACCCAGGCTCGCGATCGCGTCACCAACTCAACGACCCGTATGGTCGAGGCGTCGATGACGAAAGTGGAAAGAGAAACGGAGACGGCGGCGTTCCGCCGTTTATTGGAGCCTCAATAGACAGTCTCGTGAGAGACGGCCTGGAGAAGCATCCTTAGAAAGGAGGTGATCCAGCCGCAGGTTCCCCTACGGCTACCTTGTTACGACTTCACCCCAGTCGCTGACCCTACCGTGGTCGCCTGCCTCCTTGCGGTCAGCGCAGCGCCTTCGGGTAGAACCAACTCCCATGGTGTGACGGGCGGTGTGTACAAGGCCCGGGAACGTATTCACCGCGGCATGCTGATCCGCGATTACTAGCGATTCCAACTTCATGCCCTCGAGTTGCAGAGGACAATCCGAACTGAGACGACTTTTAAGGATTAACCCTCTGTAGTCGCCATTGTAGCACGTGTGTAGCCCACCCTGTAAGGGCCATGAGGACTTGACGTCATCCCCACCTTCCTCCGGCTTAGCACCGGCAGTCCCATTAGAGTTCCCAACTAAATGATGGCAACTAATGGCGAGGGTTGCGCTCGTTGCGGGACTTAACCCAACATCTCACGACACGAGCTGACGACAGCCATGCAGCACCTGTGTCCTAGTCCCCGAAGGGAAAGCCACGTCTCCGTGGCGGTCCAGGCATGTCAAAAGGTGGTAAGGTTCTGCGCGTTGCTTCGAATTAAACCACATGCTCCACCGCTTGTGCGGGCCCCCGTCAATTCCTTTGAGTTTTAATCTTGCGACCGTACTCCCCAGGCGGATTGCTTAATGCGTTAGCTGCGTCACCGAAATGCATGCATCCCGACAACTAGCAATCATCGTTTACGGCGTGGACTACCAGGGTATCTAATCCTGTTTGCTCCCCACGCTTTCGAGCCTCAGCGTCAGTAATGAGCCAGTGTGTCGCCTTCGCCACTGGTGTTCTTCCGAATATCTACGAATTTCACCTCTACACTCGGAGTTCCACACACCTCTCTCATACTCAAGACACCCAGTATCAAAGGCAATTCCGAGGTTGAGCCCCGGGATTTCACCCCTGACTTAAATGTCCGCCTACGCTCCCTTTACGCCCAGTAATTCCGAGCAACGCTAGCCCCCTTCGTATTACCGCGGCTGCTGGCACGAAGTTAGCCGGGGCTTCTTCTCCGGGTACCGTCATTATCGTCCCCGGTGAAAGAATTTTACAATCCTAAGACCTTCATCATTCACGCGGCATGGCTGCGTCAGGCTTTCGCCCATTGCGCAAGATTCCCCACTGCTGCCTCCCGTAGGAGTTTGGGCCGTGTCTCAGTCCCAATGTGGCTGATCATCCTCTCAGACCAGCTACTGATCGTCGCCTTGGTGAGCCTTTACCTCACCAACTAGCTAATCAGACGCGGGCCGCTCTAAAGGCGATAAATCTTTCCCCCGAAGGGCACATTCGGTATTAGCACAAGTTTCCCTGAGTTATTCCGAACCTAAAGGCACGTTCCCACGTGTTACTCACCCGTCCGCCACTAACTCCGAAGAGTTCGTTCGACTTGCATGTGTTAGGCCTGCCGCCAGCGTTCGCTCTGAGCCAGGATCAAACTCTCAGGTTGAGTTGACTTCTGACCTAAGCATCGGACCGACCGATGTCGTCCTTGGCATTAGTTCTACGTATTTTATTGACGAGTTCCCACGTCATCGATCCGAAGACCGACGCATGGTATCTTTTCAAAAAGACCGCAGATAGTCAGTGTCGTATGATAGTCGCTGAGGACTATCGCAAGAACACCGCCGCCTGCGTTTCTCTTTCCAAATCAACAATGTCAAAGACCAAGGAACCTCCGGAGAGGCCCGACCGTTTAACGCCGTGTCGTCGGCGGAGGCGGCGATTTAGAGAACCGCAAACCCCGTGTCAACCGCTCTTTTCAGAGATCTTTCGGAGAGAAGAGCGAACCCTTCAGACCGCAAGAAACCACCGGAGGAAAGCGAGGCTTACCTCTAAAAACCCGTCGGCGATTCGATTGGAGCGCGGAACCTAATGAAACCAACCGATGAAAGCAAGAAGTTTTTCGCTTCTTTCTTCCGTGGGGCCTTGGAGATCTTCACCCCCGCAGCCCCGTCGGCCGGCCCGTTTCCGAGCGAGGCGGCTCTATACGGACCACCAACTTTGTCAGCAAGCGGATTCTGACACGAGAGGGGAAGTTTCTCGCAGACTCATGATCGTCGATCAGGAATCGTAATCCTCGAGCCTATCCGAAGCCCGTAGATACAGGCGTTTCGCCTTCTCAGGCTCCGCCGAGACGCGACATCAGTTCTGGATCCTGCTCGCAGGCCGCGACCTCATCATCGAAGGCGCGCTGGGCATCCGCTTCTTCGCTAAAGGTCGCCGGCTCGGACAGCCGCAGGCTCGAGACCGCATAGACATCGCCCTTCTGCTCGAGCGTAACACCGCTGCGGGCGTGGAGGATGCGGGCGTCCATCGTCATTGGGCTAGTCTCCTGTTCCGATCCAGAACGCACCAATCGGCTGGATGGCTCTCCTCAATCGCCAGAAAGTCCGTCGACGAGGCGCAAGCGCAGCTCTTCGTCATCCAGGCCCTGCACAACGATCATCTTCAAACGTGACTGTGCACCGCGTCCGACGCTGACCGACGACTTCGGGACGCCAAGGCTTTTGGCCAGGAGCCGGATCAGGGCGTCGTTGGCGTCTCCCTCGATCGGGCGGGCGCGGACGCGCACCTTGAGCACGGGTCGACCCTCGGCGTCGCTCGTCCACCCATCAATGCGGTCGGCCGCAGCGCCGGGCTGCAGCCTTACAGGCAGGTTCGCCATATGGTCCTCTGCGGGCAAGAAAAAGGGCGCGGCTCCAATCGGCGCCGCGCCCTCTTCAGATCGATTCGACCCGGGCCTAGCCCAAGGCGGCCATCAGTTCCGGCACGACCGTCTTGTAGTCGCCGACCAGACCATAGTCCGCGACCTGGAAGATCGGGGCGTCCGCATCCTTGTTGATGGCGACGATGGTCTTGGAGTCCTTCATCCCGGCCAGGTGCTGAATGGCGCCCGAGATGCCGATGGCGATGTAGAGCGCCGGGGCGACCACCTTGCCGGTCTGACCGACCTGATAGTCGTTGGGCGCATAGCCGGCGTCGACCGCCGCGCGCGAAGCGCCGATGGCGGCGCCCAGCTTGTCGGCGAGCGGCTCCATCACGGCATGGAATTCGTCCGCCGAGCCCAAGGCGCGACCGCCCGAGACGATGATCTTGGCGGCGCCCAGTTCGGGCCGGTCCGACTTGACCATTTCCTCGGACACGAAGGCCGTCTTGGGTGCATCGGCGCCGGCCACGCTCTCGACCGCAGCCGAACCGCCCTCAGCTGCGGCGGCGAAGGCGGTCGGTCGCACCGTGATCACCTTCTTGGCGTCGGACGACTGGATCGTCTCCAGCGCATTGCCCGCATAGATGGGGCGCACGAAGGTATCGGCCGACACCACCTCGATAATGTCCGAGATCGGCGCGACATCCAGCTTGGCGGCCAGACGCGGGGCAAAGTTTTTCCCGTCCGTGGTCGCCGGCGTCAGGATGGCGTCGTAGCCCCCGGCCAGCGGCAGGACGGTCGCCTCGACCGCTTCGGCCAGCATCTTGCCCAAACCGGCGCCTTCAGCCAGCAGCACCTTGCGGACGCCCGCGATCTTGGCGGCGCTATCGGCGGCGGCCTGTGCCTCCTGCCCCAGGACCAGCACGTCCACGTCGGACGACAGGCCCAGCGCGGCGGTCACGGTCTTGTGGGTGGTGTCGCGAACGGTCGAACCGTCGTGATCGGCGATGACGAGGACAGCCATATTACAGCGCTCCCGCAGACTTGAGCTTGGAAACCAGTTCGGCCGCATCGGCCACCTTGACGCCGGCCGACCGCTTGGGCGGCTCGGTGACCTTGATGACCTTCAGACGGTCGGCGACATCGACGCCGTAGTCGGCGACCGCCTTCATGGCGATCTCCTTCTTCTTGGCCTTCATGATGTTCGGCAGGGAGGCGTAGCGCGGCGTGTTCAGCCGCAGGTCCACCGTCACCACCGCCGGCAGTTCGGCGGCGATCGTCTGCAGGCCGCCATCGACCTCGCGCGTGACCGTGGCCTTGCCGCCGTCGATCACCAGCTTGCCGGCAAAGGTCGCCTGCGGCCAGTCCAGCAGGGCGGCCAGCATCTGGCCCACCGCATTGTTGTCGCCGTCGATCGACTGTTTGCCCATCAGGACCAGATCGGGCTTTTCTTCCTCGACCACCGCCTTCAGCAGCTTGGCGACCGCCAGCGGCTCAAGATCCGTGTCCGATTGGATCAGCAGCCCCCGATCCGCGCCCATGGCCAGCGCCGTGCGGATGGTTTCCTGCGCCTGGGTGACGCCGATGGAGACCACGACGATTTCCGTCGCGGTGCCGGCGGCATGGTGTTCCTTGCCTTCCTTCAGACGAACCGCCTCTTCGACGGCGATCTCGTCGAAGGGATTCATGCTCATCTTGACGTTGGCCAGATCGACGCCCGACTGATCCGCCTTGACGCGGGCCTTGACGTTATAGTCGATCACCCGTTTGACGGGGACGAGTACCTTCATGGGTCTATCCGTGAAATCGCCTGAATGTGTGGGCAGGACATGGAGCGGTCGCGAAGGCCTGTCAACGTAACGTGGGGTCAAGCTGTGGCTTCGATCCCTATCCAACGGACCACGAGATGAAGCGTTTCCTGACCTTTCCCCGCCTGGCGATGATCTTCTTCGGCCTGTTCGGCATCACGGTCGTCGGGATTTTCGCCCTGCAGGACTACTGGGTCGCGCCCGGCAAACGCTGCGAGGCGGCGGGCAAATGGTACGACATGGAAAACCGCATCTGCGCCCAGCCCATCTCCATCGCCCAGATCACCGGCCGCCCCAACGGCGTGTCGCGCGCCAAGGCTTCGGCCGAGAAGAACCGCGAGCTGGTTCGCATCGAACAGGACCTCGCCGCCCAGGATCGCGCCCGCGCCGCAGAGGCCGAGCGTCAGAAAGCCGCACTGGCGGCGGCGCGACCCGCCGCCTGACCGGTTTCACCTAGCGGGTCGCGCCGGGCTTCCATTTGATGTCGCTGGCGCCGTTCGCGTTGGCGCGTCGCGCGGCGACGAACAGATGGTCGGACAGGCGGTTCAGATATTTGACCGCCTCGACATTCACGGCTTCGCCGTTTTCGATCAGACGCACCGCCTCGCGTTCGGCCCGTCGGCAGACGGTGCGCGCGACATGCAGATGGGCTGACAAGGGCGCGCCGCCCGGCAGGATGAAGCTGTCGAGCGCCTTCAGGCTCTCGTTCATCCAGTCGATTTCCTGCTCCAGCCGCGCGACCTGGCTTTCGACGATGCGCAGGGCCTCCCATGCCGGCGGCGGGTCCAGCGGCGTGGCCAGATCAGCGCCCAGGTCGAACAGCTCGTTCTGGATCCGGCCCAGCATGGCGTCGATCCGGTCGTTCTGGCCGCTGTTCAGCCGGGCGACCCCGATCACCGCGTTCAGCTCATCGACTGCGCCATAGGCTTCGACCCGGGCGTCACTCTTGGACACCGGCGCGCCGGACGCGAGCCGCGTGCGACCGTCGTCGCCCGTGCGGGTATAGATCTTGTTCAGCGTCACCATGATCAGGCTCCCTGCGTCGCCTTCCACATCATGCCGACGACCAGCAGGATGACGGCCACCGCCTGAAGCCCGACGCGCAGCCGCATCAGCTTGTTGGAATGGCTGCGCGCATACTCCCCGCCCCGGAACAGCGAATAGAGGCCGAAGCCCAGCGTGACCGTCACGGCCAGGATCGCGAGAATGATCAGAATGTCGAAAATCTGCATGCCGTCGTTCTAGACCCGGATCGCTGTCACGCGCCAGCGCGGCGCGTCAAGGGGCCGGAAGGACAGGGCTCAGCCGCCTATTGATCTGAAATTCGACGACCAAGGATATTTTTAACAGCCAAGCTAAGCCATTGGTGACATTTGTTGGCGTAGCGTCAGCCCATGACTGATCGCGCCGTCCGCAACCTAGAGCATCTCAAAAGCTCGGCTTCCACCGCTCGCGTGCTCAACCTGCTGCGCGTGTGGGAAGAGAACGGCGACAGCGCACCCGACGGCGCCGTGCGCAATCCCGACTGGGCGGCGCGTCCGATCTTCCGTACGGCGGCGCTGAACCGCGCCCTGATCATCAAGCATCGTCTGCGACGCAACGAGACCGATCTGTTCACCGGCCGGCGTCAGGTCGCGACCAAGGTGGTCATCCCCATCGACGATGCCGACCTGAAGACCGGCGGCCGATACGTCTTCGTCAATCAGATCGGCTTCGAGCGGATGATGATGGAGGCGTTCGGCGTGGCGCCCAACCATCCCGACATCGAAACCCTGCGCCTGATCGACAAACTGCCGTCGCTGGATCCCTTCCTGCTGCGTGAACAGCTGCGTCGCGGCGGCCTAGACCCCTCGCCCTGCTATTTCTCGATCAGCGACAGCGATCTTCAGCGCATGCTGGCCTTCGTCCGCAGCGAGATCGAGCCGCTGGTGACGCTCAGCCTGGGCGCGGACACAATCGCGGTGAACTCGGATTCCGCCGGGCGGATGGCGTCCAAGATTCTGTCGAACACGCCCGGTGATCAGCTGGACGCCCTGAGACTGACGCTGCGCCTGGCGCCCGAACAGTATCAGGAGGGCGTCTTCTGCTGGAAAGGCTTCCTCTACTATAAATGGACGCTCGCCGCCCTGCTGGGCGAGGTCGCCGGCGTCGCCGAGGCCGTGCGCACCATCAAGCCCGTCGGCAAGGTCGATCACGCCGCCAAGGAATATCTGGCGCGCAGCCGCGATGTCCTGCGCGGTCGCATCATCAAGACCTGCGACGAGGTCAGTCGCACCCTGCGTGTCTATGACGACGCCTACGCCAAACTGACGCAGGAAGGCCGCCCCATCGCCTTCCGCGACTTCCTGCTGGACGCCCCCTCCATGTTCGCCAAGCTGGGCGATCAGCTGGGCGCCGTCCAGCACATCGTCAGCTACTGGCGCTTCCGCTTCGGCTCCTCCGCCGCTCCGGTGAACGTTGAGGAGCTGATGGACATCTTCATGGACTTCGAAACCGGCCTGCTCGGCCGCGGCGAACTCCCCGACGACATCGGCATGATCGCCGCCTAGCCCGATCCTAGTGCGCCGCGTCCCAGTTGGACGCCGCGCGGGCATCCACCACCAGCGGAACTGTCAGGGCCACGGCCGGGTCTGCAGCGTTCTCCATCACGCGTTTGATGACGGCGATAGCGCGGTCGGCCTCGGCTTCCGGCGCCTCGAACACCAGTTCGTCGTGGACCTGAAGCAGCATGCGCGTGGTCAGGCCGGCTTCGGTCAGGGCGGCGGGCATGCGGATCATGGCGCGGCGTATGATGTCGGCGGCTGCGCCCTGGATAGGGGCGTTGATGGCGGCGCGCTCGCCGAACTGGCGCTCGGCGCCGGACTTGGAGTGAATGGCCGGGATGTGGATCCGGCGGCCGAAGACGGTCGAGACAAAGCCGGTCTGGCGCACCTCGGCCTTCGTCTTGTCCATATAGGCGCGGATGCCGGGGAAGCGTTCGAAATAGGTCTTGATATAGGCCCCGGCCTCGCCCTGATCGATGCCCAGCTGGTTGGCGAGGCCGAAGGCCGAAATGCCGTAGACGATGCCGAAGTTGATGGCCTTGGCGCGGCGACGGGTTTCGGACGGCATGCCCTCGACGGGTACGCCGAACATCTCCGACGCCGTGGCCGCGTGGATGTCCAGCCCGGCCTTGAAGGCGCGCTTCAGTTCGGGGATGTCGCCGATGTGGGCCAGGAGACGCAGCTCGATCTGGCTGTAGTCGGCGCTGATCAGGACATTGCCAAGGGCGGCGATGAAGGCCTGGCGGATCTCGCGGCCCGTCTCGGTGCGGATCGGGATGTTCTGCAGGTTGGGATCGCTGGACGCCAGACGGCCCGTGGTGGCGGCGGCCAGTTGATAGCTGGTGTGCACCCTATCGGTCATGGGGTCGGCGGCGGCGGTCAGGGCGTCGGTATAGGTGCCCTTCAGCTTCGACAGCTGGCGCCAGTCCAGGATCGCACGCGGCAGATCGTGGCTGAGCGCCAGTTCCTCCAGCACGCTGGCGTCGGTGCCCCATTGACCCGAGGCGGTCTTCTTGCCGCCCGGCAGGTTCAGTTCGCCGAACAGGATCTCGCCGATCTGGCGCGGCGAGCCGATATTGAAGGGCCGCCCGGCGATCTCATGAGCCTGGGCCTCCAGCTCGGCCATGCGCAGGCCGAATTCGCTGGATAGCCGCTTCAGCCGGTCGGGATCGATGCGGACGCCGTTCAGCTCCATGTCCGCCAGCACCGTCGGCATGCCGCGCTCCAGCGTCTCGTAGACGGTGGACAGGCCCTCCCGCGCCAGGCGGGGTTTCAGAATCCGCCACAGCCGCAGGGTCACATCCGCATCCTCGGCCGCATATTCCGACGCCGGTTTCAGCGCGACGTGCTTGAAGGATTTCTGGCTCTTGCCGGTACCCGCCACGCTCTTGAACGGAATCGGCTCGTGGCCCAGGTGCAGGCGCGCCAGCTCGTCCATGCCGTGCCCGTGAAGCCCGCCCTCCAGCACATAGGAGATCAACATCGTGTCGTCGTAGGGCGCGACGCGGATGCCCCGACGCCCCATGACGGCGATGTCGTATTTGGCGTTCTGAAGCACCTTCAGGACCGACGGGTCTTCCAGCAGCGTTTTCAGCTTGGCCAGGGTCGTGGGCTTGTCCAGCTGATGGATCGGCTCGGGCGTCTCTCCCGCTTCGCCAAAGAGACCACCCTCGCCGGCCTGCGGCTCGTGCTCGTGCGTCAGGGGGATGTAGCAGGCCTCGTTCGGCCCCACCGCCAACGACACGCCGCACAGGCCAGCATGGGTCGCCGACAACGTATCGGTCTCGGTGTCGAAGCCGACGACGCCGACCTCGGTCGCGCGCGCGATCCAGCGATCCAGCGCCTCTTCGGTCTGGACGCATTCGTAGGCCGCGTGATCGAAGGTCTGAACCTCGGCGGGGCCTTCGACGACCTGGCCATAGCGAGGGGTGGCGACCGGCGCGTTTAGGTTCGGCGCACGCTTGGGCGCAAAGGCGGAAACGTCGCTGGGCCCGGCCTTGCCGTCGCCGACGCGGCGCTGCAGCGAGCGGAACTCCATCGTCTCCAAGAAGGCCGACAGGATCGCAGGATCGGGATCGCGCACGGCGAAATCGTCGATCGCCTCGGGTGCCGGCGCATCGCAGGTCAGGCGCACCAGTTCGCGCGACAGACGGATCTGGTCGGCGAAGTCGATCAGAGTCTGGCGGCGCTTGGGCTGTTTGATCTCACCCGCATTGGCCAACAGGGTGTCCAGATCGCCGTATTCGTCCAGCAGCTGCGCCGCCGTCTTCGGTCCGATGCCTGGGGCGCCGGGGACGTTGTCCACGCTGTCGCCGATCAAGGCCTGCAGGTCGACCATCTTCTCAGGGCCGACGCCGAACTTTTCGAAGACCTCAGGCTCGGCCAGACGCCGATCCTTCATCGGATCCCACATCACGACGCCGCCGCCGATCAGCTGCATCAGATCCTTGTCGGACGAGACGATCACCGCCTCCCCGCCCGCGTCGCGCGCCTTGCAGGCGTATGTGGCGATCAGGTCGTCGGCCTCATAGCCGGGCAGCTCGACGCAATGGACTCCGAACGCCGCCGTCGCCTCGCGCACCAGCGGAAACTGCGGCACCAGGTCCTCGGGCGGCGGCGGACGGTGGGCCTTGTACTGATCGTACAGGGTGTTGCGGAACGTCTTTTCCGAATGGTCGAAGATGGCCACCAGGTGCGTCGGGCCATCCGCGCCCTTCATGTCCTTCAGCAGCTTCCAAAGCATGTTGCAGTAGCCCTGGACCGCGCCGACCGGCAGGCCGTCGGACTTGCGCGTCAGAGGCGGCAGGGCGTGATAGGCGCGAAAGATGTAGGCCGAGGCGTCGATCATCCACAGCCGCAGCGCAGGGCCATCCTGCGTCATCGGGCGTTCGGTCTCTGGATTTTCGGGCGCAGTCGTCTCGGTCATGGCCGGAACATAGGGCTCCAACGCCCTCGCGTCAGCGTCAGAATTCGGTCCAGCTCGATCCGGGATCGCGTTGACCCGGCTGGGCCTGCTGCTGACCCCAGGACACGACCATGAAGGCCTTGTGGCTGCGGATGCGATAGGTGCCGATCATCGGCACCACCGCGCCCAGCGGCGCACCGGTCTTGGCTTCGTAAAGGAAGCCGGAAAACTCGGCGACCCCAACCCGGTCCCGGTGGCTGTAGACCGACAGTTCCGGCAGGGAGACGACGTTGAAGGTCTCGTTGATCGGGATCCGCATCTCGGGGATGCCGAAGACGCGCCGCATCTGCTCCAGCGACAGGGCGCCGGCGCGGATCTCGAACACGGCGTTCGCCTCGTCTTTGTTGCGGGCCAGGCTGAAACCGGCGTCTGAGATCGCCCCCCGGATCGCGCTGACGGCATAGCGGGTGCCCTCGCCCTGGAAATAGGCGTCGTCGATGAAGACGGAAGCGCCCGTCGGCAGCGGCAGGACCAGCCCCTCGACCGCCCGGTCCGAGGCGCGCGCCAGGAGCAGCTGCTCCGTCGCCGTGCGGCCGGTGTTGCTCTCGGTGGTCGAGGCGCAGGCCGACAACACGACCGCCGCAACCGTCAGCAGAGCCGCCGTCCGCGCCGTCATCACCAGGCGCCGACGTTCGGCATGGATGCCCAGGGCTCAGCCGGCGCCAGCGGCGCGCCTTCCTGAAGCAATTCGATGGAGATGCCGTCGGGCGAGCGGACGAAGGCCATGTTGCCGTCGCGCGGCGGACGGTTGATCGTCACGCCGCCGTCCATCAGCTTCTGGCAGGCGGCGTAGATATCATCGACCTTATAGGCCAGGTGACCGAAGTTGCGGCCACCCTGATACTCTTCCGGATCCCAGTTGAAGGTCAGCTCGACCTCGGGGCAGCGTTCCGCCGCCGACTGTTCCAGATTCTTGGGCGCTGCGAGAAAGACGAGCGTGAACCGACCCGCCTCGTTCTCGGTGCGGCGCACCTCCTGCAGACCCAGAAGGTCGCAATAGAAGTGCAGCGAGGCGTCGATGTCCTTTACCCGGACCATGGTGTGCAGATAGCGCAAGGCTCGTCTCCGTCCGAACAGCGTGTCAGCCGTCTATAGACCCAACCGCCGCGACACCGCGACTGAACTGAGGTTACGGTCTCAGTGGGCCTCGGGCGCGCGGGCCGCGGGGCTCAGATATTCGTTCTCGTCGTGGGCGTGGGCCGACAGGACGAAACGCCGGTCGCAATAGCCGCACTCGATGAAGTCGTCCTCGCCCATGTCCATATAGACCAGCGGATGCCCCAGTGCCCCGCCGCCGCCGTCGCAGGCCACGCGTTTGGTCGAGACGACGATCTCTTCGGGCGGCGGGAAGATGGCGTCGGAATGGCGGGGAGGCATGGTCCGGTCCGGGTCTGAAAGGCTTGCGGGCTTCCTAGGCGGACCGGCCCCGAAGGTCAAACCTCACTGGGCGTCGCCGGGCGACGGCCCAGAAGACGGTTCAGCATCGCCTTGCGCTTCTTGAACAGCGTCAGGCCCAGACAGGCCGCACCGACCCACAGACCGATCTCGCCGATCACCAGCAGGGCGGCGCCGGCGATGGCGGCATGCGTCATCTCGATCTGATCGGTCTTGCCCGCCAGCAGCGCGAGTCCTCCACCGATGTAGCCAATGGCGCAGACCGCCATGGCGACGAAGCCGATCAGGCGAGTGCGGGTCAGAGGCGTCTTGGCTTTTTGAACGGGGGTCATGGCGGTCTCCATCAAGTTCAGTTGTCTTTATGACAAGCAAGCTAGACACGCGAAATGGTCAAGTCAAGCACCATTGACACATGGACAGGCCTACTTGTCTAATACTGTTGGTTAGACAGGTTGGCGATTGCGGTCCCTCGCCCTACCTATGCCGCTCGCCGTCCCGTCCGAGTGAATAACCGACCATGTCAGAGACCCCCGCCCTGCCCGACAACGCCATCGAGGTGCGGGGACTGAAGAAGACCTATGCCGGGTCCAAGAAGGCCGCTCCCAAGACGGCCCTGCGGGGCGTCGATCTGGTCATTCCGCGCGGCTCGGTTTTCGGCCTGCTGGGCCCGAACGGCGCCGGCAAATCGACCCTGATCAACATCCTGGCCGGGGTGGTGAAGAAATCCGAAGGCTCTGTGACCATTTGGGGCCGTGACATCGACAAGGAGCCGCGCGACGCCGCCGCCGCTCTGGGCGTCGTGCCACAGGAGATCGTCGCCGACGTCTTCTTCACCCCGCGTGAATCGTTGGAGGTGCAGGCGGGCTTTTACGGCGTGCCCAAGGACGAGCGCCGGTCCGACGAACTGCTGGCCGCGTTGGGCCTGTCGGACAAGGCCAACGCCTATGTCCGCGCCCTGTCCGGCGGCATGAAGCGCCGCCTGATGGTGGCCAAGGCCCTGGTCCACAATCCGCCCATCCTGATCCTGGACGAGCCGACGGCCGGCGTGGACGTCGAACTGCGTCGCCAGCTGTGGGCCTACGTCCGCCGCATCAACGAAGAGGGGGTGACCATCGTCCTGACCACCCACTATCTCGAAGAGGCGCAGGAGCTTTGCGACACCATCGCCATCGTCAACCGGGGCGAGGTGGTGGCGTGCGAGCCGACGCCGCAGCTACTGCGCCGTCTGGACAGCCGCAATGTCGTCGTGACCCCTGAAACGCCCCAGGCGACGCCGCCGGTGCTGGCTGGCTTCGAGGTCACGCCCCGTCCGGGCGGCGCCTTCGCGGTCGCCTACAAGAAGGGACAGTCGTCGGTCGAACAGGTCATCAACGCCGTGCGCGCCGCCGGCGTCACCATCGCCGACATCACCACCGAAGATCCGGACCTGGAAGACGTCTTCCTGGCCCTGACCTACGGCGACACATCACGGGTCGATCCAACCAGGGACTAATCGATCTCGGCCAAAAACTCGAAGATCGCGGCCTTGGCCTCGGCCTCGTCCAACATGGGCGCGTGGCCGATGCCGGGAACCTCGACATAGGCCATGGTCGGGGCCGCCTTCTTCATCCGCGCAGCGATGTCGGCGCTCAGCAAGTCGGAGTTGGCTCCCCGCACCAGCAGCGTCGGCCTCTTCTTCGCCAGCCGCCTGAACATGGGCCACAGATTGGGGACCAACGCCTTGGCCCCGGCCGCCCGGATCGGCACGGCGATGTCGGGATCGTAGTCCAGCGCGATCTCGCCGTTTGGCTGCTGGCGGAAAATGCGTCGCGCGAAGGCGTCCCAGTCCGCATCCGTATAGTGCGGGAAGGCCACCGAATTGATCCGCTTCGCATAGGCCGCCGCATCGGCCCACGAGCCGATCTCGACCGGCTGGCCGCTGTAGGCTGCGATCCGCGCCAGACCTTCCGGCGCCACCTCCGGCCCGATGTCGTTCAGGATCGCCGCGACCACCGCCTTGGGCCGGATCGCCGTCAGCGCCATGGTGATGAGCCCGCCCATAGAGGTGCCGACGAAGACGGCGCGGTCGATCCCGGCCTGCTCCATCAGGGCCAGAACGTCGCGCGCATAGACATCGGGCATATAGGTCATGGGGTCGGGCGCACGGTTCGACAGGCCACGCCCGCGCACATCCACCGCCAGCACCCGCCGCCCGCTCTGGGCCAGCAGCGGCGCGATGGCTTCGAAATCGGCGCTGTTGCGGGTCAGGCCGTGGATGGCGATCACCGGCGGCCGCGCAGTTCCGGCGGCGGGCGCATAATCCCGCGCAAAGAGAGAGAGGCCATCCGGCGAGGTCCAGCGGCGTTCAACGAATAGATAGGGCGCGCTCATTGGCGATGTCCTCCGATTTTGGATCAGAGTAATTCACCAGGCGAGGAAATGCGACGCCCGGTCTTAGAGACCGACCACATCGCGGACGAAAGCGTCCAGATCGCCGCCTTCGAAGAGATAGCCCGCCACCCCCGCCCGCTCTCCGGCCTGCAGATCCCGCTTCTGATCGCCGATGATGAAGGACTGCGTCGGATCCAGATCGTGCTCAGCTATAGCCCGCAGCAACATGCCCGGATTGGGTTTGCGATCAGGGTGGTCGGGATGGCGATAGCGCGCCTCGATCGCCTCGGGATGGAAGGGCGCGGAATAGACGGCGTCGATAATCGCCCCCTCTTCGGCCAGTCGCGCGACCAGCAGATCGTTGAAGGCGTTCATCGTCTCTTCGCCGAACAGGCCCCGCGCCACGCCCGACTGGTTCGTCACGATCACGGTGCGATAACCGGCTTGGTTCATCCGCCGCACCGCCGCCGCCGCACCGGGGATCAGCTTCAGATGCTCAGGCCGATGCGGATAACCGCTGTCCTCGATCAGCACCCCGTCCCGATCCAGAAAGGCGGCGGGCCGGCCGGTCATGCGTTGCTCCGAAGCAGTTCCGAAAAGGCGGTCATCAGGTGATAGAGGCTGGACGCAGGCGCCGCCGTATCGTGAGAGCGGCCTTCGGCGTCGTAGCTGTCCACCCATAGGCCCGGCACGGCGGTGGCGAGATGCGTGTCGAACACGGCGTCGATCAAGCCTGAAACGCCCGCGTCGCCAAAACTCAACCCCGTACGAATGGCCTCGGTCTGGGCCCACAAACGCCGCCCGCCATCCAGCGTCTCTCCCGCAGGGCCGATCTCACGGATGGCGAATCCGTCGCGGTAACCCTGCGCCGCCGCCCGACGGTGCAGCGCCGTGGCCAGCTCTGAATCTTTCCCGGCCTGTTTCAGCAGCCAGGTCCATTCTTCGAGGTGGCCCGGCTCGATCACGTGACCCGTCGCTGTATCGGCGGACCAGTCCTCAGTGAAATATTCGCGGATCGCGCCGTCGATCAGGAAGCAGTGTTTGCACAGGTCCAGCGACGCCCGCGCCGCCGCCTCGAACGCCGGATCGGGCGCGATCGCCTGCCAGGCCAGCATGGCCTCCAGCATATGCATGTGGGGATTTTGGCGACGCGGCAGGCGTGGCGGCAGGGCCTCCTCCCATCCTCCCCGCGAAGACGCCATCAACCGATCGATCGCAGCCAGCGTCTCAAGCGCCAGAGGCCGCGCTCGCGCATCATCCAGGACGCGGTGCGCCGCCGCGAGCGCGAACAGAACGAAGGCCAGGTCGTAAAGATCAGGCGTCTCATCGACCACCACGCCGTCGTCATCGGTCGCCGCGACCCAAAGGCCGTCGTCACGTCGGCGGTCGGCTATCAGTTGATCCAGCCCGGCCTTGGCCACCGCACGGCCCTGCGCCCATCCCAAGGCCGCCGCTTCACAGAACACATAGACCTGACGCGCCTGAACCCGTGTGCGACGACGAAGACCGGTCACCGGCCGGCCGTCGAAATCCAGCTGCTCGAAGAACCGCCCCTGCGCGTCCACGCCCCGCTCGGCCCACAGCGGCAGGGCATGGTCGAACAACCAGTTCGAGACCCTGGTCCGGGCGGCGGAAAGCGTCGTCATGGCGCTGGCTTAGGACGCAAGCCGACGGGCGCCAAGACCTGTGTGCGGTAGCAAAGGGCAACGCGATGTGACGCCGCGCGATTTGGCCCGCGCGCCCGATCTTGCTAGGACGACCCGACATTCGCGGCCCGCCTGTCCGGCCGCCGCCCCCGATCCCCCGTGGAGAGCGTCCCCCATGATCCCCTTCATCGACCTTCAGGCCCAGCGCCAGCGCCTTGGCGGCAAGATCGAGGCCGCCGTTCAGGAGGCCGTCGTCGGCGGCGCCTGGGTCATGGGTCCGCAGGTCCGCCAGTTCGAGGCCGACCTCGCCGCCTTCGGTCAGGCCAAACACGCCTTGGGCTGCGGCAACGGCACCGACGCCCTGATCCTGCCGTTGATCGCCTGGGGCGTCCGCACCGGCGACGCCGTCTTCTGCCCCAGCTTCACCTTCACGGCCACGGCCGAGGTCGTGCCGTGGTTGGGCGCCTCGCCCGTGTTCGTGGACGTCGACGCCCACACCTACAATATGGACCCGGCCAAGCTTGAGGCGGCCATCGAAGCGGTCAAGGCCGAAGGGCGCCTGACGCCCAAGGTCGTCATCGCCGTCGACCTGTTCGGTCAGCCCGCCGACTATCCCGCCATCCGCGCCATCTGCGACCGCCATGGGCTGAAGCTGATCTCGGATTCGGCGCAAGGTTTCGGATGCACCCTGAACGGCGACCATCCCCTGAAGTGGGCCGATGTCACCACGACCAGCTTCTTCCCGGCCAAGCCCCTGGGCTGCTACGGCGACGGCGGTGCGGTGCTGACCAACGACGACGATCTGGCGCAGGAAATGGATTCCCTGCGCGTGCACGGCAAGGTCGTCGCCAAGGACCTGGAGGCCGGCGCCGCCGCCTTCGCCCACGACCCCAAATATCTGGCCATGCGCATCGGCATGAACAGCCGGCTGGATACCATCCAAGCCGCCATCCTGATCGAGAAGCTGAAGGTCTTCGGTCAGGAGATAGAATGGCGCAACCGGATCGCCGCCCGCTACAACGAGTTGCTCGCGCCCCATGTCTCGGCCGTGCCCCACGTCATCCACGGCGGCGTCTCCATCTGGGCGCAATACACGATCGAGCATGAGGATCGCGACGGTCTGGCCGCGCACCTTAAGGATCAGGGCGTGCCCACCGCCGTCTATTATCCGGTGCCCATGCACATGCAGCCGGCCTATCAGCGCTTCCCGCAGGGCGCGGGCGGCCTGCCCGTCACCGAACAGCTGAGGGACCGGGTCCTCAGCCTGCCGATGCACGCCGATCTGGACGAGGCGACCCAGGACAAGGTCGTCGCCGCCGTCGCCAGCTACAAGGGCTAAGCCGATGCCGAACACCCCCGCCCTCAAGATCGGCGTCGCCGGCGTCGGCGTCATGGGCCGCAACCATGCGCGCGTCGCCTCCGAGATGCGCGAGTTCGACCTGACCACCGTCTTCGATCCCGATGCGGTGACGGCCGAGGGCGTCGCCGCCGCCTATGGCGCATCGCCCGTCACGGCGGCTGAAGCCTTCGTCGATGCCGGTCTGGACGCCGCCATCGTCGCCACGCCCAACCGCTTCCATGCCGAAATCGGCGTCGCCCTGCTGGAAAAGGGCGTCCACGTCCTGGTCGAAAAGCCGATCGCCGCCAGCGTCGCCGACGCCCAGCGCATGATCGATGCGGCCAAGGCCAATGACCGGGTCCTGATGGTCGGTCAGGTCGAGCGCTTCAATCCGGCGGTCGAAACCGTCAAGCGCGCCGTCGCCGATGACGACATCATCTCGATCCAGATCACGCGGGTCGGTCCCTTCCCGCCGCGCATGGGCGAGGTCGGCGTGGTCATCGACCTGGCCGTCCATGATATCGACATCATCCGCCACCTGACGGGTTCCGAGATCGTCGAGGTCCAGCCGCAACTGGCCCGCACGCGCGCCGATCGCGAGGACACGGCCCTGCTCCAGTTCCGCCTGGACAGCGGGGTGATCGCCCACATCACCACCAACTGGGTCACCCCCTACAAGACCCGCACGCTGCAAGTCGCGACCAAGACGAAGTTCATCGTCGCCGATCTGATCACGCGCCAGGTCACCGAATACTTCGGCCAGCAGCCGGACGGCTCCTACTCGACCCGGATGCTCAACAGCTGGCCGGCCGAACCGCTGAAAAAGGAGCTGGAGGCCTTCGCCCGCGCCATTACGACCGGCGAAACGCCGGCCGTCACCGGCGAAGACGGCCTGCGCAATCTCGAGGTCGCGCTGCGCTGCCTCGGCGAGCACTGATCGGATCAGGCCCCGTTCTCGCCGCAAAACCTGAGGAAGAGAAACGTATGCGCCGTATCACCGCCACCGCTCTCGCCCTGATCGCCGTCGGTTCGGCGGCGGCGCCCGCGCAGGCGGACACCCGCTACCTGGCCTATAATGCGTCGGACCGGATCACCCAAGCGCTGACCAAGGGCGTCACCTTGCAGGTGCGGCGCGGCCTGTTCGGCGCGGTGCAGGTGGAGCGTCTGTTCTCCACCACCGCGCGCGGCACTGCGGGCTTCACGCGCGGCGGACCGGACGCCGCGCGACGCGTCTTGCCGCAAGGCGCCGAGGAAAACGACATCTACGCCATCGATCAGGACGGCGACGGCCGCGGCCTGTCGCGCGCCCTGTGTCCCGGCGCCGACGAGGTCTGGCTGATCATGGGCCGCGTCCGTGCGCCTCGACCCCTGACCATGCAGGCTGTGGGTCGGTGGTCGGACGGCGCCTATCGACACTGCGTGACGCTCAGTTACGACTGGCGCGGCGAATGGGCGACGGCGCCGCAGGCGCAAACGCAGCGAGACTGATCCGCGTCCTGACTGTTTCATAATCAGCACGCGCAAGCGGACAATTGTGACGATTTGACTTTTATGATCGTCAGTGACACTTTGAGCACACGAGCGGCGGCGGCCGTTCTACCGCCCTGGAATATCCCCCTCCCCGGCGGCGAGAGAGACGAACCTCCCAGAGCCCGGCCCGTCGCGGTCGGGCTTTTTTTACGCCGTGCGCCTGCTAGACGGGGGCATGACTCTTCGCCTCGCCACCTGGAACATCAACTCCGTCCGCCTGCGCATCGACCAGGTCGCCCGTTTCGTCGCCGAACGCGCGCCCGATGTCCTGATGCTGCAGGAGATCAAATGCACGACAGACCAGTTTCCGCGCGGCGCTTTCGAGGAGATGGGCATACCCCACCTTCGCGTGGCGGGCCAGAAAGGCTGGCACGGCGTCGCCATCGCCAGCCGTCTGCCGCTTGAGGACAGCGACACCTTCCAGGTCTGCAAACTGGGTCACGCGCGCTGCGTCTCGGCCCGCGTGTCCGGCATCGACGTGCAGAACTTCTACATCCCGGCCGGCGGCGACGTTCCCGACCGGACGCTGAACCCCAAGTTCGATCACAAGATGGACTTCTATGAACAGCTGACCGCCATCGTGGCCAAGCAGGACAAGTCTCGTCCCCTGGTCATGGCCGGCGATTTCAATATCGCCCCCGGCGAAGGCGATGTCTGGAACCACCGCTATATGTCCAAGATCGTCAGCCACACGCCGATCGAGGTCGAGACCCTGAACCGCCTTCAGGACACCGGCGGTTTCGCAGACGTGCTGCGCGACCGTTTCCCAGAGCCCCAGAAACTGGCCAGCTGGTGGAGCTACCGCGCCGCCGACTTCCGCAAATCGAATCGCGGCCTGCGCCTGGACCACATCTGGACGTCGCCCGGCCTGACTCCCGCCGTGGTCAAGAACACCGCACGCATCCATGACGACGTCCGCGAGTGGGATCGTCCCAGCGACCATGCGCCGGTGACGGTCGATCTGGACGTCTGAACCCTCAATAGACGGCGACGGGCTTGGGCGACGCCAGCGCTTTTCGACCGCGACCGACCCTCTTGGCGGCGCGCCCGAGCCGAATCACCACCTCATCCAACTGATCTTCCGGCAAGGTGTAGGGCAAGCGCAGCCGGCGTTCGAAGGCGCCGTCGACGCCGAATCGCGGACCGGCGGCGAGACGCAGGCCTTCGGCTTCGGCCGCGATCGTGAGTGCGGAACTGATCGGCGCCGGCAGCCGCGCCCACACGGACAATCCCCCAGCCGGGCGCGGACAGACCCAGTCAGGCAGTTTTTCAGCGAGCCGCGCCCGCAGATGATCCCGCCGGGCGCGCAAGAGGGGTCGGCGCGCCGCCAGGGCCTTGCCGCCGTCATTCAACAGTTCGACCGCCGCCAACTGCTCCAGAATCGGAACACCCAGATCGAATCTGGCGCGGCTTTGGGCAAGACGCTGGATCACCGCCCGGTCAGCGCGGATCCAGCCGATGCGCAAACCGCCCCAGACGCTTTTGGACATCGAACCCAGCCTGACGATCCGCGGCGCATCGACGGCGGAGGCGCTGAGCGCCGGCGGTCCGCTCAAGGTCAGTTCGACCAGGGTCTCATCCAGCACCAACAGGGTCTCGGCCCCCTTCAGCCCCGCCAGCAAGCGCGTCCGGTCCGCCCCTCGCATCATCCGCCCGGTCGGATTGTTGTGGTCCAGCACCAGATAGGCCATCGCCGCGTTGCTGCTTCGGCAGGCCGCAATCAGACCCTCGACATCCCAACCCTCCTCGCCCTCGCCGTCCAGCAAGGCGACGGGCACGGCGCGGCCGCCCGCCGCCAGGATGGCGTCGATCGCCTGCGGATAGGTGGGATGGTCGAACACCACCGGGGCGCCGGGACGCGTCGTCAGGCGCAGAAGATGCACCAGTCCGTTGTGCGCGCCGTGCGTGATCAGAATCTGCCCCGACGAGGTCGCCAGGCCGCGCCGCCGATAGCCGGCCGCCACCGCCTCACGCAGTTCCTCCAGCCCCGCCGTCTCATAACCATGTCCCGGCAGGTTCGCCGGCAACCGCTCCAGCGCCCGCACATAGGCCGCATGCACATTGGGATCGGCCGGCAGGACGGCGGCGGTCATGTCGATCAGGCCGGCCCTGTCCGTTGGCGTCGTCTCATGACGCGGCGCCGGTCCGGTCGGCAGGCTGGTGCGCGCGGCGGCGCCCTGCCCGCCGGTCAGGAACCCGTCGTCCCGCAAGCGTCCGTAGGCGGCCGAGACGGTCGTGCGGCTCAAGCCCAGCGCCTGAGCCAGTTCCCGTTCGCCGGGCAACCGCGCCGCCAAGGGTAGTCGGCCATCCAGAATCAGCAGTCGTACCGCCCCCGCCAGCTGCCGATAGGCTGCGCCAGCGCCCGGCGACCGCCAGGCGCCGAGATGGCGTGTCAGGGAAACAAGACCGATCGACCGCGACGACATGAGGCCAGAATGGCATAACTGGCTCTGTTTTCCACAGCCAGTTTGGCGCATCCGATCGGTTTATGACCCGTCGCCTGATCCAGCTGTTCATCGGCCTCGTCCTCTACGGCCTCTCCATCGCCTTAATCGTTCGCGCCGATCTCGGTCTGGATCCGTGGAACGTACTGAACCAAGGTGTGTTCGAACGGTTCGCCGGGCCAGCCGGAATCAGCTTCGGTCTGGTGGTCAATATAATCGGTATGGCCGTGCTGCTGTTGTGGATTCCCTTGCGCCAGAAGCCAGGGGTCGGGACCGTCGCCAATGTGCTGGTCATCGGCACGGTCGCCAACGTCGGCCTGGACTGGATCCCGTCCCACCTGGGCCTACCGCTTCGAGCCGGCGTGCTGATCGCAGGGATCGTTTTGAACGGCGTCGCCAGCGGGGCCTATATCGGCGCAGGCCTCGGTCCCGGCCCGCGCGACGGCCTGATGACCGGCATCGTCGCCCAAACCGGCTGGCCCGTGAAATGGGTTCGGACCAGTATCGAACTGACCGTCATCGCCGTCGGCTGGCTGCTCGGCGGATCGGTCGGCCTAGGGACGGTGCTTTACGCCGTGACCATCGGCCCGCTGGTCCACGTCTTCCTGCAGCTGTTCACGGTCCGCCCGAAGACGGCCGACTGAGCCTTACGGCTGGAGCCGGTATCCGCCCGCATCGGTCAGCAGCAAGCGCGCGTGACCGGGTTCCGGCTCGATCTTCTGGCGCAGACGATAGATGTGGGTTTCCAGCGTATGGGTCGTGACCCCGGCGTTGTAGCCCCAGACCTCGGTCAGCAACTCTTCGCGCGACACCGGTTTGGCCCCGGCGCGATAGAGGTATTTCAGGATGTTGGTTTCCTTCTCGGTCAACCGCACCTTCTTGCCCTTGGCGTCCATCAGCACCTTGGCGGCGGGCCGGAACTCGTAGGGGCCGATGGTGAAGACGGCGTCTTCCGACTGTTCATGGCTACGCAAATGCGCGCGAATGCGCGCCAGCAGCACGGCGAACCGGAAGGGCTTGGTGACATAGTCGTTGGCCCCGGCGTCCAGGCCCAGGATGGCGTCGGCGTCCGCCGACTGCGCCGTCAGCATGATGACCGGCGTCGAAACCCCGTCCTTGCGCAACAGGCGACAGGCCTCGCGGCCGTCCATGTCGGGCAGATCGACGTCCAGAAGGATCAGGTCGGCGCGAATCTCGCGCCCCATCCGCACCCCGTCCGTGGCGGTCGACGCCTGCTGGGTCCGAAACTCCTCATGCAGGTTCAGCTGCTCGGCCAAGGCCTCGCGCAGGTCGTCGTCGTCGTCGATGATCAGAATGGTCTTGGGCGTAGGCATGGGACAGACAATGGCGAGGCTTGGCCCCCGCGCCAAGGCTTGGGGGTGCGAATATTCACATCGGGTTACGAGCTAGAGGGCGTTTCGGGTCGATTTCGTTCCCCGAACAAGGCCGTTCCGACCCTGACGTGCGTCGCACCACACCGGATGGCGGCCTCATAATCGCCGCTCATGCCCATCGACAGGACCGACAAACCGTTGCGTTCGGCCATGTCCCGCAACATCTGAAAATGCGGCTCTGCGTCCTGATCCGCCGGGGGAATGCACATCAATCCCTCGACCGTCAGCCCATAGGTGTCGCGGGCCGCTGCGATCAGGGCGTCGGCGGCATCGGGCAGGACGCCGGCCTTCTGGGGCTCCGCGCCCGTGTTCACCTGGACCAGGACGCGCGGGGATCGGCCGCGCTTTTCACCCGCCTGCGCCAAGGCTCGTGCAAGCTTTTCGCGGTCCAGGGTTTCGATCACATCGAACAGGGCGACCGCATCCTCGGCCTTGTTGGTCTGCAAGGGGCCGATCAGCCGCAGCTCCAGGCCCGGCACGACCCCGCGACGGTCGGCCCACCGGCCCTCGGCCTCCTGCACCCGGTTTTCGCCGAAGATCCGCTGACCCGTCGTCAGGATAGCGTCGATAGCCTCTGGGGCTTGCGTCTTGGAAACGGCGGTCAGGGTCACGCCCGTTGGATCCCGACCGGCCGCATGGCAGGCGGCGTCGATGCGCGCCCGCACCTCGACGACCCTTTCGGCGATGGACGGGGCGGAAAAAGCGGAGGAAGAAGAGGTCATGATCCTGCCGGCCGGTTACAGCGACGATGCGCGCGCGCTCTGGAACGCCGCGACCGCTCTAAACCGCGCCGCCGCCGCTGTCAGCCCGGCCGCCGCAGCCTTGCCGGCGATGCTGTTCTTCACCGACCCGGATCGCACGCCCCGACCGTGGGAGACGGCGGCGCGCCTGCCTGCCGGCTCGGCCGTGGTCTATCGCGCCTTCGGCGCCTCCGATGCCATTGAGACGGGGCATCGGCTTCGGGAAGCGACGGCCGATCGGGACGTGAAACTGCTGGTCGGGCTGGCCCCCGATCTGGCCGAGGCGATCGACGCCGACGGGCTGCACCTTCCCGAACGTGCCGCGGACCAAGTAGCGCGCATCCGCTCGGACCGACCCGGCTGGATTCTGACGGCGGCCTGGCACGGCCTATCCCCGCCGCCTAAAAACCTGAACGCCCTGATCCTGTCGCCAGTGTTTGCGGCTGGCGGCGCGTCCGCCAGCAAAATCGCCTTGGGCGTCGCGGCATTCGAGCAGAACGTGAAAGCCGCCCGCCTGCCCGTCTATGCGCTGGGCGGCGTCACGCCAGAAAACGCCGAAACGCTCGCATACACTGGCGCCTGCGGCCTGGCGGCGGTTGATGCGATCCAGTCGGCGTTTCGCTGACTTGTCGAAATCAGAACTTGAAGATGGTTTCCAGACGGACGCGGGGCTGGGCCCGGCCGTTGGTTTCGGGCGCGCGCGCCGGATCGGCTTCCGGCGTGCTGACCGCGGCGGCGGCGCCCACACGCAGACGGTCGTTCAAGCGATAGTAGGCGCCGGCCTCGACATCACCCCAGTCGGTCTCGCGACCCACAGGCTGGTTCAGGTTGAAATCCAGGCCCCAGCGGCCACGATCGTTAAGGCGCAGGCCGCGACGCTGCGGCGCCGGCGCATTGCGCTGCGCCGCCTGGGCCTCCGAAAGGGAAACGGCGGATGTGCTTTGGGCGAGCGCCGACGTCGACGCGGCCATCGCCGTCGTCGCCATCATCACAGCCAGAAAACCGCCGAACCGCATACCAAATCCTTCGAACCCCGCCATGAGGCGGCGTTTCAACCCTGAACCGACCTTATATGGTCGTGAGCCCCGCGATTAGACACCGGGTGTCTGCGCGGTCAACGCAATGAGCCGGCGATAACAAGGTTCCCGCGCATTGTTGTCGGCGTATGTGTCTCAAGCGTCACGGGATTCCGGCGGATTCCGGCGAAATCTCGCATGCCCTTCACAAAACACCGCGACGCGCGATGCGACGGGAACCGACTTCGCCTTGTCATCGCCCCTTTTCGCCGTGTTATAGAGCCTGGCAGTCGGCATTCCCCATGCCGTGCGCGCGTGCGGGCGAGGGCTCTCACGTCCCTGAGTTTACGGAGACTTCTCTTGATGAGCCTCAACAAGGCCCTGGTTCGGAACGTCGCGGTCGTGCTGGTCTCGGGCGTGGCCCTGGGCGCGTCCCTGTCGGCCTGCTCGAGCATTCCCTTCGTCGGCGGCAAGAAGTCTGCGCCCAAGACGAACGTGCAACAGGGCATCGGCGTCAACGCCTTCCTGTGGCGCGCCTCGCTGGACACCCTCAGCTTCATGCCGCTGCTGACCGCCGATCCGTGGGGCGGCGTCATCAACTATGACTGGTACATCAACCCCCAGACGCCGAACGAGCGCTTCAAGGCGACCGTCTTCATCCTGGACACCCGTCTGCGCGCCGACGCGCTGAACGTCACGGTGACCAAGGAAGTGAAGGGCGCCGATGGTCAGTGGACCGCCGCCCCGGTCGCCGCCCAGACCGAAGCCGATCTGGAAAACGCCATCCTGACCAAAGCGCGCCAGCTGAACCTGTCCAACGCAGGCTAAGCCTGCGTTGGAGTGTTTGTAGGCGCTATCGCCCTTCGGGCTGCTTGAGCGCGACGCGTCCAAGACTTTTTAGGACGCATTACTTCTTGGGCGCTGTCGTCCTTCGGGCTAGTTGAGCCGGGAGGGCGTCAGCGCCCTTTCGACTTTCAGGACGACCGTGGCCCGTTACGAACCCAAGACCGCCGAACCCCGCCAACAGGCCCGATGGGCCGAGGCTTCCGCCTTCGTCACGAAGGATACCGGTCGGCCGAAATACTATGTGCTCGAGATGTTCCCCTATCCGTCGGGTAACATCCACATGGGTCACGCCCGCAACTATGTGATGGGCGACGTGGTGGCGCGGTCCAAGCGCGCGCAGGGGTACGACGTTCTGCATCCGATGGGCTGGGACGCCTTCGGCATGCCGGCCGAGAACGCGGCCATGGAGCGCGGCATCCACCCAAAAGGCTGGACCTATTCCAACATCGCCAATATGCGCGAGCAGCTGAAGCTGCTCGGCCTGTCGCTGGATTGGTCGCGTGAGTTCGCCACCTGCGACCCGGAATACTACGGAAAGCAGCAGGCCTGGTTCCTGGAGCTGTATCGGCGCGGTCTGGTCTATCGCAAGGATGCGGTGGTCAACTGGGATCCCGTCGACAACACGGTCCTGGCCAACGAACAGGTCATCGACGGACGCGGCTGGCGCTCGGGCGCCCTGGTCGAGAAGCGCAAGCTGAACCAGTGGTTCCTGCGCATCACCGACTATGCCGACGACCTGATCGACGGCCTGAAGACCCTTGACCGCTGGCCCGAAAAGGTCCGGCTGATGCAGGAGAACTGGATCGGCAAGTCCAAGGGCGCGACCCTGTGGTGGGACATCGCCGAGGCGCCGACCTTCCTGCCCGCCTCCCCCGAGGGCGAACCCAACCACGCCCGCGATCCGATCGAGGTCTACACCACCCGCCCCGACACCCTGTTCGGCGCCAGCTTCCTGGCTCTGGCGCCTGACCATCCCCTGACCAAGGCCATCGCCGAACATCGGCCGGACGTGGCGGACTTCATCAAGGCTTGTGCTCAGACCGGCACCAGCGAGGCCGAGATCGAAAAGGCCGAGAAGCTGGGCGTGGATCTGGGCGTTCGCGTCCGCCATCCCTTCGATCCGGACAAGACCCTGCCCGTCTGGGCCGCCAACTTTGTGCTGTCCACCTATGGCTCGGGCGCCATCTTCGGCTGCCCCGCTCACGACCAGCGCGACCTGGACTTTGCTCGCAAATATGATCTGCCGGTGACGCCGGTCGTTAAACCCGACGACTCCGACACCGTCGAGATCGGGACCGAGGCCTATGTCGGCCCCGGCCGCATCTTCAACTCCGACTTCTTGGACGGCATGGACGTCGAGGCCGCGAAGGCCGCCGCGATCGCCAAGGTCGAGGCCGCCGGCCAGGGCCGCGCCGAGACCATCTATCGCCTGCGCGACTGGGGCGTCTCCCGCCAGCGCTATTGGGGTTGCCCGATCCCGATCATCCACTGCCCGTCCTGCGGCGTGGTCGAGGTGCCCGCCGACCAGTTACCCGTCGTCCTGCCTGACGATGTGACCTTCGACGTGCCCGGCAACCCGTTGGCGCGTCACGCGACCTGGAAGCACGTCAAATGCCCGTCGTGTGGCGCGGATGCGACGCGCGAGACCGACACGCTCGACACCTTCGTCGATTCCAGCTGGTATTTCGCCCGCTTCACCGATCCGACGGCCGAGGCGCCGATCGACAAGGCCGCCGCCGACCGCTGGCTGGCTGTCGATCAATATATCGGCGGGGTCGAGCACGCGGTCCTGCACCTGCTGTACGCCCGCTTCATCACCCGCGCCCTGTCTGACGCCGGAATGCTGTCGGTGAAGGAGCCGTTCGCCGGCCTGTTCACCCAAGGCATGGTCGTTCACGAGACCTATCGCCGCGCCGACGGCGCCTGGGTCGAGCCGACCGATGTGGAGCTCAGGAACGACAACGGCGTCCGCTCGGCCCGCCAGCTTTCGACCGGCGAGACCCTGGTCATCGGCGACATCGAGAAGATGTCCAAGTCCAAGAAGAACGTCGTGGCCCCGGCCGAGATCCTGGAAAGCCACGGGGTGGACGCCGGTCGCCTGTTCGTCCTGTCCGACAGTCCGCCCGAGCGGGACGTGCAGTGGACCCCCGGCGGCGTCGAAGGCGCCAGCCGCTTCGTCCAGCGCGCCTGGTCCCTGTTCGACACCTATGACGCCGGTTTCGCGGGCGAGGACAAGGCCAACGCCGAGCTGCTGCGCGAGACGCACAAGGCCATCAAGGCCGTGTCCGAAGGGGTCGAAGGCTTCCGCTTCAACTCGGCCATCGCCAAGCTCTACGCCTTCGTCGCCACCATTCGCGACAATGCCCAGGCCGGCGGCGACGCCAAGCGTCAGGCCCTGTCGGCGCTGGCCCGCCTGATCGCCCCCTTCACCCCGCACCTGGCCGAAGAAGCCTGGACGCGGCTGGGTGAGGACGGGATGGTTCTGGACGCGCCGTGGCCCGTGTGGGACGCTGCGCTCGCGGCCGACGACGAGGTGGTCCTGCCCATCCAGATCAACGGCAAGCGTCGCGCGGAAATCCGCGTGCCGCGCGGCATGGAGCCGTCCGAGGTCGAAGCCCTGGTCCTGGCCGACGAAACGGTCAAGGCGCGGCTGGAGGGTCTGAGCGTGAAGAAGATCGTCGTGGTCAAGGACCGCATCGTCAATCTGGTGGCCGGCTGATGCGTATTGCGGCGGCTCTCGCGGTTCTCGCGTCTCTGGCGGTGTCCGCCTGCGGCTTCACGCCCATGTACGCCGAGCCGGCCGTGGGGTCATCCCTGCGCCGGATCGCCGTCACGACGCAGGACGACCGCCTGGGCTATCGCTTGCGCGAGCAGCTGGAAGACGTGCTCGCCTGGGATCGCGGCGCGACGCCGCTGTATCGCCTGACGACAGAGGTCCAGCAGAACCGCCGCTCGCTGGGTCGCCGTATCGACGACACCGCCACCCGCTATGAACTGACGGTCAAGGCCACCTGGACCCTGACTCCGGCCGCCGGCGGAACGCCCGTCAGCGGCACGGAAACGGTCACCACGACCTACGCTGCCGCCGACCAGCCCTATGCCGCCATCGCCGCCCAGCAGGATGGCGAGGAGCGCGCCGCCGCCGAACTGGCTCGCCTGATCCGACTGGATCTGATGCAGGCGCTGTCGAACCCGTGATCCTGGCCAAACGCCCCGAGATCGATCGCTTTCTGAAGGCGCCCGATCCGGCGATCCGGGCGGCGGTGATCCACGGCAAGGACCGATCGGGCGTCGCCGAGCGGGCCGAGGTGCTGTGCAAAACGGTCACGCCCGATCTGAACGACCCTTTCAACGTCACCGTCCTGACCGACAGCGACATCGATGGCGATGAAACGAAGCTGGAAGAGGCGCTGACGGCCATGTCCCTGATGGGCGGTCGCCGTCTGGTGCGCATCCGTCTGTCGGCGCTGAAACCCGGCGTGGACAAAGCTCTGGCAGCCGCGCTGAAAATCCACGCCGATGGCGGCTACAATCCCGACGCCATGATGGTGGTCGAGGCCGACCAGTTGGGCCGTGAATCCGCGCTCAGAAAGGCGGCCGAGAAGGAGAACGGCGCGGTCGGCATCGTCTGCTATGAGGACGAGACCGGCGATGTCGCCCGCATGGTTCGCGAGGCCCTGGCCGCCGACAAGGTGGGCCTGACCTCCGACGCGCTGGACCGCTTCGTCGCGCGCCTGCCGCGCGAGCGGGGTTTAATGCGGCAAGAGATCGAGCGTCTGGCCCTGTTCATTGGCCCCGGCTCCGGCAAGACGCTGGATATGGACGCGCTTGAGCATCATCTCGGCGTCGAGCCGGACGCCTCCCTGTCAGATGCGGCGCTTCAGGCTTTCGGCGCGCGACCCGGCCCGGCGCAAGCGGGGCTCAGGCGCGCCTTCGCCGAGGGCGAATCGTCGGTGCTCGCCGTTCGCTCCGCCGCGATTCACCTCGGAAAGCTTCGCCGGATCAATATCTTGCAGGTCAACGGCGCTAACGCCAAGGAGGCCGCCAAGGCGGCCGGCGTCTTCTGGAAACAGGAGGCGGAAATGCTGCGTCAGGCGCGGTCCTGGCGGCTGGAAGCCTTGGACGAAGTCTTGGACAGCATCAACACGGCCGATGTCGCGACCAAGACGACTGGAATGCCCGACCAACTGATCGCCGAACGCCTGCTGCTGGAAATCGCAGGTCGCGCCAGACGGCTGGGGCTTTAGCCCTAGCCGCGCTTGGACGCCTTGCGGAAGGCGGGCTGGGCCATGGCGACGTTGCGCGCCGACACAGCCTTCTCTTCCGCCTTCGCGCCCGGCTGGGCGTTGAATCCGTGTCCAGCCTTGGCCTTCTTGGCGGCGAGCGCCTGTTTCAGCTTGTCGGCGGCGGTGGGTGTCGTGTCTTCAGTCATATCGGCACCCTATCACAGTCCGCTGCTCAGCCGCGCATCAAACGGCGGCACAGGTCGTCGAGCTGCTCCAGCGAGCCGTAGCCGATCGTCAGCTCGCCCTTGCCCCCCTTGTCCGACAACTGGACCTTCAGGCCCAGCGCATCGGCCAGATCCTGCTGCAGGGCGGCGACATCGGCCGCGCCCTCGCCGCCTGCGGCCGCCGACGCCGACTTGGCCTTGGTCGGCTTCGGTCCCTCCACCGCTCGACGCGCCAGAGCCTCGGTCTCACGGACGCTGAGACCATCCACGAAGGCGATGTCCGCCAGCTGACCCGGATCGGGCGTATTGATCAGCGCCCGGGCATGACCCGCCGACAGCTTGCCTTCACGCACATAGAACAGCACCCGCTCAGGCAGTTGCAGCAGGCGCATGGTGTTGGCCACGTGGCTGCGGCTCTTGCCGATCACGCCCGCCACCGCATCCTGCGTTCGTCCAAAGCGCTCCATCAAAACGCGATAGGCCTCGGCCTCTTCCAGAGGATTCAGGTCCGCGCGCTGGACGTTCTCGACGATCGCGACTTCGAACACTTCGACGTCGTCCATCTCGTGGACCACGATCGGCACTTCGGTCAGGCGCGCCGCCTGCGACGCGCGCCAGCGGCGTTCGCCGGCGATGATCTGCCAAACGCCGTCCTCCCCCGGTTGGGTCCGCACCAGGATCGGCTGCAGCACGCCCTTGTCGCGGATCGAGGCGGTCAGTTCCTCCAGATCCTCCTGTCGGAAGGTCTTGCGGGGCTGGTCGGGATTGGGCTTCAGGCTTTCGATCGGCACGCGTTGCACACCGGCGGGCACGGGCGCGTCGGATGCGACCGGCGCTTCGGCGTCCTGTCCCAACAACGCCGACAGGCCGCGGCCCAGACCTCTTTGTCGTTCAGCCAAGATACTCTTCCGTTCTATTAAAACTCAGGCGGCCAGCTTCAGCCGCTGGCGTTCGCGCTTCACCACTTCTTTGGCCAGTCGCAAATAGGCCTGGCTGCCGGCGCACTTCAGATCATAGATCAGCGCGGGCTTGCCGAACGACGGCGCCTCGGCGACGCGGACGTTACGCGGGATCACGCTCTCATAGACCTTGTCGCCGAAGTGCGCGCGGACGTCGTTCGCCACCTGTCCCGACAGGGCGCTACGACGGTCGAACATGGTCAGGACCAAACCCTGAATTTCCAGCGATGGATTGAGGCTGTGCTTGACCATATCGATGGTGCGCATCAGCTGGCTCAGGCCTTCCAGGGCGAAGAACTCGCATTGCAACGGCACCAGCACCGCATCCGCCGCCGCCATCGCATTCAAAGTCAGCAAATTCAGCGAGGGGGGGCAGTCGATCAGCACATAGTCATACGCGGTAGGGCCATCGTCGTGGGCGCGCAGGGCGTCGCGCAGCCGATAGGACCGGCGATCCGCCTGGCTTAGTTCGATTTCGACGCCCGACATATCGGCGTCAGCCGGCACGATCCACAGACCCGGCACCGTAGTCTGTACCGACGCATCGGCGACGGAGCGCTGATCCACGACGACATCATAGATGGTGACTCGACGTGTTTCACGTGGAACACCCAGACCCGTCGAGGCATTGCCCTGCGGGTCCATATCCACGATCAGCACACGCTCTCCAATCGCGGCCAAGGCGGTTCCAAGGTTGATCGCCGTCGTCGTCTTGCCCACTCCACCCTTTTGGTTGGACACCGCGAGGACGCGGGCGGGCTTTCTAGCGCGTTGAGCGGGCACGGCGGAGGCTCCGGATTGTCACGATGCGGCCGCGCACGTCGCTTTGCGACGGGGCCAGTTCAGCCTCGAAATGCCAGGATTTGCGCGCTTCGATCAACTCGGATTCGGCACGCTCCCCCTTCAGGAACAGACCTTGTGCACCCCTTTGGAAGTAGGGCTGTGCATAACTCAGCAGTTTCTCCATCGGCGCAACGGCGCGGGCGGTGACAACGTCGCATGTCAAAGATTGCGCCTCAGCCCGACCAACGACGACCGTCGCCGGCAGGGACAATGCATCCACCATCTCCTGAAGAAATCGGCAGCGTTTGGCCAGGCTGTCGATCAGCCAGACATGCGCCCCTTCCCGTCCCTTCAACATGATGGAAAGCACCAGGCCTGGGAAGCCGGCCCCGGCGCCCAGATCGGCCCAAGTTCGGGCTTCTGGCGCCAGGTCGAGCAGCTGCGCGCTGTCCCAGACGTGGCGGTTCCAGAAGTCTGGCAGACTATCCGGCCCCACAAGATTCATCACCGCGTTGGCTTCGACTAACCGCAGTCGGAAGGCCTCAAGGTCGGCCATTTGCTCCGAAGACGCATTGGCGCGCGAACGAAAGGCTTGCTGTTCGATCTCCAACATCAAGCCGCGACCGACGCCTTGGGCGCGCGCTTCACATGGGCCAGCAGCGCCGTCAGCGCGCCCGGCGTCATTCCCTCGATCCGGCCGGCCTGGCCCAGGGTACGAGGTTGGACGCGAGCCAGCTTCTCCTTGACCTCGTTCGAAAGACCGCCGACGGCGCCGTAGTCGAGATCAGTCGGAAGCATCAGCCCCTCCTCAGCCTTCAGAGCGTCGGCATCCTGCGATTGGCGATCCAGGTAGTTGGCGTAAGCCGCGTCAATCTGGACCTGCTCCTGTACGTCAGGGCTCCACGTCGAGATGATGGGTACGGCTGGAACGAAGTGATCCAAAGTCACGTCGGGGAAGGCCAACAGTTCGCGCATCGACCTTCGCCGCCCGTCAGCATTGACCGAGATACCGAGCGCGCCAGCCTCGTTCGGCGTAAACAGTGTTTCACGTGAAACAGTGCTCGCTGCTGCAAGCGCCGCGGCCTTGCCTTCAAACCGAATGCGCCGCTTCTCGCCGACGATGCCCAGCTTGATCGCAAGGGGTGTCAGCCGAAGATCGGCGTTGTCCGCTCGCAGCGTCAGCCGATACTCCGCCCGGCTGGTGAACATCCTGTACGGTTCGGTCACACCGCGCGTCACCAAGTCGTCGATCATGACGCCGATATACGCCTGATCACGCCCCAGGATCACCGGCTCCTGCCGGGCTGCCGACCGCGCGGCGTTCAGCCCCGCCATCAGCCCCTGAGCCGCAGCCTCCTCATAACCCGTGGTGCCGTTGATCTGTCCGGCCAAATACAGCCCGGGGCGCTTCTTGACCTCCAGCGCCGCCGTCAGCTCGCGCGGATCGACGTAGTCGTATTCGATGGCGTAGCCGTATCGGAAAACCTCAACCGCTTCCAGGCCGGGAATGGTACGCAGGAAGGCGAGTTGCGTCGCCTCCGATACCGAGGTCGAAATCCCATTCGGATACACCGTTGGATCGTCCAGCCCTTCCGGCTCCAGGAAGATCTGATGGCTGGTCTTGTCGGCGAACCGAACGACCTTGTCTTCGATCGACGGACAATACCGCGGCCCCCGGCCCGACAGCTTGCCGCCATAGACGGCGCTCTCGCCAAGGTTCTCAGCGATGATCCGATGGGTTTCCTCGGTCGTGTGCGTCACGCCGCAGGCGATCTGGGGCACGTCGATCCGGTCGGTCAGGAAGGAAAAGGCTGACGGCGCATCGTCCGCCTCCTGCATTTCCAGACGGTCCCAGGCGATTGTTCGCCCGTCCAGGCGTGCCGGCGTGCCTGTTTTCAGACGCCCCATCATCAGGCCGGCCGCGTGAAGATCGGCGGCCAGACCGGTCGAGGGCTCCTCGCCATGCCGCCCCGCCGGTATGCGTTCGTCGCCGCGATGAATGACGCCGTTCAGGAAGGTGCCGGTCGTCAGCACGACCGCCCCGGCGCGAACCGTCTCTCCCGCGCCGGTGACGACCCCGACGACACGGCTGCCTTCGCGAATAAGCCGCTCGGCCGTCCCCGCCATCAGGGTCAGATTGGGCGTGCCCTTCAGTTCGGCCTGCATGGCCTCGCGATAGAGGCGGCGGTCGATCTGACTGCGCGGACCCCGAACGGCGGCGCCCTTGGATCGGTTCAGCAGGCGGAATTGGATGCCGGACACATCGGCCAACCGTCCAATGACGCCGTCCATGGCGTCGATCTCGCGAACCAGATGGCCCTTCCCCAGCCCTCCGATGGCCGGGTTGCACGACATCTCGCCAATCGTCTCCAGCTTCTGGGTCAACAGAACCGTGTTGGCGCCGGCGCGTGCTGAGGCCGCCGCCGCTTCGCAGCCGGCATGGCCGCCGCCGATGACGACGACGTCGAAGAGGAGATCAGGGGGAGAATTCATCGCCGCCACATAAGCCAAAACGCGTATGATCGCCAGAGGTGGGCCAATCGGATCGGCCCGCGACCCGCATCTGTTTCACGTGAAACGCTGGTATGGCTGGACCTACTTTCCGATACAGAAGGTTGAAAAGACTTCGCCCAGAATGTCCTCGACACCGATCGCGCCGGTGACGCGGGCCAGAGCATCGGCAGCCCGCCTCAAGTCATCGCCTGCCATTTCCGGCGCAACATCAAGCGCCTTGCGCGCCGCATCGACGCTTTCCAGCGCCTCAAGCAAACGCAGCCGATGCCGTTCCTGGGTCACAGCTGGGAAGTCAGCGCCTGAAAGATCTTGCGCAAGACGAGCAGCAATCCAGTCCCGAAGCTCGATCAGGCCGTCGCCAGTGGTGGTGCTGACCGCGAGAGTCTCATGGCCGCCGCGTGCTAAACTGACGCCAAGGTCGGACTTGGTCGCCACGATCAGATCGCCATCCTTGACGTAACCCGCCGCCACCCCGTCCATATCACCGGGCGCGCGAACCCAAAGACGCAGGTCGGCGAGTTCGGCGCGCATCCGGGCGCGGCGCACACCCTCAGCCTCGACCGGGTCATCGCTATCTCTCAAGCCAGCCGTATCCGACAAGGTCACGGCATAGCCGCCGATCACCAGATCGGCGTCCAGCACATCCCGCGTGGTGCCCGCGATCGGCGTCACGATGGCCGCTTCACGCGCACCCAGCGCATTGAACAGCGACGACTTGCCGGCGTTGGTCTCTCCGATCAGGACAATGCGATAGCCGTCTCTCACCCGTTCGCCACGCCGCCCCGTATCGGCCGCGTGTCGCAGGTCAGCGCCGAGTCGGTCCAGCACCGGCCCCGCCGTGCGGGCCAGATTGTCCGGCACCTCTTCATCGGGAAAATCGATCTCGGCCTCGACCAGGGCCAGGGCGTGGAGAAGGTCACGACGAAAACCAGCATAGGTCTCGCTGAGCTTGCCGTCCAACTGCCCCAACGCCTGCTTGGCCTGGGCGCTGGTTTCCGCGTCGATCAGATCGGCGACCGCCTCAGCTTGCGCCAAGTCCATGCGGCCGTTCTGAAACGCGCGGCGCGTGAACTCGCCGGGGTCCGCCGGTCGCAAGCCTAGCGCGATCAAGGCGCGGCTGGCGGCCTCGACGACGGCACGACCGCCGTGCAGATGCAGCTCGGCGGCGTCTTCACCGGTGTAACTGTTGGGCGCCACAAAACGCAGCACCAGCGCCTTATCGATGTGATCGCCGGCATGGCTGAGATCGCGCACCGACGCCATGCGCGGTTTCAGACGGGTTGCGCCCAGCGCCGTCAACGCGGCCTCGACGCTCGGGCCCGACAAACGAAGCACCGCGATGGCGCCTCGGCCGGGCGGTGTCGCCAAGGCGAAGATGGTGTCGATCATCGACTCAGACCGAGCGGCTCCGAAGCGAGCGCGTGCTCACTTCACCGCCGCTTCCATCAGACGACGGAACTGGTCCTGGGCCTGGAGGCCGAAGCTGGTCCAGGTCTTCATCAGTTCCTCGGGCTGCATGGCGGCGACATTGGCCTCCATCCGTTTCTGCATCTCCGCAACCATGGCGTCGTTCAGCGGCGTCACGTCCGGAAGACCAAGAAAGGCACGAGCCTCCGCCGGGGTGCACTCGACTTCCACATTGACCTTCATCGCGCGGTTTCCTGTTTCACGTGAAACGCTTTTTCCGTCCTGACGCCGCACGCGCGGCGCGCGGCTGTTTGAGGATGACGGATCAGGTGTTCATCGACTGGAAGAAGTCCGAGTTGTTCTTCGACTGACGCAGCTTGTCGAGTAGGAACTCGATCGCGTCCTGCGGACCCATCGGGTTAAGGATGCGGCGCAGGACATAGGTCTTGGCCAGCTGATCCTTCGGCGTGATCAGGTCTTCCTTGCGGGTGCCCGACTTCAGCACGTCGATGGCGGGGAAGATGCGCTTGTCGGCGACCTTACGGTCCAGCACGATTTCCGAGTTGCCGGTGCCCTTGAACTCTTCGAAGATCACCTCATCCATGCGGCTGCCCGTGTCGATCAGGGCCGTGGCGATGATGGTCAACGAACCGCCCTGCTCCACATTGCGCGCGGCGCCGAAGAAGCGCTTGGGCCGTTGCAGGGCGTTGGCGTCCACGCCGCCCGTCAGCACCTTGCCCGACGACGGGACGGTGGCGTTGTAGGCGCGGCCCAGACGCGTGATGGAGTCGAGCAGGATCACCACGTCCTTCTTGTGCTCGACCAGACGCTTGGCCTTTTCGATCACCATTTCCGCGACGGCGACGTGGCGGGTGGCTGGCTCGTCAAAGGTGGAGGCGACGACCTCGCCCTTCACCGTGCGCTGCATGTCCGTCACTTCTTCGGGACGTTCGTCGATCAGCAGGACGATCAGGAAGACTTCCGGGTGGTTGCGTTCGATCGACTTGGCGATGTTCTGCAACATCACCGTCTTACCCACGCGCGGCGGCGCCACGATCAGGCAGCGTTGGCCCTTGCCCAGCGGCGCGACGATATCGATGACCCGGCCCGAGCGATCCTTCAGCGTCGGATCCTGGATTTCCATGTGCAGCCGCTCTTCGGGATAGAGCGGCGTCAGGTTGTCGAACAGGACCTTGGTCTTGACCGCTTCGGGGTCTTCCAGATTGATCGTGTCGACCTTGAGCAAGGCGAAGTAGCGTTCGCCTTCGCGCGGGGCGCGCACGGCCCCGTGGACGGTGTCGCCCGAACGCAGGCCGAAGCGGCGGATTTGCGACGGCGAGACATAGACGTCGTCCGGCCCCGGCAGATAGTTGGCGTCCGAGCTGCGCAGGAAGCCGAAGCCGTCCGGCAGAATCTCCAGCACGCCGTCGGCGATGATCTCGACTTCCTCGTCGGCCAGGGCCTTCAGGATGGCGAACAGCAGATCCTGTTTGCGTAGGTTGGAGGCGTTCTCCACCTCCAGCTGTTCAGCGAAGGCGACCAGGTCAGCCGGGGTCTTCTCGTTCAGTTCGGCGAGCGTGATGCGGCCGTTGGCGACGACGGGCTCGCCGTCCTCTTCGTCGTCCGCTGTCGTATCCACGCCGGAGTCGGCGCCCGCCGCCTCGCCGGCTTCATGCGCAGCGCCGTGATGGGTGGGGGTTTCAACCTCCACGCCTTCGTTCTCGGGGGTGTCGGGATTGGTGTCGCGGACGTCGGTCATGATGCAGGCTCGCGGGCGCACGCAGCCAGACGGCTGCGGCGCGGGTCTCTGAAAATGTCTGGCCGGAAGGCCGAAGGGAGGTGCGACGGGCTCCGGCTGGCTCCAAGGCCTGCAGGCGTCACGAAAGAGAGGGACCGCCTGCGCAGGACGCCGAACGGTTCGTCGTCAGCGGAACCACAGGCGGCGGATCAGGTCAAGCGGAGCCGCTTATCGCAACGTCCACTCGGTCGTCACCGACAGCACCATGACGATGGCCAGAACGAAAGGCACTTCATTGGTCATGCGCCAGAACTTGCCCGAATATTTCGACGTGCCGGCCGCGATCTTCTTCCTTTGGGCCGCCAGGAAGCCATGCCAACCACTGAGCAGGAAGACACCCGCCAGCTTGGCGATCATCCAAGGCTCGCCCAGAAACGCCGCGCCGCGCGCCGAGACGTCGATGTGGATCAGCCACAGACCGAAGACCCAGGCCAGGATCATCGCCGGATTCAGGATGATGCGCAGTAGCCGCGTCTGCCACAGGCGCAACAAGGTCTGCATCTCGCTTTTCAGCGGTTCGGGCTTGGCGTTCTGTTCGGCGTCATAGGCGTACAGCCGAGGCAGGAACAGCAGACCCGCCATCCAGGCGATCACCGCCAGAATGTGTAGCCCGCGGGCGAGATCGTAGGTGTTCATGCCGCCTGCCTTGCCTTGCGATGCGGGCAGGCCTTCCAGTCCGCCTTGCAGCCCTGACCGAACGGCGCGACGCCTCTGTGGGACAGTGCGCCCACCGCCGCCTCGGCCAGAGCGTCGATGAACAGCGGCTCGATCCCGACCGCCGGCGCCCGCAAATAGGGACTGGCCCCTTTTTCGTGGGCCAGTTCGCCGTATTCAATATCCAGCTCGACCAGGGTCTCGATATGCTCCGAGACGAAGGCGATAGGCGTGACGACGACCCCGACGCCGTCTTTGGCCGCGGCTTGAATGGCTTCCGGCGTCGACGGGCCCAGCCATTTCATCGGCCCGACCCGGCTTTGGTAGCAGATGGCGTGGTCGATCGGCCCGCGTCGGGCCTCGATCGCGGCGACCACGGCAGCGACGGTCGTCTCAATCTGCTCCTGATAGGGATCGCCCTTGCCGGTCACCAGCTTCTCGGGGATCCCGTGGGCGGAGAACAGCACCCGGACCGGCTGACCCACCGCCTCGTCCAGCTTCTCGCCGATCGCCTGAGCCTGGGCCTCAACCCAACCTGTCGCGGCCGGATAGCAGCAGACGGCGCGACTGACGCCCGGGCCGGCATAGGCGGCGTTCCAGGCCTTCAACGAGGATTCCGTCGTCGTGGTCGAAAACTGTGGATAGAGCGGCAGCAGGACGACCTCGTCGGGTCCGAACGCGGCGACCTCGGCCGCCGTCTCTTCGGTCAACGGATGCCAGTAGCGCATGGCGATGAAGACCTTGACCTCATAGCCGCCCAGCCGCGCGCCAAGCACCGCCTGCAAAGCCTCGGCCTGGCGACGGGTTTCGGGCAGCAGCGGCGATCCCCCGCCCATCAGGGCGTAGTTGGCCTGGGCGCTGGTTTCGCGCCGGCTGGAGATCAGTTTGGCCAGAGGCGTGCGCAAGATCCCCGGAAGGCCGATGATGGCCGGATCGTTGAACAGGTTGAACAGAAACGGCTTGACCGACGCCTGATCGTCCGGCCCGCCCAGATTGAACAACACCACCGCAATGCGGCGGCCGGGGGTCGCATCGCTCATTGGGCGCCGATCCGTCTCAGAACCTGTTCGACATGGTCGATCGGCACGTCCGGCAGGATGCCGTGGCCGAGGTTGAACAGCCAGGGCCCCTGCCCCCAGGCCTCCATCAGCCGGTCGACACGTCGGTCCAGCAGATCGCCGCCGGCGCGCAGCAACAGCGGGTCGAGCGCGCCCTGGATCGGCTTGATCTGCTGCACGCGTTTACCGACCTCGAGCGGGCAGGCGGTGTCTAGGGCGACGGCGTCGACCTCGACCTCTTCAGCATACCGCTCTGCAAGCGCCGCAGAGCCCCGTGGGAAGCCGATGAGGGGTACGGTGACCCCCAGCTCCCGCGTGCGCTTCACAAGCGCTTGGTGGGGCTTCAAGACCAATCTTTCGAACAGGTCGTCCGGCAGCCCCTCGGCCCAACTCTCGAAGATCTTCAGAACTTGGGCGCCGGCGTCCGCCTGCATCTTCAGATATCGGGCGGTGGCCTCGACCAGAACCTCCAGCGTCTCGTCGACACGCTCGGGATCGGCATAGGCGTAGGAGCGGGCCTGGGCGCGTTCGCCCTTGCCGATGGTGCGCGCCTGGCCGTCCAGCATATAGGTCGCCACGGTCCAGGGGGCGCCGGCGAAGCCGATCAGGGCCCGTTCCGGCTCCAGGGCCGCGCGCACGATGGACAGGGTCTCGCCCACCGCCGACAGATGCTCGCCCGCCGCCGGGGCCAGTTCAGACATCCGACCCGGGATCGGCATTTCGCCCAGACGCGGCCCCTCCCCCGTCTCGAACCAAACGTCCTGGCCCAGGGCGCGGGGGATCAGCAGGATATCGGCGAAGACGATGGCCGCATCGAACCCGAACCGCCGCATCGGCTGGAGCGTCGCCTCGGCCGCCATCTCGGGGTTCAGGCAGAAGGCGATAAAGTCGGGCGCCTCGGCCCTTAGCTTGCGATATTCCGGCAGATACCGACCGGCCTGGCGCATGAACCACACCGGCGGACGCTCCAGCGTCTCTCCACGGAGAGCCCGGAGCACCAAGGGTGTCGGATCGGCAGTCTGGGTCTGATCGGTCATGCCGGAGGATTAAGGTCACAGCCCCCCGCTCTCAATCCCTAATCAGATTAAGAATTAAAAGATTCGAAGTGGCAGGTAGGGCGGTGGAATGGCGGGGATGACTCGATCGGCGGCGACGGAACAAAAGCGGATATCCACGCCTGGCCTATCGTTAACGGGGATGTCGAAACGGCTGATCCCGCCGGTGGACAATCCCTAACGAAACCTTAACAGGTAAGGGTTTGCGGGGACTTGCGGCTGTGAACGCGGTTAAGCGACGTTAACCTTTCATTAGGATTTTCCACAGCGGTTTGAAATTCGGTTTTCCGCCTTGGGATGATCCAGCGGCTGACTGCTGACGCGATCCACCATCATCCCCGCTCGCGGGCGGATCGATCAGCGGCTAAGAGAAACGGCGCCCCGATGGTCCAACGCCGTCCCCCAACTTTCAACAGGGAGACAGACAGTCTCATGAGCCCTGCGAGACCCTCGGGACCGGCCCGTCTGGCCACCTATTTCCACGTTCATCTGGTGTCGGACTCCACCGGCGAGACCTTGAACGCCATGGCCAAGGCGGTGACCGCGCGTTTCGACGGCGTCATTCCGATCGAGCACATCTATTCCCTGGTGCGATCGTCAAAGCAGATGGAGCGGGTGCTGCAGGAGGTGGAGTCCGCGCCGGGCGTCGTTCTCCACACCTTGGTCGACCGCGATCTGCGCGAGCAGCTGGAAGAAGGCTGCCGTCGCCTGGACATGCCGCAGATCGGCGCGCTGGATCCCTTGGTCGGCGCCATGTCGCGCTATCTCGGCGCGGCCCTGTCCACCCGCGTCGGCGCCCAGCACGCGCTGGACCACGACTATTTCAACCGGATCGCGGCGCTGGACTTCGCCATGGCCTACGACGACGGTCAGGGTTCGCTCGATCAGCTGGAGGGCGCCGACGTCGTCCTTTGCGGGGTCAGCCGCACGTCCAAGACCCCGACCTGCATCTATCTGGCCCACCGGGGCATCCGGGCGGCCAACGTGCCTCTGGTGCCGGGTCAGGAGGATGGCGAGCGGCTGACCAAGCTGAAGAACCCCTTGGTGATCGGCCTGACCGTATCGCCGGATCGACTGGTTCAGATCCGCCGCAACCGCATCGACAATCTGAACGCCAGCCAATCGTCGAACTATACCGATCAGGACGCCGTGCGCGACGAGACGATCAAGGCCCGGCGGGCCTTCGAGCGGCGCGGCTGGCCGACCATCGACGTGACCCGCCGCTCGGTCGAGGAGACGGCGGCGGCGATCACCAATCTTCTGAGCGAGCACCGCAACCACAAGATCGGGACGACCTGGTGAAAAGCATTCCTGCTGCGCTATCGCCCTCCGGGCTGCTTGAGCGCGGAACTCTCATCCTGGCGTCCAAGAGCGCGGCCCGCCGCGCCATGCTGGTAAACGCCGGCGTCGCCTTTGAGGTGCGCGTCGCCGATGTGGACGAGGACGCCATCAAGGCCGTCTCGACCGACCTGGACGCCGCCGCCCTCGCCGTTCGTCTCGCGGAAGACAAGGCCCTTGCCGTTTCGCGCGACGACGAGACCGCCTGGGTGCTGGGCTCGGATCAGACCCTGGCCTTTGACGGCGGCCTGGTCTCCAAGGCCAGGTCTCTGGACGCGGCGCGCCAGCGGCTGAAAGCCATGCGCGGCAAGTCGCACCAACTGCATTCCGGCGCAGCGCTGGCGACCAAGGGCCAGATCGTCTGGTCCGGCGTCGATACGGTTCAGATGCGGATGCGCGATTTCTCGGACGCCTTCCTCGACGCCTATCTGGCGGCCGAGGGTGAGGCCCTGCTGTCCTGCGTCGGCTCTTACCGGCTGGAGGGGCTGGGCTCGCAGCTGTTCGAGGCGGTGGACGGCGACTATTTCACAGTGCTGGGTCTGCCGCTCTGGCCGGTGTTGAAAGAGCTACGTCGCGCGGGGGTGATCGCGGCATGAGCACGCACCGCATAACCGGGGCCGCCATGGTCGCCGGGGTCTCCGGAAATCCGGTCGCCCATTCGCTCAGCCCGGTCATTCACAACGCCTGGCTGGCCGCGGGCGGCATCGACGGCGCCTATGTTCCCTTCGCCCCAGCCGATGCGGCCGGGTTTGAGGCCCTGGTCGCGGCGGGACGTGCCGGTCTGATCATGGGGCTGAACGTCACCGCCCCGTTCAAGGAACAGGCCTTCGCCCTGGCGGATCAGGCGACGGCGGCGGCGCGGCTGACGTCTTCGGCCAATATCCTGCAGTTCGAAAACGGGCGGGTGCTGGCCGACAGTTCCGACGGGATCGGCCTGATGCGCGGCCTGAGGGAACAAGCGCCGGACCTGGACGTGGCGGGGCGGCCGGTGGTGATGCTGGGCGCCGGCGGCGCGGCCCGCGCAGGCTCCGGCGCCTTGGTCGAGGCCGGCGCCAAGGTGCGCATCGTCAACCGTTCGCCCGAACGCGCCCAGGCCCTGGCCGCCGATCTCGGGCCGTCGGTTCGGGTCATGACGGCCGATGACGCTTTTGACGGCGCAGCCTTGGTCATCAATGCGCTGAGCGTCCCGCCCAGTATTGACTTCGACCGGATCGCGCCCGGCACGGTGGTGATGGACATGACCTACAAGCCGCTGGCCACGCCCTTCCTGATGGCGGCGCGCGAACGCGGCCTGCCGACGGTGGATGGATTGGCCATGCTGATCGGCCAGGCGGCGCCGTCGTTCGAAGCCCTGTTCCGCCGCCCGCCGCCGCCTCTCGATCTTCGCGCCCTGTTGATGACGCATCTGGGCGAGACGGCATGATCCTGCTCGGTCTCACCGGCTCCATCGGCATGGGCAAGTCGACGACGACGGCCATGTTCGCCGATCTGGGCGCGGTCGTCTGGAACGCCGACGATGCGGTTCACCGCCTCTACGCGCCTGGCGGTGCGGCGGTTGGTCCGGTGGGCGAAGCCTTTCCCGGCGTCGTCGTGGACGGCGCGGTCGATCGCACGCGTCTGGCCGAGGCGCTTGGGGAAGACGACACCGCCTTTCGACATCTGGAAGCCATCGTGCACCCCCTGGTCGCCCAGGGTCGCGCGGCCGATCTGGAGGCGGCGCGCACGGCGGGTGTGCAACTGGCGGTTCTGGACATCCCCCTGCTGTTCGAGACGGGTGGGGACAGCGCCGTCGACGCCGTCGTGGTGGTCACCGCCGATCCGGCGATCCAGGCGGAGCGGGTCCTGGCCCGTCCCGGCATGACCCGCGAACGGTTCGACGCCATCCTGGCGCGCCAGATGCCGGACGCGGAAAAGCGCGCCCGCGCCGATTTCGTCATCGACACCGGCCGGGGTTTGGAGGCCGCGCGGGCCGAGGTCGAGGCGATCGTCGTCGCCGTTCTTGACGCGTCGTGGATATCTCCCCGGCGCGGCGCGGCGAGCCTTTCGCGCTGAGGCGAATGCCGCCATTAAGGGCGAATGGCGCGCGAGATCGTTCTGGATACGGAAACCACCGGCTTCGACCCCAAGACGGGCGACCGGCTGATCGAGGTCGGCTGTATCGAGATTCAGGATCTGCTGCCGACGGGGCGGACTTTCCATCGGTTCGTCAATCCCGAGCGGCTGATCCCGCCCGACGCCATCCGGGTTCACGGCATCACCGACGAAAAGGTCAAGGATGCGCCCAAGTTCGCCGAGATCGCCGACGAGCTGATCGAATTCATCGGCGATGCGCAGATGATCGCCCACAACGCCGCCTTCGACCGCAACTTCATCGACTTCGAATATGCGCGGTGCGGTCGCCCGATCACCGGCGAGGCGCGCTGGATCGATACGCTGAAACTGGCCCAGACGCGGTTTCCGGGCATGCCCAACTCGCTGGACGCCCTGTGCAAACGCTACAAGGTGTCGCTGGTCGAGCGGACGCTGCACGGCGCCCTGATCGACGCCCGCCTGCTGGCCGAGGTCTATCTGGAGCTTCGCGGCGGCAAGGAACGGGTGCTGGACCTGTCGTCGGCGCCGGTCGGTCGTGGTCCCGGCGGCGTCATCGAAACCGCCGCCTACGGACAGCGTCCCCGCCCCCTGGCGCCGCGCTCCACGCCCGAGGAACAGGCCGCCCACGTCGCCTTCCTCGCCAAGGCGCTGAAGGACCGCTCACTGTGGGAAGCCTACGGTCTGCCAGCGCAAGAAAACGCGGCTTAAGTCACCGTTCCCAACCCAGCACAATAGATGCGCTCAAGCAGAGAGCGACCGCGTCGCGAACGTAGCGCGGCGCGCAGCGCCCCTAAATCATGCCTGCCGGAAGCCCAGCACGTCCTGCATGTCATAGAGACCGGGGCCGCGCGTCCGCACCCAAGCGGCGGCGGCGACAGCGCCCTTGGCGAACAGCGACCGATCGATCGCCGAATGGCTGAGGGTCAGCACTTCATCTTCCGAGGCGAACAGCACCGTATGTTCGCCGATGATGCCGCCGGCGCGGATGGAGGAAAAGCCGATCTTGCCGCTTTCGCGCTCGCCCTGGACCCCGTCGTAGGGTTTGGAGCGCAGGTCATCCAGATCCGCGAACCGGCCCTCGGCGGCGGCTTCGCCCAGCATCAGGGCCGTGCCCGACGGTGAATCCACTTTCCGGCGGTGATGGGCCTCGGTGATCTCGATGTCCCAATCCTGGGCGTCCAGACGCTGGGCCGCGTGCTGGACCAAGCCGATCAGGATGTTCACGCCCAGAGAGAAGTTGCCGCTCTTGACGATGGCGACCTTCTCGGCGGCCTTCATCAGGTCGGCTTCCTGCTCGTCCGTGAAGCCGGTCGAGCCGATCACCAGGGCCGGGCCGCCGCGCTCGGCAGCGCTCTGGGCCAGAGCCACCGAGGCGGCCGGGGTCGAGAAATCGATGATCACGTCGCACAGCGACAGGTCGGCGGTTTCGCCCCAATCGAAACGGGCGGCGACCACCACATCTTCACGGGCGTCCAGAACCTGAGAGACCGCACGCCCCATCCGGCCACGATAGCCGGAAATGCCGGCATGGAAGATTGCGCTCAAACCGCGTTCTCTTTCGACCCGTCCGCGTCCTGACTGCCCAGGATGTCGGCCCAGAAACGCTTCGCCTTTCCGGCAAAGCTGGAATTCCTGGGGTTCTGCCCCTCCCCGAACGAGAGGGCAAGCTCTTCAAGCAACTCACGCTGGCGCGCGGTCAGATCGGTGGGCGTCTCGACGAACAGCTCGACCACCAGATCGCCCCGGTTGCGGCCGTTCAGATGGGGCATGCCCTTGCCCTTGATGCGCACGGTCTTGCCGGTCTGGGCGCCGGCCGGCACGGCGACCGAGGCCTTGCACTTGCCGTCGCAGGCCGTGGAGACCAGGCAGGGCGCGTCGATCTCGCCGCCCAGGGCCGCCACCGTCATCGGCACGGGCACGGTGACGAGCAGGTCCAGGTTGTCGCGCTCGAACAGGTCGTGCGGCGTGACCGAGATGAAGACGTACAGATCCCCGCGCGGTCCGCCGCGCTGGCCCGCATCGCCCTCGCCCGACAGCCGGATGCGCGAACCGTCGTCCACGCCGGCCGGGATTTTCAGGTTCAGGGTGCGGGTTTTGCGCACCTGTCCGTGCCCGTGGCAGGTGGTGCAGGGATCGGCAATCATCTGACCCTGGCCGTGGCAGCGGGGGCAGGTGCGCTCGACCTGGAAGAAGCCGTTGGCCTGGCGCACGCGACCGGCGCCCTGGCAGGTGGTGCAGGTGACGGGCTTGGTGCCCGGCTTGGCGCCGGACCCCTCGCAGGTGTCGCAGGTCATGGTCGAGGGGATGTCGATCTCGACGTCTTCGCCCTTGTAGGCCTGCTCCAGGGTGATCTCCAGATCGTAGCGCAAATCCGAGCCCCGGCGCGGTCCGCCCTGCTGGCCCCGGCCCTGGCGTCCGCCGAAGGCGTCGCCGAACGCATCGCCGAAGACCTGGGAGAAGATGTCGTTGATGTCCGAGAAACCCTGGCCGCCCTGGCCGAAGGGATTGCCGCCCCCGCCGCCGTTCACGCCCGCATGGCCGTAACGGTCATAGGCCGCGCGCTTGTTGTCGTCCGACAGCACCGTATAGGCCTCGGACAGTTCCTTGAACTTGGCCATCGACTCTTCCGAACCGCCGTTGCGGTCGGGGTGATGCACCATGGCCAGCTTGCGGTAGGCGGCTTTCAGGCCGGGGGCGTCGATCGTGCGTTCGACACCCAGAACTTCGTAATAATCACGCGCCATCGGGCGTTCGTCCTCATACTTCCCCGTTCGTTTTCGCCTCGCCTCTTATCGAGCGTTGGTCGAAATCGATGTCCCGGCTGACATGGGGTCCGGGACCAATGATGCAAGTTTCATGAAAAGGCCCCGCCTATCGCAAGACAAGCGGGGCCGTATCATTTCAGCGACCTGTGACGGATCAGGCGCTCTTCTTGTCGTCGCCGTCCGTGTCCGACACTTCCTCGAACTCGGCGTCGACCACGCCGTCGTCGGCCGGCTGGCCTTCGGCGGCGGCGTCGCCCTGCTGCTGGGCGTACATGGCTTCACCCAGCTTCATCGAGGCCTGGACCAGGGTGTTGGTCTTGGCGCGGATGTCTTCCGGGTCGGCGCCTTCGCGCGCGGTCTTCAGCTCGGCCAGGCCGGTCTCGATGGCCGTCTTTTCGTCCGCGCCGACCTTGTCGCCGTGCTCGGCAAGGGCCTTTTCGGTCGAGTGGATCAGGCTGTCGGCGGCGTTCTGCGCCTCGACCAGATCCTTCTTGGCCTTGTCGGTGGCGGCGTTGGCCTCGGCTTCCTTGACCATCTTGTCGATGTCGGCGTCCGACAGGCCGCCGTTCGCCTGAATGCGGATCGACTGCTCCTTATTGGTCGCCTTGTCCTTGGCCGACACGTTGACGATGCCGTTGGCGTCGATGTCGAAGGCGACCTCGATCTGCGGCATGCCGCGCGGCGCGGGCGGAATGCCCATCAGGTCGAACTGACCCAGCATCTTGTTGTCCGACGCCATCGGACGCTCGCCCTGGAAGACCCGGATCGTCACGGCCGACTGGTTGTCGTCGGCGGTCGAGAAGGTCTGGCTCTTCTTGGTCGGGATCGTCGTGTTGCGCTCGATCAGGGGCGTGAACACGCCGCCCAGGGTCTCGATGCCCAGGGTCAGAGGCGTCACGTCCAGCAGCAGCACGTCCTTGACGTCGCCTTGCAGAACGCCGGCCTGAACGGCGGCGCCCAGGGCCACGACTTCATCAGGGTTCACGCCCTTGTGCGGTTCCTTGCCGAAGAAGGCCTTCACGGCTTCCACGACCTTGGGCATGCGGGTCATGCCGCCGACCAGAACCACTTCGTCGATGTCCGAGGCCTTCAGACCGGCGTCGGCCAGGGCCTTCTTGCACGGCTCGATCGTGCGCTGGACCAGATCCTCGACCAGGCTTTCCAGCTTGGCGCGCGTCAGCTTGATGTTCAGGTGCAGCGGACCCGAGGCGTTCATGGTGATGAACGGCAGGTTGACCTCGTACTGAGTCGTGGTCGACAGTTCCTTCTTGGCCTTTTCGGCCTCTTCCTTAAGACGCTGCAGGGCCAGCTTGTCCTGGCGCAGGTCGACCGACTGCTCCTTCTTGAACTCGTCGGCCAGATAGTCGACCAGACGCAGGTCGAAATCCTCGCCGCCCAGGAAGGTGTCGCCGTTGGTCGACTTCACCTCGAACACGCCGTCGCCGATCTCCAGGATCGAGACGTCGAAGGTGCCGCCGCCCAGGTCATAGACGGCGATCTTCTGGCCGTCGTTCTTTTCCAGACCATAGGCCAGGGCCGCCGCTGTCGGCTCGTTGATGATGCGCAGCACTTCCAGGCCGGCGATCTTGCCGGCGTCCTTGGTCGCCTGACGCTGGCTGTCGTTGAAGTAGGCCGGCACGGTGATCACGGCCTGGGTGACCTTGTCGCCCAGATAGGCCTCGGCCGCTTCCTTCATCTTGGTCAGGGTGAAGGCCGAAATCTGCTGCGGAGAATAGTCCTTGCCGAAGGCGCGCACCCAGGCGTCGCCGTTCGGGCCCTTGACGATCTCATAGGGCACCATGCCCTTGTCCTTGGCGACGACGGGATCATCGAAGTTGCGGCCGATCAGGCGCTTGATCGCGAAGAAGGTGTTGGACGGGTTGGTGACGGCCTGGCGCTTGGCGGGTTGACCCACCAGCACTTCCGCGCCGTCCTGGATCGCCACGACCGACGGGGTCGTGCGGTTGCCCTCGGCGTTTTCGATCACCTTCGGCGTCTTGCCGTCCATGACGGCGACGCACGAGTTGGTGGTGCCCAGGTCGATGCCGATAATCTTGGCCATGTGTTCTTCAGTCTCTCTGGTTCGGCGGGCGATGCGGCGGCCTTCGACGAAGCGCTGCGCGTGACCGCCCCCGGTTGGGTTGGCGTGGATCAGGCTGGATAGCCCCAAGTTTCGCGGGGTTTCTCCGAAGCTGGCCCCGATATGGGAAAATCCCCCCCGCCCGCAAGGGCGTTATTGCGATTCAACGCTTTCGAAGAACGTTGAAATTCAAAGATGCGGAGACAGCGATCGTCGGGCATAAGATTTCCCATCGCGCTCAGGGGACCGCGATGAAGGAAGGGAGAGGAAACAATGATCAAGACCATGCTCAAGGCGGCCGTCGCCGCCGCCATTCTGGTCGGCGCTGCGGCCGCCGCCGCGCCGTCTGCTGGGGCGCCGGCCATACAGTCGCGTGACGGCTATGATCGCCACGTCACCATCAAGAACCGCACCGGCTGGACCATGTTGCGCTTCTACGCGTCGGATTCGCGCAGCGACGACTGGGAAGAGGACATCCTGGGCTCGGACGTTCTGGAAAGCGGGCAGGATGTGCGCATCAACATCGATGACGGCTCGGGCGCCTGCATCTATGACTTCAAGGCCGAGTTCACCAACGGTCAGGAGCTGACGCGGTCGCGCATCAATGTCTGTGAGGTCAGCGAATACACCTACACCCGTTGAGGTGAAGACCGCCGTCAAGGGCTTCCGGCTCTGGCCGGGCGCGTTCGACGCCGCGGCGCAGGCTGATCTGGTCGCCGAGGTGTTCGGCCGGCTGGATGACGCGCCCCTTTATCGGCCGACCACGCCGGGCGGGCGGCCCTTTTCGGTTCAGATGAGCAACTTCGGGCCGCTGGGCTGGGTCTCCGACCGGGGCGGCTATCGCTATCAGTCGACCCATCCCGAGACCGGGCGACCTTGGCCGGCGATCCCGACTATGCTGCTCGACCTGTGGGACGCCACGGTCGGCTGGCCCACGCCGCCGGACGCCTGTCTGGTCAATCTGTATCGCGATGCGGCGAAGATGGGCCTGCACCAGGACAAGGACGAGGCCGACCTCGGCGCGCCCGTCCTGTCGGTGTCGCTAGGGGACACGGCGACGTTCCGCATCGGCGCGGCGGAGGGGGGACGCACCACGACGCTGAGGCTGGACAGCGGCGATGTCTGCGCCCTGACCGGACCCGCACGCCTGGCCCGTCACGGCGTCGACCGCGTGCTGGCCGGATCGTCGCGCCTGATCCCCGGCGGCGGCCGGCTGAACCTGACGCTGCGTTGCGCCGGTTGATCGCCGGATTTTTGGACTGGCTTTCGCCGTCCGGCTGCGGCGTATGTCGGAGATGGATGATCTGAAGCGCCGTTGGGCCCGGCTGGAGCCCCATGTCACCGTTGTCGGACCGGACGACGACCGACCCCGTTCTGCCGTGCTGATGTTCCACGGCTGCGGGGGCCTGCGCGACCATCTACCCCGCTATGCCGAGGTCGCCAAGGCGGCGGGCTGGCGCGCCTTCATCGTTGATTCCTACGGCCCGCGCGGCTGGGGCCGGGCCTTCACCCTGACGGCGGTCTGCACGGGCCTGTCGTTCAGGGGCTATGAGCGGGTGGGCGACGTGCTGGCGGCGATCCAGGGCGTTTCGGCCCGGCCGGATGTCGATGCGACGAAGCTGGCCCTGGCCGGCTGGAGCCACGGCGGTTGGTCGATCATGGAGATGATGAGCGGCGCGCCGACGCCCGGCGCCTTTGGCGTGACCGATCCCGCCGAGGCCGACCTGTCCGGCGTCAAGGCGGTGTGGCTGGCCTATCCCTATATCGGCCCGTTCGCCTTCAACCGGCTGAAGCCCTGGCGGCATTGCCCGCGCGTCCTGGCCGTCACCTGCAAGCGCGACCACCTGACGACCGTTCGCAACGCCGAGCAGGTCAACGCCATGATCCGAAACTGCGGCTCCGAAGTCGAAAGCTGGATCGCCGGGGGCACTCACGCCTTCGACGAACCGACCAACAACGGCCCCATGCGCCACGACCCGGAACTGACGACCGAAGCCCTGCGCCGCTTCGGCGCCTTCCTGACCGACGCCGTCCCACACAGCTGAAAAAGAAAACTCTCCCGCGCTCTTGACGGGCGACCCATCACGTAACAATTGCAGTTACATGAAAAGGGATTCCCGCCTGTCCAACATTCTCCATGCCCTGCTGCACATGGCCGAGCATGAGACACGCACCGGCTCGCCCATGACCTCGGACCAGCTGGCGGTGTGCCTGTCCACCAATCCCGTAGTGGTGCGCCGAACCATGGCCGGGTTGCGCGAGCAGGGATTGGTGGCGTCGGAAAAGGGGCATGGCGGCGGCTGGCGTCTGTCGCGACCGCTGGATCAGGTCACCCTGGGCCAGGTGAACGCTGCCCTAGGCGGTGCGGATCTGTTTCCGGCCGCTCCGCCCATCGAGGCTGACGGCTGCCTGGTCGAGGCGGCGGTCAACGACGCCCTGGCCGAGACCTACGCCGCCGCCCGCGCCCTGCTGATCGCGCGCCTGAACGACATAACCCTGGCCGATCTGGCGGCGGATTTTTCGCGCCGCATGGCCGAACATCCCAAGAGAGACCTGCTCCATGCCCACGCCCGAAAGTCCTGAGCCCATGTCGCACGACGCTCTAATCATCGGCGGCTCCTATGCCGGCCTGTCCGCCGCCATGCAGCTGGTTCGCGCGCGCCGCCGCGTTCTGGTCATCGATGACGGCCGGCCCCGCAATCGGTTCGCCGCCCGCGCTCATGGCGTCCTGACCAATGATGGAAAGCCCGGCGCTGAGATCACGGCATCTGCCCGGTCTCAGGTCGCGGCCTATCCCACCGCCGCCTTCCGCATGGCGGAGGCGGTCGAGGTCGAACGGATCGATGGCGGTTTCTCGGTCGCCTTCGCTGACGGCACACGTACGCGCGGTCGCCGGCTGCTGCTGTCGCACGGGGTCGAGGACGTGCTGGCCGACATCCCGGGGGTGAAGGAACGCTGGGGCCGCACCGCCCTGCACTGTCCCTGGTGCCATGGCTATGAGATCGGCGGCGGCCCCATCGGCGTGCTGGGGCGCGGCGATCACGCGGTTCCGTATGCGGCGACGGTCGCCGAATGGGGCCAGGTCACCCTGTTCATGGACCTTGATCAGGGCCTGTCGCCCGAGGACGCCCATCTGCTGGATCGACGCGGGGTCACCATCGAGGCCACGCCCATCGCGCGGCTGGAGGGCGAGGCGCCGGGCCTGAGCGGCGCGCGGCTGACCGACGGACGGTTCCTCGACCTGAAGGCCATCTTCGTCGGCGCCAATGTGCGGGTCGCCAGCCCCTTCGCCGAGCGGTTGGGTTGCGAGATGACCGATACCCCTATGGGGCGAGTGATCAAGGTGGACGCCATGCAGCAGACGACCCAGCCGGGCGTCTTCGCCGCCGGCGACCTGGCGCGCGCCGCCTCCAACATCACCTTGGCGACCTCGGACGGCATGATCGCCGCCCACGCTCTTTTCAGATCCCTGGTCGAGGAAGAGACGGCGATCGCCGCCTAGTCGACCGTCGCCTCGACCGTGATGGTCGCGCGGACCGAATGGGCCATTTCGCAATGATCGTGGGCCTGGTGGTGCAGGGCGTCGATCTCGGCCTGATCGGGCTCGCGGCCGGTGAAGCTGGTGAAGGGTCGTAGCGTCACCTCGGCGAGGTAGCGCTTGCCGTGATCGTCCTTGCCCATCTTGCCCGAGGCCTCGTCGACATAGGTGTCGACCACCAGGCCGGCGTTGGCGGCGAAGGCGAGGAACCACAGCATATGGCAGCTGGACAGAGAGGCGATCATCGCCTCTTCCGGATCGACGCCGGCCGGATCGGACATCGGCACGGGCACGCTGGAGGGCGCCGACGACCCCGGCACCACCGCCCCGCCGTCGAAGGTCCAGGAATGGGCGCGGCTGTAGCCCTTGTCCAGAAAGGGCTGGTCGCCCCGGTTCCAGACGACCTTGGCCTCGTAGACGCCCATTACGCTCTCCAGAAGCCGACGATCTTCTTGACCTCGTCCACCACGGGATCGGCGACCTCGGCGGCGCGCTCGGCGCCGGCCTTCAGCACGCGGTCGATCTCGGCCGGGTCGTCCATCAGGCGGCGCATCTCGGCGGTCACGGGCGCCAGCGACGACACCGCCAGGTCCGCCAGCGCCGGCTTGAAGGCGCCGAAGCCCTGGCCGCCGAACTGTGCGATCACCTGTTCGCGGGTCAGGCCCGCCAGCGCCGCATAGATGGCGACCAGATTCTTGGCCTCGGGCCGTTCGTTCAGCCCGTCCAGGGTTTCCGGCAACGGCTCTGGATCGGTCTTGGCCTTCTTGATCTTGGAGGCGATCGTGTCGGCGTCGTCGGTCAGGTTGATGCGGCTGTTATCGGACGGGTCCGACTTGGACATCTTGGCCGCCCCGTCGCGCAGGGACATGACGCGGGTCGCCGGCCCCTGGATTATCGGCTCAGGCACGGGGAAGAAGCCGGGAACGCCAAAGTCGTTGTTGAACTTGGCGGCGATGTCGCGGGTCAGCTCCAGATGCTGTTTCTGGTCCTCGCCGACCGGCACCTCGGTCGCCTTGTACAACAGGATGTCGGCCGCCTGGAGCACAGGATAGGTGTAGAGGCCGACCGAGGAGCGTTCCTTGTGCTTGCCCGACTTCTCCTTGAACTGGGTCATCCGGTCGAGCCAGCCGAGGCGGGCGACGCAGTTGAAGATCCAGGCCAGTTCCGCATGGGCGCGCACGGCCGATTGCGGGAAGATGATCGCCTTTTCCGGATCCAGGCCAGAAGCCAGATAGGCGGCGGCGATCTCGCGCGTCTGGGCCGTCAGTTTGGCCGGATCCTGCCACACGGTGATGGCGTGCATGTCGGCGACGAAGACAAAGACCGGCGCGTCCTGGTCCTGCAGTTCGACGAACCGCTTCAGGGCGCCGAGGTAGTTGCCCAGATGCAGCGCGCCTGAGGCCTGGATGCCGGACAGGATGCGGCGCGGGCCGTCATAGTTAGGGACGGGGGTCGCAACGTCCGGGGTTTGGTCGGTCATGGGATCGGGTCTCGGAAGGTCGAAAGGCAGGCGTGGCGAGGCAGGCGGCGGTTCAGCCGCGCCATCGCAGGTCATGGATCAGGCCCGAGGTCGTCATGGCCTCGCGCTTATCGGTTCGCCGCCTGTCAGTCCAGACCGGAGACCGCGCCGCCGCCGGGCTCGCGCCTCAGCGTGGCCTTCAGTTCCGAGAGCGTGACGGCCCGGAACGCCAGCAGGCAGAAGCCGTAAAGCCCGGCCCCGGCGCCGCAGACCACCAGGACGGCGATCTCCTTGGCTAGGAACAGTCGGCTAAGCTGCGGATAGAAGACGTCGGCGGCGAAGAGCAGAGCGGCCATCATGGCGCTGGCGGCGATCACGCGGGCGATGCGTGACATAAAGGCCGGCGACGGCCGCCAGCTGTTCTCGCGGATCAGGACGCCGCCCAGCAGCGCGACATTGACCCAGGCCGAGGTGCTGGTGGCGATGGCCAGGCCCAGCACTCCGTCCCAACCCTGGCGGCGGAACCAGAAGAACAGGGCCGAACCCAGGATGACGGTGATGACCACGCTGGCCACGGCGAAGATCATCGGACGACGCGTGTCCTGGCGCGCGAAGAAGGGCGGGGTCAGAACCTTGGCCAGGACGAAGGCCGGCACGCCCCAGGCGAACTGACGCAAAACGTCGGCGGTGCGGGCGGCGTCGGCCGAGGTGAAAGCCCCGCGCGTCACCGTGGCGTCGATGATGAAGAAGGGAATGACGAACAGGGCCACGGCGGCGGGCAGGGTGAAGGCCATCGCCAGGTTGATGCCGTCGTCCAGCGTCTTCTGCCCACCCTCGTGATCGCCGTCGACGAACGCCTTGGTCAGGCGCGGCACCAGGGCTAGGCCGATGGCGACCCCCACCAGCCCCAGCGGCAGTTGGTACAGCCGGTCGGCGTTATAGAGCACCGAGCGCGCGCCCTCGTCCGACCCGGTTAGGAACTGCGACACCAGAGAGTTGATCTGCAACGCCCCGCCCGCCAGGGCGCCGGGCACGGCGAGCGCCAGGGTGTGACGCACATTCGGGGTGATGCGCGGCAGGCCGATCTTCAGCCGAACGCCCAGACGCCGCACGCCCCACCACAAGAGGCCGGCCTGGATCAGGCCCGACACCGTCACCGCCGCCGTCACCATCAGCAGCACCGTCTCCTGCGGGATCGGCAGGATCAGCGGCGGCATAAGGGCGGCCAGGGTGCACAGGTTCAGAAACACCGGCACGGCCGCTGACAGGGCGAACCTACCACCCGTGTTCAACACGCCCGACAGCAGCGAGGCCACGGTCATACAGGCCAGATAGGGCATGGCCAGCTGGGTCGCGATCACGGCCGCGCGCAGCACCATCGGCTGGTCGCGATAGGCCGAAAGCAGCCACGGCATGATCCAGGGCATCACGACCTGCAGCAGGATGCAGAATCCGGCGACGACCGCCAGCATGAAGCTGAGCGCCTCGGACGCCGTGACGGCGGCGGCCTCCTCGCCCTCGCGCGCCCGAACCCCGCCATAGACCGGCACGAAGGCCTGGGCGAAGGCGCCCTCGGCGAACAGGCGGCGGAAAATGTTGGGCAGCATCAACGCCGTGGTGAAGGCGTCCATCATCGGCCCCTGGCCGAAGCGCGCCGCCAGCGCCATGTCGCGCACGAAGCCGAGAATTCGACTGCCCAGCGTCAGGGTCGACTGCACCAGGGTGTTTCGGGCGAGGCTCATGCGATCTTTGGCTCTATTCTCCCCGCTCACCCCCGCGAAAGCGGGGATCCAGTGCTTTCGCGACGCACTGACCTGTCCGTGATTGGCATATCGCCAACTCGAAAAGCCTGATCGCCCAAAGACCTGGGTCCCCGCTTTCGCGGGGATGAGCGGACATTTGATCCTATCGCTTAGCGCGCTTGTTCGCCGGGCGATACGGGCTTTGCGCGCGGGCTGCGGCGGCCCAGGTCGGAGACGTCGCGTGCGCTGGCGCGGGCCGAGGCGACCTTGCGTCCGGCGGGCGCGGGCGCGCGACTGTCCAGCACGGCCTCAAGTGCGGTGCGCAATTCGGCGATCCGCTGTTCCGAGGTGATCTTTCGCCCTTGGCGATCCACGACGTAGAAACTGTCCACCGCCCGCTCGCCATAGCTGGCGACATGGGCGGAGCGGATGCTCAGGCCTTCGTCGTTGAATACGCGCGACAGGTCCGCCAGCAGGCCCGGCCGATCGGCGCAGGACACCTCGACCACGGTGGCGACCTCGCTGGCGTGGTGATCGACCATGACCACGGGCCGGACTTCGAAGGCGGCCTTGCGCGCATTGCCGGTCGGATCGGGCGCCTGGCCGATGCGGCCCTCGCCCCGCGCGGCCTTTTCCAGCGCCTCGACCAGAGCCTTCAGCCGGCGTGGTTCGGCTTGGCCATAGGGCAGGCCCGCTCCGTCTTGAACACGAAACACGTCCAGGACGACGCCGTCCTCGGTCGCCACCCGGGCGTCGGTCACGTCGGCGCCCAGGGCGGCCATGGTCTGGGCCAGATCGGCGAACAGACCCGGCCGGTCGGCGGCGGCGATGGAGATTTCGGTGGTCTGGACCGTCAGCCCCTGCACCGGCGCGGTCGGGGCCGCCTCGGCCGCCGCGCCCGTCTCGCGCGCCCGCTGGACGAGGGCCGGGTGCGCCGCCAGCGAGTCCTCGCGCGTCACGTCCTCGCCCCGGAACAGGGCGGCGACCTGGTTGTAGAGGGTGCGCATCAGCTGACCCTTCCAGCCGTTCCACACGCCCGGCCCCACGGCTCGGATATCGGCGACCGTCAGAACCAGCAGCATCCGCAGTCGCTCGGGATCGCCGACCAGTTCGGCGAAGGCACGGATGGTCGCCGGGTCCGACAGATCGCGCTTCTGGGCATAGTCCGACAGCGCCAGATGGCTGCGCACCAGCCAGACGACCAGTTCGATCCGGCGCGGATCGACGCCCAGCCGCTCGCACGCCCGACGCGCGGCGATGGCGCCATCCTCCAGCTGCCCCCGCTCGCCGCCCTTGCCCACGTCGTGCAGCAGCATGCCCAGCATCAGGGCTTCCATGTCCGAGATCAGATGCACGATCTCGCTGGCCATCGGGTGGTCGGTCTTCAGCTTGCCGCGCGCGATGTCGTTGATGATGCCGATGGCCTGAAGCGTGTGCTCGTCGACCGTATAGGCGTGGTACATGTTGAACTGGGTCTGGCCGACGATCCGCCCCCATTCGGGCAGGAACCGGCCCAGCAGGCCCGTCTCGTTCATGATGGTCAGGACGCGATAGGGCCTTTGCCCGTGCGCCAGAATGTCCAGGAAGGCCCGCGTCGCCGCCGGATCGCGCCTCAGCCGGGGCGTCACCAACGACAGCGACCGCGTCACCGCCGAAAAGGCGTCCGGGTGCAGGTCCAGGTCATGCTTGTCGGCGCAGACGAACAGGGTCAGCAGCTTGACCGGATCGGCGGCGAACACCACAGGCCCTCCGACCGACAGACGGCCCTGGTCGATCCAGAATCCCTCGACCTCCAGCTTGCGCCGGGGGGCGGGCCGAAACGGCGCCATCAGCCGCGACAGGCCGTGCGCCGTCTTCTGGTGGCGCGCCTCCAGCTTGGCCGACATGGCGCGGGTCAGGGCGCCGACGTCGCGGGCCACCAGAAAGTATCGCCGCATGAACCGCTCGACCGCCGGTTCGTCGCCACGCCCGCGCCAGCCCATGCGCCGGGCCACCTCGGGCTGCATGTCGAACGTCAGCTTCTCTTCGGCCCGGCCCGCGATCAGATGCAGATGGATGCGGACCTGCCACAGGAAGTCGAACGCCTCGTCCGACGTCCGGCGCTCGCGCGGGGTGAACAGTTCGTCCATCACCGTGGCGCCCAGCCGGCTTTCGGGCGCCAGGGATCGGGCGATCCAGTACAGGGTGTTCAGGTCGCGCAAGCCCCCCTTGCCGTCCTTGACGTTGGGTTCGACCTTGTAGCGGGTCGAGCCGGCCTTCTCGTGCCGGGCGGCCCGCTCCTCCAGCTTGGCGGCGATGAAGGGGCGCGGATCGGATTTCGACACCATGTCGCGGAACCGGCCGATCATCAGCTGGGCCAGCGCCTCGTCCCCCGCCAGCGGGCGCGCCTCCAGCAGGGTCGTCCGCACCGTCATGTCTGTCCGCGACAGGCTCAGACACTCTTCGACCGAGCGCACGGCCGATCCGACCTTGGCCCCCAGGTCCCACAGCACATAGAGGACGAACTGGATCACCTGTTCGCCGCGCGGCGTCGCCTTGGACGATCTCAAAAACAGCAGGTCCAGATCGGAATGGGGCGCCAGCACGCCCCGGCCGTAGCCCCCGACCGCGACCAGGGCCAGCCGTTCGGCCTCCACCGGCGAGGTCGGCCACAGCGTCTGGGTCGCCACCCGCCACAGGCCGGCCAGCATCTCGTCGGCGGCGGCGGCGTACAGACGCGCCACGTCGCGACCCTTCATGCCGCCGTCCAGCTTGCGCTCGGCCCGCGCGCGGGCGACGTCATAGGTCTCGCGCAAAACGACAGAGACCGCCGCGCGCGGGTCTTCCGCGCGGGCGGCCTCGTCAAGGCGGTCATCCAGACTGGGCGAGGCGTTCATGTCAGCCGTCTATAGGCCCCATCCCACCCCGCGTCAGTCGGGGATTGCTGACTACTCCGGGCGAACGCGCTTCTTGCGGAACGACGGGTTCAGCGTCTGCTTGCGCAGGCGGATGGACTTGGGCGTCACCTCGACCAGCTCGTCGTCGTCGATATAGGCGATGGCCTGTTCCAGCGACATCTGGCGCGGCGGGGTCAGGCGAACGGCCTCGTCCTTGCCGGCGGCGCGGACGTTGGTCAGCTGCTTGCCCTTGATCGGGTTGACGTCCAGGTCGTCCCAACGCGCGTTCTCGCCGATGATCATGCCCTGATAGGTCTTTTCGCCGGCGCCGACGAACATGACGCCGCGGTCTTCCAGGTTCCACAGGGCGAAGGCGGCGGTTTCACCGTCCGAGTTCGAGATCAGGACGCCCTTCAGACGGCCGGCGATGGCGCCCTTGTGCGGCTCATAGTGGCTGAACACGCGGTTCAGCACGCCCGAACCGCGCGTGTCCGTCAGGAACTCGCCCTGATAGCCGATCAGCGAGCGCGACGGGGCTTTCAGCTGGATGCGGGTCTTGCCGGCGCCCGATGGGCCCATGTCGGTCATTTCGGCCTTACGGGCCGACAGCTTCTCGATGACGATGCCCGAGAACTCGTCGTCGACGTCGATCATGACGTCTTCGATCGGCTCCAGCTTCTCGCCGTTCTCGCCGGTCTGGAACACCACGCGCGGACGCGAGATCGAGACCTCGAAGCCTTCGCGGCGCATGTTCTCGATCAGAACGCCCAGCTGCAGTTCGCCACGGCCGGCGACTTCATAGGCGTCGCCGCCTTCGGTCGTGGTGACGCGGATGGCGACATTGGCCTCGGCTTCCTTCAGCAGGCGATCGCGGATGACGCGCGACTGGACCTTGTCCCCTTCGCGACCGGCCAGCGGGCTGTCGTTGACCGAGACGGTCATGGAGATGGTCGGCGGGTCGATCGGCTGGGCGTCCAGCGGCTCGGTCACTTCCATGGCGCACAGGGTGTCGGCCACGGTCGCCTTGGACATGCCCGCGATGGCGACGATGTCGCCCGCTTCCGAACCCTCGTCCAAGGCCTGACGCTTCAGGCCGCGGAAGGCCAGCACCTTGGTGATGCGGCCGCGTTCGATTTCCTTGCCTTCACGGTCCAGGGCGTGGATCGCCATGCCGGGAACGGCCTTGCCGCTCTCGATCCGGCCGGTCAGCAGGCGGCCCAGGAAGGGATCGCTTTCGATCAGCACGTCCAGCATGCGGAACGGCTTGTCCTTGTTGGCCTGAACGGCGGGCGGCGGGACGTGATCGACGATCAGGTCGAACAGCGGCGCCAGATTGTCATTGGGCTGGTTCAGGTCCAGCGTCGCCCAGCCGTTGCGGCCCGAGGCGTAGATGTGCGGGAAGTCCAGCTGCTCGTCCGTCGCGCCGATGGCGGCGAACAGGTCGAAGGTCTCGTTGTGGACGCGGTCCGGATCGGCGTGGGCGCGGTCGACCTTGTTGATGCACAGGATCGGGCGCAGGCCCATCTTCAGCGCCTTGGTCAGCACGAACTTGGTCTGGGGCATGACGCCCTCTTCGGCGTCCACCAGGATGACGCAGCCGTCCACCATGCCCAGGATGCGCTCGACCTCGCCGCCGAAGTCGGCGTGGCCGGGGGTGTCGATGATGTTGATGCGGGTTTCGCCCGCCTTGCCGTTCCAGAGCACCGAGGTGCACTTGGCCAGGATGGTGATGCCGCGCTCTTTTTCCTGGTCGTTGGAGTCCATGGCGCGCTCGGTCGTCGCCTCATTGGCTCGGAACACGCCGGATTGGGCGAGCAGTTGGTCAACCAGGGTCGTTTTGCCGTGGTCAACGTGGGCGATGATGGCGACGTTGCGCAGGTTCATTTGAGTATCGCGAAAAGGCGCGGCCGGCATACGGGCGGCCGCTGGTCATGAAAAGGCATGCGGGAGGCGCGCGCCTCTTACAGGCATGTGGACAGAAAGACCAGAGCGGGCGTTCGTCGCGCCGATCGACGCCTTACCGATATTTCATCCCCGACGCCGCATCCGACGCCGCCGACGGACGCCTCTTTCCCACGACGGGCCTGACGCAGGCCCATTCCGAAGGGGAGATGATTATGGGTTTGATGATCGCAGCCGCGCTTGCCGCCGCCCTGGCCGCGGGCGAGGTGCCAGGCATGCATGTGAACGCCGAGGGGTTGAACATGGCTCGACCCGGCGAGGCGATGATCCTGGCCGGCCGCATTCGCGCCGCCAGCCATGACTGGTGCGCCGTCAATCGCGCGGTTCTGACGCCTGACAGTCTTGGCGACGCCAGCGTCTGCGAGCGTGAAATGAGACGCCGGGCCTATATCGCCCTGCCCCGTCCCCAACGCATGCACTTCGTGCGTGCGGGCGGCCATACCGCCCTCAATCGGCGCTAGAGCGGCCGCAGCATATAGCGGGCGTCGGCGCCGTAGCTGGCCAGCTTGGCCGCCATGGCCTCGGCGGGCTGCTCGACGAAGCCGTGTCGTGACCAGAAGCCGACCGCGTCATTGACCGCGACCAGGGCGATGGCGGTCCAACCGTCCTCCGTCGCCTGTTCGGCCAAACGCTCGACGATGGCGCCGGTCACGCCGCCGCCCCGCGCCTCAGGGTGCAGGGCCAGATCGTGTAGATAGATCAGGTCGGGCTGGGCCGGCAGGCCTTCGATCATCGTGTTCAGCGGCGGCGCGCTCTCGGTTTTCCACGGATAGGCGATCAGATAGCCCCGCGCGGCGCCCTCCCCATCCGCCAGCACGAAACAGCCGCGCGGATAAAGCGCCAGACGGTTCTGGAAACAGGCGCGATCTTCGAAATGGTCGGGAAACGAAAGCCGCGCCACCTCCACCACCGCATCGATGTCCGTCGGCCGCATGGGCCGCCATTGCAGAGGCATCAGTTCACCTTTGCCGGATCGACGGGCGCAGCCGGCAGGGCCGAGACCGGCACCCCGTCGTCCTTCAGCTTCTTGACCTCGGCGGGCGTGGCCTCGCCATAGATTTCGCGCTTCTCGGACCGGCCCTCGTGGATGTCGCGGGCCTCGCGGGCGAAGGCGTCGCCGACATAGTCGAAATTGGCCTCGACATGGGCGCGCACCTCGCGAGCGGCGGCCATCATCATCGTCTGCATCTTGGCGGCGACGTCAGTGGCGGGATCGGCCTTGCGAGCGCCGCTGACGGCCGGGGCCATGATCGCCTTTTCGACCGCGTGCGAACTGCAGAATGGGCATTCCACCAGCCCCCGCGCCGCCTGGTCGTCATAGTCGGTCGAGGAGCCGAACCAGGCTTCAAAGGCGTGGGCCTGGTCGCATTTCAGGGCGTAGCGGATCATGGGGCGTCAAACGGCAGGCAGGAAATCGCGATCGTGGGTTAAGCTGGGCACGGCGGCGCGCGCCCTGGCCACGGCCTCCATGTCCAGTTTCGCACGCACGATGCAAGGCTCGTCGTGATCCGCCTTGGCGATGATCTCGCCCCAGGGTCCGACGACGGTGGATCGCCCCCAGGTGCGACGGCCGTCCTCGTGCCGTCCGCCCTGCGCCGGGGCCAGGATGAAGGCGCCCGTCTCGATGGCGCGGGCGCGCAACAGGGTTTCCCAATGCGCCTCCCCCGTCGGGGCGGTGAAGGCGGCTGGCACGGCGATCATCGACGCCCCGGCCTTGGCCAGTTGGCGATGCAGATGGGGAAAGCGGATGTCGTAGCAGATGGTCAGACCCAGCCGACCCCAGGGCGTATCCGCCACCGCCGCCCCGTCGCCGGGCCTCACCGTCGCGCTTTCGCGATAGGTCTCGCCATTGGGCAGGTTCACGTCGAAGACATGCAGCTTGTCGTATCGGGCCACGATCCCGCCCGACCCATCGATCAGCAGCGACCGATTGGCGGCGCGGCCGTCTCCCGCCTGGCCCGACCGGACGATAGCCGAACCGATCAGCAGCCAGACACCCAGCTCCGCCGCCAGACGACGCAGACCCAGAACGGCGGCGTCCTCGTCCTCGGTCGTGATCGCCGCCTCGCGCCTGTCGCGGCGTTGCTCCAGGACATTGGTCCCCTCGGGCGTCAGGACGAACTTGGCCCCGCCCGACGCCGCCTCGCGGATCAGGGGCTCGACATGGGCCAGCGCCGCCTGCGCGCTCGCCGGCGTGCGCGTCTGGATCAGGGCGATGTCGAGCCCGCTGCTCATGGATCAGGCGGCCAGAAGTCCGTCCAGCTTGCCGTCGCGATCCAGTGCGTGGATGTCGTCGGAACCGCCGACGTGCTGGCCGTCGATGAAGATCTGCGGGAATGTCATGCGGCCGCCCGACTTCTCGACCATCTCGGCCTTCTTGTCGGGATCGTTGGAGGCGACGATCTCCGTATAGTCCACGCCCTTCTTCTTCAGCAGCGACATGGCGCTGAAGCAGTAGGGGCAGCCAGGCTTGGTGTAGATGACGACGTCGGCCAAATTCAGATCTCCAGAAATGAGGGCGCCCTAAAGCAGCGAACCGCCGCGCGGCGAGCGCTAGGGCCTACATAATAAGTTCACGGGCGTTTCGCACCCGCGCGATGACGGCGAGATCCACGGCGCGCGCTCCGGCGTCGATCAGGGCGCGCGCGCAGGCCTCTCCGGTCGCGCCCGTGGTCAACACATCGTCGATCAGAAGGATGCGTCGTCCCCGAATCCGACGCCGGCCCGCCTCCGTCACGGCGAAGGCCTTCTTGACGTTCAGCCGCCGTCCGCGCTGGCTCTTGCCGCCCTGGCTGGTCGTGTGGGTCGTGCGGACCAGCGCGTCGGGCAGATAGTCGCGGCCGGCGTGCCGGGCCAGCGGCCGGGCGATCTCGGCCGCCTGATTGAACCGTCGCGACAACAGGCGAAACCGATGCAGCGGCACGGGCAGGATCACGTCCGCGTCTTCAACCAGATCGGCCGCAGCGCGCCCGATCCATCGCGCGAACAGGGGCGCGAACTGCTGCTGGTCCCCGTGCTTGAACCTCAGGATCAGGCCGCGCGACGCCTCGTCATACAGGCATGCCGCACGCGCCCGCTCAAACGCATAGGGCTTGGCGATACAGGCGGCGCAGCGATCCTCGGCGAAGGCGCCGCCGTCAAAGTCGAAGGCCGCCCCGCAGCCGTCGCAGACCGGCGCCTCCAGAAATTTGATCCGGCTCCAGGCGTCGGGCGTCAGGCCGGCCGCAGCCGTCGCCTCCCGGCTGTCGTGCGCCATCGGCGGCAGGATCAAGTCGGCCAGTCCCCGCCCCGCTCCGCGCAAGTGACGCCCCGCCTCTTCCCAGGCGCGTCGCCAGCCCCCATCCTGTGCGTCCATGACCGCCCCCCAATCCTCTTCCGACGGCCCCCCGCGCATCTTCGACGCCGTGCGACGTCAGGCGCGGCTGGCGCGGTCCGCCGCCCAGTTCCCCCAGGCCGACTTCCTGCATGCCCGCGCCGCCGCCAACGCCGCCGAGAGCCTGGAAGCCATATTGCGCGATTTTCCCGTTGCGGTCGATCTGTCTGCCCATCCAGGCGTGTTCGATGCGGCGGTTCGGTCAAGCGACGCCGCTGGACGGGTCGGCCCCGTCCAGACGCCCGTCTCTCTGGCCCAACGCGCAGCGCCGGGGGCGGACGCTTTGCCGCTGGCCGACGCCTCGACCGATCTGATCGTCTCCCTTTTGACCCTTCACTGGGCCAACGACCTGCCCGGCGCCCTGGCCCAGATCCGGCGCGCGTTGAAACCGGACGGTCTGTTCATCGGCACGCTGTTCGGCGCGGGCACGTTGAAAGAACTTCGCGCCGTTCTGACCGAGGTCGAATTGGAAGAGCGCGGCGGCGCCCAGGCGCGCGTCTCGCCCTTCGCCGACGGCTATGACGGGGCGGCCCTGTTGCAGCGCGCCGGGTTCGCCCTTCCAGTATCGGACGTGGACCGCTTCACCGTCCGCTACGCCGACCTGTTCGCCCTGATCCGCGACCTGCGCGCCATGGGCGAGACCAATGTGCTGTACGGGCCCGTTCGACCCTTAAGCCGCCGCATCGTGGCGCGCGCCGCCGCCCTCTATGCCGAGCGATACGGTCTCGACGACGGCCGCATCCCGGCGACCTTCGAGATCATTCACCTGGCCGGCTGGAAACCCCACGACAGCCAGCAGAAGCCCCTGCCGCGCGGCTCGGCCAAGACGCGGCTGGCCGATGCCCTGGGCGTCAAGGAAATGACCGGCGAAGAGCAGGACTAGCTGATCGCGGCCTGTATGGCGGCGCTCAGCTTGTTCACCGTGGCGGCCAGGCCGCCGTTCTGGCTGTTCGCCAGGGCGCTGATCGAAGTCACGATCGCCAGGAAGATCAGGGCGCAGAGCAGGCCGTATTCAATGGCTGTGGCCCCGCTCTCATTGCGCAGGAACCGGCCGATAAGACGTCGCATGGCCGGCCTCCCTGGTCGGCGGTGGTCAGAGCAGGTCGCGCAACCAGGCGACCAGAGGTTCGTCCGCCGGCGGCATGGGATAGTCCGAAAGTTTGCTCGGCTTCACCCAGGCCAGGCCGTCGTGTTCACGCGCCGTGACCACGCCGTCCCACCGTCGGCACAGATACAATGGCATCAACAGGTGAAACGAATCGTAAGCGTGACTGGCGAAAACGAACGGCGACAGACAGTTTTCGCTGACGTCGATGCCCAGCTCTTCCTTTAGCTCGCGGATCAGGGCCTGTTCCGGCCGCTCTCCGGGCTCCACCTTGCCACCCGGAAACTCCCACAGGCCGGCCAGCTTCTTGCCCTCGAGACGTTTGGCAATCAGCACCCGCCCATCCACATCGATCAGGGCGACGGCGACGACCAGGACGGTAGGAAGCGACGCAGCGGTCACGAGCGATAATCGCCGTTGATCTCGATGTAGCCCTTGGTCAAATCGCAGGTCCACACGGTCGCCGACGCCCGGCCCGAACCTACTTCGACGGTGATGTCGATCTCGGGGTTCTTCATATAGGCGGTCATCTTGGCCTCGTCGTAGGTCGGGGATGGGGCGCCGTCGACGGCGGCCTGGTGCGGACCGAACTTGATGGCCAGACGGTCTCGGTCGACCGGTTCCTCGGTCTTGCCCACCGCCATGACGACGCGGCCCCAGTTGGCGTCCTGACCGGCGATGGCGGTCTTGACCAGGGGGCTGTCGGCGATGGACTTGGCCAGCTTGCGGGCCGAGGCCGGGCTGGCGGCGCCGTCGACCGTGACTTTGACGAACTTGGTCGCGCCCTCGCCGTCGCGCACCAGCTGGTGGGCCAGGTCCAGCATCACCTTGTCCAGGGCGGCCGAGAAGCTCTTCAGCCGGCGATCGCCGACCCGCCCGATGCGCGGCGCGCCCGAGGTTCCGGTGGCGAACAGCAGGGCCGTGTCGTTGGTCGAGGTGTCGCCATCCACCGTCACGCTGTTGAAGGTGGTGCGCACATGCAGGCCCAGCAGCGCCTGCAGCACGTTCGGATGGATGTCCGCATCGGTGACGATGAAGGCCAGCATGGTCGCCATGTCCGGCGCGATCATGCCCGATCCCTTGGCGATGCCGGCGATCCGGACCTTGTAGCCCTCGATCTCGGCCTCGGCGTAGGAGCCCTTGGGGAAGGTGTCGGTGGTCATGATGCCGCGACCCGCCCGGGCCCAGGCGTCCGCCTCCAGCCCGTTCTCGATTTCAGGCAGTTTGGCGACGATCTTCTTATCGTCCAGCACCACCCCGATCACACCGGTCGAGGCCAGCATGACGTCGCGCTGGCGACAGCCGAACCGTTTGGCGACCTCCGAGGCCGTTCGCCGCGCGGCGTCCGCGCCGGCCTTGCCCGTGAAGGCATTGGCGCATCCGGCGTTGATCACCAGGGCGCGCACATCCTTGCCGCCCTCGGCCCCGGCCAGATGCTTCTTGCACCAATCGACGGGCGCCGACCCGATCTTGTGGCGGGTGAAGACCCCGGCGCAGCTGGTCCCGCGCGCGAACCGGAACACCACCAGGTCGTCGCGCTCATGCTTGTAGAAGCCGGCGCGCGCGGTCGCGATCTCGACCCCGCCGATCGGCGGAATGGTCGGGAACGGCACGGCCAGGGGCGAGATGGCCAGGCCGGGCTTGCCGGCGGCGGCGGGCGCAGTCGCGGCGGCCGGCGCCGCATCCGATCCCGGCGTGCGGGTTGCGCGCTTCAGCGCCGTGGCGAACGGGTCCAGCGCCTTTTCGAACGCATGCTCGATCTTCTGGCCGGTCGTGGAGGGAGGCTTGGTCATGTCAGGCGCCCGGAGGAGCGGAAGGAGCAGGCGATGCGGGCGGCGTTTGGGCGGGCAGGCGCACATCCACCTGGGCCTTGCCGCGCAGTTGTTCCAGCAGTTGCCGAACGCCCTCATAGGTCAGATAGCGCACGATCTGCGGTCGGGCCTGTTCCAGCGTCGGCGGGTTTTCCTTGCGCCGGTCCTCGACCCTCAGAACGGCCCAGCCGCCCTCGGTCTGGAACGGCCCAACGGTCGCACCGGCCGGCTTGTCGCGCAGGGCGTCGGCATAGGCTTGTGGCATCACGTCCAGCGTCGAATAGCCCAGGTCGCCGCCGGAAAACCGTGTCGCCTCGTCGATCGACCGCTCCGCCGCCACCGCCTCGAAGCCGGCGCCCTGGCCCAGAATGCCGATCACGGCATCCGCCTCGGGCTTGGTGCGCGACAGGATCAGCCGCACGCGGATCTCTTCCGAGGTCTTCGCCAGCCGCAACTGCTCATTATACAGGGTCTGCACCGCCTGGTCCGAGACGGCCTTGTTGACCACGCTCTCGACCAGCATGTCGCCCAGGATGCGTTCGCGCGTCGCTTCCAGACGCCGCTGCGCCAGAGGCGAGGAATCCAGTCGACGCCGCTGCGCCTCTCCGGCCAGCAGCTTTTGATCGATCACCTCGTCCAGCACCCGGCGGAAGAGATCCGACGTCACATCCAGCGTCTCGTCCTCGCCGATCAGGCCTTGCGCCACCGCCTCGCGCTTCACGTCCGAGGCCCAGATGGTCTCATCCTGCACTGTGGCCACGGCCTGGTCGCCCTGTTCGGGCGGCCGGTTGTCGCCGCCGCGCGAACAGGCGGCGGTCGAAAGCGTCGCCGTCAGCAAGGCCGCCGTCAGAATGCGTGAAGATCGCCGGAAGGGGGTCAAGGGGGCGCTCCGTCGAAGGCGGCCGAAAGCCCCTCGCGTTGACAGGGGTTAGGCCGGTGCTTAAGTCCCGCCTGCGCCCAAGTCGAGGGGTTTTGATCGTCTGCGCGGCCCTTCGCGCGCGCCTGATGCGGCGCTCCGGGGCTGCGATCGGTCTGGGCCTCTCTCACGGCGTCCGTATCGCCGCCCCTCACGGGATTTCAGAGCCGCTCAGCTCGCAGACGCTCGACCGCTTACCGGATCCAATATGCTCGGCTTCGCCAAGAAACTTTTCGGCTCTTCCAACGACCGCAAGGTCAAGGCCTTCCAGGACCACGCACAGCGCATCAATGCGCTGGAGCCCAAGTTCGCCGCCCTGTCCGACGACGAGCTGCGGATGATGACCGACGCCTTCCGTGATCGGCTGGCGAACGGCGAAACCCTGGACAAGATCCTGCCCGAAGCCTTCGCCGTCGTGCGCGAAGCCTCCAAGCGCGTGCTGGGCCAGCGTCAGTACGACGTTCAGCTGGCCGGCGGCATGATCCTGCACGAAGGCGGCATCGCCGAGATGCGGACCGGCGAAGGCAAGACTCTGGTAGCCGTGGCCCCGGTCTATCTGAACGCCCTGCCCGGCAAGGGCGTGCACGTCATCACCGTCAACGACTACCTGGCCCGCCGCGACGCCGAGACGATGGGCAAGGTCTATCGCTTCCTGGGTCTTGAGGTCGGCGTCATCGTCAACGGACTCAGCCAGGGCCAACGACAGCAGGCCTATAACGCCGACGTCACCTACGGCACCAACAACGAATTCGGCTTCGACTATCTGCGCGACAACCTGGTCTATGACCGGCGCGAGATGGTGCAGCGTCCGCACAACTTCGCCATCGTCGACGAGGTCGACTCCATCCTGATCGACGAGGCGCGCACGCCTCTGATCATCTCGGGCCCGACCGAGGACCGTTCGGATCTCTACAAGATCCTCGACGGCCTGATCAAAGACCTGATCAAGGACAAGGACACCTTCGAGCTCGACGAGAAGCAGAAGCAGGTCCTGCTGACCGAGCTGGGCTCCGAGCGGATGGAAGAGGCCCTGGAGGCCGGCGGTCATTTCGCCGCCGACACCACCGGCCTTTACGACGCCGCCAACATCAGCCTGGTCCACCACGCCAACCAGGCCCTGCGCGCCAACACCCTGTATCAGCGTGACAAGGACTATATCATCAAGGGCGGCGAGATCGTCCTGATCGACGAGTTCACCGGCCGTATGATGACCGGCCGCCGCCTGTCCGAAGGTCTGCACCAGGCCATCGAGGCCAAGGAAGACGTCAAAATCCAGCCCGAGAACCAAACCTTGGCCTCGGTGACGATCCAGAACTACTTCCGCCTGTATGAAAAGCTGTCGGGCATGACCGGCACGGCCGCGACCGAGGCCCAGGAATTCGGCGACATCTACAAGATGGACGTGCTGGAAGTGCCGACCAACCGGCCGATCCAGCGCAAGGATTATGACGACGAGGTCTATCGGACCCACGCCGAGAAGAACCAGGCCATCGCGCGCCAGATCGCCGAATGCCACCTTGCCGGTCAGCCGATCCTGGTCGGCACCGTGTCGATCGAGCGTTCGGAACAGCTGTCGGACCTGCTGAACCGCTTCGAATACAATGTCGAGACCGCGCGCACGCTGAAGCCGGAATATGCGGGCAAGGCCAAGGAAGCCGAGAAGATCGGCGACGCCGCCTATAACATCACCTACGAAACCAAGCTGCGCGGCATCCCGCACAGCGTCCTGAACGCGCGCCAGCACGAGCAGGAAGCCTACATCGTCGCCGACGCCGGCCTGCCGGGCGTGGTGACCATCGCCACCAACATGGCCGGCCGCGGCACCGACATTCAGCTCGGGGGCAACCTCGAGATGAAGATGCAGAAGTGGTTACTTGAACAGCGCAACATGGCCGTCGAGGTCACGCCGGAAATGGAAGCGGCCAAGGAGGCCGAGTTCAAGGCCGAGATCGCCGTCCAGAAAGAAAAGGCGCTGGCCGCCGGCGGCCTGTTCGTTCTGGGCACCGAGCGCCACGAGAGCCGCCGCATCGACAACCAGCTGCGCGGCCGCACCGGCCGTCAGGGCGACCCCGGCACCTCCAAATTCTACCTGTCCTGCGAGGACGACCTGCTGCGCATCTTTGCCGGCGACCGCCTCGACTCGATCATGAAGACCTTCGGCGTGGCGGAGGGCGAGGCGATCACCCACCCCTGGCTGAACCGCGCCATCGAGACCGCCCAGAAGCGCGTCGAGACCCGCAACTACGACATCCGCAAGAATCTGCTGAAATACGACGACGTCGTGAACGACCAGCGCAAGGCCGTGTTCGAGCAGCGCCAGGAGTTCATGGACTCCGAGGATCTGTCCGAACTGGTCGGCGACTTCCGCCGCGACGTCGTGTCGGACCTGGTCGAACGCTACATGCCGCCCAAGGCCTATGCCGAGCAGTGGGACATCGACGGCCTGGACGAAAAGGTCCGCTCGACCCTGGGTCTTGAGCTGCCGCTGCACGACTGGGCCGCCGAGGAAGGCGTGTCGAACGAGGAGATCGAGGAGCGGCTGCTGGCCGCCGCCGATGCGCGCGCCGCCGAACGTCTGGAGATGATCGGGGCCGAACAGACGCGCGGTCTGGAAAAGCAATTCATGCTGCAGATGATCGACATGCAGTGGCGCGAGCACCTGGTCCATCTGGACCACCTGCGCGGCGTCATCGGCCTGCGCGGCTACGGCCAGCGTGACCCGCTGAACGAATACAAGACCGAAGCCTTCTCCCTGTTCGAGAACCTGCTCTACGACCTGCGCCACAATGTGACCCGCTGGCTGATGACGGTGGAGTTCCGCTTCCAGGCGCCGCCCGAACTGCCTGAGTTCCAGGAAATCCACCTGAACCCCGGCACCGGCGAGAACGAGATGGCCAATCCGTCGGCCCAGAACCCCGAAGGCACGCTGATCGGCGACGACCGCTCCAAACTGCCCGTCGAGGCTCTGCCGCCCGGCTGGGAAATGACCGGCCGCAACTCCCCCTGCCCCTGCGGCTCGGGCCGCAAGTTCAAACACTGCCACGGGGCTCTCGTTTAAGAGGCGAGCCACCGCGCGGCGCTCTCGCTCGCCGCGCTTCGGCTCGCTGCTTGAGCGCTGAGTGAGATGTCCTAAAGAAGAGGGATGACCTACAAGTCCCTCTTCTCCCGCGCCCTGTCGGCGGCGCCCGGTCGGCTGCATTTCGCCGCGCATAGCCATCACCTGTGGCCCGACGCCAGTTTCGAGGCGCAGCAACAGACCTGGCTCGACGCCAATCTGCATGCCGACCACAAGTGGGACCTCGTCTTCGGTCAGGTGATCCCCGAGGCCCAGGCCCATGTCGCGGCCGAACTGGGCCTGCCCTCGCCCGACAGCATCGTCTTTTCGTCCAACACCCACGACTTCCTGCTGCGTGTGTTTTCGGGCGTGGAGACCAAGCCGGTTCGCATTCTGGCGACCGACGGCGAGTTCCACTCCTTCCGTCGCCAGGCGGAACGGTGGGAAGAGGTCGGGGCGGCGGTGGTCACGCGCGTTCCACTGGCGCCCTTCGAAACCTTCGCCGATCGCTTCGTCGCCGAGGCGTCGAGGGGCGGTTTCGACTGGATCGTCGTCAGCCAGGTCTTCTTCCGCACCGGGGGCCTGTTCGACCGGATCGAGGAGCTCGCCGCCCTGGCGAGACCCGAAGGGCCCTGGGTGCTGATCGACGGCTATCACGGCTTCATGGCGACCCCGACCGACCTGTCGGCGGTGGCGGACCAGGTCTTCTATGTCTCTGGCGGCTACAAATACGCCATGTCGGGCGAGGGCGTCTGCTTCCTGCACGCCCCGCCCGGCTTCTGCCCGCGTCCTGTCGTCACCGGCTGGTTCGCGGAGTTCGGCGACCTGTCGGGTCCGCCCGGCGGCGTTCAGTACCGCAGCGACGGCGGTCGCTTCTGGGGCGCCACCTTCGACTGCACGCCGCTGTATCGCTTCAACGCCGTGCGCCGAATGCTGGATCAGCAGGGGCTCGACACCGCCGCCATCGCCGCCCATGCGCGCGATCTGGCAACCAGGTTCCAGCATGCCGTTCAGGGTGGACAGGCCGGGGTGTTGTCTCAGGCCGAAATCCTCAATCCCGTCGAGGGCGATGCGCCGCGCGCCCGTTTCCTCGCCTTGCGTCATCCCGACGCCCAGGCCTGGTGCGCGGGTCTGCGGGCGGCGAACATCGTCACCGACGTGCGCGACGACGTCATCCGCTTCGGCTTCGGCCTGTATCAGGACGCCGAGGATGTCGATCGCCTGATCGCGGCCTGCCGATCCCTCTGATCAGTAGAAGGTCGTGTCGTCCTGCTTGCTGGGCGCCGGGGCCGTGCGCGGCGGCGTCGCCGGTCGGTTCGATCCGGGCGGGGTTGCCGGGCGGGCTTGAGGCGAAGCCGGCGCCGGCGCGGTCCCCGCTGCCGGCGCATCGACTGGCGGAATCGCCGGCAGGTCCGGATAGGGCATGGCCGCGGGGCGGGCGTCCTGCGCCGGCGCCGCTTCATCGGGCGCGATCGGTCCCGTGTCGGACTGGCCCAACCGGTCGGGCGCGCCGACATCGTCGCGGATGAAGGCCCAGGCCTGCCGGTCCGAACAGCCGCAGGCCTTCAGGAAGCCCTGCTTGTCGCGCCACAGGATCAGCGGATAGCTGATGTCGACGCCGGACTCCTTGAGCAGCTGGCTCAGCCGCTCGTTGAAACGACGGCCGGCCTCCACCACGGCGGTGCGCGCCAGATTGCCATCCGCCTGCGGCACGCCGGCGGCGGTCCAGCTGTTCGCCGGCGTCGCCATCCAGCGCTGGTAAAGCGGCCAGTCCCGCGTCAGCCACAGCTCCGCGACCGTCGCCCGCTCCGCCGCCGTCGATTGCGCCGCACCCTCCAGATCGGGGCGGGCGAACAGGATGTAGCGCGTCTCGATCCCCGCCGCCTTCAGCTTGGGCGCCTCGTCGCGCGCGTAACGCAGGGCTGAAGCGCTGTCGCGATAGGTGACGATATAGAGGGCCTGCCCCCCGCTGCCGTCCGACACCCAGGACGCCTCGTCCAGCAGTTGCTGCACCTCGGCCTGATTGCGGCTGATTGTGACCGGCTGGAACCGCGAGTAGAAGTTCCAATAGGCCCAGTATCCGGCGCCGGCGAGCAGCAGGCCGACCACGGCCGCCACGATCGAACCCATTAAAAAGCGGCGCATGTAATCGGGTCCTCCAGCTTCACCGTTGACCCCTCCTAACGCATAGCATCGGAATCCGTTGTCGCCCGCATTCGCCGACGTCTTCATCGGCGCCCAGAGGCGCCAACCAGAGGCGCCAAAATGTCGCGAAAGATTCCGCCCGATGCGCTCTTGAACGGCGCAGGCGGCTTCCCATTTCCGATTTCGACGCTGCGGGACACTCCCCCTCCGAACCGCAGCGAAGCGAAGCCGGCACCCTCCCCTCCCCTCCAGGCGCCGCTCGCGCAGGCCGCCGGACTCCCCCAGTCCGGCGGCTTTCTGCTTTGTGGCGCTGCACAATAATTCCAACCTGATCACTGATCATTACAATGAACGGTCGCCGGGGGCTTCCCGAGCGATCGGACCTGGCCTAGTCAGCGAGGGTGGCGCCCCGTCGCGCCGCATCCCTTGCGGCCCTGCCGCGTCGTTCGAGACTGCTCGTCCATGACCGCCCACGATCTGCGCCAACCCGTTCAGCCGATCACCAAGGCCGCGCTGGAGGCGGCCTTCGCCAAGATCGCGGGGACTGGGCCCGGCGCAGTCGAACAGACCTATCTGACCCAGGCGCACGAAGACTATTCGGCCGATGAGACGCCCGAGCTCAGCGGCGAGGATCTGGCCGCCCTGCTCGCCGCCTCCTGGATCGCCGCCAAGGCCTATCCGACCGACGCGGCCGCTCCCGCCATCACCGTCGGCCCGCTACACGGCGCGTCGGAAAGGGTTCTGGATTACGATCTGGTGCGTATCGTCCAGTCCGACGCGCCCTTCCTGGTCGACAGCGTCATGGGCGCCCTGGCCGAGGCCGCCGTGTCCGTGCGCGCCCTGTTCCACCCGGTGGTTGAACTGGACGGCCGCCGCCTGTCGATCATCATGCTGGTCATCGACAGCGTGCCGCAGGAGCGTCGCGACGCCCTGGGCGAAGGCCTGGCCCAGAGCCTGTCGGACGTTCACGCCGCCGTCGCCGATCATGACGCCATGACGTCTCTGATGCGTCAGGCCGTGCAGCGACTGGAAGAGACTCCGCCCCCGGTCGATCCCGCCGTCCTGGCCGAGAACATCGCCTTCCTGAAATGGCTGAAGAGCGACCATTTCGTCTTCCTAGGCGCGCGCGACTACGACTATCCGCTGAACGCCGACGGCGACTATGAGGCCGAGGCGCCGTTGGGCCTGTCCACCGACGGCATGGGGATCCTGGCCGATCCTGAGCGCACGGTGCTGCGTCGCGCGTCGGAACCCGCCGTCCTGACGCGCCAGATGCGTCGCCAACTGGACCTCAGCGAACCGGTGACGGTGGCCAAGGCCAACGCCCGCTCGCGCGTCCACCGTCGCGCCTACATGGATTATGTCGGGGTCAAGCGTTACGGCCCGGACGGCAAGGCGACGGGCGAGACCCGGTTCGTCGGCCTGTTCACGTCGGAAGCCTACGATCAGCTGGCGACCGAAGTGCCGCTGCTCCGTCGCAAGGTGGCCAACGCCCTGGCCCGCGCCGACAAGGCGCCCGGCAGCCACAATGAGAAACGCCTCAAGAACATCCTTGAGAATTATCCGCGCGACGAGCTGTTTCAGGTCAGCGAGGACGAGCTGCTGTCCATCGCCCTGGGCATCCTTCACCTCTACGACCGGCCGCGCATCCGTCTGTTCTCGCGCCAGGATCCGTTCGACCGCTTCGTCTCGGTCCTGTGCTTCATTCCGCGCGAGAAGTTCGATTCCGCCGTGCGCGAACGCATCGGCCAGATCATCGCCCGCGCCTGGGGCGGCCGCATCTCGGCCTGGTATCCGGAGCTGTCCGACGCGCCCCTGGTGCGCATCCACTACATCATCGGCGTCGAGCCCGGCGCCCACCCAATCCCGGACGCCGCCCAGCTGGAGGCCGACGTCGCCGAGGCCGGTCGAGGCTGGGTCGATCGTTTCGAAGGCGCCCTGCGCCGCTCGGGCGTCGAGGAAGTCGCCGTCGGTCCGCTCAGCGCCCAGTGGGCCAAGGCTTTCGGCGCCGCCTATCGCGATCGCTATGACGCCGACGAGGCCGCGACCGACCTGCAGTATGTGAACCGGCTGAACGAGACCGGTCTGCCGGGCGAAGGCAAGGCCGTCGCCGTGCGCGCCTTCCGCACGCCGGACGACAGCCGACTGCAGTTCCGCTTCAAACTCTATCGTCGCGGCCCGGCCGTTCCCCTGTCCGACGTCCTGCCGATCCTGGCTGATATGGGTCTGAAGACGCTGGAGGAATACGGCTATCCGATCCGCCCGCTGGGCGAAGAGGAAATCCACGTCCACGAGTTCCTGATGGAGGATCCGCGCGGCGAGGCGCTGGTCTTCGATGACGTGAAGGGCCCGTTCGAGGACGCCTTCGCCGCCGTCTGGACCGGCCGCAACGAAAGCGACGGCTTCAACCGTCTGGTGATCGAACTGGGCGTGGAATGGCGCGACGCCGCCCTGATCCGCACCCTGGCCCACTATCGCCAGCAGACGGGTCTCGACCCCTCCCAGACGGTGCAGGAAGAGGCCCTGCGCGAATACCCCGACGTGGCGCGCGCCCTGCTGTCGCTGTTCAAGGCCAAGTTCGCGCCTGAAGGCGGCACCGCCGACGACCGCGCGCCGGCCGTCGCCGAGCTGGACGCCAAGATCGTCACCCTGCTGCAGGACGTGAAGAGTCTGGATCACGACCGAGCCCTGCGCCGCATCGCCGCCCTGATCGGCGCGATCAAGCGCACCAACTATTTCCAGCTGGACGCCGACGGTCAGCCCAAGCCGCACATTTCGATCAAGATCGCCTCGCGCGAACTGGACGACCTGCCCCTGCCCAAACCCTATCGCGAAATCTTCGTCTGGGCGCCGCACGTCGAGGGCGTGCACCTGCGCTTTGGTCCCGTCGCGCGCGGCGGTCTGCGCTGGTCGGACCGTCGCGACGACTTCCGCACCGAGGTGCTGGGCCTGGTCAAGGCGCAGCAGGTGAAGAACGCGGTCATCGTGCCGGTCGGCTCCAAGGGCGGCTTCTATCCCAAGCAACTGCCCCGCACGACGGACCGCGAGGCCATTCAGGGCGAGGCCATCCGCGCCTATCGCACCTTCCTGTCCGGCCTTCTGGACATCACCGACAATATCGCCTCCGACGGTTCGGTGACCCATCCGGCCAATGTCATCGCCTGGGAAGGCGACGACCCCTATCTGGTCGTGGCCGCCGACAAGGGCACGGCGACCTTCTCCGACATCGCCAACGGCGTCTCGGCCTCCTACGGCTTCTGGCTGGGCGACGCCTTCGCCTCGGGCGGCTCCATCGGCTATGACCACAAGGCCATGGGCATCACCGCCCGCGGCGCGTGGGAGGCGGTCAAGCGCCACTTCCGCGAAATGGGCAAGGACATCCAGACCCAGCCCTTCACCATGGTCGGCGTCGGCGACATGTCCGGCGACGTCTTCGGCAACGGCGTCCTTCTGTCCAAGGCGACGCGCTTGGTCGCCGCCTTCGATCACCGCGACATCTTCATTGATCCGAACCCGGATCATGTGACCAGTTGGACCGAACGCAAGCGTCTGTTCGACCTGCCGCGCTCGTCCTGGCAGGACTATGACAAGGCTCTGATCTCGGAGGGCGGCGGCGTCTTCTCGCGCTCGGCCAAGTCGATCCAGCTGACGCCGCAGATCAAGGCGGTCCTGGACATCGCCGAGGACGAACTGGACCCGGTCAGCCTGATCCGCGCCATCCTGAAGGCGCCGGTCGAACTGCTCTATCTGGGCGGCATCGGCACCTATGTGAAATCGGCGGCCGAAACCGACGCCCAGGTCGGGGACAAGGGCACCGACGCCCTGCGCATCAACGCCGACGAACTGCGGGTCAAGGTGGTGGGCGAGGGCGCAAACCTGGGCTTCACCCAGGCGGGGCGCATCGCCTTCGGTCAGGCCGGCGGTCGCATCAACACCGACGCCATCGACAACTCCGCCGGGGTCGACACTTCCGACCACGAGGTCAACATCAAGATCCTGGTCGGCTCGGCCGTGACCAACGGCGTCCTGCCGGCTGAGGAGCGCACGCCACTTCTGGCCTCCATGACCGACGAGGTCGGCCTCAAGGTGCTGGCCCACAACTACGACCAGACCCTGGCCCTGACCCTGCAACAGGCTGAGGGCATCGGCGCCCTGGACGCCCAGCAGCGGTTCATGCAGAGCCTGTCGGCGCGCGGAAAGCTGGACCGCAAGGTCGAAGGCCTGCCCAACGACGCCCGCGTCAAGGAGCTGATGATGGCGGGTATTCCGCTGGCCCGGCCTGAGCTGGCCGTCCTGATGGCCTACGCCAAGCTGGAGCTGTCGGACGACATCGTCGCCTCGCAAGCGCCAGAGGATCCCTTCTTCGAACAGATCCTGGTCCGCTACTTCCCCGAGGCCCTGGCCCGGTTCGAGCCGGAGATGAAGAGCCACCGTCTGCGGCGCGAGATCATCGCCACCGTCATGGCCAACGAAGTCGTCAACATGTGCGGCCCGACCTTCCCCGACCGCCTGCGCGGCTCGGCGGAATGCGACACTACCGCCCTGATCATCGCCTTCGAGGCCGCGCGCCGCGTCTTCCGTCTGGACGAGGCCTGGGACGCCGTGTCGGCCCTGGACCTGAAGATCTCTGCCGAGGCGCAGATCGCCCTCTATCAGGAAATCGCCGTCGTCCTGCGTCGCCAGACCTTCTGGCTGGCCCGCCGCGCCAAGGGCGGTCTGTCGGTTCAGGCCCTGATCGACCGCTACCGCCCGATCGCCGACGCCTTGCAGGCCGAGGGCGCGCCGGTCCTGTCGCGCTTCGAACAGGGGCGTCTGGATGCGCGCGTCAAACGCTTTGCCGACCACGGCGCGCCTGAGGATCTGACCCGCAGCATCGCCATCATGCGCCCCCTCGTCGCTGCCTCCGACATCGGAGACCTGGCGCAGGAGGCGAACTGGCCGGTCGCGGCCATGGCGCGCCTGTATCACCAGGTCGGAGCCGCCTTCGACTTCGACCGTCTGCGCGCCGCCGCCGGCTCCATTCCGTCTGCGGATCATTTCGATCGTCTCGCCGTCCGTCGTCTGATCGAGGATCTGATGAACGAGCAGGCGGCCCTGACCCGCGCCGTCGCGCGCGCCTCCGATCCGTCGGTCGGCGTCAGCGAGGACGCGGCCGAGGCCGCCGTGGACGCCTGGATTGGCTCCAAACAGGCGACGGTCGAGGGCGTGCGCGCTTCGGTGGACGAGATCGAACAGTCCGGCTCAGGCTGGACCTTCGCCAAACTGACCATCGCCAACGCCACGATCCGCGATCTGGCGACGGCGGCGGTGAGTTCCTGAGGTGTGCTATCGGCCTTTCGGCCTACTTGAGCACGCTATATGGACGCTCCGCTTGACGAAGCCGTCGTCGCACGGCCTCTTCAGCCGCTGATCAGGCTGGGGAGGCCGCAATGCCGAGAAAGTTCCTCGTCGTCGTCGACGACAGTCCGGAGTTCGAGGCCGCCCTGCGGTTCGCCTCGCGCCGGGCGAAATCGACGGGCGGGCGCGTGGTCATGCTGCGCGTCCTGCCGACCGACAGCGACGCCCACTGGTCGGGCGTGCGCGAGGAAATCGAACGCCAGCAGCGCCAGGAGGCGGAAATCCTGCTGAACCGCCTGGGCGAGGAGGCGCAGACCCGTTCCGGCGCCGCGCCGGTCTTCCTGATCGAAAAGGGCGAGGCCCAGGCCGCGATCAAGAAGGTCGTCGCCGCCGACCCTGAGATCAAGATCCTGGTCCTGGCCGCCGGAACCAGCTCGCGCGGCCCCGGCCCGCTGGTCTCGGCCATCATCAAACAGGGCGCGCAGATCGGCGGCCGCAAACTGCCCGTCACCATCGTCCCCGGCGAACTGACCGAAGACGAGATCGAAGACCTGGCCTAGACGGGCAGGGGTCTAGCCCTTCGGGACCAGCCGCCACATCCGCAAAGGATGGCGCACGGTCCCGGCCTCGGCGCCCGCGCGGTCGCCGCGCCCCATATAGAGGTCCGCGCGCACCGGTCCGCGAATGGCCGATCCGGTGTCCAACGCCATGGCCAGACCGCGATAGCTGGCCGTGGCGCCGCGCAGATCGCCCCCGTCGGCCTCCAGCCAGACCAGTTCGCCATAGCGCCAGTGCGCCGGATCGACCGCGATGGCCCGCCGCTCGGTCAGAGGCACGCCCGCCGCCCCCGCCGGATGGCCGTCATCGTCAGGGTCCAGCCGGAAGAAGATGTAGCGCGGGTTCAGCGCCATGACCGCCTGCGCCTCATAGCCCCTATGGCTGGCCAGCCAGTCCCGGATCGCGTCGCCGGAGGTGCCGTTTTGAAGCAACAGCCCCTGCTGCGCCATCGGTCGGGCGATGCCCACGAACGGCTTGCCGTTGTCGGCGGCATAGGCGGCGCGGCCGCGCGTGCCGTCCTCGAACGTCAGATAGCCCGACCCCTGGATCTGCAGAAAGAACAGGTCCTCGGCCCGCATCCAGGCCAGGGCCTGCTCCGGCCGTGCGGCGGATTCGATATAGGCCCGGTCGCCGGCGGCGCGTGGATTGGCGGGCTTGGGCAGGACGGGGGCCGAGAATTCGGCGTCCGGCCGTCGCCGCGCCGGATACTCGGGGGCGAAATAGGAGGTCAGCAGCCCCGGTCGCCCGTCCGGCGTCTGGGCCGGGATCGCGCTGAAGCTGGCCTCGAAGAAGGCGCGCGCCTGTGACGGCGTGATCGCCATCGTCGTCGTCATGGCCTTGGCGCGTCCGCAGAGCCGGCGTGCGGCCTCGTCACGCGCTGCGCCGCACCCGTCCACATAGGCCCGGAAGGCGGCCAGATGGTCTTCCTGGCCCCAGCCCGGCAGCACGGCGGGGCTCAGGGCGTCGGACGGCGCGGGAGGCGGGGTCGGATTGGGCGAGGGCGTATAGGGGATCGGCCCTGTCTGCGGCCCCGTCGTCCCCGTCGGCGTCATCGGCCCGGTCGAACAGGCGGCGACAGCCAGGGCGGCCGTCAGCGTCGCCAGTCCGCCCGACCGGCCCCGAACCGCCATCAGGCGTTGGCCGGCTCGACGCGCGCCAGGACCCAGTTCGGGTCCGTCGCGCCCAGGGTGCGTTCGAAGGTCCAGTGTTCGGCCGTGCGGCGTTCCTCGACCAGCGGCTCGCCCGTCGTCGCGTCCGCCGTTTCGCCCGAGGCCTTGGTCACCCGGCTGCGCAGTTCGGCCAGGAAACGGACCTTGGCCACGGCCTTGTCGCCCTCGGCCACTGCGCCTTCCAGATCGGCCCGGGGCGGATACAGGAACTCGACCGTCTCGGTCTCTCCGCGCGTCTCGCGCGCTGCGATGCCGGTCTCGAACGAGGCGAAGACGTTCGGCTTCAGCAACGGCTTCAGCGCGGCCCGGTCGCCGGCGGCGTAGCCGCGCACGATGGTCTCATAGGCCTGGCGCGCCCCGTCCAGGAAACGGGCCGGGTCGAACGCCGGATCGCGCGCCTTCAGGCTGGCGATCGAGGCCAGGGTCGCCGGGTCGATCGCCGCGACCTTGGGCGTCTCGGCCTGGGCCGGGCCGGGCGGCGCGATCTTGGCGTCTTCCTGCGGCTGACGGCCCACCCGCTTGCCCAGCACATTGTAGAGCTGGAACAGCACGAAGGCTGCGATGAAGGCGAAGACGACGACCTGGAACTGAACCGGCATGTTCAAGAGGAGATTCCTGTAGCGAACGACGGGTGCGCCAAACACTTAGTCTGGCGTGATTACGGGCTCATATAGGGTGAGGCAAGGCGAAGCGCGCCCTCAATCGCGCGCGCGACGTTGCGGCCAAGCGTCCCGGCATGGTAGTCGCGGCGCCTCATTCCGGCCTCATCGGCCCCAAACTGCGCCAAAGACCGTTTCATGACCGACGCCGCCCCTCCCGCCGAACAGCCCCAGCAAGGCGACGCCCAACAGGGCCAGCCCGCCGGTCCCGGCTTCCGCATCCTGGCGCAATACGTCCGCGACTTCTCGTTCGAGAACCCGCGCGCCCCGGAATCCCTGCGCATCGACGGCAAGCCCGCGATCGACCTGGGCGTTGAAATGGCCGCCCAGGGCCGCCCCGACGGCCTGTTCGAACTGGACCTGAAGCTGTCGATCAAGGCGACGCACGAGAACCAGCCCGTCTTCCACGTCGAACTGGTCTATGGCGGCCTGTTCCAGCTGGCCAATGTCCAGGAGCAGGACATCGAGCCGCTGCTGCTGATCGAATGCCCGCGCTATCTGTTCCCGTTCGCGCGCGAGATCATCTCGGGCGCCACGGCCGACGGCGGTTTCTACCCCCCGTTCCAGCTGGACCCGATCGACTTCGCCGCCATCTACATCGCGCGTCAGCAGCAGATCGCCCAGCAGCCGGTCGAAACCGGCCAGGCCTAAGCGCGCGACATGGTCGCCGCCGCGCGGCCCTCGCCTGATCCATCGAAAGCCGCGGGCGAGGACGTCGTCCGCGGCATTCTTCTGCGCATCGCCGCCGCCGGCTGTTTCTCGATCATGACGGCGACGTTGAAGCTGGCGTCGCAGGACGGCGTGGCGGCGCCGGAAATGCTGTTCTACCGCGCCGTCTTCGGCCTGCCGGTGGTGCTGGCCTGGGTGCTGACCCAGCCGGGCGGGCTGTCGGCCCTGTCGACGCGCCGCCCCCTGGCTCATCTGGGACGCAGCGCCCTGGGCGTCGCGGCCATCCTGTGCCTGTTTCAGACGCTGACGCTGCTGCCTCTCGCCGACGCGACGACCCTCAGCTTCACCGCCCCGATCTTCGCCACCATCCTGTCCTTCTTCGTGCTGAAGGAGGCGGTCGGCCCGCGCCGCTGGGCTGCCGTCGCGGTCGGCTTCATCGGCGTGATCGTCGTCATGCGGCCGGGCGTCGGCCATTCGGTGCTGCCGCTGGCCGGCGTGGCCTTCGCCCTGATCGGGGCGGTGCTGACGGCCGGCGTGACCATCACTCTGCGCCAGCTGCGCGACACAGAACACGTCGCCGCCATCGTGTTCTGGTTCTTCGTCGCCTGTTCGGTCGTGGGGGCGATCCTGCTGCCCTTCGTCGGCCATTGGCACGCGCTCGGCACCTTCGGCCTGCTGATCGGATCGGGCGTCGCTGGCGGCCTGGCGCAACTGTTCATGACCGCCTCGCTGCAAAAGGCTCCGGTCGCCGTAGTCGCGCCCTTCGACTATCTCCAGATCGTCGGCGCCATCGTCTTCGGCTGGTGGCTGATGGCCGCGACGCCCACCCTCACCACCCTGGCCGGCGCCGCCCTGATCGCCAGCAGCGGCCTCTACACCGCCTGGCGCGAACACATCCGCCGCAAGGCCAGCCTGATCCAGCCGACCGCGCCTCTGGTTTAGGGCGTCAGCGACCCGTCGATCCGAAACCGCCCGTCCCGCGTGCGGTTTCGTCCAGCGTTTCGACCTCGATCCAGTCCGCCCGCTCATGCCGGGCGATCACCAGCTGGGCGATGCGTTCGCCGCGGCGGATGACGAAGGGTTCGTCGCCGATATTGGCCAGGATCACGCCGCACTCGCCGCGATAGTCGCTGTCGATCGTGCCCGGCGCATTGGGGCAGATGATGCCGTGTTTCAACGCTAGTCCCGAGCGCGCCCGCACTTGGGCCTCATACCCCAGCGGCAGGGCGATCTTCAGCCCCGTCGGCACCAGCGCCCGCTGGCCCGGCGCCAGGGTCATCGGCTGATCCTCCGGCACGGCGGCGCGCAGGTCCATGCCCGCCGACCCTGCCGTCTCATAAGCGGGCAGGGGCAGGCCTTCGGAATGCGGCAGGCGCAGGATCTGGATGGCGGTTTCAGTCATTCGGGGGCCTTGAAATGATCGGCGATGCGGGCGGCGACGGCCCGGGCGATGGCGGTCTTGGACTGGCGCGGCCAAGTCTCGGTCCGATCGGCGGTGACCAGCAGCACGGCGTTGCCGTCCGATCCGAACACGTCGTCCGACACATCGTTGCCCAGGATCCAGTCGCAGCCCTTCCTCGACAGCTTGGCGCGCGCATTGGCCTCGAGATCCGTCGTCTCGGCGGCGAAGCCGATGACCAGGGCCGGGCGGTTCGGACCGGGCGCGGCGACGCCGGCCAGGATGTCGGGGTTTTCGATCAGGGCCAGGGTCGGCGGGCCGCCGGGTCCCTTCTTGATCTTGCCGCCGGCGATGGTGTCGATGCGCCAGTCGGCGACGGCGGCCGACAGCACGGCGATATCGGCGGGAAGGGCGCCCTGCGTCGCCGCCTGCATCTCCAGCGCGCTCTCCACATCGATCCGCGTCACGCCGGTCGGGGCCGCCAGCGCCGTCGGCCCCGACACCAGCGTCACCTCGGCCCCCAGCTCGGCCAGGGCGGCGGCGATGGCGTAGCCCTGTTTGCCGCTGGAGCGATTGGTCAGGCCCCGCACCGGATCGATCGGTTCGAACGTCGGGCCGGCCGTGACCACGGCCTTGCGTCCCTGGAGCGGTCGCTCCGCCGCACCCGCCAGCAGCCCTTCGATGGCCTCCAGGATCGCGGCGGGTTCCGCCATGCGCCCCGGCCCGTATTCGCCGCAGGCCATCTCGCCGTCGTCCGGCCCCACCACCGCGACGCCGTGGAAGCCCGGAAAGGCCTTCAACCGCTCCATATTGGCCTGGACCGCCGGATGTTCCCACATCCGCACATTCATCGCCGGCGCCAGCAGCACTCGCTTGTCCGTGGCGATCAGAGTGGTCGAGGCCAGGTCGTCGGCCAGGCCGTTCGCCGCCTTGGCGATCAGCCCCGCCGTCGCCGGCGCCACCACCACCAGATCGGCCCAGCGCGACAGCTCGATATGGCCCATGCTGGTCTCGTCGTCTGGGTGGAACAGCCCTGACCGCACCGGATGCCCGCTCAGCGCCGCCAGCGACAGGGGCGTGACGAACTCGGCTCCGGATTCCGTCAGGATCACGCGCGTCCGCCCGCCCGCCTTGGCGATCAGCCGCACCAGCTCCAGCGCCTTATAGGCCGCGATGCCGCCGCCGACGATCAGCAGGATCTTGCGGTTCGAAAGGGGGCGATTGTCCATGCCCACGGTCTAGCCGCCGCGCGTGACGCCGTCGAGACGAGAACATTGCACGAACAACAAAGTTGTGCTTTCGTCGCGCCCAGCGGGTATCTGGAGGGAAGAATGAGAACGCTGACGAGGGGAGGGGCCGCGCTGGTTCTGTGCGGTCTGCTGGCGCTTGCCGGCTGCGACAACAGCTCGGCGGTCGAGACGCGGGATCGGACGACCGAGGCGGCGCCAAAGGCCGGTCTTGTGTCCGACACGATCGAGACGACCACGACGCAAGAGATTAAGCCGGGTCTGACGGTAACCCGCACCGAGACGATCGACGCCAAGACGGCCCGTCTCTTCGCGCGCAATGGCGCGGACTTCGACGCCCGAACGCCCCAGGACTATATCGCCAAGGTGAAGGCCTTCACCGCCAGTCCGCCCGCCGACGCCGAGACCGTCAAACGGCCCAATGGCGACACCCTGATCTATCAGGCCTCGACCAACACCTTCGCCGTCGTGGCCCGCAACGGCTCGCCGCGCACCATGTTCAAGCCGACGACGGGCGCGGATTATTGGGCTGAGCAGAAGGCGGCGGCGCCCACCTTCGGCCAGCGGCGCCAATCGACGGGCGCGGCGGGCTGATATAGAGGGCGGGGTCCACCAAGGATCTCGCCCCCATGTCCGATACGGCCGAACCCAAGACCCCGCTGCTTAAGACCGCCCTGATCTATGATTTCGACGGCACCTTGGCGCGCGGCAATATGCAGGAGGTGTCCTTCATCCCCTCCGTCGGCATGGGCATCGGCGCCTTCTGGGAAGAGGCCGAGCGCCTGACCAAGGACGCCGACGGCGACGGTATCCTGATGTACATGCAGCTGATGCTGCATCACGCGCGTCAGAACGGCGCCCCGGTGACGCGCGAGACCCTGCGCCAGCACGGCGAGGCCGTCGCCCTGTTCGAGGGGCTGAAGGACCTCAGCTGGTTCGACCGGATGAACGCCTTCGGGGCCAAATACGGGCTGGAGATCGAGCATTACATCATCTCCGCCGGACTGGAGGAGATGATCGACGGCACGCCGATCCGCCCCGCCCTGACCCACGTCTTCGCCTCCCACTACGTCTATGACGACAAGGGCGAGGCCGCCTGGCCGGCGGTCGGCGTCAACTACACCACCAAGACCCAGTATCTGTTCCGCATCAACAAGGGCGTGAAGAACCACTGGGAGCACGAGCGGATCAACCACTTCATCCCCGACGACGAGCGCGCCGTGCCGTTCGACCGGATGATCTTCATCGGCGACGGCGACACCGACGTGCCGACCATGAAGATGATGCACACCAAGGGCGGCTTCTCGATCGCCGTCTATGACCCGCGCTCGAACGAGCGGGATCAGAAGAAGGTCTATTCCCTGATTTCGGAGGACCGGGTGAACTTCGTCGCCGCCGCCGACTATCGCGAGGGTTCGGCCCTGGACCTGATCGTCAAGGGGCTGGTGGGCCGCATCGCAATCAACGCCGGCTCCATGCCCGCCGATACGGCGGACTAGGCCGGTCGATCAGCGCCCCCCGGCTCTCAGCCAGGCGTCGCGGGCGGGGGTCAGCCTCGCCGGCGCCAGGCCTCTCAGCGACTTGGCCCCGGTCTGTTTCAGCCCGGCCTCCTGCCCGCGCTGCCAGACGACGGTGGCGGGATAGGCGACGCCCGCAGCCACATCGACCACGACCACCTCGCGCGGCAGGGCCCCGCCCCGGTCCAGCCGCAGCTTCATCCCCGCGTCCGACAGATCGACGATCAGACACGCCGTCTCCAGGCCGGGCGCACAGATGACGCCGCGCGCATTGGCGGGTCGGCGCGCGCCCATGCGACGGTCGGGCTCGACGGCGGGCTTGGATCCAAACAGGCTCATGGCCCGATAACGCACGGATACGGCTCAGGCGCCAAGCCTGCCTTCGAGGCTGCGAACCCGGCGGTCCCGGTCCAGGGCGACGATCAGGTCTGCCTCCACGCCGCCGGTCATCATATGCCGGCTCAGGCGTTCGTAATGCTGAATGAAGACCGCCAGGGCCGCGCGTCGCTCGGGCGATACGGCGTCCTGCCCCATCAATCCCGCCTCCTGCTCGCAGCGCCAGTCCAGCACGACATCGAACCCCGGCGCCTTCAGAAAGATCAGGGCGTCCAGACGCGCGCGCAGGCGGCCATAGGGCTGACCCAGCGCCGCATTGACCGTCCTGCGCCACTCGCCTCCGACATCCTGCCGGGCCTCCAGGGCGTTGATCGGCGCAACCAGGTCCCCCTCGGCCTGCGGCGTCGCGCCCAAACACCATCCCTCCAGCACGATGACCCGCGGCCGACCCTTCACGACAGGCCAGTCCGCCTCGGCTGCCCGGTCGTCGGCCAGCTTGTCGAAACGCGGCAGAGGCGTCAGATCGTCCGGCCCGGCCGCCTGCAACCGATCCAGCAGACGGTTCAGAAGGCCCAGGTCATGCGTCCCCGGCGGCCCGCGCGTGGCGAACAGCGGATGCACCCGCACCGCCATCGCCGCCCGCTCCGCCTTCGTCAGATAGACGTCGTCCAGCGACAGGCTCGCCCCGCCGAACCGCTCGGCGACAGCCTTGGCCAGTGTCGATTTTCCCGATCCCTGCGAGCCCGCGATCCCCAGGAGCGGCGGCGGACCGTCACGGTCTATCGCCTCGGTGCGCTGGTCGATCCATCGGCCGATCCTGTCGATCAGCCGCGCGTCGATCATTTCAGTGCTGGTTTTCCGGCAACCGCACGATCAGGCCGTTCAGGGCGTCCGACACCCGGATCTGGCACGACAGGCGGCTGTTCGGCTCGACCTCCTCGGCGAAGTCCAGCATCGATTCTTCCATCGCCGACGGCTTGCCCGTCGCCTCGCGCCAGGCGTCGTCGACATAGACATGGCAGGTGGCGCAGGCGCAGGCCCCGCCGCAGTCCGCGTCGATGCCCGGCACATTATTGCGGATCGCGCCTTCCATGACGCTCAGCCCCGGCTTCACGTCGACGACGTGCTCGGTTCCGTCATGCTCGATATAGGTGATGCTGGCCATGCGCCGCTCTTAAACGAGGCGGCGCCGGAGGCAAGGCCCCCAGCGCCGGATACTCAGGCCGCCTTCTTGCGGCTGGGCGCGACCATCAGCTTCTTGGTCTCGGCGATGGCCTTGGCCGGGTTCAGACCCTTGGGGCAGACCTGGGCGCAGTTCATGATCGTGTGGCAGCGATACAGTTTGAACGGGTCTTCCAGATCGTCCAGACGCTTCTGGGTCGCGTCGTCGCGGCTGTCGGAAATCCAGCGATAGGATTGCAGCAGCGCCGCCGGGCCCAGGTACTCTTCCTGGTTCCACCAGTAGCTGGGGCACGAGGTCGAGCAGCAGGCGCACAGGATGCACTCGTACAGGCCGTCTAGCTTCTCGCGCTCGGCCGGGGTCTGCAGACGTTCCTTCTCGGGGTCCGGCTCGTCCGATTGCAGATACGGCTGGATCGAGTCGTACTGGGCGTAGAACAGGCTCAGGTCCGTCACCAGATCCTTGACCACCGGCTGGTGGGGCAGGGGGGAGATGGTGATGTTGTTGGACGCGCATTCGTCCCAGCCCTTGGTGCAGGCCAGGGCGTTGCGCCCGTCGATGTTCATCGAGCACGAACCGCAGATGCCCTCGCGGCACGAGCGCCGGAACGACAGGGTCGGATCGATGGTGTTCTTGATGTGGATCAGGGCGTCCAGCAGCATCGGCCCGTGGTCGCCGGTCGGCACCTCATAGGTGTCCCAGCGCGGATCGGCGTCGGTTTCCGGATCGTAGCGATAGACCTTGTAGGTCTTCACGTCCTTGGAGCCCGGCGCGGCCTTGTGGACCTTGCCGGTCGTCGGCTTGGAGCCTCTGGGGAGAGTAAGCTGGACCATCTTAGTAAACCCGCGCCTTCGGTTCGATATACGCGATGTCGTCGGACATGGTGTAGTTGTGGACCGGACGATAATCGATCTGGACCTGCTCGCCCGGACGCTTCCACGCCAGGGTGTGCTTCATCCAGTTGACGTCGTCGCGATCGGGATAGTCTTCGCGGGCGTGGGCGCCGCGCGATTCCGTGCGGTTCAGGCCGCCCTCGATCGTCACCATCGCCTGGGCGATCAGGTTGTCGTACTCCAGCGTCTCGACCAGGTCCGTATTCCAGATCAAGCCGCGATCGGTGGTCTTGATGTCGGCGCCGGCCGCCTCGATGGCGCGCAGCTTGTCGGTGCCCTGCTGCAGGGTTTCGCCGGTGCGGAACACCGCGGCATCGGCCTGCATCGCGCGCTGCATCGACAGACGCAGTTCGGCGGTCGGGGTCGAGCCGTCGGCGTAGCGGAAGCGGTCCAGGCGGGCCAGGTGCTGGTCGGTCTGGCTCTTGGAGGCCGACGGCACGGCCGAGGCCTTGTCGACGACTTCACCGCAGCGCAGGCCGACGGCGCGGCCGAATACCACCAGATCGGTCAGGGAGTTGGAGCCCAGGCGGTTGGCGCCGTGCACCGAAACGCACGCCGCCTCGCCCACGGCCATCAGGCCCGGCACCACGCTGTCGGGGTTGCCGTCGCGCAGCGTCAGGACTTCGCCGTGATAGTTCGTGGGGATGCCGCCCATATTGTAGTGCACGGTCGGCAGGACCGGGATCGGCTCCTTGGTCACATCCACGCCGGCGAAAATCTTGGCCGACTCCGAGATGCCCGGCAGGCGCTGGTGCAGGATCTTCGGATCCAGGTGATCCAGGTGCAGGAAGATGTGGTCCTTGTTCGGACCCACGCCACGGCCTTCACGGATTTCGATGGTCATGGAGCGCGAGACCATGTCGCGCGGCGCCAGGTCCTTCACGGTCGGCGCATAGCGCTCCATGAAGCGCTCGCCTTCCGAGTTGGTCAGATAACCGCCCTCGCCGCGTGCGCCCTCGGTGATCAGGCAGCCGGCGCCATAGATGCCGGTCGGGTGGAACTGCACGAACTCCATGTCCTGCAACGGCAGGCCGGCGCGCAGCACCATCGCATTGCCGTCGCCGGTGCAGGTGTGGGCCGAGGTGGCGCTGAAATAGGCGCGGCCGTATCCGCCGGTCGCCAGAACCACCATCTTGGCGCGGAACTGGTGAAGCTGACCGTTGTCCAGTTGCAGGGCCGTCACGCCGGTGCAGGCGCCGTCCTGCATGATCAGGTCCAGCGCGAAATATTCGACGAAGAACTTCACCTCGCGGCGCACCGACTGGCCGTACAGGGTGTGCAGGATGGCGTGGCCGGTGCGGTCGGCGGCGGCGCAGGTGCGCTGCACCGGGCCCTCGCCGAAGTTGCGGGTCATGCCGCCGAAGGCGCGCTGATAGATCTTGCCTTCTTCGGTGCGGCTGAAGGGCACGCCCCAGTGTTCCAGCTCATAGACGGCCTTGGGCGCGTTACGGACCAGATACTCGATCGAGTCCTGATCGCCCAGCCAGTCCGACCCCTTGACGGTGTCGTACATGTGCCACTGCCAGCTGTCCTCGCCCATGTTGCCGAGCGAGGCGGAGATGCCGCCCTGGGCCGCGACGGTGTGCGAGCGGGTGGGGAAGACCTTGGTCACGCAGGCGACCTTCAGCCCCTGCTGGGCGGCGCCGAGCGCGGCGCGTAGGCCCGAGCCCCCGGCGCCGACGACGACGACGTCGTATTCGTGATCGATCAGTTCGTAAGCGGCCATCAGTTCATCAGGCTCCGAAACCAGCGGGCAGCGGCGCCGAACCCAGCGCCAGCCGCACGATGAAGAAGACGCTGGCGGCGGCCAGCACCAGGAAGACGACGTTCAGCAGCAGCACCAGAAGGCCGCGCGTTCCGACGTTGGGCACGTAGTCTTCCAGAACGACTTTCCAAGCCAGGCTGACGTAGCCGAAGAAGATCACCGCGGTGATCGCCATCAGGGCGGCGTTCAGCGGATTGGCGAACCAGGCCATCGCCGCGTCATAGCCGGCGCCCGACAGGGTAAAGCCGGTCGAGGCGACCCACAGGCCCAGCGGCAGCAGGGCCACCAGCAGGATGCGCTCGATCAGCCATTCGCCGGCGCCGTGGCGCTCGGAAACCTTGACGTTGTTCTTGAATTTTGCGGCGCCGCTCACAGCGAAACCCTCCCCGTGGCGAACAGCACGACCCAGAACAGCACGGCCAGCGGGATCGGCCCCCAGACGGCGATGTTCGACAGGGCGGTCGCCGACTTCACCGTCAGCCCGTTGCCGGTGTCGTTATAGGTGTGACGCGCGCCGTTCAGGATGAAGGAGAACAGCACCACCGTCAGACCGAAGAAGACCAGTAGGCCCAGCGGCGACCCGGCCAGATCGAGCGCGCTCTGGAACGTCTCGGGTCCGAACGCCAGGGCGCCCAGCCAGGCCAGGACGAACAGCACGCCGACCGTGGCGGCGATGATCGTCGCGCGGAACAGGATCGAGGCCGTCATAGTGACGTGCCAGCGCCAGACGCCCATATGGGGCGACAGCGGCGCGATATGTCCGTTCGGTTGAGTGACGAAGCGACCCGTCCGGTCGCTTGAGGCGCCACCCGGCGTCGGGTTGGGCTGGTTCATGCGAATGGTTCTCAAAAGCGAATGAATTCAATCGCCGTGTGCGGTTGCGAAGGCTTTTGTGACCCTGTGGGGCCGGTGTCAACGCACAGACCCCCAGATCGACGGATTGTGCGGATTACGTCGGTTCCATCACGACGGATCACGTTTGCGTTCCGCGCCCGTTCGACGGCTAGGCGACGCGCCCGACGATTTGGCAGGGTGGGTTCATGTTGCTGCTCGCCCTGATGTCCGCCGTCGCCCTGGAGCCCGCCATCCAGACGACAGGGCTTCTGGACGCGACGCCTGAAACCTATCGCGCGCCGGCCGTCCGCCCCTATCAGCCGCCGTCCCGTTTCGGGCGCGAAACGGCCGAGGGGGACGGCGAGATCGACCTGCATCGCCGCCCTCTGACGGCCCCCGTCGCGGTCGATGACTACGCTGGCGACTATGAGTTCAGCCCCTCCGACAGCCAGACGACCTATGATCAGGGCGTGGCCCAGGCCGCGATCGACGCCGAAGCCGTAATGGGGCCGCTCGACGGTCGCTGGCGCATCGCCCAGCCGGACGGAAGGCCCTTGCTGTCGTTGTCCCTGACCGACCGGGGCGAGGGCCGTCGGGTCGAGGGCGCCTGGCGAAGTCTGGATGCGCCGGCCGGGGTCGACCGAATGGGCGTCGCCGGCCCGGTCTCGACCCAGGGCGAGGTCGTCGTCATTCCCCTGTCGGAGGGTGAGCTGCATCTGCATCCGGCGGCGGACGGCTGGGCCGGAGAATGGATCCACGACGGACGCGCCCGTCCCGTCACGGCTTCCCGTTCAGGCTGATCTCGCCACCCTTGATCTCGCCAGCGCAAATCCGCCACCCTATATGTAGCGAATGACCCAACCTCGTTCCGTTCTTCGCCTGCACCCCGCCCATCGCGACGACATCGGCGACCTGACCACCCGCCGTCCGGTGCCCGGCCCCGGCGTGGACCAGATCGATCCCTTCCTGTTCCTGAACCACCACGGGCCCCAGACCTATGCGCCGGGCAACGCCGGTCTGCCGTTCGGCCCGCACCCGCACCGGGGCTTCGAGACCGTCACCTTCATCCTGGACGGCGAACTGGCCCACAACGATTCCGGCGGCGGCGAGAGCATCATCAAGGCGGGCGGGATTCAGTGGATGACCGCTGGCTCAGGCCTGATCCACGCCGAACTGTCCCCGGCCGCCTTCAAGCGCGACGGCGGGCCGATGGAGATCCTGCAGCTGTGGGTGAACCTGCCGTCGCGGCTGAAGATGACCAAGCCGGACTATGTGGGCCTGCAGAAGTCCGACATTCCGACCTTCGTCACCGAGAACGGCGTCACGGTCGAGCCGGTCTCCGGCGACTGGCTGGGCGTCAAGGCGCCGATCCAGTCCCTGATCGACATCCATCTGGCCGTCGTGCGCCTGCCCGCCGGCGCGACGTTCGACACGCCCGTCGCCCCCGGCCGCAATGTCTTCCTGTATGGCATTAAGGGCGAGATCGCCGTCGCCGGCGCCCCTGTGCCGCAATGGAACCTCGCCGCCCTGTCCGACGGGGATGCGGTCCAGATCACGGCGACCACCGACGCCGTCGTCCTGCTGGGCCACGCCGAGCCTATCGGCGAACCGGTCTTCAGCCACGGCCCCTTCGTCATGAACACCCGCGACGAGATCATCCAGGCGATCCAGGACTACCAATCCGGCAAGTTCGGCCCGCCGCCGAGGGTGTGAAGTAATCCTCCCCCGCCCAGCGGGGGAGGGGGACCGCGAAGCGGTGGAGGGGGCGACCGCATCGCCGATGCTGAACGCCTCATTCAAGCACCGTGCGATTCTCGCCCCCTCCACCACGCTGCGCGCGGTCCCCCTCCCCCTTTCCGCTGCGCTTCTCGGGGGAGGATCTTGTGGCGCCCAAACCTCCGCCCCGTCCAGATGATGCGCTCCCCGCCAAAACCCTATATGACGCCGGTTCCTAGCGACCGCCCCAGCCGAAGACACGCCGAATGCCCAGCCTGAACGAGATCCGCGCCACCTACCTCGACTATTTCGCGGCGGACGGCCACGCCAAGGTCCATTCGGCCCCGCTGGTGCCGCAGAACGACCCGAGCTTGCTCTTCGTCAACGCGGGCATGGTGCCGTTCAAGGACTATTTCACCGGCGCCGCCAAGTCGCCCTATCCGCGCGCGACCAGCTCGCAGAAGTGCGTGCGCGCCGGGGGCAAGCACAACGATCTGGACAACGTCGGCTATACCGCCCGCCACCTGACCTTCTTCGAGATGCTGGGCAACTTCTCCTTCGGCGACTACTTCAAGGAACACGCCATCGAGAAGGCGTGGAACCTGGTCACTCAGGACTTCGACCTGGACCCGAAACGCCTCTTGGTCACCGTCTATATCGATGACGACGAGGCCGCCGCGATCTGGAAAAAGGTCACCGGCTTCTCCGACGACAAGATCATCCGCATCGCCGGCTCGGACAACTTCTGGGCCATGGGCGACAGCGGTCCCTGCGGTCCCTGCACCGAAATCTTCTGGGATCACGGCGACAAGATCGCCGGCGGCCCTCCCGGTTCGCCGGACGAGGACGGCGACCGCTACGTCGAGATCTGGAACAACGTCTTCATGCAATATGAGAAGGAGAACGATCAGATCGTTCGCAACCTTCCCAAGCCCAGCGTGGACACCGGCATGGGTCTGGAACGGATGACCACCGTGCTCCAGGGCGTGCATTCGGTCTTCGAAACCGACCTGTTCAAGACCCTAATCGCCGCGTCTGAAGACGCCACCTCGACCAAATCGGACGGCGACCAGGCCGCCAGCCACCGCGTTATCGCCGACCATCTGCGGTCGTCGTCCTTCCTGATCGCCGACGGCGTCACGCCGTCGAACGAAGGTCGCGGCTATGTGCTGCGCCGCATCATGCGCCGCGCCATGCGCCACGCCCACCTGCTGGGCGCCGCCGATCCCCTGATGCACCGTCTGGTCCCGACTCTGGTGGCCCAGATGGGCGACGCCTATCCCGAACTGGCCCGCGCCCAGCCCTTCATCGAGGACACGCTGAAGCAGGAAGAGGTCCGCTTCCGCACCACGCTCGGCCGCGGCATGGCCCTGTTCGACACGGCGGTTCAGGGCTTCCGTCCCGGCGACATGCTGGACGGCCAGACGGCCTTCACCCTGTCCGACACCTACGGCTTCCCGCTGGACCTGACCCAGGACGAGGCCCGTCGTCGCGGCTTCTCGGTCAATGTTGACGGCTTCGAAGCCGCCATGGCCGAGCAGCGCCAGCGTTCGCGCGAAAACTGGAAGGGTTCGGGCCAGACCGCCAACACCAACGAATGGCTGGCGATCCGCGACCGGATGGGGCCGACCGTCTTCACCGGCTATGACAATATCGAAGGCTCGGGCGAGGTCCTGGCCCTGATGAACGCCGGCGCGCCGGTCGAGACGGCCGAGGCCGGCGATATCGTCGAAGTGTTGTTCGACACCACCCCGTTCTATGCCGAAAGCGGCGGCCAGGCGGGCGATCACGGAACGCTGGAATGGCCGGGCGGAGAGGCCGAGGTCATCGACGTGCGCAAACACGCCGGCGACCTGCACGTCCTGGTGGCCCAGGTCACGGCCGGCAAGCTGGAGATCGGAACCCGCGCCGCCCAGCTGGTGGACGCCGAGAAGCGCCGCACCAGCCGCGCCAACCACTCCGCCGCCCACCTGCTGCATACGGCGCTGAAGAATGTGCTCGGCCCCGCAGTAGCCCAGAAGGGTCAGCTGGTCGATGCCGAGCGCGCACGCTTCGACTTCAGCCACGGCGCCCCGCTTACCGAGGCCGAACTGTCGGCCATCGAGACCGAGGTCAATGCGGTCATCCGCCAGAACGTCCCGGCGGAAACGAAACTGATGGCCCCGCAGGAGGCGATCGAGGCCGGTGCCATCGCCCTGTTCGGCGAGAAATACGGCGACGAGGTCCGCGTCCTGACGCTGGGGCGCTCGCTCGTCAGCGACAACGCCCCCTATTCGGTCGAACTGTGCGGCGGCACCCACGTCGCCCGCACCGGCGACATCGCCCTGTTCAAGATCGTTCAGGAAACCGGCGTCGCCGCCGGCGTGCGCCGCATCGAGGCTCTGACCGGCGAGGCCGCGCGTCAGTATCTGCTGGCCCAGGCCGGCGTCGCCCGTTCGCTGGCCCAGAGCTTCAAGGTCCAGACCGCGGACGTCCCCGCCCGCGTCGACAGCCTGACCGCCTCAGTCAAGTCGCTGGAGAAACAGGTCGCCGAACTGAAGAAGCAGCTGGCCTTGGGCGGCGGCTCGGGCGCGTCGTCTGCGCCTGACGAGATCAACGGCGTCAAGCTAATGGCCCGCGTGCTGGACGGCGTGGACGGCAAGGGTCTGCGCGGCGTCGCCGAAGACTTCAGGAAACAGGTCGGAACCGGCGTCGTCGCCCTGATCGGCGTCACTGAGGGCAAGGCGGCGGTCACCGTCGCCGTGACCTCGGACCTTGCCGGGACTGGGGCCGACCGCATCAACGCCGCCGATCTCGCCCGCGCCGCCGTCATCGCCATGGGGGGCCAGGGCGCCGGCGGCAAACCCGACTTCGCCCAAGGCGGCGCCCCCGACGGCGCCAAGGCCGAAGACGGCCTGGCGGCGGTTCGCGCGGCGCTGGCGTAAAATACGATGCCCTTCTCCCGTTGGGAGAAGATGGCCCGCAGGGCCGGATGAGGGTCGGTCGGCGGGCCATGACGCACCAGCCGACCCTCACCCTTTCGCGCAAGTACGATCGCTGCGCGCTCGTGCGCTCAAGCCCTCTCCCGAAGGGAGAGGGTAATCCATCGCAAGTTCGAACCTGACAGCCTTGCAACTCAGCGGCTTAGACGGCCGCAGCGTCCGCTTCCTGAGCATCCCGTAGGGACGGCCTATACTCTGCGCTCACCACAGAGGAGGCCGCTCACCCAAGACAAAGTGCACCAATTGCACTCACTTTCTGATCGACGCCCCGCCGTCCAATCAGACGAATTAGACACTTTAGACGGTGTTTTTGTCCCCGACCGTCTCAACCCATCGGGTCGGGCGTCAGATCGACCCCGGCCAGCTTCCAGGTGAAGGGCGTCCGGCGTTCCATGATCAGCACCAGCGCATCGTCCGGCCGGTCGTCGCGCGTCAGGGTGACGGCGAAGGTGTTGAGCCCGCGATAGGCCCAGGACTGGCGGATCTTGTCCTTGTCCGCGGCCGGCGTGTCGTCGGCGGGCACGGGCCGTTCCGGTTCGGGCGTCTCGCCGGAGCGGACCATGGCGGCGATGCCCTGCGGCGTGACGAAGTTATCGACCGCGCCTTCGACAAGCGACGGGGCCAGCAGCATCCCCAGCGCCGCCAGGCCCGTGTCCCCCTTGGTCCGGTTGCGGATTTCCAAGGCGGCGCGCGCGTTCAGCTCGCTCTTCAGGCTGGTGCGGAACGCCGGGAAGTCCACCTGCCGCTCCAGCCCGGCCGCATCCCCGGTCCGTGCGGCCCGCACTAGCGCCTGGGCGGCGATGAAGGGCGAGACGAACAGGACGACGACCACGCTGATGACGACGGCGATCAGGGCTCCGGTGATGATCTTGCGGCTCATGTCGTCTCCTTAGAAAGCCAACGCAGGCTGGGCGGCGCCGGTTGCCAGGTTTATCGCGGGGTGACGGTGACGGCCGGCGCCGCCGGGGCCGTCCCGTCGGGCAGGCCGATGTGAACCAGCTTCCACTCGAACGGCCCGCGCCGCTCGAAGGTGAACAGGGTGCGCGATCCGCCCTGATCCGTCACAGCCATGCGCGCCCTGTTGACGCTCCAGTAGGCGGGGCTGGGCCAGGGCTTGCGGCTGCGCTCCGAGGCCGGCGTCACGCCCGCCGCCGTGCGCTGGCTGGCGTATCGGCCCTCGCCCTTCAGCAAGGCGTTGAGGGCGGCGGGCGTCAGATAGGCGTCCACGTTCGGCTGGCGCAGGATCGGGTTCTGCTCGATCTGACGCCGGAAGGCGCCGATGGGGTCTTCCAGGAAGGACGGCGCGGGCGCCATCGCCTCGGGCCGTCCCGCCAGCTGCGGCCGCAACGACTGGCGCACGGCGTTGAAGTCGATCAGCCGCGCCAGCCCCGCCACGTCGTTCGCCTCGGCCGCCGACCGAATGGCGAAGAAGGCCACCGCGGGCGCCGCGAAGAAGGACAGCACCGCCACGACCACCGCCGCCAGCACCAGGTTTCCGAACAGCCGCTTCACGAACGCATCCTCATTACCGCCGATCATGCACGCCCCGGCCCTTCGCACAACGAAAAGCCCCGCGGGAGCGATCCGACGGGGCTCATTGTTCTTGTCCTACCGCCCTTCGGGCTGCTTGAGGACGTTTGGGCGTCCTGTCGGCAAGGCCGGTGCGGCGGGGCGGCTGCGGGGCTTAGCCAACGTCCGGCAGGGCGGTCTTCAGGTTCTCGGCGACCTTGTCGAGGAAGCCCTCGGTGGTCAGCCAGCCCTGCTGATCGCCGACCAGCAGCGCCAGGTCCTTGGTCATGAAGCCGGCCTCGACGGTGTCCACGACCACCTTCTCCAGGGTGTCGGCGAACTGGTCCAGGGCGGCGTTGCCGTCCAGCTTGGCGCGGTGCTTGAAGCCGCGCGTCCAGGCGAAGATCGAGGCGATCGAGTTGGTCGAGGTGGCCTCGCCCTTCTGGTGCTGGCGATAGTGGCGGGTCACGGTGCCGTGGGCGGCTTCCGTCTCCAGCACCTTGCCGTCCGGCGTCATCAGCACCGAGGTCATCAGGCCCAGCGAGCCGAAGCCCTGGGCCACGACGTCGGACTGCACGTCGCCGTCGTAGTTCTTGCACGCCCAGACGAAGCCGCCGGACCACTTCATCGCAGCGGCGACCATGTCGTCGATCAGGCGGTGCTCGTAGGTCAGGCCGCGCGCCTTGAACTCGGCGGCGTAGTGTTCGTCGAACACCTCCTGGAACAGGTCCTTGAAGCGACCGTCATAGGCTTTCAGGATCGTGTTCTTGGTCGACAGATAGACCGGGTAGTTGCGCTGCAGGCCATAGGCGAAGCTGGCGTGGGCGAACTCGCGGATCGAGGCGTCCTGGTTGTACATGGCCATGGCCACGCCGGCGCCCGGGGCCTTGTAGACCTCGTGCTCGATCACTTCGCCGTCCTCGCCGACGAACTTGATCGTCAGGGTGCCGGGACCGGGCATCAGGAAGTCGGTGGCCTTGTACTGGTCGCCGAAGGCGTGACGGCCGACGACGATCGGCTGGGTCCAACCCGGAACCAGGCGCGGCACGTTCGAGCATATGATCGGCTCGCGGAAGACCACGCCGCCCAGGATGTTGCGGATGGTGCCGTTCGGCGACTTCCACATCTTCTTCAGGCCGAACTCCTGCACGCGGGCTTCGTCCGGGGTGATGGTGGCGCACTTGACGCCGACGCCGTGCTTCTGGATCGCGTGGGCCGCGTCGATCGTCACCTGGTCGTCGGTGGCGTCGCGGTGCTCCATGCCAAGGTCGTAGTAGTCCAGCTCGAGATCCAGGAACGGGAAGACCAGCTTGTCCTTGATCATCTGCCAGATGATGCGGGTCATTTCGTCGCCGTCGATGTCGACGATGGGGTTTTCGACCTTGATCTTGGCCATGCGCGGTCCGCCTGTGACTGTGGGGAAGGGAATGTCGTGGCGGCGGTATAGCGAGGCCGCGCGCCCGCGCAAACCCCGCCGCCCGTCGTCGCCGCCCGGAATAACGCAGATCGGTCCTGAACCCTTTGCCGCCCCCGGACTTCTCTTGGGCCCAGCAACAGAGACGGACGGCAGGATGACGGAAGAAGAGCGCCAGCTGGTGGATCGCTGGATCGTCACCTTCTGCGAGGCGCCGCCCGTGGTCGATGCGGAACTGATGCGCAGGCTGATCGCTGAACAGGAAGCGACACAGCAGGAAGCACAGTCATGTCAGAAAAGACGTTCAAGGCCGGCGACAAGGTGAAGTGGGACCACAGCCAGGGCACCACGACCGGTAAGGTGGTCAAGAAGGTCACCTCGGAGACCAAGATCAAGGGCCACAAGGTTGCGGCCTCCAAGGACAATCCGGAGTATATCGTCGAGAGCGCCAAGACCGGCGCACGCGCGGCGCACAAGCCGTCGGAGTTGAAGAAGGCATGACCCTGAACGGCCAGTCGCGCGGCGTCGCCCTTTCGGCCCTTGTCCTGTCTACGCTGTCCATCGCCGGATGCGGAGACAGGGATGCGGCCAAGGCACCTGCCGCGACCAAGGCCGCCAGTCCATCTGCACCGGCCGCCGCTGCGCCTGTGCTGCAGATCCGCCCCGAGACCAAGACCTTCCGGGACTGGAGCGCCACTTGCGGCAACGACGGGACATGCTGGGCCTTCGGCTTTGCGCCAGAGTTCGCTGCCGGCTGGGTCCGTATCACCTTGGCGCCGGGCCCTGACGCCCAGCCGCAGATCCTCTTCGGCTATTGGCCCGACGGCGAGGCCAAGGGCGCCGGCCCCCTCAGCCTGACCATCGACGGCCGCGCCTATCCAGCCGTGCTCGGCGCGGCGAGCGACGCCGAGGCGCCCGTCGGTGAAATCCGCGACGGCGCCCGCACCGCCCTCGACGCCCTGGCCCAGGGCAAGGTCATGATCATTCGCGGCGCCTCGACCCAGGAGGTCTCGCTGCACGGCGCCGCCGCCGCCCTGTTGTGGATCGACGAGAAGCAGGGACGTCTGGATACGCCCAACGCCCTGATCCGACGCGGCGACCGTCCGGCCGCCCTTGTGCCGATCGCGCCGTCGCTGCCGACGGTGATGCCCGCTCCGGCCGTCGATCAGGCCGGGTTCGGCGATCAGAACCAGCGCCTGCCCGCAGCGCTGCGCGCCCGCACCGAGGTCGGCAATTGCCTCAAGGAATCCGCCACGCCCGACATCAGCGGCATGGTTATGTCCGCTCGTCTGGACGCCCGCACAGAGCTGTGGGCCGTGCCCTGCGGCGCCGGCGCCTACAACCTGACGCATAACTGGTATGTGACGGGGCCGGGCGGTCGTGACCCGCGACCTGCGGTCCTCGCCGGATCGGAAGGGTCGGGATCCGATCCTGTCATGCCCGACAACGCGACCATCAACGGCGCCTATGATCCCAAGACCCGCACCCTGTCAGCTTTCGCCAAGGCGCGCGGCCTGGGCGATTGCGGCGCGGCGCAGACCTGGGCCTGGACGGGGCAAGGCTTCACCCTGACGCAGGAAAGCGTGATGGGCGAATGCGCCGGCGTGCCGTCCGACCTGTGGCCTGTCAGTTGGCGCACGCGGTGAACGACCCGGAGGTTCTGATCATCGGCGCCGGCCCGGCCGGCCTGACGGCGGCGACGTATCTGGGTCGCTTTCGTCGGCGGACCCTGGTGGTGGATGGCGGCGCGCCGCGCGCCTGCTGGATTCCGCTCAGTCACAATATGCCGGGCTTTCCCGCTGGCGTCACCGGCGCAGACATCCTCAAGCGGATGCGCGAACAGGCCGAGGAGTATGGCGCGGTCGTCGAACCGGGTCGCGTCCAGCGGCTGACCCAGGACGGCGACGGCTTCGTCGCTGAGATCGATGACCGCGCTCTTCGCGCCCGCGCCGTCCTGCTGGCGACCGGCGTCGTCGATCACCATCCCGACTTGCCGGGCGTCGAGGACGCGGTGCGCAAGGCGCTGGTCCGCATCTGTCCCATCTGCGACGGCTATGAGGCGACCGACAAGGCCGTGGCCATCATCGGCCAGAGCGACAAGGGCGCGCGCGAGGCCGCCTTCATGCGCACCTATTCCGACCGTGTGACCCTGATCCATATCGGCGCGCCTGACGCCCTCAGCCGGCGTGACGAACTGGAACGGCTGGGTGTCGAACTGATCCTGGCGCCGCTGGACGCGATCGACATTGAGAACGACCGGGTAACGGCCCTGAGCTATGCCGGCCAGCGCCGCGCCTTCGATCTGGTGTATTCAGCGCTGGGCACATCGCCGAACGCCGATTTGGCCCGAGGGCTGGGCGCACGTCTGGCCGACGACGGCCGGTTGGAAGTCGATCTGCACCAGGCCACCAGCGTGCCGGGCCTGTATGCCGCCGGCGACGTGGTGCGCGGCCTCAACCAAATCGCCGTCGCAACCGCCGAAGCCGCCGTCGCCGCCACCGACATCCACAACCGCCTGCGCCAGGCCGAAGGCCTGACGGTCGCCGACTAGGCCTGTCCTCGGACCACGCGTTCGAGGACGGCCAGGGGCAAGGATCCGTTCTCCAGCACCTTGTCGTGGAAGGCCCGCAGATCGAAGCCGGGCCGGCCTTCGGCCTCTTTGCGCAGGCGCGCGATGACGGTGTGGCCGACCTTGTACGCGCAGGCCTGGCCGGGCCAGACGCAGTATCGGTTGATCTCGCTGTTGGACGCATCCAACGGCTTGGCGCCCGAGGCCGCCATATAGTCGACCGCCTGTTCACGGCTCCAGCGCTCGGAATGCAGGCCCGTGTCCACCACCAATCGCACGGCCCGGAACAGATAGGACATCAGGAGGCCGACCCGACCCAATGGATTGTCGGCATAGACATCCAGATCGTCAGCCGCCACCGCCTCGGCATACAGGGCCCAGCCTTCGTTATAGGCCGAGAAGCCGCCCGCCCGTCGCCATTGCGGCAGTTCGCCGGACTCACGCTGCAGCGCCACCTGAAGGTGATGCCCCGGCGAAGCCTCGTGATAGGTCAGGGTCGGCAAGGCGAAGCGCGGCCAATTTCCGCTGTCGCGCAGATTGATGTAGTAGGCGCCCGGCCGCGATCCATCCAGCGGCGGTCCCTGATAATAGCCGCCCGGCGCGCCCGACTGGATCGAGACCGGCACGCGCCGAATCTCGACGTGGGACTTGGGCAGACGGCCGAACACCTGGGGCAGTTTCGGCTCAAGATCGGCGACCAGCGTGTTCAGCCAGGCCAGCAGCTCGGCCTTGCCCGCATCGGTGTTGGCGAACAGTTGGGCCGGCTCCTTGTTCAGAGCCTGGATGCGTTCGCCGACCGTGCCCTGCGTATAGTCCTGCACCTTCAGGATGGCGTCGATCTCGGCGCTTATCTCGGCGACCTGTTCGCGGCCCAGCGCGTGAATTTCCTTGGCCGTCAAAGCTGTGGTCGTATTGGCCTTCAGCCCGGCGGCGTAGAAGGCCTCGCCGTCCGGCAGGCGCCAGACCCCGGCGTCGTGAGTGGCGCGCGGGCGCAGGGCCTCCAGCGCTTCGATCTGGGCGGCCAGGGCCGGCTTGACCTTCTGATCGACGATAGCGGCGGCGCGGGCCTCATAACCGGTCAGATTCAGTCCGGCGGTCTTGCGCGCCAAAGACTTCAGCATGGCCAGATCGGCGGCGGGCGTGTCGTGAAGGGTGCGGATCTGCGGCAGCATCCGGTCGATGATGAAGTCCGGCGGAATGACGCCCAGACCCGCATCTTCCTGAATCTTGGCCGTCTCGCCCTCCAGCACGCCGGAGAAGGCCTCGAGCCGTGACAGGAAGGCGTCGGCGCCCGCCGCGTCTTCGATCCGGTGCTGGTTATCGAGGAAGTCGGGCGTGCTGAAATAGGCGCCCGACAGCTGGGTCACGATATAGGGCGACGGGCGTCCCGGTCCCGCTCCGTAGTCGAAGCGCGCCGTCTGCGCGGCCGTCTCGGCTCCGAAGGCCGCGATGGCGTAGTTCAGCGCCCCGGCGGGCGACAGGCCGCTCTGGTCGAAGGCGTCCAACTGCGCCCAGCGGCTCACAGCCTTCTGACGATCCTTGCGGATGGCGGCCGGTCCGGCTTCGCTGAGCTTTGCCGAAAGCCCCGCCCGCGCGCCGCGGTCCAGGCCAAGGTTGGTCGCACCCTCCGGATTTTCGTCGATGTCCGCTTCGAACCAGCCGTCCAGCAGGCTGTTCAGGCGTCCGTCCGCATCGGCCGCGGTCGTCTGGGTCTGGGTCTGGGTCTGGGCTCGGGCCTGCGCTGCGGCGGGGGCGACAGCAGCCGTGGCGGCGGCGGTCAACAGAAGTCGGCGACGATCAATCATGCGGCAACTCTCAAAGGGCGGACGCATCGCGCCGACGCGTCCCGATCCTCTTCGTCGGCCCGGCGCGGCCGCGGGGCTCAGGCCTGGGTCGCGACCCAGCCGTCGACGATCCGTTCCAGCACCGACAGGGGCACGCCGCCGGCGGCGAGGGCGGTGTCATGGAAGCCCTTGATATCGAACATGGACCCCAGGCTGGTCTTGGCCTTTTCGCGCAGGCGGACCCATTCGTTGTGACCGACCTTGTAGGCGCAGGCCTGGCCCGGCCAGCCGCAATAGCGTTCGACCTCGGACGTCGCCGCGCCCTCCTGATCGCCATAGGCCTCCATCATGTAGCGGATGCCCTCTTCGCGGCTCCAGCCCTTGGAATGGATGCCGGTATCGACGACCAGGCGCGCGGCGCGGAACATCAGCGATTGCAGGTAGCCGATCTGACCGACCGGATCGTTCTCATAGGCGCCCAGTTCATCGGCCAGCTGTTCGGCGTACAGCCCCCAGCCCTCGACGTAGGACGAGAAGCCCAGCAGGTTCATCAGCAGCGGCGCCGACTCGCTCTCCTGCTGCAGGCTGATCTGCAAGTGGTGGCCCGGCGTCGCCTCGTGATAGGTCAGGGTCGGCAGGGTCCAGGACGGCCATTCCGCCGTGTCCTTCAGATTGATCCAGTAGATGCCGGGCCGCGTCCCATCCAGGCTGGGCGAGTTGTAATAGCCCATCGGCGCGCCGGCCTCGATCTCGGGCGGGACGCGCTTGATCTCGACCTTGGCCTTGGGCAGGCGGCCGAAGGCGTTGGGCAGGCGGGCCTGCATGTCGGCCATCTGGGCGTTCAGCTTGGCGATCAGCTCGGCCTTGCCGGCGTCGGTGTTGGCGTAGACGTATTTGGGATCGTCCCCCAGGGCCTTGATCCGCTCGGCGACGGAGCCCTGCGTCAGGCCTTGGGCCTTCAGCAGGACATCGGCGCGCGCCGTCAGATCCGCCATCTGTTCCACGCCGGTGCGGTGAATCTCGTCGGCGGTAAGCCGAGTCGTGGTGATGTAGCGCAGGCTGTTGGCGTAATACTGCTCGCCCTGCGGCAGGCGGCGCACCGAGGCCTCGTGCACGGCGTTCGGCTGGACCGCCTTCAGCACGGCGTTCTGGGCGGCCAGTGCCGGATAGACCCGCTCGGTCACAAGCCGTTCCACTTGGGCGCCCCAGTCGCCGGTCAGGCCCTTGGCGCGGACCCGGTCGATGACCGACTGGGTCAGGGGCGAGGTGGCCGCCGGCGTCGCCAGGACGCCGTCCTGCTGGCGGATGGCCTTGGCCAAGATGAAGTCGGGCGGGATGACGCCCAGCGCATAGTCTTCCTTCAGCCGATCCGTCTCGGCCAGCAGCACGTCGGCGAAGGCGTTGACGCGGGCGACATAGGCATCGGCGTCGGCGGCCGTCTCGATGGTGTGCTGGTTGGCCAGGAAGTCGGGCGTGGACTGATAGGCGCCGCCCTGCTGGCTGACGCGGTACGGATTGGGCCAGCCGCCCTGGCCGTAAGGGATGTCGTAGGTGGCGATCACCCCGTCCAGATTCTGGGTCAGGCTGTCGTAGTAGTTGGCGTTTCGCGCATCGAGTTTGGAGCGGTCGATGCGGGCCAGTTCCACGCGCTGGCGGCGGGTGAAGGCGCGCTGGTCGTCTTCCTCGGCGCGGGTCGGAACGGTCAGCCTGGACTTGGCGGCGGCGCGGTCGCCCGTGTCCAGGCCGAACATGGTGACGACCTCCGGGCTCTTGTCCAGCGTCTGCTCGAACGTGGCGTCCATGAAGGTCTTCAGCTGGGCGGCGGCGTCGCCCTGAGACGCCCCGGCCTGACGCGCGAAGGCGGGGCCGCCCACGGCGACGAGACCGGCGCCCAGGGCGGCGGACTGAAGAAGACGACGACGATCGAACATGGAACGGCCCCTCGAAACTGGATGCGGCAATGGAAACCGCATGGGCCGAAGCGGCAAGTGAAATCGCGGACAGTCTGTGCGCCGGACCAAAGAAAAAGGCCCGGCGGATCGCTCCGCCGGGCCTCATCAGTCTTGGATGCGAGGTCGCTAGTCGCGACGACGACGTCCGCGATCGCCGCCGCGATCACCGTCGCGCTTGGGACGACCGCCGGTGTCTTCCGACAGCGGGGCCTCGCCGCGCTCGGCGCGCTCGGCGTTGATCTTGTCCGTCAGATCTTCGCCGGTTTCCTGATCGACGACCTTCATCGACAGCTTGGTCTTGCCGCGATCGTCGAAGCCCAGGAACTTGACCTTGACCTCCTGGCCTTCCGACAGGACGTCGGCCGGGTTGGCGACGCGTTCCAGAGCGATCTGGGACACGTGGACCAGGCCGTCCTTGGCGCCGAAGAAGTTCACGAAGGCGCCGAAGTCCACGACCTTCACGACCTTGCCGGAGTAGATGGTTCCGACTTCCGGTTCCGAGGCGATGGACTGGATCCAGGCCTTGGCGGCGTCGATCTTATCTTGGTCGTTGGCGGCGACCTTGATGGTGCCGTCGTCGCCGATGTCGATCTTGGCGCCGGTCTTCTCGACGATCTCGCGGATGACCTTGCCGCCCGAACCGATGACTTCACGGATCTTGTCGACGGGGATCTTGACCGTTTCGATCTTGGGCGCGTGTTCGCCCAGTTCGGCGCGCGGCGCATCCATAGCCTTGGACATCTCGTCCAGGATGTGCAGGCGACCGGCCGAAGCCTGCGTCAGGGCCTGCTGCATGATCTCCTTGGTGATGCCGGCGACCTTGATGTCCATCTGAAGGCTGGTGATGCCTTCCGACGTGCCGGCGACCTTGAAGTCCATGTCGCCCAGGTGATCTTCGTCACCCAGGATGTCCGACAGGATGGCGAACTCGCCCGACGGCTCCAGGATCAGGCCCATGGCGATGCCCGAGACCGGACGGACCAGCGGCACGCCGGCGTCCATCAGGGCCAGCGACGAACCGCAGACCGTGGCCATCGAGGACGAGCCGTTCGACTCGGTGATCTCGGACACCAGACGGATGGTGTAGGGGAAGTCTTCCTTGGTCGGCAGCATCGGACGGATCGCGCGCCAAGCCAGCTTGCCGTGACCGATTTCGCGACGGCCGGGCGAACCCATCCGGCCCGCTTCACCCACCGAATAGGGGGGGAAGTTGTAGTGCAGCAGGAAGTTCTCTTTGTAGGTGCCCTGCAGGCTGTCGATGTACTGCTCGTCCTCGCCGGTGCCGAGGGTGGCGACGACCAGGGCCTGGGTTTCCCCACGCGTGAACAAGGCCGAACCGTGGGTGCGCGGCAGGACGCCGACTTCCGACACGATGGCGCGGACCTTGTCGAGGGCGCGGCCGTCGACGCGGTGCGCGTTCTCGATGATGTCGCGACGCAGGACTTCGGCTTCGCACTCCTTGAAGGCGGCCGAGAACTTGGAACCGTCGACGCCGTCGGGGTTCTCGTCGGTCTTCACCAGCTTGGCGGCGGCGGCCTTCTTGGCCGCGTCGACGCCCGAACGGCGCTCGTATTTGCCGGCGTGGGTGTAGGCGCTCTTGATGTCTTCGCCGACCAGCGACTTGATCGAGGCGACGACGTCGGAGTGATCTTCGGCCTGGAAGTCGAAGGGCTCCTTGGCGGCGTGTTCAGCCAGTTCGATGATGGCGTCGATCACCGGCTGCATGCCCGCATGCGCGAACATCAGGGCCTCGAGCATCTTCTCTTCCGACAGCTCCTTGGCTTCGGATTCGACCATCATCAGGGCGTCTTGCGTGCCGGCGACCACCAGGTCGAGGTCCGAGGACGGGATCAGGTCGATGGCCGGGTTCAGCACCAGCTCGCCGTCGATCAGGCCGACGCGCGCGGCGCCGATGGGGCCCATGAAGGGCACGCCCGAAATGGTCAGGGCGGCCGAGGCGGCGACCATGCCCAGAACGTCGGGGTCGTTTTCCATGTCGTGCTGCAGCACGGTCACGACGACTTGGGTCTCGTTCTTGAAGCCCTTGACGAACAGCGGGCGGATCGGACGGTCGATCAGGCGGGAAACCAGCGTTTCCTTCTCCGACGGACGGCCTTCACGCTTGAAGTAACCGCCCGGGATCTTGCCGGCGGCGAAGGTCTTTTCCTGGTAGTTGACGGTCAGGGGGAAGAAATCCAGGCCCGGCTTGGGCGCGCGGCCATAGACGACGGTGGCCAGAACCACGGTCTCGCCGTAGGTCGCCAGCACGGCGCCGTCGGCCTGGCGGGCGATGCGGCCCGTCTCCAGGGTCAGCGGGCGTCCGGCCCAGTCGATCGTCTTGCGTTTGATGTCGAACATATTTCGTCTTTCGTATCCCGGACGGCGTATTCCGTGCGGGGTCCCATCATGGGGCGGATGCGTCGGCGTTCAGTCCTTCGATCCAGAGGCCGCCGCGCCATCGCGACGACCGGGAGAGGACCGTCATGGCCCTCGCAGCTGCGCCGGTAAGTCCTGCGGCGCACAGGTCGTATCTTTGCAGTCGCGCTTCCACGGCGGCCAACCGGCAGCCACTGGGCCTGGAAGCGCTTAGTTGCACAACGAGGCGCGGACGTGACCGTCCGCGCCTCGAAAGCGTATTCTACACTGATCCGACGCCTTAGCGGCGCAGGCCCAGTTTGGAGATGAGCGCTTGGTAGCGGCCGGCGTCGACCTTGTTCAGGTGGTCGAGCAGGCGGCGACGTTGCGACACCATCTTCAGAAGGCCACGACGCGAGTGGTTGTCCTTCTTGTGGGTCTTGAAGTGTTCGGTGAGGTTGGCGATGCGTTCCGACAGGATCGCGACCTGAACCTCGGCCGAGCCGGTGTCGCCGGCGGAGCGGGCGTTATCGGCGATGATTTCGTGCTTGCGTTCAGCAGTAACCGACATCGAAAGAGTCCTTTCTTGGCCTATCGCGCTTTCGCGCTGCTTGAGGCCGTGGGGTCTCGGCCCTTGCCGAATGGCGTGGACCTAGAGGTTGAAAACGCGGTCGGGTTCTAGCCGGCCGGCCCGCAACTGACACAGCGCCACGAGGGTCTGGCCCTGAAAGGCTGAAACCGTGCGCGAACCGCCGGCAAGACGGTCTTTGAGGGTTTCCACCTGACGGGGGAGCAGAACGATCGGGCGTCCCTGCCGAAGCGAGAAGGCGTCCTGTTCCGTCACGGCCAGTTCCGGGATGTCGTCCAGAGCGGTCGCGACGGCAAGCAAGCCTTCCGAGGCGGCGCCCCTATGCACCATTTCCTCCAGAGAATCCAGAGTGACGGCGTTTTGCGTGCTGAACGGGCCGACGCGCTCGCGTCGCAAGGCGCTGACATGACCCTCGGCGCCGAGGGCTGCGGCCAGATCACGGGCCAACGAGCGGACATAGACGCCCTTGCCGGTATGGATGGTCAGTTCGACGTGGTCGGCGTCGGGCGCGGCCGTCACCTCGGCCGAATGGATGACCACACGGCGGGCCTGAAGCTCGAACGCCACCCCGTCGCGGGCCAGGTCGTAGGCGCGGGCGCCGTCCACCTTGATCGCGGAAAAGCGCGGCGGCGTCTGGTCGATCTCGCCGACGAAGGCCGGCAAGGCGGCCTTCACCTGATCGACCGTGGGGCGCACGTCGGAGCGGCCGATGATTTCGCCCTCGCGGTCCACGCTGTCGGTCGAGACGCCCCAGTTGATGGTGAAACGATAGACCTTCTGCGCCTCCATCATCATCGGCACGGTCTTGGTCGCCTCGCCCAGGGCGATGGGCAGGATGCCGCTGGCCAGCGGGTCCAGCGTCCCGGCGTGACCGGCCTTCTGGGCGTTGAACAGGCGACGGATGCGGCTGACGGCCTCGGTCGATCCCATCTCGAACGGCTTGTCCAGGCAGACCCAGCCGTCGACGATGTCGCCCTTCTTCTTGCGGGCCATTACGCTGGGCCTACCGCGCTTCGCGCTGCTTGAGGCCCGAGGATCATTGATCGCCCTCGTCTTCGTCGCGGCGTTCCAGGTCGGCGCGGACGCGGGGATCGTCGAACAGGCGGTCCATATGGGTCGCGGCGTCGAAGCTTTCGTCGTGGCGGAAACGCAGGTCGGGCGTGAACTTCATGTCCAGCCGGCGACCCAGCTGGCCGCGCAGGAATTTGGCGTGGACGTTCAGCGCCTTGATGATCTCGCTCTCGTGGCCGGCCGTGGGCGCGGTCTCGACCCCGGCGCCCAGCGGCTCGACGAAACAGGTGGCGTGCTTCAGGTCGGGCGACAGGCGCACCTCGGTCACGGTGACGGAAACGCCGACCAGGGCCGGGTCGTGGATATCCTCTTCGCGCAGAATGTCGACCAGGGCGTGACGGATCAGCTCGCCGGCGCGCAACTGGCGCTGGCTGGGTCCAGCAGGACCGGAGGCGTTGCGGGTGTGTTGCTTGTGGGCCATCGGCCTCTCCTTATTGTTCGCCCGCTGGGGATCGGACCCGGCCGGATAGGCGAAAGTCGGGCGGTCTAGTCCCGCAGCGGGGGTCTGTCCAGTTTTCGCGCCCGTTCGGCTGCCCGAACCGAGCGCATCACCTCACCCGAGGTGATCGCCGGAACCGGACGGATCGCCACGCCGCCGGCGTTCAGCACGCCGGCAGTCCAGTGATTGCACAGATGCAGGATGGAGAAGGTCTCGCGACTGGCGAAGAAGCGCGCGTCGTCGCCGAGCCGCAGGGCTGCGATGCGCGGCCGGCCGTTCGACAGATCAAGCGAGGCCTCGACCCGCGCGGCCAGACGCTCGAACTGGGCGCGGCTCAGGCTCAGGGCGGCGCTGTCTTCGCCATAGGCCAGGCGCGGATCCTCGCGTCGAGGGGCCAGCATCAGCACCGATCGATTGCCGGGATGCAGGAAGGCGCGCGCCCCGTCGGGCAAGCGATCCGAAATCGGCCGCTGATCGACGTAGAATTTCGCATCGCCCCAGCCGATAAGGATCCAGTCGCCGGGCGCCAAGGATTGGACTGCAAGCGCCAGAGGACCGCCGCGGCGTTCAAGCGCGGCGCGCGGGACGGCGATATCGGTGTGAAAGCCGTTGTCGAGCACAAGGATGGCGACAGTATCCGTCGCTTCACGATCCTCCGCGCCCGGCCGGGTCCAGGTCATAAGCGCGGCGACCAGTCCGACCAGCGTCGCCAGCACCAGAGCTCGCATCATCGGCTGAGGTCCAGGACGGCGCACAGGCGGTCGTCGGCCAACATGGCGCCCGGCGGCGGTCCCTGTCGCACCGGCATCAGGACAAAGCCGTCGCGCCGCACGGCCAAGGCCAGCCATCCGACGGGATGAGCGGCGCACAGCCGCGTGTCTTCGTCAGACGTCACGCGCCGCACCTCGATCTGGACCATCGGCGGCACGGCCATGGCCTCGGTGAAACTTTTGGAGACGCTGGCCGGCTGATCCGCCTGAACCAGCCGATGCGGCGCCGAGGTCAGGCGGCCCCCCTTGGTCGTGCTCAGCGCGCCGCCGTCAACGTCGAGCGCCATGTCGGAATTCGTCGCGCCGTAGCGCCCGGAAAGCACGACCTCCCCGACCTCGACCTGTCCGGACGCGCGAGATCTGGTGGAGAGGTCGGTCGGAGCGATCAGGCGGTTCAGGGCCGGTTCGACCACCAGGGCGCCCAGCATGAACAGAGCAAAGGCGCCCGCGCCGACCGCCGCGATCCATTTCAGCGATGGGGCGCCAGATGGCGGGGCGGTCGCGCTCATGCGGCCAACCTAGGGGAACAGGGGTTGAGGAATGGTCACCCGCCCCCGAAAGCCCCTAGTTGCGGCCGGGACGACGGGTCGGATCGCTGAGCTGGAACAGGCGCGCCGACAGGCCGGACGCGGGTTGCAGCGAGGTCAGCTGGGTCCGTGTGCGGGCGCCTTGCGGATCGGTGATGGTCCACTCTTGCAAACGCATCGGATTGCCGGCGAAGGCCAGCACGACCTGACCGTCGTTAGGGCGGTTGGAATCCCGCGCCGTGATGGCGAAGGCGCCCGAGGCCATCCGGGTCACGCGCTCGATGCGCACGCCCTGGTCCAGTCGCACATTGCGCGCCAGGAAGGTCGACAGCGGGGTGCGACCCAGCGGCACCTGCTGGAAGCTGTTCAGACGCGGGTCGTAGCGTTTGACGTTATAGCCGTCCGACACCACCAGCAGACCGGCCGGGTTGGTGTATTCGAAGCGCATCTTGCCGGGACGCTGCAAATAGAAGCGGCCCTGGCGCGTCTGGCCGTTCGGGCCCGTTTCGGTGAAGGTCCCTTGCGCCGAGGTCAGGGCCTGAAGATAGCCCTGCGCCTGTTGCACCACGGCGCGATCCTCGGCCGACAGGTTGGCCTGGGCGTGGGCGGCGTCGAAGGCGCCCAGCGCGATCAGGCCGGTCGTCAGGCCGGCGCCCAGCAGCAAGCTGCGGCGGTGCAGGTCGGGGGTGGCCATAGCCACGGTCTTGGCGCGCGAGGTCATGAAGTTCGTCTCCCGTTCGGGATGGTTGTCGATCCTGCCGTCTTGCCCGGTCGGCTTGGCGTCGGAATGACGCGAGCCTGACCATATTCCGGCGCTGCGATGAAGCCCTGTTCATCGAAATGCTGAAGCTTGGACGCGATAGCGGGTCAGACAACGGCTCCGAGCCGCAGCCGTTCCTCGATTTCCGTCACACCATCGGCGGCGGGCCGGCCAGGACATCGCGCTTGCCGGCGTGGTTGGCGGGGCTGACCACGCCTTCCTGCTCCATCCGCTCGATCAGGGAGGCGGCGCGGTTGTAGCCGATCTGGAGCCGACGCTGAACGTAGCTGGTCGAGGCCTTGCGGTCGCGGGTGACCACGGCGACCGCGCGGTCGTACAGGTCGTCGCCGGAGCCTCCGCCGCCGCCTTCGTCGAAACCGTTGTCTCCGTCGCCGTCCGGCTCGTCGGTGATCAGATCCAGATAGTCGGGCTCGGCCTGCGCCTTCAGGTGTTTGCAGACGTCCTCGACTTCCTTGTCGTCGACGAACGGGCCGTGCAGACGGGTGATGCGCCCGCCGCCGGCCATGTAGAGCATGTCGCCCTGGCCCAGCAGCTGCTCGCCGCCCTGTTCGCCCAGGATGGTGCGGCTGTCGATCTTGGACGTGACCTGGAAGGAGATGCGGGTCGGGAAGTTGGCCTTGATGGTGCCGGTGATGACGTCGACCGACGGGCGCTGGGTCGCCATGATGAGGTGGATGCCGGCGGCGCGGGCCATCTGAGCCAGACGCTGAACCGCGCCCTCGACGTCCTTGCCGGCGACCAGCATCAGATCGGCCATTTCGTCCATGACCACGACCAGGAAGGGCAAGGGCTCGGGCCGGATCTTCTCGGATTCGTAGACCGGGCGGCCCTGGTCGTCGAAGCCGGTCTGGACCGTGCGTTCGAAATGCTCGCCCTTGGCCTGGGCCTCGCGGGCGCGTTCGTTGTAGCTGGCGATGTTGCGCACCCCCAGTTTGGACATGCGGCGATAGCGATCCTCCATCTCGCGCACCGTCCATTTCAGGGCGACGACGGCCTTCTTCGGATCGGTCACGACCGGCGCCAGCAGGTGCGGGATGCCGTCATAGACCGACAGCTCCAGCATCTTGGGGTCGATCATGATGAAGCGGCATTCGGCCGGGCTGTGGCGATACAGGATCGACAGGATCATGGCGTTGACCCCGACCGACTTGCCCGAGCCGGTGGTGCCCGCGATCAGCAGGTGCGGCATCCGCGCCAGGTCGGCGACATAGGGTTCGCCGCCGATGGTCTCGCCCAGGGCCAGGGGCAGCAGATGGCCCTTCTTGTCGTATTCGGCGCTGGCCAGAAGGTCGCGCAGATAGACGGTCTCGCGCTTGGCGTTCGGCAGTTCGATGCCGATGGCGTTGCGGCCTTGGACCACGGAAATCCGACAGGCGCGGGCGGACATCGACCGGGCGATATCGTCGGCCAGAGCGACCACGCGGCCGTGCTTCACGCCCGGCGCGGGCACCAGTTCATAGAGCGTCACGACAGGGCCGGGTCGAATCTGGTCGATCATGCCGCGCACGCCGAACTCCTGCAGCACGCCTTCCAGCATCTTGGCGTTCTGCTTCAGAGACTCCTCGTCGACCGAGGCGGTGCGCTGACCGGGTTTGCTCAATATGCCCAGCGGCGGCAGGTCGAAATCACCCTCGGGCCGAGTGAAGTCGAAGGCCTGCTGGTCCACGTCGTCCTTGCGGGCCTTGGGCGCCTTGACCGCGGCGACGCGCGGCTCGACCGAGCGTGCGGCCGAGGGGCGGGGCGCGGGCTGGACGGCGTCGTCCTCCCAAGGCGGCAGGTCGTCATAGGCGGTCTGAGGCGGCTCTTCGGCATAGGTCGGGGCCGGCGGCGTCTCTTCCGGTGGGGCGGCGCGGGGCGCTCGGGCCTTGGCGGGCGCCTTTTGGCGGGCGGCCTGGGGCTTCGGCTGAGGCGACGCGGGTGCGCGCAACGACTTGCTCCAGTGCAGGGCGTCCAGGAAATCCATGGCGCGCAGGCCGATGGCGAAGCCGACCAGCCACAGCCCGGCGATCAGGAACACGAGGCCCGCAATGATGCGGCCGCCGGGGATATGCAGTGCGCCGAGACCGCGCGCCGCCAGGCCTGTCACCGCATCGCCCCACAGACCGCCCAGACCCGCCGCCAGAGGCCAGGCGGCGGGCGCGGCCAGGGCGGCGAGCGCGCTGGACAGCAGCAACACCCCGCCGGTCGCGGCCAAGGCTTTCAACGGCGTGGGCTTGAGCCTTTGCTGGATCGCATCGCCGACCGCGCGCGCCAGGCCGAAGGCGACCAGCAGCAGGGCGGCGGGCCAGGCCGCGAGACCCAGCGACTGCATGAACAGGTCGGCGAACAGGGCGCCGTTGGACCCCAGCCAGTTGGTCGTCGGCAGGCTGGAGGCCGCATTCATACTGGCGTCTGCCGGATTCCACGACATCAGGGCGACCAGCAGCAGGGTCGCCAGAAGAGCCTGAAGCACCCCCCTGAACCGCACCACGAAGGGCGCGTCCCACAGGATGCGGGCGCTGATCCAGGCCTGACGGCCGATGACGAGGGCGGTGGACATGAAGGGTCGAACCTTCCGGCGGCTGACGTTCAACCGCCTTTGTCGCACTCACAGGGTTAAGGGGCTGTTTACCAGCTTGGCCTTGGCGATGGACAAACCGTCCTCTGGACCTTTGGCCGCGACGGCGCGACAAGCCTTCCATGGCTGACACCGAACGCTACGACATCGTCATCGCCGGCGCGGGGCTGACCGGCGCGGCCTTCGCCCTCGCGGCGGCGCAAGGCGGGTTGAAGGTCGTGATGATCGATCCGCAGCCGTTCAGCGCCCAGCTGGCGCCGACCTTCGACGGGCGTTCGACCGCCGTCGCCTTTTCGACGTTCCGCATGCTGGACGCGCTTGACCTGGGCGAAACCCTGCGTCCCCACGCCTGTCGGATGGACCATATTCTGGTGACGGACGGGCGTCGGCCGGGCGCGGCCAGCCGGTCCGCCTCGCCCGCCTTCCTGCGCTTCGACGCCGACGAGATCGGCGGCCGCACCGGCGGCGAGCCGCTGGGCTACATGGTCGAGAACCGTCGCATCCGTGCGGCTCTGGCCGAGGCGGTGACGCGCGCGGGCATCGCGGTGCGGGCGCCGGCCTCTGTCGCCAGCGTCGAGACGGATGCGGGCAAGGCGACCGTGACCCTGGCCGATGGATCGACCCTGATCGCGCCGCTGGTCGTCGGCGCCGAGGGGCGGGGATCGACGGTGCGTCGTGCGGCAGGGATCGAGACCGTCGGCTGGGGCTATGGTCAGAGCGGCGTGGTGGCCACGGTGCGGCTGGGTCGCGACCACGGCAATGTCGCCCACGAATATTTCCTGCCCAGCGGCCCCTTCGCCATCCTGCCCCTCACCGATCAGCGCGCCAGCCTGGTCTGGACCGAGACGACCCGACGGGGCGAGGCGTTGCGCGACGCCTCGGACGACGCCTTCCACGCCCATCTGATGCGGCGGTTCGGGGAGTTTTTGGATGGGGCGACGGTCGAGGGGCCGCGCTTCGTCTATCCGCTGTCGCTGAGCCTGGCGGAAAAACTGATCGCCCCGCGCATCGCCCTGATCGGGGATGCGGCGCACGGCGTTCACCCCGTCGCCGGCCAGGGCCTGAACATGGGGCTGAAGGATGCGGCGGCTCTGGCCGAGGTTCTGGCCGAGGCCGCGCGTCTGGGCGAGGACATCGGGTCGGAAACCGTTCTGGAGCGCTATGCGCGATGGCGCCGGTTCGACAATGCGGCCCTGGCGGCGGGTTTCGACGCCTTCGTACGTCTGTTCTCGAACGACATCGCGCCGGTGCGTCTGGCGCGCGACCTGGGCATGGCCGCGGTCAACCGCATTGGCGCTCTGCGCCGCGCCTTCATGCAGGAGGCGGGCGGCGCGACAGGCGACTTGCCTCGCCTGCTGCGCGGCGAGGCCGTCGTTTAGTTCAACTGCATCCGCACGCGCTCGAAGGTCGTGAACCGCCGCGCCTCCTCGACGCCGTCCAGACCCTGGGCGCGCGCCAGGGCGTGCAGAGAGCCCGCGAGCGCCCCCTGCTTCTCGCGCGCCGAGGCGACATCGAGCCACGGCCGGTGGTCTTCGGGGTCCAGCAGGGCACGACGCAGGGCCGACCGCTCGGCGCCCTCATAATCCCGACCGCGAATGGCGCGGCTGAACAGCACGTTCTGCAGCCGGATCAGCGACTGACGATCCGTCACTGGCGCCATCAGAAGATCCAGCCGATCCGCGACGTGCGGCATCAGACCGGCGCGAAGCGCGCGCCGCGTCAGTTCGCTGGGCAGGATCAGCCGCCCCTGGCTGAACGGATCCAGGGCGACGGGACCTTCCGGCGTCTCTACGCGAACCATGAAATGGCCGGGAAAATCGACGCCGGCCGCCGTGATGCCGGCCGCGCGCGCCGCGTGCAGATAAAAGACCGCCAGCACGGCGGACAGGCCGCGCCGACGGTCGGCGACTGCGATGATGTCGGTGTTGTCGGGATGGTCGTAATGGATCAGGTCGCCGTTCAGCCGCAGGTCGGCGCACAGGGTTTCGGCCAGGGCCTCGTCGGGCCCTTCGCCGCCAATCCGCTCCTTCAGCCGCTCGCAGGCGTTGCGGGCCAGGGCGCGAACAGGCTCGGGATCACGCAACGGATGGTCATGGATCGCGCAGGCGATCGCCGCCTCCAGCAAGGGGAAGGCGTCGTCTTCGGCCTGACCGGCGGCGGTCAGGACGGCCTCGGCCTCCTCGCGCGTCATGCGATCCCCTCGTCAGCGCCTCTCGACGCCGCGAAGATGACGTGGAACGCGCCAGGGAGCCAGCGCCACCATATCAATTCTCAATTCCAGACGTTGCAGACCCGGCCGATTGCGCCGGATCGCCTCGCCCGCTGCGACCAGTCGATCGTATTGGGTCGGCTTCAGCGCCAGCAGGGCCGCCTCCATCGTCGCGCGGCGCTTGACCTCGACCACCGCTAGCACCGGACCGCGACAGACCAGCAGGTCGATCTCGCCGGCCCGGCTCTTCAGACGGAACCCCAGCACGCGATAGCCGCGCAGAATCAGCCAGAAGGCTGCGATCCATTCGGCGGCATGACCGGACTTGAACGCCGTCCCGCCCTTCGCCTGACGCCACGCCGCCTTGGGGCGACCGACTGGCGCGGGACGCGACAGGCGTTTCACTTGCCCTTCAGCTCCAGCGCCCGGCGATACAGGGTCTTTCGGTTCAGACCCAGGGCCTTGGCGACCTCGGAGGCGGCGTCGCCGGTCGACAGGGTCTGAAGGGCGTCGATCAGGGCGGCGTCCGCGTCGGCCTCGGTCGCCTGGACCTCTTCGCCGGGGCCGACGACGACGACGATTTCGCCCTTGGGCGCATCCAGGCGCTGATCGACGGCCAGCGCGTCGAGAGGCCCGCGTACGCACTCTTCATAAAGCTTGGTCAGTTCACGAGCCACGGCGGCGGGGCGCGGCCCCAGCACGGCGGCCATGTCAGTCAAACTGTCCTTCAGGCGCGGTCCGCTTTCGAAGAAGACCAGCGTCTGGCGCTGGCTCTTCAAGCCTTCTAGTGCGGCGGTGCGCCCGGCCGTCTTGGGCGGCAGGAAGCCGGCGAACAGCACCCGGTCGGCCGGTAGTCCGGCGATGCACAGGGCAGCCAACAAACTCGAGGCGCCGGGGATCGGATGGACGGGCAGGCCCTCGGCGATGACCGCACGGGCGACGACGAAGCCGGGGTCGCTGACCAACGGCGTGCCCGCATCCGACACCAGGGCCACGACTTGCCCCTCACGCAGCCGTTCGATCGCCTGTTCGGCGGCGCGACCGGACGCATGGTCGTCGCAACGTTCCAGCTTCGCCTTCAGACCATAGGCGCTCAGCAGTTTGGCGGTGACGCGGGTGTCCTCGGCCAGCACCAGATCGGCGGCGGCCAGCACGTCCAGCGCCCTCAGCGTCATGTCGCGCAGGTTCCCGATCGGGGTGGCGACCAGATAGAGGCCCGGCTCCACCCGCCGGGGCGGCGGGGCGGCGGGGGGAAAGGGCGAGGCTTCGCTCAACGCTCGACCACGGCCGCGGGGGGGCGCGGCGCCGACGTCAGGCCCGAGCCCTGGAAGGCGGGACCGGCGTCATAGGCGGCGAAGGTGGCGGCGGTGATGATCTCGCTGACCGAGGCGCCCAGCGACACGATCTGCACCGGCTTCTCCAGACCGACCAGCAACGGGCCGATCACGGTCGCGCCGCCCAGGGCCTGAACCAGCTTGGTCGAGATGGCGGCGGAATGGATGGCAGGCATGACCAGAACGTTGGCCGGTTTGGTCAGGCGGTTGAAGGCGTAGGCGGCGTGACCCTTGGGATCCAGCGCGACTTCCGGCGGCATTTCGCCTTCGTATTCGAAATCGACGCCCTTCTTGTCCAGAATGCGGATCGCCTCACGCACCTTCTCGGCGCGGTCGCCGGGCGGGTTGCCGAAGGTGGAATAGGACAGGAAGGCCACGCGCGGATTGCGACCCAGCTTCCTGACCGTATCGGCCGCCTTGATGGCGATATCGGCCAGCTCTTCGGCGTTCGGCAGTTCGTGGATGGTGGTGTCTGCCACGAACAGGGTGCGACCCTTGGCCAGCAGGATCGACAGACCGATCAGGGTGTCATCCACGTCCAGCACGCGCTGGACCTCCTTCAGCGCCATGTTGAAGTTGCGGGTCACGCCCGCGACCATGGCGTCGGCCCGGCCCTTGGCGACCAGGGTGGCGGCGAAATAGTTGCGGTCCTGATTGATCATCCGCTGGACGTCGCGGCGCAGATAGCCCCGGCGCTGCAGCTTTTCATACAGCCAGTCGGTGTCCTCGACATTGTGGTCGGAGACGCGGGCGTTGGTGATCTCGATGCCCAGCTCGTCGAAGTTCAGACCGGCCTCGGCGGCGTTCTGACGGATCAGATCCTCGCGGCCGACCAGGATCGGCGTGCCCAGGTCGGCCTGTTTGAAGCCCCAGGCGGCGCGGATGACGGCGGGCTCCTCGCCCTCGGCGAAGACGACGCGCTTGTTCGGCCCGCCGCGCACGGCCGAGCTGATCTTCTGCATCAGGGCGGCGGACGGATCGACGCGCGAACGCAGCGCGTGACGATAGGCGTCCATGTCCTCGATCTGGACACGGGCCACGCCGGTGTCCATCGCCGCCTGGGCGATGAAGGGCGGGATGTACCAGATCAGGCGCGGGTCGAAGGGCGTCGGGATGATGTAGTCCGGGCCGAACTTCAGCTTGCGTCCGCGATAGGCGGCGGCGACCTCGTCCGGCACGTCCTCGCGCGCCAGGGCGGCCAGGGCCTGGGCGCAGGCGATCTTCATCTCGTGGTTCACGCGGCGCGCCCGCACGTCCAGCGCGCCTCGGAACAGATAGGGGAAGGCCAGGACGTTGTTGACCTGGTTCACATAGTCCGAGCGGCCCGTGGCGATGATGGCGTCCGAGCGCACCGACTTGACGTCCTCGGGCGTGATCTCGGGGTCGGGGTTGGCCATGGCGAAGATAATCGGATTGGGCGCCATCGAGGCGACCATCTCCTTGGTGATCGCGCCCTTGGCGGACAGGCCCAGCACCACGTCGGCGCCGACCATGGCTTCGGCCAGGGTGCGCAGGGGCGTGTCGGTCGCATGGGCGGCCTTCCACTGGTCCATGCCGTGGTCGCGACCCTTGTAGACGACGCCGTCGCGGTCGCAGATCACGGTGTTCTCGGCCTTGACGCCCGCGGCCTTCATCAGGGCGATGGAGGACAGGCCCGCCGCCCCGGCGCCGGCCAGAACGACCTTGATCTCGTCCAGCTTCTTGCCGGCGATATGGACCGCGTTGATCAGGCCGGCGGTCGAGATGATGGCGGTGCCGTGCTGGTCGTCATGGAATACGGGGATGTCCAGCAGGTCCTGAAGCTCGCTTTCGATGACGAAGCATTCGGGGGACTTGATGTCCTCCAGATTGATGCCGCCCCAGGTGTCGCCGATGTTCTTGACGACGGTGATGAACTCGTCCGGGTCCGTGGTCTTCACCTCGACGTCGAAGCTGTCGACGTCGGCGAACCGTTTGAACAGGACCGACTTGCCCTCCATCACCGGCTTGGAGGCCATGTGACCCAGGTTGCCCAGCCCCAGGATCGCTGTGCCGTTCGAGATCACGGCGACCAGATTGCCCTTGGAGGTGTAGTCGTAGGCCTTGTCAGCATCGGCGGCGATCGCCAGCACCGGCACGGCCACGCCCGGGGAATAGGCCAGCGACAGGTCGCGCTGGGTCGCCATCGGCTTGGTCGGCGCCATGGAAATCTTGCCCGGCGTCGGGATGCGGTGGAAGTCCAGCGCTTCGTCGTCGGAGAAGGTTTGCTTTTCGGTCTGATCGGGCATCGGTCGTCCAGGGCGTCGGCGTGGCTGTAACCGTTCGTGTCCTAGAGGCTGGGACGGGCCGCGCCAACCCTTGACGCGGAGGAAGCCTGAGCAATCGGTCCCGAGCTTGACCTGCGCGTCAGCGTCAACGCCGTCAGATTGACAGCACGCCCGTCCGTTCGATCTCGACCGGCCCGGTCATCAGGACGTGATCGGTCTGGGCGTCCCAGTCGATGACCAGTTCGCCGCCATCGACGACGACCGTCGCCTTGCGGTCGGTCAGGCCCCGCCGCGCCGTGGCGACCAGGGCGGCGCAGGCGCCGGTGCCGCAGGCCTTGGTCAGGCCGGCCCCCCGCTCCCAGACCCTCAGGCGGATGTGATCGCGGTCCAGCACATTGGCGAACCCGACATTGACCCCTTGCGGGAACAAGGGGTGATGCTCGACCAGCGAGCCGGATCCGGTGACGAAGCCGTCGTCCTGGCGGTCGGTGAAGAAGACCACGTGAGGATTGCCCATGGAGACGGCGCCGGGCGTATGCAGGATCGGCGCGTCGATCGGCCCGACCTGAAGCTCGATTCCGCGGGTATCCATTTCTTCGGCCAGCGGCACCTGGGTCCAGTCCAGGCGAGGCTTGCCCATGTCCACAGTCACACGGTGGTCGCCGGCGCGGGTCGCCGTCGTCGGCCCGCCCGCCGTGTCGATGAGGACGCGGTCCGATCCGTTCGCCTGCATCAGCAACCAGCCGACGCAGCGCAGGGCGTTGCCGCAGGTCTCGACCATCGATCCATCGGCGTTCCACACCCGCATGAAGGCGTCGGCCGTATCCGACGATTCGATGGCGATCAGCTGATCGAAGCCCTCGCCCGTCTGGCGGTCGCCCAGCGCACGAATCTGGTCCTCGCCGGGAGCGAACGGCTGTTCCAGCGCATTGACGACGACGAAGTCATTGCCGGCGCCGTTCATCTTGACGAAAGGACGGGTCATGCAGGCCATATAGGCCCAACCCAGCGTCGCGGAAACCAGCGTGTCCCAGACCGAAACCGACCCCAAGGACAACGGCCTGCGACTGCGCGCCCGGCTGCGCTACCTGTATCACGGCAGTCAGCCGGCGGCGGTGAAGTTCCGCTTGACCGTCATCGTGATCGACCTGGCGATCATCGGCTTTTTCCTGGCGGCGCCCATCCTGAAGAACATGGGCTGGGCCTTCTATGCGCTGGACTATTTCATCGCCGCCATCCTGGCCCTGGACCTGGCCGCGCGGGCCTATGCCTATGCCAACATCAAGGACTGGCTGAAGCGGCCGATCGTCTGGGTCGACCTGTTCGTGCTGGCGACCCTGCTGTTTCCGGCCTGGCTGTTCAACCTCGGTTTCCTGCGGATGCTGCGGCTGTGGACCCTGCTGAACTCGGACTTCTTCTGGCGCACCGTGGGGGCGCGGTTCGACGATACGCGGGTGGAGGGGATCGCGCGGGCCCTGGCCAATCTGATCACCTTCGTCTTCGTGGCGACCGGCTTCGTCTATGCGACCTTCAGGGGGCATGACGGCATCGCCGGCTATGTGGATGCGCTGTATTTCACGGTGGCCACTCTGACGACGACCGGATTTGGCGACGTCACCCTGCCCGGGCCGTGGGGGCGGTTATTGTCCATCGCCGTCATGCTGGTGGGCATCACCCTGTTCCTGCGCCTGGCCCAGGCCCTGATCCGACCGCACAAGGTGCATTTCCCCTGCGACCGCTGCGGCCTGCAGAACCACGACCCCGACGCCGTCCACTGCAAGGCGTGCGGCAAACTGCTCTGCATTCCCGACGAGGGTTGAGGCGGCGCGTCCCGCCGGTGTGACAAAACGGTAAGGTCGCACGGCTTGCCGCACGGGAAGGCGTCGTTAAGGTGCCGGCTTCGTTTTCGGGGACCTGTCCATGATCCGTGCTTCCGCCGTCGCGCTTGCGACGCTCCTCGCCTCCACCAGCCTGACCTCGGTATCCATGGCCCAGACCCCCGCCTCCTCTCCCGCTCCAGCCTCTGGCGGCTTCGCGACCAGCGACGCGACCGACCCCTATCTGTGGCTCGAAGAGGTTGAGAGCGAGCGGGCGATGGAGTGGGTCAAGGCCCACAACGAACGCACCTTCTCCGTCCTGCAGGGCGATCCCCGCTACGAGACCCTGCATCAGCAGGCGCTGGAGATCGTCCAGGCCCAGGACCGCATCCCGTCGCCCGGCTTCACCCACGACGGCCATATCGACAACTTCTGGCAGGACGCCCAGCATGTGCGCGGGCTGTGGCGTCGCACCACGCTGGACAGTTATCGCACCGCCACGCCCGAGTGGCAGACCATCCTCGACATCGACGCCCTGGCGGCGGCCGAAGGCCAGAACTGGGTCTACAAGGGCTCGACCTGTCTTCAGCCCGAAGAACGCTACTGCCTGATCAGCCTGTCGAACGGCGGCAAGGACGCGGTGACCCTGCGCGAGTTCGACACGGTCGAGCGCAAGTTCGTCGACGGCGGCATCACCCTGCCGGAATCCAAGGGCGGCGCATCCTGGATCGACAAGGACACCCTGCTGATCTCGCGCGACTTCGGTCCCGGCACCCTGACCAACTCGGGCTATCCGATGGTCGTCAAGCGGATGAAACGCGGACAGACCCCGGACCAGGCCGAGACCCTGTTCACCGGCCAGCCGACCGACGTCTCGGTGTCAGGCTATACGCTGCGCGACGCCGACGGGGTGGTGAAGGCGACCCTGATCAACCGTTCGGTGGACTTCTATTCGTCCGAGACCTGGCGGCTGGGCGACGACGGCGCCCTGACCCAGCTTCAACTGCCGGCCAAGTCCGACATCACCGGCCTGGTCCAGGGCCAGCTTCTGGTGTCGCTGAAACAGGACTGGACCGCGCCGTCGGGTCAGGATTTCAAGACCGGCGACCTGATCGCCTGGCCGCTGGAGGCCTGGCTGGCCGACCAGGCGACCCCGGCCCAGCTGGTGCTGCGTCCGACCGAGCGTCAGGCTATCGAGGGCGTCAACGTCACGCGCAACCGTCTGGTCGTGGCCCTGTACGACAATGTGCGCGGCTCGGTGCGGGTCTACACCCCTGGCCAGGGCGAATGGGCGCACACGACGCTGGACCTGCCTCAGAACGTCTCGGTCGGCGTCGGCTCTGCCTCGGAGAAGGACGACAAGGTCTTCGTCAGCGTCACCGGCTATCTGAACCCGTCCAGCCTGTGGCTGGCCGATGCGGCGACCGGCGCGGTCGATCAGGTCAAGTCCATGCCGGCCAAGTTCGACGCCGCCGGCATGACGGTCGATCAACACGAGGCCCGTTCGGCCGACGGGACGATGATCCCCTATTTCGTGGTGCATAAGGCGGACATGCCGCTGGACGGCTCCAACCCCACGCTTCTGTACGGCTACGGCGGGTTCGAAAGCTCGCTGCTGCCCGGCTATTCGGCGACGGTCGGCAAGCTGTGGCTGGAGCGGGGCGGCGTCTACGTCATCGCCAATACGCGCGGCGGCGGCGAGTTCGGACCCCGCTGGCACGAGGCGGCCCTGCAACAGAACCGTCAGCGCGCGCATGAGGATTTTCAGGCCGTGGCCCTGGACCTGATCGCCCGCGACATCACCAGCCAGCCCAAGCTGGGCATCATGGGCGGCTCGCAGGGCGGGTTGTTCATGGGGGCCATGCTGACCCAGCGACCGGACCTGATCAACGCCGCCGTCATCCAGGTGCCCCTGTTCGACATGCTGCGCTTCCACAAGCTGCTCGCCGGCGCCTCGTGGATCGGCGAATACGGCAACCCCGACATCCCCGAGCAGCGCGCCTGGATCGAGCAGTATTCGCCGTATCAGAACCTGCGCGCGGGCCAGCCCTATCCGGAAGTCTTCATCCATACCTCGACCAAGGACGACCGCGTCCATCCGGGCCATGCCCGCAAGGCGGCGGCGCGTCTGGAAGAGCTGGGCTATCCGGTGCTGTTCTACGAAAACGTCGACGGCGGCCACGCGGCCGGGGCCAACCTGCGCGAAACCGCGCGTCGTCTGGCGCTGGAATACACCTATCTGTCGCGCCGCCTGATGGACACGCCGGCGCAGGAATAGAACTCAATCCTCCCCCGTGAGCGCTTACGAACGGGGGAGGGGGACCACGAAGTGGTGGAGGGGGCGACCCCGCGCACCGTGTCTGGTTCCGCCCCCTCCACCGCCTGACGGCGGTCCCCCTCCCCCGCGACGCGGGGGAGGATCAGATTTGCGGAGTTCAAGCCATGCGTCACCTGATCCTGTCCGCCGCCATTCCGGCGCTTATGCTGGGCGCATGCGCCAATGCTCCGACGCAGCGGTATGCAGAGTATTCGGACCCTCCGGTCATGATCCCGCGTGAAGCGCCGCCCCACTTCCCCCGCGATCTGACCCCAGCGGGCGTCGCGGCCGCGGACGATCATCTGGCGCTGGAGCAGGTGGACGGGGCCGAGGCGATGGCCTTCGTCGCCGAGGAGAACCGCAAATCCTTGGCGGCCCTGACCGGCGATCCGCGCTACGAGACCTTCCGCGCCGAGGCTCAGGCGATCCTGACCGCGACCGACCGCATCCCCAGCCCATCCTTCCTGGGCGACGGGATCGGCAACTTCTGGCAGGACGCGACCAATCCCAAGGGCGTCTGGCGCCGCACGACGCTGGCCAGCTACCGGACCGCGACGCCGCAGTGGGAGACGCTGCTGGACATCGACGCCTTGTCCAAGGCGGAGGGCAAGGACTGGGTGTTCAAGGGCGCCGATTGCCTGGCGCCGGACGACACGCGCTGCCTGATCAATCTGTCCAACGGCGGCAAGGACGCGGTGGTCGTGCGGGAGTTCGACCTGACCACCAAACGTTTCGTGGATGGTGGTTTCAACCTGCCCGAAGGCAAGCACCGCATCGAATGGCTGGACCGCGACACGCTTCTGGTCGCCACCGACTTCGGCGCCGGAACCATGACGGAGTCCGGCTATCCCTTCATCGTCAAGACGCTGAAGCGTGGCCAGACCCTGAACCAGGCGACCGAGGTCTATCGCGGCGACCAGGGCGACGGCGGCTATGGCGTCAGCCCGGCCGTCTATCGCGACAAGGACGGCAAGGTGACCGCCGTCATCATAACCCGCCCGCTGGACACCTTCCGGTCGGAGACGTGGCAGTTGGCGCACGACGGCAAGACGACCCAGCTTAAGCTTCCCGCCCGCGTCTCGCTCTACGGCGTCCTGAACGACGCCCTGATTTTCTCGCCGGAAGAGAACTGGAGTCTGCCCGGCGGAGGGGCGTTCAAGGGTGGCGACCTGCTGTCGATGCCGCTTGCGGTACTTCACGCGCGGGTCGACGGCGAGACGATCGTTAGCAACGCCGCGCCGCTCATCTTCTCACCCAACGCGCGTCAGGCCGTGGGCGACGTTCGCGTTCTGTCGGATCGCGTCGTCGTTTCCTACACCGACAATGTGCGGGGCCGGGCCGGCGTCTTCCGGTCGAACGGCGAGCGTGGTTGGGACCGTCAGGACATCACCGTCCCCGACAACCTCGCCGTCGGGCTGGGCGACTCGTCCAAATCACGCGGCGAGGTCTTCGTCTCGACCCAGGGCTTCCTCGTCCCTCCGACCCTCAGCCTGGCCGATGCGCACGCCGCGACCCTGACCACGCTGAAGTCAGCGCCCGCCAAGTTCGACGCGTCGCGCGACGTGACCGAACAGTTTGAGGCGACCTCGACCGACGGGACGAAAATTCCCTATTTCGTCACCCGCCCGCGCGACATGAAGCTGGACGGCTCGAACCCGACCGTCATGCTGGGCTACGGCGGTTTCCAGGTCAGCCTGAACCCGGCCTACAAGCCCGAGATGGGCAAGCTGTGGCTGGAGCGGGGCGGGGTCTTCGTTCAGGCCAATATCCGCGGTGGCGGCGAGTTCGGTCCCGATTGGCACCAGGCGGCGCTGGACGGCGATCGTCAGAAGGCGTTCGACGACTTCGCCGCCGTGGCGCGCGATCTGGAACAGCGCGGGATCACCAGCCCGCGTCGCCTGGGCATCTATGGTCGGTCGAACGGCGGGGTTCTGACCTCGGTGTCGATCACCCAGCACCCCGAACTGTTCAATGCGGCGGTGATCGAGAGCCCGCTGGTGGACATGCTGCGCTATCACGAACTGCCGGCCGGGGCGTCGTGGATCGGCGAATACGGCGACCCGCGCATCCCGGAAGAAGCCGCATGGATCGCCAAATATTCCGCCTATCAGCAGCTCCGTCCGGGCCAACCCTATCCGCGCGTCTATCTGACAACCAATACGCGCGACGACCGGGTCCACCCCGGCCATGCGCGCAAGTTCGCCGCGCGCCTGGGCGATATGGGCTATGACCACCTCTATTATGAGGACACGGCCGGCGGCCATTCCAACGACGCCGACCCGGTCGCCAACGCCCGTCGCTGGGCCCGCCACTATGTCTATCTGTCGCAACAGCTGATGGATTGAGGCTTGTTCCTGGGGTCTATCGCGCTTTGCGCTGCTTGAGCCCCGATTGGCTCACGCGATTATGAGGCGCGACGGGAAAGGCCGAGGGTTAAAGACGACGGCATGAACACCAAGGGCTGGATCATCGCGGGCACGATCATGGGGGGCGCCCTCATGTCCGTCGCCTCGGCGGCCCAGCCGGCGGCGGGGCGGCCGCCGCTTGCGCCGCGCCATGCGACGGCCAACGGCCCGCCGGTGGTCGTCGAACTGTTTACCGCCCAAGGCTGCGGCGGCTGCATCGAGGCCAATGCGGCGGTGGAGAAGGCGGCGGCCCAGCCGGGCGTGATCGCCCTGACCTATGGCGTCGACTACTGGGATTATCTGGGTTGGACCGACACCTTCGCCCGGCCCGAGTTCGTTCAGCGCCAGCGCGCCTATCGCGCCGCCCTGCGCCAGCGCGGCGTCTCGACGCCACAGGTCGTGATCGACGGCCGACGTCAGGTGTCGGGCGCCCGCAGCGTCGAGCTTGAAACCGCCATCGGTCAGGAGGCGGTGCGTCAGGCCTGGCCGCCCGAGATCGAATTCCGCGAGAACGGAGCCGGCGTCGGCGTCGGTTCCGGCCGCGCGCCGGTCGGCGGCGCCGAGGTGGTGGCGGTGACCTACACGCCCGGCCCTCAGGTGATCGAGGTCCGTCAGGGCGAGAACCGGGGTCAGGCCGTGCGTCACATGAACGTCGTGCGCGGCGTGACGCGCCTTGGCGAATGGCGCGGCCGACCTATGCTCTACGCCCTGCCGTCCGCCCGCCCTGGCGAGGCCGTGGCGGTGCTGGTGCAAGGCAAGACGGACAAACGCATCCTGGGCGCCGCCGTCAGGGACTAGGCGCCCGCCTTTTTCGCAAAGCCCCACGCCGCGTCGCTTAGGGGACCGACTTGGGCGGCCATGGTCTTGGCGTGGGCGCTGGCGGCGGTGCCGTCGCGGACGCGGCCGGCGATGCCCTGGCAGATGGCCGCCAGACGGAACAGGTTGTAGGCGTAGAGCCAGTCGAGGTTGGCGGGCCGCATTCCCGTCGCGGCGGCGTAGCGTTCGACGGTCTCTTCGACAGACGGGATGCCCAAGGCCTCCAGATCGGCGCCGGCGAGGCCGTTGCGCAGCGAAGCTGGAATAGCCCAGGCGATCAGTAGATAGGAGAAGTCCGCCATCGGATCGCCGAGGGTCGATAGCTCCCAATCCAGCACGGCGCGAACCTCTGCTCGATCCGGCGCTAGGATCATGTTGTCGAGACGAAAGTCGCCGTGGACGATGCGGCTGGGTCCCTCGGCCGGGAGGCTTTCGGGCAGGAAGGCGATCAGCCGATCCATCGCCGGAACCGGCTCGGTCTCCGACGCATGATACTGTTTGGTCCAGCGGCCGACCTGACGCGCAAAATAGTTGCCGGCCTTGCCGTAGTCGCCCAAGCCGATGGCGGCCGGATCGAAGGCGTGCAGCCGGGCCAGCGTGTCCGTCTGGGCTTCATAGACGGCGCGCCGCTCCACGGGCGTCAGGCCGGGCAGTTTCAAGTCCCAGAAGATCCGACCCTCGATCTTGTCCATCACATAGAAGATCGAGCCGATGACGGTTTCGTCCAGGCACAGGGCGTGTGGTTTGGCGACGGGGAAGCCTTGCGCGGCCAGGGCCGAGATGACCTGGAATTCGCGGTCGACGGCGTGGGCGCTGGGCAGCAGCACGCCGGGCGGCTTGCGCCGCAGCACATAGGCGGCCGAGGGCGTCACCAGTTCATAGGTCGGGTTCGACTGGCCGCCCTTGAACTGGCGCACCGTCAGAGGACCGGCGTATCCCGGGACATGGGCGCGCATCCAGGCGTCCAGCGCCGCCTCGTCCAGGCGATAACGCGGATCGACCTCGCGCGTGCCGGAAAAGGCGCTCTGGGCGTCCAGCGGGGCGGCGTCGGTCATGCGGCGGTCCTCATCGTTTCCTTGAGCCGTCCGGATCTCACGCCCGGTCCGGCGCGGCGATGATGGCGGCCTTCACGGCCCGACGCCAGCCGGAAAGCAGACGCTCGCGCTCGTCCGCCTTCATGCGCGGTTTCCAGCAGGCGGGCGCTTCAGCGGGTCGCGCCTCCAGATCGGGCAGCAGTCCGACGCCCAGGGCCGCCAGGCGCGCGGCGCCCAGGGCCGTCATTTCCTGGAAGGCCGGACGCTCCACCTCCACGTCGCAGATGTCGGCGACGAACTGCATGGCGAAACTGTTGGCGGTGACGCCGCCGTCCACCTTAAGCGTCTTAAGAGGCGGGGCGCCGTCGGCGCCCAGGGCGTCGAGCAGGTCGCGCGTCTGATAGGCCAGGGCCTCCAAGGCGGCGCGCACGAAATGGGCCGGACCGGAGTCCCGTGTCAGCCCGACGATGGTCCCTCTCGCTTCCGGCTCCCACCAGGGTGCGCCCAGACCCGTGAAGCCCGGAACCATATAGACCCCGCCGTTGTCCCTGAGGGTCTGCGCCATCGCCTCCGACTGACGCGACTCCGAGATCAGCCCGACCCCGTCCCTTAGCCATTGAATCGCCGACCCGGCCGAGAAGATCGACCCCTCCAGCGCATAGGCGGTCTGGCCGTCGGCCCGGTATCCCAGCGTGCCCAGCAGCCGCCGGGTCGAGGCCACCGGCTCCGCGCCCACATTGGCGACCAGAAAGGCGCCAGTGCCGTAGGTGATCTTGGCGTCCCCGGCCTTGAGCGCCCCATGCCCGACAAGGGCCGCCTGCTGGTCCCCCGCCGATCCGGCGATGGGCAGAGGCTGGCCGAACAGCGCTGGATCGCTCTCGCCGATTACACCCGCGCAAGGGACGATGTCAGGCAGGGCTTCGCGGGGGATGTCGAACAAGGCGCACAAATCGTCACGCCATTCGACCGTCTTCAGATCCATCAAAGACGTGCGTGAAGCATTGGTCGCATCGGTGGCGTGGACACGGCCGCCGGTCAGTTTCCAGATCAGCCAGGCGTCGATCGTACCCAGCTTGACCTCGCCCTTCGCCGCCCGCTCGCGCGATCCGGGCAGAGCATCCAAGAGCCAGGCGAACTTGGTCGCCGAGAAATAGGGATCGAGAATAAGGCCGGTCGTGGACTGGACCCTAGGCTCGTGGCCTAGGGCGGTCAGGCGGGCGGTGACGTCGGCGGTGCGGCGATCCTGCCAGACGATAGCGCGGTGCAAAGGTTCGCCTGTCGCGGCGTCCCAGATCACGGCCGTCTCGCGCTGATTGGTGATGCCGATAGCGTTGAAGCGTGCGACGCCGCCGGCCTTGCGCACCACCTCTCGACAGGTCTGGAGCGTCGCGGTCCAGATTTCGGCGGCATCATGTTCGACCCAGCCGGATTTTGGGAAATGCTGAGCCAGCTCGATCTGGCTGACCGCGACGGGCCTCAGGTCTCCTTTTTCTTCGCCTGCCGCGCTTCGCGCTGCTTGAGGCGCGACCTCGAAGGCGATGGCGCGGGTCGAGGTCGTGCCCTGGTCGATGGCGAGGATCAGGCTCATGGTTCTCTCCCGGCTGCGTCTTGGGTAAGGGGAGCATATGACGACGCACCTGCCCAGCTATGAAGGCGTCCTCGACGCCGCCCGTCAGATCGAGGGGATTGCCGTCCGCACGCCCCTGCTCGAAAGCCCTGCTCTGAACGCGGTGGTCGACGGGCGGGTTCTCATGAAGGCGGAAAGCCTGCAGCGCGCCGGAGCCTTCAAATTTCGCGGCGCCTACAACCGCATCAGCCGACTGACCGATGATGAGAAGGCGCGCGGCGTCGTCGCCTTCTCATCCGGAAACCATGCGCAGGGCGTCGCCGCCGCCGCCGCTATGGTCGGGACGCCGGCGATCATCGTCATGCCGTCGGATTCGCCCAGGGTGAAGGTCGAGGGGGTGATCGGCTTCGGCGGCGAGGTGCGCTTCTACGACCGCTGGAGCGAAAGCCGCGAGGCGATCGGCGCGGCCATCGCCGCCGAGCGCGGCTCGATCCTGGTTCCTCCGTTCGATGATCCTTTTATCATCGAGGGCCAGGGGACGACGGCGTTGGAAATGCTGGATCAGGCGGATGCGCCGTTCGACCAGCTGCTGTGCGGGGCGTCCGGAGGCGGGTTGATGGCCGGGATCAATCTGGTCATGGCCGAACGCAGTCCCGCGACGCAGGTGTTCGTGGTTGAGCCCGAAGCCTTCGACGACACCGCGCGATCGCTGGCGGCCGGGGAGCGGGTCGGTCATCCGCAAGGCGCGCCGTCGATCTGCGACGCTCTGATGTCGCCGATGCCGGGCGTGCTGACCTGGCCGATCAATCGACGGCTGGCGGGGGCGATCACCGTCTCGGACGGCGAGGTCGCGGAAGCGATGCGGTTCGCGTTCCGCCATCTCAAGATCGTCCTCGAACCCGGCGGCGCCGTCTCGCTCGCGGCCCTGCTTGCCGGAAAGATCGGGACGACAGGACGGACGACGGCCATTGTGCTGTCTGGCGGCAACGTCGATCCGACGCTGCACGCCGAGATCATCGAGGGGCGCTTCGGCGGCTGAAGGGCTTCACTTGATCGCGCGGGTCGGCCAACCTCGCCTCACAGGCACAGAGGAAACGCACGATGACCAAGACGAGTGAGCTACCGGGACTGATCGGCCAGGAGGTCGGGGTGTCGAAATGGTTCGATGTCACTCAGGCCCGGATCGACGCCTTCGCCGATTGCACCGAAGATCATCAGTTCATCCATGTCGATCCGGAAGCCGCCAGGGCCACGCCGTTCGGCGGAACAATCGCGCATGGCTTCCTGACCCTGAGCCTGGCTTCGGCCATGAGCTATGACGCCGTGGCCCCGCTGGAGGGCGTCGTGATGGGCGTGAACTACGGCTTCGACAAGCTGCGGTTCCTTGCGCCGGTGGCGGCAGGGTCACGCATTCGCGGTCGCTTCAAGCTCTTATCAGCAGAAGACAAGGGCGGCGGACGCTGGTTGCTGAAGCACGAACTGACGGTCGAGATCGACGGGGCCGACAAGCCGGCGCTGATTGCCGAGTGGCTCGGGATGCAGATGGTCGATCCAAAAATCGAGCCGTGACGCTCGCATAGGTTATAGTGTCGAGCCGTCTTGGATTGTGACGCGCCGAAGGCTGGACGTTAACTATTCTGTGCCTTGACGCCAAATTCATCTGTATCATCAAGGCCACGGTCTCGCCTTTGCTGATCGATACCGTCACGTTTCCGCCTCGACCTTATACGGCAAGGCTGGTAAGACCCGCGTAGGCGGTAGACCCGCCCCCTACTATAACAGAGGCGGAGGGATACCCCCCTATGCGTATGAAGACTTTCGTGCTGGCCTCCAGCGCAGCGGCCGCCCTGGCCCTGTCGGCTGGTGCTGCGTCGGCGGAACCCAATGGCTGGTACGGCGCCATCGACGCCGGCTACCACATGATCGACGATATCAACGCTGAATCGTCCACGACCGGCGCCAACTGGAACTGGGAAGTGAACGACGGTTGGGCGGCGTTCGCTCGCCTTGGCTACCGCTTCAACCCGAACTGGCGCGTTGAACTGGAAGGCGGCTACCGCTCGGGCGACATCGGCACCGTGCGCGCTGTCTCGGGCACGCAAGGCCTTTGCAACCTGACCCCGGCGACGGGCGGCTGCTTCTCGCCCGAAGGCGACATCGAATCCGCCACCCTGATGGCCAACGTCATCTATGACTTCGGCTTCGAATACTGGGGCGTTCGTCCGTTCGTCGGCCTCGGCGCCGGTGTGAACCGCGTCGACACCAACACGATCGGCGCCCTGCGCGCCAACCGTCTGGCCACCTTCGCCGCCGACGACACCTCGACCAAGTTCGCCGCTCAGGCGATCGCCGGTCTGGCCTGGGCCATCGGCGACCGCGCCAACATCGACCTGACCTACCGCTACCTGACGGGCGACGCCAACTTCGCCTCGACGACGGCCGGTACGGGCGTGGGCGCCACGCAGTTCGGCGAATGGGACGGCGACTACGATCAGTCGCACACCGTGACCCTGGGTCTGCGCTACAGCTTCGGTGCGGAAGATGCTCCCCCGCCGCCGCCGCCTCCCCCGCCCCCGCCCCCGCCGCCTCCTCCGCCCCCGCCGCCGCCTCCGCCGGTCGCTCAGACCCCGATGCCTCGCCAGTTCGTCGTCTACTTCGACTGGGATCGCTCGGACCTGACCGCAGAAGCCCGCTCGGTGGTGACGCAGGCCGCCAACTACGCCAAGTCGGGTCGTCCGACGCGCGTCCTGATCGTCGGCTACACCGACACCTCGGGTTCGGCCGCCTATAACCTGGGTCTGTCCAACCGTCGTTCGCGCACCGTCGCGGACGCGCTGGTCGCCTCGGGAGTCAACGGCGGCGTCATCGCCCTCGACGGCAAGGGCGAGACCAACCTGGCCAAGCCGACCGCCGACGGTGTGCGCGAACCGCTCAACCGTCGCGCGACCATCGATATCAACTTCTAAGACTTTCAGGAGCCGATCTGGTTCGTCCGGATCGGCTTCAACCTTCGAAGTTGTCGAAAGACAGAACGCCGCTTCCGACAGGAAGCGGCGTTTTTCTTTGCGCCGTCTCACTACTGCGTGACGCGTCTACGCAGAGAAAAGGGCGACGCCTCGCGACGCCGCCCTCAAGCATTCTGATTTTTGACGCCGATCAGCCGGTGAACGGACGGATCAGGATCTCGACCCGGCGGTTCTGCGCCTTGCCTTCGGCGGTGGCGTTCGAGGCCACCGGGTTACGCGAGCTATTACCGGCGACGTAGAGGCGTTGGGCCAGAACGCCGCGGCGAACCAGTTCAGAGGCGACGCTGCTGGCGCGGCGCTCCGACAGGGGCTGGTTGATCGCGTCGCCGCCTGAAGAGTCGGTATGGCCGATCACGTCCACCGTCGACTGGTCGTACTGCTGCAGAACGCGGGCGACATCGTCCAGCACCGGCAGGAAGCGCGGATCGATGGACGACTGGTTCGTAGCGAAGGTCACGTCCGACGGCATGCGCAGCACAAGCAGGTCGCCCTGACGCGCCACGCCCACGCCGGAACCGGACAGTTCGGCTTCCATCGCGCGTTGCTGACGATCCATATATTGACCGACCGCCGCGCCGCCCAGCGCGCCGATGCCGGCGCCGATCAGGGCGTTCTTGCGGCCCTGTTCGCCGTTCGAGGTGTTGGTCAGATAGCCGAGAACCGCGCCGCCCAACGCACCCGCGATGGCGCCGGTCCCGGTGTTGTTGCGAACCGGACCCGAACGATAGGGGTCGGTGGTGGTGCAGGCGGCTGCCCCCAGCAGGGCGGCGATGGAAACACTGGCGACGATGAACTTGGCGCGCATGGAATAGTCCCTTTCTTTTGAGCGATCTGGCGCGGAAACGTGCGCTTACTGTGAAGGTTCCAATCTGTACGAGGCATGAATGCCTTCCACGTCCGCACGCACCATGACCCTGACAAGGCCGCCGATTAGGCGTATGGGAACCGCCGCACACCCCCAAATCGAGGACGACGCCGTGAGCGTGACCCAGACGGACCATACGACCGACCGCGCCATTCAGCCGGTTTCGATGACGCAGTACGACGCCGATTTTCAAGAGTTCAGCGACGCATTGGGCGCGTCCTTCTCCCGCTATGGCTTCGCTGTCGTCGCCGACCATGGTCTGGATGAGGCGCGCATCACCGCAGCCATCGACGACGCCAAGGCCTTCTTCGCCCTGCCGGAAGAGGTGAAGCGTCAGTATCACCAGCCCGGTACCGGCGGCGCGCGCGGCTTGACCCCGTTCGGGGTCGAGGCGGCCAAGGACGCCAAAACGGTCGATCTGAAGGAATTCTGGCACGTCGGCCGGGAACTGCCCGAAGGCCATCCTTATCGCCGCTATATGCGCGACAACCTCTGGCCGACCGAGGTCGAGGGCTTCCGCGAGCATCTGTATGGCATGTTCGAGGATCTGGATGCGTTGGGCGCCAAGATCCTGCGCGCCATCGCCCGTTATCTGAAGCTGGGCGACGACTTCTTCGCGGACAAGGTGGAGATGGGCAACAGCGTCCTGCGCATGCTGCACTATCCGCCGGTTCCGGCCGATGCGCCTGGCGTGCGCGCCGGGGCGCACGAAGACATTAATGTCATCACCCTGCTGCTCGGCGCCGAAGAGGCCGGTCTTCAGCTAAAGGACAAGGACGGCAGCTGGCTCGACATCGCGCCGCCGCCCGGCGCCTTGGTCGTCAATATCGGCGACATGCTGCAACGACTGACCAACCACGTTCTGCCATCGACCACCCACCGCGTGGTCAATCCGGCGCCCGAGCGTCGCGGCTTCGCCCGCTATTCGACGCCCTTTTTCCTGCACTTCAACCCGGACTTCCCGATCGAGACCCTGCCCAGCGCCATCACGCCGGACAATCCCGATCGCTATGCGGGCAAGACCATCCTGGCCGAGGATTATCTGACCGAACGCCTGCGCGAAATCCGCCTGCTCTAGGCCGTCAGCGGGAAATCCGTAGTCGGGTGATGTCGCGTCCGATGGCCTGGAAGTCGTTGGACAGGTCCGCGCCCGACTGCGGCAGGAAGGCCTTGTCCTTGTCGGTAGCGCAGGTGCTGAGGATGTTGGCCGCGTCGCTGCCCGGTGTGATCGAGAAGCCCACGGTATAGACGATCACGCCCTTGGCCTTCATGCCGGTGCACAGTTTTGCGGCCTGATCGAACGGGTCGCCGTTCGTCGCGTCACAGGCAATCTTGTCAAAGAGGTTGCCGGACCCTGAGGCCGCATCGCGGGCGATGACGCCGCCGCAATAGGGGGTGTTGAACTCACCGTCCGTCATCAGAATGACGGCCTTCAACACCTTGGTCGGCGCATAGGCAGCGGCGGGATTGGACGACCAAAGCCCGTTGAACTGGTTAGATACGGTGTACCAACCCCAAGCCAAGCCAATCTGCCCGGACGTTGATCCTGTAACGGTCAAACCGTTCACGAGCCCCGTCAATGTATCGATGTTGGAAGTCAGCGGCTGGATCGTCGCTGTCGGGCAAGGGTTACCCGCCGATCTCACGGGCGTTGAGCGTTGCGGAGCGGCATAGTTGCGACCCACCCTGGCCGTGCTCGGAGCCGCATCGGTGTAGGCCTGTGACCCCGTACGCTCGCTGACGCAGCTGGTGTTACTAAAGGCGGTCAAGCGATTGTACTGAGCGTCGCGGAAGACGCGCGTGGCGCATCCATCGCGCCCACACTGCACGGAGCCGCCACCAGAATAATCAGCGAACGCGGCGCCGCCGACAGGGATGACAAAGGCGTCGTTCGAGATCTTCTCTAGGACTTCGTAAAGGCCTTCATCATTCGTCGTGTTAAGCGCCGTCATACCCTTAACGTCAGCGATCTGAAGCGTGTCGCCTTTCGACAAGCCGTGATTCGTGGAGGAGATGGTGACGAAGCAGTCGGAGCGCATGCATTTGCGGATCTGACCGCCCGAGGTGTAGCTGCTGTATCCGTTGCCGCTGGTGGTGTTCAGCGCATACCAGTTCGCGCCGGATTGATATTGCAGAGACACCCGATTGGCGTCGATCCGCACGACCTTGTAGGCGCGGTTGTTGATCTGGGTCATGCCGCTGACGCCGCTGATCCAGACGTAGTCGTCGGTCGATAGCCCGTGTCCGTTGGCGGTCACGACGCCGGGCGAAGCGCGCGTAATGCCAGAGATCGACTTGGCCGCCGCCGCCGCCCATGCGGCTCCGGTGATGCTGGTCGATCCGATCGAGGCGCCGCGTGCGGCGTCGGCGCGAGAACCCAGGTTCACGCCGATCGAATAGGGCACAATGGCCATGCGGGAATAGTAAGGCGTCTGTTTCGCGGCTGGCTGAACGACCAGTTTGATCAACTGGTTTGCGGCGTTCTTCAAATCGCCGATCCGGTTGTTGCTGGCCATCGAGCCGGTGATGTCGAGCACCAGCGAGACCTCGATGTCCTTGGACGATCGATTCACCTCGGAGTGGACGCTCACGGGCAGGGTGTCGTCCAGAATCTTGCCATAGGGCGGCAGGACCACATTGGCGATCAGGGTCTTCACCTGAACCTGGATGTCGGCGATGACGATCTGCTCTTTCGTCAGCTCGATCTTGACGGCGTCGTCGGCGAACGGCTCCACCGAGGCGTTGCGCAGATTGGCTCTCAGCGCCACCAGGGCGACGTTCTTCAGGTCTTTCGGATCAGTATAGGACGACCGCGCCGCGGCCAGGGCGGCGGCGTCCAGCGCGTCCTGAACGCGGGCCTTCGCCGTCGTCACGCGGTTGATGTCGATGCCGCCCAGGGTCAGCATGATCAGCGCCGGCATCACCAGGGCGAAGATCATTACGACATTGCCGCCGCGGTCCGACGAGAGGCGCGACGTGAACATGCGCAGAGCCTTCACCGCCCTGCCGATCCGATTGGAAACCTTCACCATGCCCATCCCAATGGACGCGGACCGCCCGATTAGCGTCCAGTTTGCCATCGGGCGGTTAAGGGAATTGTGAAGGGGACGGTTAACGCCGCCGCGTGATCAGGCGGCGCTCCATCCGCATTGGTGACCGCGGTTCTGTTCCTGGAGCCAGACGTTCAGCGGGGCGAAATAGTCGGCGATGGCCGAGGCGTCATTGCCGTCGTCACCGGTGAAGGCCTTCATCGCCTCCTGCCAAGGCCGCGACTGGCCCATCTGCAGCATGGCGTTGAAGCGGGCGCCAACCTCCTTGTTGCCATAGACGGAGCAGCGATGCAGCGGCCCGGTCCAACCCGCCTGTTTGCAGGCGGCGCGCTGGAACTGGAACTGATAGATGGCCGCCAGGAAGTAGCGCGTGTAAGGCGTGTTGCCGGGCACATGGTATTTGGCGCCCGGATCGAAGGCGTTGGCCGGACGCGGACCCGGCGGAACCAGGCCTTGGTACTGCAGCATGTCGGCGGTCCAGGCGGTATTGTAGGCGGCCGGCGCCGTCTCGCCTGAGAAGACGTCCCAGCGCCAGCGGTCGACCATCAGGCCGAACGGCAGGAACGCGATCTTGTCCAAGGCCATCTTGAGCAGGAAGGGAATATCTTCCTCCGCGCCCGGCGTGGTCTTCAACAGACCGATCTGGTTCAGATAGGTGGGGGTCAGGGCCGACAGGCCGACGAAGTCGCCGATGGCCTCATGGAAGCCGTCGTTGGCGCCATTGCGGAACAGCATGGGCTGGTTCTTGTAGGCGCGCTGATAGTAGTTGTGACCCAGCTCGTGGTGGACGGTGTAGAAGTCGTCGCCGTTGACGTTGGTGCACATCTTGATGCGGATGTCGTCGGCGTTGTCCAGGTCCCAGGCCGAGGCGTGACAGACGACTTCGCGGTCGCGCGGGCGGGTGATCTGGCTGCGTTCCCAGAAGGTCTGAGGCAGCGGGTCGAGGCCCAGCGAGACGTAGAAGCCCTCGCCCGTCTTGACCATCTTGGTCGCGTCGTAGTCGGCGGCCTTCAGCAGCCCGGTGAGGTCGTAGCTTGAGGCGCCGCCGCTGGGCGGGGCAACCACATCATAGATGTTGCCCCACTGTTGGGACCACATATTGCCCAACAGATCGGCGCGGATCGGGCCGTGGTCGGGCTGGACCGCGTCGCCGTATTTGGCGTTCAGCCTGGCGCGCACATAGCAGTGCAGGTTCTCGTAGAAGGGCTTCACCTGGGCCCACAGCCGGTCGGTCTCGGCGGCGAAATCGTCGGCGGGCATGTCGTAGCCTGACCGCCACAGGGCGCCGGTGTCGGCGAAGCCCAACTCACGCGAGCCCTCATTGGCGATCTCGACCATGCGGGCGTAGTCGTCGCGCATGACCGGCGAGATGGTGCGCCAGCCTTCATAAAGCGCCTTGGTCTCGGCGGGATCGCGGCTGTCGGCCAGGATCAGCGAGGCTTCGTCCAGGGTGATCGGCTTGCCCTTGAAATCGAACTTGCCGGTCGAATAGGTCGAATCCAGCCGCGTCGTGATCTGGGCCAATTCCTCGGCCGCGCCGGGACGATTGGGCGCCGGCAGGACCAGGCTGAGCCGCAGCAGGTTCAGCTTGCGCCGCACGACCGGATCAACCTGGACGTCGTTGAACTTGGCCGCTTGATTGGCCAGCTGGACCTGAAGCTCGGTCGCCTCGGCGTTGGCCTTGGACTCCAGCCACATGGTGTCGAAGGTGATGTTGGTGGCGCGCGCCCACTGGATGCGGGCGACATATTCGCTGACCTCGGCCCATTTGGTTTCGGCGTCGGCGATGAAGGCGGTCGCGCCCTCGGCGGTGATGGGATAGTCGGCGCGCATGCCGCTGACGGCGGGCGCGGGCGTCGTCGACGCCGTCTGTTCGACGCCTGGCGCGCCGGCGGCGGGTTCGCGGGTGCTGGCGCAGCCGGCGGCGAAGGCGAGGGCGCAGACCGCGACGGCGGTCATCATCTGACGCTTCATGATGGATCTCCTGAACAGCGCGGGCAGGAGAGGTCAGGCCCGGTCGCCCGTCAAGCGTGACGGTTCAGCGACCGACGACGCAGGTGTTCAGACCTTCATTGCGCACCGTGCCCATGGCTGCCTGAACGCGCGCGGCGCGCCGACGCACATAGGGGCCGGGCGCGGCGGCTTCGTAACGGCGCGGGGCCGGCAGGATGGCGGCCAGACGCGCCGCCTCACGCGGGCTCAGGTCGCGGGCGTCCTTGCCGAACCAGTGTCGCGACGCGGCCTGGGCGCCATAGACGCCGGGCGCCCATTCCACCACGTTCAGATAGACTTCCATAATCCGGCGCTTGGACCACACGGCCTCGATCAGGACGGTGTAGCCCGCCTCCAGACCCTTCCGGATCCAGTCGCGGCCAGGCCAGAGGAAGACATTCTTGGCCGTCTGCTGGCTGATGGTCGAGCCGCCACGCAGGCGCCCGCCTTCGGCGTTGTGGTCCAGGGCCTTCTGGATCGCCTCCATGTCGAAGCCGTGGTGGCTGCAGAACCGGGCGTCCTCGGCGGCGATGGCGGCGTTCACCAGGTTGGGAGAAATCTGGTTCAGACCGCGCCACTGATAGTCCATGCCGTCGCCCCTCGCGAGTTGGCGCAGCATCAGTATGGTGGGCGGCGGCGGGACGATGGCGACGATCAGCACGCCCGCGACCGGGATCAGGGCCAGGATCAGAAGCGCGGTCAGCACCACGCGACGCCAGCTTTTGCGGCCCTTCGCCATCAGAGGATCAAAACTCCGGCGGCGCCGTCTTCGTCGGCCCACGCCACCTTGTCGACGGCGGGGCTGAGCGACAGGGCGACGATGGCCGGACCCTTCTCAGCCTTGACGAAGTTCAGACCCTGGGCGGCCGGATGCGCCACCCAGACCCGACCGTCGGTCAGGCCGGCGGCTAGCAGGCCCTGATCGGCGCGGGCCGAGACCAGATTGACCAGGGTCGTGTCGTCATAGCCGATCTCGGTCGCCTCGCGCCCCATCGGCCCGTTCGATCCGATGAAGGGCCACAGGACCGCGCCCTGCGCGCCCGAGGTCGCCATAAGCTGCCCGTTGGCCAGGAAGGCCATCGACCGGACCTTTCCTGGATAGCCGCCCATGCGCAGATTCTTGGCGTCCTTGATGCGCCAGCCGTGCATCTGATTGTCCTGCATGGTCGTGACGACGAAGGCGCCGTCGGGCGAAAAGGCGACGCCGGTGTGCGACCCGGCCCAGGCCAGTTTCATGGGCTGCTGTTTCTCGATCCGCGCATACCACAGCGCCGCCCCGCCATAGGTCGAGGTGGCGATGCGCCGGCCCTTGGGCTCGAAGGCGACGCCGGAAACGGTGCGCTCGTGCTGGAAGTCGCGCCGGAAGCCGACCTCCTTGGGGTCGATCACCGACAGGGTGCGGCCGAAGGAAAAGGCGATCAGGCCCGAGGCCGGCGAGGCGTCGATGGCGTCGATCCACTGGTTCTTGGCCGTGGCCAGAACGACCGGGTCTTCGTCGCGACGGGTCCAGACGACCTTGCCGTCATCGCCGCCCGTGACGATCCCGTCGCCGGACGGATGAACGCAGGCGCACAGCACGGCGCCGTCGTGCGCCTCCACCCGCGTTCGGTCCTCGAACCGGACCGAGCCGTCTCCAAGGGCGAAGACGGCGCCGGTGTTGTCGAACAGGGCGGCGGTGACCTGGGCGTCGAAATCGAAGTTCATAGGCCGCATGTAGCGATCCGACCTCGTCGCGTCACCTTCTGCCTGCCCGCTAGACCGGATCGGTCGGCTTGGGCGTCACTGGCGCCGGCTCGGCTTGGGCCTTTGGGGGTTCGTCGGGCAGGGGGATGAATTCCAGATCGTCGGCGTTTGGCAGCGTCATCCGACCCGCCTTCCAATCGGCCTTGGCCTGATCGATGCGGGCCTGGCTGGAGGCGACGAAGTTCCACCAGATCAGCCGTTCACCCACCGGCTCGCCGCCCAGGACCATGACGGTCGACTGGGTCAGGGCCTTGACCGTCGGCTCGGCCGTCGGCTCCAGCACGATCATCTGACCCTCATGGAAGGTGCGGTCGCCGACCTCGATGGAGCCCTTGGCCACGTAAAGGGCACGCTCGCTCATGCCCCCGGCCCTCTTGCCTGACGGCGGGGCGGTGCGCACGCCGGGCTGAAGCTCCCAATGGATATAGAACAGCGGAGACGACACCGGCACGGCCGCCTTGGCGCCGTACGCCTCGCCCGCGACCAGACGCGCGAACAGGCCGCCATTCTCGTAAGCCGGCTGGGCGTCCTCGCCCAGGTGATGGAAGGCCGGGTCCATCTCCTCGGCCTCATCGGGCAGGGCGACCCAGGCCTGCATGCCGTGCATCGGCCCGCCCTTGCTCTTCTTCAGCGGATCGGTGCGCTCTGAATGGACGATGCCCTTGCCGGCGGTCATCCAGTTGACCTCACCCGGCCGGATCGCCTGATCGTAGCCGAGATTGTCGTGGTGCATGATCTCGCCCTCGAACAGATAGGTCAGGGTCGACAGGCCGATGTGCGGATGCGGTCGCACGTCGATGGCCGTGGCGCCCGGCGCGAACTCGGCCGGTCCCATCTGGTCCAGGAAGATGAAGGGCCCGACCATCCGCCGCGAATGGAAGGGCAGGACGCGCCCGACCTCGAACCCGCCCAAGTCCTTGCGGCGTGCCTCGATCACCAGTTCGATCATGTGTCGGCTCCCAAAGCGGCCCGCGCCGCCTGAGCGACGTTATCCGACGTGAGGCGTGATGATGCCAAGAGGCAGGGCGGTCACATTCTTCACGCCGCGCGTGACGATGTGGCTTTCGCAGTCCGAGACGATGCCCAAGGCCAGCAGCTTCTCGCGCAGGAACAGGTCGAAGGCGTGCATGTCCGAGGTGATGATGCGCAGCACATAGTCCTCGCGCCCCGTGATGGTGGCGCACTGGACGACCTCGGGCCACTTGGCCACGGCGGCCTCGAAGACATTGAGATTGTCCGCCGAGGGCAGCATCAGTTTGACGATGGCGTAGACCTCGAAGTCCAGGCCCAGCAGCTGAGCGTTCAGCAGAGTGACGCGCTTGGTGATCAGGCCGGAGTCTTCCAGCCGCTTGATCCGCCGCCAGCAGGGCGAGGCCGACAGCCCGACGCGATCGGCGACCTCTGCGACCGACAGCCCGGCGTCTTGTTGCAGGATATCCAGGATGCGGGCGTCGATGGGGTCGAGTTCGTCGGCCAATGCGTTTCTCCGATTATGATTATCGCGAAATAAAATACCCGATATCGGGATTGCGCAAGGTCAAATTGAGCGAGCACCTGCTTAAGCGGCGTGTTATCACACGTCCAGAGGAAACACGGACGGACCCCAGAACGGATATGGACGCCCGCATGAACGACAAAATGAACAAAAAGAACAGCCAGCCCCTGTCCTTGCGCGTGCCGGAGCCGTCGGGCCGTCCCGGCGATACGCCGGACTTCAGCCATCTGCAGATGGATCCTGCCGGTGTCGTCGAACGGCCCGAGGTCGGATCGACCCCCTATCAGATGCGCGATCTCGCCTTCCGCCTGATTCGGGTGCTGGACGATGAGGGCGCCGCGGTCGGTCCGTGGAACCCGCGCCTGGATCCCGAGACGATGCGCCGGGGTCTGAAGGCCATGATCCTGACGCGCGCCTTCGATGACCGGATGCACCGCGCCCACCGCCAGGGCAAAACCAGCTTCTATATGAAGTGCACCGGCGAGGAGGCCATCGCGGTCGCCCAGGGCATGATCCTGAGCCGCGAGGATATGGGTTTCCCCACCTATCGCCAGCAGGGGCTTTTGATCGCGCGCGGCTATCCGCTGGTCGCGATGATGAACCAGATCTATTCGAACGCCGAAGATCCGATCAAAGGCCGCCAGTTGCCGATCATGTATTCGGCCAAGGACTACGGCTTCTTCACCATCAGCGGCAATCTGGGCACGCAGGTGCCGCAGGCCGTCGGCTGGGCCATGGCCAGCGCCTACAAGGGCGACGACAAGATCGCCATCAGCTGGATCGGCGACGGGGCCACTGCCGAAGGCGACTTCCACAACGCCCTGACCTTCGCCAGCGTCTATCGCGCCCCGGTCATCCTGAACGTCGTGAACAACCAGTGGGCTATCAGCTCCTTCCAGGGCATCGCCGGCGGGCTTGAGACCACCTTCGCCTCCAAGGCCATCGGCTATGGCCTGCCGGCCCTGCGGGTGGACGGCAACGACTTCCTGGCGGTCTGGGCGGCGACCCAGTGGGCCGAGGAACGGGCGCGGTCGAACCAGGGGGCGACGGTGATCGAGCTGTTTACCTATCGCGGCGCCCCGCACTCGACCTCCGACGACCCCAGCCGCTATCGCCCCGGCGACGAGCACGAGAAATGGCCGCTGGGCGATCCGATCGAACGTCTGCGCCAGCATCTGACCGTCATCGGCGAATGGGACGACGAGCGTCACGCCGCCACGCTGAAGGACGCCGTCGAGCAGGTCCGCGCTGCCGGCAAGGAATCCGAAGCCATCGGCACGCTGGGCCAGTCGCGCCCCAGCGTGAAGACGATGTTCGAAGAGGTCTATGCGACCGAAGACTGGCGCCTGATCGAACAGCGCCGCGAGGTGGGGGTCTGACCATGAGCGAGCAAACCACCTTCACCGACGCCGATCGCAACGACGGCGTCGAGCCCGACATGGTCGACCAGAACGCCGCCCCCGCCTCGGAAGCGACGGGTGCCGGCATAGTCCCCATGAACATGATCCAGGCGCTGAACTCGGCCATCGACGTCAAGATGGCCGAAGACGCCAACGTCCTGTCGTTCGGCGAGGACGCCGGCTATTTCGGCGGCGTCTTCCGCGTCACCGACAAGCTGCAGCAGAAGCACGGCCTGACCCGCAGTTTCGACGCCCCGATCTCGGAATGCGGCATCGTCGCCGCCGCCATCGGAATGGGCGCCTATGGCCTGCGTCCGGTCGTCGAGATTCAGTTCGCCGACTATATCTATCCGGCTTACGATCAGATCGTCTCAGAAGCGGCCAAGATGCGCTACCGCTCGGGCGGCCAGTTCACCTCGCCGATCACTGTGCGCAGCCCCTATGGCGGCGGCATCTTCGGCGGTCAGACCCACAGCCAGTCCCCTGAAAGCCTGTTCACCCATATCGCGGGTCTGAAGGTCGTCATTCCGTCCAACCCCTATGACGCCAAGGGCCTGCTGACCGCCGCCATCGAGGATGACGATCCGGTCGTCTTCTTCGAGCCGAAACGCCTCTACAACGGCCCATTCGACGGCTGGCACGAGAAGCCGGTCTCGCCGTGGAAGGCTCAGGATCTGGCCCAGGTCCCGACCGGCAAATATGTCGAGCCGATCGGCAAGGCGCGAGTAATGCGCGAAGGAAACGACGTCACCATCCTGGCCTATGGCACCATGGTTTGGGTCGCCCTGGCCGGCGCGGAACACGCGGGCGTGGACGCCGAGGTCATCGACCTGCGCTCGCTCGTGCCGCTGGACATCGAAGCCATCGAGGCCTCGGTGAAGAAGACCGGCCGCTGCGTCATCGTGCATGAGGCGCCCAAGACCTCGGGCTTCGGCGGCGAACTATCGGCCCTGGTGCAGGAGCGCTGCTTCTATTCGCTGGAAGCGCCGATCGCGCGCGTCACCGGTTGGGACACGCCCTATCCGCACGCTTTCGAATGGGAATATTTCCCCGGGCCGCAAAGGGTCGCAGACGCCTTGAAGAGCGTCATGACGGGAGGTCGATAAAATGGGTCTTTTCGTCTTCAAACTGCCCGACGTGGGCGAAGGCACCGCCGAGGCCGAATTGGTCGGATGGCACGTCAAGGTCGGCGATGTCGTCGCCGAGGACCAGATCGTCGCCGACGTCATGACCGACAAGGCCACGGTCGAGATCACCGCCCCGGTCAGCGGCAAGGTCGTCGCTCTGCACGGCGAACCCGGCGCCATGGTGCCGGTGCGCGGTCCTCTGGTGGAGTTCGAGGTCGAGGGGGCGGGCAATGCCGATGACGCTCCGACGCCTGCCGCCCCTGCCGTCGCCAAGCCGGACCCCGCGCCCGTGGTCGCCGAGGCGCCGAAGGTCGAGACGCCGGCAGCCCCCGCTGTCTCGACGCCGACATCCGGCAACTATGTCTTCAAACTGCCTGACGTCGGTGAAGGCACAGCCGAGGCCGAGTTGGTCGGCTGGCACGTCAAGGTCGGGGATGCGGTCGAGGAAGACCAGATCATCGCCGACATCATGACCGACAAGGCCACGGTCGAAATCACCTCGCCGGTCGCCGGAACGGTCGTCGCCCTGTACGGCGAGACGGGCAAGTCCGTGCCGGTCGGCGGACCGCTGGTCGCGTTCGATGTCGAGGGTCGGGGCAATGTCTCGACGCCCGTCGCGGCGCCCAAACCTGCCCCCAAACCGGCGGAGAATGCGACGGCGGCTTCCGCTGCGGTTTCGACGGCTCAAAGGGCGGCTTCAGCGACTGCGCCGTCCAAGCCTGTGCCCGCCCTGACGGGCCGCGCGCCCGGCGAACGTCCGTCGGCCTCGCCGGCCGTGCGCAATCGCGCGCGGGACCTGGGCGTCGATCTGACCTTCGTGCCCGGGTCCGGCCCGGCGGGTCGGATCACGCACGAGGATCTGGACGGCTTCATCGCGCGCGGCGGTTCGCAACCTGCGTCGGCGCCGTCCGGCGGCGGCTCGACCTATGCGAAGGCGCAAGGGGCGACCGAGGTCAAGATCATCGGCCTGCGCCGCAAGATTGCGGAGAAGATGGCCGAGAGCGTGCGCCGCATTCCCCACATCACCTATGTCGAGGAAATCGACATGACGGCGGTGGAGGAGTTGCGCGCCCACCTGAACGCGACGAAGTCCAAGGATCAGCCCAAGCTGAACGTCTTGCCCTTCATCGCCCGCGCCATCGTCGTCGCCCTGCGCGACCAGCCCCAGATCAACGCCACCTATGACGACGAAGCCGGCGTCCTGACCCAACACGCCCCGGTCCATCTGGGCATCGCCGCCCAGACCCCGAATGGCCTGATGGTGCCGGTGGTCCGCCATGCCGAGGCGCGCGACCCCTACGATACGGCTCTGGAAATCGCGCGTGTGTCGGGCGCCGCCAAAGACGGTTCGGCCAAGCGTGAGGAACTGTCGGGTTCGACCATCACCATCACCTCGCTGGGCACGCTGGGCGGGGTGGTCCACACCCCGATCATCAACCACCCCGAGGTCGCCATCGTCGGTCCGAACAAGATCGCCGAACGGGTCGTGGTCAAGGACGGCCAGATGATCGTGCGCAAGATGATGAACCTGTCGTCTAGTTTCGATCACCGTATCGTCGACGGTCACGACGCGGCGGTGTTCGTGCAGCGGATCAAGGGGCTGCTGGAGAACCCGGCGACACTGTGGATGGGGTGATGCCCATTTTCTAAGCGGGAAAGCGAGGTCTGCCCGCGCCGATGGCTATCACCTCGAAATCGGCGCCATGGCTCTTGATGATCCTCTTTCCTCGCCGAGAGAGGATCATCGGGATTGGAAGGGTAATGTGATGCGGCAATTCAAAGTCAAAGCGCTGACCTTCGGCGCCAGCCTGCTAGCAGCCGTTGGCGTCGTCGCCTCGTCCGCGAACGCCTGCATACCCGAGCCGCCGCCGGCATGGTCGTCTCGGCTACGGTCCGATGGGCCGGCGCTGTTCATCGGGCGCGTGACGACGGTGGAGCGTTTGGCTGAACCCAGGCGGACGCCGACCATCGAGGTTATTCAGTCCGAGGCGACCATCGCCAGACTGGAAACGCTTCAAGGCGCTCCGCAAGAGACATACACCCTGACCGCTGCGGAAACCGCCCGTCCGCTGGGCGGCTATCAAGGCATGATTTGCGTCGATTTTCAGCGCGTCAAACCCGGCGACATCGTTTTGGCCATGGAATCCGGATCCGGTGCGGTCCGCGTTTTCGAGCCCCAGCAAGTTCCTCCGCAGTTCAGCACCCGCCTTGAGGCCTATCGTTGACCCAGACCCTGAAAACCAAAGTCCTCATCATTGGCGCGGGCACCGGCGGCTATGTCGCGGGCATTCGCTGCGGCCAGTTGGGCCTCGACACCGTGTTGGTGGACGGCGGCGATGGGCTGGGCGGCACCTGCCTGAACGTCGGCTGTATTCCGTCCAAGGCCATCATCCATGCGGCGGGCAAGTTCGAGACGGTGGCCAAGGCGGCCGGCGGCGGGACGCTGGGCATCACGGCGGCGGCGCCGGCCATCGACCTGGCGCAGACGGTCGCGTGGAAGGACGGCATCGTCCGTAAGCTGAACGCGGGGGTCGCGGCCCTACTGAAGAAGGCCAAGGTCAAGGTCATTAAGGGCTGGGCCGATTTCGCCGACGCCAAGACCTGCGTGGTGAAAACCGACGAAGGCGACATCCGCATCACCGCCGAACACGTCATCCTGGCGACGGGGTCCGAGCCGGTCGAACTGCCCTTCCTGCCGTTCGGCGGCGACGTCATTTCCTCGACCGAGGCGCTGAGCCTGTCGGACGTCCCCAAGAAGCTGGTCGTCGTGGGCGGCGGCTATATCGGCCTGGAACTGGGCATCGCCTATCGCAAGCTGGGCGCCGAGGTGGCCATCGTCGAGATGGCCGAGCGCATCCTGCCGCTCTACGACAAGGCCCTGACCGATCCGGTCGCCAAATGGCTGGAGAAGCACGGGGTCGAACTGCATCTGGGCGCGCGCGCCGGGGGCTTCGGTGACGGCAAGCTGTCCATCACGACGAAGGACGGCGAGCCGCTGCAACTGGACGCCGACAAGGTGCTGGTCACGGTCGGTCGGCGTCCGCGTACGCAAGGCTGGGGTCTGGAAAACATGGGCGTGGCCATGGCCGGTCCGTTCGTGAAGATCGACCAGCGCTGCGCCACCTCGATGAAGAACGTCTGGGCGGTCGGCGACCTGACCGGCGAACCCATGCTGGCCCACAAGGGTTCGGCCCAGGGCGAAGTGGTCGCCGAAATCATTGCCGGCCATGACCGCATCTTCGACCCCGTCACCATCGCCGCGGTCTGTTTCACCGAGCCGGAAATCGTCTCGGCCGGTTTGGGCCCGAACGAGGTCGCGGGCCGCGATGATGTGATCCAGTCGGTCTTCCCCTTCGCCGCGATCGGCCGGGCGCTGGCCATCGAGGCGGGTGAGGATGGCGGCTTCGTGCGGGTGATCGCGAACAAGGGCGATCATCGCATCCTGGGTATCCAGGCGGTGGGCCAGCATGTGTCGGAACTGTCCAACAGCTTCGCCCAGATGCTGGAGATGGGCGCCGTGCTGGAAGATGTCGCCGGGACGATTCACGTCCACCCGACGCTGGGCGAAGCCTTCCACGAGGCCAGCCTGCGCGCCCTCGGGCACGCCATCCACATCTAATCAGATCCGGTCCAGCCGCTTCGCATGGTTCGCCACCATGCGGAGCGCCAGGCCATCGGGCAGGAAGCGGGCCAGTCCGGCCATGACGTTGTTCATGACGCCGGGGGTGACGCTGGCACGGTTGGCCTCGCAGGCGTCATAGCCGATGCGCGCCACGCGCGCGGCGTTCATCCACATCCAGGCCGGATAGGCGCTAGAGACCTGCTCGCGCGAGCCGTTGACGTCGTGGAACTCGGTCAGGGTGTAGCCCGGGTTCAGCACCGTCACGTGCACGCCGGTCCCCTGCGTCTCCAGATGCAGGCCCTGCGACGCCTTGATCAGGAAGCTCTTGATCGGCCCATACAGGGTGTCGCCCCCGGTCGCGGGCATCTGGCCGGCCAGCGAGGCGACGTTAAGCACTCGGCCGAAGCCGCGCTGGATCATGCCGGGCAGCAACAGGCGCGACAGCTCAACCGGCGCGGTCAGCATGACCTGGATCATGGCGCGATGAGCGCTCAGGTCGGTATCCAGAAAGCCGATGACACGGCTGAATCCCGCATTGTTGACCAGGCCGTCGACGGTCAGGCCGCGGGCCGCGATGGTCGCGACCAGCCGCTCGGGCGCCGCGGGGTCCGACAGGTCTTCGGGGATGACGGTTGCGGTCACGCCGTGGGCGGTGGTCAGTTCGTTAGCCAGAGCCTGCAGCGGGGCTTGGCGACGCGCCGTCAGGATCACATTCCAGCCCTTGGCCGCATAGGTCCGGGCCAGGGCCGCGCCGATGCCGGCAGACGCGCCGGTGATCAGAACGGTCCGGTTCACGGCGCAATCAGGCCGCGACGGGGCAGGACTTGTGCGGCGCAAAGGCCGCCAGCGCGATCGGATTGTCGGCCAGAAGGTCGGCGATGGTGATCTTGGACAAAGCCTCGGTCGCGGCCTCGTCGGCGGCGGTCAGGGCCTTGGCGACCTGGCGCGGGATGTGCTCGCTGATCGGGCAACCCCTGGCGCCGGCGGGGGGCGAGCCGATGTGGGCGCAGCCGTTCACCGCCTTCAGCACCTGATCCAGTCGGATGTCCTCGGGCTGACGCAACAGCCAGGAGCCGCCGGTCGCGCCCGGACGGGTGGCGATCAGACCGGCCTTGGCCAAAAGGGCGGTCACGCGGCGCACCACGACGGGATTGGTCGGGATCGAGGACGCCAGGACGCCGCTGGGCATCGCCTGCGCAGGCCCGAATGCGCCCTTGTGGGCCATATACGCCAGGGCGTGGGCGGCGACGGGGAAGCGTTGGCTGTCTGACATGGTTTTGTTCCTGATGCGAAAATAGGCGTTCAGGGGCCGAATCACAAATCGCGCCGCAGAACGCCGAAACCGAATCCGCTGCGGCGCGATTGAAGACCGCGTGGAATGAGCCTAAAGGCTCGCCGCTTTGAAGGGACCGACGCCGCGTCGGAGACCCGGAGGATACGCATGGCCGGGGACACTCCCCACGACGCGAGCGCTCCCTCGCCCGCGTCGAACACGCCGGACAAGCCCACCCACGCCACGGGTCCGGAATCCCACATCCCGGGCGGCCAGGCTGCCAAGCACGGCGGCTTCTGGGCCCTGACCATCGGCGCGATCGGCGTGGTGTTTGGCGACATCGGCACCAGCCCGCTCTACGCCCTGCGCGAGGCGATCGACCATGCACGCTCCGGCGTCGGCGGCGATCTGGCCGTAATCGGCGTCGTGTCGCTGGCCTTCTGGGCGCTGATGGTGGTGGTGACGTTCAAATACGTCTTCTTCCTGATGCGCGCCGACAACAAGGGCGAGGGCGGCACCCTGTCCCTGATGGCGCTGGCGCAGTTCGCGGTCGGTCGGCGCAGCGCCTGGATCTTCATTCTCGGCGTGTGCGGCGCGGCCCTGTTCTATGGCGACGGCATTATCACGCCCGCCATCTCGGTCCTGTCCGCTGTCGAGGGTTTGCAGGATGCTCCGGGTCTGGCCGGGCGGCTGGATTCCTTCATCGTGCCGATCTCGGCCGGCATCCTGATCGCCCTGTTCCTGGTCCAGTCGCGCGGCACGGCCAGCCTGGCCAAGTATTTCGGCCCGATCACCGCCGTCTGGTTCCTGAGCTTGGGCGCGCTGGGGCTGTATCATATCTTCGACGACGTCAGCGTACTGCGGGCCCTTTCGCCCCACTATGGCGTCATGCTTCTGCTCAACGACGGCTTCCTGGGCTTTGTGATCCTGGGCAGCGTCTTCTTGGCCGTCACGGGGGCCGAGGCCCTCTATGCCGACATGGGCCATTTCGGAAAGGCGCCGATCCGAATGGGCTGGCTGGCCTTCGTGCTGCCGTGCCTGACGTTGAACTACCTGGGCCAGGGCGCCCTGATCCTCGACAATCCGGCCGCGTCCGAGAACCCGTTCTGGAACATGGTGCCGCAGTTCGCCTATTGGCCGATGCTGATCCTGGCGACCGCCGCGACCGTCATCGCCTCCCAGGCCGTGATCACCGGCGCCTTCTCGGTGACGCAGCAGGCGGTGCAGCTGGGCCTTCTGCCGCGCATCGACATCAAGAACACTTCCGAGACCCAGGCCGGCCAGATCTTCGTGCCGGCGGTCAACACCTTCCTCATGGTCGGGGTGCTGGTGCTGCTGGTCGTGTTCCAGAGCTCGCATAACCTGACCGCCGCTTATGGCGTGGCGGTGACCGGCACCATGCTGGTCAATACGCTGATGGCCTATTCGGTTATCCGCAAGGGTTGGAAGTGGCCGATGTGGGCGGTGGCCGGAACCCTCATTCCGTTCGCCTTCATCGACAGCGTCTTCCTGACGTCCAACCTGCTGAAGATTCCGGACGGGGCGTGGATGCCGCTGGTGCTGGGCGCCCTGCTGGTCGTGGTGATGTGGACCTGGGTGCGCGGGACGCAGATCCTGACGGCCAAGACGCGCAAGGACAGCCTGCCGCTGAACGATCTGATCGAGATGCTTCAGGCCCGGCCGCCGCACCGTGCGCCGGGCATGGCCATCTTCCTGACCTCGGATCCCGACGTCGCGCCGGTCGCCCTGATGCATAATCTCAAGCACAACAAGGTGCTGCACGAGAAGAACGTCATCCTGACCGTGCGCACCTCCGAGCGCCCGCGCGTCAAGGAGGCCGACCGGGTGCGGATGGAGCCGATCAACGACGACTTCAAGAAGGTGACGGTCACCTACGGCTTCATGGAGACGCCGAACGTGCCGCGCGCCCTGGGCCTGTGCCGCAAACAGGGGCTGAAGTTCGACATCATGTCGACCAGCTTCTTCCTGGGTCGCCGTTCGCTGATCCCGTCGGCGCGTCAGGGTATGCCGCTGTGGCAGGACAAGCTGTTTATCTTCCTGATGCGCAACGCCGCCAATCCGACCGACTTCTTCCACATCCCGCCCGGCCGCGTGGTCGAGCTTGGCGCGCAGGTGGCGGTATGAGCACCGAGGGACGGGGCGGGCAGAGCTCGCAGGCGCGCGGGCGTCGCATGGCCACCAAGGGCCGCCCGCGCCCGGCCCCGGCCGAAGCCGCTCAAGGGCCGTCGCAGGACGATATCGGCGTGGAGGCCCGCGTCGTCGCCGGCATCCTGCTGAACGCCGCGCTGGAGAAGCGCAACGGATTGGACGAAGCCCTGTCTCAGCCCGCCGCCCGCGCGCTTGAGCCGATGGATCGCGCCTTCGCTCGCGCCGTCGCCATGGCGGCCCTGCGTCGTCTGGGCGAGATCGACCAGATCCTGGATCGCCGCCTGAAGAAGTCGCCGCCCGAGGCCGTGCGCACCCTGATGCGCATCGCACTGGCCCAGACCCTGGTGCTGGAAACGCCCGCCTTCGCCGCCGTCTCGACGGCGGTGAAACTGGCCGAGCGTGATCCAAAGACCCGGCCTTACAAGAACCTGGTCAACGCCGTGCTGCGCGGGGTTGGACGCGAAGGCCCCGGCCTGACCACGGCCGAAAGCAATCTGCCGGACTGGATCGCGGCGCGCTGGAAGGCGACCTATGGCGAGGCCGCCCTGGCGGGTCTGGCCTTGGCCGCGCGCGAAGAACCCGCGACCGATCTCAGCCTGAAGCCAGGCGTCGATCCCGCCGCGGTCGCCGCCGCTGTCGAGGGCGAAGCCTTGCCCGGGGGCACGGTTCGCACCGGCCGTCGCGGCGATGTGGCAGGCTGGCCCGGTTTCGAGGACGGCGACTGGTGGGTTCAGGACGCAGCCGCCGCCGTGCCGGGGCGTCTGCTGGACGTGAAATCGGGTGAGACGGCGCTCGACATGTGCGCCGCGCCTGGAGGCAAGACGCTGCAACTGGCGGCCGCCGGCGCGTCGGTCGTCGCGCTCGATCGTTCGGCCCCGCGTCTGAAACGCCTGACGCAAAACCTTGAGCGGACCGGCCTCACCACCGAGGTCGTCGCCGTGCCGGCCGAGGACTGGGAGGACGTCCGCACCTTCGACGCCGTTCTGCTGGATGCGCCCTGCACCGCGACGGGCACCTTCCGCCGCAATCCGGAGGTCTTGCGCGCCACCAAACCGGCAGAGGTCGCCAAGCTGGCCGACGTCCAGCACCGCCTGCTCGACGCCGCCGCCGAGCGTGTGAAGCCGGGCGGCCGTCTGGTCTACTGCACCTGCTCGCTGGAGCGCGAGGAGGGCGAGACCCAGATCATCGCCTTCCTGCGTCGCAACCCTGCCTTCCGCACCGTCGCCGCTGATCCGGCCGCCGTCGGCGCCCCGCCAGAGGCGCTGACGCCCGAAGGCTGGCTGCGCATGCTGCCCTCCATGTGGGCCGAACACGGCGGACTGGACGGCTTCTTCGCGGCCAGGCTGGAACGAGTGTCCTGAGCGGGAGCGCCTTGCTCCTGCCCGCAACCCGCCTTATCCGGAAGGCCATGGCCGTTACCCCTCTGATCTGCCCGTCGATCCTCGCCAGCGATTTCGCGCGGCTGGGTGAAGAAGTCCGCGCGCTGGAAGCGGCGGGCGCCGACTGGATTCACGTCGATGTGATGGACGGGCATTTCGTGCCGAACATCACGCTCGGCCCCGACATCGTGAAGGCGATCCGACCGCACACGACCCTGCCGTTTGACGTGCACCTGATGGTCGCGCCGGTCGATCCTTGGCTGGAGGCGTTCCGCGAGGCGGGCGCCGACATCCTGACCGTTCACCCTGAGAGCGGGCCGCACCTGCACCGCACCCTGGGTCGCATTCGCCAGCTGGGCGCCAAGGCCGGCATCGTGTTCAATCCGGCGACGCCGCTGTCGATCCTGGAAGAGGTGGTCGATCTGGTCGATCTGGTGCTGATCATGTCGGTCAACCCGGGCTTCGGCGGTCAGAAATTTATCGACAGTTCGTTGAAGAAGATCGCGGGCGCGCGGGCCATTCTCGACCGCGCCGGTTCGTCGGCTCACCTTCAGGTGGATGGCGGCGTGACCTCCGCCAACGCCGCAGCCTGCGTCGCCGCCGGCGCCGATGCGCTGGTCGCCGGCTCGTTCGTGTTCAAGGGCGATTACGCGACCAATATCGCCGCCCTGAAGGCTGCGCCGGCTGCTCAGAGCTTCGCGTGAGCCCGCTCGGCCCCTTCGCCCCGCGGGGCCAGGAAACGACGCTGGACGTCGCCTCGGGTCAGATTCCCGGCCTGCCTGGCGCGCCGGTGCGCACGCCGGTTCGATCGGGCGACACGACTGCCGGACCCGGCCTGTGGCCCGCCATCGCCGGACGGTTGGCGACGCGGCAGCTGTGGATCGAGCTTTACGGCCTGCCCGGTTACGGCCTGACGCTGGGGTCGCCGCTGGGCGGAGGCAAGGTGACGGCCTTCGCCGCCACGCCGCGCGATTTCCGCCCGCACGATCCGGCGCCGGGGCGCAATGTCCTGGCCGGGCGTTTCATGCTGGCCGGCGCCTCGATGGAGGTCGAGTCCCCGTCCGATCCGTGGAACCGGCCCAGTCCTTCGCGACCCTTTGCGGTCGAGCTTCACGCCTTCGCCTGGATGCCGGGGCTGATGGCCCAAGGCGACCGAGGCGCGCGCGAGGCGCTGCGTCTGACCCTGGCCTGGGCCGACGCCTTCGCACGATGGTCGCCCTTCGCCTGGGGACCGGAAATTCTGGCGCGGCGGGTCGTCAATCTGGCGTGCGGCGCACGGCGGATGGGCGCTGTTGCGACCGAGGCCGAGCGGCTGAAACTGGCCGACAGTCTAGCGCGCCAGACCCGACAACTGCTGCGTCCGCCCGGCGGTCTGGCCAGCCGGGCCGAGCGGTTGACGGCGGCGGCCATTGGCGGCTGCGTGCTGGCGGGTTCGCCAGGGCAGGCCTTGCGTCGCCGCGCGCTGTCGCGGCTGGACGGCGCCTTGAAGACGACGGTGCAGGCCGACGGCGGCCACGCCTCGCGCAGTCCTGAAGCGGGCCTCGAGCTGCTGCTCGACCTGCTGACGCTGGACGACGCCCTGTCGCAACTGTCCGAACCGACGCCCGAGAGCGTGTCGGCCGCCATTGCCCGGCTGACACAGGGCCTGCGCCTGCTGACCTTGCCCGACGGTCGGCTGGCCAGCTTCCAGGGCGGTGGCCCCTCCACGTTCGAACGCGTCGCGGCCGCCCGCGCCCACGATGACGAAGCGATGGCCAGAAGCGACGACGCGCCTGCAGCGACCGGTGCGGTCGCCGGCCTGACGCGCATCGCCAGCCCCCTGCTCACCATCATCGCCGACACCGCTCCGCCGGCGCGCGACGCCTGGGGGGCGGCCGCCTGCGCCCAGCCGCTGGCGCTGGAGATCGCCTGCGGCAAGGATCGTTTGGTGACCGGCTCGGGGTGGACGCCGGCCTCGACGGATCGCCAGGCCCTGCGCCTGACGCCCGCCCACTCTACCCTGACCCTGGGCGAGCGGTCGCTGAACGAACCGCTGGGCGGCTGGAAGGGCGACCTGTTGGGTCCGCGCCTGGTCGGACCGCCGATCCATGTGACCACCGACCTGCGCGACGGCGACGGCGCCGTCTGGCTGGAGATGGAACACGACGGCTGGAATGAGTTGTTCGGCCTGAACCATCAACGCCGGCTCTATCTGGACCAGCGGCTTGACGAGCTGCGGGCCGAAGAAAAACTCTTTCCCTCGCCATGCCGCAGGGAGATGGTGCGCCAGATCGCGGCCCCCTACGCCATCCGCTTCCATCTGGAGCCGGGGGTTCAGGCCTCTCTGGCGCGCGACCGACGCTCGATCCTGCTGCGGGGCGCCTCGGGCCGGGGCTGGTGGTTCAGGACCGATGGACCGGATGTGGCCATCGAGCCCAGCGTCCATATCGATGCCGGCCTGACCCGCCGTTCGCTGCAGATCGTGGTGCGCGGCTCGGCTCGCACCGACAGCGAGACAAAGATCCGCTGGAAGCTGAGCCCGGCCGGCGCGAGCGGCGATCCTATCTAAATCTCAGCTCGCGTAAGTTCGTAGCTCTGTCATGTTCCATGGCCAATGACACGCCAGCTCGCGATGAACCAATGAAGCTCCTTATTTCCGTTTCTTCAGCAATTTTCACTTTCGTCGGTCTCGCCGTCTTGGGCGCTGCCGCGCAGGCTCAGGAGCTCTCTGTTGATGATTGGGAGTATGGCGAGGATGCTGCAAGCAGGACCGCAGCCGCCATGGTGGAGTTCTCTGGAGGACAGGCTATTGTGATCCAGTGCCGTGCGGGAGCCCTAAGCGTTGTTCTGCTTGGCGTCCCTCAGACGACAGCAACATTTAGAACATTGGAATTGTACCGAGCCGATGGGCGGAGCGACGCGGGACGCTGGCAGGCCTCTTCCCCCAGTACGGCTTTTCGCAGCACTGCCGCCGCTCGCGACGCGCGCTTTTTTAAGGGCGGCGGAGTTCTGACGGTTCGTTCCCGCGAAGGTGATCCGGATCGCATGCGGATGGAGCTTGATCTTCCTACAGAGTCTAAAAACGTGGACAGGGTTTTGACAGCCTGTGATCGTCCCTTAATCGAACGTCGTGACACCATGCCACGGGTGGATGAAACGCTGCTTGACGAGCATTGGCTGAGAGGGCTGCAGCTCGGCTCCCGCCCAGGGAACGCACGGGCGGATATCAGTTGCATTGTCGGGCGCGAAATGAGGCCTGTAAATTGTCTGATTGAAGCGGAGGCGCCCAAGGATGGAGGCTTCGGGCGCAGCTTGACCCGCGCCGTCGAGCGGCAAAAAATCGCGATCAGCGATCCCGCTCTAATTCAGGACCATGTGTTCTATTTGAGCTTGGAGGTCGTCACGCAAACTTCCTCGATATCGCGATAAGCTTTGGATGCTCGCAGGGTGACGTAATGGCGGTCCGGTGCTAGAGGGCGCGCCAACCCCCGCCAGCTTTCCCGGACGCCGCTTCATGCCCGCCGCTCCTGACTTTCCGCCCGCCCCTGACCGGGTCAAGCCGCAACGCGCTCTGATCTCTCTGTCCGACAAGGCCGGGCTGGAGGATGCGGCCCGCACGCTGCACGATCTGGGCGTCGAACTGGTCTCGACCGGCGGGACGCGCGCGGCGATCGAGAAGCTGGGTCTGCCGGTCAAGGACGTGGCTGATCTGACCGGCTTCCCCGAGATGATGGACGGCCGGGTCAAGACCCTGCACCCGATCGTTCACGGCGGCCTCCTGGGCGTGCGTGACGCGGCCGACCATGCCCAGGCCATGACCGATCACGGCATCGGCGCCATCGATATCGTCTGGATCGACCTCTATCCGTTCGAAAGCACCGTCGCGGCCGGAGGCGCCTTCGAGGCGGCGGTCGAGAACATCGACATCGGCGGCCCGGCCATGATCCGCTCGGGCTCCAAGAACCACGGCTACGTCGCCGTCGCCGTCGACGGCGAGAGCATCGGCCTGATCCTTGAGGCGCTGAAGACCGAAGGCTCGACCGATCTGGCTCTGCGCAAGCGCCTGGCCGCACGCGCGTTTGCGCGCACCGCCGCCTATGACGCCGCCGTCTCCGGATGGTTCGCCGGTCAGATCGAGGATGCCGCCCCGGCTCGCAAGTTCATCGCGGGCTCGCTGGCCCAGACCCTGCGCTATGGCGAGAATCCGCACCAGACCGGCGCCTTCTACCGCACCGGCGAGCGCCGTCCGGGCGTGGCGTATGCCGACCAGGTTCAAGGCAAGGAACTGGGTTACAACAATATCGCCGACGCCGACGCCGCCTATGAGCTGGTGGCCGAGTTCGAACAGCCGGCCGTGGTCATCGTCAAACACGCCAACCCTTGCGGCGTTGCGGTGGGCAAGGACCTGTCCGAAGCCTATGCTCGCGCGCTGGAATGCGACGCCGTTTCGGCCTTCGGCGGCGTGATCGCGGTCAACCGTCCGCTCACGGCTGAGGACGCCCGCGCCATCACCGGCATCTTTACCGAGGTCGTCATCGCCCCCGGCGCCGACGACGAGGCCAAGGCCGTCTTCGCCGCCAAGAAGAATCTGCGTCTGCTGATCACCGACGGCCTGCCCGATCCGCACGGTCCGGGCGAGGTGTTCCGCTCGGTCGGCGGCGGTTTCCTGGTCCAGTCGCGCGACCGGTCGCTGATCAAGCCGTCGGACCTGAAGATCGTCACCAAGCGCCAGCCGACGCCGACCGAGATCCAGGACATGCTGTTCGCCTTCACCGTGGCCAAACACGTCAAGTCCAACGCCATCGTCTACGCCAAGGACGGCCAGACTGCGGGCATTGGCGCCGGCCAGATGAACCGTCGCGACAGCGCCCGCATCGCCGCCATCCGCGCCAAGGAAGCCGGAGAAGCCAAGGGTCTGACCCAGTCCTTAGCCGAGGGATCGGCCTGTGCGTCTGAAGCCTTCTTCCCCTTCGCCGACGGTCTCTTGGAAGCCGTCGCGGCCGGCGCCACGGCGGTGATCCAGCCGGGCGGCTCGATGCGCGACGCCGAGGTCATCGCCGCCGCCGACGAGAAGGGCATCGCCATGGCCTTCACCGGCGTTAGGGTCTTCAGGCATTGATCCTGGAGAGAAGGGCGCTACCGCTCGCGACCCGGTCGCTCGCTGCTTGAGCGCCCTTCTTCCTGATCCGCGCGCCTTAACGTGACTGGACGCTCGACGCCGGGCGTGATGCTCTGACGTCTTTTCCGCGTTGGAGCGTCTCATGACCGTGCTGATCCGTCCCGAAGGCCAGACCGCCGACGACCTGAAACTAAGCCGTCGCACCTTGGGCGCGCTCGGGGGGCTGCTGTTTTCCGGCTATGCGGTCGCAGCCTTGGCGAAAGAGGCCAAGCCGATCACGACCGATGACGCGGGCCTGGCGACGGAGACCGTGACCTATGCGGCGCCGGACGGGTTTCAGCTTCCGGCCTATGTGGCGCGACCGGGGGGCGACGGGCCGTTCCCGGTAGTCGTGGTGGTGTCGGAAATCTTCGGCGTCCACGAATATATCCGCGATATCTGCCGCCGTCTGGCCAAGCAGGGATACGCCGCCATTGCACCGGCCTTCTTCGTCCGGATCGAGGATCCCGCGCCGCTGTCGGACATGCAGCGGATCATGCAGATCGTCAGGGCGGCCAACTATGAGCAGGTGATGGGCGATCTGTCGGCGACGCTGGAATGGGCCAGCCAGCAGTCGTGGTCCAAGGACGGCAAGGTCGGCATCACCGGCTACTGCTGGGGCGGCAAGGTGGTGTGGCAGGGGGCGGCCCGCTTCGCCGCCATCGGCGCCGGCGTGGCCTGGTACGGCCGCTTGGCCCCCGCCGCAGACGCCACTCCGGTTCAAATCTCATCGGGCCAACCCTGGCCGATCGACATCGCCGACGATCTGAAGGCGCCCGTGCTCGGCCTGTACGGCGGCAAGGATCAGGGCATCCCATTGGCCAGCGTCGAGCGGATGCGCGACGCTCTGGCCCGGGCCGGCCAGACCGGCAGCCAGATCGTCGTCTATCCCGACGCCCAGCACGGCTTCCACGCTGACTACCGCGCCAGCTATTCGGAGGCGGACGCGAAGGACGGCTGGTCCAAGCTGCTGGCGACGTTCGATAAAGCGTTAAAGAATTAGGGTGTTACTGATGTGAAGGCTGCGGGGAGCAGCCCGAGTATGGGAGGGTAGGGCGTGAACGGATTGCGACTTCGCGGGGCGATCGTCCTGGGTATGGGCCTGCTGTTTCTGCCTCTCGCAGGGTGCGGTGGGGGAGGAGGCGGCGGTGGCGGGGGCGGCACGATCACGCCCCCTGTTCCTCCGCCTCCGCCTCCGCCTCCTCCACCGCCGCCACCTCCTCCTCCCCCACCGCCGCCTCCACCGCCTCCGCCCCCTTCGGTCACGTCGAGCGAGTATCTGCGGAACTACGGCCTGGCCAATATGAAGGTCCAATCCGCCTGGCAGGCCGGTGCGACCGGAGCCGGCGTCACCGTCGCAGTCGTCGACTCCGGCATTGCCAATACCTTGCCGGAGTTGGAGGGGCGCATCTCCAGCGCCTCGACCGATGTCGTCGTAGGGCGCAATACGCCCTATGTGGCGTCAAGCAGTCACGGCACGCGCGTGTCGGGCGTGATCGCCTCGAACTTCAACGGGTTCGGCACGATCGGGGTGGCGTACAACTCGACCATCCTGTCGATCCGCACCGATATTTCCGACTGCACGGACAAGAATACGGACGTCTGTTTCAGCAGTTCGGATCTGGTACGCGCGCTGGACTACGCCGTCGCCAATGGCGTCAAGATCATCAACATGTCGCTGGGCGGCGATGGGCGGCTGGGATCGGCGTTCGAGGCGGCGCTGCTGCGCGCGGTCAACTCGGGCGCCGTGATCGTGGCTTCGTCTGGCAATGACGGAAACGCCAATCCGGGCTGGCCCGCTCGCTACGCCATCGACCCGCGCTTCGCCGGCAGCGTTATCGCGGTCGGATCGCACGGCGCGACTGATGCGATGTCCAGCTTCTCGAACCGAGCAGGGGATACGGCGGTCGGTTATATTTCTGCGCCGGGCGAGGATGTGATTACAGGGTGCGAGGGCACGTCGTGCTGGCGCGTCAACGGCACATCCTTCTCGGCGCCGCATGTGTCCGGCGCGCTCGCTTTGCTGATGCAGGCCTTCCCCAATCTGACGGCGCGCGCGGCTCTGGATATCTTGCTGACAACCGCACGCGATGCGGGCGATCCGGGCACGGACATCGTTTATGGGCGCGGCCTGCTGGACATGGCGGGCGCGTTCAGACCGGTCGGAACGACCTCGACGCCGATGGCCGACGGAAGCTCCATCGTCAGCATGAGCGAACCGGGCAGCTTCGTCGGCGCGGCGTTCGGGGACGCTTTCGGTCGCCAGACGGCGCTGAACACGGTGCTTTACGACGCCTACGATCGCATGTTCGCCGTCCAACTGGGCGGCGCCTATCCAACTGCACCCAGCCGGTCCTATCAGGCGGCGCCGTTCGAGCAGAACACCACTGCGACGACCACCCTGGCCCTGCCGGGCGGCGGTCGAATGAACCTGATCGCGGCTCAGCCCAGCGCCCGCCCCGAGCCGATCGCGCCTCGTCATGATCTCTATAACGCACCCTGGATGGGGGACGAGCCGCGTCAGGAGGCGATGCTTGACGTCGCCACGGGCCGGATGAACTTCTCGGTCTGGCAAGGCAAGGGCGGGGCGACATCACCGTTCAACGGCGCAGCGGGCGACGGTTTCGCCGCCCTGGCCCAGGCCGACCACGCCGTGCGCGGCGCCATGCGGTTCGGCGCGGTGACGGTTTCTGGCGAAAGCGGGGGCGGCGATCGCCGAATGCCGCTGCGTCGTGTCGAGCAGGAAGCCTCGACCTATAGTCGCGCGGCGATCGGATGGCGCGGAGCGGACGGCGGTCTGTCGTTCAGCGTCGGCGCTCTGGATGAACGGCTTGGACCCTTGGGCGCCTTCCTGCCGGGCGGGTCCGACTTCGCCCTGCCGTCACGGACCAGCTTCTATGCGCTCGGCGGCGACTGGACGCTGCGGCCGGGCCTGCGCCTGATCGGCGAGGCGGGGATGGGGTCGACCCGTATCGAGGGCCGGTTCTTGTCGATGGATCAGGCGGCGATCAGTTCGAACTGGCGGCTGGGGCTCCTGACGGGCTGTTCGATGATCTGCGACCGGATCAGCTTCACCCTGGCTCAACCGCTCAGGATCGAGCGCGGAACCTTCGTGGCCATGCTGGCGGATGTTCCGGTCGAATATTTCGATCCGCTGACCTATTCGCGCCGCAGCTTCTCGGCGACGCCCAGCGGCCGTCAGATCGACTTCATCCTCGGGGGCGAACGTCAGCTGTGGGACGGATCCAGCATGACGCTTCAGGCGGTCGCCAGTCGTGAGCCGCGTCACGTCGCAGACGCGCCGCCGGAGTTCGCCTTGATCGGAGCCTGGCGGCGTCAGTTCTGACCGACGCCGCCTGACCACTGCGGATCAGGCCTTGCCGTCGAAGGCCTGACCGTCGGCGGCGGGGGCGGCGCCATAAGGGTTGGGAGCCTGGGCGCCGGATCCCTTGGCGGCGACGACCACCATGGCGGGGCGGACGGTGCGGCCGAACAGTTCGAAACCGGACTGCATGGTCTGGATCACCGATCCACCAGGCACGGTCTCGGACGGCTGTTCCATCATCGCCTGGTGCAGGTGCGGGTTGAAGGCCTCGCCGGCCTGCGGCGCCACGCGCTTCAGGCCGTTGGCGTCGAAGGCTTGCAGCAAGGCCTTCTGCGTCAGCTCCAGCCCGGTCACCAGACCGGCCGTTGCGCCCTCGGCGTCCTTGGGCGCGGCCATCAGGGCGCGTTCCAGATTGTCGGCGACGCCCAGCAGGTCCTTGGCGAAGCGCTGGATCGCGAAGGCGCGGGCGTCGTTCTGCTGCGTCTCCGAGCGGCGCTTCAGATTCTCCATCTCGGCGGCGACGCGCAGGGCGCGGTCCTTCCACTCGTCACGCTCGGCGATCACGGCGTCCAGCGGCGCCAGATCGTCTGACGGATGGGCGTCCAGGCCATGTTCGGCGTTGGTTTCGGCCATGTCGGCGTCCACGGCGTTCAGTTCGTCGTTAAGGGGCTTGTCGCTCACTTGTCGTTCCCGTCCAGCATCCGGCCCAGCACCCGGGCGGTATAGTCCACCAACGGAATGACACGGGCGTAGTTCAGTCTTGCGGGGCCTATGACGCCGATGGCGCCCAGAACCCGCTGTCGGCCGCTCATATAGGGCGCCGCGATCACGGCGGAACCCGAAAGTGAAAACAACCGTGTCTCCGCGCCGATGAAAATGCGCACGCCTTGGGCCGCATCGACGCCGTCCAGCAGGCCGATTAGCTGTTCCTTCTGCTCCAGATCGTCGAACAGGACGCGGACCCGTTCCAGATCGGCCAGGCCTTCCCGGTCCTGAAGCAGATTGGCGCGACCTCGCACGATCAGGGCGCGCTCCCGGTCTGCGCCGCCGGACCATGCAGCGAATCCGTCCTCGACCAGACGGGCGGCGGTCTGGTCCAGTTCACGCCGTGCGATTTCCAGCTCTTGGGTCATCTCGCGCCGGGCGTCGGCGAAGGGTCGGCCGCGCAGGCGGGCGTTCAGGAAGTTGGAGGCCTCGACCAGGGTCGAGGGCGTGACCCCGGCCGACAGGGTCATGATCCGGTTTTCGACCGTGCCGTCGTCGGCGACGATGACCGCCAGGGCCTGGTCCCCGCCCAGGGCGACGAACTCGACATGTTTGACGCCGGAATCGCGCACCGGGCTGGAGACAACGCCTGCGCCGCCGGCCAGGCCCGACAGCAGGTTCGAGGCTTCATCCAGGGCCGCCTCGAAGTTCCGACCGCGCCCCGCCAGCCGCCCGTCAATCTCGCGCCGCTCTTCCTTGGTCAGGTCGCCGACCTCCAGCAGGCCATCCACGAACAGGCGCAGGCCCGCATGGGTCGGGATCCGCCCGGCCGAGGTGTGGGGCGCGGCCAGCAGACCCGCGAGGGTGAGATCCTGCATGGTGTTGCGGATCGAGGCAGGCGACAGGGCGATCCCGCCCAGCGACAGGGTTCGCGACCCGACCGGCTCGCCGGTCTCCAGATAGGATTCCACAATGCGACGGAAGATGTCGCGCGCCCGCGCATCCAGCCCCGCCAGACCTGCGAGGGACTGGCCGGCGTCGAACGGCGGGTTTTTCGGGGCATACAGGCTCACGGTTTCAGGATAAGCACCGCCGCCACAGCTTCCAAGGTCAGACTTCCAAGGACCCTTCCCATGCGCCATTCGCAACGCACCGACGATCAACTGCGTCCGGTCACCATCGAGACCGGCGTCAACCGCTATGCCGAGGGTTCTTGCCTGATCAGCTTCGGCAACACCAAGGTGCTGGTGACCGCCTCGATCGAGGACAAGGTGCCGGGCTGGATGCGCAATTCGGGGCAGGGATGGGTGACCGCCGAATACGGCATGCTGCCCCGCGCCACTCACACGCGCGGGCGTCGTGAGGCCGCCGCCGGCAAACAGTCCGGCCGCACGCAAGAGATTCAGCGTTTGATCGGCCGCTCCCTGCGCGCCGTGGTGGACCTGAAAGCGCTCGGCGAACGTCAGGTGCTGATCGACTGCGACGTCATCCAGGCCGACGGCGGCACGCGCACGGCGTCGATCACCGGCGCCTGGGTCGCCATGAGCCTGGCGCTGAACTATCTGCGCGACGAGGGTGTGTTGAAGGCCGACCCGATCACGGACCAGGTGGCGGCCGTTTCGTGCGGTGTCTGCGACGGCGTGCCGGTGCTGGACCTGGATTACGAAGAAGACTCCGAGGCCGAGGCGGATTCAAACTTCGTCCTGACCGGCTCGGGCCAGATCGTCGAAGTCCAGGCCACCGGCGAGAAGCGCGGCTTCTCGCGCGCCGAGTTCGACCGGCTCTTCTCGCTGGCCGAGACCGGCTGCACCGAACTGTTCGCCCTGCAGAAGGCGGCCTTGGCGGCGGTGAAGCGATAAGGGGGTTTCACCTCGGGGCTCGGACGGGCATCCTCGTTCGGTCAGTCCTGACCGGAGACAAGTCGATGCGTCGATCCCCCTGGCTTTCGATGGCCGCCTGCGTTCTGCTGATGGCCGGATGTCAGCGCGCCGATCCAGCCGATCAGCCTGCGCCCGGCGACACGGCGGCAAGCAGCGACGTCATCGACGCAGTTCCGCTGGCGCCGGACGCTCCGCCGCCTGCCGCGCCCGCCAAGCCGGCGGCTGCGGAGAAGGAAGCGACCAAACCGGCCGAGGACACCGAAACCGGCATTCCCGAAGGACCGGACATGCCCGCTCAGCCGGTGCCGATCAGCGAGGTCCCCTGCCGCGAAGCCATCGGAGCCGCCGCCTCGGCCCGGTTGGTCGAGCGCTGCATCCAGGTCAGCCCGGCGACCCGGCCGCCCTGCAATGCCGCAAATCCTTGCGATCTGATCCAGGGAGAGATCGAACGGTCCTGCAAGCTGTGGGAACGCGATGGCGACCCGCCGGCGGCATGCAAGCCCTAGGCTGAGCGCACCGCTCCCGCGACGGCGGCCACCACCCGCTTCACCAGCGCCTCGTCGTCGCCCTCAGCCATGACGCGGATCAGCTTTTCCGTGCCCGAGGGACGCACCAGCAGCCGTCCCTGACCGCTCAAGGCCGCTTCGGCCTCGGCGATGGCGGCCTTGACCGCGTCGCTTTCCAGCGGCTTGTCGGCGGTGAAGCGGACGTTCTCCAGCTTTTGCGGCACGGGATCAAACTGTCGAGCCAGTTCGCTCATCGGCTTGCCGGACTCGACCAGGACGGCCAGCACCTGCAGCGCCGCCATCAGGCCGTCGCCGGTCGTGGCGTGGTCGTGCAGGATGATGTGGCCCGACTGCTCGCCGCCGATGTTGAAGCCGCCTTCGCGCATCCGTTCCATGACATAGCGATCGCCGACCTTGGTCCGCTCCAGCGTCAGGCCTTCGGACTTCAGTTTGCGCTCCAGCCCCAGGTTGGACATGACGGTGGCCACCACGCCGCCGCCGGTCAGGAGACCGCGCCTGGCCCAGTCCAGCCCGACCAGGGCCATGATCTGATCGCCGTCCACGACCCGGCCTGTCTCGTCGCAGACGATCAGTCGGTCGGCGTCGCCGTCAAGGGCGATGCCGATATCGGCGCGGTAGCGTTTGACCGCATCGGCTAGGGTCGCCGGATGGGTCGAGCCGCACTCGGCGTTGATGTTGGTGCCGTTGGGGGTCACGCCGACGGGGAAGACTTCGGCGCCCAGTTCGAACAGGGTGGTCGGCGCGACCTTGTATCCGGCGCCGTTGGCGCAATCGACGGCGATGCGCAGCCCTTGCAGCGTCAGCCGCTTGGGGAAGGCCTGTTTGGCGATCTCGATGTAACGCGCCTGGGCGTCGTCGATGCGTTTGACCCGGCCCAGCTTGTTCGACGGCGCCAGGCCCTGGTCCAAGCCCTGGTCCATCATGGCCTCGATCTTCAGCTCGATCTCGTCCGACAGCTTGTAGCCGTCCGGCCCGAACAGCTTGATCCCGTTGTCGGCATAGTCGTTGTGCGAGGCCGAGATCATCACGCCCAAATCCGCGCGCATCGAACGGGTCAGCATGGCCACGCCGGGCGTCGGCACGGGTCCGAAGGTGCGCACGTCCATTCCGACCGAAGCAAACCCGGCCACCAGCGCCGGCTCGATCGTATAACCGGACAGGCGCGTATCCTTGCCGATCACCACCAGATGGCGGCGGTCGTCGTCGGTGCGGAACAGTTTCCCGGCGGCCAGACCCACGCGCAACGCGACCTCGGCTGTCATCGGATAGGTGTTGGCGCGTCCGCGAATGCCGTCGGTGCCGAAATATTTTCTGTCGCCCAAGGCAAGGTCCTTTGGTTCGGGTAACGTTCCGAAACCCCTTTTTTGATGCGGCCCGCCTTAAGATTGCATAGACGGCCGGTGGGGCTTGATGTGTGGCTTAGCCCCGGATCGCCGCCAGTGCAAAGCGGCGCCCCCTTCCTGACCTTTCGGAGCCTTCGCTATGTGCGGCATCATCGGCGTCACCGGCAACGGACCTGTCGTTCCCCGGCTGATCGACAGCCTGAAACGGCTGGAGTACCGCGGCTATGATTCCGCTGGCGTCGCCGCCGTCGTAGACGGCACGGTCGAGCGCCGCCGCGCCAAGGGCAAGATCCGCAATCTGGAGGCCGTCCTGGTCGAGGATCCGATGACGGCGACGGTCGGCATCGGCCATACGCGCTGGGCCACCCACGGCGCGCCCACGACCGAGAACGCCCACCCGCACAAGGCTGGTCGTGTCACCCTGGTCCACAACGGCATCATCGAAAACTTCGCCGAGCTGAAAGCCGAACTGGCGGCCGAAGGCCATGTCTTCGAGAGCCAGACCGATACCGAGGTCATCGCTCACCTGCTGGACGCCGAACTGAATATGGGTCGTGCGCCGCTTGAGGCGTTCAAGATCACCCTCGACCGGCTGACCGGCGCCTATGCCCTGGCGGTGCTGATCGACGGGACGGACGACCTGATCCTGGGCGCGCGGCGCGGCAGCCCGTTGGTGGTCGGCTGGGGCGAGGACGAGATGTATCTGGGCTCGGACGCGCTCGCGGTCGGTCCGTTCACGCAGAAGATTTCCTATCTGGAAGAGGGCGATTACGTCGCCGTGACCAAGGCCGGCGCCCAGATGTTCGACGTGGCGGGCAAGCCGGTCGAACGCGCTATCGTCCAGGTCTCGGCCTCCTCGGCCATGGTCGAGAAGGGCGAATATCGCCACTTCATGGAAAAGGAGATCCATGAACAGCCCGACAGCGTCCAGCACACCCTGTCGGAATATCTCGACCTGGTGACGGGAAAGGCCAAGACCAACCCCGTCAATTTCGCCGCCATCGACCGCATCCAGATCGTCGCCTGCGGCACCGCCTTCTACGCCGGCCAGATCGGCCGTTATGCGTTCGAGAAGCTGGCCGGGCTGCCCTGCGACGTCGAGATCGCGTCCGAGTTCCGCTATCGCTCGCCGGCCGTATCGAAATCCACCCTAGCCGTCGCCGTCAGCCAGTCGGGCGAGACGGCCGACACCCTGGCCAGCCTGACCTGGTGCAAGGCGCAGGGTTTGCAGACCGCCGCCGTCGTCAATGTTCACTCGTCCTCCATGGCGCGCGAAGCGGCCGTCCTGTGGCCCACCCATGCCGGGCCCGAGATCGGCGTCGCCTCGACCAAGGCCTTCACCGCACAGGTCGCGGCCCTGCTGGCCCTAGCCGTGGCGGCGGGCGTGGCGCGCGGCCGGATCGATGCAGCGGCCGAGGCCGAACTGGTCAAGGCCCTGTTCGAGAGCCCGCGCCTGATCGCCGAGGCCCTGACGATGGGCGACAGCATTCGCGCCGTAACCCACGACCTATCAAAGGCCGACGACGTGCTGTTCCTGGGGCGCGGGGCCATGTTCCCGCTGGCGATGGAGGGCGCGCTGAAGCTGAAGGAGATCAGCTATATCCACGCCGAAGGCTATGCCGCTGGAGAGTTGAAGCATGGCCCCATCGCCCTGATCGATGAAGAGACCCCGACCATCGCCCTGGCCCCGCTGGACGACGTGTTCGAAAAGACCGCATCCAATCTCCAGGAGGTCGCCGCGCGGGGCGGCCCGGTCATCATGATCGCGCCGGAAAAGGCCCCCGATCCGCACGGCGCCGGCATTCGCCGCATCCACGCCCCGGACTGTCACCCGCTGATCGCGCCCCTGGTGTATGCCGTGCCGGTGCAACTCTTGGCCTATTACACCGCGGTTCAGAAGGGCACTGACGTGGATCAGCCCCGCAACCTGGCCAAATCCGTCACGGTCGAATAGGCCGCGTCGGTCATCCGCCGCAGGGCCTCTGCATCGGTGATCTGGATCGCGCCGCGCCGCAGCCGCACGGCGCCGGCGGCGCAAAGTTCGGTGCAGGCGGTCGATATGCTGGCGCGTCGCACGGCCATCAGATGCGACAGCTCGGTTTGACGAAGGGCCAGGACGTCGCCTCCCTTTCGGTCGTGAACGTCGAGCAACAGGGCGGCCAGGCGCTGGCTGACTTTCAATGCGGCGTGGCGCGACAGCTCAGCCTGAAGGGCGATGTTGCGACGGCGAAGATCAGTCAACGTCATCTCGACCAGACTGTCGCGATCGATCTTCTGCGCCAGTTTGCGAGCGGAGACGGTCAGGTATCTTCCAGCTGTCAACCAGACGGCCGACTCCGGCTCACCCCCGCCCAATACAGCGTCGAAGTTGATCACACCGTCGCTGGACGCCAGCCCCTGCGACAGGGCGCCGTCGGGCCTGATCCGCGCCAAGACGCCGGACAAAATCAGTGTGACGACAGCCTCGCCATTCTGCGTCGTTGAGGTTCGCACACCAGCCTCAGCGAAGAAGGCGTCGCCTTCGTCGAGCCCCTTCACCGCAAGGGCGGACAACAGGGCGTGGGCGAGGTTCGACTGGGACATGCCCCGTCTAGACGGCCGATCGCCGTTCGGTGCGATAACATGCGTTAAGCGCTCAGACGGGCTCGCATTGCAGACGTAGATAGGTGGGGTCGAACTCAGCGATTTCGGCCAGACGACGCCAGTCGAGGATATCGATCCGCCCGCCCGACCAAGCGACGACGCCTTCGCTGCGGAGTTCGGAAATCAGGCGGCTGACATGGACGGTCGATAGACCCAGCGCATCACCCAGCGTCGTTTGCGTGAGGGGAAGGTCGAACGTCAGATCGCCCGTCTGGCCGACGGCCTGAAGGCGCAGATAAAGCTCGCATACCAGATGCGCCAGATGGCCCAGGCCGCTGCGCCGGCCCATGGCCACCAGCCATTGTCGATGGATGGCGGCGTCGATGATGGTGTCCAGCCAAAGCAGTCGGCCCAGGTGTGGATGTCGCTCTGTGATGTCGATCAAGCCGCTGTGCGGCGCTTCTGCGATCACACAGTCGGTCAGGGCGACGACGCCGTGATCCATCTGCTTCATCAACAGGCTGTGCAGGTCGATGAAGTCGCCCGATACATTGATTTCCGTGATCTGGCGCGACCCGTCCTCCAGCGTGGAATAACGCGCGGAAAAGCCGGAGATCAGCAGCGTGCTGTGTAGCGGGCGGGTGTGCTCGCGCACGATATCGGATCCGGCGGAGACGGTTTTAGGTGCGTCGAGCACAGCGCTCAACGCATCGATTTCTTCGGGATTGAGCCTGTCCCGAAGCGACAACTTATCGACCAGCGTGGTGATCTTTGAGGCGCTGCCAGCCTTGGTCATCACGCGTCCCCCGCCAATGTCCAGCCGTCGGGTGCCTGATCGGACGCAGCCGCCGTGACGCTGACGACCGTTCGACCCTCGTCATCCGTGACGATGACGCTGAAGGCGCGGGTCGTCCAGAACGATGCGCCCCGATAGCGCAGGATTTCGCCCAGCACGGCCACGGCCTCCTCGCGGGCCGCGTCAACGCTCCTCAGTTCCTCGCCCTGATCGTCGCGGATGCAATCTCCGTTCTGGGTATGGAAAAAGTAGCGCGGCAATCTTCCCTCCTGGCCTCAGCCGAGAGGGAAGCGGTCACGAAGCGCTTTGGTTCAGTCCGCTGTGATGTTTCAGATTTCCTGATTGAAGGCGCCGATTTCAGGATAGGCAGCCAGACGCGGCTTGATCTCCTTGCGGAACAGGTCGCGCATGTCGTCTCCGGACCGCATGCTTTCGACCACCACGACCAACTCCGGCTTGTTGGACGAGGCGCGGACCAAGACCCAAGATCCGTCTTCCAGGTGCACGCGAACGCCGTTGACGGTGATAGCCTCGACGATCTTGCGGCCCAGGATTTCGCCGCCCGCTGCGGCCAGATCGGAATACTCCTTCACGATCCGCTCCAGCACGCCGTATTTCAGCTCGTCGTCGCAATGGGGCGACATGGTCAGGCTGGTCCAGGCATCCGGCAAGGCTGTCTTCAGTTCACTGAGTTTCTTGTCCGGATTGCGATCTAGCATGGCCAGCACCGCGCCGGCCGCGACCAGGCCGTCGTCGTAGCCGTGGCCCAGATCGCCGGCCATGAAGAAGTGGCCCGACTTCTCGAACCCGGCCAAGGCGCCCAGTTCGGCGGTCTTGCGCTTGATGTAGGAGTGGCCGGTCTTCCAGTAGACGACCTCGGCGCCGTTCGCCTTCAGGATATCGTCGGTCTTGTAGAGGCCGGTCGATTTAACATCGACCACAAAGGTGCTGTCCGGATAGACCTTGGACAGGTCGCGCGCCAGCATCAGGCCGATCTTATCGGCAAAGATTTCCTCGCCCGTGTCGTCTACGACGCCACAACGGTCGCCGTCGCCGTCGAAGCCAAGGGCCAGATCGGCGCCCGTCTCACGCACCCGCTGGGCCATCTGCACCAGCATGGCGTGATCTTCCGGGTTCGGATTATATTTCGGGAAGGTATAGTCGAGGTCGGTGTCCATCTCGATCACCTCGACGCCCATTCGGCGCAAGGCGTCGGGGGCGAAGGCGCCGGCCGTACCGTTGCCGCAGGCGCAGACGACCTTCAGTGGTCGCTTGATCTGTACCTTTGAGGCCACGTCGGCGACATAGGTTTCGCGGAAGTCTTCGACCCGAACCAGCTTGCCGCCGGGCCGGCCCACGCCTTCACCATTGAGAACGATTTCTTTCAGACGGCTCATTTCTTCGGGGCCGAAGGTCAGAGGCTTGTTCGCCCCCATCTTCACACCCGTCCAGCCGTTTTCGTTATGGCTGGCGGTGACCATGGCGACGCAGGACGCGTCCAGTTCGAACTGACCGAAATAGGCCATGGGTGACAAAGCCAGGCCGACGTCCAGAACCTCCATCCCGCCTTCCAGCAGCCCCAGGATCAGGGCCTGTTTGACGCTGAGGCTGTAACCACGAAAGTCATGGCCGGTGACGATCTTGGGCGCGACGCCGATCTCGTGGACATAGGTGGCCAGGCCAAGGCCCAGAGCCTGAATGCCGAGAAGGTTGATCTCTTTTTCCAGGATCCAGCGCGCGTCGTATTCGCGAAAACCGGTCGGCTTGACCAAGGCTTGGGTTTCATAAGCAGCCGTGTTCGGCTTCAGGTCCTGACGGGGTTTCATCATGGCTTGTCCTTGGGGCGGCTCGACGGGCCGATCGATCAGGCGGCGGCGCGTTTGCGAATCCGAGCGATGCGCCGCAGGCGACGCCAGAAGCGGCCGCGCTCGGGTTCGGGATAGGGTTGCAGATTCTCGACGAACTGCTCGGCCGAAGCGCGCCAGCTGAATTTTTCCGCATAGGCGCGCACAGCCTTGCGATCGAGATCAAGGCACTGCAGGCAGGCGGCCTTGAGGTCCTTATCGATTGCGCCTGCTTTCGATCCCGGAATGATGTCGATCGGGCCGTGAGCCGGATAGGCGGCGACCGGCGTCCCAGCCGCCATAGCTTCGAGGATCACCAGACCGAAGGTGTCTGTCCAGCTGGGGAAGACGAAAACGTCGGCGTCGCGGAAACAGCGGGCCAGGTCGTCGCCGAATTTGGCGCCGAGGAACTTGGCATCCGGATATTTCTCTTCCAGCTCTGCGCGGGCCGGGCCATCGCCCACGACAATCTTTGTGCCGGGCAGGTCAAGTTGCAGGAAGGCCTCGATGTTCTTCTCCACCGCCACACGACCGACGTTCAGGAAGAAGGGCCGGGGCCAGTCCTTGCCGCCAAGCTCGTCGTATATGCGCTCCAGGTCGGGATTGAACACATGCGTGTCCACGCCCCGCGACCAGGGGGAGACGTTCTTGAAACCATGCTCGACCAGCTCGTCGCGCAGGGTCGGCGTCGCCACCATCAGCCGTCCAGACGGCTTGTGGAACCATTTCATATAGGCGTAGCCGACCTGGACCGGGATCGGGAAACGCGCCGAGACATACTCCGGGAATTTGGTGTGATAGCTGGTCGTAAACGGCAGCTTCCACTCCACGCAGATACGTCTGGTGGCGATGCCGATGGGGCCTTCGGTGGCGATATGGACGGCTTCGGGTTCGAAGGCCCGCAGCATCTCGCGGATTTCTTCTTCCGCTCCGAGCGCCAGCCGGATTTCCGGATAGGTGGGGCAGGGGATGGTCTTGAACAGACTGGGTTCGATGACCTCGACCTCATGGCCCATGCCGCGACATTCCGCGACCGTACGGGTCAGGGTGCGGACGACGCCATTGACCTGAGGTTCCCAGGCGTCGGTGGCCAGAACGATGCGCATTGAGGCGGGCGGACCCTGAGCCGTTGGTAAGGGCGGAACTTCTAGACGGTTCGAATGACGAAGGCGAGACGGTTGCAGTTGTTTGGTCAATGCCAATAGGATAAGCGGCGGTCTGCTTGGCAGGCGCGCATTGGCTCTGCTGCGGCAGTGACCGTCGTGGATTCGGAAAGCGTTATGAAAAACTGGTCGAAATCGGTTTCCAAGTTGTGGAGACCGAAAAAAGACGTTGCGCGTAACGATATGCCCGAGCGGCCATATTTCTATCTAGGCGATGGCCTGGCTCTTACGAAGCTCAAAAGTGGCCACTTCCTTTATGTTGACCCGATGGAAGAAAGTGTTTGCGCGCATCTAATTGCGCACGGAACATGGGAGCCTTGGATCGCTAAGGTTGTGCTGAGCCTGCTGAGGCCCGGAGATCGTGTTGTCGAGGTTGGCGGGCACGTCGGGTTTTACACCGTGGCAATGGCTCATCGAGTAGGGCCTGGCGGGAGCGTTCTGACATTCGAAGCGAATCCGAGACTTGCTGCGCTTTCCGCCAAGTCGGTTCGCTTGAACGGCTATGCGTCTTGGGTGCAAATCATTCAAAAAGTCGCAAGCGACACGGCTGGTGCTGTCAGGTTCTCGATCTCCCGCCAATATGGAGGCGGCGGCCACGTCTACGTGGGAGATAATGCGCTCGGCGGCGATACTCAGGTACTTGAGGTCGAAGCGATCCGTTTGGATGATCTTGATCTGCCCAACGTAAGATTGCTTCGGATTGATGCAGAAGGGTCGGAGCCGTTGATTTTGTCGGGAGCCGAAAATCTTCTTCAGCAGCCTGACATCATTCTATGCATTGAATGGGACGTAGTGCAGATACGTTCGCGCGCGGACCCACAACAGCTCGCCAATCGACTTCAAGGCATGGGTTTCAGCTTCTGGCGGATTACCACCAAAGCGCAACTTTTGTCCGTTGATTACAGCATTCTTGGAAATATGGACCCGTGCGATCTCGTGGTTGCTCGGTCAAATCCATCTGGTGAACGCTGAAGGCGTGTCTGAAGAAATGCATCAACTGTAGATTTCAAGCTAGAGACAAGGTGGCGCTCATGTTTGGATTTAAAGCAATGACCGCTTGGCGCACCTGAACATAGGCGGCCATGATGTGGTAGAATGAGCTTGCGGGAGCAGGCTCGTCGATAAAGCTTCCATTTTCCAACATCTTGTCATGCCACAGACCTTGCGGCGTTAGATACAGCCACAGGGCCCGTTGCGCACGCGCCGCCTGATCGAGACATTTGGTGCGTCGCCCGTCGTCGCTGAGCGCGGCAAGTATAAGCGACGCCTTCAGCCATTCGGTCTGAGGCCACAGGCGCGAGCGCGGGCTACGCACACTGCCGTCGATGTTCATGGCGTCGATGGCGATGCCGCGTTTCGGATCGACGCCCTTCAGGCCGGCTTCGTAAAGTCTCCAGGCGTCAGCGATCACCGCCTCGTCGTTTCGGCTACGGCCATACCGCGCCATCAGCCACGCCCATTCGAACTGATGACCGGGTTCGACCAAGCGTCCGTCGTCGCCTATGGCGGGCGACCAGTCCGCATTGAAGAACTCCCGTAGGTTGCCGGTTTCTGCATCGATGAACTTGGTCCGGGCCAAATGCACGATCTGGTCGGCAAGCACGGTCCACTGAGGCCCGCCGCCGACTTCTTCCCATGCCAGGGCCGCCTCAAGAAGATGCATGTGAGCGTTGGATTGATAGGGATGGCTTCCAGCTTCCTTGAGCCCGCCCACCGCATCAGCACCTTGCATCAGCAGATCCCGGGTCGCCGCGGCTTTATCTTCAAGCGAAGGCTTTGCCGTCACGCCCGAGATGCAGGCGAGGGAGAAGATCAGGAAGGCTTGGTCGTAAACCATCGCAGTCTCTTCCAGCGGGGATCCATCCGCCGCTAGCAAGGTGCGCATCTGACCATCTGGGCGCAGATAGGCAGACATAAGGCGATCCAGTCCGCTCTCAACAACGGCTTTCCATGGCCCCTGCCACCTTTGGCGGCCAGCCTCGGCGTAGACCTGCAACTGGCGTGCTTGGACGCGGGCGCGACGGGATGTGGCGATGTGTCGGCCGTCGAGCGCCAGGACCTCTTCGAATGCGCCTGTCTCATCCTGCCCCAGGCTTGACCAGACGGGGAGTGCGGCTTGTCTGAGCCAGGTCGTCAGGCGGCAAGCGCCAGCCTCCAAAGTTTCTAGGGGCCTGGCCGATGGGAAGTCGAGATGTTGCGGTGACAGCCTACGCAGTCTTTCCACCACCTTTTTTACGTCCTGACTCTTTTTCAGATCCGTTACCAGAACCGCATCACGTTCCACGATGATCCCGACATCGCGCAGGCCGATCGCAGCCACCATCACACCGTCGCATGCTCGAACCAAGCAGCCCTCGGAGTCCTCAAGGATGTGAAGCCCCACATCGCCTTCGCCGGATGCATGGACCGAATCCCAGGCACCCAAGTCGGACCACTCGAAGCGAACCGGCAGAACGGAAGCGCGCGTCGTCTTCTCCATGACGGCGTAGTCGATGGAGATTTTGGGTGCTGCTTTGAACCCGGCCCCTAAGGTCAAGCATGGACCGTCGATCTCGGCGTCAGCCACCGCGAGGCGCACGGCTTCGCTAACCGCAGGCGCCCGTTCGGCGATTTCCTGACACAGCACGTCGGCGCGGACGATGAAGTTGCCGCTGTTCCAGAGGTAGCCCTCCGAAATATAGCGACCCGCGGTCGCCTGATCGGGCTTTTCAACGAACGCGGACACGGCGGAGAGGTCGGGCCCTGATGGCGCGATGTATCCGTAGGCGGATGAGGGTTCGGTCGGGACGACACCCAGAGTGACAATGCGGCCCTGAGCGGCCGCAGATGCGGCTTTGCCGACCGACTGTCGGAACGCTTCGGCGTCTGGAATGTGATGGTCTGAGGCCACAAAGAGATTGATGGCTTCGGGCGCACGCTGCGCCGTCCATTCGGCAGCGGCGGCCATGGCCGCCGAAGAATCTCTCCCTTCGGGCTCCAGCAGAATGACGGCGCTGACGCCGATTTCCTCTAGCTGATCCAGAATGGCGCGTTTGTGGGTCAGCCCCCCGACAACAACCAATTCACCGCCGTGCTGACAAAGCCCAGCCACGCGAGCCACGGTTTCCTGGAACAAAGATCGATTGCCAGCCAGCGGTATGAACTGCTTTGGCAGAGAGGGCCTCGATGCCGGCCAAAGGCGTGTTCCGGAGCCGCCGCACATGATGACGGGATAGATGATGGCCATTGTCTACGCTGTGATCTGTCAGGTGTATCAGCATCTTAGGTCAGGCGTTGTCACACGTCATCTGATTTCGCCGACCCGAAGTTGTGACTAAGTTTAAACGCTGTCGCTTGTCGACGTCCTGGCAGATGTTGGGTCACAAAGGGAGCACCGTCGTCGATTTCACCTCTTCCAGCACCGCATATGTGCGGGTTTCGCGGACGCCCGGCATCCGCACCAGAACGTCGCCCAGGAAGGCGCGGTAGGCGTCCATATCGCCGACGCGGGCTTTAATCAGATAGTCGAAGCCGCCGGCGACCATGTGGCACTCCAGCACCTCCGGCTGACTGCGAACGGCGGCGGCGAAGGCTTCAAAGACGTCGCCGGTGGTGCGGTCCAGCAGGACCTCGATAAAGATCAGCAGGTCCCGGCCGACCTGGGCCGGGTCGATCATGGCGACGTAGCCGGTGATGATCTTCTTTTCGCGAAGCCGTTTGACCCGTTCGAAACAGGCGGCGGGCGACAGGTTGCAGCGTCGCGCCAGTTCGGCGTTGGAAATGCGGGCGTCGGTCTGAAGCACCCGCAGGATGCGGCGATCGACGGCGTCGATATCGATCATCGGAAATCACGGCCTCACACCGAATGAACTTCGGTCTAGTCCTGTATCATACGAAGCACCTTCAATGAACTCCGGCATATACGGCTCAAATCCACAGGATTTGTCACCGATGACCACTCCCGCCTTAATGCCTTCGAGCCTGGCCGCCTGGGACGGTCTGGATGCGCACAAGTTTCGCGATGAGCGTGAGGCCGTCGCCGCAAATCTGGCGCGCATGCCCCTGAATGCGACCGAACGGGCGGATGTGGTCACCGAGGCGACGGCCCTGGTCGAACATGCCCGCCGCAGCCAGAAAAAACAGGGGGTCGTCGAAAGCTTCCTGCAGCAATTCTCGCTTGGGACCCGCGAAGGTCTGGCCCTGATGTGTCTAGCCGAAGCTCTGCTGCGCGTGCCGGACGAGGACACCCGCGACCGCTTGATCGCCGAGAAGATCGGCTCGGCCGACTGGGCCGCCCACCTGGGTCAGTCCGACAGCCTGTTCGTCAACGCCTCGACCTGGGGCCTGATGCTGACGGGGAAACTGGTGGACGTGAACGACGAGGCCCGCAGCGACCTGCCCGGCTTCCTCAAGCGGATCGCCGGCCGACTGGGCGAGCCGGTCATTCGCCAGGCGGTGGCCACGGCCGTCAAGATCATGGGCGAGCAGTTCGTCGTCGGCCGCACCATCCAGGCGGCGCTGAAACGGTCGAACAAGGAAGGCTGGCTGTGCAGCTTCGACATGCTGGGCGAGGGCGCCCGGACGGTGGCCGATGCCGACCGCTATGAGAAGATCTACGCCGACGCCATCGAGGCGGTGGGCAAGACGGCCAAGGGTCAGGGTCCGGAGCACGGCCACGGCGTGTCGGTGAAACTGTCGGCCCTGTCGCCCCGCTATGAGGCGACGCATGAGGATGACGTCTGGGCGACCCTGTATCCCCGCATCCTGCGCCTGGCCCAGATCGCGGCAAAATACGACATCAACTATACGATGGACGCCGAGGAGGCCGACCGTCTGGCTCTGTCGCTGAAACTGCTGGACCGGCTGGCGCACGAGCCTTCGCTGGGCGGCTGGACGGGCCTGGGTCTGGCGGTTCAGGCCTATCAGAAGCGCGGCCTGGAGACGATCGAACGCGTCGCCGACCTCGCCCGCCGCTCCGGCCGCCGGCTGATGGTGCGTCTGGTCAAGGGCGCCTATTGGGACACCGAGATCAAGCGCGCCCAGGTGTTCGGCCGCACCGACTATCCCGTCTACACGACCAAGGCGGCGACCGACCTGAACTATCTGGTCTGCGCCAAGGCCATGATCGCGGCCGCGCCGGCTATCTATTCCCAGTTCGCGAGCCACAACGCCCATACGCTGGCGGCCGTGCGGCGTATGGCGCGTGATCATGGCGTCGCGGTCGAGCATCAGCGCCTGCACGGCATGGGCGAGGCGCTATACGACGCCGCGCACGAGGCCTGGGCTGACGAGACTGTCATCGTCCGCGCCTATGCCCCCGTCGGCGGGCACGAGGAGCTGCTGCCTTACCTGGTGCGGCGCCTGCTTGAAAACGGCGCCAACTCCTCCTTCGTCCACGCCCTGCTGGACGAGCGCGTGCCCGCCTCGGCCGTCGCGGCCGATCCCATCTCCCTGGTCGAGCAGGCGCCCGACCGTCACCCCAAGATTCCGGTTCCGAAAGACATGTACGGCGATCGTCAGAACTCCCTCGGCCGCGACTATTCGCAAGCCGCCGACCGTGAAGCCCATTCCCGCGCACTGGAGGGGATCGACCGCGCGAAGCTGACGTCCGGCCCGATCGTGGCTGGCCGCCTGCGCACCGGGATCGACGCCCAGGCCGTGACCAATCCCTTCGACCGCTCGCAGGTGCTGGGCCATGTCTCGGAAGCCGAAGCGGCTGACATCGGCGCCGCCGTCCAGGCCGCCGCCGAGGCTCAGGTCAAATGGGACCGCCAGGGCGGCGCCAAGCGCGCCATCGTCCTGCGCGCCATGGCCGATGTGCTGGAGGCTGATCTGGACCGGCTGGTCGCCCTGCTCAGCCGCGAGGCGGGCAAGACCCTGAACGACGGCGTCGCCGAGGTGCGCGAGGCCGCCGACTTCTGCCGCTACTACGCCCTGTTGGCCGAGCGTGACTTCACCGCCCCGGAAACGCTGAAGGGCCCGACCGGCGAGACCAACCAGCTGTTCCTGCACGGACGGGGCGTCTTCGCCTGCATCTCGCCGTGGAACTTCCCCCTGGCCATCTTCACCGGCCAGATCGCCGCTGCCCTCGCCGCCGGCAATGCCGTGCTAGCCAAGCCCGCGGAGCAGACGCCGCTGATTGCCGCCGAGGCCGTGCGCCTCTACCACAAGGCCGGCCTGAACCCCGACCTGCTGGCCCTGGTCCCCGGGCGTGGCGAGACGGTCGGCGCGGCCCTGGTCACCCATCCGGGCATCGACGGCGTCGCCTTCACCGGCGGCACCGACACGGCCGCCGCCATCAACCGATCCATCGCCGCCCGGCCCGGCGCCATCATCCCCTTCATCGCCGAGACCGGCGGCCTGAACGGCATGTTCATCGACACGACGGCGCTGAAGGAACAGGTCATCGACGACGTGATCCAGTCGGCCTTCGGCTCCGCTGGTCAGCGCTGCTCGGCCCTTCGCGTCCTCTATGTGCCAAAGGATTCGGCCGACGCCCTGATCGAGGGCCTGAAGGGCGCTCTGGCTGTCCAGACCGTCGCAGACCCTGCAGATCCCAAGACCGACATCGGCCCCGTTATCGACCCCGAATCCCGTCGCGCCCTGGAAGCCCACGTCGAGCGCCTGTCGAAGGAAGCCAAAGTCATCGCCCGCGTCGCCCTGCCGATGGGCGCCGAAAAGGGCGACCTGTTCGCCCCAACCATCGCCGAAATCCCCACGCCCGACTTCCTCGAACGCGAGGTCTTTGGCCCCATCCTACACATTTACCGCTACGCCCCGTCCGACCTGAAGTCGGTCGCCGGCAAACTCGCCGCCCGCGGCTACGGCCTGACCCTCGGCGTCCACAGCCGTATCGAAGCCTTCGCCGCCGAAGTCGTTGACCTGGTCCCCGCCGGCAACGTCTACGTCAACCGCTCGATCACTGGCGCAGTGGTCGGCGTCCAGCCGTTCGGCGGCGAGGGGCTGTCAGGCACTGGTCCAAAGGCGGGCGGGCCGAACAGCCTGATCCGCTACGCCGCCGAGAAGGCGATCAGCGTGAACATTGCGGCGCAGGGCGGAGATTCGGCGCTGCTGAACCTCTAATTCTCAAAACGCAAGCCAGAACGAATTAAGGAAGCCACCTCTGGTACATATTCGGGCTTCGGGGCAACTTGGCGATCGATCGCTAGCTGTGCAATTTGGAAATCAAACTCGTCATCTATATCCCATGCTTCCAAGCCATCTAGAGGCCAAAGTTGCATGTCTCCAGAATATAAACAGCTTCCACTATTCTCATACGCACTGACCATCTTTGCTCGGTTTAGGAAAATGAATATGAAGTTGATAAATTCGACTGACGTGAGTTCCTGAGTTCTCGGGCTCTTTGATGCGGGCAAAAAATTAAGCGGCTCGCCATTATAGTACGCATGACGTCGGGTTAGCGTTGATGAAAACAGATTCTGGCCTGTTTTCAAGTATTGCCGTGCAGCGGAATCTATAGATTCACTTTTTAGGAAGGGCGCAGTGGGGTTGACGAGCAAAAGATGGTCGGAAGAAGAGTTAAGCGCATAATCATATATTATTTCGTCCGTAGAGGTCGATGAAATGGCAAGGTCTGGCCGCCTGTCGTAAACGGCGGCCCCGTATTTCCTTGCGACTTCGGATATGATCGGACTTTCAGTGTTGACACAAAATGACGAGATAGTTTCAGTCCGTTTTAGCGTATTAATTGCGTGCGCTATCAGTGGCATACCTCCAAGAAGGCGGAGATTCTTTGCAGGGACTCGTAAACTTCCAAGCCTGGCAGGAATGTAACAATCTATAGAGTTGTTCATCAATATTATCAATTCAGTAGAAGCGAACTTGCGTGTCGAGGAACGGCGCGCGCCGAGCCGTATTTTTCGCAGTTACCAATCGCGTCTGATAAGCATCGTGTAATTTCATCCATCTCAAATGCAGTAGCTGGGCATGCAGATAATGCATTCGACCAAATTAACTCAGGATCCTGATTGGCGCTAAAAGAGCCTAGTAAAGGCGAGAAAGGAGCTGCCCAGTAGCGATCAAAAGCTACATATTCTTTAGCAATAATGGTATCAAACGTTTTACTTCTGCTAAACAATATATCTTCCAGATAAGAAAAGTATTCAAGTTCAGAGTTGGCCCTGATAACGCACTCGACATGATCGTAGTAGGCACGACCCGCGAGAAGCATTGTCAGGCCCAATGCGGAGAATTCAATTCCAGGCGTTCCTCTTACTGTAATGCCGACTGAGCATTTGTTAACTATAGTGCTGGTCGGAATAGGTTGGCGCGAAAACACAATATTTTTGTGTGTTGAAAATTCATTCTCTAGGCGGTCTATAGATTTCGATAGATCAAATAGACCATCCAATGGGTGAACCTTCACCAACAGATTATAGTCCCCTCGTGCGGCGGCATGGGCCAACGTTTTTTCAAGCCAATCTAGATGGTCGATGAAGACAGATTCATCTGCGCTGGGCTGGTCAGTGAACGTGTGGGTGAATAGGCAAGCGGTGGGGAGGTTGGTTGAAAAAGGCCACTCAAAGTGATCGCCTGCATCGGGATGAGTCGTCCAGCGCCAGTTCTTTGAAATCGAGTCGTTTAACGCGTGCCTTATATCTATACTTGTTCGAGAAATCTCCGAGATATCGCGGTACTCTAGAAAAGCTCTCTCGTCAGCCCGACGTAACAATCCATTTAGCGTTTCCTTATTTTCCCTATGCCCCAAGACGTAAATTGGAGTTCTTACGTCGCACCTATAGTATATTCCCTTTCCGCCTTCAGCCAAGCAGTGCTGCATGGCGAGTCCCCATGGGGAGTAATCTATGTGACCAGAAACAAATGCCTCAGGAGGTCGGTCACGGAAAATATCTCTTAGCCATCCGCTCAGAGTATCAATCTCTTCGCGTGTGGAGTTTAGGGCATCGCATTCATAAATTGTGGGCCAAAGGTTCGATCTCATGAAGGTGTCTTGAACTATGCGGCCGATCTGCACGCCATCCTGATCCTGCAGGTTCTGAAGGTTGCGAATAGTTTCTAGCGAAGCTCGGCCAATTGTATCGCAGCGCGAGCTTGGATCCAGGAGTGGCTCGAAGAACGAACACGCTTCGTACTTACTCTGGGCTGGTGCAAAAATAATTTGCTTTACGCCAAAAGACTCAGCGAGTTCAAAGTCAAATTGCTTTGGGTCCAAATACGCCGATCTTTCAACGACGCCTGGATTTCCGGCAATACCAATAAGATCGCAACCTGTTATAATTGCCGTAGATCGAGCTATATAAAGTGAGCGAAGAAGATATTCCAGATTGTTATGCATGAGGTCCGCATAGACAAACTTCGAAGTTCCGCGTCTAAGGTAAAGTTCCGAGATAGTCTTGTTGGCTTGGATAAATAGACGTCGTCGGTCACTCGTCATCGGCACCAAGCCTCTACGTCACTAGTCACCATAATGCCTCACTTTAAGGATTAGAGATGACGGCAAAATTCCTCATATACGGCCGCAATGCCCTCTTCTAGAGGGATATCAGCTTTCCACCCAAGCTGCCTAAGCTTATCGCCGCTCATGAGCTTGCGCAGAGTGCCGTCGGGCTTAAGGGGATCGGTGCGGATATTGCCGCTAAACTTTATAACATGGCTGACGAGGCGCGCCAAATCGATGATCGCGATGTCACTACCTGACCCCACGTTGACGTGCTCAACGTCGGAGTATCGCTGCATCAGGAAAACGCAGGCATCGGCGCAATCATCAGAGTGCAGGAACTCCCGACGCGGTGTGCCAGTCCCCCAAATCGTGATGTGATCCTCGCCGGTGATCTTTGCGTCGTGAGCTTTTCGGATAAGCGCTGGCAGGACGTGGCTGGTGTTCAGATCAAAGTTGTCCCCGGGCCCGTAGAGATTTGTAGGCATGGCGCTGATGAAGTCGCAACCATGCTGCTTGCGATAAGCCTGAGCCAGTTTGATGCCGGCGATCTTGGCGATCGCGTACCACTCGTTGGTAGGCTCTAGCTGGCCAGTCAGCAGGGCGTCTTCTGGAATGGGCTGAGGAGCCAACTTCGGATAGATACAGCTGGAACCAAGGAATAGCATCTTCTCGACATCGTTGCGATACGCGGCCTCGGTGACGTTCGCCGCGATCATCAGGTTGTCGTAGAGGAAGTCGGCTGGATAGGTGTCATTTGCAAGTATCCCGCCGACTCTAGCGGCCGCCATGAATATCGCGGCCGGCTTCCTGTGGGCGAGGAAGGCGTTGACGTCGGCGGGGCTCCTCAGATCGACCTCGCTGCGGCTCGCCGTGATGATCTCGCAATCCTCTCTGGCTAGACGGCGAACGATAGCTGAGCCGACCATGCCACGATGGCCAGCGACCCATACTCGTTTGCCCTTGAGCGGGAAAATGACCTCACTCGCCATTGCCGCGCTGCTCCCGCGACACTGAAACCAAATCTGCAGCCACCATCTCGGCGCAAAGAGCTTCCCACTTTGTCTCGTGAGTCCAACCCAGTTTGGCTTTGGCTTTGGCAGGGTTGCCGATCAACAGGTCGACTTCCGTCGGGCGGAAATAGCGCGGATCGATCTCGACATAGACACGGCCGGTCGCCGTACATATCCCCTTCTCATCAATTCCCTTCCCCTCCCAGCGGAGCACCACGCCGATTTGGCTGAAGGCATATGTGACAAAGTCGCGAATAACCGTTGTCTCGCCTGTTGCAAGAACATAATCATCGGGCTTGTCCTGCTGCAGCATCATCCACATTCCGCGCACATATTCACGTGCGTGACCCCAGTCGCGCTTTGCGTCGATGTTTCCGAGATACAACCGGTCTTGGAAGCCGTGTTTAATGGCGGCGACCGCACGGGTTATCTTGCGTGTCACAAAGGTCTCGCCGCGAAGCGGACTCTCATGATTGAACAGGATGCCGTTGGAAGCGTGCATGCCATAGGCCTCACGGTAGTTCACCACGATCCAGTAAGCGTACATTTTAGCTACGGCGTACGGGCTGCGCGGATAGAAGGGCGTCGTTTCTGACTGCGGCACTTCCTGCACCAAACCATAAAGCTCCGATGTTGAGGCCTGGTAGAACCTCGTCTTTTTCTCGAGACCGAGAATGCGGATCGCTTCTAAGATACGCAGGGTGCCAATGCCGTCGGCATTGGCCGTGTATTCCGGCGCTTCGAACGACACCTGAACGTGGCTCATAGCTGCTAGATTGTAGATCTCGTCAGGTTGAGTTTCCTGAACTATGCGGATCAGATTGGTTGAATCCGTCAGGTCGCCGTAGTGAAGGATGAACCGCGGGTCTTTCTCATGAGGGTCTTGGTAGAGATGCTCGATCCGCCCCGTGTTGAATGATGACGATCGCCGCTTCAAGCCGTGGACAATATAGCCTTTTTCCAACAGCAACTCCGACAGATATGCACCATCCTGTCCCGTAACGCCCGTGACGAGCGCGACCTTACCATTAAATTGGACCATTTTATTCTCAAGCATTCTATGCGCAGTGAAGGACGCGCCTACGCTGCTAAATAGCCGCCCTTCATAGCTGACGCGAGGCTGTTTTTCGCTTTCTCTGAGCAATTGATGCAACCTAGCCCAACAAACGTTTCCTGGCCCGATATATGGTGTATGCAGGCGCATCAGAGGCAACAATCTCAAGGCAGACTTTTGGCGCGCGTGATTATTTCAATCCGCGAACTCGGCGGCGGGATCGCTAGGCAGGCGCGGATCACCCGGGCTCTAATGATGCGCGAAATGGTGACCCGGTATGGACGGGAAGGCCTAGGATTTCTGTGGGTCATCGGCGAACCTCTGCTTTTCTGTATCGGCGTTATCGCCATGTGGAGCGTGCTGAAGCCTCCCTACGAGCACGGCGTTCGGGTGGGTGCCTTCGTCATGACGGGGTACATGTGCTTGCTGCTTCTGCGCCATTTCATTCAACACAGCTTGGGCGCTATTCAGGCCAATGTCGGCCTTCTTCACCATCGCCAAGTCAGAATCATCCATGTGTATGCCGCAAGATCGCTGGTGGAATTCATGGGCACTACAGCAGCATTTTTGGCTGTATTTGTGATTTTATATGCGATGGGGCAAGTGTCGTTCCCTAAAATTCCTCTGCTTCTTTATTGGGGGTGGTTGTCATTGGCTTGGCTTTCATTTGGCCTCGCTCTTCTGCTTAGCGCGCTTGCTGTAAGGTTCGAAGTGGTAGAGCGCGTTACGCAGCTATTTACTTATATGCTCATACCATTGTCTGGGGCATTTTTTACGGTATCGATTGTCCCCCCGGCTTATCGAGAAGCGTTCTTGTTGGTGCCCATGCCCAATGCTGTGGAAATGGTGCGCGCCGGATTTTTCGGGGAATTTTTCGAAGCGTACTATCATCCCTTCTATCCGGCCCTCTGTGGAACGGTTCTTCTTTTTGTCGGTCTCCTCGTGCTTTCAACCGCCTTAAAGTACGTTGATGTGGAATAGGAACGGGGTCTGTCCCTGTGGTGACGATGTCTGAAGCAAAACTTACATTCTTGGGGCCTGTTTCGGGGCAAGCTCTTGGCCAAAAGCGAAAGGGTTGGCGCGAACGCGTTTCATGGCCGTTCGTTGTTGTCGTCGTGTTGCCCACATTGGTGGCTGCAATCTACTATGCCTTCATCGCGACGCCTCGTTACGTGTCGGAAGCCCGATTTATCGTTCGCGCCCAAGCCCAGCAAACGCCATCGCCTCTTGGAGTCGCTCTGCAGGGAGTTGGGCTTGGTGCGGCCCAGACCGATGCCTTTGCTGTCCATGAATACATTAAGTCACGTGACGCCTTGAAAGACCTTCAGGGTAAATATGATGTTCGAGCCATGCTGAGTAGACCGGGCGTCGATCCATTCTCGCGTCTTCGCCGTCCGTGGGAGGGTGACAGTCGCGAAACTTTCTATGAGGGATTTCAGCGGTTCGTGGTTGTCGGCCATGACTCGACAAATGGCATGAGCACGCTGCGCGTCGAGGCCTTCAGTCCGCAAGACGCCACGGCCATCGCCAACGGTTTGTTGGACGGCGGAGAGAATCTTGTAAACCGCCTGAACCGACGCGCTACAGCAACAGCTGTGGTAGAGGCCGAAGCGGCCGTCAAGGACGCTCAAGAAGAAGTTGTTCGGGTTCAGGCTGAGCTAACCCGTTTCCGTACTAGCCAACGATTCATCGACCCTGCCAATGTCGCGACCGAAACCTCTGAGTTGCTCGGTGGCCTTCTTTTGAACCAAGCAGAGCTTTCAGCCGAGAAGCAACAACTCGAGTCGCAAGCCCCCCAAAGTCCCCAGCTCGCTGCACTGAATGCCCGTCTGCGCGCAATTGAAGGCCAAATCGAAGCGCAGCGTCAACGGATCGCGGGAGCAAACGGTTCTCTGGCGCCTCAGGTGGGTGACTATGAACTTCTTGTCGGGAGGCGCGAGTTAGCTTCGAGAAACCTAGCCTCCGCAACAGCCACGCTTAATGGCGCGCGGCAGGATGCCCGACGTCAGCAGCTATATTTGGAGCGGGTTGTAAGTCCTAGCCTCGCCGATAAGCCGACACAGCCGAAGCGACTGCTGGCCATTCTCACCGTCTTTGGGACAATGTTGTTGCTATACGGGGTGGGCTGGCTGATCTGGACTGGCGTCAAGGAGCATCGCCAGTAATGACAATCGAGGCAGGCCAAAAAGTTGGCCTTATGGTCGAACAGTTATCCAAGGTCTATCCCAGCGGATCGAAACAGGTGTTTTCTGATCTCAGCTTCACGCTGGCACATGAAGAGCGCATTGCTATCCTTGGACGCAATGGTCAGGGAAAATCTACCTTGATTAAGATGCTGGGTGGGATTCTCCCGCCGACGTCCGGAAAAATAACATGGTCGATGTCGAGTTCTTGGCCTATAGGATTTGGCGGCGGCTTTCAAGGCAGCCTCTCTGGCCTGGACAATATTAGATTTCTTTCGCGAATATACAAAAGAAACTTTTCTAACCTTCTAAGTCGCGTAGATGATTTCGCCGAATTGGGCAGCGCGTTGCGACAACCCGTCAAACACTACTCTTCAGGCATGCGGGCCCGGCTTGCATTTGGTCTTTCGCTTGCAATTGAGTTCGATTGTTACTTGATAGATGAGTTGGTTGCAGTTGGGGATGCGCGATTTCAGCAGAAATGCCAAGATGAACTTTTTATAAAGCGCGGTAAAAGAGCGTTCATAATGGCGTCGCACGATATGAATCTGATCAGTAATCTTTGCGAACGAGCTCTCGTTATTGAAAGTGGCAAGACGAGATTATTTGATGACATTGAAGAGGGCGTGGATGTTTATAAGTGGCTTCGGGCTGAGTGAGACAGTGGGACACTGATGTTGATGGTCGCGAAGGCGCCTGGATGTCTGGTAGTTCCTGGCCTAGCATTAGAGGGTGAGGCTGGCAGGGCTGCGCTACTCGTGATGGCACGCAAACACGAGGTTCAGCTCTTCTTTCCTGAGTACGAATCCAGCCGCGCAGCTGATGTAATTGTTGTGGGAGATGCTGCAGTCGGCCTTGCCGCATCGCCAGCATTCCATGTTTTCGCAAGCCCTTCACCAAACGTGATGGAGGGTGCTGACGTTGACACGGTTTCGCGTCTTCTCTCTACAACTTACGACGGTGTATCGCGGAATCAAAGTGATGTGCTTCCCGACAATCCACCGGGCATGAAAGAAATGCTGCAGGCGATTCAGTCGGAGCGTCCTACACCGAAGCACCCACTTCTCGCTTTGCTCGCTGGCGGACCCGTGAGGCCTGGCGATTCGGCTCATCTTCCACTTACAATGTTCGCCTTGGATAGGCGTCATTCTGCGGACGGGCGGGTGCCTGGACGTATCGGGCTGGCGGGGCGAGCGCGGTACCTGCTCTATGGAGCCTATCACTGGCTGCCACGAGGTACGTGGAGAGCAACTATCATATTTTCGGTAGACCGCGATGCTTCAAATCAGCATTTTCGGATTGAGTGGGGTTCGGTAAAGGACTTTTCTCACCATAACTTCCGCCCAAGTGACGCGGGGAGATACAGCATCGCAATCGATGCAACTCTCCAAAATGCAGATCAACTCGAGCTCAGACTGATACTGGCAAATAGTAGTCTTTCTGGGGAAATAGAACTCACAGACGTAATATTACAAAGGTTAAACTGATCGTTGGTCGGAAAAGATAATGCGCAGGCGTTACTGCCCGTTCGCAAATCTTCGAGCGATAGACGTTATGTGCGGATAGGTGCCGCGCGAAGTTTGATCTAAAAAGTTACTCCACGCGTTTGGCTGATTAGCGGGGTAGATACATACTGCCGCAAGCCTAGACGCGTCGTTTTTCAATATCTTATCACCTTTGACGATGATAGTCTCAGTGATGCTCCGTGCGTTCACACGCACTTTTAGCCATTTCATGGTTCCGCTCGGGAGCCTTGCCTCGATCGTGGCATGAGTTGTGCCGACTTGGAGAGAAATGCTGTCAGGCCCATGTGGTGAAACGAACAGCAACATCGCAATGACTGGTTCATTCCCAGAAACTATGCCCAGTTGAATCGGTTCTTTAGTCAATAGAAAACCATCTTTATCGAGAAACGCAAGGCTTTCGGGCTTAATGACTAGTCGCGAGTCAATGTCTGTAAAGGGAAGGGTGTTGCGTCTCCGAAGTATACTCAAGCGGGCCCTCGCTGGACTGTTGCCGAGGCGCACTTTCCATTTCTGTAGTTCGTCAACCGTATTGCCGCGGTAGGGGGGGGGGGGGACGTCCCGCATCAGCCTTCTTCCCTCAACGAGCGATGCGAAGGCTTTAAGCTGAACCGCGACCGACGATATGTCGCTGGTCGTCAGCCTCATGTCGGCACGAGGCGCCAGTCCTCCCAAACCATGTCGTAAGGCCAACGCTAGCGGTAGGCCTTGTCTCGCTATGCTCAAGCCGAGTAATCGTGCTCCTGGGTCCGATGCGGCCAGCACAACACCAGACGCGCTAACCTCGACATCGGAATCGGAGTGCGAATCGATCAATCGGAATAATGACGCCTGTTTCGGATCCAATAACGGAAGAGCCGCTTTGACGATCTTCATTTCGTCGGAAGATTCCGGACCACAAACTAATATTGGTCCGCTCGGATCTATAGACTTCTGACCAGATAGCTCTGGGCGGATGGTGGCGATCTGCGCCGAAAACGACTGCGCAATGTTCTGAATGTCGCCGGGATCCAGATCAAGGAATGTGACGGCGCCAGACGCCACCTCGTTCAACAAGGCAAGATAGAAATCCTGCGCGACTTTAAATCCGCTGAGATCGTCATTCGCCGCAGTAGGCTGCGGGAAATCTACCAAACCGGCAAGAATCGGAATGTCCCTTGACTTGGCATCGTACAAAAGGCCTTCGATGTGTTCGGGCCGGTGAAGTAGCCAAGGCCCGGTGACGATTAGCGCCGCGCAACTAGCTGGTAAATCGTAAGGTATACCTTTAATATCATGCCAGCGACCTTCTCGCCACTGTATGACATCGACTCTGTCGTATTGCGACTTCATTGAAGCTGTAACGGTTGCTGCTACGACTAGGCCGTGATCAAGCGCCCCTGTAATATCCAATAAAAGGGTTCCGTCCCCTATTGTACGATTACCGTAGCGTGGTGTCTGCGTGGCACGCACGAACTCACCTCGCGCCTGCCTTAGCGCCGTTACGCTTGCGCCGAGATTAGCAGCTTCTTGAATGGCGTAGACGTTGTCGGGAGAAAGCGCGGCAGACTGTTCGTAGCTTTTACGGGCTTCGTTCAGCTTTCCTTGAAGCCGTAAGACGTGTCCGAGTTGAAGCCACGTGTCGGCGTTAGCGGCGTCGAGCGCGAGCGCCCTTCGATAGGCTTTCTCAGCTTCCGGCATGTTCGATGCGACTTTGTGGGCATGGCCCAACTGCACCCAAATCGCTTCCAGAGAAGGATCACCGGCGAGGGCAATCGAATAGTGCTCGCGGGCCTGAGACCAATCCCCACTATCCCGCGCCAGATCGCCACGACGCGCATGTTCGCGAGGCAAAACGGTTCCGGAATTGAGCGCCCTTTGAGCTCTCCGATACAATCTGGCTAGTTGGCGTTTCATGAAAACAGGATATCGTTCATCCCGAAGGATACTAAAACATCATCGGATACGCCTTGACAGACTGTCGTCGCTTGAAGGCGAAGCAAGCTGTAGCCGCGCTGAATATGAAGCGGCAGGTCAAAGTTTACTTCTGAAGCCCCCTCCGCAAGTTCTCTTACCCCTAGTGTCCACTCGTTCAGAGTCGCGATAAGCGTTTGGCTCCCCATGCCCGCGGGAACCACCACGGATAGTTTCAAATTGCTGAAGGCGGTCGCAATTGGGTCGGTCCGGAAGCGAATCTCACAGCCATGGCCCGTTATCCATGCAACGCTTCCGACATGCTCCAGCTGGCCGGAACTCACGTAGGTGTCGGCTCTCCCGGGGGTTAACGGAACTCTGGCACCCTCCAGCCAAGGCGCATCGCCACGTTCATGGTGCATATCATGAGGTGACGATGCCTCGTTACTCCCAACGGGGATGTACGTAGCGACGGGACAGCCAGACATCGAACCTACCAGATCCGCATGCTTTATCAGAAATGTCGTATACGCGATAATGCCACTGTAATAGGAGGTGGAAAGCGCTCGCGAAAACGCGGCGATATCTGGAATGTCAATTTTGTTTGGCGCTTCACAGTTTTCAACAATATCTAAAAGCTCGAGAGCTTGCAGCTCCCAGTTCTGTCGACCAATTCTTGCAGTTTCGTATGCCAAGTAACCAAGAGACTCGGCTTGATCCGCGGTGATTGTCACCGAATGAGCTTCATCGGGGTTGTAAAGGACGCCGTTTAACCAGTTTGATATGTATTCGTTGTGCGTGGGTTCGTCGCATGCCACGATCAGCATCCCGCGGCTCATAGCCTCTAGAAGTGCCATGCCGATTCCCTCGGCGCGCCGTGGGGCAATGAACACGTTCGCTTGTGCTAGGGCGGCATGATAATCGGCTGCGTTAGGGAACCAGCTTGTTTGAGTGACCGTGCAAGACGACGTGGAGGACACCTTGTACGCACGCGTATCAAGGTGTGGCTCATCCGGTGCGTTATGCACGTGAAGTGACTCGATCTGGCCGTGCAACAACTTCATGATGGCCGGTGCGCTGATGCCGTGTTCAGGACGTCGCTGCCAAAGGAACGCTCTTAGGCCAGTCTTGAATGTCGCCCGCTCGCTCTGTGAAACAACCGGCATGAAATAGCGCGCCAGAAAGGACTTATTCCCCAGTCCAGCGATGCGATGATGCAGCGTAAAACTGAAATTCACAAACTGTGCTTTGGCGGACCATATCCAGTGTAAATCCGGCATCGTAGCGGAACCATCGTACATCGGGACAACAACCGTCGGGATCCCGAGCGCCAAGAACACCGGCGCGATATAGTCCATCTGCCAGATCACAACGACATCTATGCTTGCGGCAAGTGCGATGGTTTCTTCGGCAATATTCGACGGAGGATCTATATGCGCGATTTTTACATCGAATCGTCGTTTGAGCAAATCTATGAAAAACTGACTTGACGCCGTCGAAGTGTGGAAGGCGTGATCCACAAAAAGGAGCGTTTTCATCAAATCTTCAACCAGCTCTGGAATGCGGCAGTATTGTCCAAATGAAATCGATGTCGCGCCTGCGCTGCTCGGCCAGCAAGAACTGACCGCCTCGTCCCCGCCATCTCGAATATCGCGTCTACCATGGCAGGAACGCTGTCTACGACCACGCCTAGATTGTAGTGGCGAGCAATCCCGGCGAATGCCGTACCCTCCAGGGTAATTGCAGGTCTTCCGTGAAAAGCTGCTTCCATAAGAACTGCCGAGCCACGATAGCGGTAGGTGGCCGCATCATAGGGAAGAAGGACGGCATGGCTGCGTTCATAGGCCGCAATCATCTCCTCGGATGAAATGGCCGAAGCCTGCACTTCGACGCCAGGAAGCGCGTAAAGGTTTCGCGCCGTAGTCACGCTGTGTTTGAGGTCGGCCGCAGGCAGCATTTGCGTGATGAACCGGATCGTCATTTCCGGATCGCGGCGCCGCACGGCCGAGAAAATTTCCGGCAAGTGCATGAACCCTTTGTCGTGACGCGCTGACCCCGCGCAGTAGAACACGAACGGACCATGTTCGCGCATTGGAATCGGCTTCGACATTTCGGGATAAGCCGTTACGGTGACAATAGACTCTAGTTTTTCCGCGAGCACGTCAGCGTAAAGCGGTGTTTCGGCGCTGAAAGACATTTCAATCCCGTCCTCCATTGCCAGCCTGAGGCGCCCGATCAGCTCTTCAAGCGGATCCCTATATGTATGGGATGCGTTTTCCATCACACCGATAAAGCGCAAAAGAAGACGAGGTCTCCTATCTCGCGGCCACTTTTCCAGAGCATTCAGTAAACCGACCGCGCCGTAGAAATCGAGATGCGGGTGGAACAAAGTATCTTCAGCGCCAATACCAAATTCTCTAAGTAGCGCTAAGGCGTCCTCGGTTGCCATCCTCTCTTCATCATCTATAAACCAACCTGGCGAAGGCGATGTTTTGATAGTAGATTCAGTTCGGACATTCGGAAAATAGCGGCTGTAGTAAAAACGAAAAAACGGTGTTAAACATTTGGCTTTGGCAATGTCGGCCGATAGCTCTTTACAGCACACAGCATATACATCTTTAGTGTTATTCTGAATCAGCTGTCGGAAGTAGCCCATCGCTGGTACGTTGTGTCCAAATGGCAATACGCACATAGGATCACAGATCAAAACTCTGCCCAAGCTCATCGCCCTTCCAAATTCACCGTGCGGCCAACGCTTTCCAGCGAAGCCCTCTCCCACTACCTCGATCCAATAGCTTATTGTGGGGTTTTCGGATTAGATGATATGCGGTTGCCGACTCGCAGTGTCAATCATGGCTGCGACCGGTCCTGACGAGGAAATCCTAGGTGTACACAGAGATAGCAAGCGTAGGCTCAAGCCAGATAGAGGTCACACCTGGGCACATTTATCTTTATCCACATCTTCCTGCCACATATGATTATGTCCCTTGGAATGTGGTAAACCACGTCATAAAGAGCGCTAAGCTATCTTCGCCGACGCTAATCGACGTTGGGGCTAATGTTGGCGACAGCCTTGCTCACTATCGTCGCTTCTCAGACGGGCCCGCTATTTGTATTGAGCCAGCTGACAATTTTTTTGCAGTGCTGAAGCGGAACGCTCTCAAGTTTGCAAACGTCGAGCTCGTCAAGAGCTTGCTGGTGCCAGACGATATGGTTGGAAAGGTGGCGTTCTCGGGAAATGAGCAAACCGGCGCTACTCGGATTTCGTCGGAAGGGGATGATATTTGGTCAGGGCCCTACATTACGTTTTCGGATCTTCTTTCAAATAGAAGCGGCCCTGTAATCATAAAGACTGATACTGATGGATTTGATGCGGATATCATAAAGTCTGCCCTTCCGCATATTTCAAACGGTCGAGAAGTCCCAATACTTTATTTCGAAGGCCCAAGTGAAGCGCAGATGAGGAGCGGAGACTACCTGGAGTACGTTGCTGTTTGCGAGCAGTTGGTATTGCAAGGTTATGGTCTGTTGTTTCTAACAAATGTAGGAATGCCTTACACTTACTCACAAGAAATCGGTGGAGCGGCGGCGGCCCTGTCAGCGCTAGAAACTGGATACCGACGAGGGATGGCTTTATGCCACTACTACGACGTGATTGCAGTCAAGCTAGATCTCGTAACGCATGAATTTGCACTGAAGAGTCCGTGGGGAGATGAGTTTTTTGTGACTGAATAAATGTCACATTAACTTTTGGTACAAGGCGCTTAGCCTATCCACGTACCGTTTTTCAGAGAATAGCGCCGCCTGCTTGGTGCCTTTCGAAACCAACTTGTGCATCAAATCATCATCTGAATCCAATGCCTGAATACCCCTCGTTATGGCGCTGACATCGTACGGATCTACGGTCAGCGCTGCCTCGCCGCCAACCTCGGGAAGCGATCCAGTAGTAGATGTTAGGACCGCCGTCTCTAGGAGCATCGACTCCAAAACGGGCAAGCCAAAGCCCTCATATAGGGAAGGAAACAACGTGGCACGCGCGCCGCGTATCAAGCTGATCAACATCGATTGGGACATATATTCATAACGTCGAATACGATCGGCGCTCGGGCCGCCATCTCGCTTGACCTGTTCCAACAAGGCGGTCTCACCCTCAGCTAGCCAGGAGCGCCCACCAACTATGATCAAAGGCTTTTTGACGCCGGAGGAAAGGTAGGCCTCGATGATCCGCCCGACGTTCTTCTTTGGCTCAATTGCACCAAAGTAGAGGAAGTAGTCTTTCCATCCAAGATTGAATATGCCTTCAAGCTCTAGCGCCACCTCCTCTTGAGGACGCTCGCGGAACTCCAACGGGACCTTCACTGCCTGATACGTGTTGGTGACTCTCTCTTCCGGTACGCCCAGCAAGCGGATAACATCCTGCCTCGTGGTTTCGGAAACGACGACTATATGGTCTGCCTTTTTGGCTATGTGGTTGCAAAGTCGGCGGTATGTGGACTTGTTCTCAGTCGTGCTGTGGGGGAGCCGGAGCGGTATCAGGTCGTGTATCGTGTAAATGTTCAGAGCATTAGTCGCGTGGAGAGGCAGGGTGGCCGTCCAGTGCATGATGTCCGGTTTGGGGGCACCCTCGAATGTGACCGGGGTTGGCGTACCGTAAACTTGGAAACCCCTTTGGGCATAGTGAAACAGATTTTGAGCCGCCCAAAAGGACTTTGCATCTGGTCGACCGCCTGACCGACTTGGCCAGATAACTTCTCCGCTTGGCAGGACGGGGACAGCCTTTCGCCCGAACCGCGTCGAAATAGTATCGATATAACGGCGGCTTTTTCGAACTTTTGCGGATGTATTCAGGGAGTCTGCAAGCGCAACTTCGTTGAGTACATTGTCCGCGCTGATGGCGTTTGGCGGTCCATACAGGACCTGACCACTTAGGCCGAGCGAACTCAGTGACGTCAGGAGGTTTCGGCCGTATGTCGCTATGCCTGTGCCATTAGGCAGGGCTAAGTTGTAGCCGTCGATGCAAACTGTGCTCATGTCGAAGGCCTAATGCCTTTCGAAACCTATTGAAATGCAGCTCCGTAGAATTCTCCAGAAAGATTGGAAGTTTGAGATAACGGGAAAGGATAATTATCGTGGTAGCGTGACACCGCCCCCATCCCCCGCTATTTCGCGCGCGTGATGAACGAAACAGAACGCCAGTCGGAAGAACGCAGCTGGGAGACGGCGAAGACGCTCGCCGAGGCCTTGCCGTATATTCAGGTGTATGACCGCGAGACCGTGGTCATCAAGTACGGCGGTCACGCCATGGGCGAGAGCGCCGTGGCGCGTCAGTTTGCGGCCGATGTGGTGCTGCTGAAGCTGATGGGCGTGAACCCGGTGGTGGTGCATGGCGGCGGGCCGCAGATCAGCGCCATGCTGGACAAGGCCGGGGTGAAGTCCAGCTTCGTCGACGGGCTGCGGGTTACCGATCCCGCGACGATGGAGGTCGCCGAGATGGTGCTGTCGGGCGCGGTGAATAAAGAAATCGCCCACTGGATCACCATGGCCGGCAAGGAGGCGGACGTGCGCGGCGTCGGCCTGTCGGGCAAGGACGCCGGTCTGCTGACGGTCGAGAAGACGCGCCGCACCAAGCGCGACCCCGACAGCATGATCGAGCATGAGGTCGATCTGGGCTATGTCGGCGAACCGACCAAGGTCGATCCCAAGCTGATCGCCGGCCTGATCGCGTCCGAGACCGAAGACTGGGTCCCGGTCATCGCCCCGATCGGCGTGGCCGAAGACGGCCAGACCTACAACGTCAACGCCGACACGGTGGCGGGCGCCGTGGCGGGGTCGCTGAACGCCAAGCGGATGCTGTTGCTGACGGACGTGCCGGGGGTCAAAGGCGCGGACGGCGACATCATCCGCCAGATGACGCTGGACGAGACGCAAAACCTGATCGACACGGGCGTCGCCACCGGCGGCATGATCCCCAAGCTGGAGACGGCCATGGCCGCCGTTCGCGCGGGCGTCGAGGCGGTGGTCATTCTGGACGGGCGTCGGCCGCACGCCATGCTGGTCGAGTTGTTCACCGAATTCGGCGCCGGCACCCTGGTGAAGGCGTCTTGATCGACCCCCATTCCACATCCCTTGGGCATGTGCGCGCCTGGGTGTTCGACATGGACGACACCCTGTATCCGCGCGAGCAGGGTCTGATGCGGCTGGTCCAGGCGCGCATCAACGCCTTCGTGGTCGAGGCCGTCGGGCTGGAGCCCGAGGCCGCAGCCGCGATGCAGCGCCAGTTCCTGGACGAACACGGCACGACCCTGGCCGGGTTGATGGCCAACTATGCCGTCGATACCGAACGGTTCCTGCGCGAGGTGCACGACGTGCCGCTGGATGGCGTCGAGCCCAATCCACGTCTGGCCGAGCGGCTGAAGGCTCTGCCCGGTCGTTGCTATGTCTTCACCAACGGCGCGCGGGATTACGCCCACCGTGTGCTGGACCGGATCGGGGTCGCCGACTGTTTCGAAGGCGTCTTCGCCATCGAGGATGGGGATCTGACGCCCAAGCCCAATCCCGCGACCTTCCGCCGGATGCTGGAGCAATTCGACATTGATCCGCACCGATCCGCCTTCTTCGAGGACACGCCCAAGAACCTGGAACCGGCCAAGGCGTTGGGCATGGCGACGGTGCTGATCGGCGACGGTCATGGCAAGCCGATCGGGCCGCACATCGACCATGTGGCCCCGGACCTTCTCGACTTCCTCTCCGACCTGCCCTTCAAGGACGCCGCATGACCGATCTGTCGCATCTCGAATCCGTCGTCGAGGCCGCCTGGGAACAGCGCGCCGAGGTGTCTGCCACAACGCATGGCGAGGTGGGCGATGCCGTCGAGACCGCCCTGGCCCTGCTGGATTCCGGCCAGGCGCGCGTCGCCTCGCGCGGCGCGGATGGCGTCTGGACCACGCATCAGTGGCTGAAGAAGGCGGTGCTGCTGTCCTTCCGTCTAAACGAAAACCAGATCATGCGGGCGGGCGCGCCGTCCGTCATGCCGCTGTCGGTGGACCATCCCGTCGCTGTCGGTCCCTTCTGGGACAAGGTGCCCAACAAGTTCGGCGATTGGACCGCATCGGATTATCAATCGGCCGGCTTCCGTTCGGTGCCCGGCGCCATCGTCCGTCACGGCGCTCATATCGCCAGGAATGTCGTGCTGATGCCGTCGTTCGTGAACATCGGCGCCTTCGTCGATGAGGGGTCGATGGTGGATGCCTGGGCCACGGTCGGCTCCTGCGCCCAGATCGGCAAGAATGTGCACCTGTCGGGCGGCGCGGGCATCGGCGGCGTGCTGGAGCCGCTGCAGGCCAATCCGACCATCATCGAGGACGGCTGCTTCATCGGCGCCCGCGCCGAGGTCGCCGAGGGCGTGATCGTGCGCGAGGGCGCGGTCCTGGCCATGGGCGTCTATCTGTCGGGCTCGACCAAGATCGTGGATCGGGCGACCGGCGAAGTGTTCCGGGGCGAGGTGCCGGCCTATTCGGTGGTCGTGCCGGGTTCGCTGCCGGACCCGAACGGCGGGCCGTCGCTGTATTGCGCCGTCATCGTCAAGCGGGTGGACGCGCAGACGCGGGCCAAGACCGGCGTCAACGAACTGCTGCGCGACTGATCAGGCCGCAACGCGGATAGGTTGCATCGCAGGCGTGTCGAACGTCGCGTGCAAGGTGAAGGTCGATCCCTGGCCGGGGGTCGACGTCACCGTGATCTCGCCGTCCATCAGGGCGGCCAGACGCTGGCAGATGCTGAGGCCCAGGCCGGTGCCGCCGAACTTGCGGGTGGATGACCCGTCCACCTGAGAGAAGGGCTGGAACAGGCGCGTCAGATCGTCGGCGGCGATGCCGATGCCGGAATCGGCGACCCCAAGCCGCAAGGTCGTGCGGCCCTCGCCTGCCGGCTCGCTGTCGATGATCAGGCGAACCTCGCCCTTGGGCGTGAACTTGATGGCGTTGGCCAGAAGGTTGTGCGTCACCTGGGCCAGGCGCAGCGGGTCCATTCTGAGGAGCGGCGGCAACGGGCCGCGGATGTCGGTCGTGAAGGTCAGTCCGCGCGCCTCGGCCTGGGCCTTGAACGGACCCGTCAACCGGGCGGCGAGGGTCTCGGCTTCGACATCGACGAAGTCCAACTCCATCTTGCCGGATTCGATCTTGGTAATGTCGAGTATGTCGTTCAGCAGCACCATAAGCCCTTCGCCGGAATCGCGGATCACGCCGACGAACTCCTTCTGGCGGTCGCTGAGCTCGGACATCTGCAACAGTTGCGCGGCCCCCAGAACCCCGTTCATCGGGGTGCGAAGCTCATGAGAGATGACGCCCAGGAAGTTGGACTTGGCGGCGCTGGCGGCGTTTGCGCTATCGCGCGCGGTTTCCAACTCGGCGATCAGTTCGGCCTGCCGGCGGTTGACGGCTTCCAGATCGCTGTCCTTCATCTGGGTGATGGCCACCTTGATCAGCAAGGCCAGCGCCAAAACCGGGATCATGCTGACGACCACCCAAAAGCCCGGCGTGCCCCACAGTTTCGCGAACAGCAGCACCACGACCACCGAATAGGGCGCTGATGCGATCAGGGCCTCGCGGGGCGCGGCGCGCATCTGGGTGAAGACCAGCACATAGCCGGCCATGAGAAGGGCGACGCCCAGCGGCACGCCATAGGCGCCGCCGTAAAGGAAGGCGAGCAGCGGCGCCGCCGACCAGGCGATGCAGGAAATGGTGGCGGCCGTCAGCTTGATCCGCCCGTGCAGTCGCTCATTTCGGATCACCAAGACCCGTTCGGCGAACGTTCGCAGCAGGCCTGACGCGGTCGCCGCTGCAAACCACAACATTGTGGTCGCCCAATCGGTGACGGTGAACAGGGCAACCGCCCAACTGGCGATGATCAGATACCGCATGTGACCGTCTGCAATCAGATGCTGGAGCAGGGAACGGCCAGGGTGGGTCTTGAACGTCGTCATCTTCGGATCTCGCAGGGCTGGGAAGCAGCCTGGCCCGGCCTCCGCTAAGATACGATGAACGCTGACTTTTCTTTATCGAAGTGTCCGGAATCGAACATGGAACCCGAACCAGGGCAGTTGGAGGCGGCCGTCAGCCGCCTACAATCCATCAACCGGCGCGCTTTAGATCCGGCGGGGTCGCTTCGTCGGTCAGGAGGCGAATGGCTTCCTCGACCGTAACCAGGGTCTGGGCCTGCGAGCCCAAGCGGCGGATGGCGACCATGCCGTCTTCGGCTTCCTTGCGGCCGACGACCGCGATGACCGGCACCTTGCCGACCGAGTGTTCACGCACCTTGTAGCCGACCTTTTCGTTGCGCAGGTCGATCTCGGTGCGCAGGCCGGCGGCCTTGAACCTGGCCATCACGTCGCGGGCGTAGTCGTCGGCGTCGGAGGTGATTGTGGCCACGACGGCCTGGGTCGGGGCCAGCCACAGCGGGAAGGCGCCGGCGTAGTTCTCGATCATGATGCCGATGAAGCGCTCGAATGAGCCCAGGATCGCGCGGTGCAGCATGACCGGGCGGTGCTTCTGGCCATCCTCGGCGATGTAGGTGGCGTTCAGACGTTCGGGCAGGACATAGTCCAGCTGGATCGTGCCGCAGGTCCATTCGCGGCCGATCGCGTCCTTGACGATGAAGTCCAGCTTGGGCGCATAGAAGGCGCCGTCGCCCTCGGTCACGACCGGCTCGGTGCCGGCGGCGCGGGCGGCCTCAGCCATCAGGGTCTCGGCCTTGTCCCAGAACTCGTCCGTGCCGGCGCGGTTTTCGGGCCGGGTGCCCAGGCTGATGTAGGCCGTCTCCATGCCCAGGTCGGCATGGACGCTGCGGGCCAGTTTGATGAACTCGGCCGTCTCCTCGACGATCTGGTCTTCGCGGCAGAAGATGTGGGCGTCGTCCTGGGTGAAACCGCGCACCCGCATCAGACCGTGCAGCGATCCTGACGGCTCATAGCGATGGCAGGCCCCAAACTCGGCCATGCGCAGCGGCAGTTCGCGATAGGACCGCTGACCCTGGTCGAAGATCTGAACGTGGCCCGGGCAGTTCATCGGCTTCAGGCTCAACTCCTCGCCCTCGACCGTCTCGCAGACGAACATATTGGGGCGATACTTGTCCCAGTGGCCGCTCTGTTCCCAGAATTTGCGGTCCAGCACTTGGGGCGTCTTGACCTCGACGTATCCGGCGGCGTCCAGGCGGCGGCGCATATAGGCTTCCAGCACGCGCCACAGGACCCAGCCCTTGGGATGCCAGAAGACCATGCCCCGGCCCTCTTCCTGCATGTGGAAGAGTTCCATCGCCTTGCCGACCTTGCGATGGTCGCGCTTCTCGGCCTCTTCCAGACGCTGCAGATGGGCGTCCAAGTCTTCCTTGGTGGCCCAGGCGGTGCCGTAGATGCGTTGCAACTGCTCGCGCTTGGAATCGCCCCGCCAATAGGCGCCGGCCAACTTGGTCAGTTTGAACGCCTTGCCGACGTGGCGCGTCGAGGGGAAGTGCGGGCCCCGGCACAGGTCGATCCAGTCGCCCTGTTTGTACAGGGTGATCGTCTCGGTGCCCGGCAGGTCGCGGATCAGCTCAGCCTTGAACTTCTCGCCGCGCGCCTCGAAGAATTGGATGGCCTCATCCCGCTCCCAGACCTCGCGCTCGAACTTAGCGTCGCGATCCACGATCCGGCCCATCTCCTTTTCGATGGCGGCGAAGTCGTCGGTGGAGAAGGGCTCTTCGCGGTAGAAGTCGTAGTAGAAGCCGTCCTCGATCGCCGGCCCGATCGTGACCTGGGTGCCGGGGAACAGGGTCTGGACCGCCTCGGCCAGGACGTGGGCCGTGTCGTGGCGGATCGTGTAGAGGGCGGCGGGGTCGTCGCGCATGATCAGTCGGAAGTCGCCGCCCGTCTCCAGCACCCGGCCCATGTCGCGTTGCTCGCCGTTCAGTTCGGCCAGCACGGCCTTCTTCGCCAGCGACGGCGAGATCGAGGTCGCGACGTCGCGCGCCGTCGAACCGGCCGGGTATTGGCGCACCGCGCCGTCGGGGAATTTCAGGTCGATCATGTGTCAGTCTTTAACTGGCGGGACCGGGTCGTATCCCGATCCCCCGAAGGGATGGCATTTACAGAGCCTGCGCACGGTGAGCCACCCCCCCTTTACCGGGCCGTGCTGGATCAGGGCGTCGCGCCCGTAATCCGAACAGGTCGGCAGGAACCGGCACTGCTGGCCGATCAGGGGAGACAGCGTCAGCTTGTAGCCCCGATGGGCCGCGCGCACGCCGCGTTCATAGAGAGACATCACGTCCCTTTGCCGGAGTTTGGCCTTTGCCGGAGTGTGGTGGGGCCGGGGGCTTGAGAGGTTCGCCGCGCTTATCCCCTGTTGCAGCAGGGGGATCAACCGGTCCTGCCCGTCAGGCCGCGCCGGCGAGACGCGTTCGGGCTGCGAGGGCCTTGTTCACCGCCTCCAGCGTCGCCTCCAGTGAGACCAGGGTCGAGGCGTGGCGGGCGGGGTAGTCGGCGACCTGTTTCAGCAGACGCAAATCCTCGAACCGACCAACGGGTCCGTCGCCGCCGGATTTCAGCATGGCGATCATGGCGTCGCGGGCGTCCTCGAGATCATCGACCGACGCGCCGATCACCGATTGACCCAGAACCCCGGCGGCGGCCTGGCCGAGGGCGCAGGCTTTGACGTCCTGGGCGAAGTCGGCGATGCGGCCTTCGTCGTCCAGCGTCACATCGACCGTCGCGCGTGACCCGCACAGTTTCGCCACCCGCTCCCCGGTGCCCTGCGGCGCGGGCAAACGCCCAGCATGCGGCAGGTTCGCCGCCAGCGACAGGATGCGGGCGCTGTAGAGGTCGTCGATCATGGGGCGAAGATAGGCGCTCAATCCTCCCCCGTGAAGCGCGGCGTAAAGGGGGAGGATTACAGCGTCAGGACGAGACGCCCATCGGATCGGACTTCCAAACTCGCATCCGCATAGTCCGCCAGAGTGGGATGATCCGTCTCCAGCGGATGGGTCCAGGCGGCGGTGACGACCAGCACGTCGGCGCCGGCCGCTTCGCCCGCCTCGATGCCGGCCTCGGCGTCCTCGAACACCAGGCAGTCGGCGATGCTGAAGCCCAGGGTCGCGGCGGCCTTCAGATAGCCGGCGGGGTCAGGCTTGCCGCGTTCGACATCCTCGGCGGTGACCATGACCGCGGGCGGCGTGACGCCTGCGGCCTTAAGACGGGCGCGCGCCAGCGGGATCGAGGCGGACGTGACCACGGCCCAGCGGTCTGGCGGCAGGCGTTTGACGAAGTCGATGGCGCCGGGAATAGGGGCGACGCCGTCCACGTCCTCGATCTCGCCGCGCTCGACCCAGGCGACCTCGGCGTCCAGGTCAATATCGGGCAGGTTCTGACGACGAATGGTGTCGATCGCGCGCACACCGTGGATGGTGGGAACGAAGGCGGCGACATCCAGCCCGTGGCGCTCGGCCCAGCGGGTCCAGACGCGCTCGGCGGCCAGGGTCGATGTGATCAGGGTGCCGTCCATGTCGAACAGGAAGGCCTGATAAGCGCGGGACGCGGGGAGGGCGGTCATGGCCTCATCCACCATGCGGGCGGTCAGACCGCAACGGGCGGATCAGCCGCCTTGCAGCGAATTCCAGGTGCGGGCGGTGTCGGTCGCAGGTGACGAGGTCGCCGCGCCGCCGCCGGACGTCGCCGCGCCGCTCGTGCTGCGCGAGCGCAGCCATTGCAGGTTCTGCTCGGCCTGTTCGGGGGGCAGTTCGCGGCGCAGGATCTGTTCGGCCTCGCCCATCTTGCCCTGAAGGCCCAGCACCATGGCCAGGTTCTGGCGCACCTTGGCCGAGGCGGTCGGCTGGGCCACGGCGCGACGCAGCAGGGTCTCGGCGCCCGGCGCATCGCCATGCGTCAGGGCGGCAGTGGCCGCGTTGGTCAGGACGTCGGGGTTGTCGGGCGACAGGGCCAGGGCCTGGTTCCAGGCGGCGCGGGCGTCGTCGGTGCGACGCACCTGCTCGTAGGCCACGCCCAGCAGGGAGTAGGGCCGCCAATCGCGCGGCGCCAGGTCGCGCGCCTGCTCCAGCGGCGCGACGCCGTAAAAGGCCTGGCCGCGCGCGATGTGGGCGCGGCCCAGCTCCAGCAGGGCGTCCAGATTGTTGGGCTGGAGCGTCAATGTCGCCTGGGCGGCCTCGGCCGCCTGATCGTATCGGCCCAGCTCACGCAGGGCCTGGGCCAGTTTCACGCCCGCTACGGCATCGGTCGGATCGGCCTGCTGCTCCGAGGCCCAGAAGACCGAGCGCGACAGGGCGTCCATCCGGTCATAGGTGGCCCGCACCGCAGCGGATGACGGCGCGCGAACCTGGGCCGCGGTCGCCGCCGTCGGATCAGCCGCCAGCGTCGGCGTGCCGGACAGGGCGATCAGGGCGACGGTTGCGAGAAGGGCGGGCATGCGCGACATGGGTCAGGTCCAGACGGTCCTAGAGGTCTCGGCCCTAGAATCGCCGGTTCGCGTCAACCGATGGTTAACTTCGTTTCGAGGGCCTCATGTCCGTCTCGCATCCCCTGCTGGTGTCCGCCCAAGACGGCGACGGCGCCATCCCGATCCGCTTCGTTCAGGCGGGCGGCGTGTTGGAGGGCGCGGCCCGCCGCTGGGGCGCCGTGCACGGGTTCGAAGGCAAGCCGGGCCAGCTGTTGGTCGTACCGGACGCGGACGGTGAGATCGGCCAGGTGGTCGTCGGCGCGGGCGCGACCTTTGACCCTATGAGCGTGCGGGGACTGTCGGCGCGGCTCCCGGGCGGCCTCTATAGGCTTGAGGTCGCCGCGCAGGACGCGGAACTGGCGACCCTGGCCTTCCTGCTGGGGGGCTATGTCTTCGACCGCTATAAGGCCCGGCCGGACCGGACGCCCGTGCGGCTGGTCGCGCCGGACGGTGTGGACGTCGCCGAAATCTCGCGCATCGCCGCCGCCTGCGCTCTGGCCCGCGAAATGGTCGATACGCCCGCCGCCGATATGGGGCCGTTGCAGATCGAGACCATCGCCCGCGAGATTGCAGAGAGCGCCCGCGCCGAGATCACCGTCACGACCGGCGACGCCCTGCTGGAAGACAACTATCCGGCCATCCACGCGGTGGGGCGCGCCGCCGCCCCGCACCGGGCGCCGCGCCTGATCGAGATCGGCTGGAAGCTGGACCGGACCGACCTGCCGCTGGTCGCCCTGGTCGGCAAGGGGGTGGTGTTCGACACTGGCGGTCTGGACCTGAAGCCCGCCGCCGGCATGCGCAACATGAAGAAGGATATGGGCGGCTCGGCCCATGCCCTGGCGCTGGGGCGGTTGGTGATGCAGGCGGACCTGCCCGTGCGGTTGGTGGTGATCGTCGCGGCGGTCGAGAACGCCGTGTCGGCCGACGCCTTCCGGCCCGGCGACATCCTGAACAGCCGCAAGGGTCTGACCATCGAGATCGGCAATACGGACGCCGAAGGGCGGCTGATCCTGGCCGACGCCCTGACACGGGCGGACGAGCATCAACCCGACCTGACGCTGGACTTCGCCACCCTCACCGGGGCGGCGCGGATCGCCCTGGGTCCGGAGCTGCCGCCTCTTTACACAGACGACGAAGCCCTGGCCGCCGGGCTGCTTGCTGCGGCGGGTCAGGTGCGCGATCCCCTGTGGCGAATGCCGCTGTGGGCTGGCTATCGCGGCGCGCTGGACGCCGAGATCGCGGACCTGCGGAACGACCCGGCCGGCTGGGCCCAGGCCGGCTCGGTGACGGCCGCCCTGTTCCTGCAAAAGTTCGCTCCGGCCACGGGGGCCTGGGCGCACATGGATATCTTCGCCTGGAACCCCCGCGCCCGCCCTGGCTATCCGGAAGGCGGCGAGGCCCAGGCGCTGAGAGCCTGCTACGCCATGCTGAAGGCCCGCTACGCGACGTAGTTAAGCGAAGGCGTAGGCGGGCTCAGGTTCAGGATCGCCCGACTGAGATCGCGGCGGTCGAGGCCTACTGACGCGTCGGCCCCTCGACCGCGCGCCTTTGATCCGGGCGATCAGTCTTCGAGCGAGGCCCTGCATCAGGTCGCGGCGCCGGATCAGGCCTCGCCAACCGGCGACCGCGCGTAAACTGACCGCCAGAACGACGATGTCGAAGAGGACGGTCACGTCGAACATCAGAACCCAGGCCACCATGTCCGGGGCGGCCATCGAGAACAGGCGGGCGCCTTCCGTCTCGAACAGCATGACGGCCGCGACGCCCATTAGAGCGACGAGGCCCAACTCCAGCGCTCTACCGCGTGACAGGCCCGCCAGGAATCGCGCAGGCGTCTGGACCAGCCATTTTCTGAGAGCCGTGCCGACGACGCCTTCGTCAGCGAGGGTCAGGCCAAGAATGATCAGAACGCTCAGCAGCAGCATAGGGACCTCCCGGCGCGACGCCGCCTCAAACCGAAATGGGCGCCCAAGGTGACGCTGCAAGACAGCGTCGCGCCATCAAGAACGCGGTTCTGTTGATTTTCTTTCGCAAAAGCGCATCGCGTTAACGGCCCCTAAGCCATCGGGGGATAAGGCTGTGGGTTCACCAATGCGAGTTCACGTTGACCGACGTCCTCGACCTTCTTCCGCCCGGCGATCGCCTCGTTCGCCCTGACCTCGCCGAACAGGCGCTGGAAGGGCTGGTGCGCGCGGACGCCTATCGGGCGACCGAGGCCATGCATTGCCGCGTGGCCGTGGCGGACATCCTGTCTGACGCCGACGGTCGAATCGACCAGCTACTGCACGGCGAGATCTTCGACGTTTTGGATCGATCGAACGGCCGGGCCTGGGGCCGGGCGCGGCGCGACGGCGTCGTCGGCTGGGTCGTCCTGGACAGTCTGTCGGCCGGCGCGCCGTTGGCGACGCACTGGATCGCCGCCGTGGATGCCGCCCTGCCGCTGAACGCTCTGGTGATCGAGGCGACGGAAGCTTCTGAGGCTGATCTGAAGCCGATCGGCGCGTTCGAGACGGATCTGGTCGCGGTCGCCGAGCGGTTGCTCGGGCGGCCGCATGAACTTGGCGCGCGGTCTTCGATCTCCACCGACTGTTCCGGCCTGGTGCAGCAGGCCCTGCTGGCGTGCGGCCTGCCCGGTCCCCGCCGGTCGGACGCGCAGGCCCGGTTGGGTCGAGCCGCGTCTTCATCGGACCTCCAGCGCGGCGACATCGTCGTCTGGCTGGCGCCGAACGACGATCACGACTGGACGGGTCATTCGGCGCTGATGCTGGATGGCGAACGCATCATTCACGCGACAGGCGGCAAGGGCGTCGTGATCGAGACCTTGGCCGAGGTCGAGGCGCGTCTGATCGCCGAAGGTTTTGCAACCGCCGTCTTCCGTCGGCTCTAGTCCCGCAAGGTCCGCATCGCGCCCAGCCGGGCGAAAGCCAGCGTCAGCGCCTTGCGGCGGGCGGGCGCCAAGCCGACCACCGGCGCGTCTCGCACGACCGCCCCGCCGAAACCGTCTGCAACGATCAGGCCCGGTTCGTCGGGCAGGATGTCCTGCGGAAACTCGGGCGCGACGGCGAAGAAGAAGGCGTCGCAGAACAGTCCGTACTCGTGCCATTTGCGGTCGACGCGATAGTCCTCGACGCCCGACTTCACCTCGCAGATGACGATGTCGCCCTTGCGCCCGATCGCCATGACATCGGCGCGGCGGCCATTGGGCAGGCAGACTTCCAAGAGGGGCGCATAGCCCATGTCCATCATCAGCCGCGCCGCGCCGCGCGTGACCGAAAGGGTGGTCTCGGGACGGCTGAAGACGAGTTCGAGATGGGAGACGGCGGACATGCCGACAGCTTATGTTCCGCCTACGTTCCTATCGCAAGCGGGGCCTTAGAGGCCGGTGTGGACCAGGCGGCTGGTGCTGAAGCCCAGCGCGCGGACGCGGCTCAGAATGCGGTCGCGCTCAGCCTGCGTCGCATTCTGGTTGCGGTGCCAGATCCACCAGTTCGATTTGTCCGGCAGACCCATGATGGCCCAGCTGTAGTCCGGGGCATGGTCGTAGACCCAGTAGTTTTGGCCCGCCAGGCCGCCGAAGCTGAGCAGGCCGGTCAGGCTGAACCGGAACTTCGCATTGGTCGTGGTGTCGGTGACGCGGGCGTTGGCGCGCAGCGTCTCGACTTTGCCATCGGCGCGCCGGACGCAGGTGACGGTGATGGCGTAGCGGTCGGCCGCGCCCTGCGGCATGAAGTCGATCTGCGCCCGGCTGCAGTCCTTCTGGACGTTATTGTGATTGCGCTCGATCTCGAACCACCGGCCGTCGAAGCGGTTCAGATCGACGTTCGACGCCTGGGCGAAAGCCATTGACGGCAGGGCGGCGAGGGTGACTGCGGCGGCGATCAGGTTGGCGCGAAACATGGGCGTATCCTCGTTCGGTTTGGAAGGGATACGACGCGACGACGCGTTCGGTTGTGATCAGCGCTTCAGGCGCGTCCGATTGATCGCCCATTCGTTGCGCGTCTGGCCCCACAGATCGATGGCGATGTCCTGGAGCGGTTGGGGCAGGACACCCGGCCCGCGATTGCGCGATCCCAGCCGTGTCGCGACCGCCGCGGAGGGCAGGTTCTCGGGCGCGATGCAGTGGATCACGTCGTCCCACCCCAGCACGTTGAAGGCGTAGTCCATCGTGGCTGCGGCCGCTTCGACCGCATAACCCTTGCCGGTGGCGTCGCGATGCAGGCTCCAGCCCACCTCACGGCCGGGCCAGTCATAGGGGTGCAGCGGCCCGACGCGGCCAATCCACTGGCCGGTCTCCTTTTCAAGGATGGAGAACATGCCTTCGCCTGTCAGGGCCCACATGCCCGCGACGGTGCAGATCAGGCGCCAGACCTGGGGTGCGGGCTGGACCCCGCCGATGAAGCGGGCGGTTTCGGGATCGGCCATGAAATCAGCCCAGCGCGGAAAGTCTTCTACCGCCGGTGGACGCAGGATAAGTCGTTCCGTCTCCAGCGTCGGCCCCAAGGTCACGTGGGGCGGAACGGCGTATGCGGCAGTGGTCACAGCAGATACTCCCGCTCCAGTTCGTAATGGCTGCCGCTGTCGGTCAGGACGCTGGAATACAGGCCGAAGCGGTCGATGCGGATCGGCGGCGAATGCAGCAGATTGTGCCCCGACACCCATGCGCCGAGCCGGTCGGGATTGGTCTGGGTTTTCAGATACGCCAGGGTCACATGCGGTTTGTAGGCGCGCGCCTCCATGCCGATCCCGGCCCGCTCTCCGGCGGCCTTGCAGCGCCCGGCCAGAACCGACAGGCGCTCGTTGGGCGTTTCGACCCCAGCCCACAGCGTGTGGCTGCGGTGGTCGTCGCCAAAACAGCCGACGCCCTTCAGCGCGATCTCGAACGGACCGCCCGTCACGCGCGTCAGTTCCGACGCCAGGTCGTCGGCGCGGCGTTCGTCGATCTCGCCATAGAAGGCGAGCGTGACGTGCAGGGCGTCCAGCGGCCGCCACCTTGCGCCGGGCAGGCCCGATTGCCGTCGTTTCAGCGTCTCTGCGACGTCTGGCGGCAGGGTCAGGGCGGTGAACAGACGAAGCATGCGACCGAAAGTAGCGGCCGGAACACAAGCCTCCAAGTCCGGTTTTCCTTGCAGCGCGGGCCTTGGCTCACGATATTCGAAGCCTGTGACCGGAGAAGCCTCTCCGGCCAATCGGAGAAAGTTCGTCGCCATGAGCGATTTCAACAACGGTTACGCCCGTCCTCTGCCGCAGACGGCCGACATGTCGGTCGACGCCGGCCTGCGCAGCTTCATGCTGGGCGTCTACAACAAGCTGGCCCTGGGCCTCGTGGTCGCCGGCGCCCTGGCCTATGTCACCGGCAATGTGCCGGCGGTGCAGCAGCTGCTGTTCGGCGTGACGCCAGACGGCCGCGTCGGTCTGACGATGCTGGGCATGATCGTCCAGTTTTCGCCGCTGGTGATGCTGTTCGGCTCGATGTTCTTCATGAAGAATCCGACGGCCAAGGGCGTGAATATGCTCTATTGGGCCGTGGTCGCCACGATCGGCGCGGGCCTGGGTATCCTGTTCCTGCGCTACACGGGCGGTTCGCTGGCCACCACCTTCCTGGTGACGGCGGCGGCCTTCGGCGGTCTGAGCCTGGTGGGCTACACGACCAAGAAGGATCTGACCGGCATGGGCACCTTCCTGATCATGGGCGTGATCGGCCTGATCATCGCCTCGATCGTAAACATGTTCCTGCAGTCCGGGACCTTCTACCTGATCATCTCGGGCCTGGGCGTGCTGATCTTCTCGGGCCTGATCGCCTACGACACCCAGCGTTTGAAGATGACGTACTACGCCTTGGGCGGCGACCAGAACGCGATGGGCGTGGCGACCGGCTTCGGCGCTCTGAGCCTGTTCATCAACTTCGTGAACCTGTTCCAATTCCTGCTGGCCTTCATGGGCGGCAACCGGAACTGACATCGGTCGAAAGACGGATACGGAAAGGGCCCCTCGCGGGGCCCTTTCTTTTTGCGCGCCGCTTGGTGATCCTGTGGGTGGGTTTGGGAGATGATCCGTGAAGGGATTTACGAAAGTCGTCGTCGCTCTGGCGGCTGCAATACCTCTGACGAGTTGCCTGACTTTAGCGGCCTATCAAAGAGCGGCCGAAGAGCGGGCGTCCGATCGTTTCGGTGAGCCCGGAGCGGCGGAGAAGACCTGGTTCGAAGCCGAGGGATTTCCTGTTTCCGGCACGCTCTCGCTGACCACGCACCTGACTCGTCCCGTTACTGGCGGTATGGACTATGGTGCGAAGGAAACGCTGACCTGCGAGGGACGGGCCATCCGGTTGATTCCCGATACGCCTCGCAATCGCTGGCTATTGTCGGAACGCCTTGGATGGCCTCTCAAGGCGGAAGGGGTTTGGCGCATAGGCTTTATGGCGCATTGGAATTGGCCGGAGTCGACGACCTTCATTCGAGAAGGAACGTGCGGCGCAGGCGGCGCCTTCCACTTCGATCAGGCGCCCGATGGTCGCTACTTCGTCATGGCGAAGATTTCCCAGCCAGCTTACGAAACGGCTGACGTGAACATGGACTATGACGTCGTTCTCAAGCCGATCATCGTCGTCGGCGGACCAGCCCGTCCTCAGGTCGATGTTGTCTTGGACGGTGATTCCTGGCTATCGCCCGTCTTGCGGGAGCCGTGAGATGATCTACTCGACCACCTGAAACTTGCGGCCGTCGAAGACGCGTAGCACCTGGGCCAGGTCGCGGCCGCGTTTCAGGATCTGGCCGCCCTCGCCGATGACGGCCCACTGGCCCTGGCGTGTCTGGAGGGCCGGTCGCTTTTCGATGCGGTAGAGCGGGGCGTCGCCGCTGCGGCGAAAGACGGCGAACTCGGCGAAGTCCTTGTGCCCGACCATGGCGTAGTCGCGCCATTCGCCCTGCGCGACCATGCGGCCATAGACCCTGAGAATCAGGTCCAGTTCGCGACGGTCGAAGAAGACGGGGCCGGGCGCCGGCGTCGTGTCGTGAGGGTTCAGGCTCATGGGTTCAACTTAGGCCGCTGGAGGCCCGACGCCAGAGGCGGCCAGGAAATCGACGCAGACACGAAATGGCCCCGTTTCGGTCCTTCGCCCGCCCGTATGCGCAACGAAATATCGATCATCGGCTCGTCGGAGTTCGGAAGCGTCCCGGATCCTGAACAGCCCCCCCAGCCCCCCTGGATGTTTCCAGTTTACGGGCTCCGGCGGCCGATGCTTCCTCCAAGCGAGCGCCCGCCCTGCCTTTCCCCTCCCCCTCCCTGGCAAGGCGGGCGTTTCGCTGTCTGGACCCCGCCAGACAGCGCCACGTCGGCGTCTGAACCCCGCCTTAGAGCGACAGGGTCAGGTTCAGGGTCTCTCCATTTCTGAGCACGGTCGCCTCGACCGATCCCGAGGCGCTCTGCAGCGCGGTCGCGGCCGCGCGAGCTTCGGCGACGGGCGCGCCGGCGATGGCGGTGATCACATCGCCGGCCGTCAGTTCGGCCTGGGCGGCGGGCGAGCCGGCCGAGACGGCCGTGACCTGGGCGCCGCCGTCCTGGTCTCGCAGGGTCGCCCCATAGGCCAGCACCGACTGGGCGCCGACGATCACGGGCTGATCAGCAGGAGTCTCGACCGCCAGCGACGTGGTCGCCTCGCGGCCGCCGCGCAGATAGGAGACGCTGAGGTCCGAGCCCGGCGCGGCGATGCCGATGGTGGCGTTGACCGAGCCGGCGTTGGCGACGGGGCGGCCCTGGATTCGGGTGATGACGTCGTTGTGGCGCAGGCCGGCGCGCTCGGCCGGCGATCCCGGCGCGACATCGGCGACGACGGCTCCGCGTACGATGCCCAGATGCAGGTCGCGCGCGCGCTCGGCGTTCAGCGAGCCGAAGATGGCGCCGGTCGCGCCGCGCTTGACCTCGCCGTTCTTCTTCAACTGGTCGGCGACGTAGAGCATGATCCGCGTCGGCACGGCGAAGGCGATGCCGTCATTGCCGCCGCCGAGGCCCCCCGACAGAATCGAGGTGTTGATGCCGATCAGCCGGCCCCGGCTGTCCAGCAGCGGCCCGCCGGAATTGCCCGAGTTCACGGCCGCGTCGGTCTGGATATAGTCCTCGACCGCATCGCCTAGCCCTGAGCGGTTCAGGCCGGAGATGACGCCCATGGTCAGGGTCTGGTCCAGGCCCAGCGGATAACCGACCGCGAAGGCCAGGTCGCCGGTGCGCAGGGTGTCGGAATCCACCGTCTGGACCTGTTTCAGGTTCAGCGGCCGACCGTCGGGCGTGATGCGCAGCACGGCGATGTCGGTCGCCTTGTCCGCCCCCACCAGCACGGCGTCGAACAGGCGGCCGTCCGTCAGATCGACGGTGAACTTTCGCCCGCCCTCGACGACGTGATTGTTGGTGATCACCAACCCCTCGGCCGCATCGACGATGACGCCGGAGCCGGAGGCGTAGGGTTTGGGATCGGCCGCGTCCGAACTGGGACCGCGCGACTGGCCCAGGGTCGTGACCTGAACCACCGCCGGAAGCGAGCCCTCCAGCCCCGACGAGAAGCTGAAGACCCCGCGCCGGGCGTCATAAGGCAGGCCTGCCGCGCCCGATTGCGCCAGCACCGGCGTCGCTGAGGCCAGCAGGGCCAGGGCGACGGCCATGGAAGAGGCGAGCGAAAGGCGGATCGGCATGGGCATTTCCTTGATCGAACGCCGACCCTAGACCGAGTTTTCGCTTCTGACGATGGGTCTGAAGCGAGCGGGTCGCGTGTCGGTCACGTCCAATGAACAGATTGCGATGGGGGTTGCGTCGCCGGTCGTCCGGCGTGACCATGAGGCGACGAAGCAGGGAAGGCCGCCGCCATGAGTCAGACGACGATCGACCGCCGCCGTTCGGGCTCAACCCCGTTCGACCGCCTGTTCCGCGACCATCCGCGCGAGGTCGACGAGACCTATATCCAGCATATGGTCGCCTCGGCCGGCTTCGGCTTCAAGCTGCTGGGTCTGGCGGGCGCCGCCTTCTCGCACGCGATCGTGCCGGGCGTGCATAAGGCCACCGTCTCGACCGCGATCCGCAGCATGGCCAAGGACATGGGCGGCCGGGCCGAAGAGGCGCGCGAGACCCGGATGCGCGACGCCGGCGTCTGGGACGTGGGGCTCTAAGGGCGGTCGAATCCGCCCCGGCCATGCAATCGCCGGGATCCGTGCTATATAGGCCGGCTAAACCTCACGCAGGATCGCCGCCTTGAGCATCACGCTCGATCTTTCGCGCGTCTCTAACGCGCCCGCCGTCAAGGCGCCCGTCAACCTCAGCGGTCTGACGCGCGCCGGCCTGCGCCAGGCCCTGATCGACGCGAACGTCTGTCCGCCCGAGAAGGCCAAGATGCGCGCCAGCCAGGTGTGGAGCTGGATCCACCACTACGGCGTGACCGAGTTTTCGGCCATGAGCAATGTCGCCAAAGACATGCAGGCCAAGCTGGCCGAGCATTTCACCCTGGCCCGCCCCGAGGTCGTCGAGCGCCAGGTGTCCAAGGACGGCACGCGCAAATGGCTGATCCGCACCGCGCCGGGCATCGAGATCGAGACCGTCTATATTCCCGACGTGGGCCGGGCCGGCGCCCTGTGCGTGTCCAGCCAGGTCGGCTGCACCCTGAACTGCACCTTCTGCCACACCGGCACACAGAAGCTGGTGCGCAATCTGACCGCCGCCGAGATCGTGGCCCAGGTCCAGGTGGCGCGCGACGACCTGGAGGAATGGCCGTCGCCCAAGGAAGACCGGCGCCTGTCCAACATCGTCTTCATGGGCATGGGCGAGCCGCTCTACAATCTGGACCACGTCGCCGACGCCATCGACATAATCTCGGACAATGAGGGCATCGCCCTGTCGCGTCGTCGGATCACGGTCTCGACCTCGGGCGTGGTGCCGCAGCTTCAGGCCTTGGGCGACCGGACGGCGGCCATGCTGGCCATCAGCCTGCACGCCACCAACGATGCGCTTCGCGACGTGCTGGTGCCGCTGAACAAAAAATACCCGCTGGACCAGCTGATGGCGGCGATCCGGGCCTATCCGGGCCTGTCGAACGCGCGGCGGGTGACGTTCGAATACGTCATGCTGAAGGGCGTCAACGACAGCCCGGAAGAGGCGCGGGCGCTGCTGAAGCTGATCGAGGGCATTCCAGCCAAGATCAATCTGATCCCGTTCAATCCCTGGCCCGGCGTCGAATACGAATGCTCGGACTGGAAGACGATCGAACGCTTCGCCGCCATCCTGAACAAGGCCGGTTACGCCTCGCCCATCCGCACCCCCCGCGGCCGCGACATCCTGGCCGCGTGCGGTCAGCTGAAGTCGGAGAGCGAGAAGATCAGGGCTTCTGCTCTGCGTAAGGCGGAACAGGCGGCGGCCTGATCCTGATGTCCTCTCTTGATGAGAGGGCACAACCTTCGGACACATAATGTCACGCAGTGTGTCCCCGGCGCGCTTGCGGATTGGGGCGACAATCGGGCAAGGCGTCTGGGCATGGACCCCTCCTTGTCGAACGTCCTTTCCAGCGCCGAGGTTCAGGCTTTCGCCTCGGGCTTCCCGGTCATGGTGATGCACCTGATCGTGACCCTGCTGCTGCTCGCGGCGGGGGCGACGGTCTATGCCTTGCTGACGCCGTGGAAGGAGGTCGCCCTGATCCGTCAGGGCAATGTCGCCGCCGCCATCGCCTTCGCCGGCATTCTGGTGGGGTTGGCGGTGCCGCTGGCGGTGTCGCTGGCGGTGTCGACCTCGGTGCGCGACATCGCCATCTGGGGCGTGGCGACCGTGGTGCTGCAGCTTCTGGCCTTTCGGGTCGTGGACCTGCTGCTGACGGGCCTGCCGGAGCGGATCCGCCATGGCGAGATCTCGGCGGCGGTGGTGCTGCTTGGCGCCAAACTGGCGACGGCCGTCATCCTGTCCGCCGCGCTGACCGGCTGATCGGCCGGAGCGATGCAGTTTCCCCGCCTGCCGGACTGGGCCATCTATGGAGCGGTGGCGGCCGTGTTTCTGGCGGTGTCCCTGGGGCGACGCGAGAACGCCGATGTACCGCCGGTCGCGGAGGCGGGAGCCGATGTGGCCGAGGGCGCGCTGTTGGGCCCCATCACCCCCTTTGACGCCGCCGTAACCGTCGATGCGGGCGAGGCGCCGTTCAAGCCGTCGTCGGGCACGGCCTTCTCCATCGCAGGACGGGGGCGCTGGGTGACGGCGCGCCATGTCGTCGAGGGGTGCCGCAAGCCGGCGTTGGTGGTCGGCGAGGGACGGGCGGTCGCGGCCGACGTCCGTCTGGCGCCGCGCGCCGACGTCGCCTTGCTGATCACCGACGGCGGTCCCGCCGCACTGCCGGTCGCGGTCGAGGCGCCGCTGCGCAAGGGTCAGCGCGCCTTCCATCCGGGCTTTCCTCAAGGGCGTCCCGGCGAGGTGACGTCACGCCTGCTGGGGCGCGAGACCTTGAAGGTCTTCGGGCGCGGGGCGCGCGACGAGCCGGTGCTGTCCTGGGCCGAGGTCGGGCGCACCAATGGGCTTGAGGGCACTTTGTCGGGCCTGTCCGGCGCGCCGGCCCTGGATGCGCAGGGCCGCGTCGTGGGCGTCACCATCGCCGAGGCGCCGAGGCGGGGCCGGATCTATACGACGGCGCCGGAGACCTTCGGGCCGGCCATTCGCGGCCAACAGACGCCGGCCGACGACGCGCGCGGCCAGACCATCACGACCGAGGATTACGGCCAGGTGTCCAACCGGCTGAGACGCGACCTGCGCGTGGCCCAGGTGGTGTGCCTGTCGGTCTAGCGGACGGAAATTGCACGCGGCGAAAAAGGTGCAATGGCGTGCAATTCGGCGCGAAGAGGCGGAAATCTCAGGGATAAATCTGCGCTCGAATTGAACGCGTGCAATTGTCGAGGCCGGTAGGGCCCGGCTCTGAGATTCAAGGTCGCGGGAGGGACAGATCGCGATGTCAAAGATCGGGGATGGATCATATCCCCGTTCGACGCCTGTATGGATGATTGTCGACGGCGTCCCGAAAGTCCCTGAAAAGAGACGACTTCGGTTCTGAACATAGGACGGCTGGCGGCCGATCCCCCTCCTTCGCCGCAAGGGAAGGAGGGGGCTTGCCGATCCGGCCTTACTTCAGCGAGCCGGTGTTCAGGTTCAGGGCGCCCGCCTCGATGACTTCGAGGTTCGGATGTTTGGCGCGCAGATCGTCCAGGAACTTCGAGCCGTCGCCGACGATGACCAGGCTGGCACGGTTGACCGGCAGGTGTTCGGCGAAGGCGGCCTCGACCTGTTTCGGCGTGACGGCGCGGACCCGGCCGGCGTAGTCGGCGAGGTCGCTCATCGGCAGATCATAGAGCGCCAGGTTGGCGACCAAAGCGCCCAGGCCGTCCACCGTCTCCAGCGAGCGGCCGAAGCCGCCGATCAGGGTGGCGCGGCGCGGGGCCAGATCGGCCTGGGTCGGGGTCTCGGTTCCCAGCTTGGCGATCTCAGCCAGGATCAGATCGGCGACCTCGTCGGCGGTCTCGTTCTTGGTCTGGGTCGAGGCGGTGAACAGGCCCGCATCCGCCCGTGCGCCCAGCGACGACGAGGCGCCGTAGGACAGACCGCGCTTGATGCGGATCTCCTGGTTCAGGCGCGACGAGAAGCCGCCGCCCAGCAGGGTGTTGCCGACCGTCAGCGGGAAGAAGTCCGCATCGGTGCGCGACACGCCGCGAACGGCGGCGACGACCGCGGCCTGACCGGCGCCGGGTTGGTTCACCACGACAATGCGCGGCGCCAGGGGCTGACCGGCCGGATTGGTCGCAGCGGCCGGGGCCGCGCCGGCCGGGCGCCAGTCGCCGAACGCCTGTTGCGCCAGGGCGCGAGCGGCGGCCGGCGTGATGTCGCCCGAGAAGACCAGAGTCGCGTCCGACGGCCGGTAGCGGGCGGCGTGGAAGGCGGCGACGTCGGCCGCCGTGATGGCCGGGACAGTCTGCTGGGTGATCGTCGCGCCATAGGGGGCGTCGCCGTAGATGACGCGGCCGACCGTCATGCCGGCGATGGACGCCGGCTGGCTGAGGGCGACGCGCAGGCCGTCCAAGGTCTGGGCCTGCTGACGTTCAAGCTCTTCGCCGGCGAAGGTCGGGTTCTTCACCAGATCCGCCATCAGGGAAACGGTCGCCGGGAAGGCGTTCGAGGGCGCGTTGGCATAGACGTTCGAGAAATCGACCCCGGCCGATGCGCCCACGCTGGCGCCCAGCTGTTCGATCTGGGTGGCGATTTCGGGCGCGGTCCTGGTCTTGGTGCCCTGGGTCAGAAGCGCGGCGGTCATGGCGGCGACGCCGGCCTTGCCTGTCGGATCATCGGACGAACCGGCGTCGAAGCTGAGGCGGGCCGAAACCAGCGGCACGCCGTCGGTCGGGGCGACCAAGATGCGCAGGCCGTTATCGAGCCGGAAATCGGCGACGGTCGGCGTCACGGGCGCGACCTCGGCGCCCGGCTGGGGCAGAGGCTTGCGCTCCGCCTCGGGCAGGAGGACGGCGGGCGGGCCGGCGGGGGCCAGGTCGGCGACCTTCACGGGGGCGTCCACGTTCATCTTCTGGACCGAGGCGGGGTTCTGGTCGTCGGCGGCCAGGAAGGTGATCGTCGATTGGCGCTGCGGCGTCAGATATTTGCGGGCGACGCGCTGAATGTCGGCGACAGTGACGGCCTGGATCTGAGCGACCTCTTCGTCGGCGGCGGCGGCCGAGCCGGTGTTGATCAGCGAGAAGCCCAGGGCGGTCGCGCGGTCGTCCACCGTCTCGCGGCTGCGCAGGGCATCGGCGACCAGTTCGTTCTTAGCCTCGGCCAGCTCAGCGGCGCTGACGGGCGTGTCGCGCAGCTTGCCGATCTCTTCGTTCAGGGCGGCGATGCCTTCCTCGGCCGTATGGCCCTGGGCCATGATCGCCAGGGCGGACAGATTGCCGGCCTGCTGCGAGAAGTCGGGGGTCGAGCCGATCTGGGCCGCGATCTGCTTGTCATAGACCAGCGAGCGATACAGGCGGCTGGATTCGCCGGTGGACAGGATGCCGTCCAGAACGGTCAGGGCGGCGCGGTCGGCGTCGGCGTATTTCACCGTCGGCCAGGCGACGACGGCGGCCGGCAGCGGCACGTTCGGCGCATAGTAGGTGACGTTGCGCGGGCCCGTCGGCTCGGGCTCGACGACATTGTTGGTCGGGATCGGCGTGGTCGGGTTCTTCAGCGGGCCGAAATACTGATCGACCCAGCGGTCCAGTTGAGCCTGGTCGAAGTTGCCGGCCACGATCAGATAGGCGGCGTCGGGACGATAATAGGTGGCGTGGAAGCGGCGCACGTCCTCCAGAGATGAGGCCTCCAACTCCTCGATCGAGCCGATGCCCGGACGGCGATAGGGGCTGTCCTGGTAGATTGTCTCGGGCACGAACAGACCGAATAGGCGGCCGTAGGGGTTGGCGAGAATCCGCTGGCGGTATTCCTCCTTCACCACGTCGCGCTCGGCGACGAAGGTCGGCTCGTCCACGACCAGCGAACCCATGCGGTCGGCCTCGGCGAACAGCATCCGCTCCAGGTGGTTGGCGGGCACGGTCTCGAAATAGGCGGTGGTGTCGTCGGCGGTGAAGGCGTTGTTGGAGCCGCCCACGTCCTCGGTCAGCCGGTCGAAGGTCTCGGGCGGCAGGTTGGTGGTGGACTTGAACATCAGGTGTTCGAACAGGTGGGCGAAGCCCGAGCGGCCGGCCGGGTCATCCTTGGAGCCCACTTTGTACCAGACCTGGACCGTGACGTTCGAGGTGTCGGCGTCACGCGCCGAATAGACCTCCAGGCCGTTCGCCAGAACGCGCTTGGTGAAGCCCAGCGGCGGCACGGTCACGCCCTGCGGCGCCTGCCCCGTCGATTGAGCGGCGGCCGCAGCGGGCGCGGCGCCCTCTGCGAAGGCGGGGGCGGCGAGGCCGAGAAGGAGGGCCGAGGCGGCAGCTGTGGCGATCAGGCGGGATTTCATGAAGGGCTCCGAAGCCCGGAACGCCGGGCGCCGAGACCGTATCAGCGATTGACCGTCTTGCACCTTACCGAGCTGTAATGAACCGGATAATGCGCGGGTCGTTGATGGACAAACCCCCGACGGCGCTCTATTCGCCAATAGGTCGCATCCCAGCGACCACCCAAGCCGAGGACGCGTGCCGAGACGAGCGAAAGCGACTTCTGTCTCCGACGAAAAGATCGCGGTCTGGGCCTTTGTTCTGCAAAATATGGTTACTCCGCCCGCCGTTCTCTACGGCAGCTGGGCGGCCGCCGGGCTGATCCTGGCGGCCCTCGGGCAGCCGTGGGTGGGGCTGGGGTTCGCCCTCGTCGGCATGGCGTTCGACGCTTGGGCGCAGGGGCGCGTCAGGCGATACCAGAAGGCTGAGGCGCCCGTCGCGGGCTGGCCCCCGCTGCTGATGGCCATCGTGGCGATCCGGTTCGCGCTGGGGGTGTCCGGCCCGCTGATCGCCTGGCTGATGAACCCCCGCGCCGATGTGATGCTGGTGGTGGTGCTGATCCAGGTCTGGTCGATCGGCGTGGCCTTCGTTCAGTTCAGCGCGGCGCCTCGGCTGTTGGCGCTGGCGGCGGCGCCGATCTGCGCGACCGTGCTGGTCGTCATCTATCCCTCGCTGATCGGGCCGCACGGTCTGGCGGTGGCGGCGGCCTTCGTGATGCTGGCGACGATCCTGTTCATCATCTCGCGCGCGACCCACGCCCTGTGGTGCGACCTGTTCGCGGCGGACCAGCGCAACAAGGCGTTGCTGATGGACGTGCAGGCGGCGCATGAGGCGGCCGTGCTGGACCGCGACGCCGCCCGATGCGCGCGTCTGGAGGCGGACGAGGCCAATGCCGCCAAGTCCCGCTTCCTGGCCAATATGAGCCATGAAATCCGCACCCCTCTGAACGGCGTCATCGGCATGGCGCAGATCATGGCGGGCGACGCGCTGGAGGATCGGCAGAAGGCGCGACTGGAGATCCTGGACCGGTCGGCCCACACCCTGCTGGACCTGATCAACCAGATTCTGGACCTGTCGCGGATCGAGGAGGGGCGGCTGGAGATCGTGCCGCAGTCCATCGATGCGGACGCCCTGGTCCACGAAGTCACAGAGACCTTGAGGCCCTTGGCCGAAAGCAAGGGCCTGGCTTTCCACGTCGTGTCGCCGGGCCTGGGCTGGATCAGCGCCGATCCGGTCCGGCTGCGTCAAATCCTGTTCAACCTGCTGTCCAACGCCATCAAGTTCACGGCCGAGGGGCAGGTGGCGCTGGATGTCGCGCCGACGGACGCCGGGGCGGTGTTCCGGGTGTCGGACACCGGGCGGGGCATACCGGCGGACCAGATCGGGCAAATCTTCACGCGCTTCGCCCAGATCGAGGCGGCGGCCGTCGACCGGCGCGACGGGGCCGGGCTGGGCCTGTCGATCGTGGCGACCCTGGTGGAGCTGATGGGCGGCCGGATCGAGGTGGAGAGCGAGGCGGGCGAAGGGGCGACCTTCGTCGTCACGCTGCCGCTGACGCCAGCGCAGCCCGTGCAGGTCGGCGAGGATGCGCCGGGCGCCGAGCCGGAGCGGGCGCTACGGGTGCTGGTCGCCGAGGATCACCCGGTCAATCAGCAGGTGATCCGGGGCCTTCTGGGCCAGGTCGGGATCGAGGTCGAGATCGTCGATGATGGGCTTCAGGCGGTCGAAGCGACTCAAACGCGCGACTGGGACCTGATCCTGATGGATGTGCAGATGCCGCACATGGACGGTCCGACGGCGACCCGGACGATCCGGCAGCGTGAGACCGACCAGGGGCTGGTGCGTACGCCGATCATAGCCCTGACAGCCAATGCGATGGTGGAGCAGGTCGAGAGCTATCTGGCCGCGGGCATGGATGCGGTGGTCAGCAAGCCCATTGATCTGAAACGGCTGCTTACCACCATTTCCGACGTGATGTCCGCCAGGACCTAGTCGCGGAAGACCTGGACGCCGATTTCGCCGGCGGGCGTCAGCCAGGCGTGCTTCATGCCCTGGCTGTTGAAGGGGGCGGCGATGTTTCCGGCGGCGTCCAGGGCGATCATGCCGCCGTCGCCACCCATCTGACCGATCTCGTCGATGACGGCCTGGGTGGCCTCGGCCAGCAACTGGCCGGCGGCGACGCGCAAGGCGACCTGAGCGGAGGCGGCGACGCGGATGAAGTATTCGCCCTGGCCGGTGCATGAGGTCGCGGCGTGGGCGTCGGCCCAGGTTCCAGCGGCGGGGATCGGCGTGTCGCCGACGCGGCCCGGCATCTTGCCGAACACCCCGGCGGTCGAGGTGGCGGCGGCGAGACGGCCCTGGCTGTCCAGCACGCAGGCGCCGACGGTGCCGTGGCTGAGCGTGCCGGGCGGATGGTTGTCCTCGCCCTTGCCGGCGCCGGTGAACCAGGCGGCTTCGTCGGCGATGGGCTCCAGCCCCTGGTCGTGGGCAAACAGGGCCGCGCCGTCGCCCACCAGCATGACGTGGGGGGTGCGATCCATCACCGCGCGGGCGGCGACGACGGGATTGCGGAACCCTTGCAGGGCGGCGACGGCGCCGGCGCGTTTCGTCGATCCGTCCATGATGCTAGCGTCCAACTCATAGGCGCCGGCGAGATTGGGGGATGCGCCCTTGCCGGCGACATAGAGGCCCGAATCTTCCAGCATGACGACGGCGGCGGTGGCGACATCCAGGGCGCTGTCGCCCGCGTCCAGACGAACCTTCATGGCCTCGACCACCTCGCGCATGTGCACGACCTCGGCGTCGTAGTTGCGTTCGCGCCGGGCGCCGGCGCCGCCGTGGAGGATGAGGGCGGTCATATCGTCTTCCTGAGCCTTGTCCTTATCGCCTCTTTCAAACGGGCGTGGCGCTCTTTAGCGTCGCGATGAAGGCCGCGCCATGACGGTCGCCACCCAATTGCGAAACGGCCTCAAGCAGCGCGAAGCGCGGTAGGCCAAATAACAACGGCCTCAAGTAGCGCGAAGCGCGGTAGGCCCAAGGAGGAATGATGCGCGCTGTTTTGTCCAAGACGCCTGGCGGCCCTGAAACCCTGGTCGTGGAAGACGTGCTCGACCCGACGCCCAAGGCGGGCGAGGTGATCATCGAGGTCAAGGCGGTGGGTATCAACTATCCCGACACCCTGATCATCGAGGACAAATATCAGTTCCGGCCCGAGCGGCCGTTCTCGCCGGGCGCCGAGGTCGCGGGCGTGGTCGAGGCGGTGGGCGAGGGCGTCAAGGGCGTACGCAAGGGCGACCGGGTCATCGCCGTGCCGGGCTGGGGCGGACTGGTCGAGCGGCTGGCGGTGCGGGCCGAGACGGTCATCCGCATCCCTGACGCCATGAGCTTCGAAGAGGCGGCGGCCCTGATCATGACCTATGGCACCAGCTACTATGCGTTGAAGGACCGGGCGCAGCTGAAGGCGGGCGAAACCCTCTTGGTGCTGGGCGCGGCCGGGGGCGTCGGCGCCGCCGCCGTCGAACTGGGCAAGGCCATGGGGGCCAAGGTGGTCGCCGCCGCCTCCACCAACGACAAGGTCGAGTTCGCGCTTGAACTGGGCGCCGACAACGGCCTGATCTATCCGTCGGGACCGATGGACAAGGCGGCGCAGAAGGAGCTGTCGGGCGAGTTCAAGCTGGCGACCGGCCGCGATGGCGCGGACGTCGTTTATGATGCGGTCGGCGGGGATTATGCCGATCCGGCGCTGAGGGCCATGGACTGGAACGGGCGCTATCTGGTGGTCGGCTTCCCGGCGGGCATTCCATCCCTGCCGCTAAACCTGACCTTGCTGAAGTCGGTGTCGGTGATCGGGGTCTTCTGGGGCGCGGCGGTGATGCGCGATCCCAAGGCCCACGCCGCCAACATGGGCGAGCTGATGCAGATGTACGCCGACGGCAAGATCAAGCCGCGGGTCTCAAAGACCTTCCCGCTGGAAAAGGCCGGCGAAGCGATCAAAGCCCTGGGCGACCGTCAGGCGCTGGGCAAGATCGTGGTGACGGTCGAGAGCTGAGTTATTTCGCCTTCAGCCGCTGCACCGCGTCCTCGGCCTGGTCGCGGTGGCGGCGTTTGATGTTGGCGCCGACCAGGGCCAGCAGGGCGGTGATGACGGCCGCATCGTCGGTGTAACCGATGCCCGCGAAGATGTCGGGAATGGCGTCCACCGGCATGACGAAATAGGCCAGGCCCGCGAAGATCATGCCCTTGGCCGCCATCGGCGTCTGCGGATCGCGCGCGGCGTACCAGGCGGCCAGGGCCTGGTCCGCAAAGGGGATGCGGGCGGCCGTGCGCTGAATCTTGGGCCAGAAGCCCTTGGCCACGCGGGCCTCGTTGATCTTCACGACCGACGGCACGAGCGCCTTTTTCGGGTCCAGGACATCCGACGGATCGGCGGGTTTGGCTTTGGCGGTCATGGCCGCTAAATCCTCAAACGAAACTCAGGTTCACGACAATATAGGAACGATCAGGATGAAACTCGACAACACCATCGCCGCAGTGGTCACCGGCGGCGCCTCGGGCCTGGGCGAAGGCACCGCGCGCGCCATCGCGGCGACGGGGGCCAAGGTCGCCCTGTTTGATCTGAACGCCGAACGCGGCGAGGAAATCGCGAAAGAGATCGGCGGCGTCTTCTGCCAGGTGGACGTGACCGATGACGCCTCGGTCGCCGCCGCCTTCGAAAAGGCCCGCGCCGCCCATGGCCAGGAGCGTCTGACCGTCAACTGCGCCGGCATCGCCACGGGCCAGAAGACCGTCTCGCGCAAGAAGGACACCGGCGAGATCAAGGCCCACGACATGGCCCAGTTCGAGCGCACCGTGCGGGTCAACCTGTTCGGCACCTTCCGCGTTTTGTCGCAGTCGGCGGCGGGCATGGTGACGCTGGAGCCGATGGCGGACGGCGAGCGCGGCCTGATCGTCAACACCGCCTCGGTGGCGGCGCAGGACGGCCAGATCGGCCAGGCGGCCTATTCGGCGTCCAAGGGCGGCGTCTATGCGATGACCCTGCCGATCGCGCGCGATCTGGCTCAGGAAGGGGTGCGCTGCAACACCATCCTGCCCGGCATCATGTGGACGCCGATGATGGCCGGCATGGACCAGAAGATCCAGGACGCCCTGGCCGCCGCCATCCCCTTCCCCAGCCGTCTGGGCACGCCGGCCGACTATGCGTCGCTGGTGCTGGAGCTGGCTCGAAACGTCTACATCAACGGTGAATGCATCCGTCTGGACGGCGCCATTCGTCTGGCGCCGCGCTGAGGCGCGGGGGGCGTGAGCGGGACTTGATCGCTTTTTGCAAATTCTCTCTTGCAGGACCGATCAACCCTCCGCTATACGCCCCCTCCTCGACGGGGAGCGCACCTAGCTCCTACGGAGTGCGGGCGTAGCTCAGTGGTAGAGCACAACCTTGCCAAGGTTGGGGTCGAGAGTTCGAATCTCTTCGCCCGCTCCAAGTCGAGACGAATAAAATCAGGGGCCTGTCGGTTGCGGCAGGCCCCGATTTTTTTGACCGCTGCCTGAGATGTTTTCAGATCAGTCCGGCGACGAGCGTCAGCGCGCCCAGGCCGATCGACAGCGGCGCGCGCAGCGCGAGCCAGCCCTCGGGCGTCAGACCGGCCGCCTTCAGCTTCAGATCGATCAGGACGCTGGCGGCGATGAAGACGCCCAGCAGGACAAGCGGCACGGCCGGATCGGAACCCGCCGCCCAGACGACGCTGGTCGCCAGCGCGAGAAGCGAGGGCGCCACCGAGGCGATCCAGACCCATTTGGGCGCCTTCAGGCCCGTCGCAGCCGCCAGTCCCCACCAGACGCCGCCCAAGAAGCTGACGATCAGGGCGGCGTAGGCATAGGCCAGGCCGAGCGCGGCGGTCTGCTGGTCCGCGTCGCCTGCAAGAAGCACGACAACCGCCGCCGCCTGGGGCAGCAGGCCGGCGAAACCCAGGACGCGGGCGAGCGGCGGCAAGCGATGTCGGCCGGTGGGTTCAATCGTCATCGGACACCTGTCGAGGCGGGTTGCGATCCAGACTGTAGAGGACGCCCGTATAGGATGGCGAGCCCGTTCGCCGTCGCCGAGAGCCTTCGATCGTCATGACACCCTTGCTTGTCTGGTACGATGGCGGCTGTCCCCTATGCCGACGCGAGATCGCCCTGATGCGTCGGCTGGATCGACGCGGCGCGATCCGCTTCGTCGATGTGTCGGATGGTCAGACAAGCTGCCCGCTGGATCGCGAGACGCTGCTGGCGCGATTCCACGCAACGGAGAACGGCAGGCTGCTGTCGGGCGCGGCGGCCTTTGCGGCGATGTGGCGGGCCATACCGCTGTTGCGCACGCTGGGTCTGGCCGCACGCATCCCCTGGGTTCTTGCGGCGTTGGAGGGTGGGTATCGGGTGTTTCTGCGCCTGCGTCCTCGACTTCAGTCTCTCGCTCGCAAATGGGCCCGGTGATGGAATTAACGCATGTCCGTGCTTAGGCTGGTGCTGGGCGATCAGCTGTCGGACGACCTGTCTGCGCTGAAGGATCTGAACCCGGACGTCGACACGGTTCTGATGGCCGAGGTTCGCGACGAGGCGACCTATGTCCGGCATCACAAGCAGAAGCTGGCGTTGGTCTTCGCCGCCATGCGCAATCACGCCGAGCGGCTGAAGGGGCGGGGCGTCAAGGTGCGCTATGTGCGCATCGACGACGCGAACAACAGCGGCTCGATCACCGGCGAACTGGCCCGGGCGCTGGACGACGGCGCCCATGAGGCGGTGGTGATGACCGAATGCGGCGAGTGGCGGCTGGCCGAGCATCTGGCCGCCTTTGCGGAAGGGGCGGGGCTGCCGGTCGAGATTCGCGAGGATCGCCGCTTCATCAGCAGCCACGACCGTTTTCGCCGCTGGGCCTCGGGCAAGTCGCAGCTGCGCATGGAGTTCTTCTATCGCGAGATGCGCCGCGCGACGGGCATTCTGATGGACGGCGATCAGCCGGAGGGCGGGCGCTGGAACTATGACGCCGAGAACCGCAAGAAGCTGGCCAAGGGCGTGACGCCGCCCGATCGCCTGCGCATCCCGCCCAACGCCGTGGCGCGCGAGACGATGGCGGATGTCGAGCGGCTGTTCGGCGACCATTTCGGATCGCTGGACGGGTTCGGCTGGGCCACGACGGCGGAGGAGGCGGAGGCCTCGCTGAAGCACTTCCTGAAAGATGTCGTGCCGTCGTTCGGGGACTGGCAGGATGCGATGGCGGAGGGGCAGCCGTGGATGTGGCACGGGCTGATCTCGACCTCGATCAACCTGGGCCTGCTGGACCCGCTGGACGTCTGCAAGCGCGCCGAGGCGGTCTATCGGGCGGGCAAGGCGCCCCTGAACGCGGTCGAAGGCTTCATCCGGCAAATCCTGGGATGGCGCGAGTTCGTGCGCGGCATCTACTGGCTGAAGGCGCCGGAGTATCGAGCGCGCAACTTCCTGGATGCGGACCGCAAGCTACCCTGGTTCTACTGGTCCGGTGAGACCGACATGGCCTGTGTCGCCGACGTGGTGAAGACCACGCGCGACAACGCCTACGCCCACCATATCCAGCGGCTGATGGTGACCGGCAATCTGGCCTTGCTGCTGGGCGTGCATCCCGATCAGGTCGATGACTGGTACATGTGCGTCTATGCCGACGCCTATGAATGGGTCGAAATGCCCAATACGCGCGGCATGGCCCTGTTCGCCGATGGCGGCATCGTCGGGTCCAAACCCTATGCGGCCTCGGGGGCCTATATCGATCGGATGAGCGACTACTGCGGGGCGTGTCGCTATGACGTGAAGAGCAAGAGCGGCGACGCGGCCTGTCCGTTCAACCGGCTGTACTGGGGCTTTCTGGAGCGCAATCGCGGCCGGCTGCGGGACAATGTGCGGCTGGCCATGCCCTACCGCACGCTGGAGAAGTTCGGAGAGGCCAAGCGCAAGGCCCTGGCGGCCGAGGCGGAGGCGTGCCGGACCCTATTGGGCGCGACGCCGATCGATTGACGGTGGAACCCCAGGCCCAGCGCGACCATTTGCCTTGCTGTTTCGTCCTGCTCCAAGAGGCCGCTCCGTGACCCTGCCCCGCCGTTCCGCCCTTGTCCTGGCCGCCGCCGTCGCGGCCTCGGCCCTGTCCGCCTGCGCCTATAACGAAGTCCTGGGCCGCAATCAGTTGCTGCTGGTGGACAACGCCGCCCTGTCGCAGCAATCGACGGCGGCCTGGCGCGAGGCCATCGCCAAGCCCGGCGTGATGACGACCGGCGCCCAGGTCGACCGGATCCGGCGCGTCGGCGACCGTCTGGTCCAGGCGGCGGGTCTGGGCGGTCGGACCTGGGACTATGCGGTGTTCACGGAGGCCAGCCCCAACGCCTTCGTCCTGCCGTCCGGCCAGATCGGCGTGACGACCAGCCTGTTGGCCCTGGTCCAGAACGACGACCAGCTGGCCAGCGTGATCGGTCACGAAATCGGGCACGTCGTCGCCAACCATGCGGCCGAGCGCGCCTCGAACCAGACGGTGACCAGCGTCGGTCTGGCGGCCGTCGGCGGGGCGGCGGGTCGATACGGGGATGCGGTCAATGCCTATGGCGGTCTGGCCGCCCAATACGGGCTTCTGCTGCCCTATTCGCGGCGCGACGAGCTGGAGGCCGACCGCCTGGGCGTGGACTATATGGCCGGAGCCGGTTTCAAGCCTTCGGAAGCGGTGGCGCTATGGCGATTGATGGCGGCGCAGCGTCAGACCCAGACGCCGCAGTTCGCCTCGACCCACCCGTCGGACGCGACCCGGATCGAGGCGTTGCAGCAGTATATCGCCAGCCGCGGCTGGAACTGATCAGACCCGGATGTCGAGGTAGGAGCCGGGACGCATGATCCGCGGCTCCTCGCGCTGGGCCGGGGCGGGGGGCGCCTCGACCGGCCGGGCCGGGTTGGCAGTTCGGATCGTGGACATGACAGCGGCGGCCGGGACCGGCGGCTTCGGTGCCGCAGTCTGATCCACCGCATTCTGGTTCAGGGCAGCGCGGAAGAAGGCCGCCTGGGCGCTGCGGGCGCTCGGCAGATCAAGACCCTGGGCGGGCGTGTTCAGCGGCAGGCCGGGACGAATCGCGCTCATGCCGACATGGTTAACGGAAACCCTCGAAAAAGGGTTAACGCAGCCTCACCGCCTGGTCGGCGCGGGACGGGGCGGGGCCTGCATGGAGGCGACCAGTCGGTCGATGTCGGCGTCGTCCAGCAGGGGGCCGGACTGTTTGGCGGTGATGCGGCCCATGGCGTCGACGGCGAAGGTCTCGGGCACGCCGGAGATCCCGAGGTCTAGGCCCGCGCGACCTTCGCGGTCGACCAGCACCATGGAATAAGGATCGCCCAGTTCGTCGAGGAAGGCGCGAGTGGCGACCGGCTCATCCTTGTAGGCGATGCCGACCACGGCGACGCCGCGCGCCTTCAGCGCCAGCAGCTTGGGATGTTCGATCCGGCACGGCGCGCACCAGGAGGCGAACACATTGACCAGCATGGGCCGGCCGACGCCTGCGGTCTTCAGGTCCAGATTGCCAGGTCCCGCCTGATCGCCCGACAGCAGGGGCAGGACCGTCTCGGGGATGGTCTGGCCGACCAAGGCGTCGGGCTTAAACGCCGGATCGCGCTTCAGCGACCAGCCGACGAACAGGGCCGCCAGCGCCGCGAGGACCGCCAGCGGGATCAGAGCCAGCCAGCGGTTCATTTTTGTTGTCCTACCGCGCTTCGCGCTACTTGAGGACGGGTTGAGTCTGCCGCTTCTGACGAGAGAGCTTGGTCTGCTTCCAGCCGGGCCAGTTCGCGCTTCCATTTGCGGGAGACGACGACGGCGCGGATGGTCAGGACGATCAGCACCAGGGCGCTAACGCCCCAGGCGGGCCAGACGAAGGCGGCGTAGGGGGTCATGTCGAGGTCGAGCATAGCGTCAGGCCTCCTGAGCCAGACGGGCGCGCAGGGTCATGACGCGGCGGCGGCGGATTTCGGTGCGGATGGCGGTCAGCCACAGGGCGAGGAACAGAACCCCGTAGGCCGCCAGCATGGTCAGAAAGGGCGGCAGATAGACGGGGTCCAGCCCCGACGATCCGGGGGTCAGGAAGCTGGCGGGCTGATGCAGGGTGTTCCACCAGTCGACCGAGAATTTCACGATCGGCAGATTGATCAGGCCGACCAGGCCCAGGACGGCAGCGGCGCGTCCGGCCTTTTGCTCGTCGTCGATCGAGGCTCTCAGCGCGATATAGCCGAGGTAGAAGAGAAACAGCACCAGAACGCTGGTCAGGCGCGCGTCCCACACCCACCAGGTCCCCCACATCGGCTGACCCCACAGCGAGCCGGTGAATAAGGCGAGCGCCGTGAAGGCGGCGCCCGGCAGGGCGGCGGCGCGGGCGGCGGCGTCGGCCAGGGCGTGGCGGAAGACCAGCGCAAAAAAGCTGGATACGCCCAGCGCCGCATAGGCGCCCAGGCCCAGGGTGGCGGCAGGCACGTGGACGAACATGATCCGCACCGTGTCGCCCTGCTGATAATCGGCCGGAACGGTGAAGCTGAGCCAGGCGCCGACGCCCAGCAGCACGGCGGCGAGCCCCCACAGAACGGGCGTCAACGGGCCGGTGAAGGCCATGAAGCGCTGCGGATTGGACAGGCCGAACATCGGTTCAGCGCTTACGCGGCGAAGGGGCGGCGGGCAAGCTCACCCTTGCGCGTTGCGAACGGCGGCGGCCCCGGCGAAGGGCGCGACGACGGCGGCGAACAGGACGTAGGCGCACAGCAAGGCCAACGCCGGGCCGACCGGCTGGCCCGATCCGGCGCGCTCCAACGCCCCGGCGCCGAAGACGACCGGCGGAATGAACAGCGGCAGGACGACGACGGCGATCAGCAGCCCGCCACGCCTGGCTCCCAGCGCGAGAGCGGCGCCCAGCGCGCCGGTGAAGGCGAAGCCCGCGCCGCCGATCAGGGCGGTCACGGCGACGAGCGGCGTCAGCGATGCGGGCAGTCCCAGCGCCAGGGCGGCGACGGGGGCGGTCAGGGCGAGCGGCAGACCGACGGCGATCCACTGGGCCAAGGCCTTGATCAGGACGACCTGCTCCAGCGCCAGATGGCCGAGGGCCAGCAGATCCAGCGCCCCGTCCTCCATGTCACGCTCGAACAGCCGCTCCAGCGACAGCAGGGACGCCAGGGCGAGGGCCAACCACGCGACGCCGCCGGCGACGGGGCCGAGCGTGCGCGGATCGCCGCCGGCCGCCAGCGGCAGAATGGCGGTCAGACAGGCGAAGAAGCCGCACGCCAGCAAGGGGCCGCCGCCCCCGCCCCAGGCCAGATCCAGTTCGCGCTCCAGCAGCACGCGCGTCGCGCCGCGCAGGCCGGGCGGGCGCGGTTCCTGATCGACATCGCGGCGGCTCACTTCAGCGCCCCCAGATCGAGAGAGCGGGTCGGCAGCGGCAGGGGGTCGTGGACGGCGGCGATGATCAGGCCATCGGCGTCCAGATGTCGCTGCATCTGTTCAGCGAAGGCTTCGCGCCAGCGGGCGTCCAGCGGCGCCATCGGCTCGTCCAGCAGCCACAGGGCGCGCGGCGATCCGACCAACCGCCCCATGGCCAGGCGACGGCGCTGACCGGCCGAAAGACGCCGGACCTCCAGGTCCAGCAGGGGCTTCAAGCCGAAAGCCTCGACGGCGTGGTCGACACCGTACTGGGTGTGGCCCAACCAGTCGCACTGAAACCCCAACTCTTCGCGCGCGGTTCGGCCGCCCTTCAGCCCGTCCAGATGGCCGAGAAAATGGGTTTCGCGTCCACGCGCCTGTCGTTCGTCCAGCCGATTGCCGTCGCCGTCCTGGAAAGCGACCGTCCCGGCGTCGGGCCGCAACAGGCCCGCGATCGCGCGCAGCAGGCTGGTCTTGCCCGCCCCGTTTGCGCCCGTCAGGGCCAGCACCTCGCCGGCGCGCAAGGTCAGGTCGAGACCGTCGAACAATCGCCGCTCGCCGCGCGAGACGGTCAGGCCGGAGAGGGTCAGGGCGTGGATCATCGCGTTTCACCCGCCGCGCCAAATCTGCGAACCCTTCTCAATGTCCACGTCAGGGGTGTGGACACATGGACGGTGCGGCGTGGCGGGGCTATAGGCACGGTCGCCGCAGCAGGCTTTCGCCGCGCGCGCAGGGGCCCTGTGAGCCGCTGCGTCTGCCGCGCGAAGGCGCAACCGGATTGTCGGGCGGCGCTGACCAGAGGAACTCTCCATGCCGTCGATCGACAGCTTCAAGACCCGCCAGGACCTTTCCGTCGGGCGTAAGAAATACGCCTATTACAGCCTTCCCGCCGCCGAGGAAGCCGGTCTGACCGGGATTTCCCGCCTGCCGCGCTCGATGAAGGTGCTGCTGGAGAACCTGCTGCGCAACGAGGACGGCGTTTCCGTCACCGAAGACGACCTGAAGGCCGTCGCCGCCTGGGTCGAGAACAAGGGCTCGGTCGAGCACGAGATCGCCTTCCGTCCGGCCCGCGTGCTGATGCAGGACTTCACCGGCGTGCCGGCCGTGGTCGATCTGGCCGCCATGCGCGACGCCATGAGCGCCCTGGGCGCCGACGCCGCCAAGATCAACCCGCTGGTGCCGGTCGATCTGGTCATCGACCACTCGGTCATGGTCGACAACTTCGGCACGTCCAAAGCCTTCGGCCAGAACGTCGAGCGCGAATACGAGCGCAACATCGAACGCTACAACTTCCTGCGCTGGGGTTCGTCGGCCTTCAACAACTTCCGCGTCGTGCCGCCCGGCACCGGCATCTGCCACCAAGTGAACCTGGAGAACCTGGCCCAGACCGTCTGGACCCTGGACGAAGGCAAGAAGACCGTCGCCTATCCCGACACCGTCGTCGGCACCGACAGCCACACCACCATGATCAACGGCCTGGCCGTCCTGGGCTGGGGCGTGGGCGGCATCGAGGCCGAGGCGGCCATGCTGGGCCAGCCGATCCCGATGCTGATCCCCGAGGTCATCGGCTTCAAGCTGACGGGCACGATGCCCGAAGGCACGACGGCGACCGACCTGGTGCTGACCGTCACCCAGATGCTGCGCAAGAAGGGCGTGGTCGGCAAGTTCGTGGAATTCTTCGGCGACGCCCTGCCGAACATGACGATCGAGGACCAGGCGACCATCGCCAACATGGCGCCGGAATACGGCGCCACCTGCGGCTTCTTCCCCGTCTCGGCCGCCACCATCGGCTATCTGACCGCCACGGGCCGCGACAAGGCGCGCGTCGCCCTGGTCGAAGCCTACGCCAAGGCGCAGGGCCTGTGGATCGACGAGACCTCGGAAGACCCGGTCTTCACCGACGTTCTGGAACTGGACATCTCGACCGTCGTGCCGTCGCTGGCGGGTCCGAAGCGTCCGCAGGACCGTGTCGAACTGACCACCGCCGCCCCGGCCTTCGAAACCGCCCTGACCGACGTCTTCGCCCGCCCGGCCGACGCCCCGCGCGCCGAGGTCGAGGGTGAGAAGTTCACCGTCGGCGACGGCGACGTTGTCATCGCGGCCATCACCTCCTGCACCAACACCTCCAACCCGTCGGTGCTGATCGCCGCCGGTCTGGTGGCGCGCAAGGCCAATGCGTTGGGCCTGAAGGCCAAGCCCTGGGTCAAGACCTCGCTGGCCCCCGGCTCGCAGGTCGTGACCGACTATCTGACCGACGCCGGCCTGCAGAAGGATCTGGACGCCCTGGGCTTCAACCTGGTCGGCTATGGCTGCACCACCTGCATCGGCAACTCGGGTCCGCTGGATCCGGCCATCTCCAAGGCGATCAACGACAACGCCCTGGTCGCCACCTCGGTCCTGTCGGGCAACCGCAACTTCGAAGGTCGCGTGAACCCGGACGTCCAGGCCAACTATCTGGCCTCGCCGCCGCTGGTCGTGGCCTACGCCATCGCCGGCTCGATGCGGATCGACATCACCAAGGACCCGATCGGCCAAGACAAGAAGGGCAACGACGTCTTCCTGAAGGACGTCTGGCCGACCACCCAGGAAATCGCCGACATCCAGCGCAAGTCCGTCACCCCGGCCATGTTCGCCAAACGCTACAAGGACGTGTTCAAGGGCGACAAGCACTGGCAGGCCATCAAGGTCACCGGCGGTCAGACCTATGAGTGGGACGACAGCTCGACCTACGTCGCCAACCCGCCCTATTTCGACGGCCTGTCGATGGACCTGACCCCGGTTCAGGACGTGGTCGAGGCCCGCGTTCTGGCCATCTTCGGCGACTCGATCACCACCGACCACATCAGCCCGGCCGGTTCGATCAAGAAGACCTCGCCCGCCGGCGTCTATCTGACCAACCACGGCGTCGAGGCGGCCGAGTTCAACAGCTACGGCGCCCGTCGCGGCAACCACGAAGTCATGATGCGCGGCACATTCGCCAACATCCGCATCAAGAACCGCATCACGCCCGAGATCGAAGGCGGCGTGACCAAGCACTTCCCGTCGGGCGACACCATGTCGATCTATGACGCGGCCATGCGGTATCAGTCGGAAGGCCGCCCGCTGGTCGTCTTCGCCGGCAAGGAATACGGCACCGGCTCGTCGCGCGACTGGGCGGCGAAGGGCACGCGTCTGCTGGGCGTTCGCGCCGTCATCGCCGAAAGCTTCGAGCGCATCCACCGCTCCAACCTGGTCGGGATGGGCGTCGTGCCGCTGCAGTTCAAGCAGGACGGCTGGCTGAAGCTGGGCCTGACGGGCGAGGAGATCGTCACGATCCGCGGCCTGTCGGACGCCAACATCGGCAAGCTGAAGCCGCGTCAGGACCTGTGGGTCGAGCTGTTCCGCCCGTCGGACGGCAAGATGGCCCGCTTCCCGGTCCGCTGCCGCATCGATAACCAGACCGAGCTGGACTATCTGCTGGCCGGCGGCGTCATGCCCTATGTGCTGCGCAACCTGGCGCGCGGCCCGGAAACCGAAGCGCCGATCGCCGCCGAATAGGTCGCGGTTCGTCCAGACAAGAAAGAGGGCCGGCGGAGCGATCCGCCGGCCCTTTTCCGTTTGCCGAAAGGCGGTGGTCAGTCGGCGCTGACGACCACCAGCTTGCGGTTCACGAACTCCTTGATGCCGACATCGCCCAGCTCGCGGCCGAAGCCCGAGCGTTTGACGCCGCCGAACGGCAGTTCGGGCATGGAGGTCGTGGTGGTGTTGATGAAGACCATGCCGGTCTCAATGCGCGAGGCCAGTTTGCGGGCGCGGTCGGTGTCGCCCGAGAAGATCGAGCCGCCCAGGCCGAAGTGGGAATCGTTGGCCAGGGCCACGACCGCATCGTCGTCCTCGACCACAAACACCTGAGCCACCGGGCCGAAGAACTCCTGATAGAAGGCCGGGTTGTCGCGCGCGACGTCGGTCAGGACGGTCGGCTCGTAGAAGAAGCCGGTGCGGTCGGCGGGCTTTCCGCCGGTCACCGCCTTGGCGCCGTGCTGGATCGCCTCCTCGACCTGTTTGGTCAGGGTCTTCAGCGCATCCTCGGACGACAGCGGACCCAGGTCGGTCGCCTCGTCCAGCGGGTCGCCCATGACGGCGGTCTTCATGCCCTCGACGAAGCCGGCGATGAAGGCGTCGGAGACCGACTTCTGAACGATGAAGCGTTTGGAGCCTGTGCAGACCTGTCCGGCGTTGGACAGGCGGCCTTCGACGCCCGCCGCGACCGCCTTTTCGAGGTCGGCGTCGTCCAGAACCACGAAGACATCGCTGCCGCCCAGTTCCAGCGTGGACTTCTTCAGCATTTCCGAAGCGCGGGCCGAAACCTTGGCGCCGGCGCCCTCGGAACCCGTCAGGGCCACGCCCTGGATGCGGTCGTCGCCGATCAGTTCGGCGACCTTTTCGGATGAGATGTAGAGGTTGGCGACGAAGCCTTCGGGCGCGCCGGCGTCGCGCACCAGTTCGGCGAACCGGGCGGCGCAGCGCGGCACGATGCCCGCGTGCTTGTAGAGCACGGGATTGCCGACCGCGATGGCGGGAGCCACCACGCGGATCAGCTGATAGATCGGGAAGTTCCACGGCTCGACCGCCAGCAGCACGCCGATCGGGTGAAACTCGACCCAGGCCTCGCCCAGTTCGCTGGCGATCTTTTCGGGCTTGAGGAAATCGGCGGCCTTCTCGGCATAGTAGGCGGCGATGCCGGCGCACAGATCGATCTCGCCCTGCCCCTGAGCCAGGGGCTTGCCCATCTCCTCGGCCATGGTGCGGGCCAGCTCGTCGCGGTTTGCGGTCAGAAGGCCCGACAGGGATTTCAGCACGGCGAGGCGCGGCTGGATGTCGCCCTTGGACCAATCCGAATGGAACAGGCCGTCGGCCTTGGCCAGGGCGGCCTCGACGGCGTCGTCGGTGTGTTCGGGATAGCCCTCGACCAGTTGTTCGGTGAAGGGATTGAGGGTGCGATAGGCCATGGGGCGTCCTGAAGCTTCGGTCGGACGCCCGGGGCGGCGCCGATCCGTTGTCAGGAAGGCAAACGCGACCTGTCGGGGCGGGTTGCCTGGCCGTCAGTCCGGATCGCTGAACGGCGGCGGCAGCTGGCCGGATTTGAAGAGGATGGTCGGCTCTTCGTCGTAGTCGCCCATTTCGGTGTCGGCCGAGACGGCGAAGGCGACGACGCCCAGACGCAACGGCGCCAGCCGTTCGGCCTTGCGACGCGCCTCTTCGGCGTCCTTGCAGCCGACCTGGGGTTCTGCGCGCAGGGCCTTGCCCCGGCCCTGGACATAGGCCTGGACGATATAGACGGTTTCGGTTGCCATCCGCTTCCAAGCGACCTGTTCGGCGTTCAGGTCAATCGATCAATCGAGCGTCAGTCCGGTTTCACCCTCGTTTCACTCTAGCTTCAGGGCCTCGGCCAGCAGCCGGGCCTCGGCTGCGCGGCTGGAGCCGGCGCGCCAGGCGACGACGATCTCGCGGTGGGGCGGGGCGCCGTCGGCCTGGTTTTCGAAGGCGCGAATGGCGACGGACGGGTTGTCGGCCAGTCCGGCCTGAACCGCCATCTTGGGCAGGAAGGAGACGCCGAGGCCCGAGCCGACCATCTGGACAAGTGTGTGTAGGCTGGTGGCCGCAAAGACGTCGTCGCCGCGCGGGGCCTCGATGTCCAGCGCCGCCAGAGCGTGGTCGCGCAGACAATGGCCGTCCTCCAGCAGGATCAGATCCTCGGCCCGCAGCGAGCCGGGACGGATGGGGCCGGGCGCGGCCAGGGCATGGTCGGCGGGGGCGGCGGCCATGATCTCGTCATCGCCGATGCGAGCGTGGGCGATGCCCGGCGCATCATAGGGCAGGGCGATGACCGCCGCGTCGATCTGACCCGCCTTCAGCGCCGCGATCAGCCGGGGCGTCAGATCCTCGCGGATAAACAGCTTCAGGCTGGGGTAGGCGGCCTTCACCGACGGCAGTTTGGCGGGCAGCAGGAAGGGGGCCACGGTCGGGATGACGCCCAGGCGGAAGCGGCCGGACAGCAGGCGGCCGGCGTTCTTGGCCGCCTCGACCAGATCCTCGGTGCGGGCCAGGACGTCCTCGGCGCGGCGAACGGCCTCCGCTCCGACGGCGGTCATGATCACGGCGCCGCGCGCGCGTTCGACCACCGGCGCGCCCAGGATGCGCTCAAGCTCCTGCACCCCGGCGCTGAGTGCGGGCTGGCTGACGTGGGCGGCCTCGGCGGCGCGCGAGAAGCTGCCGTGTTCGGCAAGGAGCTTGAGATACTGGAGCTGACGCAACGTGGGGAGCATGGGAGAGAAATAGGCCCGTCCTATGCTGACGCCAAGGATAATCGATTGGCTTTATCCGTTTGACCCGTGTCGTATGACCCCATCATCTACAGGGCGATGGAAAATCGCTCGCCGTCGTGCGCCAGAGCAGCAGGGAGAAAACACCATGACCGACGAAGCCAAATGCCCCTTTTCCGGCCGGACGCCCCGGTCGGTCGCAGGCGGCGGCGTTCAGAACCGCGATTGGTGGCCCAACCAGCTGCGGGTCGATCTGCTGAACCAGCATTCGGCCAAGTCCGATCCGCTGGGCGAGTCGTTCGACTACCGCGAGGCCTTTTCCAAGCTGGACTATGAGGCGCTGAAGGCGGATCTGCGCGCGCTGATGACGGACTCCAAGGATTGGTGGCCGGCGGACTTCGGCCATTATGGCCCGCAGTTCATCCGCATGGCCTGGCACAGCGCCGGCACCTATCGCGTCGGCGATGGTCGGGGCGGCGGCGGGCGGGGCCAGCAGCGGTTCGCGCCGCTGAACTCCTGGCCCGACAACGTCAATATCGACAAGTCGCGCCGGCTGCTTTGGCCGATCAAGCAGAAGTACGGCCAGGCCATCTCCTGGGCCGACCTGATGATCCTGACCGGCAACGTCGCGCTGGAGACGATGGGTTTCCGCACCTTCGGCTTCTCCGGCGGCCGCGCCGATACCTGGGAGCCGGATCAGGACGTCTACTGGGGTCGCGAGACGACCTGGCTGGGCGGCGACGAACGCTATGCCCACGGCTCGGATGGGGTGGTGAAGCCGGGCGATGAGGCCGTACTTGTCAGCGATGACAATGCGGACGGCGATAAGCACTCGCGCGATCTGGAGAACCCGCTGGCCGCCGTGCAGATGGGCCTGATCTACGTCAATCCGGAAGGGCCGGACGGCAATCCCGATCCGATCGCGGCGGCGCGCGACATCCGCGACACCTTCGCCCGGATGGCGATGAACGACGAGGAGACGGTCGCCCTGATCGCGGGCGGCCATACCTTCGGCAAGACGCACGGCGCGGGACCGGCCGACCACGTCGGCGCAGAGCCGGAAGGCGACGGCCTGGAGGCGCAGGGCCTGGGCTGGACCTCCAGCTTCGGCACGGGACACGGCGCCGACGCCATCACCAGCGGCCTGGAAGTCACCTGGACCCAGACCCCGGCCCAATGGAGCAACTTCTATTTCGAAAACCTGTTCGGCTTCGAATGGGAGCTGGAGAAGTCTCCGGCGGGCGCGCACCAGTGGGTCGCCAAGGACGCGGGCGAGATCATCCCCGACGCCCACGATCCGGCCAAGAAGAAACGGCCGACCATGCTGACGACCGACCTGTCGATGCGGTTCGACCCGGAATACGAGAAGATCTCGCGCCGGTTCCTGAACGATCCGGAAGCGTTCGCCGACGCCTTTGCGCGGGCCTGGTTCAAGCTGACGCATCGCGATCTGGGGCCGCGTTCGCGCTACGTCGGGCCGGAAGTCCCGAGCGAAGTCCTGTTGTGGCAGGATCCGGTGCCGGAGGTCGATCACCCGCTGATCGACGCGACGGACGCGGCGGCTCTGAAGGCCAAGGTGCTGGACTCGGGCTTGAGTACTGCCGAACTGGTCGGCACGGCCTGGGCCTCGGCCTCGACCTTCCGCGGCGGGGACAAGCGGGGCGGGGCCAACGGCGCCCGCATTCGCCTGGCACCGCAGAAGGATTGGGCCATCAACCAGCCCGAACAGCTGCACCGGGTGTTGAAGACGCTGGAGCGCATCCAGACCGAGTTCAACCAGGCGCAGACGGGCGGCAAGAAGGTGTCCCTGGCCGACCTGATCGTGCTGGCCGGCAACGCGGGCGTCGAGCAGGCGGCCAAGGCGGCGGGCCACGACGCCAGCGTGCCGTTCACGCCCGGCCGGACGGACGCCAGCCAGGCGGACACGGATGTTGAATCCTTCGGCTATCTGGAGCCGGTCGCCGATGGATTCCGCAACTTCCAGAAGGCCCGCTATGCCGTGCCGGCCGAGTCGCTGCTGATCGATCAGGCGCAGCGGCTGACGCTGACGGCGCCGGAGATGACGGTGCTGATCGGCGGCCTGCGAGCGATCAACATCAATACGGGCGGCGCGACGCATGGCGTGCTGACTGAGCGGCCGGGCGTGCTGTCCAACGATGTCTTCGTCAACCTGCTGGACATGGACGTGAAGTGGGCGGCGACCTCGGACGCCAAGGACGTGTTCGAAGGCCGCGATCGCAAGACGGGCGAAGCCAAGTGGACCGGCACGCGTGTCGATCTGGTGTTCGGCTCCAACGCCGTGCTGCGCGCGCTGGCCGAGGTCTATGCTGGGGCCGACGCCGAAGGGAAGTTCGTCTCGGACTTCGTGGCGGCCTGGACCAAGGTGATGGAGCTGGACCGGTTCGACCTGCACGGTTGAAGCTGACCCAAACTGAAGGCTGAGGGCCGGGCGCTGAAGACGCGTCCGGCCTTTGGCTTTTCTAGCGTAGCTTGATCTCGAACAGTTGCGGCCAGCGTTTGCCGGTGACGAACAGGCGTTTGCCGGTTGCGTCCCAGGCGATGCCGTTCAGGACGTCGTCGTTGGGGTCGAGGTTGGCGCCCTTGGGGACCAGGGCGGTCAGGTCGATAAAGGCCTTGACCACGCCGGTCTCGGGATCGATGCGCGCGAGGCGGTTGTCCTGCCAGATATTGGCGAAGACCTCGCCGTCGATCCATTCCAGCTCGTTGATCTGATCCAGCGGCCGGCCGTCGGCGGTGACGGAGACGCGGCCGGTCTCGGCCAGGGTCTCGGGATCGAGGAAGCGCAACTGATCGGTGCCGTCGCTCATGATCAGACGGCGGCCGTCGGTGGTCAGGGCCCAGCCCTCGCCCGGATAGGAAAAACCGCCCAGAGGCGAGAAATCGTCCAGCTTCCAGATGAAGCCGATGTGGTTGCGCCAGGTCAGGCTGTAAAGCTTGCCGTTCAGCGTGGTCATGCCCTCGCCGAAATAGATGGTCGGCAGGTCGCGCTGACGCTCCACGCGGCCGGTCTCCAAATCGACCTTGCGGATGAAGGACGGATAAAGGCCCGTGCTCTCGTAAAGGTCGCCGTCGTGGAAGAAGAGGCCTTCGGTGAAGGCCGACCGGTCGTGCGGATAGGCCCGCACGACCTCGTAAGACTGGACCGGGACTTCGGCCCTGACCGGCAGGGCGACGCCTGTCGTCAGCAGCAGGCCGGCGACGAGGCCGGCGAGCCGGGACGACAGGCGCATCATGAGGCTCAGCCCCGCTCGGCGGCGGCTTCGGCCTCGGCCTTTTGGGCGCGGGCCTCGGCGGCGTTGGCCTCGCTGCGGGCCAGTTCGGCCTTTTCCTTCTTGGATGCGGATTTGCGACCCAGCATGTTCAACGCCTCAACACCGGCCGAGAAGGCCATGGCCGCATAGATGTAGCCCTTGGGCACATGATAGCCGAAGCCGTCGGCGATCAACACCATGCCGATCATCAGGAGGAAGCCGAGCGCCAGCATGACCACGCTGGGGTTCTTGTTGATGAAGTTGGCCAGCGGGTCGGCGGCCAGCAGCATGACGGTCACGGCGACCAGGACGGCGACGACCATGATCGGCAGGTGCTCGGTCATGCCGACGGCGGTCAGGATCGAGTCGATCGAGAACACGATGTCCAACAGGATGATCTGGAAGATGGCCGCGCCGGCGTTGGCGATGACCACGTCCTTCTTGTCCATGACGTCGTGGCTGGGCGTGGGATCGACCGTGTGGTGGATTTCCTTCGTGGCCTTCCAGACGAGGAACAGACCGCCCGCGATCAGGATCAGGTCCTTCCACGAGAATTCATTGCCCATGACGGTGAAGACCGGCTGCACCAGACCGACCAGCCAGGCGATGATCGACAGCAGGGCCAGACGCATGACCAGCGCCAAGCCGATACCGATGCGCCGCACCTTCTGCCGCTGATGCTCGGGCAGTTTGTTCGACAGGATCGAGATGAAGATCAGGTTGTCGATGCCGAGCACGACCTCCATCACGATGAGGGTCACCAATGCAGCCCAGGCGGCCGGATCGGAGAGCAGGGGAGTTATGCTGTCGAGCATTGGGGTTCCAGATGGTGGATAAAGCTTGAGCGGAAAGCGCTAGGGCCGACGCGGGTTCCAAGCAAGCGATGGGGTGCGGCGTCATGGTCGCACCCCCCTTGGGCGCAGTCGCCCTTCCTACGCTGTGTGGAAGGAAACGGCGGCGCGCTCTCGCCCTGCGGCATCGGCGCGCCTTCACGCAATGTTGCGAGCGGCGAAACCCCGTGCTATCAGGCGCCCGGCTTGAAGGGGGCGTATTTACGGATACGGCCTCCGTCGTGCTTTCCGTAAGCATTTCAAGCTTTTGACCGTTGCGAGCCTCGCAGTCGGTTGCGACCCTGACACAACGACCTCGGACCCTAATCAGTGGCTGATGATTTCAGAACGACGGAAGTCGGCGATCGCTACGCACAGGCGCTGTTCGACCTGGCGCTGGAAACCGGCCGCCTGGACGCCGTCCGCGCCGACCTGAAGTCGCTGAAGGCGGCCTGGACCGAAAGCGCCGACCTGCGTCGCCTGGCCACATCGCCCGTCATCGCCGCGCCCGACCAGGCCAAGGGTCTGGTCGCCATCGCCGCCAAGGCCAAGTTCGAGCAGACCACCACAAACTTCCTGGGCCTGCTGTCGCAGAACGGCCGCGCCAAGGACCTGCCGGCCGTGATCGCCGGGTTTGAGGCCCGCTACGCCAAACACGCCGGCGTCGTCGCCGCCGAGGTCGTCTCGGCCCAGCCGCTGGACGACAAACAGGTCGCCGCCATCACCGCCGCCCTGTCCAAGAGCCTGGGCAAGGCGCCGGAACTGACCGCACGCGTCGATCCGTCGATCCTGGGCGGCCTGAAGGTCAAGGTGGGGTCGAAACTGTTCGACGCCTCGCTGAAGACCAAACTCGACCAGATGAAGTTCGCCCTGAAACGAGCCTAGACTCGTTTCAGAAACCAAAATGTTGCGCGCCTAAACGCGCTCCCGCCACCCAGAATGCGCGCCTGAACGGCGCACCCGCAGAAGACTGAAGAACAGAGAGCCCGTCATGGACATCCGCGCCGCTGAAATCTCGGCCATCCTCAAGTCGCAGATCGCCAACTTCGGCGTCGAAGCCGATGTCTCCGACGTCGGCAGCGTGCTGTCGGTCGGCGACGGCATCGCCCGCATCCACGGTCTGGACAATGTCCAGGCCGGCGAAATGGTCGAGTTCACCAAGGCCGGCGTGAAGGGCATGGCCCTGAACCTGGAACGCGACAATGTGGGCGCCGTGATCTTCGGCGCCGACGCCGCCATCGCCGAGGGCGACGACGTGCGCCGCCTGGGCGAGATCGTGGACGTGCCGGTCGGCCGCGGCCTGCTGGGCCGCGTCGTCAACCCGCTGGGCGAGCCGATCGACGGCAAGGGCCCGATCGAGTTCACCGAGCGTCGCCGCGTGGACGTCAAGGCGCCCGGCATCATCCCGCGCAAGTCGGTTCACGAGCCGATGCAGACCGGCCTGAAGGCCATCGACACCCTGATCCCCGTCGGCCGCGGCCAGCGCGAGCTGATCATCGGCGACCGTCAGGTCGGCAAGACCGCCGTCGCCATCGACACCATCCTGAACCAGAAGAACGTCAACAAGACCGACGACGAGAGCGCCAAGCTCTACTGCATCTACGTCGCCATCGGTCAGAAGCGTTCGACCGTCGCCCAGATCGTCAAGACCCTCGAAGAGTCCGGCGCGCTGGAATACACGATCGTCGTGGCCTGCACCGCCTCGGAGCCGGCCCCGCTGCAGTTCCTGGCTCCGTTCGCCGGCACCGCCATGGGCGAGTTCTTCCGCGACAACGGCATGCACGCCCTGATCGTCTATGATGACCTGTCCAAGCAGGCCGTGGCCTATCGCCAGATGTCGCTGCTGCTGCGCCGTCCGCCCGGCCGTGAAGCCTATCCGGGCGACGTCTTCTATCTGCACAGCCGCCTGCTGGAGCGTTCGGCCAAGCTGAACGAGGATTACGGTTCGGGCTCGATGACCGCCCTGCCGATCATCGAAACCCAGGCCAACGACGTTTCGGCCTACATTCCCACCAACGTGATCTCGATCACCGACGGCCAGATCTTCCTGGAATCGGACCTCTTCTATCAGGGCATCCGTCCGGCCGTGAACGTCGGCATCTCGGTGTCGCGCGTCGGCTCGTCGGCCCAGACCAAGGCGATGAAGAAGGTCGCCGGTTCGATCAAGGGCGAACTGGCCCAGTATCGCGAGATGGCCGCCTTCGCCAAGTTCGGCTCGGACCTGGACGCCTCGACCCAGAAGCTGCTGGCGCGCGGCGCCCGTCTGACGGAACTGCTGAAGCAGCCGCAATATTCGCCGCTGGCGATGGAAGAGCAGGTCGTCTCGGTCTACGCCGGCACGCGCGGCTATATCGACGGCATCGCCGTCGGCGACGTGGGTCGTTTCGAGAAGGAGCTGCTGGCGCGCATCCATGCGAACCACGCCTCCTTGCTGGAAGGCCTCCGCACCAAGAAGGACCTGACCTCGGACCTCGAAGCCGAGCTGAAGGACATCCTGGCCGCCTTCGTCAAGACCTTCGCCTGAACCCGTCTGGTAAGCTGAGAGAGTAGCGCCGGATGGCCAGCCTCAAGGAAATGCGCAATCGGATCGGAAGCGTGAAAGCCACGCAGAAGATCACGAAAGCCATGCAGATGGTCGCCGCGGCCAAGCTGAAGCGCGCCCAGGACCAGGCCGAAAGCGCCCGGCCCTATGCGCAGAAGATGGCCTCGGTCATCGCCAATCTGGCCGCCGGCGTCTCGGGCGCCGACGCGCCCAAGCTGCTGGCCGGCACGGGCCAGGATCAGCGCCATCTGATCGTGGTGGCGACGGCGGACAAGGGTCTGGCGGGCGGTTTCTCGACCAACGTCATCCGCGCCGCGCGCGAGCGGATCAACAGCCTGATCAACGCCGGCAAGGACGTGAAGATCATCGCCGTCGGCAAGAAGTCGCGCGACCAGCTGGCGCGTCTGTACGGCGACAAGGTGATCCACACCTTCGAACTGAGCGAGCACAAGACCGTCGGCCTGCCGTCAGCCCAGCCGGTCGCCGAAATGATCGCCACGGCGTTCGAAGAGGGTCAGGCCGATGTGGTCACCCTGTTCTACAGCCAGTTCAAGTCGGTGATCCAACAGGTCCCGACTGGCAAGCAGCTGATCCCGGCCGTGGTTGATGGCGATGCCCAGCCGATCGACCTGAACGGCGCGGTCTATGAATACGAGCCCTCGGAAGAGGAAATCCTGGAAACCCTGCTGCCGCGCGCGCTGACGACCCAGATCCTGGCCGCGCTGTATGAGAACCAGGCCGGCTTCTTCGGCTCGCAGATGGCGGCGATGGACAACGCGACGCGTAATGCGGGCGACCTCATCAACGCCCTGACGCTGCAGTACAACCGCAAGCGCCAAGCCCAGATCACCACCGAGCTGATCGAGATCATCGCCGGCGCCGAAGCCCTCTGATCCCGACCGAACAGACATTCCGATACGGACCCTGACCATGACCGACACCGTCGCCGCCAAGAAACCCGCAGCCCGCAAGCCCGCCGCCAAGAAGGCCGCTCCGGACGCCGCTCCCGTCAACGCCGCCGGCACGGGCAAGATCGCCCAGGTCATCGGCGCCGTCGTGGACGTCGAGTTCGACGGCCAGCTGCCGGCGATCCTGAACGCCCTGCACACCCAGAACGTCGACCAGAAGACGGGCGAGCCCTTCACACTGGTGCTGGAAGTCGCCCAGCACCTGGGTGAGAACATGGTCCGCACCATCGCCATGGACACGACCGAAGGCCTGACGCGCGGCCAGCCCGTGACAGACACCGGTTCGTCGATCCAGGCGCCCGTCGGCCCCGGCACCCTGGGCCGCATTATGAACGTCGTCGGCCAGCCGATCGACGAACAGGGCCCCATCAAGACCGACCTGTATCGCCCGATCCACCGCGAGGCGCCGTCGTTCGAAGAACAATCCACCTCGTCGGAAATCCTGGTCACGGGCATCAAGGTCATCGACCTGATGTGCCCCTACACCAAGGGCGGCAAGACCGGCCTGTTCGGCGGCGCCGGCGTGGGCAAGACCGTCACCATGCAGGAACTGATCAACAACATCGCCAAGGCGTACGGCGGTTATTCGGTTCTGGCCGGCGTGGGCGAGCGCACCCGCGAAGGCAACGACCTGTATCACGAAATGATCGAGTCCAACGTGAACGTGGACCCGACCAAGAACGGCGGCTCGACCGAAGGCTCCAAGTGCGCCCTGGTTTACGGCCAGATGAACGAGCCCCCCGGCGCCCGCGCCCGCGTGGCCCTGACCGGCCTGGCCCAGGCGGAATATTTCCGCGACGAAGAGGGCAAGGACGTTCTGCTGTTCGTCGACAACATCTTCCGCTTCACGCAGGCCGGTTCGGAAATGTCGGCTCTCTTGGGCCGCATCCCCTCGGCCGTGGGCTATCAGCCGACGCTGGCCACCGAGATGGGCAACCTGCAAGAGCGCATCACCTCGACCAAGAAGGGTTCGATCACCTCGATCCAGGCCATCTACGTCCCGGCCGACGACCTGACCGACCCGGCGCCCGCCGCCTCGTTCGCCCACTTGGACGCCAAGACCGTTCTGTCGCGTGACATCGCCGCCCAGGCCATCTTCCCGGCCGTGGACCCGCTGGACTCGACCTCGCGGATCATGGACCCGCTGGTCATCGGTGAAGAGCACTACAACGTCGCCCGTTCGGTCCAGGAAGTCCTGCAGTCCTACAAGGGCCTGAAGGACATCATCGCCATCCTGGGCATGGACGAGCTGTCCGAAGAGGACAAGCTGGTCGTGGCCCGCGCCCGCAAGATCAGCCGCTTCCTGTCGCAGCCCTTCTTCGTGGCCGAGCAGTTCACCGGTTCGCCCGGCAAGTTCGTCTCGCTGGAAGACACGATCCGTTCGTTCAAGGGCATCGTCGCCGGCGACTACGACCACCTGCCGGAAGCCGCCTTCTACATGGTCGGCTCCATCGAAGAGGCCGTCGCCAAGGCCGAGAAGATGGCGTCGGAAGCCTGATCATGGCCGGCAAGCTGAACTTCTCTCTCGTCTCGCCGGAACGCGAGGTCTTTTCCGGCCTCGTGGACCAGGTCGATGCACCGGGCGTCGAGGGCGACTTCGGCGTTCTGCCGGACCATGCGCCCTTCATGACCGCCCTGCGCGAGGGTCTGGTGACCGTCTATAACAACGGCTCAAAGACCCAGTACGACGTTCACGGCGGCTTCGCTGACGTGAACGGCGAAGGCCTGACCATTCTGGCCGAACAGGCCACCGAGGTCGTCGCGGCCTGAGCCTGTCGATGGATCGAACGATTTGAGGCCTCCCGTTTCGGCGGGAGGCCTTTTTCGTGGGCGGCGGGCGCGCTAGGACCGGCCCATGACCGATCTCATCGACATCCACGGCGTCTGCGCACCCGGTTTTGAGGCCGTGCGCGACGCGTTCGCCGCCAACTTCACCGAGGCGCCCGAGGGGCTGAACGAGCAGGCGGCGCGGTTCAGCGTGCTGGTCGAAGGCGAGGCGGTCGTCGACCTGTGGGCGGGCCATGCGGATACGGCCAGGACGACGCCGTTCACCGATACGACCCTGACCTCGGTGTTTTCGACCGGCAAGGCGGTGATGGCCATTCTGATGGCGAGCGCGGTCGAGGCCGGGCAGATCGACTATGACCAGACGGTCGCCTCGCTGTGGCCCGAGTTCAGCGCGGCGGGCAAGGCGGACGTCACCGTCGCTCAGCTGATGAGCCACCAGTCGGGGCTGCCGGGCTTTTCCGAGGCGGTCGATCCGACGATATGGTTCGATGTGTCCGCGGTGCTGGCGCGTCTGGCGGCCCAGGCGCCGATGTGGGCGCCGGGCACGGCGTCTGGCTATCACCCGATCACCGTCGGCTATCTGGCCAATGAGGTCTATCGCCGGGCGACCGGGAGGACGATGGGCCAGGCGCTCCGTCAGGACTTCCCCGACTTGGACTTGTGGATCGGCCTGCCGGAAAGCGAGCATGAACGGGTGGCGCAGATGCGCAAGCCCACGGCGGCGCCCAGCCTGGGAACCATCGATCCGATCAAACAGGCGGCCTTCCTGGATCGCGGCTCGGCGCCGGGCGGGCGCGGTTCGGCGGCCTGGCGCGAGATGGAGATCCCCTCGGCCAATCTGCACGGCAGCGCCTTGGGGCTGGCGAAGATGCTGGGCGCGGTCGCCAATGGCGGCGCGCTGGGCGGCCGGTCGGTGCTGTCGGCGGGAACACTGGATCAGCTGACGCGCGAGCGCATCCACGGGCCGGACAAGGTGCTGCCCTATACGATCAGCTGGGCGGCGGGGCTGATGCGCAATGACGGGCTGAAGGTGTTCGGGCCGAACGACGCCTTCGGCCATTATGGCTGGGGCGGGTCGATGGCCATGGCGGATCCGTCGCGGAAGCTGTCGGCGGCCTATGTGATGACGCGCCAGTCGCCGCACCTGATCGGCGACCCCCGGCCCAAACGGTTGCTGGACGCGCTTTACGCCGCTTTCTGAGCCTGGCCGGGCGCGGTCAGCAGGCCGATCAGGCCGGCCAAGCCCGCGCAAGCGGCGCATGTCAGGATCACGGCCCGGAACGCCGCATGGAAAGCGTCGCGCACGACCGGCGTGATCTCGCCGCCCGACATGACCTGGGCCAGCTGGGCGCGCGCGTCAGGCAGGTTGGCGACCCCGGCGAAGACCGCCGACAGCACCAGGCCCAGGAGGGCGACGGCCAGAAGGCTGGCCACGCGCGCCACAGCATTGTTGACGCCCGAGGCCACGCCGGTGTGGCCCGCCTTGACCGCTCCCATGACCGTCGCCGTTAGCGGCCCGACCGCCAGGGTCATGCCGATCGCCAGCACCGTCATCCCCGCCAGCGGTCCGTCGACATAGCCCGCGCCCGGCGCAGGCACGGCGAGGAGCGCCAGTCCGATCCCGGCCAGGGCCGGCCCGACGCTGAGCGACAGACGCGCGCCAAACCGATCGGCGACCCGTCCCGCCAGGCCGGAGAACAGGCCCATGACGGCGGCGAAGGGCAGCATGGCCGCGCCGGCCTCGGTCGCGCTCCAGCCGTGAACGCGGATCAGATCGAAGGGCAGGAAGAACATCGCCCCGCCCAAGGCGAAATAGAGCAGCAGGGTCAGCAAATTGATCCCGCTGAATACCGAGGACGAAAACAGGCCCAGCGGCATCATCGGGTGGCTCTGGCGCGCCTCGGCCCAGACGAAGGCGGCCAGCAGCGCCGCGCCCCCGACCAGTCCGGCCAGGATCACGGGCGATGCGAACCCCAGATCGGGCGCGGCGGTCAGGGCCCAGGTCAGGGCGCCCAGGCCGGCGACGGCCAGAACCGCGCCCAGACCGTCCAGACCGCGCGCGTCGGGATCGCGGCTCTCGGGCGTGGCGGTCAGGGTCACGACGGCGGTCAGGATCGCCAGCGGGACATTGATCCAGAAGATGGCGCGCCAGTCGGCGGCGTCGGCCAGCCAGCCCCCGATCAGCGGCCCGACCATGCCGGTCAGGGCCCCGAACCCGGCCCAGGTTCCAAAGGCCTTGCCGCGCTCCTCGGGCGGGAAGGTCGCGCCGATCACCGCCAGGGCGCCGGGCGTCAGCAGGGCCGCGCCGATCCCCTGGATCGCCCGGCCGGCGACCAGAGCCTGGACGGTGGGGGCCAGGGCGCAGCCGATGGAGGCCAGGGCGAAGATCGCGACCCCGATCAGAAAGACCCGCCGACGGCCAAACCGATCGCCGGCCGCGCCGCCGATCAGAACCAGGGCGCCAAGCGTCAGCAGATAGGCGTTCGACACCCACTGGACCGCCGCAGTGCCGGCCGCGAGATCCCGCTGCACGGCGGGCAGGGCGACGCCCAGCGCTGAGCCGTCGATGAAGGTCAGGCTGGAGCCCAGCACCGTCGCAGCCAGCACCCAGCGTTTGCGCGCTGCCGACAGCGGATGGGCCGGTTCGGCGGCGGCGTGGACCTGTCCGCCTTCGCAAGGGCCCGGTTGGGCGGTCGTCATGGCCTCGCCTCCGTGTGGGCGAAGGCTACGCCGGTTCCGCCGTGGTCTTCAACGCCTCGCGTGCGGCGCGGCTGCGATTGAAGGCGGCCAGGGCGAAGACGCCGGCGCCGGCCCAGATGAAGACGAAGGAGACGATCCGCAGCAGGGTCAGCGGCTCGCCGGTCGCGACGCCGCAGGCAAACTGCAGCGTCGGGGCCAGGAACTGGATGAAACCCACCGTGGACAGGGGCAGGCGCCGCGCCGACCAAGCGAACAGCGCCAGCGGGATCACGGTCGCCGGGCCGTTCACCAGCGCCCATATCAGTCCGGACGGCGAGGCGAACCCGACCGCCTGACCGTGGGTGGTCAACCAGGCCAGGAAGACCGCACCGATGGGGAGCAGCACCAGACATTCCACGAACAGACCGGTCTGGGCCGAGGCGGGCACGCGCTTACGGATCACCGCATAGGCGCAGAAGGTGACGGCCAGGGTCAGGCCGATGATCGGCACATGGCCCAGGGCGATGGTCTGGATCACGACCCCGATGGCGGCCAGACCGATGGCGAGCGCGCTCCAGCGGTCGATCTTCTCGCGGAACAGCACGGCGCCGGCCGCCATGTTGAGCAGGGGATTGATATAGTAGCCGAGGCTGGCCTCCAGCGTCGCATGGTGCGTGGTGGCGAAGACGTAGAGGCTCCAGTTCGTGCCGATCAGCAGCGCGGACAGGGCCAGCCAGGCCAGGGTGCGCGGCGTGGCCAGCACGCGGCGCGCCTCTCCCCATTGCCCGGCCAGCAGCAGGACCAGGCCCGCCACGAAGACCGACCAGACCGCCCGGTGCGCCAGGATTTCGGGCGCGCCGAAGCCGTGCGCGGCCATCGCCATGAAGAGCAGCGGCAGCAGCCCCCACAGGGTGTAGCAGGCGATGGCCGTGCCGACGGCGCGGGGGTCGTTGGGAGAGGGGGTGGCGCTCATGGCGCGTATTCCTTTCACCCCCTTGCCGTCATCCTCGGGCTTGACCCGAGGATCGGGCGCGGCGGGCGTCTATGCGTCGCTCGTTCGCACCAGCGGCGCAACATCCGGTCCTCGGGGCAAGACGGAGGATGACGAAAGTGAGGATCAGACCGTGATCGAACGATATCCCGACGACGACTTGATCACGCCCGTCTCGTCCAGCAGCTGGGCGATCTGGACGGCGTTCAGGGCGGCGCCCTTGCGCAGGTTGTCGGACACGACCCAAAGGTTCAGGCCGTTCTCGACGGTCGGGTCCTTGCGGATGCGGCTGACATAGACGGCGTGTTCGCTGGCCGCGTCGACGGGGGTGATATAGCCGTCGTGCTCCTGCTTATCGATGACCAGCACGCCCGGCGCCTCGCGCAGGATGGCGCGGGCCTCGTCGGGTTCGATGGGGCGGTCGAACTGGACGTTCACGGCCTCGGAGTGACCCACGAAGACGGGCACGCGCACGCAGGTGACGGTGACCTGGATGTCGGGGTCCAGCATCTTGTGCGTCTCGTCCGACATCTTCTTCTCCTCGTCGGTGGAACCGTCCTCGAGGAAGGAACCGATGTAGGGGATGACGTTGAAGGCGATCTGTTTGGGGAACTTCTTGGGCGTGGCGTCGCCCAGGCCATAGATGGCCTTGGTCTGGTTCCACAGCTCGTCCATGCCTTCCTTGCCGGCGCCGGACACCGACTGATAGGTCGAGACCACCACCCGCTTGATCTTGGCCGCGTCGTGCAGCGGCTTCAGCGCCGTCACCAGCTGGATGGTCGAGCAATTGGGGTTGGCGATGATGTTCTTCTTGGTCGCGTCCTTGATGGCGTCCGGGTTCACCTCGGGCACGATCAGCGGCACGTCGGCGTCCTTGCGGAAGGCCGAGGAGTTGTCGATCACGATGGGACCGGCCTTGCCGATCTTTTCGGACCATTCCTTGGACACCGCGCCGCCGGCGGACATCAGGACGATGTCGACCTTTGAGAAGTCAAACTGTTCGATGTCCTGGCATTTGACGGTCTTGTCGCCGAAGGAGACCTCGACGCCCTTGGACTTGCGCGAGGCGATGGCGTGAATTTCATCGACGGGGAATTCCAGCTCCTCGAGGATGTTCAGCATTTCGCGGCCCACATTGCCCGTGGCCCCGACGATGGCGACGCGATAACCCATGTTTCTTGTCCTTCGGACGCGCTACCGCTGGGCCCACGGGGCCTCGCTGCTTGAGCGCATTGTAGTGATGGCCCTGCAAATAGGCGTTCAGGGCTGTGAAGCAATCGCTTTTCACTGTGCCGGGCTTTAAGCAGTCCTCCCATGACCTCCCGTATCCGCAACGCCTACGACATCCGCGTGGAAGAGGGCGTGCTGACGCCCGATCCGGCGCAGGAGAGCGTGATCACGGCGCTGGAGCGGCTGGAGGTCGATCTGGCCAAACGCGGCCTGTTCGGCAAGGCGCCGGAGGTGCGGGGCGTCTATCTCTACGGCCCTCCCGGACGCGGCAAGTCGATGCTGATGGACCTGTTCTATTCGGCGACGCCTGAGCCGCGAAAGACGCGCGCGCACTTCCACGCCTTCATGGCCCGCATCCACGACCTGGTGAAACAGTGGCGCGAGGGGGATGCGAAGACCCGCAAGGCCGTGTTCGGCACGCATAAGGGCGACGACCCCATCCCGCCGATCGCCAAGCTGATCGCGTCGGAAGCCCGGCTGCTGTGTTTCGACGAACTGCAGGTCACCGACATCGCCGACGCCATGATCCTGGGCCGGTTGTTCGAAGCCCTGTTCGAGGATCGGGTGGTGCTGGCCATCACCTCGAACCGCGCACCGGAGGACCTCTACAAGAACGGCATCAATCGTCAGCTCTTCCTGCCCTTCATCGACATCATCCGCGAGCGCTGCGTGGTCGTGGAGACGGCCGGGGCGCGGGACTGGCGGCTGGATCGGATGACCTCGGCCCAGGTCTGGCACACGCCAGACGACCGCGCGGCGTTCGAGGCGTTATGGCGCGAGCTGAAGGGGGGCGAACCGGAGGAGCCGGCGCACCTGAGCGTACTGGGCCGCGATGTGGTGCTGGAGCGCACCGTGGGGTCGATGGCGCGGGCGACGTTCGCGGAGCTGTGCGCCAGGCCGCTGGGGCCGCAGGACTATCTGGCCATCGCCCAGCGGTTCCATACCCTGTTCCTGGAGGACGTGCCGATCCTGAGTTCGGCCAACCACCACGAGGCGCGGCGTCTGGTGACCCTGGTGGACGCCCTCTATGAGGCCAAGACCAAGCTGATCGTGCTGGCGGCGGCCAAGCCGGAGGCCCTCTATACCGAAGGGGTGGGGGCGTTCGAGTTCGAGCGCACCGTGTCGCGCTTCAACGAAATGCAAAGCAAGGACTGGCTGGCGCACGTTCGCGAGTGATGACTAGGGTGTCGGCTGACCTTCGGAGTGTCTTCATGCGCCGTCTCGCCCTCGCCGCCGCCCTTTCTTTGACCTTATCGCCGCTGACGGCGGGAGGAGCGTTCGCCCAGACGGCGCCGTCTGCCGCCAGTCGCGGGCTGACGCCGGCCGAGGTCGCGACGTGGATCGCCGGGCTGGGCGGGCGGGTCGGTCCGGTGCAGACCGAGAACGGCCTGACCTTCTTCGCCGTGACCAATGCGGGCCTGACCTGGGCGGTCTTCTTCTACGGATGCGAGGCGGTTGGCTGCGGCGAGGTTCAGTTCAGCGCCGTGGTGCCGGGCGCCGGGGCGACGCTGGATGCGGTCAACGCCTGGAACCGCGACAACCGCTATCTAAAGGCCTTCCACACCGCCGCCGAAACGCCGACGGCGACGGTGCAGTACGACGTCGTCGTGCTGTCGGGCGAAGGCGTGGCGCAACTGGCGGACCCGCTGACGGTCTGGCTGCAACTGCTGCCCAAGTTTGCGGCAGGCATGGGCTACGTCGCGCCGCGATGAGCTGCCTCCCCCAACGGGAGAAGGGAAAAGAAAAAGGGCCTGCAGATCGCTCGCAGGCCCTTCGTCATTCGATGGTCGCGCCGCTTAAGCCAGCGAGGAATCGATGTCCTTGCAGGCTTGCAGCAGGCCCTGGACCGAGGCGACGGACTTTTCGAACATCGCCTTTTCTTCGTCGTTGGTGGTGAACTCGACGATCTTCTCAACGCCGCCGGCGCCGATCAGGGCGGGAACGCCGACGTAGAGGTCCGACAGACCGTACTCGCCCGACAGCCAGACGGCGCAGGGCAGGACGCGCTTCTGATCCAGCAGATAGGACTTGGCCATGGCGATGGCGGATTCAGCCGGGGCGTAGAAGGCCGAGCCCGTCTTCAGCAGGGCCACGATCTCGCCGCCGCCCTTGCGGGTGCGTTCGACGATGGCGTCCAGCTCGTCCTGCGACAGGAAGCCGGCTGCGACGGCGTCCGGCAGGGGCAGGCCGCCGACGGTCGAGTGGCGCACCATCGGCACCATGTCGTCGCCGTGACCGCCCAAGGTCCAGGCGTGGATGTCCTGGACCGACACGCCGGTCTTTTCAGCCAGGAAGTAGGCGAAGCGGGCCGAGTCGAGCACGCCGGCCATGCCGACGACCTTCTCCTTGGGCAGGCCCGAGAACTTCTGCAGAGCCCAGACCATGGCGTCGAGCGGGTTGGTGATGCAGATGACGAAGGCGTTGGGGGCGTGGGCCTTGATGCCCTCGCCGACGGCCTTCATGACCTTCAGGTTGATGCCGATCAGGTCGTCGCGGCTCATGCCCGGCTTGCGCGGCACGCCGGCGGTGACGATGCAGACGTCGGCGCCCGCGATGTCGGCATAGTCATTGGCGCCCTTCAGGGCCACGTCCTGGCCGAAGACGGCCGAGGCCTCGGCGATGTCCAGCGCCTTGCCCTGCGGGGTGCCTTCGGCGATGTCGAACAGGATCACGTCGCCCAGGGCTTCGCGCGCGGCCACGTGGGCCAGGGTTCCGCCGATCATGCCGGCGCCGATAAGGGCGATCTTCGCGCGAGCCATGGATGTCTCCGTTTATTGCGTGTGCGAAAGGGGATTAATCGTGCGGGCGGTCTAGACCCCTCGCGCGGCTGTCGCAAGAACCTCGCTTTACGGCCTTGGTCAGGCTTGCGAAGGTCCGGCGACAACCGGAGGACCTCGATGCGCCGTTCATTCGCTTTCGCCCTGCTGCTGGCGTCGGTCGCCGCGCCTGCGCTGGCCCAGACGCCGCCCGCGACGATCGGCGACCGCTATATCCCAGCGCCCTGGTGGATGCGTGATCCGGTGATCGCGTCGCTCGGCCAGGTGCGGGTGGAAATTCCCGCCAACCGCGCCTTCGTCTCGGCCAGCTTCCAGTCGGTGGACCGCAGCGTCGCCGAGGCCTCGCGCGCCGCCGCCGATCAGGTGCGGGCGCTGAGCCAGGCCTTGTCGGCCTATGGCGCCGACAAGGTGCGGGTCGAGACCAGCGTCACCACGCGCCCGCTCTATGACCAGTACCGCGACGAAAACGGGGTGATGCGCGACAACACCCGCGCTGACCGCGTGGCCCGCTATCAGGCCGACGCTTCGGTCAATGTGACGGTGCGCGACGTGCGCCTGATTGAGCGGGTCTATGCGACTATCGTGGCCTCGCGTCCGACCGCGATCGGACAGGTGAACTTCAACCTGGAGCCGGACAACAGCTGGAAGGCCAATCTGCAGGCCGAGGCGATGAAGGATGCGCGCCGCCGGGCCGAGGCGGCGGCGACCAATGCGGGCGCGACCCTGGGCCGGGTCAAGATCATCGATCCGTCGGGCCGGGTCTGTCAGACGGACGTGCTGGCGGGCTGGCCTTCGTACGCCGCAGGCGGCGGGCAGGAGACGACGGTGGACGACATCGTGGTGACGGGGTCGCGGTCGGAAGCGCGCATGGAATATGCCGCGCCGCCAGCCCCGCCCCCTCCGCCCGGAGGAGGGGCGCCCAGCGAAGCCCAGATCGAGGCGGCGCGGCTGGCGCTGCAACCCCCGTTGCAGGTGATGACCGACAGCGCCTGCGTCATCTATGGACTGAACTGATGGGGTTTGAGGTCGCGCCCGCCTTCGAGGCCGGATCGGTCGCCGCCGCCGAATGGCCGCTGTGCCATGTGCGGTTGCAGGACGACGCCCGCTTTCCCTGGCTGATCCTGATTCCGCGCGTCGAGGGCGCGGTGGAGCTGGAGGACCTGAGCGTCGAACAGCGGGCTACATTGATGGAGGAGACGGTGCGGGCCGGGGCGCTGGTTCGACGACTGGGCGCGGTCGAAAAGCTGAACGTCGGCGCCATCGGCAATGTGACGGCGCAACTGCATGTCCATGTGGTCGGCCGCCGCCGCGACGACGGTCTTTGGCCCGATCCCGTCTGGGGTCGCGGGCCGGTTGTTCCGTATACAGACGATGAGCGGGCGCGCAGGCTGGCGATCGCTGCCGGAAGCTAGATGATATCCAGCGGCACGGCGTGTTTCGGGGGCGGGAAGGCCGCATCCAGCCGTTCCAGATCCTCCAGATCGAACTGGATCTCCAAGGCGTCGGCGTTGGCCTCGACGTGATCGATGGAACTGGCCTTGGGGATGGCGATGACGCCGTCGTGGCGCAGGACGGCGGCCAGCGCCACCTGGGCCGGGCTGGCGGAATGGCGATTGGCGATGTCGCGGATCAGGGGCTGTTCCAGCAGTTCGCCGCGCCCAAGCGGCGAATAGGCCATCATGGGCATGTCGCGCGCCTGCATCCACGGGAAGAGGTCGAACTCCACGCCGCGCGAGGCGAGATTATAGAGCAACTGATTGGCGGCGCAGTCCTCGCCGCCCTCGATCTCCATCAACTGCTCCATGGCGCGCAGGTCCAGGTTGGACACGCCCCAGCGGGCGATCATCCCCTCGTCAACCAGATCGCGGAAGGCCTCGATGGTCTCTTCCAGCGGAACATGGCCTTCCCAGTGCAGCAAGTAGAGGTCCAGCCGCTCGACGCCGAGCCGTTCCAGCGACTTCTCGCAGGCTAGCATCATCTTCATCTCCGACGCGTTCTCGGGCCGGACCTTGGAGACCACGAAGACCTCATCGCGGCGTCCGGCGATGACCTCTCCCACCAGCCGCTCCGAGCGGCCGTCGCCGTACAGTTCGGCCGTGTCGATCAGGGTCATGCCCAGGTCGATGCCGCGCGCCAGGGCCTGCTGCTCCTCATCGCGCCAGGCCGGGTCGTCGCCCAGCTCCCAGGTGCCTTGGCCGAGGGCGGGAACGGTCGTACCGTCCGCAAAGGTGACGAGGCGGGTCATGTCCGTCCTGACGATAATGAGCGGCGAAGACGCCGTCGGAGGAAGCGATGCGAACCCGGCATATCAACACCGACGGTCTGGTCCAACAGGTTCTGGAGGCCGGGTTCGAGGATGACAACGCGCCGCTGGTCCTGCTGATCCACGGCTTTCCAGAACTGGGGATCAGCTGGCGCGCTCAGGTCGAGGCGATGTCGCAGGCGGGCTATCATGTCGTCGCCCCGGACATGCGCGGCTATGGCGGGACGGACAAGCCGGAGGGAGTGGAGGCCTATTCCATCCTGCATCTGGTCGGGGACATGGTCGATCTGGTCCGCGCGCTGGGCAAGGTGTCCTGCATCGTCGTCGGGCATGACTGGGGCGCGCCGGTGGCGTGGCATTGCGCCCTGTTGAGACCCGATCTGTTCACGGCGGTGGCGGGCCTGTCGGTGCCGTTCCAGCCGCGCCGACCCAAGGGACCGCCCACCGCCGCCATGGCCGCCATCTCGAAACGGGCCGGGCTGGGCGACCTCTACATCAGCCGGTTCCAGGCGCCGGACGCGCACCGCGCGCTGGACGCCGATCCGACGATGGCGCTGAGGAAACTGTTCTACGCCTATGACGGCGCGACGCCGGCTGAGCGCAGATCGACCGGCTTCATGCCCGACGGCGTGGCCCTGCTCGACACCATCGCCGACGATGCGACCCTACCGCCGTGGATGACCGAGGCGCATTTCGACGAATATGTGCAGGTCTTCTCAGCCAGCGGGTTCGAAGGACCCCTGAACTGGTATCGGGTGATGGACCTGAACTGGTCGCGGACGGCCTTCGTGCAGGACCAGAAGATCACGCCGTCCGCCCTGTTCATCGTCGGCGAGGACGACCCGGTGCGCCATTACGCCGGCGGGCATGAGGCGGGCCTGAAGGACTGGGCGCCGAACCTGATCCGCTCGGTGGTCGTGCCGGGCGCGGGTCACTGGATCCAGCAGGAACGGTCGGACGAGATCAACCGCCTGCTGCTGGATTTCCTGAAGGGCCTCTAGGCCGCCTGTTTCGTCGCCATCTGATCCCGCACCTCGGCCACGATCTCCAGGCTGCGGATGCGGGCGTTGTTGTCGAACATCATGCCGGTGACCATCAGCTCGTCCACGCCGGTCAGGGCGATGAAGTCGGTCAGCTGGCGCTTGACGGTCTCCGGACCGCCGATGGCGGAATAGAGCAGGCGGCCCTTGGCGCCCGCGATCTGCTGCGGCGTCAGGATCGCGGTGATGTCGTCGACGGGCGGCGGCAACTTGCCCGGCTTGCCGGTCGAGAGGCGGGCGAAGCTCTGCTGCATCGACGTGGACAGGCGCACGCCCTCGGCGTCCGTGTCGGCGGCGAAAACGTTGATCGCGGCCATGGCGTGGGGCTTGGCCAGGCGGTCCGAAGGCACGAACTCGCGGCGATAGAGCGCCAGAGCTTCCAGCAGCAGTTCGGGCGCGAAATGGCTGGCGAAGGCGTAGGGCAGGCCGAGCTGGCCCGCGAGCTGGGCGCTGAACAGGCTGGAGCCCAGAAGCCAGATCGGCACGCGCAGGCCGGCGCCCGGGACAGCGCGGACGGGCTGGTTTTCAGACGCCGGCTCGAACCACTGGATCAGCTCGACCACGTCGCGCGGGAACTGGTCTGCGCCTTCGAAATAGCGGCGCAGCGCCCGGGCGGTGGCGCCGTCCGTGCCGGGCGCGCGGCCCAGGCCGAGATCGATCCGGCCGGGGAACAGGGTCTCCAGCGTGCCGAACTGTTCGGCGACGACCAGAGGCGCATGGTTGGGCAGCATGACGCCGCCGGAGCCGACGCGAATGCGCTCGGTCCCCGCCGCGACATGGCCGATGACGATGGCGGTGGCGGCGCTGGCGATGCCGGGCATATTGTGATGTTCGGCCAGCCAGAACCGCTCATAGCCCAGTCGATCGGCCGCCTGGGCCAGGGCCAGGGTTTCATCCAGGCCGCGTCGGGCGTCGCCGCCTTCGACGATGGGGGAGAGGTCGAGAACTGAAAACGGGATCATGACGCCTAGATCGGGTCTGTGCCTCTGGGTTCAAGGGCGAGGGTCTGGAACCGCGACCGGATCAGGCGCTTTAAACTGATCTCGATAAGCGGAGCGATGCGCCATGACCGACACCGATTCCCCCAAGCCCGAACCGGATTGCGACGACGCCCGCGAGGCCGCCGACATGGGCGAAAAGCCGGATCTGGGTCACAAGGCGGATACGCTGATCGAAGCGCTGGACGGCAGCGATTCGGGATCGGACACGCGGGCAGGCTCGCTGCGCGGCGGTTCGGCAGCAGGCACGGATGACGACCCCGACTCCGCCGAGATCAACGACCGGCTGGCGAAGGAAGGCTCGAAGGACCAAGACGACGCCGCAGACTGAGCGGGCGCCTTGCCGCCGCCGCAACCATGCGCCACGGTGGCGCTCTGACCTTCCATCGGTCCAAGGACGACCTTTCGATGACGCTTCGCTTGGCGGCCCCCGCCGTCGTGGTTCTGTTTTGCCTCGCAGGATGTGATCGCTCGGCCCAACCGGTCGAGGCCAAGGCTGCGCCTGAAGCGTCGGCGCCGACCGTCGCCGATGCGGCGCCTCCCGCAGCCGAAGCGCCCGCCGTCGTAGGAGGGGCTGCGCCCGCCGCCGCCGACGGGCCGCCGTCCTTCGCCGTCGTGTATCCCGGCGCACAGGTGGACGGACAGCCGCTGGCCGCCGGCGGCGAGGCTGGGCCGGGCGGCCTGGTGACCTTCACCACCACCGCCTCGCCGGACGATGTCGTCGCCTTCTATCGCGAGCGCGCCGAGCAGGCGGGCCTGCGGTCCGTCGCCGGAATGAACCAGGGCGACACGCGCGCCTATGGCGCGGCGGCGGACGCGGTGAACGGCGCCTCGCTGCAGGTCGTCGCCACGCCGACCGAGACCGGCGTGACCTCGGTCCAGCTGGGCTGGAGCGCCGGTCAGTGAAGCGGGTCGCCGCCCTGGGCGCGGCGACGGCGATCCTGCTGGCCGGTGGGTGCGCCGGTGCGCCCAAGCCGGACGGCGCGATGCCGGCTAAAGGCTATCTGAGCGATGAAGTTGTCGTCCAATTGGCGAATGCCGTCCCGCCGGCCCCGGCTCCCGGGTCCGTCGCGGACATAGCGGACAAGGCGGCCTCGGCGCGGCTTGTCGCGCTGGAGGACGGCGACCGTTGGCTGCTCGCTACCGCCCATGCCGAGCTGCGTCCGCCCCTGGCCTTGCAACATTTCGATTGCGCCTTGGGTGTTCGTATGGGGTCGGCCGAGACGCCGGCGCTGGACCGGGTGATGGCGCGGATCTTCCACGATGCGAACAGTGCGGCCGAACGCGTCAAGGCGCGCCAGGCGCGTTTGCGGCCGGTCGGCGACGATCCCGACCGGCGCGCTTGCCAGACCCTGACACCGGCTGCGAAACGCAGCGCCTCCTATCCGTCCGGCAGCGCAGCGGTCGCGACGGCCTATGGCGAGGCCTTTGCGGCGCTGGAGCCGGACCGGGCGAAGGCCGTGCGCCGGATCAGCCATGAGATCGGGGTCAGCCGCCTGATTTGCGCCATGCACTATCCGACCGATGTCGTGGTCGGCGAACAGATCGGGCGAGATGTTGCGGCCAGAGCCGTCGCCAGCCCGGCCTTCCAGGCGGACATGGCGGCGGCGAGGGGCGAGCTGGCGGCTGCGCGTCGCAGCGGCCTGACCAATCCTGGCTGCGCGGCCGAGCGCGCGGCCCTAGCGATTCCTCTGCCCTGATGACGGCGGCGCTGGCCCTGGCCTTGCTGACCTTTCAGGCGCCGGCCGACAGACCGTGCACGCCGCAAGAGGTGGCGGCGCTGACGGCGCCATCGACGCAGCCGTATCGCCTGACCTGCCAAGCCGATCTGTCGGGCGTCGATATTCGCCGCCGCGTGCTGATCGAGGGCGCGGAAGGCTCAGGCGCGTCACTGGATTGCGGGGGCGGGACGATCCGCGCGCCGGGCCCGGCGACAACCTCCGCCCCGACCCTCGCCGTCTGGTCCCGCCGCGAGGGCGATCGGTGGTCGCGACCGGTCGATGTGACGATCCGAAACTGCACCGTCGTCGGCAATGTACGGATCTGGGGCATGGGAGCGGGCGGATCGATGCGCGACCTGCTGGCCTCGTCACGCACCGCGGGGCACACGCAAGCCGCCCAGTTCGCCGCGCCAATCCGCGTCACCCTGGATCGGATTCGGTTCGAGGGCGTGGGGACCATCCCCCTCTATATCGGGCCGGGGGTGACGCGCACCACGGTGACGCGATCCCGCTTTACGGGGCGCTCGACCGCCACCGCCGTCTATCTGGACGGAGAGAGCGCAGGCGCGCTGATCCAGGACAACGATTTCGATATTCGCACCGGGCGCGAACAGATCGCGGTGGACGGGTCGGGCGCCAACCGCATCGTCGGCAACCGTCTGGCGCTGCACGGCAGGGGCGGGGTCTTTCTGTACCGCAACTGCGGCGAGGACGGCGTGATCCGCCACCAGACGCCGTCCTATAATCAGATTACGGACAATCTGTTCACCGGCGCGGGCTGGTTGCGGCCGCGCGCGGTGGTGATCGGGTCGCGTGAGGGCGAGCGACGCTACTGCGGCGACGACCGGGGCTGGCCGTTCGGGTCCAGCGCGGACGACGGCGACGGGGCCACGGGCAATCTGACGGCGCGGAACATCGTGCGACGCTGATCGAGGCCTTGCGCACACCGGCGGTTCGGGGATGATTGCGGGACAGAGCGATCGGGGGATTGGATATGCGTTGGGTGTTGTTTCTGGCCTCCCTGGCGGCGGCCATCGGTTTGGCGGTGCTGGCCGCCCAGACGCCCAAACCCCTGCCCGCCTCGACGCCTGCGGTCCAGTTCTCGGCCGCGCGCGCGATGATGGACGTGAACCGGATCGCACGAGCGCCGCATCCCGTCGGTTCGGCCGAACATCGGCAGGTTCAGACCTATCTGGTCCAAAGGCTGACGGCGCTGGGGCTTCAGCCCAGCCTGCAGACCGGCGCCCTGTCGCCCGCCGCCGTCGCGCGGCTCGAGCGGGAGGGTGGAAATGCGGGCGGCGTCCAGGCCGTCAATGTCATCGGCGTCCTGCCGGGACGGAATTCGGCCCTGCCTGCCGTGGCCATTATGGCGCATTACGACACCTCGCCGACCTCGCCCGGCGCCGCCGACGACACCTCCGGGGTGGCCGCCATTCTGGAGGCCGTGCGCGCGATCAAGGCGCGGGGCGGGGCAGAGCGGACGCTGGTGGTCCTGTTCACCGACGCCGAAGAACTGAATCTGGACGGGGCGCGGGCCTTCTTCAGCGAACATCCGCTGCGTGACGACATCGGCGCGGTGATCAATCTGGAGGCGCGGGGCGGCGGCGGGCGCGCCATGATGTTCGAGACCGGACCCGGCAACGCCCAGACCATCGCGCGCTACGCCCAGGCGACGCAAAGGGCGACGGGCGGGCCGTCCAGCAACGCCCTGGCCATCTTCGTCTATCGGCTGATGCCCAATGGCACGGACTTCACCGTGGCGGCGGATCGCAAGCTGGCGGGGATCAATCTGGCCTTCATCGGCCGCCCGGCGCAGTACCATTCGCCGTCCTCGACGCCACAGGCGCTGGATCAGGGCAGCGTGCAGCATATCGGCTCCCAGGCGCTGGAAATGGCCGATGACCTTCTGCGGGCGCCAGCCCTGCCGCAGGCGACGCAGAACGCCGTCTATGCCGACGTCTTTGGCCTGTTCGTCGTGCAGCATTCGCCGGCGATCGGCTGGCTGCTGCTGATCGCGGGGGCCCTAGCCACGACCTTCGCCGCCTGGGGCGCGCGCCATGCGACGGGCTTGAGAGCCCTGTCGGTCGTACGCGGCGCAACGGATGGCCTGTGGCTGTTGGCCAGTGCGGTGGTGGTGGGACAGGCGGTGCGCGTCCTGGCCGGGCCGATCGGCCGTCGCGTGGATTCCGCCGACCTCTATTACACCTTGCTGCGTCGCCTGCCGGTTCTCGAAATCGCCGTGGCCCTGGCCATGCTCGGCCTGATTCTGATGCTGACCGCGGGGCGACGCCTGCTGGGCCAATGGGGCGCAGCTGGAGTGATACTGGCCGCATTCGCACTTTCAGCGGCGCTGGGCGGTTTCAGCCTGCCGGTCCTGGGGGCGACGGTGATCGCTCTGGCGCTCAGCCTGACGCGGCCAAAACCGCAGGACGCAGACGCCGTCTGGGGCGGCTGGCTGGGGCTGATCGTCCTGGCCCTGATCCTGGGCGGCGGGGTGCAGGCGGCGGCGGCGGAAGCCGCCTTCCTGCTGCTGTGGCCCGGTCTGATCGCCGCCCTGGCGGCCGCGTCGACGGCGGTGATCGGCGCCCGCTTCGGCTCGTGGGCGTCCTTCGCACCCGCCGTCGTCGCCACAGCCCTGGTCGGCGGGTGGTTGCTGGTTCAGGGGCACGGCGTCTTCCTGGGCGTCGGCATGGACATGCCTGGCGCGGTGGGGCCGATCGCCCTGATGATCGCGATGCTGGTCCGCCCGGTGGCGCCTCGATCGGGGCGGGCCTTGCCGATCTTCGCCGCCGCCAGCCTGGCGCTGGCTGTTGTGGTCGCCGTGGGGGCCAGGTTGGTCGCTTGATCCGGATGCGTTTCGCAGTCGTCCGAGCGATGAAACCCGGCTAAGCATACCGCTGCTGTTTCTGGGGGCCTCGGCGCGCTTGCACCATCTTCACGTCAATCCGTTCACCGTCCTGTCATTGGCGATTGCGATCCTGGGCGCGTGGACGGCTCTGGATCTGTTCAACCGAACCCGTGACCAGATCGGTGGGACAAGGTTGCGCTGGCTGGGCGTCGCCGCCTTGGCGTTGGGCGTCAGCATCTGGTCGATGCATTTCATCGCTATGCTGGGGTTCGAGGCCGAAGGACCCGTCTTCTATGATCCCGGCCTGACGCTGGTCTCCTTCCTGCTGGCGACGACCGGCACATCCGCGGCCTTCCTGACGGCGGGGACGGCGCAGGCCAGCCCCTTGCGACTAGCGCCGGCGGCCTTGCTGATGGGCGGGTCCATCGTCGCCATGCACTACGTCGGGATGGCGGCGATGCGGATGAACGCCGTCCTGAGTTACCAGCCCGTGCTTGTCGCCCTGTCTGTGCTGGTTGCGGTCGCCGCCGCCTATGCCGCCCTGATTGCGGCCCGCCAGGAGCGGAGCCTGGCCTGGCGCGCGGTCGCCGCCGTGATCCTGGGTCTGGCCATCGTGTCCATGCACCATGTCGGCATGGCGGCCCTGATCCTGACCCCCATCGCCGACGCAGGGCCGGTGGAGGGCGGAGCGTCGCCGGTGGTCTTGGCGGTCGCGGTGACGACCGGGGCGGTGACGTTGCTGTTTCTCGCGCTGGGCGCCTCGATCGTGGATCAGCGCGCCAATGTCCTGGCGGCCGTGGACGCGGGCGGCATCGGCTTCTGGGAAGCGACCCTGCCGATGAAGACGACGATGATGTCAGGCCGCGCGCGCGAAATCCTGTCCATCGACGCGGATAGCCGTCTGGGAGCCACCGAGATCGGCGACCGTCTGTCGCCCGAGGATCTGCCGCTGCATCGTCAGGCGCTGGAGCGCGCCCTGGCGGGCGAGGGCGAATATGATCAGGAATGGCGTCTGCCGGCCTCGGGCCGCTGGATCCATCTGAGGGGGCGCCTGATCCGCAGTCGTTCGGGCCGGCCGATCAAGATGTCGGGCGTCATCACCGACATCACCGATCGCCGTGAGGCCTTCGCCGCCCTGGCCGACAGCGAACGCTTGCAGCGACTGCTAATCAACGAACTGAATCACCGGGTGAAGAACACCCTGGCCACGGTGCAGTCCATCGCCCACCAGACGGCGCGGCGCACGCCGGATGTCGCCACCTTCACCGCCCTGTTCGAGGCGCGGCTCGTGGCCCTGTCCAACACGCAGAACCTGCTGACGGCCGCGAATTGGGAGCGTGTCGATCTGCGCGCCATGCTGGCTCAGGAACTGGCCCCCTATGCCGAGGAACAGGTTCGCCTGACCGGTCCGGCCGTCGAGCTGAACGCGCAGCAGACCCTGGGCATGGGCATGGTCTTTCACGAACTGGCGGTGAACGCCGCCAAATATGGCGCCCTGTCGAACGCCTCGGGCTGCGTGCGGGTCGACTGGTCCGTGGCGGAAGGCCATCTGCTGCTGGATTGGGTCGAAAGCGGCGGGCCGGCGGTGTCGCCGCCTCAGCGCAAGGGCTTCGGCTCGGTCCTGATCGACTCGACCATCAACCGTTCGCTGCACGGCTCGGCGGTCATGACTTACGACCCGGGGGGCGCCAGTTTCAGCCTCCGGCTTCCGCTCTAGCCTACGTCAAAAACGGTCGCAGGATTTGGATGTTCTCGTTTTGATCAGCGAGAACATCTTGTGAACCGGAACAAACCATGCACATAGTCGGCCTCACGAAACGGGGGCGGGTCCAGGCGGGTCTCTCCCAAGCTTAATGACAGGAATCATGGCAAGGGAGACGAAGGCAATGGCTTCACAGGCGGCACTCAAGTTGGTGGGCAAGGACGACGGCGACAAGCAACGCGCCCTGGAGGCGGCGATCGCGCAGATCGATCGCGCCTTCGGCAAGGGCTCGGTGATGAAGCTCGGCAAGGCCGGGCAGGTGAATGAGATCGAGAGCGTCTCGACCGGTTCGCTGGGCCTGGACATGGCCTTGGGCATTGGCGGCCTGCCGGTCGGGCGGGTGATCGAGGTCTTCGGCCCGGAATCCTCGGGCAAGACGACTTTGGCCCTGCACACCGTCGCCGAAGTGCAGAAGAAGGGCGGGGTCGCCGCCTTCGTCGACGCCGAACACGCGCTGGACCCGGTCTACGCCCAGAAGCTGGGCGTCAATCTGGACGATCTTCTGGTGTCGCAGCCCGACACGGGCGAGCAGGCGCTGGAAATCGTGGATACGCTGGTCCGATCGGGCGCCGTGGACATCGTGGTCGTCGACTCCGTCGCGGCCCTGACGCCGCGCGCCGAGATCGAGGGCGAAATGGGCGACAGCCTGCCGGGCCTTCAGGCGCGCCTGATGAGCCAGGCGCTGCGCAAGCTGACGGCCTCGATCTCCAAGTCGAAATGCATCGTGCTGTTCATCAACCAGATCCGTCACAAGATCGGCGTCATGTATGGCTCGCCCGAGACGACGACGGGCGGGAATGCGCTGAAGTTCTACGCCTCCGTGCGTCTGGACATCCGCCGCACCGGTGCGATCAAGAACCGCGACGAGGTGGTCGGCAACACCACCCGGGTCAAGGTGGTCAAGAACAAGGTCGCCCCGCCGTTCCGCGAGGTGATCTTCGACATCATGTACGGCGAGGGCATCTCCAAGCTGGGCGAGATCATCGACCTGGGCGTCAAGGCCGGCATCATCGAGAAGTCGGGCAGCTGGTTCAGCTATGACTCCACCCGGATCGGTCAGGGCCGCGAGAATGTGCGCGAGTTCCTGAAACAGAACCCGGACATCGCCGCCTCGATCGAAAAGAACGTGCGCGCCTCGACCAACAAGATCGCCGACGAACTGCTGGGCACGCCCGAGCCGGACGAAGGCCAGGACCTGGAAGGCTGACGCCAGCCTCCGAGGCTGGGCGGACTGTCGGAGTTCATCCCGGTCTCGGTCCGGTCTTTTCACCGCTACTCCGTCGCCCCTAGCGACCCGCCACTGACCCCGCGAAGGGCGGCGGAGCGACCCGCTCGACCTCGTGTCGGGCGGGTCTTTTTTGGTTTGGCCCACGTTTCTTTCGTCATTCCGGGTGCAGCGTAGCGGAGACCCGGAACCCAGCGGCGCCGAAGGTGAAATCTTTCCGCCGCACGACGGCTGAAGATCGAATCCACGACAGGTTCACGCTCTCGCGCGCCGCTGGGTTCCGGGTCTTCGGGCCAAGCGGCCCTAAGCCCGGAATGACGAAAGAAAGGTGGGCCAAACGAAAACGGGCGACCCGAAGGTCGCCCGTCCCATCTTGTATGGATGTCCGTGACCGATCAGGCGGCGGCCTTCTCCGGGGCGAACTTGCCGTAGAAGGTCTCGTTCTTCGCGGCCATGTCGCGCAGCAACTGCGGGACCTTGAAGCGGTCGCCGTAGGTCGCGGCCAGACGATCTGCGGTTTCGACGAACTTGGCCAGGCCGATGCCGTCGATCATGCTGATCGGACCGCCGGTCCAGGGCGCGAAGCCCCAGCCCAGGATGGCGCCCAGATCGGCTTCGCGCGGATCGTCTATGACGCCTTCTTCCCAGCAACGGGCCACTTCGACAGCCTGACGATACAGCAGGCGCGTCTTCAGCTCGTCGATCTGGGCGAAGGCCGTCGGCTCTTCCGGCTGGTCGATGCCCTTGGTGGTGGGGGCCAGTTCGCCCAGACCCTTCCAGATCGTCTTGGGCTTCTGATCGTAGTCGTAGAAGCCCTTGCCGTTCTTGCGGCCGAAGCGTCCGCCCTCGACCATCCTGGCGACGATGTCGGCGCCTTCCGACGGGACATATTTGTCGCCCAGGTCCAGCGCCGTCTGTTTGGCGATCTTGTAGGACAGGTCCAGGGCGACGTCGTCGTGCATCTCCAGCGGGCCGCGCGGCATGCCGGTCATGCGGCCGACATTGTCGATCAGGGCCGGGCCGTAGCCCTCTTCCAGCATCGCCATGCCTTCCATCAGGAAGGTGGAGAAGCAGCGCGAGGTGTAGAAACCACGGCTGTCGTTGACGACGATCGGCGTCTTCTTGATCTTCAGCACATAGTCCAGCGCCTTGGCGATGGCGGCCTGACCCGTCTTTTCGCCCAGGATGATCTCGACCAGCATCATCTTGTCGACGGGCGAGAAGAAGTGGATACCGATGAAGTCCTCGGGCCGCACCGAGGCCTCGGCCAGGCCGGTGATCGGCAGAGTCGAGGTGTTGGAGCCGAAGACGGCGCCCTCGGCCAGTTGCGCCTCGGCGCGCTTGGTCACGTCAGCCTTGATCTCGCGGTTTTCGAACACGGCCTCGACGACCAGATCGGAACCCTTGATCAGCTCATAGTCGGTCGTCGCCGTGACCGAACCCAGCAGGGCGTCATACTTCTCCTGCGTCAGCTGACCACGCGACAGGCGCTTCTTCAGCAGTTCCTCGACGTGGGCCTTGCCCTTGTCAGCGGCTTCCTGAGTCTGGTCGATCAGGATGGTTTCGATGCCGGCCAGCGCCTGCACATAGGCGATGCCCGCGCCCATCATGCCGGCGCCGATGACGGTGACCTTCTTCGGATCGGACTTCGGCACGCCGGCCGGGCGAACGGCGCCCTTGTCCAGTTCCTGTTTGGACAGGAACAGCGAACGGATCATGGCCTGGGCCTGCGGCGTCATCAGGGTCTTGATGAAGTAGCGGGTCTCGATGCGCAGGGCCGCGTCCATCGGCACCTGAGCGCCTTCGTAAACGGCCTTCATCAGGTTCACCACGGCCGGATAGTTGCCGTAGGACTGTTTGCGCAGCATGGCGTTGCCGACCATGAAGTTCTGGATGCCGGCCGGGTGATAGGGGCCGCCGCCGGGCAGTTTGAACGACTTCTCGTCCCAGGGCTGGACGGCCTTGCCGCCGTTCTTGATCCAAGCCTTGGCGGCCTCGACCGACTGGCCCTTTTCGACGACTTCATGGACGATGCCGGCGCCCTTGGCGTCGTTTGGTCGGAAGGATTTGCCCTCGCTCATCGCCATCATGGCGCTCTGGACGCCGACCAGACGGGTCAGGCGCTGGGTGCCGCCGCCGCCGGGGAACAGGCCGACCTTGATCTCGGGCAGGCCCAGCTGGATCTTGTTGTCGTTCTCGACCACGCGGTAGTGGGCCGCCAGGGTGAACTCCAGGCCGCCGCCCAAAGCCAGGCCGTTGATCGCGGCCGCGATCGGCTTGCCCGAGGTCTCCAGCGCACGGAAGGCGCCGTTCAGCTTCCAGCCGGCGTCGAACGCCTTTTGCAGGTCGCCGCCGCCCGACAGCACGCCGCCGGCCATGTCGCCCAGGTCCGCGCCGGCGCAGAAGCCCGAGGCCTTGCCCGAGGTGATGACGGCGCCCTTGATGGCGTCGTCGGTCTTGATGCGTTCGACCAGTTCGGGGATTTCCTTCATCACCGAGGACGTCAGGGTGTTCATCGAACGGCCCGGAACGTCGAAGGTGATCAGGGCGATGCCGTCGGCGTCGACGTCGATCTTGAAGTTTTCCATATCCATTTGCTCCCGGATCAGACGCGTTCGATGACGGTGGCGGTGCCCATGCCGCCGCCGATGCACAGGGTGACCAGAGCGGTCGACTTGTTCGAGCGCTCCAGCTCGTCCAGCGCGATGCCGGTGATCATGGCGCCGGTGGCGCCGAGCGGGTGGCCCATCGAGATGCCGCCGCCGTTCACGTTCATCTTGGCGTGGTCGATGTTCAGCGCCTGCATGTAGCGCAGGACGACGGCGGCGAAGGCCTCGTTCAGCTCCCACAGGTCGATGTCGTCGGGCGTCATGCCCAGCTTGTTCAGCAGCTTGCGGGTCACATATTCAGGGCCGGTCAGCATGATCGACGGCTCCGAGCCGATCGAGGCGCCGCCCAGGATCTTGGCGCGCGGCTTCAGGCCCAGGGCCTGGCCGGCTTCCAGCGAACCGATCAGCACGCCGGCCGAACCATCGACGATGCCGGACGAGTTGCCCGGCGTGTGGACGTGATTGACGCGTTCGACCTCGGGGTAGCGCTGGTTGATCACGCCGTCGAAGGCCATTTCGCCCATCATGGCGAAGGAGGGGTTCAGGCCGCCGAGCGCCTGCATGTCCGTGTTCGGACGGATCGTCTCGTCATGATCCAAGATGGTCAGGCCCAGCTGGTCCTTGACGCCGATCACCGAATTCTTGAACCGGCCCTCGGCCCAGGCCTTGGCGGCGCGCTTGTGGCTTTCGACCGAATAGGCGTCCACGTCGTCGCGGCTGAAGCCGTATTTGGTGGCGATCATGTCCGCCGAGACGCCCTGCGGCACGAAATAGGTCGGGAAGGCCGAGGAGGGGTCGGTCGGCCAGGCGCCCATGTCCGAACCCATCGGCACACGGCTCATGACCTCGACGCCGCCGCCGACGGCGAAGTCGGCCTCGCCGGACTTCACCTTGGCCGTCGCCATGTTCACGGCTTCCAGGCCCGAGGCGCAGAAGCGGTTGATCTGGACGCCGGCCGTATATTGCGACCATCCCGCCGAGAGCACGGCGGTGCGCGCGATGTCGGCGCCCAGTTCGCCCACGGGCGTGACGCAGCCCAGGATGACGTCATCGACCTTGGAGGTGTCCAGGTCGTTGCGGTCGCGCAGGGCTTCCAGCACCTGGGTCGCCAGGCTGAGGCCGGTGATCTCGTGCAGCGAGCCGTCCTTCTTGCCCTTGCCGCGCGGCGTGCGGACGGCGTCGTAGATATAGGCGTCAGCCATGGAAGTGCGTCTCCATCTTTGGGCCCATCCTCAACGTGCGGCAGGTCGCGGCACGACGGACAGGGCGGTTCCAAGCGTGGACGCCAAGAACCCTACGTTTACGTCAACGTCAAGTAATAAGCCGCGTGATCGCGGCCGCTTGAGGCGGATGCTTCGACGGACTGACGGTATGAGAGCGTGGGAACGCCGGCCGAGCGCCCGCGGTCAGCGCGGCGGAATACGAGTGGCTGCGCCGGTGATCTTGCAGGCGTACTCGGTCTGCGGACGCCCGGTCTGAACGCCCGTCGGCGTTAGAATGCCTTGGTCCCGCGTGCAGGCCGCTTCCAGGGCGTTCAGTTCCTGCTGATAGCTATTGGTCGCCCCCATCGTGCCGCAGCCCGAAAGCAGCGGCAGGACGACGGCGGCGGAAAGGATGAGGATACGCATGGTTTGGTGCTCCCTTTGGAGCGTCAACCGCTCCGCATAGCCCCCCGGCCCTCGAAGACTACTGCGCTGCGGCCAGCCTGACCAGCTTGCCGTTCTGCTCGTCGGTGATGGCCCAGACCGATCCGTCGGCGCCGACCGCCACGTCGCGAATGCGTTCGCCCAGGTCCGTCAGCAGGCGCTCTTCACCCACCACCCGGTCGTTCTGGATGACCAGACGCGCGATATGTTTTTCCTTCAGGCCTGCGACTAGCAGGTTGCCGTCCCAGCTGGGGAACATAGCGCCCTGATAGAAGGTGGCGCCGCCGGGCGCGATCACCGGATCCCAGTAATAGACGGGCTGTTCGGTGCCGTCCTTTTTCGTCGCGCCGCTGTTGATCGCGCCGCCCGCATATTCGACCCCGTAGGCCGCATCCGGCCAGCCGTAGTTGGCGCCGGCCTTGTCCAGATTGACCTCGTCGCCGCCGCGCGTGCCGTGTTCGATGGTCCAGATGGCGCCCGTTCTCGGTTGGACGGCGACGCCCTGAACGTTGCGGTGTCCAAGGCTCCAGATTTCCGGCAGGGCGCCGGCGCGGCCGACGAAGGGGTTGTCCTGCGGGACTGTGCCGTCGGCGTTGATGCGGATGGTCTTGCCCATGTGCGAGCCCAGATCCTGCGCCTGGGGCCGCATCGGCTTGTCCGAGCGTTCGCCTAGGGTGATGAACAGCTTGCCGTCCGGCGTGAAGGCCAGGGACGACCCGAAATGCTTGTCGCCGTCATAGACGGGCAAGGCGCGGAAGATGACCTGGACGTTCTCGACGCGCGATCCGTCGTCCGACAGACGCCCGCGCGCGACCGATGTGGCGTTGCCGCCCTCGCGGGGTTCCGCATAGCTCCAATAGATCATACGATCCTGCGCGAAGCTCGGTCCGACGACGACGTCCAGCAGGCCGCCTTGACCGCGCGCATCGACGGCGGGCAGGCCCGTGACCGGTTCGCCGACCTGGCCCTGGGCGGTGATGATGCGCAGACGGCCCGGCTTTTCAGTCACCAGCCAGCGACCGTCGGGCAGGGCCGCCAGACCCCAGGGGTGGACAAGGCCCGAGGCGACCACCGTGTGGGTCATGGCCTGTTCGGTCTTGACGCCCGGCGCGCGGGTCTGGCCGGCGAAGGCCGGTTGCTGATCGGGATTGTTCGCCGGACGGGTTTCCAGCGGGGCCCCGGCCTGAGGCGCAGCGCCGGGGCTTTCGCTATTTGCGCCACAGGCGGCGGCGAGAACGAGCAGGGATGTCGAGGCGGCGGCGACGATCAAGCGCATGAAGAGCGAACTCCGGCTGGGCTCAGGGCAGTCGTTAGGAAACGGCGAGGCCAGCGTTACCGTTCCTGCCGCAAGGCGTCTTGCGCTCTATCGCCGCAGGTTCTGGTCCGAGACGACTTGAACCGCGCGCCCGACGGCGATATAGGCACGCCTCTTTCGCGCTGGCCCCGGCCGCGCGCAGGGTCCGGGACTGGGTAGCTCAGATGGTTAGAGCGGTGGATTCATAACCCACAGGTCGGCGGTTCGATCCCGCCTCCAGTCACCACCTCACGCCTGACTGCAACCTGCGCCGTTGTGCTGCGTTTTTCGGTCGAGCTTTCAACCTTGACCGGAGTTTCGTCGTGACGATCCGAACCAAAGCCCTGATGGCGGCCGTCGCCGCAATGACGCTGGGCGCGGCCGCCTGCACCCAGGCCGAGCAGGAAAAGACCGAGGCGCATGCCGAGGCTGCGGCCGACAAGACGGCCGATGTGGCGTCTCAGGCCGGCGAAGTGATCGAGGGCGGCGCGATGAAGGCGGCGCAGGCGGTCGAGAGCGGCGCCGGCAAGGTCGCCGACAAGCTGGAAAACGAACAGGCGGAAGCGGCGGCCGAGGGCAAGCCGGGCGCGATTAATCCCGCGACCGATCAGCGCGTGCCGGCCAATAACAACTGAAGTCGATCAGGCGGGGGGCGGCGCTGCGCCCTCCGCTAGGATCGCATCGATCAGGGCGCGGGCTTCCTGGCTGGACCAGTCCGCCTCGCCTCTCATGACTGCGCGGATGCGGCCCTGACGGTCCAGGACGATGGTCTGCGGCATGGCGCCCTTGCCGGGAAACTCGAACGGCAACTGGAACTTGACGTCGCTGTAGAAGGGCAGGGGCGCGTGGTCGGCCAAGAAGCGTTTCGCCTCGGCTGCGGCGTCGGGCGTGGCGTCGACATTGATCGGCAGGACAACCAGATCCTCCTTCGTCTCATAAGCCTTCGCCAGCGCCTGGAGCGTGGGCATCTCCGCCTTGCACGGCGCGCACCACATCGCCCAAAGATTCACGACCACGACCTTTCCCTGAAATACCGAGAAACGAACGGCCGTCCCGGTGCGGTCGCGAAACGCGTATTCGGGCGCTGACTTGGCCTCGGCCGGGGTCGACAGCGCGGCCAGGGATCCGACCGCGAAGCGCGCCAGGTCGCTTTTTGGCGCCGCAGCGGCGGTTGTGGTTTGTTCGACTTGCGCCTTCTGGCGATGATTGGCGTATAGCGACATCGCCATGCCGCCGGCGCCGGCGATGGTGCTGACGACGACGACCGCGCCGACGACCGCCCAGATCGCCTTTCTTGAGCCGCTCATGACCGAAACACCTTCTTCCGACGCCAATCCATCCGGCGGTTCGACTGCGCCGGTGAAGCCCGCGGGTCAAGACATGTGGGGCGGACGCTTTTCGTCGCGCCCCGCCGAGATCATGCAGGCGATCAACGTCTCCATCGGCGTTGACCAGCGCCTGTGGCGTCAGGATCTGGCCGGGTCACGGGCCCACTGCCGCATGCTGGCCAAGCAGGGCATCATTGCGCAGGGCGATGCGGACGCGATCCTGGGCGGGCTGGACGCCATCCAGTCCGAGATCGAGGCCGGGACCTTCCCCTTCCGCGATCAGTTCGAGGACATCCACATGAATGTGGAGGCGCGCCTCAATGAACTGATCGGCGAGCCGTCCGGCCGGCTGCACACGGCGCGCAGCCGCAACGATCAGGTCGCGGTCGATTTCCGCCTGTGGGTCCGCGACGCCTGCGATCGCTCGGTGGCGCAGTTGAGGGCCTTGCAGGGCGCCCTGCTGACGCGCGCTGAACAGCATGCCGGCGACCTGATGCCCGGCTTCACCCATTTGCAGACGGCTCAGCCCGTGACCCTGGGCCACCATCTGATGGCCTATGTCGAGATGTTCGGGCGCGACGCCGGACGTTTCGCCGACGCCCGCGCCCGGATGAACGAAAGCCCGCTGGGGGCGGCGGCCCTGGCCGGTTCGCCCTTCCCCATCGATCGTCAGGCGACGGCGGCGGATCTGGGATTCGACCGGCCGATGGCCAACAGCCTGGACGCCGTGTCGGACCGCGACTTCGCGCTGGAAAGCCTGGCGGCCGCCTCGATCACCGCGGGGCATCTGTCGCGCTTGGCCGAGGAGATCGTGGTGTGGATGACGCCGATGTTCGGTTTCGCCAGACTGCCCGATGACCTGACCACCGGCTCGTCGATCATGCCGCAGAAGCGCAACCCCGACGCCGCCGAACTGGTGCGGGCCAAGACCGGGCGGATCATGGGTTCGCTGGTCGCCCTGTCCACGGTGATGAAGGGCCTGCCGCTGGCCTATTCCAAGGACATGCAGGAGGACAAGCCGCCGGTGTTCGAGGCGTTCGACGCCCTGGACTTGGCCCTGGTCGCCATGACGGCGATGGTATCGGCGCTGCAACCGAATACCGAGCGGATGGCCCAGGCGGCGGGCGCGGGATTTTCGACCGCGACGGATTTGGCCGATTGGCTGGTGCGCGAACTCAACCTGCCGTTCCGAAAGGCGCACCATGTGACGGGAGCGGCGGTCAAACAGGCAGAGACGCTGGGCGTGGATCTGTCGCAACTGCCGCTGGAAGAAATGCAGAAACTGGAGCCGGGGATCACCGAAGCGGTTTACAAGGTGCTGACCGCCGAGGCTTCGTGCCAAAGCCGCCAAAGCTATGGCGGAACCGCGCCGGAACAGGTCCGTGCGCGCATCGCCGACTGGAGAGACCGCCTGTGAAAAAGACACTCATCGTCGCGGGCGCGCTTGCCCTTCTGACCTCCGCCTGCGGCCGGATGGCTGATCTGGAATCGCCGGTGCGCGAGACCGAGCGTGCGCCGCGCAGCAGCCGTGCGCCGGGTCTGCCCGAGCCGGCGACCATGAACCGTCCGTCCAGCAGCGTGCCGATCGACGGCGGCCCGTCCAACCCGATCGGCGCCGGCGCCGCCCAGAACGACCCGCGGTAAGTTGCACCATTTCGACCTGAAGGACGGCGCCCTCCATGCCGAGGGCGTGCCGCTGGAGCTGATCGCGGACGAGGTCGGCACGCCGGCCTATGTCTATTCCACCGCGACGCTGAAGCGGCATTACGGCCTGCTGCGCGCCGCCGCAGATGCGCATCGGGACGCTCTGGGCGAGGCCCTGATCGCCTTTGCGGTCAAGGCCAACTCCAACCTGTCGGTGTTGGCGACCCTGGCGAAACTGGGGTCCGGCGCGGACACCGTCTCCGAGGGCGAAATTCGCCGCGCTTTGGCCGCCGGGGTGCCGTCCGACCGGATCATCTTCTCCGGCGTCGGCAAGACCGATGTGGAAATGGCCTTCGCCATCAGCGTCGGCGTGCGTCAGATCAACGTCGAATCCGGCGCCGAGCTGGATCGGCTGATCACCGTCGCGGCCATGATGGACGCGTCGCCCGCCATCGCCGTTCGGGTCAATCCGAACGTGGGCGCCGGCGGTCACGCCAAGATCACCACGGGCGGCAAGGGCGACAAGTTCGGCGTGCCGGTTGAGGAGGCGATGGATCTCTATGCCCGCGCCTCGGCCTCGCCCCATGTCACGCCCGTCGGACTGGCCTGCCACATCGGCAGCCAGATCACCGACCTTAAGCCGCTGAAGGCCGCCTTCGAGGTCTTGGCGGACATGACGCGCAAACTGCGGGCGCAGGGTCATGCCGTGACCCGGCTGGATTTGGGAGGCGGGCTGGGCGTGCCCTATTCCGGCGGGACCGAGCCGCCATCGCCGGCCGAATATGTCGCCATGGCCGCCCGGGTTCTGAACGGGCTGGATGTCGAGGCGGCGTTCGAGCCGGGCCGGCTGCTGGCCGCCAACGCCGGTGTGCTGCTCAGCCAGGTGATCCAGGTCAACGAACGCTCGGACGGACGGCGCTTTCTGGTGCTGGACGCGGCGATGAACGACCTGATGCGGCCGGCGCTGTACGACGCCTTCCACGACATCCAGCCGGTCAATCCGCGCGGGGGCGGGGCGACGTCCTATGATGTGGTCGGGCCGGTGTGCGAGACGGGCGACACCTTCGCGCGCGACCGCGCGCTGCCGCCGCTGGAGGCCGAGGACCTGATCGTCTTCACCGGCGCCGGGGCTTACGGCGCGGTGATGTCCAGCGAATACAACAGCCGGCCCTTGATCCCCGAGGTGTTGGTGGATGGCGATCAGTGGGCCGTGATCCGGCCACGCCCGACCTATGAAGAGATGTTGGATCGCGAGCCGTTCGCCGATTGGCTTTGATCGCCGATTCTTCTCGACTGTTATAAAGTAACACGCTATAGGGCCGATCATGTCTCCCGGTCCCGAACAGTCCGTCATGCTTTCCCTGCTGGGCGGCGGCTTCGTTGCGGCCTTTCTGCATGCGGCTCTGCCGACCCATTGGCTGCCCTTCACCCTGGTGGGACGGGCGCAAGGCTGGCGGCCGTCGCGGATCCTGATGGCGGTGACGGTCGCGGGCCTGGCCCATATCGCCACGACGGCGGTGGTCGGCGCTCTGATCGTGGCGGCGGGTCTGGCGTTGGATCAGTGGATCCAAGGCGTTCTGCCCCACTTGGCGGCGGTGCTGCTGTTCCTGTTCGGCGCCTTCTATCTGGCGCGCGCGACCCTGAAGCGCCCGGCCATGGCCGGTGGTCCTGCGGTCGAGACGCCCGAGCCGGCCGTGTCCGACAAGGCCGCCTTCCTCGGTCTGGTCGCCATGATGGCGGTCTCGCCGGGCGAAGTTCTGCTGCCCATCTATTTGTCTTCGGCCTCGGCGGGTCTTGGCGCCCTGGCGCTGCTGACGGTGGTGTTCGCGGCGGGGACGATCGCCGGCATGGCGGTCTTCACGGCCCTGGCCAGCGCCGGCGCCTCGATCCTGCGGCTGGAGCGATGGGCGCGATATGAGGGGGCGGTGCTGGGCGTGGCTTTGATCGCTCTCGGCCTCGTTGTCGCCATGCACCAACACTGAGGCGATATTACATGATAACATTCAATGCGTTATCATGTAGCGGCTTGGCTGTTTCACCAGAGGGCGTATAGGCGAGCCATGAACGCCGCGCACGACCACAGCCCCAGCCACCGGCATGACCACGATCATGCGGATCACGGCCATGGGCATTCTCACAGTCACCACGGACACAGCCACGGCCACGTCGGCCATAGCCACGGTCCGGTGGACACCGGCGACTGGCGCTATGCCGTCGGCCTGGTGGTCAATCTGGCCTTCGTCGCGTGCGAGTTCGGCGCGGGGCTGATCGCGGATTCGACCGCTCTGCTGGCCGACGCCGGGCATAATCTGTCAGACGTGCTGGGTCTGGCCATGGCGGGCGGCGCGGCCTGGCTGGCGCGGCGCGGCGCACATGGGGCGGCGGGCGGTCGGCGCACCTATGGTTTCGGCAAGGCGACGGTGCTGGCGGCGCTTGCCAATGCGCTGCTGCTGATCTTCGCCTGCGGGGCCATCGCGTTCGAGGCCGTGCGGCGGTTCAACGAGCCCGCCCCGGTCGGGTCGGGCGTCATCATGGCGGTCGCGGGCATCGGCTTCGTCATCAACCTGGGCACCGCGCTGCTGTTCATGAGGTCGCAACACGACCTGAATGCGCGCGGCGCCTATCTGCACATGATGGCCGACGCGGGCGTGTCGCTGGGCGTGGTGCTGGCCGGCGGGCTGATCATGATGACCGGCTGGTCGGTGGTCGATCCGCTGGTCAGCCTGGTGATCGTCGTCGTGATCCTGTGGTCGACCTGGGGCCTGCTGAAGGACTCGGTCAATCTGGCCATGGACGGCGCCCCGACGGGCGTGGACGTGCCGGCTCTGGAACAGGCGCTGGTCGGCCTGCCGGGCGTGCGAGCCGTGCACGATCTGCACGTCTGGGGACTGTCGACGACCGAGACGGCGCTGACCGCCCACCTGGTGCACGACCGCGCCGACACGGCGGCCCTGATCTGCGAGGCCCAGGCCGTGGCGAAGCGCTACGCCATCGGCCACACGACATTGCAGCTGGAGACCGAGCCGCTGCCGGATTGCCCGGGCTGCTGAGCTATCAGGCCTGTTCGAACGTCACCGGCGCGCCCCAGAACTGGGACACCAGTTCCGACTGCGGCCCGGCCTGGCCGGTGGTCAGGAAGTCGCGACGCCCGCTGTCGCCCAGATCGTATTCGGGGTGCGCCTTGAAATAGCGCTCCAGCGCATCCGCCACCGCCGTCGGCTGTTCGATCAGAACGGTGCCGGCCGGCAGGGCCTGGGCGAACAGTTCGGCGACGATCTCATAGTGGGTGCAGCCCAGGATGGCTTTGTCCGGGTGGCGGCCGATGCGGCGACGCAGCGCATCGACGTGGTCGTCGATCACCACCTTCAGCTCCTCCGGCGGCGCGCCCAGTTCGATCAGACCCGCCAGGCCGGGGCAGGGTTCAGAGAAGACGGCGATGTCCTCGCGCCGCTTGTCGATCTCGATCTCATAGACGCGGCTGATGGCGGTGGCGGCGGTGCAGAAGACGCCGGTGATGTCGATGGAGGCGACCTTTTCGCCCTCCTGCGGGCGCTCGGCCTCGAAGCTCCAGGGCTTGCCGGTCGCCGCCTCGATGGTCGGGACGATGATGCCCAGGATGTTGACCGGGCGGCCCAGACGCTCGCGCAGACCTGGCATCCAGGTCTGTTGCAGGCGGCGAAGCGCGATGGCGCTGGCGGTGTTGCAGGCCAGGACGACGACGGAGGCGCCGGCATCGAACAGACGCTCGCAACCGGTTTTCGTCAGTTCGACGATGTCTTCGCCGCCGCGCCCGCCGTAGGGGGCGTGGGCCTGATCGGCCAGATACACGAAGTCCCGCTGGGGGAAGCGTCGGGTCAGTTCGCGGTGGACGGTCAGGCCGCCCACGCCGGAGTCGAAAACGCCAATAGCCATGGCCCGGCTTTAGAACAGTGCGACGACGTATCCAACCGGATTGGCGACAAGTTTATCCCCGCGTCAGGTGACGGGGGCGATCCGTGCGCCTAAGTGTATCGCAACCATGATCTTGTTTCGGAGCATTCCATGCATAGACGCCAGCTTCTCATCGCGGGCGGCAGCCTGATGGCCCTGTCGGCCTGCGCTTCCACGGGCGCGACCTCGGGCGGGTCTGCTGCGGCGCCGTCCGCCGCCAGCGTCGCCGAGGAAGCGCGCATCGCCCGCGCCGTCCTGCCCCGCCAGACGCCGCGCGCCGAGCTGCTGCAGGCCTGGACCGGGAAGTATGACGGCGTTCCGCCCTTCGACAAGGTGACGCCGGCCAAGCTGCGCGAAGCCATGCTGGAAGGCATCGAACTGCAACGCGCCGATATCGCCGCCATCGCCAACAACCCCGAGGCCCCGACCTTCGCCAACACCATGGCGGCGCTGGAGCTGGCCGGCGAGCCGCTGGACCGGGCGTCCAATGTGTATGGCGTTATGACCTCCAACATCGGCGGCGAAGCCTATGACGCGGTCGACACCGAGCTGTCGCCGCTGCTGTCCGCGGCTTCCGACGAGATCACCTTCAACGAGAAGCTGTTCCAGCGGGTCAAGGCCGTCGCCGACACCGCGGACGCGGCGGGCCTCAGCGCCCAACAGAAGCGTCTGGCCGAGCGTCGCCGCGACGCCTTCATCCGTTCGGGCGCCAATCTGGACGCGGCCGGCAAGGCCGAGCTGGGCCGGATCAACACCGCCCTGTCCAACGCCTTCACCCGCTTCGGCCAGAAGGTTGTCGCCGATGAGAACGCCTGGACGCTGATCCCCAACGAGGCGGGCGTGCGAGGCCTGCCGGACTCCAACAAGGCGGCCGCCGCCAGCGCGGCGCGCAGCCGCAATCTGCAGGGCTGGGCGATCCTGAACACGCGATCGGCGGTCGATCCCTTCCTGACCTTCGCCGACGATCGGGCCCTGCGCGAGCAGGTCTGGAAGAAGTTCGTCAATCGCGGCGACAACGGCGACGCCAACGACACCAACGCGACCATCGCCGAGATCGTGAAGCTGCGCGACCAACGCGCCAAGCTGCTGGGCTATCGCAACCACGCCGAACTGCGCATGCAGGACACGATGGCCAAGACCCCGGCCAATGCTCAGGCCCTGATGGACCGCGTCTGGGCGCCGGCCAAGGCCCGCGTCGCCGAGGAAGTCGCCGACATGAAGGCGATCGCCGGCTTCGACATCGAGCCATGGGACTACCTCTACTTCGCCGAGAAGGTGCGTAAGGCCAAGTACGACCTGGATCAGAACCAGCTGAAGCCCTACTTCGAGCTGAACGCGGTCCGCGCCGGCTCCTTCGCCATGGCCGAGCGCCTTTACGGCTTCCAGTTCAAGAAGCTGCCCAAGGGGTCGGTGCCGACCTTCGAGCCGGACGTCGAGGCCTATGAGGTCTATGATAAGAGCCGGGACGGCCGCCTGATCGGTCTCTACTACACCGACGATTACGCCCGCCCCGGCAAGCGTTCGGGCGCCTGGATGACCACCTATCGGTCGTTCTCGCAGCTGGACGGCTCCAAGGTCATCCTGGCCTCGAACAACAACAATTTCACCAAGCCGGAGCCGGGCGAGCCCGTGCTGATCTCGCTGGACGACGCCGAGACCCTGTTCCACGAGTTCGGCCACGCCCTGCACTATCTGTCGTCGGTGGTGACCTATCCGTCGTACGGCAATACGCCGCGCGACTTCGTGGAATATCCGTCGCAGGTGCACGAGCACTGGGTGCTGAGCCGCCCGATCCTGGACGGCTATCTGAAGCACTATCAGACGGGCGCGGCCATGCCGGCCGAACTGGTCAACAAGATCGAGGCCGCAGCCACCTTCAACCAGGGCTATGCGACCGTCAGCTATCTGTCCTCGGCCATCGTGGACATGGATTTGCACACGCAGGCCGTGCCGCCGACCGACATCGACGCGTTCGAAAAGGCCAGCCTGGCGCGGATTGGCATGCCCAAGGAGATCGTGATGCGGCACCGCCTGCCGCAGTTCAATCACCTGTTCACGTCGGACGCCTATTCGGCGGGCTACTACAGCTATCTGTGGTCCGAGACGATGGACGCCGACACCTGGGCCTATTTCGAAGAGTCGGGCGACGTGTTCAATCCGGACATCGCCGGCCGCTTCAAGTCGATCATGCTGGCGCCGGGCAACACCACCGATCGCGCCGAAGCCTATCGCGCCTTCCGCGGTCGCGACCCGGACGTGGCGGCCCTGCTGAAGGTCCGGGGCTTCCCTGTTTCCTAAGCGCCCTACCGGCCTTCGGCCTACTTGAGGGCGGTGAGCTATCGCCGTCATGTGACCTGAGGCCGATTGGTGACTGAATGAGCTGACGGCCGGCGGAGCGATCCGCCGGCCGTTTCGTTTGGCTGAAACCTGGCCTAGAGCAGGTCGAGACCCGCGCAGATCCCGGAACCCCGCATGACCGTCGTCGCCTCCTACGTCTATCGCGACGGTCAGCGCGTGCGTGAGGCGCCGCTGACGCCCGAGGGGCTGGCGTTGAAGCCGGGTGAGTTCGTCTGGATCGGCCTTTACGATCCCACGGACGCCGAGATCGAGATCCTGGTCGATCGGTTCAAGCTGCATCCGCTGGCGGTCGAGGACGCCCTGGCGGCGCACCAGATGCCCAAGGTCGAGGTCTATGGCCGCGAACTGTTCGTCGTGGCGCGCACGGCGATGAAGATCGATGACCGGCTGGCCTATGGCGAAACGCACGTCTTCGTCGGCGACGACCATGTGGTCAGCATCCGGCACGGCTCGGCTCGCGCCCACAACCATCTGCGTACACAGCTGGAAGCCTCGCCCCTGCAGCTGAAGAAGGGTCCGGACTTCGTTCTGCATGGCATTCTGGACTTCATCGTCGACGCCTATGCTCCCATCGTCGACGATGTCGAGGACAGCGTTCTGGAGATGGAACAGCGGACGCTGGACGCCTTCCTGTCGCGGCTGGAAATCCGCCGGCTGTTCACCCTGCGCCGCGAGCTGCTGAAGTTCCGGCGCATCCTGGGGCCGATGGAAGAGGTGCTGGGACGGCTTCAGTCGCTGGACCTGCCCTGTATCGATCCGGACGTTCGGCCCTATTTCCGCGACGTCGGCGACCACGTGCGGCGGGTGAACAGCCGGCTGGGGGGCTTGAACGACATCCTGTCGTCGGTGTTCGAGGTCGCCAATCTGCTGGAGCAGCAACGCCAGGGCCTGATCACCCGCAAACTCGCCGCCTGGGCCGCTATTCTGGCCGTGCCGACTGCCATCGCCGGCATCTACGGCATGAACTTCGAACACATGCCCGAGCTGCGCTGGGAATACGGATACTATGCGGTTCTGGTCGTGATCGCGGCCATTTGCGCGGCGCTGTATGTGACGTTCAAACGGACGAAGTGGCTGTAGTCAGCCGCTGTTCCTCAACCCCGCCGCCACGCCGTTGATGGCCAGAAGAATGCCCTCGCGGACGCGGGGGTCGTCGTCGCCTGCGCGGCGGCGGCGGATCAGCTCGATCTGGACGTGGTTCAGCGGCTCGACATAGGGCATCCGCAGCCGGATCAGTCGGTCCAGCTCGGGCTGACCGCCCAAGAGGGCGTCATGGCCGGTGATTGCCAGGATGGCGTCGTGAGTGCGCTGCCACTCCTCGCGGATTTCGCCATAGATGCGAGACGCCAGCGACGCATCGGGGACCAGGGTGGCGTAGCGGCGGGCGATGGTCATATCGGACTTGGCCATGACCATCTCCATGTTCTGGACCAGGGTCTTGAAGAAGGGCCAGGCCTCGGCCATCGCCTTCAACTCGCCCATGTCCTTGCCCTGCACCGCCGAGCCGAAGCCGAACCAGCCGGGCAGCATGACCCGGCTTTGCGACCAGCTGAACACCCAGGGAATGGCCCGCAGATCCTCGATCCGCGTCGAGGCGGTGCGCGACGACGGGCGCGAGCCGATCTTCAGATCGGCGATCTCGGCGATGGGGGTGGCGGCGCGGTAGTAGTCGACGAAGCCGTCGGTCTCATAGACCAGCTTGCGATAGGCGGCCATCGAACGCGCCGAAAGGTCCGACAGGGTCGCGCCATGTTCGGCGGTGAAGGCGTGATCTGTCCCCTTGCCCAGCGAGGCCAGCATGGCGCCGCAGGTCAGGGCGTCCAGATTGCGAAGCGCAATTTCCGGTTCGCCGTATTTGTTGGCGATCACCTCGCCCTGTTCGGTGGTGCGGATGCGGCCCTGGACCGTGCCTTCCGGCTGGGCCAGGACGCCGGCGAAGGACGAACCGCCGCCGCGCCCGACCGTGCCGCCGCGCCCATGGAACAGCTGCAGCTTCAGCCCGTGCTTCTGCGTCACCTCGACCAGGGCGCGCGAGGCCTCGTGCAGCTCCCAGCCCGAGGTCAGGTAGGAGCCGTCCTTGTTCGAATCCGAATAGCCGATCATCACCTCCTGCACCCCGCGCGCCTTGGCGACGGCGAGGGCCGACGGCTCCTGCAACAGCCGCTCCAGTGTGGGGCGGGCGGCGCGAAGGTCCTCGATGGTTTCGAACAGAGGCGCGGCCTGGATGGGGCAGGCGGTGGGGTCTTCGGGTCGGTAGAGACCGACCTCCTTGAGCAGCAGATAGACTTCCAGCAGGTCGGACGCCGCGTCCGTCTTGGACACGATGTGGGTGCGGATCGCCTGGGGGCCGAAGGCGGCGAGGGCGGTCGCCGCCGCCTGAAGGATGGCGCGCTCCTTCAGCGTTTCCGGCTCATAGTCGGCATAGGGGCTGAACAGCAGGCGCGACGACGCCAGTTCGGCGGCCAGCACCTTCAGCCGGCCCTCCTCGTCCAGCGCCAGATAATCGGACTGTACGCCCGCGACCTTCAGCAGGTCGGCGACGACGCGCTCGTGGACGTCGGCGTTCTGGCGCATGTCCAGGGTCGCCATATGGAAGCCGAACACCTCGACCGCCGTGATCAGGTCGCTGAGCCGGTCGTCGGCGAAGACGCCGCCGTGGTGCGACACCAGGCTGTCGTGAAGCGTCTTCAGATCAGACTCGAAGGCGTCGGGGCCGGGATAGGGTTCGGCCTGGACAGCCGGGCGACGGGGCGGCGGGGCTTCGCCCAGCTTCTCGTGGGTGGCGGCCAGGCGGGCATAGACGCCGGTCAGGGCGCGGCGATAGGGCTCGTCCGCGCGGTGGGGCGAGGGATCGTGGGCGGCGTCGGCCAGGGCCTGAAGCTCGGGCGACACCTGAGCCAGTTCGGCCGCGAGGCTGAGTTCGGCGCCCAGGGCGTGGACCTCGTCCAGATAGAAGGTCAGCACGGCCCGCGCCTGGGTGCGGAAGGCGGCGGCCATGATCGTGGCGTCCACGTTGGGATTGCCGTCGCGGTCGCCGCCGACCCAGGTGCCGACGCGCATGAAGGGCTTAAGCTCGGGCGCGTCCAGCAGCCGCCGCCAGGCCGACAACTGCTTGGGCGCGACGTGCAGGAAGATGCGGTCCAGGAAGGAGACGACCGTGTCGATCTCGTCCTGCACCACCAGGCCCTGGGTGCGGACCAGACGCGTGGCCCACAGGATGACGATCTGACGGCGCAGCGGTTCGGCGATGGCCTCCAGGGTGCAGGCGTCGCCGGCCTTGTCGCAGGCGTCCAGCAGGTCGGTGATGGCGGCGATACGGTCGATGACGCTCTTGCGCCGGACCTCGGACGGGTGGGCGGTCAGGACGGGCGAGATCAGCGACTGATCCAGCAGGGCGCGTACGGCCTCGCGATCCACGCCCTGGTCGGCCAGACGCTTCAGCGCGCCTTCGGGCGTGTCGGGACGGGCGCCGGCCTCGGCCTGGCTTTGGGCGCGCCTGCGGGTCGAGCGGTCTTCGGCGATATTGGCCAAGAGGGAGAACAGGGCAAAGCCGTGGGCCAGACCGGCCGCCTGATCCACCGACATGGCGGTCAGCAGCTTCTCAAGCCGCTTGGCGGGGTGCGAGGCCGGGTCGCGGTGATAGGCGATTGACGCCTGGCGCACCGCCTCGACATGGTCGAACAGGGCCTGACCGCCCTCGTCGCGGATGATGTCGCCCAGAATGCCGCCCAGCAGTCGAACTTCGTCACGCAGGGCGTCGTCGGCGGCGGGGCTCATCATCTGAAATATCCTGGGACGGCTTGGGGTCGGCGCGGGGAGATCGGCATCTGGAAGGGCGAAGTCGCCCACGTCAACGCACGATCCGTGACAGCCGCCCCCAGAAATCACCGCGTCGATCATGGTGAACCGCCCGTTAGGGTTTCTTAACCGACGGCGCGCGATGATGCGGGCGTAGGATTCCAGATCGGTTCCACTCTTGCCCATGTTCGCCAAACGCCAATCCGCACTCGCCGCCACCGCCGGGACCGCCCCGCGCGCCAAGGACGGCCCGAGCTTGAAACCTGTCGTCGACGCCCTGAAGAAGCCGCCGGTCGCGGCGGGTCTGGCGGGCTTGCTGCTGCTCAGCGCCAGCGCCCTGTTCCTGACAGTGCTGGGCGATCCCAAGGCGGGAACGCCCTCGGCCCATGTCGCGCTGGAACGCGACGCGCCGGCACCGCAAGCGCCGGCCCCGGCGGGCTTCGAAGCCTTCTCCATGGGCGCGATGGGGCTGTATCAAAATCTGGCGGGCGGCGCCGATCCGACCGCAGGCGGCGACGCCGTCATCACCCTGCCGGACGGCGGCAGCGTCTCAGGTCAGGGCGCGCCCATCACCGCGCCGGTCCACGCCGCCTCGCCCTTGGCCAAGGCTCCCATCGCTGGCCTCTCGCAACCCGGATCCAACGGTCCCCTGCCGATGATCGCGCCCGACGGCCGCGTGCCGGCCCAGGCCTATGCTCGCCCGTTCCGACCGAACGGCAAGCCGCGCGTGTCGCTGATCGTCGGCGGCTTGGGTTTGAACGCCGTCACCACCCGTGCGGCCATCGAACGCCTGCCGCCGGAGGTTACGCTCAGCTTCGTGCCCTATGCCGACAATCTGCAGGGTTGGATCGATCAGGCGCGCGCACAGGGTCATGAGGTCATGCTGGAAATGCCGATGGAGCCGACCGGCTATCCCGACAACGACCCCGGCCCCTATACGCTGCTGGCCGACGGCGGCGCCGACGACGTGACCGCCAAGATGGACTGGCTGCTGAGCCGCGCCACTGGCTATTTCGGCGTGACCAACTACCTGGGCGACCGGTTCGCCGGCTCTGACACGGGCATGAACGCCTTCCTGAGTGTCCTGCGCCAGCGCGGCGTCGCCTTCCTGGACGACGGCTCGTTCCAGCGTCGGCCGGGCGCCTGGGCGCGGGCCAGCGCGGACCGCGTCATCGACCGGACCCAGTCGCCCGCCGCCATCGTCGCCGCGCTGAATGGTCTGGAGGCCCAGGCCAAGCTGCGCGGCTCGGCCCTGGGGGCCGGCTTCAGCTATCCGGTGACGGTCGAGGCCGCCGCCCGCTGGACCGCCGGTCTGGAACAGCGCGGCCTGCAACTGGCGCCCGCCTCTTCCATGTCGATGCGGCCGGGGCGCTAGTGTCCGATCTCGACGCCTATCGGCCCAATGTCGGGGTCGTGCTGTTCAACCGCGAAGGCCTGGTCTGGTACGGCCAGCGCCACGCCACGCCCGGCCCGCATAACTGGCAGTTTCCGCAAGGCGGCGTCGATGCGGGCGAGGATCTGGAAGCCGCCGCCCGCCGCGAACTGCATGAGGAAACCGGCGTCACCTCGATCGAACTGCTGGCGCGCACGGACGACTGGATCCTGTACGACTTCCCGCCTGAAGCCATGAACAACGCCAAGGCCTGGCGCGGTTTCAAGGGTCAGAAGCAGCAGTGGTTCGCCTTCCGCTTCACCGGCGACGAAGCCGAAATCGATCTGGCGGCCGACGACGAGGTCGAGTTCGACGCCTGGCGCTGGGGGCCGCTGTCGGATGCCTGTGACCTGATCGTGCCGTTCAAACGCCCGGCCTATGAACAGGTCGTCGCCGCCTTCTCGCACTTGGCGACATAGAAAAAGGGCGGCGCGAACGCCGCCCTTTGATAGTTCGCCTTGAAGCGGCTTAGGCCGCTTCGGCCTTCTTCTCGGCCTGGCCTTCGATCAGCGGCTGGCCTGCGCCGATCTCGATACGGCGGGGCTTCAGCGCCTCGGGCAGCTCGCGCTTCAACGAGATCGACAGCAGACCGTTGACTAGGTTGGCGTCGTTGACAACGACATAGTCGGCCAGCTGGAAGCGGCGCTCGAAATCGCGCTCGGCCAGGCCGCGATGCAGATAGGTCTTCTGCGTCGCCGTATCGTCGTTGGCGGTCTTGCGGCCGGTCACGGTGAGCAGGTTTTCCTTCACCTCGATATTCAGCTCGTCGCGGCTGAAGCCGGCGACGGCGATCTCGATGCGATAGGCGTTCTCGCCCGTGGTCTCGATGTTGTAGGGGGGATAACCCGTGTCCTGGCTGGTCGCGCGCGAGGCGTTTTCCAACAGATTGGCCAGACGGTCGAAGCCGACGGCCGAACGGTACAGCGGGGTGAAATCATAGGTACGCATCAGCATCCTCCTGAGGATCAGCAAGGTTGAGCCGCCCGGCGTTTTGGCCCGGACGGTGAGAGATCAGATCGACGACCCGAAACCGGCGCCGTCAGTCTGGAGAACCCGAAATCGGCGTCCTCGAAAGCCAAGATGGGAACCGGCGAAACGGCGTCAAGGGCGTCGCCCGCACGATTTTGCTTGCGTCAAATCCGCCTGTGTCTCGCGAAGTTCATTTGCGCGGACGGCCTGCCTGCCTATGGAGAACGACCTGAACATGGAGCCCTCGATCATGCGCCTTGCCGTCTACGGCCTCGCCGCCGTCCTGCTGTCCGCCGCCCCCGCCCTGGCCCAACAGTCGCCCCAGACCCAGGGCGCGTGGACGCCGCCGCGTTCGGCCCTGTCCAGCGCCATGCCGACCTTCTCCGACGACACGGCTTTGCAGGCCGCCATCGCCGCCGAGACGCGACCCGCCGCTGACCGGGCGCGCGACGTCTATCGTCATCCGTATGAATCCCTGACCTTCTGGGGGCTGACGCCGGGCATGACGGTTGTGGAGATCGAGCCGGGCGGCGCCAGCTGGTGGCGGCACATCCTCGAACCCTATGCGGCGGCGACCGGCGGGCGTTATGTGCCGGTCAATCGCCCGCTGGAAAGCATGGGCGTGGCGGATGGAACCGCCGACTTCATCCTGGTGGCCCGCGCCTTCCACAACTGGTCGCGCGACGGCCGGACCCAGCCGTATCTGCAGGCCTTCTTTAAGGCCTTGAAGCCCGGCGGCGTGCTGGCCGTCGAACAGCACCGCAGCGCGGAGGGTCTGAATGTCGCTGACGTCGCCTCCACCGGCTATGTGCCCGAGAGCTTTGTAATCCATGAGGCGCGCAACGCCGGCTTCGTGCTGGAGGCGCGCAGCGAGCTGAACGCCAATCCCAAGGACGACCACGATCATCCGTTCGGGGTCTGGACCCTGCCGCCGATCCGCCAGTCGGCCGCGCGCAACGACCCGTCGGGCCGCACCCTGACGCCCGAGGAACGCGCCGCCTTCGACGCCATCGGCGAGAGCGATCGGATGACCCTACGTTTCCGCAAGCCCGAATAGGCTGTCTTGCGTTTTGACCGGACCTGCGAACCCGATTAAGCCCAAGGCGTCAGGGTGCGTCGGACGCGGGTCCCGGCGTCCTGCGGAGGTTTTGAATGGCTGATCGTCTGGCGAGCGCGAGCGGATTGTCGCGTCGGTTCCTGCTGAGCGGCGCTGCGGCGCTGGGACTGACCGGCGTGGCGGCTTGCGGGCGCAAGGACGAGGCCGCAAAGGCGCCCGCCGCGCCGCCCACGCCGGCCGGGCCGCCGGAAGGCTCGCTGGAATGGGCGGTCGAGGGACCGTGGCGCTCGGCCCAGGACAAGGCGCGCGACGCCTTCCGCCATCCGATGGAGACGCTGCGCTTCTTCGGCCTGCAGCCGAAGATGACGGTGGTCGAGTTCTGGCCCGGCAGCGGCTGGTACACCGAAATCCTGGCCCCCTATCTGGCCAAGGGGGCGGGCACCTATGTCGCCGCCCTGTTCCCCGAGGGACCGACCGCCGATCCGGCGCAGGCCGTGCTGAACACCGCCTTCCGCACGCGGTTCTCCAGCGACAAGAAGCTCTATGGCGAGCCGCAGTTTTCAGTCTTCGGCGCGGCGTCCGGACCGGTGATCGCGGCGGGCACGGCCGAGATGTGCCTGTTCATGCGGACCCTGCATGGCTGGATGGCGGCGGGCATTGCGGAAAAGGCCTTCGCCGACGCCTTCGCCGCCCTTCGCCCCGGCGGCATCCTGGGCGTCGAGCAACATCGACTGTCCCCGGCGGAGGATCAGGATCCGGTCGCGGCCAACGGCTATGTGCAGGAAGCCTTCGTACGCCAGTTGGCGGCCGAGGCGGGCTTCGTCTTCGTCGAGGCGTCCGAGATCAACGCCAATCCGGAAGACACCAAGGACCACCCGTTCGGCGTCGACACATTGGCGCCCACGCGCCTGACGGCGCCGCGCGGCGAACCGGCGGACCCCGCCTTCGACCGCTCCAAATATGACGCGATCGGCGAGAGCGATCGCATGACCTTGAAGTTCAGGAAGCCCGAGTGAACCGCGCCCAAGCCTTCGCCGCCAATGCCCCGCTGATGGGGGTTCCCGGCGCCTATCCGCCGCCCGGCGGAAAGGGCGACTGGTTTCGCGGCGCGGGCGGAATGCGCCTGCGCGCCGGTCTGTGGAAGCCGTCGCATCTCGCTGCGGACAAGGTGCGCGGCACCGTGGTGCTAAGCCCCGGCCGCACCGAGCCGATCGAGAAATACTATGAGGTGATCGGCAACTTCCTGGCGCGCGGCTGGTGCGTGCTGACCCACGACTGGCGCGGCCAGGGGCTGTCGGCGCGGCTCTTGCCGGATCGGCTGAAGGGGCACGCCCGTGCGGTCGAGGAGTTTCTGGACGACTACAACCGCCTGCTGAACGCCTATGAGGACCAGTGCCCCAAGCCCTGGATCATGGTCGGTCACTCCATGGGCGCTTGCCTGAACCTGCTGTCGCTGGAAAGCGGCGAGGACCGGTTCGCCGGCGCGGTTCTGTCCAGCCCCATGCTGCGCATCAAGACCGGCAAACGGTCGATGTGGTCGGTCAAGCTGGTGGTGCGCTGGAATATCCGCCACGGCCAGGCGGGTGACTATATCCTGGGCGACCCCGACGATCCCTTCGACCACAACTTCGCCGAAGACGCCCTGACCTCGGACGAGACCCGCTATGAGATGTGGCGACAGCAGCTCTACGCCTGCCCGCACCTGGCCATCGGTGGTCCGACCTACGGCTGGCTGGCCTTTGCGCTCGACGCCGGCGAGCGCGCGCTGAAGCCCAAGGCCTTGAAGGCGGTCAAGGCGCCGGTCGTGATCGTCCAGGCCAGCGCCGATGACGTGGTGTGGAAACAGACCAACCAATGGGCCGCCAAACGCATCCCGCGCGGCCGCTACGTCGAGGTCGCCGGCGCCAAGCATGAGGTCATCATGGAGGCCGACGACCTGCGCGCCGTCTTCCTGAACGAGTTCGACGCCATGGCCGATATGGTCGCGCCTGCGGCGGACGCGGTCACCGATCCGTCGGCGAGGACGGCGGACGTAACGGCGGGTTGATCGATCAGGCGGCGGTTTCGGCGCGCCAGCGTCGGTCGATCGTCTGGGTGACGCCGCATAGCTGCAGGAAGGCGACAGCGACGCCGGGGCCGGTCTCGGCCTTGATCAGCAGGGGCAGAACGATCCACTCGCGCGGGAAGCGCATCACCATCACGTCGTCGCTGGCGCGCAGGTGCGGGCAGTATTTCATCGAGCGGTCGATGCAGCGGCGGTGCAGGGGCGCGATCGAGCCGGCGTCGATCATCACCCGGTCGTCGGCGATGTCGGCGCGAACCTGACCGCCGCGCGCCCTGAGCTGACCGGCGCACCGTCGCGCGGCGATCTGGGTCCAGCGATCTCCGTCCTCGGTCGGCTCGCCGCACATCGGACACAGCATGCGCGCGACTGTCAGGCGCTGTCGGACCAGATGGTTCTTCGAATATTGCGGCTTGCCACTGCCGGGCGCGCTGGCCTGCATCAAGGCGAGACGGCCGCCGACAGTTCGGCACGGCGCGGCGCCCGTAATCTCCTCGCCGCTCCAGCTGGTGACCCAGGGCACATCGACGCCGACAACCAGTTTGGACAGCCCAGCCATCGAAATCCGTCCCCTCAACCGTCCGCACCCTGACGCCGTCTCTCGACCTGCGTCAATATGCGCCAGGTTGAAGGTTCATGCGGCCGCGCGTTTCAGCGTTACCAAGGCTTGGTCGATCAGGCGCGCGTCGCCGACGGCGAGGACCTGGCCCCTGTCGTCCGGCGCTGCGCCGCGCCAGTTCACGACCTTGCCGCCCGCCGCCTCGATGACGGGCACAAGGGCGGACCAGTCCCACGGCTTCAAACTGGTCTCGGCGACCAGATCCATCTTGCCCGCCGCCACCATGGCGTAGGCGTAGGCGTCGCAGCCCAAGCGCGCCAGGCGGGCGGTCGCACGCACCTGGGTCCAGGCGCCCAGTTCGGCCCCGTTGAAGATGTCGGGGTCCGTGGTCGAGATGACGGCGTCGGTCAACTTCTCGCAGGACCGCACGGCCAGCGGCGTCTCGCCATTGCCGCGCAACAGGCGCGCACCGGACGGGCCGCCGATAAAGATTTCGTCCAGATAGGGCTGGGCGATGACTCCCACTGTCGGCTTTCCGCCGGTGCGCAGGGCGATCAGCGTGGTCCACAGCGGTAGGCCCGAGATGAAGGCGCGGGTGCCGTCGATGGGGTCCAGCACCCAGACGTGCTCGGCGTCCGGCCGATCCTCGCCATACTCCTCGCCGATGACGCCGTGGTCGGGATAGCGGGCGGCGATCAGGCGGCGGATGGCGGCCTCGGCCTGTTTGTCGGCCTCTGTAACGGGATCGAAGCCGGCCGCGCCGCCCTTGTCCTCATGCCCGATGTCCGAGCGGAAGAAGGGCAGGCTCACGCGCGCGGCTTCGCGCGCCAGTTCGATGGCGAAGGCTTCGTATTCGGTCATGGGCCTCCCTTACCGCGCTTTCGCCGGCATGGGCGCCCCTTGAGACGAGCCGATCAGGCGGCGGCCGCGTCACCCGCGTGCAGGGACTTGGCCAGATCCAGCAAACGCCGGCGAGGCCGTTCGTCCAGCTGATAATAGGCCTGGATCAGATCCAGCGTTTCCTTGCGCGAAAAGACTTCGCCGCCCTTGGGCGGCGGGGCGTCGGCCTCCATCGCCTCGGCCAGACCATCGTAGAAATAGGCGACGGGCGTCTCCAGCGCCTCGGCCAACTGCCACAGGCGCGCGGCGGAGATGCGGTTGGCGCCGCATTCGTACTTCTGGATCTGCTGAAAGCGGATGCCGACCTGAACGGCCAACTGCTGCTGGGTTAGGCCCAGCAGGCGGCGACGGCGGCGCAGGCGGCGGCCCAGATGAAGGTCGATGTCGTCGGCCATGACGGTGATCCTCGTCTCAACGTCTGTCCCGATGCGGGACGACACACGTCGATCACGGCAATCGCCGTGCCGGATCGCGTCTCGGGCGAATTCGGCCTTATTGCGGCGAGGTGGGAACGAGCACGCAACCGTATGGCCCGAGCCGCATTTACTGCAACAGCTTGGCTTTTAAAGGAAGGAACCACAGCATGGGTCTCGGAATCATTGGTTGGCTCGTCATCGGCATCGTCGCCGGCTGGCTCGCTGAGAAGGTCATGGGTCGCAATCACGGCCTGCTGACGAACCTGATCGTCGGCGTCATCGGCGCTCTGCTCGGCGGCTTCATCTCGAACAACGTCTTCGGTACGCCGGTTGGCGGCTTCAACTTCGTCACCCTGATCGTGGCGTTCCTGGGCGCCTGCCTGCTGCTGTTCCTTCTGGGACTGGTCAAGCGTCGCGCTTGATCCGACGGTAGGTAGATAAGGAAAAGGGCGGCTCTCACGAGCCGCCCTTTTTGCTGCGCCGTTTTCGCCGCAGGTTGCGGACAGACGAAAGGGCGGCCGGGAAACCCGGCCGCCCTTGGTCATTCAGCCTGAGGAGACTGTCTTATTGCGGCTCGGTCGGAGCCGGCGTGGCGCTGTCCGGAGCCGGGGTCGCCGGTTCGGTGGTCGCCGGATCGGTCGGTTCAGCCGCAGGCTCCGCTGTCGGCGCGGTAGCGGCGGCCGGATCAGCGGCAGGGGCCGCAGGAGCGCCGGCGATCGGAGCGGCGGCGTCGAACTCGGCCTTAGTGTAGGCCACCACGACGCCGGTTCCTTCCTGACGGATGCCGCTCAGCGGAACGGCGCGAAGCTGGCCGTCGGCGCCGCGAACGGTGAGCTCCTGCTTGCCCTCGGCATTGTTCTGAACGCCTTCCAGCTTGCCCAGCTCGCCGTCAGGACCGGAAACGCTCGATCCGGGGTTCAGCGACAGCGATTGCTGCGACGAGGCGGCCGCGGCAGGCGCGGCGGCGGGAGCGGGCGTGGTTTCTTGCGCCAGAGCCGGCGCGGCGGTCATGAAGGCGGCTGCAGCGCCAGCCAGAAGAACGGTCTTGATATTCATGGGTCATCCCCAGTTACGCGGACCCGACGCCCGCACCCCTATATACTCCCTCTGTTACGGATTGTTTCGTATGCCCCGAAATGACCTTGGCAGCGCCCCGGTTGGACGATTCTTGGTCTATGTTCGGGCGATCCGCGATTCGAGAGGCCACGCTTGTCCAGCCGCCCCCGGCACACATCCGGTCTGCTCCGCCGACTGGCGGGTCTGGCCTTCGAGCTGACGCCCCAGATCTTTGCGGTGCTGGCCTTCGGCGCAGGCGCGCTGATGCTAGCCTCTGCGGTGACGCCCGAGTTCGACAGTCGGTTGCGCCAGCTGACGGGCGTCGTCTCTCCGATCCTGATCGACCTGTCGCACTTCGTCGGCAGCATCGCCGGTTTCCTTCTTTTGCTCTTGTCGGCCGGTCTTTGGCGGCGTCGGCGCGGCGCCTATTGGGCGGCCCTGCTGGTCCTGGCGGCCGGAGCGGTGTTTTCGGTGCTGAAGGGTCTGGATTGGGAACAGGCGACGGATTTGCTGGTCGTCGCCGCGCTTCTGGCGCCGTGCCGCACGGCCTTCAATCGGCGCTCGCGTCTCAGCGAGCCGCTGCGGCCCAGTTGGCTGCTGCTGCTGACGGCGGTGGTGGCGGCCATGCTGTGGCTAGGCTTCTTCGCCTATCGCGACGTGGCCTATAATGACGAGCTGTGGTGGCGCTTCCTCAGCGATCGCCAGGCGTCCGGCTTCCTGCGGGCCGGGCTGGTTCTGGCGATCCTGACGCTGGTGGTGGCCGGGCGCTCGTTGCTGAGCTCGCCCGGCGCCCATAGTCACGGTCCGGCCAACAAGGCTGACATCGACCGCGCGCTGCAAGCGCTGCAGACCGCCGACACGGCCACGCCCGAGGCCTGGCTGGCCATGCTGGGCGACAAGGCGCTGATGTTCAGCCCGTCGGGTTCCAGCTTCCTGGCCTATCGCGTGCGGGGACGGCGCTGGATCGCCATGGGCGAACCGGCGGGGCTGAAGAGCGAACGGCTGGAGTTGCTATGGTCCTTTGCCGAGATGGCCGACAGCTATGGCGGGGCGGCGGTCTTCTATTCGGTCAGCGAAGAGGTGCTGGGCGATCTGGCGACCATGGGGCTGGCGGTGCGCAAGGTTGGCGAAACGGCTGTGATCGACGCCCACCGCTTCTCCATCGAGGGCAAGGGCAAGCAGAACCTTCGCACGGCCATCAATCGCGCCGAGCGTGAAGGCTCCTCGTTCGAGGTTCTGCCGCCCGGTTCGGCCGCAGCGATCGCGGACGAACTGCGCGAGATTTCGGACGCCTGGCTGGCCATGCACGAGGGCTCGGAGAAATCCTTCTCCCTAGGGCGCTTCGACATCGACTACCTGGACCTGACGCCGCTGGCGGTGGTCAAGGAGGGCGGCCGCATCGTCGCCTTCGCCAATCTGCTGACTTCGCCCGACGAGGCGGCGGTGGATCTGATGCGCCATCGGCCGGACGCGCCGCATGGGGTGATGGACTATCTGTTCATCCGCTGCGCCCAGTGGGCCAAGGCGGAGGGCTTGGCCAGCTTCGACCTGGGCATGGCGCCGCTGGCCGGGCTGGAGGATCGTCGCATCGCCCCGGTCTTCGCCCGCGTCGGCGCCCTGGTGTTCGAAGAGGGCGGGGCGCTCTACGGCTTCCAGGGTCTGCGCAGCTACAAGGCCAAGTTCGGCCCGGACTGGCGCTCGCGCTTCATCGCGGCGCCCGTTTCCACGCCCTTGCCATTAGCCCTGCTGGATGTCGCTCTGCTGACGAGCGGCGGCTGGTTGGGGATGCTGGGGCTGAAGAAGGCCTAGGTCAGCAGCGCCTTCAGCACGCCGTCCAGCACCGGACGGCCGCGCTCGGTGGCGATCAGTCGGTCGGCCTTAAGCGTCAGGAATCCATCGCCGATCAGGTCCGCGACCGGCGCGCCTTCAGGCGACAGGCCGAGCGCCGACAGCAGGGCGGCAGGCGCGCCTTCGGTGGTGCGCAAGGCCAGCAGCAGCCGTTCCTCGGCGGCGTCGGCCGCAGTCTGGGCGTCGCGCTCGGACCAGGGCGTGCGGTCCGAGACGCCCGCCACATAGTCGGCGATGCGGCGGTGGGTGACGGTCGCGGTCCTGACGCCGTTCAGCGTCAGCCGGCCATGGGCGCCGGGGCCGACACCCAGATAGTCGCCGCCGCGCCACACATGCAGATTGTGCGCTGATCGGGCGGCGGGACCGCGCGCGTGGTTGGACACCTCATAGGCGTCGAAGCCGGCGGCCGAGAGGACATCCTGGGTGGTTTCGTAGAGGGAGGCGGCCCGGTCCTCGTCCGGCGGGGTCAGGGTTCCGCGTGCGAAGGCCCGACCAAAGGCAGTCGTCGGCTCTATGGTCAGCTGATAGGGCGAGACGTGTTCGAACCCCAGCGCCAGCGCCGCCGTCAGTTCGGCGGCCCAATCTTCAGGCGTCTGGTTCGGGCGAGCGTAGATCAGGTCGATGGACAGTCGGTCGAAGGCGCCTCGGGCCAGATCGACCGCGCGCAGGGCCTCGGCCGCCGAATGGTCGCGACCCAGAAAACGCAGGGCGGCGTCGTCCAGCGCCTGAACCCCCATCGACAGGCGGTTGATCCCGGCGTCGGCCAGGGTGGCGAACCGACCGGCCTCGGCGTCCGTGGGATTGGCCTCCAGCGTGATCTCGATGTCGCCGGCGGGCGGGAACAGGTCGCGGGCCGCCGCCACGATCCGCGCGACGGCGTCGGGCGCCATCAGCGACGGCGTGCCGCCGCCGAAGAAGATCGAGGCCAGCCGTCGCGGGCCTGTCAGAGCCCTCTGGGCGCGCAGATCGGTCAGGATCGCCTCGACCAGCCCGGCCTGTTCCTCGGTGCGCCCGCGATCGCGCACGACGTTGAAATCGCAGTAGGGGCAGATGCGCGCGCAATAGGGCCAGTGGACGTAGAGGCCGACGTCCGAACCCGGATCAAGCGGATCAGTCAATCAGGGCGGCTCTCAGCTTGGCGAAGGCGACGGTGCGGTGGCTGATGGCGTCCTTGGCCGCCGGCTCCATCTCGCCGAAGGTCTGATCGCCGCCATTCGGAATGAAGAGCGGGTCGTAGCCGAACCCCCGATCGCCGCGTGGGGGGAAGGTTAGCTGGCCGTGAACCTCGCCCTGGACCACCACACAGGGGCCGTCCGGCCACGCGACCGCCAGGGCCGAGGTGAACCAGGCGGTGCGGTCCGTCGCGCCGATCTCTTCCAGCCGTTCCTCGACCTTCTTCATGGCGACGGCGAAATCCTTGCCCGGCCCGGCCCAGCGCGCAGAGAAGATGCCCGGCGCGCCATCCAGCGCGGCGACCGACAGACCGGAATCGTCGGCCAGCGAAACCTCGCCCGACAGTTCGGCCGCGTGGCGCGCCTTCAGCATGGCGTTGCCGGTGAAGGTGCTTTCCGTTTCGTCGGGTTCGGGCAGATTCAGCTGACCGGCGGTGACGAGTTCGTAACTTCCGCCCAGCAGCGCCGAGATTTCGGGAACCTTGCCGGCGTTATGCGTCGCCACGACGATCCGCATCCCCTTGATAAGCTTGAGATTCATCGTCGATCACGCTCCTGAAACAGTCTATTGCCAAAGTTTAATATCGTTAAACGATATGTAACGTGCCTTTTTCGCCCGCACGGCCTATCTATTGATCGTCAGGAACGAGGTCGCAGCGTTCAGGATTTCCGGAAAACCGGGAATGATCATGCGGCTAACAAATCCAAAACGGCGATAATCGCCCAAACAAGAAAGACGGAGAACCACAATGCATACGATGAACACCTCGATGTGGCTCGACAAGGTCGGCGCTGCTTTTGTCACCACCGTTCTGATCGCCGCCCTGCCCACCGCCCTGGTCGTCACCCTGCTCCAAGCCCTTTGATCCCATTCTTTTCGATCACTGGAGCTTTGACGACCTGCATGAAGACCGCGATGTATAGAGCCGCGCGCGGGTTCGCCGGACCCCGCGTGGCCATCGCCCCGCCTTCCCCGGCTTGAGATCAAAAAGACCATGCGCCTGCCCCTGCCGCCAAATCCGCTGAAGCGAGGCGAGGCAAGCGTTCCGAACTGGCTGGGCGCGCCGATCAAGGCCCCGTTCAGAGCCTTGGGCCCAGGTTCGGTGTCCAGCGTGCTGAAGGTGATTCTGGACGTCGCCTACATCCTTCTCTGGTTGATCACCGGCATTCTGCTTCTGCTGGTCATCGCCGCGATCTTCATTCCCCTGGACAATGTGAACATCACCGTCAGCGGGGATTCCGGCGGCAAGCAGCTGCCGCTGACGCGCACCCTGTTGCTGTTCGGCCTGGGCGCCGCGACCGCCTATTTCGGCGGGTTCATGCTGATCCTGCGCAGCCTGCGCCGCATCATTCGCACCCTGACCGTGGGCGATCCGTTTCAGCCCGATAATGTGCGCCGTCTGCGCCAGATCGGCCTGACGCTGGCGGTCGTGACCGGCGGCGTCTGGGTGGCCCAGGGCTTCGTCGCCAAGCGGCTGGCGCCCGGCGTCATGGATCCGCAGGGCTTCGGCGAATTGCTGACCCCCATCTTTTCCGTGCTCATCGTCTTCGTGCTGGCGGAGGTGTTCCGCGAGGGTGCGCGCCTGCGCCGCGAATCCGAACTGACGATCTGAGCCGTTTCGAAGTAGGATTTGCGCATGGCCATCCGCGTCCAGCTCGACCGCGTCCTCGTGGAACGCCGCATGTCGTTGACCGAACTCGCCGACAGGGTCGGGGTGACGGTGGCGAACCTGTCGATCCTGAAGACCGGCAAGGCCCGTGCGGTGCGGTTCTCGACCCTGGACGCCCTGTGCCGCGAGCTTGACTGCCAGCCGGGAGATCTACTGGCGCACGAGCCCGGCCCCGGCGACACCATCGAGGACGACGGCGAGGCATGAGGCGAAAGGGCCCGAGCCGTGACGAGAACGGATTGACGCCCGAGGACCGTCGCATCTGGACCCGCGTGGCCGGATCGGTCGTAACGCCAAGGACGCGCAAGGCCGCCCGCGTCACGTCCGGCGCCGAAACGCCGCCCGAGATCGTAGTGACGCCGATCGAGCGTCCGCGCCCGCTGGTCAAGGCGTCTCCCAAACGCACCGCTGTCGCGCCGCCGACGGAAAAGCGACCATCGCCGAACAAGCCCAAGCCCGCGCCCGAGGATCTGGAGCCACGCCGCAAGCAGCGGCTGTCGCGCGAACGCGACCCCATCGAGGCGCGCATCGACCTGCATGGCTTCGGCCGGTTCGAGGCCGAGGATCAGCTGCGAGGCTTCCTGACATCCTGCCAGGCGCGCGGAATGCGGGCGGTGCTGGTCATCACCGGTCAGGGTCGGATGGGCGGCGGGGTGATCCGTTCGGCCTTTGCGGAATGGATGCATTCGCCCGCATTGCGCGGCGTGGTGTCGGGCTTCACCATCGCCCACCAGAAGCACGGCGGAAACGGCGCCTTCTACGTCACCCTGAAACGCCGGACCTGACGCTCACGAAAAAGGCCGGACCCGCGCTGTCGGAGCCGGCCTTTCGAAAAGCGGCTTTGCTTTGGCCTATTTGGCGGCGATGGCGCCGGCCAGGATCACGTCAATCTGCTTGCCCATATGGTCCGACAGGGCCTGCGCGTCCCATTCGTCATAGGCGGCGCGGCGGTAGTTCGACAGATAGGCGTCCCAGATCAGCTCGACCAGCAGGCGGCTGTCGGCGTCCTTGGACAGTTCGCCCTTGGCCACCGCATCCTGAAGGATGTTGCTGATGGCGAGCAGCAGGTTCTTGGTCGCGGCGCGGGCGCGCATTTCGGCGGCCAGGGGCTGGAACCACGAGCGGGCGACGATGGCCTGGAACAGGGGCAGTTGGTCCAGCGACGAGTGGTAGCCGGCGCTCAGCGCGCTGACCAGGCGCTGGCGGACGGGTTCGCCTTCGGGCGCCGCGGCCTCGACCACCTCTGCCAGACGCGTCATGTCTTCGGTCAGGACGGCTTCGAACAGTTCGGCCTTGTCCTGGAAGTTGGCGAACACGGCGCCGGTGGACATGCCCGCGCCCTTGGCGATGTCGCGGATCGTGGCGGGCTCATAGCCGCGCTCGGCGAAGAGCGAGCGGGCGGCGTCCAGAACCTTTTGTCGCGTGCGGATCTTGGCGGCCTGGCGGCGGTTCAAGCGGGGCTCGACAGCGAGGGAGGCGACGGTATCTGTCATATAATCAGGCTTTTACTCTACTTTCGGTCTCTGGTCGGGGCGAGCCCGGCAGCAACCTCGAATGAATGTCTGAGCCCCTGGATCGAACCGAAAGGGCGCTTCTGCTCCGCAGATGCAGTCATGGAGAGGCGCGCTTGCATCACGGAACCATGACGAAAATGGGTCCGGCGACCGTCTGTAAGGGGCTTCCCTTACTCCGGCGCGGGATCGACCCGCGTCGGGCGCAGCGTGCGGCGTAGTGCGCGGCTGGGGCGATTGCGACGCTCGATCGGGATGGCTGACTGGAAGGCCTTGCGAAACTGATCGCGACGTTCGTGGACCGAGGCGAGCACCAGGCCCATGGGCACGCCCAGATCGACCAGAGTGTTTTCGGCCAGTTGCAGACTGGCCTCGGTCGTCTCCGGCACGGCGTCAGTGACGCCCAGCCCATACAGCCGGATGGCGTGCTGGTCGTCACGGGCGCGGGCGATCAGGATCAGGTCGTCGCGCATCGACCGCGCCGTGGTGACGACCTCGTCCACCTTGGTCGGCGCGTCCATGGTGACGATCAGGGCGCGGGTGGACTGGACGCCGCAGTGCTGGAGCATCTCTCGCCGCCCTGCATCACCATAGAAAACATCGAATCCGTCACGTCGGCCCGCAGCGACGGCGCCCGCGTCGGTGTCCAGGGCGATGAAGGGCTGATCGTGCGCCTTCAGCATTTCCCCGATCAGCCGGCCGACACGCCCGAAGCCGACGATGATGACCGCGCCGTCGGCCGCCCCCAGCTTTGGAAGCGCGACCGGCTGGCCTGCGGCGGACGACTTGCGCGCCAGCTTCTGACCCAGCAGGGCGAGCAGGGGGATCGAAAAGATGCTGACGGTCGCCGACAAGGCCACGGTGTTGGTCAACTGCGGCGGTGCGAGGCCCTCGACCAGGCCGGTGGCGAAGACCACGAAGGCGAACTCGCCCGCCGGCGCCAGAACGAGCGCCGTCTCCAGCGCCGGGCGGGCGCCCAGGCCCCATAAACGCGCCAGGCTGAAGATGACGCCGGTCTTCACGACCGTCAGGGCCAAGGCCAGGCCGAAGACGCCGACCGGATCAGCGGCGATGGCGTCCAGGTCCAGACCCAGGCCGACGCCGACGAAGAAGACGCCCAGCAGAAGCCCCTTGAACGGTTCGATGGAAACCTCGACCTCGCGCCGGAACTCGGTCTCGGCCAGCAGCACGCCGGCGACAAGCGCGCCGATACTCATCGACAGGCCGCTGGCCTGGGCGGCGAGACCGGCGCCGACCACCACCAGCAGGGAGGCGGCGACGAACAGTTCGCCGCCCTGGTCGGCCTTGCGCGCCTTGGCCACCGACCGGAACATCGGCCGCAGAACCACGCGCCCCAGCAGCACCAGCAGACCCAGACCAATGGCGGCCGGAACCAGGGTGAACAGGGCGCGCCCAAGCACGACGGGATCCAGCGCGCCGCCCTGCTGGGCCAGGGCCGCCAGGACGGTGACGGTGATCAGGATCGGCGCGACCGACAGATCCTGAGCCAGCAGGATGGCGAAGGTGGAACGGCCGACCGTCCCCTTCAACCGCCCGCGCTCTGCCAGCACCGGCATGACTACGGCGGTCGAGGACAGGGCGAGACCCATGCCCAGCACGACGGCGCTGGCCAGGGTCTGTCCCATCAGCATGAAACCGCCCGCCAGCACGGCGGTGCAGACGACGACCTGCATCATTCCCAGGCCGAACACGAGCCGGCGCATGGCGCGCAGCCGCTCCCATGACAGCTCCAGACCGATCATGAACAAGAGAAAGGCGACGCCCAGTTCCGACAGCTGCGCCAGCTGGTCTGGATCGCCGATGGTCAGCCACGACAGCCAGGGCAGGCCTTGCGCCAATCGACCCAGGCCGTCCGGCCCCAGCAAAACGCCCGCAGCGAGGAAGCCCAGAACGGGGCTGACCTTCAGCCGATTGACCAGGGGCACGATGACGCCGGCGGCCGCCAGAAAGACCACCAGATCCTTATAGTCGCCGCCCTGACCGTGCATCCGCCCTCCTCGCTTCGGCGTATCTGACCCTGATCCCCGCGCCGTGGCGAGAGGTCGCATCGGAATCATGAACTTTTTTTAAGGCGACACCCCCCCTCGCCGGACTAGGGTCTGCGCCGAACCATCCAGATGCCGGGTGGGAACAGGGACATAGTGATGAAACGTCTGCTTATCGGGGCCGCCGTCGGCGCCCTTCTTCTGCCCGCCAGCTCGGTTCTGGCTCAGGATATCGGTCACGACCACGCCTGCATCGACGACGCCTGCACCCTCGTTTCGTTGTTCTCGGGCGAAGAGACGGCGGCCGGTTGGCAGGGCGTCGACGCGCCCCGCTACGGAACCTGGGGCTTCGACATGGCCGGCCGCGACACCTCGGTGAAGCCGGGCGACGACTTCTTCCAGTACGCCAACGGCAAGGCGCTGGACAAACTGGTCATTCCGTCGGACCGCACCAGCTACGGCTCGTTCGCCCTGCTGCGCGAACTGTCGGATAACCGCATGAAGGAACTGGTGCTGGGCCTGGCCAACCGTACCGACCTGACGCCAGGATCGGACGAGGCCAAGGTCGCCGACGCCTATCGCTCCTACATCGACGAGGCGCGCATCGAGCAGTTGGACGCCCAGCCGCTGCAACCCTATCTGGCCGCCATCCGCGCCGCCGACAGCCATGACAAGATGGCCGTCTATATGGGCCAGACGGCCGGCCGCTTCGGCTCGTCCTTCTTCGGCACCGGCATCACGATCGATTCCAAGCAACCGACCCGCTACGTCGTCTCGACGGGCCAGTCGGGCATCGGCCTGCCGAACCGCGACTATTATCTGGACGCCCGTTTTGCCGACAAGAAAGAGAAGTATCAGGCCTATGTCGGCCGGATGCTGGAGATGATCGGCTGGACCAACCCGACCGAGACCGCCGCCCAGATCGTCGCGCTGGAAACCAAGATCGCCGAGGCCCACTGGACCCCGGTCGAGAACCGCAACCGCGACCGGACCTATAACGAGTTCACCATCGCCAAACTGGCCGAGGACGCGCCGGGCTTCGCCTGGCAGGCCTACTACGATGCGGCCAAGCTGGGCGACGTGCCGCGCCTGATCGTGCGTCAGGATACGGCCATGCCCAAGATCGCGGCCATCTACGCCGAGACGCCGGTCGAACTGCTGCAGGCTTGGCAGGCCTTCCACACCGCCGACGACATGGCGCCGCTGATGTCCAAACGCTTCGCCGACGCCCAGTGGGAGTTCCGTTCGCGCGATCTGTCGGGTCAGCCTGAGCAGCGCACCCGCGAAAAGCGCGCGATCTCCTTCGCCGAAGGATCGCTGGGCGAGGCTACGGGCCGGCTCTACGTCGCCCAGTATTTCCCGGCCGAATCCAAGGCCAAGATGGAAGAACTGGTCGCCAATCTGCGCACCGCCCTGTCGCATCGGATCGACAACCTGACCTGGATGGGGACCGAGACGAAGGCGGCGGCGCAGGAGAAGCTGCGCAAATTCACGGTCAAGATCGGCTATCCCGACAAGTGGCGCGACTACTCCGGCCTGGACATCCGCGCGAACGACCTGGTCGGCAACGCCGAGCGCCGCGGACTGTTCGAGTGGAACTATGATCTGGCCCGTCTGAACGAGCCGGTCGACAAGTCGGAGTGGGGCATGACCCCGCAGACCGTGAACGCCTACTACAACTCGGCCAACAACGAGATCGTCTTCCCGGCGGCGATCCTGCAGCCGCCCTTCTTCGATCCGAATGGCGATGCGGCGGTCAATTATGGCGGCATCGGCGGCGTGATCGGGCACGAGATCGGCCACGGCTTCGACGACCAGGGCTCCAAATCCGACGGCGACGGCGTGCTGCGCAACTGGTGGACGCCTGAGGATAAGGCCAACTTCGAGGCCCTGACGGCGCGTCTGGGCGCGCAATATGCGACCTATGAGCCGATCGCCGGCTATCACATCAACCCTGGCCTGACGATGGGCGAGAACATCGGCGACGCATCTGGCGTGGCTGTCGGTCTCGAGGCCTATCACCTGTCGCTGAACGGCCAGCCGGCGCCGGTTCTGGACGGCGCGACCGGCGACCAGCGCTTCTTCTACGGCTGGGCTCAGGTCTGGCAGTCGAAGTACCGCGACGAGGCGCTGAAGCAGCAGGTCGCCACCGACCCGCACTCGGCCGCCCAGTTCCGCGTCATCGGCCCGCTGCGCAACGTCGACGCCTGGTATGACGCCTTCGACGTTCAGCCGGGCACGAAATACTATCTGACGCCCGAGGAACGCGTCCGCCTCTGGTAGGGCGACGCTTGTTAGAGAATAAAAAGGCTGGGGTTCGCCCCGGCCTTTTTCATATCGAGACCGGGCTGCTCGATCTCGACGCCGTATCTAGAATTGGTCGAGGTTTCATAAGCGTTTGTCTGAGCGCCAGACGCGAAAAAGCCCGCTGCGGGGGATACATCGCAGCGGGCTTTCGCGCTCTTTAAAGAGCGGACGTTTCCTCCCCGAAACGCCTTCGAGTGCTGCGCGCTTGAGCAACGCTTGCCCTCGAGTGAGGTCATTTGACGCGAGGGCCGGTCGGTCGTCAACGCCCGGTTTGGCAAGAGTCGAACTTTCTTCGACTTATCACTGATAACCCATTTCAAGGGCCGGTCATTATCGAAGCTTATTCGATAATGGACTTGATGGCGGCAACCAGGCCTTCGCGGGGGATTTTCATCTGGCCGGGACGTTGGGCTTTCCAGGCGTCGTTGTCCGTGATGGCGGCGGCGGCGACGCGGCCGGCGTCCAGATCCTTGATCGTGACCTCTCCGGCGGCGATCTCGTCTCCGCCCAGGATGACGACAGCCGGGGCGCCGCGTCGATCTGCGTATTTCATCTGCGCTTTCATGCCGGCGCGACCCAGATAAAGCTCGGCGGCGATCCCGGCGGCGCGCAGTTCGGCGACGGCGGTCAGATAATGGGCCATGTCGTCCTCGGAGAAGACGATGACGACCACGGGGCCGCGCACGGCGTCCTCGGCGCCCCGTCCCGCCGCGCGCAGGGCCGAGGCCAGACGCGAAACCCCGAAGGAGAAGCCAGTCGCCGGCGTACTCTGGCCGGTGAAGCGGGCGACCAGATCGTCGTAGCGACCACCGCCGCCGATGGAGCCGAAGCGGACGGGGCGGCCCTTGTCGTCAACCGTGTCGAGCAGCAGCTCGGCCTCGAACACGGCGCCGGTGTAATATTCCAAGCCGCGCACGATGGTCGGATCGAACTTCACGGCGTCCTGGCCGACCGACATGGCAGCCAGGGCACGGTCGATAGCGGCCAGCTCGTTCAGCGCCGCCTCGCCCGCTGCGCCAAGGTCGCCGGAGCGCGCGACGGCGTCCAGCGTTTCGGCCCGCGACAGGCCGGGGGTGTTGGCCGAGGCCAGGAAGGCCTCGATAGCGACCGTGACCTTGGCGGGCAGCTGGGCGCCCTTGGTGTAGTCGCCCGAGTCGTCCAGACGCCCTTCGCCCAGCAGTTGGACCACGCCTTCCCAGCCCAGGCGGTCGAACTTGTCGATGGCGCGAAGCGCCGTCAGCCGTTGACCGGCCTCGGTCACGCCGCCGGCGTCGAACAGGCCGTCGAACAGCTTGCGGTTCGAAACGCGGATCTGCGCCTGGCCGGCGTCCAGACCCGCGGCGCGCAGGCCTTCGCAGCCCATGGCGATGATCTCGGCGTCGGCCTCGGGCCGGTCCGAGCCGACAGTGTCGGCGTCGCACTGCCAGAACTCGCGGAAGCGACCGGGGCCGGGCTTCTCGTTGCGCCAGACCGGACCATAGGCATAGCGGCGAAACGGCTTGGGCAGAGTTTCCCAGGTCTGGGCCGCGAACCGGGCCAGGGGCGCGGTGTGGTCGTAGCGCAAGGCCATCCATTCGCCAGGCTCGTCCGATCCGGCGTCGTCCTGAAGCGCGAAGACGCCCTCGTTCGGGCGGTCGGCGTCGGGCAGGAACTTGCCTAGCGCATCGGCATATTCGAAGGCCGGGGTTTCCAGCGGCTCGAAGCCCCAACGCTCATAAACCTCGGACACCCTGGCGACGATGCGCCGTTCGGCGGTCAGGTCACGGCCGCGCTTGTCGGCGAAGCCGCGCGGGTTGCGGGCGAGGGGGCGGGGAGGCGCGGCGTCGGTCATGGCGCGCGCTTAAGCCAAGGGGCCTTTGATCGCAAATTGTCCCATCACCTCGGTGCGGGTGCCGTGCCCTCGTGCGTCGCACAATGATTTGTTCCTAAAGGCGAAATCTCGGCTTCGAAGGAACCGCCGGGACAATGTTTCGTTAGTGGCGCATGATGCCCCACGCCCTTCTCGTTCCGCGCACCTGCAACACCTCCGATCGTCGCACGATCCGGTGGTGGGAGTGCGAGCTGGTCGATGACGCGGGGTCGCGGCGGATGCAGAACCAAGCCTTCTTCTCGATCCGAGAAGCCCGATCCTGGGCGTCGGCCCAGGGCTATCCCGTCAGCGACGACGCCGCCGCCGCGGCCGAGCTTTGATGCCTGAGGCGGCGCCGAGCGGCATACTGACGGCCGAAGCTTTCGATACGCCGCGCATCCTGCTCGCCGGCGCGGTCGATTACGCCATGTACGACCGCTTCCGCCAGCAGATGGCGGAGGCGCCCGACACCGGGCTGACCGTCATCGAACTGTCCACCCTGGGCGGTGATCCGGAGGTGGCGCGGATGATGGGCGAAGACGTGCGCTTTCAAAGCGACATCAATCCGTCCCGCCGGCTGGTCTTTCTGGGCAAGGCGGCGATCTATTCCGCCGGCGCCACCTTCATGAGCTTCTTTGCGGTGGAGAACCGCTATCTGACGCGCGGCGCCCGGGTGATGATCCATGAGCGCAAGATGGACAAGCAACTGCACGTCACGGGGCCGCTGACGACCTGCATCGCCTCGGTTCGCGCCATGCTGAACGAGCTGGAACACTCCATCGCCATCCAGAACGAGGGGTTCGAGAACCTAGTGCGCGGATCGTCGGTGACGATGGAGGAGGTGCTGAAACGCGCCCCCGCCAACTGGTATATCGAGGCCCAGGAGGCCAAGGCGTTGGGCCTGATCGCCGAAGTGATCTGACCAAACCGCCGGATCAGGCCTGGAGCGTTTCCACGGTCAGATTGCCGTTGGTGTAGACGCAGATTTCGGCGGCGATCTTCATGGCCTTGCGCGCGACCTGTTCGGCGTCCAGATCGGTTTCCTCGATCAGGGCGCGGGCGGCTGACAGGGCGTAGTTGCCGCCCGAACCCACGGCGGCGACGCCATACTCCGGCTCCAGCACATCGCCGACGCCCGTCACGGTGAAGATGGACGACTTGTCCGCCACCAGCAGCATAGCTTCCAGCCGGCGCAGATAGCGGTCGGTGCGCCAATCCTTGGCGAGGTCGACGCAGGCGCGCGCCAGTTGATCCGGATACTGCTCCAGCTTGGCCTCAAGCCGTTCAATCAGGGTGAAGGCGTCGGCCGTGGCGCCGGCAAAGCCGGCCAGCACCTTGCCGCCCGCCAGGGTGCGCACCTTGCGGGCCGCGCCCTTGACGATGGTCGGGCCCATCGAAACCTGGCCATCGCCGGCGATTACTGTGCGTCCGTTCTTACGCACCGCCAGAATGGTGGTGCCGTGCCAATCGGGGAAGTTGGATGCGGTCTGGGTCATGACGATCAGATGGCGCGGCCGGGCGCCGGCATCAAGTCTGCCGCACCTCGGTATAACGCTGTCTTATTTTGACCCCAATATTGGCTAGAAGGCGCAATCCGCTTTCGCGGTTTCTTTGAAATCGAGGGACAGGTTTTGCTTTATCGCGTCGTTTTCGTGAGTGAAATGATCGGTGGCGCCAACCACACGACCCAATCGCTTGCCGAAATCCTCGGCGCGTCGGAGCGAAACAACCGCCGCGACGAGATCGGCAGCGCCATGCTGTTCCACGAGGGCGAGGCGGCCCAGGTCATCGAAGGGGCCCGTGCGGACGTGGACCGGTTGCTGTCGCGCCTCTGGAACGACCCGCGTCATCACAAAATACGCGTCCTGGACGATCGGCCCGTCATGCAGCGGCGGATGCGCGAACCCGCACGGCTTTGCGCCCTCAGCGACCGGCAGGCCGCCGATATCTTGCGCGGACGGCGCCTGAGCGATCTGTCCAGCGCGGGTCTGGAAAAGCTGCTGTCGTGCGAACACGTGCGGATGGCCGCCTGAGACGATAGGCGGCAGGCCCCTCGCGCCCGAACCTCTGCGGCGCTAGATAGGGTGGTGATCTTTTCCGAAGACGAAGTCGAACGCTATGCGCGCCATCTGGTCCTGTCCGAAGTGGGCGGGCCGGGGCAGCAGGCGCTGAAGCGCGCGCGGGTTCTGATCGTCGGCGCGGGCGGCGTGGGGTCGCCGGCGGCGCTCTATCTGGCGGCGGCGGGCGTCGGGACGCTGGGCCTGATCGACGACGATGTTGTGGGTGTGTCCAATCTGCAGAGGCAGATCGCCTTTTCGACGGCGCAGGTCGGCCGGTCGAAGGTCGAGGCGGCGGCGGAACGGCTGGTCGGCCTCAATCCGCATGTCGCGGTCGAAACTTTCGCCGAGCGGATCACCGCCGAGAATGCGGGGGTGCGGATCGGGGCGTTCGACATCGTGCTGGACGGGACCGACGATTTCCAGACCCGGCTGTGGGTCAATGGGGCCTGTGTTGCAGAGGGCAAGCCGCTGGTGTCGGGCGCGCTGGGCCGCTGGAACGGGCAGATCGGGGTGTTTGCGGGCCAGCCCTGCTATCAATGCCTGGTGCCCGAGATCCCGCCGGATGCGGAGACCTGTGCGCGGGTCGGCGTCGTGGGCGCCCTGACCGGCGTGATTGGGTCGATGGCGGCGCTGGAGGTCATCAAGCTGATTACCGGCGCGGGCGAGGCGCTGACCGGACGACTGATGCTCTATGATGGTCTGGCGGGCACGGCGCGGACCGTGCGGGTCGCCTCCGATCCAGAATGCCCGGTCTGCGGCGGCTGACGCTCAGGCGGCCGTCGCGAAACGGATGTCGGCCAAATCCAGGTCAGCCAACGGCGGAGCGAAGCCCAGCGCCGGGTTGCTGAGCACCGTCACCAGACGCTCGCCGCAATAGAGATACAGGGTTTCGAACCCGACCCAGTTGCGGGCGATCCCCTCCAGCGCCTGATTGGCCGCCGTGTCGTTCGCCGCGTCGAGGACGCAGATGTCCCGCACCGGAACGCCGGGCAGGTTGACGATGCAGTAGTAGGAGTCCAACGCACACTTCCTCGAACAGGACGCCGGAAACGAAGCGCGTTTACGACGGTTCCTCCCCTGCCAGCGGTTTTCGACAGCCGTGTGAGTTCGGTCCGACAGACTTGTGAAAAGGAGGCCCGATGGCCCGACGTCCCGCCTCGCCCAAACGCCTGAACGCCGCAAATCTTAGCGGCTTGGGGGCTGAGCGTCTGGGCGAACTGCTGATGCAGGCGGCGGATGCGGATGCGATCCTGAAGCGGCGGCTCAGGCTGGTGATGGCGGCCGAGGCCGGGCCGGACCTGCTGGCCCTGGAGATCGACAAGCGATTGACGACCATCGCCGCCAGCCGCGCGCGGGTGTCGTGGCGAAAGCGGCCGGACCTGCTGCGCGATCTGGAAATTCTGCGGGCTGCAATCGTCGAGGATCTGGCCGAGGCCGCGCCGGCGATGGGGTTGGAGCGATTGATCGGCTGGTTCGATCTGTTTCGCGGCTTGGCGTCGCGGGTCAAGGATCAGAAGGGCGAACTGGCCGCAGCCTTCGAAACGGCGGCCCAGGATTTTTGGCGGATCGCTGAGGACGCGGTTCGGACGGATGAAAACACAGTGGATTTGCTGGCGGAGGCGGTGGCGCGGCAACCGCTCGAATACGCTCGGTGGATCGGCGCGGGCGGCGATGATTTGACGGCGGACCTGGCCAGGCGGCTGCTGGATCGTCTCGATACCGCATCCATGGCGCGCGGCATGCGGACGGTCGTGCGTCGGCTGGCAGATCGGGCGGGCGATCTGGACCTGTGGCTGTCGATGACGACGCCGGAGGAGCGGGGCTCGCCGGATTTTGCGGCGGTGATGGCCAAGCGGCTGCTGGTCGCCGATCGCATTCCAGAAGCGCGGCAGGCGCTGGAGGCGGCGCTGAAACCGTCGGCGGGCAACCGGCGCTGGACCTTCGGGCGATCGCCGCAGGCCGGACCGCCGGTCCTGACGGCGGCGTGGGAGGCGACCTCGATCGACCTTTTGGAAGCCGAGGGCCGCAAGGACGAGGCGCAAGACCTGCGCTGGGCGATGTTCGAGCGCGACCTGTCCGCGCCGGTGCTGCGGGCCTATCTGGCGCGCCTGCCGGACTTCGACGATGTGGAGGCGCTGGACCGCGCCCTGGCCCACGCCGCGACCTATGCGGACTTCGAAACGGCGCTGGGGTTTCTGATGGATTGGCCAGCGCACCGCGAGGCGGCCGCCCTGGTCGAACGCCGCATTCGCGAGGTGCGCGCGCCGCTGCCGCTCAAGGCCGACTGGGCGGCGCGGCTGGCGCAGAAACATCCCGATGCGGCCGAGCAGTTGCTAGCTGCGCCATAAAGCATCGCCGGCCTAGAGCATCGCCGGTATGACGCGATCCGGCGGGCGGTGGCCGTTCTGGTAGGTCATGACGTTGGCGATGACGCGGTCACCCATGTCCTGGCGCGCCTCCAGCGTCGCGGAACCCAGGTGGGGCAGCAGCACGACATTGGACTGGCCCAGCAGGCCATGATGGATCGCGGGCTCGTTCTCGAACACGTCCAGGCCGACGCCGGACAGGGCGCGCATGGCTACGGCCTGGGCCAAGGCGGCTTCGTCGATCAGTTCGCCGCGCGCAGTGTTGATCAGGATAGCGTGGGGCTGGAGCCGGGCCAGCCGCTCGGCCGACAGCAGATGGTGGGTGTCCTTCGTCGCCGGACAGTTCAGCGAGACGATGTCCATCCGGGCCAGCATCTGGTCCAGATCGTCCCAGTAGGTCGCGCCCAGCTCTTCCTCGATCAGGGCGGGGACGGGCTTACGATTATGATAGTGGACCTGAAGCCCGAAGGCCTTGGCGCGGCGGGCGAGCGCCTGGCCGATCCGGCCCATGCCGACGATGCCCAGCCGCTTGCCCCACAGCTTGCGACCGCACATCCAGGTCGGGGTCCAGCCTTCGAAGCGGCCTTCGGCCACCACCTGGGCGCCCTCGACGATGCGGCGGCTGACGGCCAGGATCAGGCTCATGGCCAGGTCGGCGGTGTCCTCGGTCAGGACGCCGGGCGTGTTGGTCACGATGATGCCGCGCGCCACGGCCGCCTCGACGTCGATATGGTCCACCCCCGCGCCGAAATTGGCGATCATCTTCAACTGCTCGCCCGCGCCATTAATCAGGTCGGCGTCGATGACGTCGGTGATCGTAGGCACCAGAACCTCGGCCCGCTGGACGGCGGCCTGCAATGCGGCGCGGTCCATCGGCTGATCCTTCAGGTTCAGCTCGGCGTCGAACAGCTCGCGCATGCGCGTTTCGACCGCGTCGGGCAGGCGTCTGGTTAATACGACCTTAAGCTTGCGGGGGGACATTCTCGGCCTTGGTTAGCGGGCGGCGATTCAGACGGATCAAAGCCCGCACGACGGGTCGTTTCAATCAGTGTCTAGCAAAGCCGCCGCCATCTTCCAAAGCCTGCGACGTCGCATCGCTCTCGTTGGAGCCATTCTCGGCCTCGGCGTGATGGCCAGCGCCGGCGCGACCATGCCTGATGGGCGTCCGACACCCACGGGGCTTGAGGTGCCGCGCTGGATTTCGCTGAAGTCCTCGCACGTTCGCGCGCGCCAGGGGCCGGGCCTGGATTATCCGATCCTGTGGGAATATCGGGCCGCCGGCCTGCCGGTTCAGGTGATCGCCGAGACGACGGAATGGCGCAAGATCTGCGATCCCGACGGGGCCGTGGCCTGGATCCACCGCACGGTGTCGTCGGGCCGGCGTTACGTCTTCAATACGACCGCCGAGGAAGTGCCGATCCGGTCGGGCCGATCCGAGACGGCGTCGGTTCGCGCGCGCCTGTCGCCGCGCGCCCTGGTGATGCTGGACGAATGCGAAGAGGGCTGGTGCAAGGTCCGGGCGCGACGGCTGGAGGGTTTTGTGGCCCAGCGGGCCGTGTTCGGCGCCCAAGAGCGGGCGCTGTGCAACGCAAATCGCCCCGCAGGCACGGGTCGCAACTGACCGCACGCTGTTGAGCGAAGCGGCGCGGTCGTGTAACCCGCGCGCAACGTATCAAGAAACGGAAGCGCCTTGACCCAGTCCCAATATCCTTCGTCCTTCGATCATGAGGCCCTGCTGGCCTCGGGCCGCGGCGAGCTGTTCGGTCCCGGCAACGCCCAGCTGCCCGCCCCGCCGATGCTGATGTTCGACCGCATCACCACGATCAATGCGGACGGCGGAGAGCACGGCAAGGGCTATGTCGAGGCCGAACTCGACATCCATCCCGACCTCTGGTTCTTCCAGTGCCACTTCATCGGCGACCCGGTAATGCCGGGCTGCCTGGGCCTGGACGCCATGTGGCAGCTGGTCGGCTTCTATCTGGGCTGGATCGGCGGTCCGGGCCGCGGCCGCGCCCTGGGCGTCGGCGAGGTCAAGTTCACCGGCCAGGTCACCCCGGACATCAAGAAGGTGGTCTACAAGATCAACCTGAAGCGCGTCATCAACCGCAAGCTGGTCATGGGCATCGCCGACGGCGTGCTGGAGGCCGACGGCCAGGTCATCTACACCTGCAACGACATGCGGGTCGGCCTGTTCGGCGCCAAGGATGAGGCGGCGGGCGGCTAACGCCCCTATATAACCGCGAACAAGGCGGACGGTCCTCGGACCAGGAAGCATCGAGAAGGAAACACCATGCGTCGTGTCGTCGTCACCGGCCTGGGCATCGTCTCTTCCATCGGCCATGGCGCCGAGGAGGTGACCCAGTCCCTGCGCGAAGCCCGTTCGGGCGTCGTTCATGCCCCCGACCACGCCAAATACGGCTTCCGCAGCCAGGTCTGGGCGCCGCCCAAGATCGGCCCGTGGGAAGAACTGGTCGATCGTCGCGCCGCGCGCTTTTTGGCCAACGGCACCGCCTGGGGCCACATCGCCTTCGAAGAGGCGCTGAAGTCGTCGGGCATGACGGCGGACGAGATCAAGGATGACCGGATCGGCCTGATCGTCGGCGAGGGCGGCCCCTCGACCCAAGTGATCCTGCAGGCGGCCGCGACCACGGTCGAAAAGGGCGCGCCCAAGCGCATCGGCCCGTTCGCCGTGCCTAAGGCGATGGCGTCGGGCCCGTCGGCGGTGCTGTCGACCTGGTTCCAGATGCGCGGCATCAACTATTCGATCAGCTCGGCCTGCGCGACCAGCGCCCACTGCATCGGCGCCGGGGTCGAACAGATCCAGTGGGGCAAGCAGGACGTGGTCTTCGCCGGCGGCTGCGAGGACATCGACTGGTCCATGTCCAACATGTTCGACGCCATGGGCGCCATGTCGTCGGACTTCAACGACAATCCGTCGGTCGCCTCGAGAGCCTATGACGCCAACCGCGACGGCTTCGTCATCGCCGGCGGCGCCGGCATCGTGGTGCTGGAAGAGTATGAGCGGGCCAAGGCGCGCGGCGCGACCATCTACGCCGAAGTCACCGGCTATGGCGCCAACGCCGACGGCTACGACATGGTCGCCCCCTCGGGCGAGGGCGCCCAGCGCTGCATGAAGATCGCGCTGGAACAGGCCGGCAATCCCAAGATCGACTATTTGAACCCGCACGGCACCTCGACGCCCGTGGGCGACGCCAAGGAGATGGAGGCCGTGCGCGCCGTCTTTGGCGACCAAATGCCGATGATCTCGTCGACCAAGTCGCTGACCGGCCACTCGCTCGGCGCGGCCGGCGCCCAGGAAGCCATCTACTGCCTGCTGATGATGCAGAACGGCTTCGCGGCCGAAAGCGCCCATATCGAAAATCTTGATCCGGCGTTCGAAGGCATGCCGATCCTGCGCCAGCGCCAAGACGGCGAACTGACCCACGTCATGTCCAACAGCTTCGGCTTTGGCGGCACCAACGGCACGCTAATCCTGTCGAAGGTCTGAGGTTTCCACGCGTCCGTCATCCTCGGGCTTGACCCGCGGATGACGGGACGGAAGCGAAGTCGATGGCTTTATTGCGCAAACAAGTCAGATCTCAGGCTTGCTGCGTCGATTTTTTCGAACTCGGCCGTTTACACGACCGTTTCTCACCCTTAGAGAGCGTCGCCGTGATCAAGCGCCCGATTAAAGCGATGACCTCGAAAACCACCGGCTTCGGCGGGGCGGTTTCGGGTGCGCGCGCGATCTAGCGACAACCCGATCCCAAGCCCCGCCGATGCGCGGGGCGGTTGATCCGGCTGAACCCCGCGCCTCCGCCCTTCCCAGGAGACGCCTCAATGTCCTTTTCCCCGTCCAATACTCCCCATGTCGGCCCCGTCCATGTGGGAATAGTCGGCGCCACCGGCCTGGTCGGCGAGATGATGCGCAGCCTGTTGGCCGAGCGGAACTTCCCGCTGGCCTCGCTGCGGCTGTTCGCCTCGGCCCGGTCGGCGGGCAAGACCATCCGCTTCGGCCAGACCGACATCGTGGTCGAGGATGCGGCGAGCGCCGACTACGCCGGTCTGGACATCGTCTTCTTCTCGGCTGGCGGCGAGACGTCCAGGGCCCTGGCGCCAAAGGTGGCGGCGGCCGGGGCCGTGGTGATCGACAACTCCTCGGCCTGGCGGTCTGACCCCCAGGTGCCGCTGGTGGTCGCCGAGGTGAACCCCCACGCCCTGGCCGACCTGCCTAAGGGGATCATCGCCAACCCCAACTGCACCACCATGGGCGCCATGCCGGTGCTGAAGCCCCTGCACGATGCGGCCGGCCTGAAGCGTCTGACGGTCTCCACCTATCAGGCCGTCTCGGGCGGCGGGATCGAGGGCATCCGCGTGCTGGAGGAGCAGTCGCGTGCGACCGTGGGGCAGGGCGCGGCCCTGGCCCACGACGGCCGGGCCGTGGACTTTGGCGCGCCAGAGAAGTGGGTTGTGCCGATCGCCGCCAATGTCGTGGCCCTGAACTATACGCTCGGCGAGGACGGCTATACCGACGAGGAGCTGAAGCTGCGCGACGAGAGCCGCAAGATCCTGGAGATCCCCGGCCTGCCGGTTTCGGGCACCTGCGTGCGGGTGCCGGTCTTCACCGGCCATTCTCTGTCGATCAATGTCGAGTTCGAGCGCCCGCTGTCGGCGGCTCAGGCGCTGGACCTCTTGGCCCAGGCGCCCGGCGTGGTGGTGACGGCCGTGCCGAATCCGCTGGAGGCGTCGGGTCAGGACCCGGTCTTCGTCGGTCGCGTTCGCCCCGATCCGACGGTCGAGCATGGTCTCGCCCTATTCGTCTCGAACGACAATCTGAGGAAGGGCGCGGCCCTGAACGCGGTCCAGATCGCCGAGGTTCTGGTCCAGCAGCGCGGCTGACCGGCGAGTTCAATCGTAGCGCACGCCGCTGAGATAGAGCCCTGCCGAGGGGGCGACGGGGCCGCACCGCGCGCGGTCCTTCGCCTCCAGCGCGGCCTTGACGTCGTGGGCGCTCCAGCGACCCAGCCCAACCTCGACCAGGGTGCCGGCCATGGATCGGACCTGGCGGTGCAGGAAGCTGCGCGCCTGGAACACCAGATGCACCTCTTCGCCGAAGCGGGACACGCGCGCCACGTCCAGCGACTTGACCGGCGATTTGGACTGGCAGCCGACGTCTCGGAAGGTGGTGAAGTCGTGGTGGCCGACCAAGACTTGCGCCGCATGGTGCATGGCCTCGGCGTCCAGGGTCTTCTTGACGTGCCAGACCCGGTCGCGCTCCAGCACGGGCTGGGGGCGCCGGTTCAGGATGCGGTACAGATAGCCTCGGCCAGTCGCCGAGAACCGGGCGTGCCAGTCGGGGTCGGGCGCATATTCAGCCGCCAGGACGCAGACGTCCTGACGCACCAGATGCGCGTTCATGGCGTTCAGTACCGTATCGACAGGCCAGTTCCGCTCCAGATCCGCGTGAATGACCTGGGCCGTCGCATGGACCCCGGTGTCGGTGCGGCCGGCGGCGGCGATGCGGATTCGCTCGCCGGAAAATGCGTGGATCGCCGCCTCAAGCGCGCCCTGCACCGTCGGCTGGCCGTCCTGGGCCTGGAAGCCGTTGTAGGCCGTGCCGTCGTATTCGATCGTCAGCTTGTAGCGCGGCATCAGCCGAGCACGGTCCCGGCCGGCAGGGGAAAGCCGCGCAGCATCTCCTCGGCCGATTGCGCCGCCTTGCCTTCGCGCTGAACGCGGATCAGACGCACGGCGGCGTCGCCGCAGGCCACGGTGAGCGCGTCGTCCAGCACGGTTCCGGGCGCGCCGGATCCGTCCGCCATGCCCGACAGCAGCGCCTTGATCCGCACGGGTCCAGCCTCGGACGGGGCCTCGAACCAGGCGCCGGGGAAGGGCGACAGGCCGCGGATGTGGGCGTCCACCTCGGCGGCGGGGCGGGTCCAGTCGATCCGGGCCTCGGTCGGGGTGATCTTCTTGGCGTAGGTGGGCTCTCCGACCTGTTCGGACGGGGTGACGCCGCCCCGGTCGATGGCGGCCAGCGCGCGGGGCCACAGGCCCGCGCCGACATGGGCCATCCGTTCGGACAGGCTGGCGGCCGTTTCGTCGGGCAGGATGTCCATCCGTTCGCTGAGCAGGATGGGGCCTTCGTCCAGACCCAGGCTCATCTGCATGATCTGGACGCCGGTCTGTTTGTCGCCGGCCATGATGGCCCGCTGGATCGGGGCGGCCCCACGCCAGCGCGGCAACAGGGAGCCATGCAGGTTCAGACAGCCCAGGCGTGGCGCTTCCAGCACCTCGGTCTTCAGGATCTGGCCGTAGGCCACGACGCAGGCCGCATCGAGATCCAGACTTCTGAAGGTGTCGATCGCCTCGGCGCCCTTCAGGCTTTCGGGCGTGAAGACGGGCAGGCCCATGGTCTCGGCAAAGGCGTGGACGGGCGACGGCGTCAGCTTCTGGCCCCGGCCCTTGGGGCGTGGCGGCTGTGAATAGACGGCCACGATCTCGTGACCCGAGGCGATCAGCTCGGCCAGGGACGGCACGGCAAAGTCGGGAGTTCCCATGAAGGCAAGGCGCATGGGCAGGCCTTTAGAGGTTTAGGCCGCCTACTGCCAGCGGGTGAAGACGCCGCCGCCCTCGTCCCATTCGCCGCCGGCGTCCAGGGCGTCGTCGAAATCAAGCAGGCGGTCCAGCAGCAGGCCCGCCACCACGCCCAGCAAGGCCACGCCGGCCAGAGTCGCGACGCCGGCGACGCCGACCTTCTGGCTGCGCGTCAGGCGACGACGGCCCGAGGCGTCGATGATCAGCGAGCGGCCGCGCGGAATGAACGGCGCGATCCGGCGCGCAGCACGTTCGATACGTTCGGGGCGGACGATCTTGGTCATCAGGCGGCGATCCTGTCGCGGGCGGCCTTCTTGACCTTGGTCATGGCGCGGTCTCGCTTGAGACGCGACAGATGGTCGATGAAGAGCACGCCGTTAAGGTGGTCCATCTCGTGCTGGATGCAGACGGCGTAGAGACCCTCGGCCTCTTCCTCCACCGACTGACCGTCACGGTTCAGATAGCGAATGCGGACGCGGGCCGGGCGTTCCACCTTGTCGAAATACTCGGGGATCGACAGGCAGCCCTCTTCGTAGGTGAAGAGCTCGTCCGAGGTCCACAGAATTTCCGGGTTGGCGAAGAAACGCGGGTTCTTGCGCGCCTCGGCGTTCTCGGCCGCCTCTTCCTCGGTCTCGCACACCACTCCGTCCTTGTCGCCCAGGTCCATGACGATCACGCGGTCCAGGGCGCCGATCTGAACGGCGGCCAGGCCGATGCCCGGCGCGTCGTACATCGTCTCCAGCATATCATCCATCAGGGCACGGACGGCGTCGTCCACGGCAGCGACGGGTTTGGACACCTGCTTCAGGATCGCCAGGTCGGCGGCGTTGTCGATGGTGAGGATACGTCGAATGGCCATGGCCGGGACGTAGGCCCGCCCCGGCGCAAGGTCAAGATTTGCGCCTCGTGCCGCGCGTTACGCCTTGCCGGGCAGAGCGCGGGGTTTGCGGTTTTCGTCGATGGCCACATAGGTGAAGACGCCCTGGGTCACGCGCACCGAAGCGGCCTGGGGCTGGCCCCGCGCCCGCTTCCAGGCCTCGACCTGGACGCGGATTGAGGTGCGGCCCGAACCGATGACGTGGGCGTAGATGCTGACCTCGTCGCCGACCGAGACCGGCTGGTGAAAAACCATGCCGTCCAGCGCCACGGTGGCGCAGCGACCGCAGGCAAGTTCGAACGCCGGGGTCGCGCCCGCAAGGTCCATCTGCGCCAGCAGCCAGCCGCCGAAGATGTCGCCCTCGGGGTTGGTGTCGGCGGGCATGGCGATGATGCGACCGACGGGCTGATCTTCGGGCGGATATTCGGGGGCGTCGGACATAGAAGCAGCCTGCAGTTCGAGGAGGCGGGCTCTCTAGCGCGGCCTTGACTGCTTGTCGCCCTTGAGCGTTTTTGGACGCGCGGGCTCTGGCACGGACAGGGTCAGGCGGGATGTGCGGAACGCCTGTGCATCGCGCAAGGCGCGCCAGGCGGCGCCCAGTTCCATGGCGGTCAGCAGATGATCCTGGGTCAACACGCTGCGCCGAGACGCCCGCAAGGTCGCGACATCGGCCATGAGACGCGCTGCGGCCTGAACATCCTCGCGGTCCGACCTCGCGCCCAAATCCTCCAGCCGGGCGAAGCGCCAGCCCTGTTCGGGCGGATAGCGCAGGGCGAAGGCGAAGCGTTCGGACGGCTCGATCTGGTGGGCGATAAAGATCCAGTCCGCCGTGTCGGGATCGCGACGATAATGGCCCGGTTGGGTGGGAACGCCGGCCTGCGCATAGATTTCCAGCGCCCCAGCTTCGATTTCAGCCAAGGCCAAGCTTAAGGCGTCGATTTCTTCCGGCGCTGGCTCGGTCGACCGCTCGAATGGGTCGATCGTGTCGTCGATGGGCGCAGCCGGTGACTTGCGTGAAAACAGTGCCGAAAGCAGCGCCCGCCGTCTGGCCATGACGTCAGTTGTTGTTGAGCGTGCTGGTCACCGACACGTCATAGACGACGCGGGTCAGACTCTGAACGACCTCGAAGAACTTGCGCATTTCGGCGGCGCCGGCCAGGGGCACATAGATCACGTCCTCAGGCATGACTTCCATGTTGGTGGCGGCGAAGACGTTGGCGGCGTCGCTGAAGTCCAGCTCGTAGACGACCGGCACGCCGCGCGGCGTGGCCGGCTGGTTGATCCCCAGCGCCTGGGCCACCTCGGGACGTTCGAAGCGGAAGATCAGAACGCGGCGCGCATTGGCCGTATTGGTGTTCAGGCCGCCGACCTTGGACAGGGCGCCGGTCAGGGTCACGGGACCGGCCGGCATATCGACCTGGGCCACGGCGTTCAGGCCGCCGAAGGTCGAGAAACGGCGGGGCTTGTACTGGACATTGACCACGTCGCCGCGCTGCAGACGCACGTTCTCGCCGAACTCCGTCGTCACGGCCGACAGCGGCGCGGTGTAGGTGCGGCCCTCGCGCTGGATCGAGATGGTCAGGTCGTCGGTGGTGCGGGCTGAGCCGCCGGCCGCAGCGATCACGTCCAAGATGCGGTCGCTGTTGACGCCCAGCGGCGCACGACCCGGCTGGCGCACGTCTCCCAGCACATTGACCGTGTTGGAGGCATTGCCGGCGATGGACACCAGCACCTGCGGATTGGCGACCTTGCCGACCAGCGAACGGCGGATCGCCGCCGCCGCCTGGGTCGAGGTCAGGCCCTGAACACGAACCTGCCCGCCGAACGGAATGGTCACTGAGCCTGACCGATCGACCGTCGCACCCGGCAGCGCCTGATTGCCGCCGGACATGGTGGCGGCGTTACGGCCCGACGCCGAGCCGGCGCCCAGGGTGCCTCCGAACAGCGAGCCGGACGGATCGAAGATCGAGATCGCTAGGGTGTCACCCTCGCCGATCACGTCTGCGGGCTGATCGCTCGATCCTGCCGCGAGGCTGCCGAAGAACTGCGGCGGGATCTGCTTCATACGTTCGGTGGCTTCAAACGTCAGCGGCACCAGCGCGTAGCTGCCCAGCGCCGAGGCGGTGGTGGCCCCGGCGTTGACCGAGGCGCCCGAGGGCCCGTCGCGAGGCAGGGTGGAGCAGCCGCCCAGAATGGCGACAATGGCAAGCGGCAGAATGGTGCGCGTCATGAAGCTGGATAGCCCTCGTTCGCGGATTGATTACAAGCCTTTGGGCGCACTCGCCAGTGGCGAAACGGGCTGAAGGCCGATGGCATCGGCGACGATGCGGAAATGCTCGGTCCAGGACGGCGCCCTGTAGGAGGGCGAGGGTATCGACGCCGCCTTGGTCGCGCGCTCGATGGCGGCCAGCCAACCCAGGCCGTCAAGTGGGTCGATCAGTTCGGCGTTCGGCGTCAACTCGCGGTGGGGCGGAATGTCGGAGGCGATCAGCGACAGGCCCATGGCGCAGGCCTCGACAGCGGGCAGGTCGAAGCCTTCGACGGACGATGGGGCAAGCACGGCGCGCGCGCCGCGCATCAACCGCGCCAGCATGACGTCAGACAGGTTGGAGGCCTGGTGGACCACGCCTTGCAGATTGGGCGAGCGCTGCAGATGATCCAGCACCGCCTCATTCTCCCAGCCGTAGCGACCGACCAGCACAAGGGACGGCGTCTGATCGCCCCTCCGTTCTTCGAGGCGCCGCCAGAGGGTCAAGAGCAAGGCCAAATTCTTGCGCGCCTCGATCGTGCCGACGTGGACGAAATAGGGGCGTGGCGCCGCAAAGGCGTCCCCTGCGACGAAGGCCGGCTCTAGCCCTAGGTGGGCGACGTGGACCGGCGGCAGCGGCAGGCCCTCGCGCTCGGCGAAGGCGCGAAGTTCGTCGCCCGTATAGGCGGAGTTGACGATGATCCGGCTGGCCAGACGCAGGGTGTTTGAGACCCGCGCATGATGTTTGTCGCCGTCGCCGGGCCGACAGAATTCAGGGTGAGTGACCGGGATCAGATCGTGCAGCAGGACGACGCGTTCGATCCCGGCGGCCTTCAGATCTTCCAACGCCGTCGGCTCGTGCAGGGTGGTGTGGCCGACGGTCAGATACAGGTCGGCCTGCGGCAGCGGGGCGACGTGGCGCGAACGGAAGAACTGCTTGAACACCCGCGTCTTGTCGGCGGGCTTCTCCTTCTCGGGCGCGGGCGCGGGGCACAGCACCGAGGCTGCCGGCCGTCGCTCTGAAGTCAGGGCGGCGAGCAGCCGCTGCTCGTGCGCCAGATCGGCCGCCGTGCTGGCGGCGCCGTTCCATTTGGCGCGCAGGTCGGCCACGAACCGCCGGAACCAGCCGATCTCTACGGCGACCAACCGGTTCTTGCGGCCACGCACCGGGATGGTCGTGAGATCGGGCGAGGCGAGCAGCCATTCGGCATAGGCCAGACACACCCGGTCGACGCCCGTCGGCGCCGACCGTTCGGCCCGGCTCATCAGCCGGCTGGCGTCATAGAGAATGCGCATCCTAGGCGACGTAGCCAGCCTGCATCAGTTCGGCGATATGGACGATGGCCGTGGGTTTGCCGTCCTCGACCACGAACAGATTGGCGATCTTGTTGGCGGTCAACAGATCGACGACGTCGCTCATCCGCGCATCCGGATCCACGGTGATGGGGTTGGCGCCCATGATGTCGGCCGCCGTCAAATGGGTGGTGTCGCGCTGGAAGGCCCGGCGCAGGTCGCCGTCGGTGACGATGCCAGCCAGCGCGCCATCGGCGTCCAGCACGGCCACCGCACCTTTTCGACCTTCGGTGATCGCCGAGACCACGTCGCCGAAGCTGGCGTTCAATGGGACGCTGGCGGGGACGGCGGCATTGTCGCCCATCCATTCGCGCACGCTTTGCAGGCTCATACCCAGGGCGCCGCCTGGGTGGTGCAGGCCGAAGTCCATGGCCGTGAACTCGCGGCGATCCATCAGCACCATGGCCAAGGCATCGCCGAGGGCCAGGGTCATCAGGGTCGAGGTGGTGGGCGCCAAGCCGTTGGGGCAGGCCTCGGCGACCTTCGGCATGGTCAGGCAGACCGCTGCGTTGCGGCCCAGGAAGCTGGCCGGCCGCTGGGTGATGGCGATGACGGGAATGCCGTTGCGCTGGCAATAGATCAGCGGATCGCGCAGCTCGCGGCTCTCGCCCGAGTTGGAGATGGCCAGCACCGTCACGTCGGGACGCAGCATCCCCAGATCGCCGTGGCTCATCTCTGCCGGGTGGACGAAGAAGGCGTTGGTGCCGGTGGAGGCCAGGGTGGCGGCGATCTTGCCGCCGATATGGCCCGACTTGCCCATGCCGGTGACGACGACATAGCCCGGCCGGCTCATGATGACATCCACCGCGCGGGCCAGCGAAACGTCGATCGAGCGTTCCAGCGCCTCCAGCGCCTCGATGTTGAGACGCACGACCTCACGGGCGAGGTCGGTTATCACGGCGATGTTATCGGGGGTCGAGTGAGCGATCTCGGTCATTTTTTCCTGGCCCGCAGCCGGGCTCTCCTTCTTTGACGAGCGCGATCCGCCGTGAGTGCGTTTCGCGCGCCGCCTCCCTTTCAGACGACTTTGTCGGTTTCTGGTCAACCTTTGCCGCTCTGGCGCGTTACGCCGACCGGGGAACTAAAACAAAGAGTTTGATCGTCAATGCCGTCTGATGCCGGAGCCGCTTCGCTATTGCTCCCGACACCTCCCGTCGTCGCCGACGGGATCGCCCTGTTTCTGGACATGGACGGCGTGTTGGCCCCAATGGCCCCGACGCCCGACGCCGTCGTGCCTACCGCGCGTCGTACAGCGGCGCTGAAGGCTATCGAGGCGCGACTTGCAGGCCGCGTCGCCATCGTCAGCGGCCGCACCCTCGCCGAGATCGACCGCATTTCCGATCATGCCCTTGTCTCGGGCTCGGGCGTGCATGGTCTGGAGCGGCGTCTGAAGGACGGCTCCATTGAACGCAAGACGCCCGACGCCGGCGTCGCTCAGGCGCTGGACGCGTTCGAGGAATTCGCCGCTGACCGCCCCGGCGTGATCGTCGAGGACAAGGGCGTCTCCGTCGGTCTGCACTATCGTCAGGCGCCGGATGAAGCCGGCGCCGCCAAGGGGCTGGCGGCCGAGCTTCAAGCCGAAACGGGACTGACGCTCCAACCCGGTCATATGGTGCTGGAGCTGAAGACGCCAGGCGCCGACAAGGGCACGGCCGTCACGGCCTTCATGAAGGAGGCGCCGTTCAAGGGCGCCGTCCCGGTCATGCTGGGCGACGATCTGACCGACGAATACGGGTTCGAGGCTGCGGCGGCGTTGGGCGGATACGGCGTGCTGGTCGGCCCTGAGCGCGAGACGGCGGCGCGTTACCGGCTGGACGATGTGGATGCTGTGCTCACCTGGCTTGAAGCCGTAGCGAAGGCCTGAACCGATGAAGCCCAATCTGGATCTGTTTCCCATCGGCAACTGCGGCGTCAGCGCCCTGATCGACCGTCAGGGCCGCTTCGTCTGGGCCTGCGCGCCGCGCGTGGACGGCGACCCGGTCTTTTCCGCCCTGATGGATGGCATGGAGCCCGCGCATGGCTTCTGGGCTATCGAGATGGAGGACGTGAAGTCGATCGATCAGGCCTATGTCCGCAATACACCGGTTCTGCGCACGGTGATGACGGCCGAGGACGGATCGTCCGCCGAGATCATCGATTTCGCCCCGCGTCATCCCAAACATTCACGCACCTATCGGCCGCTGGCCTTTGCGCGCATCGTGCGGCCGCTGTCGGGCACGCCGCGTATCCGTGTGCGTTTGCGGCCCTCGACGGACTGGGGCGCGCGACCGGCGCCGCATACCTCGGGATCAAACCACATCCGCTATATGTGCGCCGACGTCACCTTCCGGCTGACAACCGATTGTCCAGTGTCGCATGTGCTGGAGGAGCGCGTCTTCCGGCTGGAGCGGTCGCACGCCTTCTTCCTGGGCCCGGACGAGGGCTACGACCAGGATGTCGGCCACGGCGTTCAGGGTGCGCTGGATCGTACGGTGGCCTACTGGCAGGACTGGGTGCGCAAACTCTATCTGCCGCTCGACTATCAGGAGGCGGTGATCCGCGCGGCGATCACGCTGAAGCTGTGCGCCTATGAAGAGACCGGCGCCATCGTCGCCGCCATGACGACTTCGGTGCCCGAGTTCAAGGAGAGCGGGCGCAACTGGGACTATCGCTACTGCTGGATCCGCGACGCCTATTACACGGTGCGGGCGCTGAACCGGTTGGGCGCGGTCGACATCCTCGAGAACTATCTCGTCTATCTGAGGAATCTGGTCGATGATTCCGCCGGCGGCCATGTCCAGCCGGTCTATGGCGTGGGTCTGGAGCCTGGCATCGGGGAGAGCATCATCGACAGCGTTGAGGGCTATCGCGGCATGAAGCCGGTGCGTATCGGCAATCAGGCGCACGAACATCTGCAACATGACGTTTACGGACAGATCGTGCTGCCGCTGGTTCAGGCCTTCTATGACGCCCGGTTGCTGCGTCCGGGCACGCTGGAGGATTTCCACGCGCTGGAAGCGATCGGCGAGCGCGCCTTCGCCATGCACGATCAGACCGACGCAGGCCTGTGGGAGTTCCGCACCATTGCGCGGGTCCACACCTATTCGTCCGTCATGTGCTGGGCCGCCTGCGATCGTCTGGCCAAGGCGGCCGACCATCTGAATCTGCAGGATCGGGCCGTCTTCTGGCGTGAGCGGGCGCAGATCATCCGTCAGCGGATCGAGGCGGAGGCCTATCTGCCCGACGAGGGCCGGTTCGCCGCCAGCTTCGGCGGGCGCGAGCTGGACGCCTCATTGCTGCAGATGACCGACCTGGGCTTCCTCGACGCCCACGATCCGCGTCAGGTCGCCACCTTCGACGCCATCGAGCGCGACCTGAAGAAGGGCAGCCATCTGTTCCGCTATGTAGAACCGGACGACTTCGGCGAGCCGGAGACGGCCTTCAACTTCTGCACCTTCTGGTTCATCGAAGCCCTGCACCAGAACGGCCGGATCGAAGAGGCCCGCACCATCTTCCAAGAGATGCTGAGCCGGCGGACGGCCGCAGGGTTGTTGAGCGAGGACATCTCGATCGACGATGGCGAGCTGTGGGGCAACTATCCGCAGACCTATTCCCTGGTCGGCATCATCAACTGCGGCGTGCTGCTGAGCCGTTCCTGGACCGATGTGCGTTAATGTCTGGACCCCGGGGCTGGGGTCGCCGTGTGAAGAGAAGTCATGAGCCGCCTGATCGTTGTTTCGAACCGGGTTTCGGCCCCGACCGACCCCGCCGCCGGGTCCGCCGGCGGTCTGGCGATGGCCCTGTCCGCCGCCCTCAGAAAATACGACGGCCTGTGGTTTGGTTGGTCGGGCGAGCGGGTGGATCACTACACCGGCGAGGTGAAGATCGAGGACCGGGCCGGCGTCACCGTAGGGCTCGTCGATCTGGAGGGGCAGGACGTCGACGAATACTACAATGGATACGCCAACAAGACCCTGTGGCCGCTTTTCCACCACCGCATCGACCTGGCGCAGTATGAGCGGTCCTATGGCGAGGGCTATGAGCGGGTGAACCGGCGGTTCGCCGAGGCGCTGGCGCCCTTGATCCAGCCCGACGACATGATCTGGATCCACGACTATCACATGATTCCGATGGCGCGGGATCTGCGCCGCCTGGGCGTGCGCAACCGGATCGGCTTCTTCCTGCACACGCCCTGGCCGGCGCGGCAGTTGCTGGTGACCCTGCCGCATCACCGGCGGCTGGTGGAGTCGATGTTTGACTTCGACCTGATCGGTTTCCACACCCAGGAATGGAGCGATCTGTTCACCGACTATGTGGTGTCTGAGGCCCAGGGCGAGCTGGATGGCGTCGGCGGGCTGGAGTGTTTCGGGCGCAAGGTCCAGACGGGCGTCTTCCCCATTGGCATCGACGTGGATGGTTTCCTGGCGGCGCGGAACTCGCAGCTTGGGGCGCGGACCTACGACCGAATGGCGGCGTCTTCGGCCTTCCGGTCCATGATCGTGGGCGTGGATCGCCTGGACTATTCCAAGGGGCTGGAAGAGCGGCTGCTGGGCTACGAACAATTCCTGCACGACAACGCCTCGATGCGGGGCGAGGTCTTCCTGTTGCAGGTCACGCCGATCTCGCGCGACGACGTGGACAGCTATCAGGATATTCGTTCGCGGCTGGACGCCCTGGCCGGACGGATCAACGGCGCCTTCGCCGACATGGATTGGCAGCCGATCCGGTATCTGAACCGCACCTATCGCCGGGATCAGCTAGCGGGCATCTACCGCGCGGCGCGGGTCGGTCTGGTGACGCCGCTGCGCGACGGCATGAACCTGGTGGCCAAGGAATATGTCTGCGCCCAGAACCCGGATGATCCCGGCGTGCTGATTCTGTCGCGCTTCGCCGGCGCGGCCGAACAGATGGGCGAGGCGCTGCTGGTCAATCCCTACAGTCGCGAAGAGCTGTCGGACGCCATCCAGAAGGCGCTCACCATGCCGCTGGCCGAGCGGATCCGGAAATGGGAAGCCTTGATGGATGTGGTGCGCGCCACAGATGTCGGCATCTGGCGCGACGATTTCGTGCGCGCCCTGCAAGCCGATGAATCGACCTCTCAACCGACGCAGTGGGCCGGCGCGGCCTGACGCCTAGCGCAGGTCGAAGGCCAGCATCAGGGTGCGCTGGGCCGGATTGAAGTTGTCGTCGGACAGGATGTAGAGGCGGGTCTTGCCGTTGCGCGTCTCTGCGGCGATCCCTTCGAAGTTGTCGGTGGTGCCCGGCAGTTTCAGCTCGATCAACACCGGCCCCAGCGTTCCGTCGGGGGCCATACGACGCACGCGCGCGCGCATGTCGATGGGCGCCCGATACAGGCGTTGAACCACCAACCAACCGGCGCCGGACGGATCGCGATCCAGGCCGGTGATGCGGTATTCGCTGTCGGGGATGGGGGTTGCAGGCGGCGCGCTGACGACCGTGCAACTCGCGGCCGCGCAATCCCAGACGCCGCCGGCCTCGCCAGAGACGCGCCATCCGCCGGGGGCAGCGGCTAACCCTTCCATCCCGTCGTTCTCGGTGAAGGCGAAGTCGGGCGACCGCACCGGCGACGGCTGGGTCTTCAGCGCCGACAACGGGCCGTAGTTCCAGATGCGGTGACGCCGCTCGAAACTGACCAGCAGATCGCCGGAGGGGGTGATGGCCAAACCCTCGGCGTCGCCGTCCGACTTGTCGGAAATCGCAGCGCCGTCCTGAAGCGTCAGCCGACGCGAGCGGAAATGATCCAGGCCGACCAGCCGTCCCCGGGCGTCCAGGCGAATATCGCCGCGCACCAGATCACCGGTGTCCGATCCCGCGACGAAGCCGCCGTCGCCGGTCAGCTTCAGGTCCGACAGGCTGTGCAGCGGCGAGGTCGGCGCGGCGCTGACCTGCAGGCCGCCGGCGAACGTTACGCCGTCGGCCAACTGCGCGCCGCCGGGCAAGCCCAGGCTGACGCTTCGCAGTTCCGCGACCTGGGGCGTCCAGCCGTCCGACGACAACGGATAGGGACGCGGCGCGCCCAGCGAGGCGGCGCAGGCCGACAGAGACAGTGCGATCCAGACACTGGCCAGCCGGCCGAAACGGCTCATGCCGCCAGCTTTCGCTTGGTGCGACGGGTGGGACCGGCCGCGCCCTCGTTCTCGAACAGTTCGGCCAGCTTCTCGGTCATGGCCCCCGCCAGCTGTTCCACATCGACGATGGTCAGGGCCTTGCGATACCAGCGGGTCACGTCATGGCCGATGCCGATCGCCAGCAGTTCGACCGGCGAGCGATCCTCGATCTCGGCGATGACTTGGCGCAGGTGCTTGTCCAGATAGAGGGCCGCATTCGCCGACTGGGTCGAGTCGTCGACTGGCGAACCGTCGGAAATGACCATCAGGATACGGCGCTGTTCGGTGCGGGCCAGCAGGCGGCCGTGGGCCCATTGCAGCGCCTCGCCGTCGATATTCTCCTTCAGCAGACCTTCGCGCATCATCAGGCCCAGGTTCTTCTTGGCCCGGCGCCAGGGCGCGTCGGCGGCCTTGTAGATGATGTGGCGCAGGTCGTTCAGGCGGCCGGGATTTTGCGGCTTGCCGGCGGTGATCCAGGCCTCGCGGCTCTGTCCGCCCTTCCAGGCGCGGGTTGTGAAGCCCAGGATCTCGACCTTGACGCCGCAACGCTCCAGCGTCCGCGCCAGGATGTCGGCGCAGACCGCCGCCACCATGATCGGTCGCCCGCGCATCGAGCCGGAGTTGTCCAGCAGCAGGGTCACGACCGTGTCGCGGAACGGGCTTTCGCTCTCGGCCTTGAACGACAGGGGGGCGGTCGGGTCGGTGACGATCCGGGTCAGCCGCGCCGTGTCCAGCATACCCTCTTCCAGATCAAAGACCCACGAGCGGTTCTGCTGGGCCAGCAGGCGGCGTTGCAGCTTGTTGGCCAGGCGCGAAACGACGCTGGACAGAATGGCCAGCTGGCCGTCCAGCAGGGCGCGCAGCCGGTCCAGCTCGACCGGGTCGCACAGGTCGGCGGCGTCCACCACCTCGTCGAAGGCGGTGGTGAAGACGCGGTAGAAATCGACCGCGCGGCCGTCGTCGGCCGTCTGCTGACGGTTCGGTTGCTGGCCTTCCTGAAGTTCCGGGCCATCGTCGGCGCCTTCGCCGTCGGGATCGGCGGGCGCGCCTTCGGGGCGGCTTTCGCGCTCTTGCTCGGAAGACTGATCGTCGGCGTCGCCCTCCATCGACTGGGAGCCTTCGCCGCCGTCCTGCTCTTCCTCCTCGTCCTGATCGTCGTCGGCCGCAGGGTCCTGGGGATCGGGTTCCTCGTCGCCGGGATCTTCGGACGTATCCTCGCCGCGCCCGTCTCCGGGGTCGAGGTCCAGCGCGCGCAGCACCTCGCGCATCTTCAGCGCAAAGCCTTCCTGATCGCCCGCCGTGCCGGCCAGGGCGTCCAGCTTGGCGCCCGCCTTGGCCTCGATGTTGGCGCGCACCAGATCCAGCATGGCCCGGGCACCGTCGGGGGCGGGGCGCCCCGTCAGCCGTTCGCGCACCAGAAGCGCCACGGCCTCGGACACCGGCACGCGCTCGGCCTCGCTGATGCGCAGGGCGCCGGTCTTTTCCAGCCGCGTGATTAGGGCGGCGCCCAGATTGTCGCGCACCCCGGCCAGATGTTCCGAACCAAAGGCCTCGACGCGCGCCTGTTCGACCGCGTCGAACACCTCGGCCGCCTTGGCGTCCGCCGGCCGCATCCGGCTGTTCACAGCCGCATCGTGATTGGCCAGACGCAGCGCCAGCCGGTCGGCCTGGCCGCGCAAGGACGCGCTCTCGGGCCCGGAGGGATCGCGCGGCGGATGGGGCAGGGTCAGGACGCCGTTCGACAGCTTGGGCCCGTCGGACCCAAACACCACCTCCAGCTCGGGCTGTTCGGCCAGCGCCCGCGCGGCATGACCCAGCGCGCGCTTGAAGGTTTCGGCGGGAGTATCCGGGGCGGCCATGCGCCTCAGTTAATCCCTTCGCGCCTGCGATAAAAGCGCCGTCAGCCGCCTTTTGAAATCGGCACCCGCCGGCCATAGGTCAGACAGCGCCAAACCCACTCCAGCGGCCCCATGCTGAACCGCGACAACCACAGCGGCGACCAGATCAGTTGTAGCGCCCAGACCGCTAGAACCAGGCCCCACATCTGGACGTAGTCGGCCCGCCCGAACAGGCGCGGCCCCCACGGCATGTAGAAGATCGAGGTCATGATCAGGGTCTGGGTCAGATAGTTGGTGAAGGCCATCTGCCCCACCGGCCTCAGCGCCGCCGTGATCCAGGCCACCCCTCGCGTCGTCGCCAGTACGATCAGGCTGACATAGGCCAGGGTGACGAAGACGGGGAAGGAGGCGACCACTTCCGCCAGGCCGCGCGTCGGGTGGGTTCCGGCCGGCGCCATCGCCTCAGTCCATTCCAGCAAGCCCAGCAGGGCCAGCACAGCACCGCCGACACCGATCAAGGCGACATAGACCCCGTTGGGCGCCCGGCCGCTGAACACGCCGGCCTTGAACAGGCCCAGACCCAGCATCATCAGGGCCACGGTCGAGAACACGAACATGGTCAGACTGGCGCCCTGCAGCAGAACCCAGTTCTGAAGGTTCTGGCCCATCGCGCCGGCCCAGCCGCTGCGATAGGCGGCGATCGACTCCGTCACCATGGCGGCGGTGTAATGGGGCCCGCCCTGGTTCATTGCCTCGGTGATCGCCGGCGGCCCGGCGACCATAAGCCAGGTCGCGCCCGCCTGCATCGCGCCAAGCAACAGGGTCACGCCCAGGCCGATTCCGATCAACGTCCCGGCCCGCATCGACCGCATCAGCATCACGAACAGGCCCGACCAAGCGTAGAGCAGCAGGACGTCGCCATACCAGAAGGCCAGGCCGTGGATCAGGGCGATGACGGCCAGCCAGAACAGGCGGCGTCGCAGCAGTCTGCCACGCGCCGCATCACCCCGCTCGCCCCCGACCAGATAGATCGAGGCCCCGAACAGCATCGAAAACAGGGTGATGAACTTCTGATGGAAGAAGACGTCCATCGTCCAGCGCGCCACGGCGTTGGCGCCGGTGACCGGAAACGGGCTCAGGCTGGCGTCTTGGTAGACCATGACCGGCAGGCCGAACGAGACGACATTGACGGCCAGAATGCCCAGCACCGCCAGCCCCCGCATGACGTCAAGGCTGGCGATGCGCGAGGTCGCCGCAACGGGCGACAAGATCTCCGCCGCATCCTTGTCCGTGTCGTCCATGGTCATTCTCGGATCCCCCAATCCTCGAACTCAGGCGTCGTGTGCGCCTGTCAGCCCTTGGGCATCAGGCCCAGTCTGTCCTTGACCGCCGGCCGCGCCTCAAAGGCGATGAAGGCGGCGCAGAGCCCGGCCCATAAGGCGTAGCTGACGCCCACGATCATGGCGATGGGCAGGCCGCCGACGCCGAAGATCAGCAGGGTGGTCTCGGTCGCGCCCAGGGCCTGCATCACATCGCCGGCCTCGAACCAGCCCATGACGCTCATGCCCAGGGCGACGACGATCTGAACCAGGGCCGCCGCCAGGCCGCCGTACATCATGAAGCGCCAGACGACGCCCAGTCGCGTGCCGGGCCGGCCGTCACGCTTGCGCTCGTTCAGCACGCGATACAGCGCCAGCGGCACGGTGATCAGGCCGATCAGCATCACCACCAGCCGCCAATCCATGTCGCGACCCGGCAGATAGGCGTGCGGCCGCCAGAAGGGCAGGGTCAACCACAGGGGCGGCCAGGCCGCGCCGGCCAAACAAGCCAGAATCCGAGGCGTCCGCCCAGGCCGCGCGGCGATGGTCGCCTGACCCGGCAGGTCGGAATAGCTCTCGAACCGGCTCATCGCGTCGGCGCCGGCGCAGCGCCGGAATAGTCATAGAAGCCGCGGCCGCTCTTCCTGCCCAGCCAGCCGGCCTCGACATATTTCACCAGCAGGGGGCAGGGGCGGTATTTGCTGTCGGCCAGGCCGTCGTACAGCACGTTCATGATGGCCAGGACGACGTCCAGCCCCATGAAGTCCGCCAGTTCCAGCGGACCCATCGGATGATTGGCGCCCAAGCGCAGCGCCTTGTCGATCGAGGCGACGTTGCCGACCCCTTCGTACAGGGCGAAGATCGCCTCGTTCATCATCGGCACCAGGATGCGGTTGACGATGAAGGCGGGAAAATCCTCGGCGTCCGTGGTCGTCTTGCCCAGGCTCTCGGCGAAGGCGACGGCGGCGGAATGCGTCTCGGCCGAGGTGGCGATGCCGCGAATAATCTCCACCAGCTTCATCACCGGCGCCGGCTTCATGAAGTGCAGGCCGACGAAGCGGTCCGGTCGGTCCGTCGAGGACGCCAGGCGGGTGATCGAGATCGAAGAGGTGTTGGACGCCAACAGGGTTTGCGGCCCCAGGTGCGGCACGACCTGCGCATAGATGGCCTTCTTGACGGCCTCGTCTTCCAGCGCCGCCTCGATGACCAGATCGGCGCCGGCGACGGCCTCGGCCATTCCGTGACTGGTCGTGATGCGGGTCAGGGCCGCATCGGCGGCGGCCTGATCGACCAGGCCGCGTCCGACGTGACGCGCCAGGCTGGCCGCGATCTCGCCCTGCGCCAGCGGCAGCCGGTCGGCGACGACGTCATAAAGGCGAACCGAATAGCCCCCGAGCGCGACCGCCTGCGCGATGCCTGCGCCCATCTGTCCGGCGCCCAGAATGGCGACTGTGGTGATCGAGGTCATGAACCGTGGTCGAAAGTGGTCGGGCGGGCACCTTTAGAAAGGAAGGCGCGCGGCGCAAGAGCGGATCAACCCTCTCGCATCAGATTTCCGCCCGCCGTGTCGCCTCAGCCCAGCAACTGGATCAGGGCCGGCGCCGCCGTGCGGTTGAACAGCACGCTGATGAACTGCAGCAGCAGGATCACCACGATGGGCGAGATGTCGATGCCGCCCAGATTCGGAATGATGCGGCGGAACGGCTCCAGCAGGGGCGCGGTGACGCGGTCCAGGAAGGTCCCGACCGAATAGACGAAGCGGTTGCGATAGTTGACGACGTCGAACGCCACCAACCAGCTCAGAATGGCCTGGGCGATGATGAACCAGATCATCAGACTGATGATGGTGTTGATCAACCAGACGAGCGCATAGCCCATGAACGGTAACTCCTGCTTGGATCGGCGCTTCTAGCCTGTTCGCCCCTGCTCCGACAACGGCCGTATCCGACCTGCGCGCTTCGCGCGCACAAGCCCGTTGACACCACGCCCGCCCGCCTTCTATGTCCGCCACGCCTGTGAAACCCGATCCCACGCTGGAAACGGGGCCGTAGCTCAGTTGGTAGAGCGCGTCGTTCGCAATGACGAGGTCAGGGGTTCGACTCCCCTCGGCTCCACCAGGCGCTCCTTTTAGACATCCAAGTACAGGTCGCCCGTCCGGCCCCCGGCTCAGTTGCCGCGGTAGGTGCTGTAGCCGTAGGGGCTGACGACGACGGGGACGTGGTAGTGGATGCTGGGGTCGCGGACCTGGAACACCACGTCGATCTCGGGGAAGAAGGGCTGGGCGTCTTTGTCGCCGTATTGCGACATGTCAAACGTGAGCTTGTACGTGGCGACTTGGGTCGTGACCTGATCGCCGAACGAGCGGACGCGGCCGTTCTCGTCGGTGCGCGCGGTCGCCAGTTGTCGCCAGCCGCCGTCGCCGCCCTTGATCGCCAGGGTCACCGGCACGTCGCGGCCGCCGACGCCGCGCGCCAAATCCAGGACGTGGGTCGAAATGGTCTCGGCCGAAGCCGATCCTGCGGACACCAGAAAGGCCGACAGGGCGGCAAGCGCTGCAATACGCATGGATGATCCTTGAAGGTGGCGACGGGGCGGCGTGAGGCGGGCGATCAGTGTTGGGTCGGCCGGACCAGGGTCAGGTCATAGCCCAGGGCGCGGGTGCGGTTCTGGATGGTTTCGCGGGTCTGGGCCGAGGGTTGCGCGGTGCGGCTGAGCAGCCAGAGATAACGACCCGACGGCTCGCCGACGATGGACCAGGAATAGTCGTCGGCGTGGTCCAGCACCCAATAGTCGCCGACGTAGAAGGGGCCGAAGAAGGACACCTTCAGCTTGGCGTTTTCGCTGCCCTCGACGATCTTCGCCTTGCCCTCGGAGGTCTTTTCCGGACCGTCGACCGCACCCTGTCGGCAGGTGTTCAGCACCCCGACCAGGCCGTCGTCGCGCACCGTATATTGAGCGGTCACCCCTTCGCAGCCGCGCTCGAAGCCGTTTTCGTAGCGCCCGATCTCATACCACAGGCCGGCGTAGCGGTTCAGGTCAACCGGCTTTGCGGGTTGAGGCACGGCGGCGTTGCCGACGGGGCCGCGTTGCAGGGTGGCGCAGGCGCCCAGCGTCAGGGCTGCGCCGGCGATCAGGGCGATGGAAGCGATGCGAGCGATTTTCATGGCCGCAGAACGATGACGAGGGCGCCCGGTTCCGGACATGCCCGGCGATGCGGTCACCTCAGGGCGACGTAGCCCCGTTCGATGATGCGGCGCAGCGCCTCATAGGCTTCGGCCAGTTCGTCGAAGGCGGTGCGGGCGGCGGTCAGGCGGGCGACCTGGTCGGGCGTGACGGCCGAGCCGGAGTGGGCCAGACGCAGGGATTCCGCCACCCATTTGGCGCGCACCGTGGCGGTCATCACCGCCAGCTTTTGCAGCGATGCGGCGTCCACGCCGGTCAGGGCGTGACCGATCACCTCCTTATTGGCGATGTAGGCGGCGTAGTCGATCTGCTCCAGCTGGCCGCGCAGGCGACGCTGCTCGTGCGGATCGGTGTCCTGGGGTTCGAAATGATCGCTATGGCGGCGGATGCTGGAGGTCATCTTGGTCGGCATGGGCGGGCCCTTCCCGGCCTGTCCAAACGGGTGCTGGCGGCCGCTCGGACACGAAGGTGCGCCGCGTCGGTTAACGCCGCGTTGCGTCGAGCGGGGCGGCGTCCGATATGCGGAGCTGGAAACCGGAGCCGGAGATCGACCATGGACCTGAAACTGAACGGCAAGCGCGCCCTGATCTGCGGCGGCTCATCCGGCCTGGGTCGCGCCGTGGCGACGGCCCTGATCGCCGAGGGGGCGCATGTGGCCCTGCTGTCGCGCGATGCTGACAAGCTTCAGGCCGTGGCGGATGCGTTGAATGCGACGGGACCGGGCAAGGCGGTCGTGGCGGCGGCGGACTTGGCGGATCATGAGGCGTTGCTGAAGGCGGTGGATCGGGCCGAGGATCTGTTAGGCGGGCCGATCGAAATCCTGCTGAACAACACCGGGGGGCCGCCGCCGTCGGGCGTGTCGGGACTGGAGCCTGCGGTGTGGCGCGATCATTTCGAGTCCATGGTGCTGTCGATCTTCCGCCTGACCGATCGGGTGCTGCCGGCCATGCGGGCGGCCGGCTGGGGGCGGATCCTGAACGTCGCCTCGATCACAGTGGTCGAGCCGTCGGCGGCGCTTGGCGTGTCCAACACCCTGCGGGCCTCGGTCGCGGCCTGGGCCAAGACGCTCGCCAACGAGGTCGGACCGGACGGTGTCACGGTCAACACCCTGCTGCCGGGGCGGATCGATACGCCGCGCATCGAACGGCTGGACCAGGCGACCGCCGAGCGCACCGGCACGACGCCGCAAGAGGCACGGGCGGAATCGGTGAAATCGATCCCCGTCGGCCGCATCGGCACGACCGAGGAGTTCGGCGCGACCGCCGCCTTCCTGGCCAGTCCCCTGGCGGCCTATGTCACCGGCTCTCTGATCCGGCTGGACGGCGGGGCGATCAAGGCGATCTGATCAGCCGGGCGTCCGACGGCGCAGCACGCCGCCGAAGGCCACGCGGCTGCGGCCGTAATCCAGGGTGATGCGGCTGAACCGGCTCAGGATATCGGCGCCCAGCAGCAGGGCAGGGTTGTCGATCAGGTCCATGACCTGAAACACATGCAGGTCCGCAAACAGCAGCGGGGTCGGTCCCAGCGATCGTCCCGCGATGTGCAGGGCGGGCGTCGTGCCGGTGCGGGCCGTCACCGCGCCGCCGACGATGCCGACCATGCGCACAGGCTCGGACGGGGCGGCGGTCTGGCCGATGTCGATCGCCTGCATCAGGGCCAGATTGCCGATCGAATATTGCGCGCCGCTGTCGATGAAGGCGGCGACCTCTACGCCGGCGACCTCGATCCGGGTCAGGATCAGCTGACCGAAGCGACCGCGACGACCGGCGACCAGCACGTCCTGCTGCTGGGGCCGGGTTGAGTCGGAACTGGTCGTCAGCGCGATGCTGGTCGAGCCTGACTGAGACAGGGCGACCTGGCGGGCGTTGACGTCCAGCGTCAGGCGAAAGCGGGACAGCAGGTCCAGACCGAGCAGGCCGTCGGCGCCCAGGGCGTCGCGCGGAAAGACCGGCAGGGTCAGGTCGGTGAAGCGTCGGCGACCGATCTCGATCTGCGCCAGTTCGACGGTCGGCGTGACCTCGGCCGCCGTGATCCCGTGCACCACGACGGGGCGGCCGGGCGGCAGGGCCAAGGCCTGGGCCAGCTCGGTCGAGACCGCGCTTCGCTCGGCGCCGGTGTCGATGACGAAGACCTGCTGGAGGCTTCCGTTCAGACGCACGCCGACGCCCATCCGCGTGAACAGATTTTGCAACAACCGAACCTGATCGTGCGGGTTTGCCGGGACGCCGGTCTGGGCGGACAGCAACGGCGCAGCCGCCAGCAGGCCCAGCGTCTTGCGCCGCGACGTTTTCAAGTTGGATTTTTCGCCAATCCCTGGCCGCACTTGCCTGTCCTCCTCGGGCCTTCGCCAGGGCAGGGCAGGCTACGCGCTTTTGGCGAAGAGCCTGAGACATATTCTTGTCCGTCGTGTCTCAGCGCGGCTGCCTCTTCCCGCCCGGCGCTCGGCGCTGTCTGGCCAATCGGGGGTTGTCGGCGTATCGTACCAGCTGAAACAGGAGGATGCGATGCTGACCTTGCTTATGCTGGCCCTGTCCGACCCCGCGGCGGCGGCGTCCAGCGCGATCACCGGCCGTGATCTTGTCGTTGTTTCCGCACCAAGGGCGGACACGCATCGCTGCGGCGATCCGCTGATGCAGGCTCGCCAAGGCCACGTCGGCGCCATGACGCTGGATCGCTCGCTCGATGATGGGCAGGTCCGGCGCTATCTGCTGCTGGACCGGCGCGACCAGAAGAACTGTCCCCTGCCGATCAGCTACGCCGTGCCGGATCGACGGGCGCTGGGTCGAAACCTGATGCCGTCCGAGCCCGACGTCGGCGCGCCGCCGGCTCCGCCCGCGCCGCGTCGCTAGGCGCGGGGATGGGCGGCCGCATAGGCGTTCAAAAGGCGATCGGCGTCGACGCCGGTGTATTTCTGGGTCGTCGACAGGCTGGCGTGGCCCAGCAGTTCCTGAATGGAACGCAGGTCGGCTCCGGCGCCCAGCAGGTGGGTCGCGAAACTGTGGCGTAATGCGTGAGGCGTGGTGCGTTCGGGTAGGCCCAGCCGGCCGCGCAGCTTCTGGACCGAGGCTTGGACATGACGGGGGCTTAAGGGGCCGCCGCGTCGGGCGCGGAACAGGGCGTCGGCGGGTTGGAGCGGGAAGGGCAGCAGGGCCAGATAGGCGTCCACCGCCTCGCGCACGGCGGGCAGGATCGGCGCGATCCGCGTCTTGGATCCCTTGCCCACGATGCGCAGCGTCTCGCCCAGCGGCGCATCTGCGCGGGTCAGGGACATGGCTTCGGAAATGCGCAGGCCGCAGCCGTAGAGCAGGGTCAGCACCGCCCGGTCGCGCGCGGCCTCCCACGGTTCGGCGTCGGGATCGGCGTCCGGCTCGGCCAATAGCCCGCGCGCCTGATCCTCGGTCACCGGCCGGGGCAGGGACGGCTTGACCTTGGGGCCGCGCACCAGGGCCAGCTGTGGAGCGGGGGTGTCCAACCGCCGATCGAGGAAGGCATGAAATCCGCGAATGGCCGACAGGCTCTGGCTCAGCGACCGGGCCGCCAGGGCATGATCGCCTGAGCGGCGCTCGGCCATGTGGGCGCGGACCTCGGCGGCGGTGATCGTGCCCATGTCCTTGAGCGACAGCGCCTCGCCGCGATGGTGTTCGAGGAAGGCGACATAGAGCCGGCCGATGTGGCCATAGGCCTCCAGCGTGCGCGGCGACAGTCGACGCTCGTGCGCCAGATGGTCCAGCCAGGCGCGCAGGGCGTCGGAGGCTGTTAGTTCAGAACCGGCCATCGCTCGGCCATCCGCTCCGTCACCCGCGCCAGGAAGGCGGCCAGTTCGCAGCCCATGTTCGGAGTAAAGCCCTCGGGCTCGGGCGAGCCGAAGGCGCAGATGCAGGGGCGCGGCGGTCCGCCCGGCGTCAGGTGCGGGGCCATGCGGACCAGGGCGATGGATCGCACCTGATCCTCGGCCGCGCCGAAGAAATTCAGTCCCGAGATCATCGGGCCGAGCCAAGTCAGGCCGTGCTCGCCCAGCAGATTGTCGACGTCACCCTCTTCCAAGGCGCGCCAGCCGAAGGGCACGCCGCCGGGTTTTTCCAAGGCGATGGCGGCGCCGGCCAACCCAAACCGCCCCTGCGCCGCCGCATCCAGTCGCCGGGCCAGGTCGGAATGGTTCTTGGCCTCCATCAGATCCAGGGTCGCGACGTGCGTCTGGGTCTGGGCGGCGAAGTTGGCGCGGGCGACCAGTTCGATCTCGCGCCGGGCGCCGGTCTCGCGCTCGACCACGGCCTCCAGCCGCGTCAGGGCGGCGGCGCCGAACTCGACGACGTTGCGGCCGTGCGGACGCAGACCGATCTCTTCAAGTAGGGAGCGGTCGTCCAGCAGGGTCTGAGGATGGGTCTGCAGCCAGCCGCGCACGTCGGGCCAATGCAAGCCGTCGCCGATGTGGGGCGTTGCGTCCGATTCCGACGTTTCGAAAAGGTCCAATGAGCCGCTCAAACAGACCTCTCCGGGAACCGCGATGCTACAGAATAGACTGGCCCGTCTTGGCCCAGTCCGCCACGAAGGCATCAAGACCCTTGTCGGTTAACGGGTGGTTCACCAAGGCCTTGAATGTATCGGCGCCAAAGGTGGCGGCGTCCGATCCGGCGACGGCGGCGGCGGCCACATGGCCCACGTTGCGCAGGGACGCGGCCAGGATCTGGGTCTCGAAACCGTGCACGTCATACAGGACGCGGATTTCTTCCAGCAGGCCGATGCCGTCGGCGCCATTGTCTTCCAGACGCCCGACGAACGGCGAGACGAAGGTGGCGCCGGCCTTGGCGGCCAGCAGGGCCTGGGCGGCCGAGAAGCACAGGGTGACGTTGGTCTTGATCCCCTTGTCGGTGAAGACGCGGCAGGCGCGCAGGCCGTCCCAGGTCAGGGGCAGTTTCACCACCACGTTCGGGGCGATGGCGGCCAGCTTGTCGCCTTCCTTGACCATGGTCTCGAAATCGAGCGAGACGGCCTCGGCGGAAATCGGCCCCTCGACCAGGGCGCAGATTTCGGCGATGACCTCGGCGATGTTCCGACCCGACTTGGCGATCAGCGACGGATTGGTGGTGACGCCATCCACCATTCCGGTGGGGACCATGTCCTTGATGACGGCGACGTCGGCGGTATCGAGAAAGAGTTTCATGGGCGGCTTCATAGCCGAGGGCGCAGTTCGGTGAAAGTCGCCTCGGTCCTCATTCCCCTGCCGGTGCCGGAGGCCTTCGACTACGAGGTTCCCGAGACGCTGAGCCTGGCCCATGGAGATTTGGCGCGGGGAGATCAGGTCGCCGTGCCGCTGGGGCCGCGCCTGATCCGGGGCGTTGTGTCCGAGGTGTTCGAGACGACGGGATCGAACCGGCGGCTGAAGGCGATCGATAGCCGCCTGGACGATCCGACCCTGCCGGCGGGCGTGATGGACTTCGTGGAATGGGCCGGGCGCTGGACCTTGTCGGCGCCGGGCGAGATGGCGGCGACGGCGTTGAAGGGCTTGCGCGCGCCCCGGCCCCGGCCGGAGCGCCGGGTGCGTCGGGTGGGCGAGCGGTCGCCCTCGCGCGCCACCCCGGCGCGGACCGGCGTGCTGGAGGCCCTGGGCGATCGCGCCATGCCGCCGGCCGATCTGGCGCGGGCGGCGGGCGTGTCGTCGGGCGTGGTCAAGGGTCTGATCGACGAGGGCGTGCTGGAGATCATCGAGATCGCGGCCGAGGCGGCGTTCGACCGGCCCGATCCCGACCACGCGCCCGCCGCGCTGAACGGCGACCAGGCGGCGTCGGCGACGGCGATGGCGGACGGCGTGAGCGGCGGCGGCTTTCGCCCCTTCCTGCTGGACGGGGTGACGGGATCGGGCAAGACCGAGGCCTATCTGGAGGCCATCGCGCGGGTGCTGCGGGCCGATCCGGCCGCGCAAATCCTCATCCTGCTGCCCGAGATCGCCCTGACCCAGGCCCTGATCGAGCGGATCACGGCCCGGTTCGGCGCCGCTCCGGCCGAATGGCATTCCGGCGTCGCCCCGCCGCGCCGCCGCCAGGTGTGGGAGGCGGTCGTCGCCGGGCGCTGCAACATCGTGGTCGGAGCGCGCTCGGCCCTGTTCCTGCCCTTCGTCAACCTGCGCCTGATCGTGGTGGACGAAGAGCACGACGGCTCGTTCAAACAGGAGGAAGGCCTAGTCTATCACGGCCGCGACCTGGCCGTGGCGCGGGCGCGGATCGAGGGCGCGGCCGTCGTCCTGGCCTCGGCGACGCCGTCGCTGGAGACGCTGTGGAACGCGCAGAGCGGGCGCTACGACTGGCTGAAGCTGGGCGCGCGGCACGGGACGGCGGTCCTGCCGGACATCGCCCTGCTGGACCTGAGGCAGAACACGCCCGACCCGCAGACCTGGCTATCGCAGCCGCTGAGGCTGGCCATCGGCGAAACCCTGCTGCGGGGCGAGCAGACCCTGCTGTTCCTGAACCGGCGCGGCTATGCGCCCGTGGTCCTGTGCCGCGTCTGTGGTCATCGGCTGACGGCGCCGGACACCGACAGCTGGCTGGTCGAGCATCGCTACACCGGGCGACTGGTCTGTCACCTGACCGGCTTCTCCATGGCGCGTCCCAAACTGTGTCCCTCATGCGGGGCCGAGGACTCGCTGGTCTCGGTGGGGCCGGGGGTCGAGCGGGTCGAGGAAGAGGTGCGCCAGCTGTTCCCCGAGGCGCGCACGGCGGTCTTCAGCTCCGACACCGCGCCGGACGCACGGTCGGCCCGCGCCTTGATCCAGAAGATGACGGACGGGGAGATCGACATTCTGGTGGCGACGCAGGCCGCGGCCAAGGGCCACAACTTCCCTCGCCTGACGCTGGTGGGCGTGGTGGATGCGGATCTGGGCCTGCGCGGCGGCGACCTGCGCGCAGCCGAGCGGACCTATCAGCTGCTGGCCCAGGCGACGGGCCGGGCGGGCCGGGCGGATCGGCCGGGGCGGGCGCTGCTTCAGACCTGGACGCCCGAGCATCCGGTGCTGATGGCGCTGGCGGCCGGCGATCGCGACGCCTTCGTCGAGGCGGAAATGGCCGAGCGCGAGGCCGCGTCCCTGCCGCCCTATGGCCGTCTGGCGGCGATCATCCTGTCCAGCGAGAATGCGGCCGCCGTGGAGAAGACAGCGAACGACCTGGCCCAGGCCATTCCCAACGCCGAACGGCTGGAGGTCTATGGCCCGGCCGATGCGCCGCTGGCCCTGGTGCGGGGGAGGCGGCGCAAGCGGCTGCTGGTGCGGGCCGACCGGGACGTGAACCTCCAGGCCTTCCTGCGGGCCTGGCTGCAGCGGGTGAAGGTGCCGGGCTCCGTCCGCCTGACGGTGGACGTGGACCCCTATTCCTTCCTCTAGAGGCGGAAGTCAGACCGCCATGACGGTGCCGAGCAGCAGGCGGGCGCCGGCGCGGCCCAGGGTGGCGTTGGTCGCCGCCTGAAGCTGGGCCGACAGCTGGTCGATGTCGGGCACGACGCCGGGACGCAGACCATTGGCGAAGCGCTGGGCGGCGGTGTTGTAGGCGGCGCGCAGGCGCGGCGCAGACTGCTGGGCGCGGGTGCGCAGGGCCGCATCAGGCACATCGACGCCGGTTTCAATGGTCAGCACGCCCCGACGACCGTTCGCCTGAAGGATCGAGGCGGTGATGACCGGCAGGCGGATATAGGTGTCGGCCGACGGCGCTGCGCCGCCGCTCGAAGCGCCTGCGGAGGTCGAGGCGGCGGCCGTCGCGACGACGGCGAGACCGAGAAGAGCGCGGCGTTCCATGATGAGGTCTCTACCGGCCAGGATTTAAGAAACTGCTGAGCCGGGATCGCATAAGGATATCTTTATGTGTTTGTTGATACTCGGCGCGCGCCGGGCTATGAGGGCCCAAACTCATTGCGGCCAGGAGCCCAAGCCATGACCGACTACATCGTTCGCGACATCACCCTGGCCGATTGGGGCAACAAGGAAATCGAGATCGCCGAAACAGAAATGCCGGGCCTGATGTCCCTGCGTGACGAGTTCGGCGCCAGCCAGCCGCTGAAGGGCGCCCGCATCGCCGGCAGCCTGCACATGACGATCCAGACGGCGGTCCTGATCCAGACGCTGGAAGCCTTGGGCGCCGAAGTGCGCTGGGCGTCGTGCAACATCTTCTCGACCCAGGACCACGCCGCCGCCGCCATCGCCGCCAACGGCACGCCGGTCTTCGCCACCAAGGGCGAGACGCTGGAGGAATACTGGGACTACGCCCACAAGATCTTCGAATGGGCCGACGGCGGCTATCCGAACCTGATCCTGGACGACGGCGGCGACGCGACCCTGCTGTGCGTGCTGGGTCCGAAGGCCGAGAAGGACATCTCGGTTCTGGCGAACCCGCAGAACGAAGAGGAAGAGGCCCTCTTCAAGGTCATGAAGCGCTATCTGGCTGAGAAGCCCGGCTTCTATTCGGCCATCCGCGACGCCATCGGCGGCGTGTCGGAAGAGACGACCACGGGCGTGCACCGCCTGTATCAGATGGCCGAAAAGGGCGAGCTGCCCTTCCCCGCCATCAACGTCAACGACAGCGTCACCAAGTCCAAGTTCGACAACCTGTATGGCTGCCGGGAATCGCTGGTCGACGCGATCCGTCGCGGCACCGACGTCATGCTGTCGGGCAAGGTCGCCGTGGTCTGCGGCTACGGCGACGTGGGCAAGGGCTCGGCCGCTTCGCTGCGCCAGGGCGGCGCCCGCGTGATCGTGACCGAGATCGACCCGATCTGCGCCCTGCAGGCCGCGATGGAAGGCTATGAGGTCCAGACGCTGGACGACACCGCCGGCCGCGCCGACATCTATGTGACGACGACCGGCAACAAGGACGTCATCACCGTCGACCACATGCGGCAGATGAAGAACAACGCCATCGTCTGCAACATCGGCCACTTCGACTCCGAGATCCAGGTCGCCGGCCTGAAGAACTTCAAGTGGGACGAGATCAAGCCGCAGGTCCACCACGTCGAGTTCCCGGACGGCAAGAAGATCATCCTGCTGTCGGAAGGCCGCCTGGTGAACCTGGGCAACGCCACGGGCCACCCGTCCTTCGTGATGTCGGCTTCGTTCACCAACCAGACGCTGGCCCAGATCGAACTGTGGACCAACGCCGACAAGTACGAGAACAAGGTCTACACCCTGCCCAAGCACCTGGACGAGAAGGTCGCCATGCTGCACCTGGCCAAGCTGGGCGCCAAGCTGACCGTCCTGACCAAGGACCAGGCCGACTACATCAACGTGCCGGTCGAAGGCCCGTTCAAGGCGGATCACTACCGTTACTAAGCTCTCCCCGAGGCTGGAACCGCGAGGTTCCCAGTGACGAGGGCGTCTTCGGACGCCCTCGTCGACGTCCTTGTGGTCGGGGCCGGCGCGGCCGGCATGATGGCCGCCATCGAGGCTGGGCGACGCGGACGCCGGGTCAGGGTGGTGGACCATGCCGACCGGCCGGGCGAGAAGATCCGCATCTCGGGCGGCGGGCGCTGCAACTTTACCAATCTGGGCTGCGGGCCGGCGAACTTCCTGGGCGAGAACCCACGGTTCGCGACCTCGGCCCTGCGCCGCTACACCCAGCACGACTTCGTCAAGCGGATCGATAAGGCCGGAATTGCCTGGCACGAGAAGACTCTGGGCCAGCTGTTCTGCGACGACAGCGCCAAGCAGATCGTCCGTATGCTGACCGACGACATGGCGGCGGCGGGCGTGACCCTGAGCCTGAAGACCCGGGTGGAGCGGATCGCGCGATCCGGCGACGGCTTCACGGCGGTCCTGTCGGACGGATCGCAGGTCACGGCGGCGTCGCTGGTCGTGGCGACGGGCGGCAAGTCGATCCCCAAGATGGGGGCGACCGGCTGGGCCTATGAGATCGCGCGCCAGTTCGACATTCGCGTCACCGAGACCCGGCCGGCCCTGGTTCCGCTGACGTTCGAGGCGGGCCTGCTGGAGACGCTGACGCCGCTGGCGGGCGTGGCGGTGGACGCCTCGGTCGCCTCGGCGCCCGAAGGGGCCAAGGCGCGCAAGGCCAGCTTCAACGAGGCCATGCTGTTCACCCATCGGGGCCTGTCGGGTCCGGCCATTCTTCAGATCAGCTCCTATTGGCGCGAGGGCGAGGCGGTGGTGGCCTCAATGGCGCCGGGCCGCGACGTGTTCGAGGAGCTGAAGGCGGCCAAGGCGTCAAACGGCAAACAGGCCGTGCACACCGCGCTGGGCCATATCGTGCCGCGTCGTCTGGCCGAGAGCCTGTGCCAGCGCGAAGGGGCGTCGGGCAATCTGGCGGACCTGTCGGACAAGGTGCTGCGACGGCTGGATCAGGCGGTCAACGCCTGGGCGGTCAAGCCGGTTGGCTCCGAAGGTTACAGGACCGCCGAGGTGACGCTGGGCGGGGTCGATACGGCCGCGCTGGACCAGCAGACGATGCAGGCCAAGGCGGTTCCGGGGCTGTATTTCATCGGCGAGGCGGTCGATGTGACCGGCTGGCTGGGCGGCTATAACTTCCAGTGGGCTTGGTCGTCGGGCTGGGCCGCCGGGCAGGTCTGCTAGAATTTTCGAGTGCAATCCGTGCACTTCGGCCGGCGGGTCCGCTGACAAAAACACCGTCTAATTCGTCTAATCTGTCTAATTCGGCGCGGGTTCTGGCGGCGCGCGAAGATGTCAAAGACCGGGGGCGCCATTCTAACACGGTTTGCGACCATGACCGGCAAAGGGTCGCTGGTCGGTCGTAAGTCGCGGTAAAGGCGCGCAATCGTCATCGCCGATAGGATGGCAGGGGCGGCCGAAGCCCCTGCGGCCCCGCGACGCATGGCGGCGGGCGGCGACGGCGCCTAGCTTGGAGAGGCGGAACGGGCCCCTCTGGCGTTCTCGCGGTCTGGCGTCCCCCTTCCTTGCGCCGGATCGTGCGACGCGATGTCGGACCGCAAGGGCGTGTCGATGCGGCGAAGCTTTCCCCTCCTGGCCTGTCGCATCGACCGCCCATTCTTTTTCGATCGGAGCCCGACATGCCCCTTCTGATGTGCCCCAACGACAACGCCGCCATGCAGACGCTGGAGCGCAACGGCGTTCAGTTCGACATGTGCCCCGAGTGCCGGGGCGTCTGGCTGGATCGCGGGGAGCTGGAGAAGCTGATGGCCGCCGCCGTCGAGGAGGGGCGAGCAGCCGCCCCGGTCTCGCCCGCGCAACAGGCCTATGCGCCGCCGCCTCAGCCCTATGCCCAGCCCCATGCTCACCCTCAGGCTCAACCATGGGGCGGCGGGGCGTCACAGCAGTATCGCGACGATCGGGGCTACCGGAGCGACAAATACCGCGACGACCGGCATCGCGACGACGACTATCGTTACAAGAAAAAGAAGCGCGACAGCATCTTCGACATCTTCGACTGAGGCCGGCTAGGTCCAGGCGACTTTCGGTCTGCTCACGTCATTCCGAGTGTCCGTAGGACGAACCCGGAACCCAGGAGAGGCGCATCAGGGCTTGAATGGGCCTAGCGATGCGCCTGTGGCCCTGGGTTGGCTGCTACGCGCCGCCCTTCGGGTCCGGGTTCTTCGCTCCACTCAGCCCCGGAATGACGAACTGAGAGAACTATTTTCTGGAACGGCTAGGCCGCCAGACCCGCCTGCTGCATCAGGCCTCTCAACGCCGCGACGTTTTGCGGGGCGGCGGTCAGGGCGGTGCGGACGTCGGGCGAGCGCAGCAGCTTTATGGCCTCGGCGCGGGCGCGGTCGGCGACGGGGCCGAGCGGGCCGGCTTCTCCGGTGGCCAGTTTCAACAGGGCTGTCAGCTTTTGAGGCGCAGCCACCTGGGCGCGGACGATCTGGGCGATCAGATGGGCGTCGGCCTCCAGATTGGCGCCGACCGCGCCGATGGCCTCCATGATCTGCGTCTGGTCGTGGTCGGCCAGATGCGCGGCCTGAACCGAGCGTTGAAGCCGGGCCAGGGTCGCGAGCTTGTGCGAGGCGGACGGGCCGCCCGGGACGGACTGGCGGATCTCGGTTTCGAAACGCAGCGAGCCGATACAGGCGCTGAGCCAGCGCGAGGCGGCGCGCTTGTTGGCCCCGCCGGTGACGTTCTCGCACAGGCGGGTCAGCTGCTCGGCCTCGGCCAGAACCGTCGGGCAAGGATTGACGTAGGCGCCGACGAAATCGGCCGTAACCAGGCTCTTGGAGCGTTCGACGAAGGCGATCTGGACCTCTTCCAGCGTCAGCAGACGACCGGCCGAGGCGGTCAGGGCCATGGCCAGCAGACGCAGGATGTCGATCTCTCCGACCGGATCGTGGGGGCGGAGGCGGCGCTGGCTGGTCAGTTCGCGGGTGACAAGGCGAGCCAAGGACGCGGCCAGAAGCGGAAACTCGCCCGAGGCCAGATGCAGGCCCAGGCGCGCGGCCGGTCCCTCGACCTGGGGCATCATCAGGGCGAGGCGCGGGTCCATCCGCAACAGGGCGTCCATCTCCTCCGGCGCGACCATGCGCACGATAGCCGCCAGATTGGCGCCCTGGTCCAGAGACGGGCCCAAAATCTCGGTCAGGTTGGTGCGCACCGCCAGCATTTCGGCGACGATCTGCTCGACCACCACCACGACCAGGGCGCGCGGCGGGCCGTCGGCGGGCGCGGCGTCCATCAAATCCATCAGCACGGTCAGGCGATCGCGGGCGCCGCGCCGATCCTTCAGCGCGCCGGCGACCACGCCGCCCATGCGCAGCGCCCGATCCGGCGCGCCGGTCAGCCGATGCGCCAGATCGGCGATGGAGCGGTCATCCAGCGCGGGGAACAGGCCGTCGCGTCCGGCCTTGCGCAGCCGGGCCATCGCCTGTTCGGTCAGCTTTTGATAGTGGCGCACGACCCCGTGCACCTCCTGGCCCGTGGCTTGGCTTTCGGGGACCGCGACCTTCTGAATGGCGTGCTGGAGCTCGACCCCAGCCGCCTCCAGCCGTTCGGCGACATCGGGGCGATGCAGCAGTTCGAAGGCGGTCACGCCCTCGCGTTTCAGCCAGTCCTCCAGCACCCGGCCGATCAGGGCGCGGGCATGGGGCGAATAGAGTTCGGCCGGACTGCTGCAGGCCGGCGGGACCGCCTTGTCGGCGACCTTCTTCTTTCGCTCCTCCGGCGCGCCCAGCGTCAGGATGGTCAAGGAGCTGAACTCCATCGTCTCGGGGTCCAGCGTCTCCTTGGTTACGCGCGAGGCGATGGCGAGACGGTCGCGAAGCTGCTCCTCGGCGGTCTCGATGGCGTGTTTGCGGTCTTCGGTCGCGATCAGCAGCGTCCACGATGACGGGGCGCTCTTGCGGACATAGACTTCGTAATGGATCGGACCCGCCATGGGCCGATCCTGCACCCCAAGCCTTTAAGGCGAGGTTTTCGAAGCCGGAATATTTCTAAGCGCGCCCGAGCGACGGCGCGTGCGCGTTGAAACGAGGCGGCGCCGTGACCATCTGGACGTCACCGAACCGCTTTCGGGTTGCCGGCGATTTTCATTCGAGCCGAAACGCCTTAGCCCTAATGTGACCGAGATCGAACGGTTACGCTTGCTGTGCGTTCTTGCTCGCGGGAACGTAAAGTTCAGGAGAAGACACCTTTGGCCAACATCACTCTGGTCGATGACGACGAGAACATCGTGGCGTCCGTTTCGCTGGCGCTGGAAAGCCATGGCCACAAGATCACCGCCTATCACGACGGGGCCTCGGGTCTGGCCGCGCTGGAATCCTCGCCGCCCGATCTGGCGATCCTGGACGTGAAGATGCCGCGCATGGACGGGATGGAGGTGCTGCGTCGCCTGCGCCAGACCTCCCAGATTCCGGTCATCATGCTGACGTCCAAGGACGAGGAGATCGACGAGATCCTAGGCTTCAACCTGGGCGCCGACGACTATATCCACAAACCGTTCAGCCAGCGTCTGCTGATCGAGCGCGTCAAGGCGCTGCTGCGCCGCACGGGCGCCGACGGCGGCGAGCCGGAATCGGCGGCCGAAGTCTCGGGCCGGGCGATCAAGCGCGGCAAGCTGTCGATGGACCCGGCGCGCCATGAGTCGACCTGGGACGGCAAGCCCGTCAAGCTGACCGTGACCGAGTTCCTGCTGCTGCAGGCCCTGGCCCAGCGTCCGGGCTTCGTGAAGAGCCGCGACAACCTGATGGACGCCGCCTACGACGACCAGGTCTATGTCGACGACCGCACCATCGACAGCCACGTCAAGCGGATGCGCAAGAAGTTCCGCGCCGTGGACAATGAGTTCGACGCGATCGAGACCCTGTATGGCGTCGGCTACCGCTACCGCGAGAGCTGAACCGGGCGGGCGCGAGCCCGACGAGGAGCCCCAGCGCCGGCCGTTGTTCCGCTTCGGCGGATCGCGGCTGGGCGGCTTCATCCTGGTGCTCAATCTGCTCAGCCTGTTGATCCTGTTCGGCGGGGCGCTGGCGATCAATGAATGGCGTCCGGGCCTGATCGAGGCGCGTCAGGAATCGCTGACGGTCCAGGCCGAGTTGCTGGCTAATGTGTTGCGCGAAGAAGGCGTGACGCGCGGCGAGCCGACGCCCGAACTGGACCCCATCCGCGCGTCGATCTGGCTGACCGACCGGTTTATTCCGGCGGGCCAGCGGGTGCGGCTGTATGATGTGAACGGCCTGTTGCTGGTCGACAGCTATCAGGTGACTGAGGCCATCGGCGGGCGGCCCCTGCCCGATGCGAAGCCGGCGGGGACGGCGACCGAGGACGCCGCCAAGGCCAATCTGCTGTCCGAGCGCCGGGTCGCCCGCGCCGACAGCGAACTGGCGGCCGAGGTGGCGGCGGCGCTGGACGGCTCGCCCCAATCGACGCTGCGCCGCAATGAATCGGGCGACCGCGTCGTCTCCGTCTCCATTCCCGTGCGCCATGTGCGTCAGGTGCTGGGCGTGCTGACCGTCGAATCCGGGGACGTGGACGAAATCCTGGGCGCCCAGCGGCAGGCGCTGTTCCCGTTCGCCCTGGTGGCGCTGGGGGTCAATCTGCTGGGATCGCTGCTGCTGCATCTGTTCGTGGCGCGGCCGATCATGCGCCTGTCGGCGGCGGCGGATCAGGTGAAACTTCAGCGCGCGCGGGCCATCTCCCTGCCGGACCTCGAGGATCGCAAGGACGAGATCGGCGACCTGGCGCGGTCGCTGGAATCCATGACAGACACCCTGTCGACGCGGATGGACGCCATCGAACGGTTCGCAGCCGATGTGTCGCACGAGATCAAGAACCCCCTGACCTCGATCCGGTCGGCGCTGGAGACCCTGCCCCTGGTCAAGACCGATGCGCACCGCGAGAAGCTGACGGCGCTGTTGCAGCAGGACGTGCGTCGGCTGGACCGGCTGATCACCGACATCTCCAACGCCTCGCGGCTGGATGCGGAGCTGTCGCGCGATCGGCCGCGGCCGGTCGACCTGAACCGGCTGCTGGTCGATATCGTCGGCGTCTATGAGACGACGGCCAAGCCGGGCGACATTCCGGTCGTGCTCACGGCGCCCGAACAGGCCCTGCGGGTCATGGGGCGCGACGGGCCGTTGGGGCAGGTGTTCCGCAACCTGATCGACAACGCCCGCTCGTTCAGCCCCGCAGGCGGCGTGGTGCGGGTGACGCTGGAGGACATCGGGGACGACCTGCCGATCCGGGTCCGGGTCGAGGACCAAGGGCCGGGCATCCCGGCCGAGAACTTAGAGACGGTGTTCGAGCGGTTCTACACCTCGCGGCCCAAGGGGGCGGTGTTCGGCTCCAACTCGGGCCTGGGCCTGTCCATCGTGCGTCAGATCGTCGAGGCGCATGGCGGTCGCGTCCACGCCGAAAACAAGGCCGAAGGCGGGGCGCGGTTCGAAATCGTCTTCCCGTCGGTCGGCCGCTGGTCGTGAGCCCTGGCCAGCCGGTCCATGCGACCACCGTCGCCGTGCGGCGGCGCGGCGCCTGGCAGGGTGTGATGATCCTGGGGGTGTCAGGCGCCGGCAAGAGCGATCTGGCGCTGCGGCTGATCGGGCGCGGCTGGCGACTGGTCAGCGACGACTACACCCAGGTCTGGGCCTCGGACGGGGCCGTTCATGCGTCAGCGCCGGCCTCCATCGCCGGTCGGATCGAGGTGCGCGGCCTCGGAATCGTGGCCGCCAGAACACGCCCGGTCTGTCGCGTGGCGCTGGCTGTCGCTTGTATCGCGGAAGGGGTCGAACGGCTTCCGGAGCCGCAGACACGGGCTTTCGCGGGCATCGATCTGCCCCTCCTTGAGCTGGATCCGCGACCCGCCTCGGCCGTCGATGTGGTCGCAGCGGCGTTGGAGACGCTTTGAAACCCCGAGAGACGGGTCTATGACACGCCCCTTGCGGTCCATAGAGGGCGGCGTCCGGCCTCCCTTGCCGGGCGGGGGAATGCCTGGGACGGTTCGGGGCGGGATGCGAGTGAAGTCCTCATGATCGGTCTGGTGATCGTCACCCACGGCGGGTTGGCGTCCGAGTTTCTCTCCGCCATGGAGCATGTGGTCGGCCCGCAGCGCGGCGTCGCGGCCATCTGCATCGGGCCCGACGACGACATGGAGCGTCGGCGTCGCGACATCGTCGATGCGGCCGCGGCCGTGGACGACGGCGAAGGGGTCATCCTGCTGACCGACATGTTCGGCGGAACGCCATCGAACCTGGCGATTTCGGTGATGGAACAGACGCGCGCCGAGGTCATCGCCGGGCTGAACCTGCCCATGCTGATCAAATTGGCCAGTGTGCGTGGGCGCGAGACGCTGGAATCCTGCGTCGCCCATGCGCAGGACGCCGGGCGCAAATACATCTCCGTCGCGTCCTGGGTGCTCGCAGGCGAAAAATGACCGTCACCGCGACCCTGAACATCTGCAACACGCGCGGCCTGCACGCCCGCGCCTCGGCCAAGTTCGTCAAACTGGCCTCCAGCTTCGAAAGCGAGATCCACGTCACCCGCGACGGCGTGACGGTGGACGCCCGCTCGATCATGGGCCTGCTGATGCTGGGCGCCGGCATCGGCTGCAGCATCGACGTCTCCGCCGAAGGCCCGGACGCCGAAGAGGCGATGGAGGCCCTCACCGATCTGGTCGCGCGCAAGTTCGACGAGGATCAGTAGGGCGTCGTCATCCCCGGATTTGGAACCGCTTCGATTTTTGAGAGGTCCATCGCCGCGCGGGTGATCTGAAAACGCACCTACAAGACGGCGGGAAGACAGATCTCGATCCGGGATCCCAAGCGAGCGCCGGTCAAATAACGCGCCGATCCGCCGTGAGCCTCGGCGATTGCGCGGACCGCGGCCAAGCCCAGGCCGGTCCCGCCATTCTCGCCTGAACCGTGTTTGAAGGCGGTGAAAACGGACTGGGTCATGGCTTCGGGCAGGCCTGAACCGCTGTCCTCCACGACGATGACCGCGACACGTTCATCGGCCGTCAAGGTAACCGAGACAGGGCCGGGATCGGCGTGGCGGCGCACATTGTCGATCAAAGCCAGAACAGCCTGCTGAATGCGGTCGCCGTCGCAAACGACTACTGTGGTCGGCGTCATCCAGGTGATCGGATAGCCCTCCGCCTCGGCTTCCGCGCCGACGAGGGCGCGGACATCTTCCAATCGCTTACCCAGGTCCTGGGGCGTCAGGCGCAGTTGCAAACGACCGCTATCGGCAAGGCTGACGACACGCAAATCCTCGATGAGGCGGCCCAGGGCGTCGACCGGCTTGAGCAAAGTCAGGATCATCTCGCGGTCCAGCGGCAGGACGCCGTCGGCGGCCGCTTGCAGGCGGCCTTTCACGATCGTGACGGGCGTTCGCAGTTCGTGCGCGATCGAAGCGTTCCACGTCGTCATGTCGGCGGCGAGCGTCTCAAGCCGCGCAGCCATCAAGTTGAAGTCGTCCACCAGGTCGGCGGTCTCCGAAAAAGACCGATCGCCAGCCATGGCGCGCGCGGACAGGTCGCCGTCGGCGATCGCACGCGCGGCGCCGGATAATGAGGTGAGAGGCATGACAATGCGGCGGGCCAACTGCAGCCCGGCCACGGTCGCGCCGATCAGGGCCAGGACGGCGGCCGACGCCATAGCGACATAATCCACGGACTGCGGTCGCCAGGCCTGGGGCGAGGCCACCGCATCGGGATAGTTTTCGAAGACCCAGCCGTACAGAGCGAATGCGCCGGCGGCGCTAAGTCCAAGGACGGCGAGGATGACCAGAGCCGTCCGCACGGCGATGCGACGGCCGAGCGTGCGGGCGGCCCTCACGTCAGGACCTCAAGGCGATAACCCACGCCACGAACGCCGACGAGGACGCCATCGGCGCCTGCGTTCCGTAACTTGAGCCGCAGCTTGCTGAGGTGGCTATCCACCGTGCGATCGAGCACCTCATCGCCCTTTAAGCAGGCGTCGGCCAACTCGGCGCGAGAAAAAACCCGCATTGGATAGCGCGCCATGTGGGCCAGCATGCGGAACTCGGTCAGGGTCAGGGGCAGGCGCTGCGGCTTGTCCAGCCCGCACCACTGGACGATGTGCGCCTCCAGATCGATCTCGAGCGGACCCAGCCGGATCACGCCGCCTTGGCCCGAGCCGCCGCTGCGTCGTAGGATGGCCTGGGCGCGCGCCACGACCTCGACCGGATTGAACGGTTTGACGACATAGTCGTCCGCGCCGATGCGCAACGCCTGAAGCTTGTCGATGTCCTGATCCAGCGCGGTGAGCATGATGACGGGCGTCTCGCCTCGGCGCCTCAGTTCGCCCAGCACGCCCCAGCCATCGACGCGCGGCATGCGCACGTCCAGCAGGACCAGATCGGGCCGAAGGGCGGCGTGCAGGTCCAGCGCGATCTGGCCATCCATGGCGCGGACGGTGCGAAACCCCTCGCGCACGAGATAGGCGTCGAGCACGGCGGCGATCTCGGGTTCGTCTTCGGCGATGATGACCAGGGCGCTCATGGTGTCTCTACGACATCGCCCAGCGATGGACGGCGATCCAGACCAGATGGGGTGTCTCCACGATTTCTCCATCAAGTCCACACCCAGGCCCCACGGCACCGTGCGAAGCGGCCCCAAACCGAAACCGCCTTTGAGATCCAATGAAGTTCAGCGCCCACCAGATCTTCGTCGCCGCCATGACCGCCGTGAACGTCGCCGTGCTGGCCGCCTGTGGCGTGTTCATCCTGGCGATGCTGTGAAGCGCATGGATCGGCATCGGGCGCGGGTTGCGGCGGCCGCGAGCCTGATCGCGCTAATCGCGGGGTGCGCCAAGCCGGTCGAACCGCCTGCGCCGCCCCCGCCTCCGCCACCTTCGATTCAGCTGGACGACAGTGTGGCGCAGTCGGCGTCGGTCTATCTGGTCTTCATGCGGGACGTCGCCACATTCGACGGCGGCTTTGTCGATGCGGAGTCGGTGCAGGCGGCGTTGCAACGCGGCGCGACCTCCAACGCCGAGCAGCTGGCGCGGGGGCTGGTGGCCTATGGAGCGGTTCTGGCGATGCAGTCGCCGGACTTCGTGGCGGGGGTGCGGGCCTATGCCGCCAATCCAGCACAGCGACGCGAAATCCTGGACCGTCTGACGGCCGACCCCGCCTATGCCGTGACCCTGCCTGGCGCAGACGTGGCGGCCGGGCTGATCGCCGAGGTCATGGAGGAGGGCGCCGCAGCCATCGAGGACGCAGCGGATCGGGTGGAGGCGGATGCCTATACGATCCAGGCGCGTAGCGATCCGCGCCGTCGATGGGCGGGCCAGCCCGTCGCGGACCGACAGGGGCGGCTCGAGCGTGCGAAGACCGCCTCCTCCGGAATGCAGCTGGCGTCGGACGTCGAGAGCGAGACGCTTCTGAAGGCCGCCCATGCCGAACCCTCTCGGGTCCCGACGTCGCCTCTGGCGGCTCGCTATAAGCCGGCGGTGGCCCGGTCCCTGTCGGTCGCCGCGCGGGCGCTGCTGGGCGAAAGCGTGAAGGATGATGGAAGCGACGGTGTCCTGCAGGATCCGAACGCTACCTTCTGCCTGCAGATGTCCAAGCTGAACCTGTTCCAGTGTCTGGCCGCCGCCAAGCCCAGCTATGAAGACATGTTCTGCATCGGTCGACACGTGGTCAGGGACATGGCCGACTGCACGCGCACGGCGTTGAACGCCGCAGGATCTTGATGAAAGAGATGTGATCGAGGGCGACCGCCGCCGAGGGGCCGCTACAGCCCCAACGCCCGTCGGATGTCGCGCCAGTCGACGTATTTGAAGTTCTGGGTTCCCACGTCGTTGACGTCGTCCTGGATGACGACGAGGCCGTCGGGGAAGGGGCCGACCTGACCGCTGACGGCCGCCAGGCCGTCGGTGCCGGTGACGCCGTCTACCACGCCGTCCACGATCTTGAAGCGGCCCTTGTATTCGGGCGCCGCGCCGTCGATGCGCCAGACGGGGAAGGTGGAATCGCCCTGGCTGGAGGCGATCAGATAGCGGCCCGAGGCGTCGGTGATCGTCGTCAGGCCTTCGGCGTCGGCGACCAGAATGTCCTTGGCGATGGGCTGGATCAGAGTGCGAGCCGCGCCGGACGCCGGGTTCAGGCCGTAACGCCACAGGCCGACGTTTTCCTCATTGATATAGAGGGCGTCTGTGGCCTCGTCGGCGGTGCAGCCTTCGGAGATGGTTCCGATCTCGGCGCGGCGGACCAGACGCGCCGTGGGCTTGCCGGCGGCGTCCACGCCCAGGATGAACTGGCGCAACTCGCCTTCATGACCGACCAGGATGGCGTGGACCTCGGCCCCGCGACGCGCAAAGCAAAAGCCGTAGGGTTCGACAACGTCGGTGGCGACCGCGCCCCAATAGCGCACGCCGTTTTGGCCGGTCCCGGCCGGGTCGAAGGTATAGAGGGAGATGCCCGTCTTGCCCGGCGTGCGGTCGCTGGCGCCCAGCACCACCTGCGGACGGCCGCCGACCGACAGGCCCTCGACCACATCGACGTTGTTCAGAAGGCCCTCGGGGAGGAACTGCAGGATCTTGCCGTCGAAGCCGTAGATATAGAGGCCGGACTTCTTGTCCGTGCCGGCGACGAAGCCGGGCGTGGATTGGCCCATGATCGTGACCGGCGTGGCGCTGGCCCAGACGGCGGGGTCGTCGGCGGCGTCCTGACCCGCCGAGCCGACTGAGGGGGTTTCCAACACGGCCTGGACCGGGGCGCCCGGACCGACCACGCCCGCGCCTTCGCCCTGATAATCGACCTCGTGCGTGGCGCAGGCGGCGAGCAGGGCCAAGGCGGCGCAGGCGGTCAGCGAGCGAGCGAGGGAAGGGCGCATGTCGGTCTCCGGACGATCTGGACGCGTCCCTGTGGCCAAGCCGCGTGCGGGTCAACGGCGCCGTCGTGACGGTTCGACGTCCGTTCGATGACTGATGTTCCGTCAAGAGAGCAAGCGTCGCTGTTTCGTCGGAAAACCGCGAACTGAACGTCGCGGAATCGTCGCGGTCGCGTCGCCGCCAAAGGTTAAGCGGCCCCTCCATCGGTTGAAGCGAAACGTCGCTCGCCGAAGGGGACCTGACATGAAACTGAACCTGCTGATGGGCGCCGCGATCGCGCCGATGATCCTGGCGCCGCTGGCCATGCCCGCCCATGCCGATGTCGACGCCGCCGCTGTGACCAGCGGGGCGGTCGCCGGCGACGTGATCTACGGCCGGGTGACCAACGCCGCCGGCGCGCCCCTGCCGGGCGCCGAGGTTCTGGTGCGCGGGACCAGCCAGCGGGCCGTGACCAACACCCAGGGCGAGTTCACCCTGCCGACCGCCAGCGGCGCCATGGTGCTGGAGGTCAACTATCTGGGCCTGCCCTCGACCAGCCAGGCGGTCGTGACGACGCCGGGCGAAGACGCCAATGTCGCCATCGTCCTGGGCGTCCAATCTGCGACCGACGTGGCCGATGTGATCGTTACCGGCGTCATCACCGACGGCGTCGCCCGTTCGCTGAACCAGCAGAAGAACGCCGACGGCACGGTCAACGTCCTGTCGGCCGACGCCATCGGCCGCTATCCCGACCCCAACGTCGCGGAATCGCTGCAACGCGTTCAGGGCATCGCCATCCAGCGCGACCAGGGCGAAGGCCGCTATATCAATGTGCGCGGCGCGCCGGCCGCCTTCACCGCCGTGTCGGTGGACGGGGTCGCCATCCCGGCCGTGTCGCCCACGACCCGCGCCGTCGATCTGGACACCCTGCCTTCGGACATCGTGTCCAGCGTCGAGGTGTCCAAGACCCTGACGCCCGCCCAGGACGCCGATTCCATCGCCGGCGCCGTGGACATCAAGACCCGTTCGCCCTTCGACAAGCGCCGCCTGGCCGTCAGCGGTTATGCGGGCGGCAGCTACAACGACTACGGTGGACAGGACTATCGTGCGGGCGCGAACGTCTCCAACGTCTTCGGCCCGGATCAGACCGTCGGCGCCCTGGTGTCGGTCAGCTTCTCCGAAACCAACCGCCGGCCGGACAACGTCGAGAACGGCTGGGTCCTGATCAATCGCAACGCCGCGCAGGGCGGCGGCCAGATCTGGGGTCTGGAGAACACCCTGTTCAAGGACTACGAGACCGAACGGACCCGCAAGGCCGTAACCGGCGCGCTTGAATGGCGGCCCAGCGACGCTATCCGCCTGTGGGTCAAGGGCTCCTACGCCCAGTTCCGCGACGACGAGTTCCGCAACACGCTGAACTTCACCTATAGCGACGGCACGCTGCAGCCGGGTTCGACCGACACCAGCGCGACCTTCGCCAACGCCCGCATCTACAAGCAACTGCGTCACCGCATTCAGGAGAACGACATCTCCACCCTGGTGCTGGGCGGCGAGCAGACGTTCGGCAATGGCGCGGTCTGGGACGGGGCCCTGTCGTTCGCCAACAGCAAACAGACCTATCCGCACCGCGACGAGCTGGTCTATCGCTCCAGCGCGACGGCTCTGTCCTACAACACGGCCGACCATTATCATTCGACCTATTCGGCCTTCAGCGAGCCGACCGGCTTCTATCTGAACGCCAACAACTACAGCTTCCGGGAAAACACCTTCCGCTCGAACACGACCGAGCAGGACGATGTGGCGTTCAAGACCAATCTGTCGCTGCCCACCGTCATCGGCGGCCGCGAGGTCGAGCTGAAGTTCGGCGCCAAATACAGCACCCGCGACATCACAGCCGATGAAGAGCGGTTCCGCGACCGGAGCGCGGCCGCCAGCTCCGGCGCCCTGGCCCCGCTGCTGAGCGATCGTCCGTCGCAGAACTACGACTACAATCTGGGTCTCAAGTTCGATGCGGGTCTGGTGACGGACTATTTCGACCGCGTCCGCGCGGGCTCGACCAATCCCGACCCGGCCGCGGGCGTGCGCCGCATTCCGCAGTCGATCACCGCCGACTATACCGCGCAGGAAGACATTCTGGCGGGTTACGGCCAGGCCCGGTTCGATATCGGCGCGACCAATGTGCTGGTCGGCCTGCGTGTCGAGAAGACCGACTTCGAAGGGGCGGCGATCAGTGTGGCCCTGTCGGGCGCCCAGAGCCCGGTCAAGGTCGAGCGCGACCAGACCGATTTCTTCCCGAACCTGACGCTGCGCCACAGTTTCAGCGATCAGTTGATCGGTCGTTTCGCCCTGACCCGCGCCATTTCGCGCCCGGACTACACCGATATCGTTCCGCGCGTTCTGGAAACCACCGACAGCGGCCGCACGACCGTGACGCGCGGCAATCCCGATCTGAAGCCGACCCTGTCGAACAACGTCGATGCGGGGCTGGAATACTATCTGCGTCCGCTGGGCGTCATTTCGGCCAACGCCTTCTACAAGGACCTGTCGAACTACCGCTTCACCCTGGTGACGGACGGCGTGCCCTATGTCACCCCGACCACCACGGTCGCCCAGGTCACCGAGGCCCGCAACGCCCGTGACGGCCATATCGCCGGCATCGAGTTCAACTGGCAGCAGACGTTCGACTTCCTGCCGGGCTGGGCGTCGGGCTTCGGCGTCTTCGCCAACTACACGCTGACGGATGCGGAGATCAAAACCAGCCGCGCCTTCGCCGGTCGCGACACCTTCGTGCTGCCGGGTCAGTCGGACGAGACCTATAACGCCGCCCTGTTCTACGAACGGTACGGCTTCAGCGCGCGCGTCACCTACACGCACCGCAGCGACTTCCTCGAGGCGATCGACGCGACCAACCCCGGCAAGGACCTCTATGTCGAGGGGCGCGGCCAGCTGGACTTCACCGCCAGCTACGACTTCGGCAATGGGGTGGAAGTGTTCGGCGAGGCCAAAAACCTGACCGACAGCGCGGGCGTGCGCTACTACGGCGTCAAGGAGAGGACCTACGAATACGAGAAGTTCGGCTACAACGTCTTCCTGGGCGTGCGTTTCAAGCTCTAAGCGCGCCGGTCAGACATGATCGAAGGGGTCGGGCGGCGACGTCCGGCCCTTTTTCGTGGTCTACGCCTCTGCAAATGGTCGAAACGCGGCCCCATATGGGCTCCAGCGGTTGACCCGTGCGGGGTCGGCGCTAGTGTCCGCGCGCCTTTCCCCGCGCGCCAGAAGACCAGAGGATACCATGGCCGAAGCCACCGCCGCCTACGACGTCGTCATCATCGGCGGAGGCCCTGGCGGCTATAACGCCGCGATCCGGGCGGGCCAGCTGGGCCTGAAGGTCGCCTGCGTGGAGATGCGTTCGACGCTGGGCGGCACCTGCCTGAACGTCGGCTGCATGCCGTCCAAGGCCCTGCTGCATGCATCGGAACTGTGGAACGCCGCCAATACCGAGTTCGCCAAGATCGGCATCGAGGTCCAGCCCAAGCTGCACCTGGACCAGATGCACAAGGCCAAGGACGACAGCGTCACGGCCCTGACCAAGGGGATCGAGTTCCTGTTCAAGAAGAACAAGGCCGACTGGATCAAGGGCAAGGGCAAGATCGTCGGCAAAGGCAAGGTCGAGGTGACCGCCGCCGACGGTTCGGTCCAGACGCTGGACGCCAAGAACATCGTCATCGCCACCGGCTCGGAGCCGACCCCGCTGCCCGGCGTCGCCTTTGAAGATGGAAAGGTGATCGATTCCACCGGCGCCCTGTCTCTGCCGGCCGTGCCCAAGAAGCTGATCGTCGTCGGCGCCGGCATCATCGGCCTGGAGCTGGGTTCGGTCTGGCGCCGTCTGGGCGCCGAGGTCACGGTGGTCGAGTTCCTGGACCGGATCACGCCCGGCATGGACACCGAGGTCGCCACTGCCTTCCAACGCACCCTGACCAAACAGGGCATGAGCTTCAAACTGGGCGCCAAGGTCACCGGCGCCAAGTCGGGCAAGGACGGGGTGGAACTGACCGTCGAGCCGTCGGCCGGCGGCGCCGCCGAGACGATCAAGGGCGATGTGGTGCTGGTCGCTATCGGTCGTCGTCCGTACACGGACGGTCTGGGCCTGGAGAGCGTCGGCGTGACGCCGGACAAGCGCGGCTTCATCGACCATGACCACTTCAAGGTGGCGGACGACGTCTGGGTGATCGGCGACGTGACCCACGGTCCGATGCTGGCCCACAAGGCGGAAGAAGACGCGGTCGCCGTGATCGACACCATTGCCGGCAAATACGGCCACGTCGACTATGCCCTGGTCCCCAGCGTCGTCTACACTTTCCCCGAAGTGGCCTGGGTCGGTCAGACCGAGGACCAGCTGAAGGCGGCCGGCGTTCAGTACAAGAAGGGTAAATTCCCCTTCACCGCCAACAGCCGCGCCAAGATCAATCACGAGACCGACGGCTTCGTTAAGGTTCTGGCCGACGCGGCGACCGACAAGGTGCTGGGCGTCCACATCATGGGCCCGCAGGCCGGCGAAATGATCCACGAGGCAGCCATCACCATGAGCTTCGGCGGCGCGTCAGAAGACATCGCCCGCACCTGCCACGCCCACCCGACCCGTTCGGAAGCCGTCCGCCAAGCGGCCATGGATGTCGAAGGCTGGATGATGCAGGCCTGATCCGAAACGGATCGACACTCTAAGCAAGGCCCGGACGGCGACGTCCGGGCCTTCGTCACATCAGGCCAGACCCTTCAGCCGATAAAGCGCCTCCAGCGCCTCGCGGGGGGTCAGTTCGTCGGGGTCCACGTCGCGAAGGGCCAGTTCTACGGGCGAGGGGCCGCGCATCGGTTCCGGCTCGGCGACGGCGAACAGGGGCAGGTCGTCAAGGCGGGCGGCGGCGGCCTTTTCGCCTTCCAGCCGGTTCAGCACCGAGCGGGCGCGGGCGACGACGGAGGCGGGGACGCCGGCCAGTTTCGCGACCTGGACGCCGTAGGATCGGTCGGCCGCGCCGGGCGCCGCCTCGTGCAGGAAGACCAGCTCGCCGTTCCATTCGCGCGCGACCATGGACAGGTTGCAGACGTGGTCCAGCCGCGTCTCCAGTTGGGCCAGCTCGTGATAGTGGGTGGCGAACAGGGTGCGCGCCCGGTTGGTCTCGTGCAGGGCCTCGGCCGTGGCCCAGGCGATGGCCAGACCGTCGTAGGTGGCGGTGCCGCGCCCGATCTCGTCCAGAACGACGAAACTGTGCGGCGTGGCCTGGGTCAGGATGGCGGCGGTCTCGACCATCTCCATCATGAAGGTGGAGCGGCCGCGGGCCAGGTCGTCGCCGGCGCCGACGCGGCTGAACAGCCGGTCCACCACGCCCAGCCGCATCGAGCGGGCGGGGACGAAGGCGCCGGCCTGGGCCAGGATCACGAGCAGGGCGTTCTGGCGCAGGAAGGTCGACTTACCGGCCATGTTCGGGCCGGTGACGATGGCCAGGCGCGATCCGTCCTGGCCCGACCCGTCCAGCCGGGCGTTGTTGGGGGTGTAGGGATCGCCGCCCGCCTTCACCGCCGCCTCGACCACCGGGTGGCGGCCGGCCTCGACGCAGAAGCTCAGGGTGTCGTCCACGATCGGACGGGTCGCACCGACTTCCTGAGCCCATTCGGCGAGGGCGGCGTGGGCGTCCAGTTCGGCAAGCGCCTCGGCGACGGCCTGCAGCGGCTGGGCCAGGCGGGCGGCCTCGCGTCGCCAGCCCTCGAAAGTCTCAGCCTCGATGGCGAGCGCCCGGTGGCCGGCCTGGCTGATCTTGGCGTCCAGCTCCGACAGTTCGACGGTGGTGAAGCGGACCTGGTTGGCCAAGGTCTGGCGGTGGATGAAGGGGCTGTCGGGCCCGGCGCGCAGCAGGCCTTCGGCCGCCTTGGCGCTGGTTTCGAGGAAATAGCCCAGGACGGCGTTGTGCTTGATCTTGAACGGCACGCCGGACTCGGCGACGGCGCGGGCCTCAAGATCGGCGACGACGCGGCGGCTGTCGTCGCGCAGGGTGCGGGCGGCGTCCAGTTCGGGGCGATAGTCGGGGCGCACATAGCCGCCGTCGCGCGCCAGATGGGACGGCTCGTCCACCAGGCCGTCGATCAGGTCGGCCTTCAGCCGCGAGACGTCTGGCGACAGGGTCAGGCGGTCCAGCGCCGAGGCGATGCGGCGCGGCTGGCCGGTCAGGGGATCGACCTGACCCACGAACAAGCCAGCGACGCCCTCGGCGATCGACAGGCCGGTGCGCACGGCGGCCAGATCGCGTGGGCCGCCCCGACCCAGCGCCAATCGCCCGACGGCGCGGGCGATGTCGGACGAGGCCTTCAGCGCATCGCGCAGGTCGCGACGCAGGTCGCGGCGCTCCAAGAGCCATTCGACGGCGTCGAGCTGTTCGTTGATGGCCAAAGGATCGCGCAGGGGCCGGGCGATGCGTTCGGCCAGGGCCCGGGCGCCGCCCGAGGTGACGGTGCGGTCGATGCAGGCCAGCAGGCTGCCCTCGCGCTCGCCGCGCTGGGTGCGGTCGATCTCAAGGCTGGCGCGGGTCGCCGGGTCGATGGCCAGAAAGCCGCTTTCGCCCAGACGGCGCGGCGGGGCCAGGGCAGGGACCTTGCCGGCCTGGGTCGTCTCCAGATAGGCGGCGATCAGACCCAGAGCCGAGACCTCAGCCTCCTCGAAGGCGCCGAAGCCGTCGAGCGCTGAGACCCCGTACAAGCGTTCAACGCGGGCGCGCGCGGCTTGGGGTTCGGCGATGGCCGAGGCCAGCGCTTGGACCACCCCGCCCGAGCCGTCCAAGGCGTCGCGCGTCGTCTCGTCCGAATACATCCGGTCGGTGACCAGGACTTCGGACGGGCGGAAGGCGGCCAGGGCCGCGCCTAGGTCTTCGATAGAACAGGCGACGCTGTCGACCGCGCCGGACGACAGCTCGACCACAGCGACGGCCGCCCGACCTTTACGCACCGCGACCGCCGCCAGACGATTGGCGCCGCGCGCGTCCAGCAGACTGTCTTCGGTCAGGGTGCCGGGGGTGACGACCCGCACCACGCCGCGATGCACCACGGCCTTGCCGCCGCGCTTCTTGGCCTCGGCCGGGTCTTCCAGCTGTTCGCAGATGGCGACCTTGTGGCCGATGCGGATCAGCCGGGCGAGATAGCCCTCCATCGCATGGACCGGCACGCCGGCCATCGGGATGTCCTCGCCTTGATGCTTGCCGCGCTTGGTCAGGGTGATGCCGAGCGCCGCCGCCGCGACCTCGGCGTCCTTGAAGAACAGCTCGTAGAAGTCGCCCATGCGGAAGAATAGGATGGCGTCCGGCTGACCCGCCTTGGCCGTCAGATATTGGGCCATGAACGGCGTCGCGCCTTCCAGAGAGGCGGCGATTTCCGGGGGATGAGAGACGGGCGCATTCATGTGGCGACAGGGTGACGGATCGCGCTCGGCGGCTCAAGACCGTTGACCGGCTCTTGCACAGGCTTGTCGGCCCTGCGATAGGCCGCGTCAGGCGGTTAAGGGAACACGGTGTGACGCCGTGGCTGTGCCCGCAACTGTAGGCGGCGAGAGCGTCGTCCGTCCGGGGTTTCGATCCCGGCGCCACTGGGAAACTGGGAAGGCGAGGACGGCGGTTTACGACCCGCAAGCCAGGAGACCTGGCCGCCGACGTCGCTCGCTCCTGTCCGGGACCAGACAGCAGCGCGGTTTCTCCGTGGAAGCGACCCGACCTTGCGCCGTCCAGACCTTCAGCGGTCTGGCGGGTCGGTTCGCTCATGACGGTCTCTCGCGCGCATTCGCGGGACCGAACACGGGGGTATCGCTCAATGAAGCGTTCCATTCTTCTTTCGACGGCCGCGATTGCGTCCGCCTTCGCCGCGCCTGCCTTTGCCGAGGACGCGACCCAGCTGGACGAGGTGCTCGTCACCGCCACACGCATCCCGGCCATCGTCGCCGACACGCCCGGCGCCCGCGTCATCGACGGCAAGACCATCGAACAGCGCGGCGCGATCTTCGCCGCCGACATCCTGGCCGATGTGCCGGGTCTGTCGGTGACGCGTTCGGGCGCTTTCGGCGGCGTGGCCCAGGTGCGGATGCGCGGTGCGACGCCCGGCAAGACCCTGGTCCTGGTCGACGGCGCGCCGGTCAACGATGCGGCCGAGCCGAACGGAGCCTATGACTTCTCCAGCTTCGAACTGGCCGATATCGCGCGGATCGAAGTGCTGAGCGGCTCGCAGTCGTCGTTGTGGGGATCCGACGCCATCGGCGGGGTGATCTCCTTCACGACGCAAGAAATCGACGGCCTGCGCGCCGAAGCCGAGGCCGGCAGCTTCGACACCGTGCGCGGCCGCTTGTCGGCCGGGGTCGCCAACGAGACCTACGCCTTCAGCGCCTATGCCTCACGGTTCGACACTGACGGGATTTCGGCGGCGGACGAGGCGGACGGCAACACCGAGGCCGACGGGTTCCGCAGCACGACGCTCGGCGCCAAGGGTCGATATCTCCTGTCCGATGCGGTCAAGGTCGATGGATCGGTGCGCTGGAACAAATCCAAGGCCGATATCGACGGGTTCCCGGCGCCGAACTATGCGTTGGCCGACACCGACGACACTCAGGAAAGCGAGCAGTGGTCGGGCTTCGGCCGGGTGACGGCCAAGGCGTTCGGCCTGACGCATCAGTTCAGCGTTTCGGCGTCGGATCTGGATCGCAGCTCGGTCAGCGGCGGCTTCGGCTCGACCTTCACCGGTGACCGTCAGGCCTATCGCTGGCAGGCGAACGGCCAGGCGCAGGATATCGACTATGCGTTCGGCGTGGAGCGGAACGAGGCCTCGGCGGCCCTGTCGTCGGGCCTGTCGCGCGACCTGTCGATCACCTCGGTGTTCGGCGTGGCCCAATACGATGTCGGCGCGCTGAACCTGACCGGCGGACTGCGTTATGACGACACCGACGATTTCGGCTCCAAGACGACGGGGCGGGTGTCGGCGGCCTATGATCTGGCCGGCGGCTTCATCCTGTCGGGCGCCTACGGCACGGGCTTCAAGTCGCCGACGGTCAGCCAGGCGGTCTGCGACTTCTGCTTTGCGCCTCGGCCCTATCCCGAGCTGAAGCCGGAAACGGCCGACAGCGTCGAGATCGCCCTGGGCTGGGCGTCGGCCGACGGTCGGTTCGACGGGCGGGCGACCCTTTATCGCCTGAACGTCGAGGACCAGATCACCTATTCGGCCGGTCGCTACATCAACGTCGCCAAGACGCGTTCGGACGGGTTCGAGCTGGAAGGCCGCGCCCTGCTGGGCGGCGGGTTCGACCTGACCCTGGCCTATGCCTGGACCGACGCGACGGACCGCACGACAGGCGCGCGCCTGCTGCGCGTGCCGGAACACGCGGGTTCGGCGACCCTGGGCTGGACGGGCGACCGTCTGTCCGGCGCGCTGACCGTGCGGGCGGAAGGCGATCAGGACGATTCGGGCGGCTTCTCGACCGTGGCGCGCGACGGCTTCGTCACCGCCAATCTGAACGCGGCCTATGAACTGACCGACCAGGTCACCCTGACGGCGCGGATCGAGAACCTGGGCGACGAACACTATCAGCAGGTGTTTGGATACGGCGAGCCGGGACGGTCCGGCTATGTGGGGATCAGGCTGCGCTACTGACCCGGGCGCGGGCGTCGGCGGTGAAGGCCGCCGGCGCCTCGAGCGCCAGAGCCGCCCAGTCCAGATTGGGGCAGGGCGCGTGGGCGGCGGCCAGGATGGCGCGCAGTTCGGCGGCGGAGGCGACGCTGGCCACGACCTTGTCGACGCCGGGCAGGGCCAGGGCGTACCCCAGAGCCGCCTGCATCGGATCGCAGCGCTGCTCGGCCAGACGCCGGCGGGTGCGCGACAGGGCCTGGGCATGACTGGCCAGTTCGGCGGGCAGATCGTCGCCGCCGGCGAACAGCAGGCCGCCGGCGAAGACCGAAGACAGATGAACCGAGGCGCCCGTGTCTGCGATGGCTTCCAGAACGCGGTCCTGCGCCGCGCGCTGGTCCAGCAGACTGCACGGCACCTGGACCACGTCGGCTTCCAGACGGCGGGCCAGAAGCGCGGGACCGTCCTCGATCGTGGCGCAGAAACCGATGCGGCGGAACAGGCCGCGGTCCTTCAGGCTGCGGGCGCGATCCCACAGGGCGCGGCCCTCGGCGCCGGCCAGATCGGCGGCGTTGGAAATCAGCAGAACATCGCCGCGCGGCAGGCCCATCCGCTCCAGCGAACGGCGAGCGCGGGCCTCGACCCGGTCCAGACCTTCGCTAAGCGGCACGGTGCGGACTGTGACCTGGAAGGGCGAGGGGAAGGGCCAGGCCTGACCCAGCAGGCGTTCGCCGTCGCCCTCGGGCCGGGTGGCGATCAGTTTGACCCCGGCGTCGGCTCCGGTTTGCAGCAGGAAACGCATGGCTTCTTCGCGGGCGCCGGACGGCGCGCTCATGAAGGCGCCGGGCGCGCGCTCGGGCTCGGTCACCACGGCGAGGGCCAGGCGATGGATGGGCGACGACGCCGAAGGTGTGGCGGGGGAATACGACACGCCCGACACTATGATCGCCAATGCTTAAGGGACGCTGAGCGAGACCTTAAGCGAACCCTACTTATCCACCGCTGATATGCGCACTGAGGCGAAAATCAGGCGTCGGCGTCAGGCTGCAAGTCCGGGTGGGCCGAGGCGAAGGCGAGGTGGGCCAGGGCGGTCTGTTCGACCGCCAGCAGGCGCGGCCAGGGCGACAGGTCCATGTTGAAGCGTCGTGCCGAATACATCTGTGGAATCAGATAGCAATCGACCAGGGTCGGGGCGTCGCCGAAGCTCCATCCGGCGCCGTAGCGGCCGACCAGCGCCTCCAGCGCGTCGAAGCCCGGCGTGATCCATCCTGCGGCCCAGGCGTCTACGGCGGCCTGATCGGCGTTGAACTCAGACCGGATGGCCTTCAACACGCGCAGATTGTTCAGCGGATGAATGTCGCAGCCGATCAGGGCGGCCATGGCGCGCACGGTCGCCCGCTCGTTTGCCGCCTTCGGCAGCAGGGCCGGTTCGGGGTGGGTTTCCTCCAGCCATTCCAGAATGGCCGGGCTCTGGGTCAGGACCAGATCGCCGTGTTGAAGCGCGGGGACCATGCCCTGCGGGTTCAGCGCCACATAGTCGGTCGCCTTCTGCTCGCCCTTGCGTAGGTCGTGAGCGGCGTTGGCGAAGGCCAGCCCCTTCAGGTTCAGGGCGATGCGAACGCGGTAGCTGGCGCCCGAGCGCCAATAGCCGTGCAGGATCATGGCTGGATCTCGAAGCTGAGCGTCTCCAGACCGTCGATGGTGACGACCACGCGGTCGCCCGCCTGAACCGGGCCGACGCCGGACGGCGTGCCGGTGAAGATCAGGTCGCCGGGTTGCAGCGACCATAGGGCGGCGGCCGCCGCGACGATCCGGTCGGGGTTCAGGATCATGTCGTTCAGGACGCTGTCCTGTCTGGTTTCGCCATTGACGCTCAGGCGGATGGCGCCGTCAGGCAAAGGCAGGGCGCCCAGGCTGATGGGCCCGCAGGGCGCGGATTGATCGAACCCCTTGGCGGCGTCCCAGGGACGGCCGGCCTTCTTGGCCTCGGCCTGAAGATCGCGGCGGGTCAGGTCGCAGCCTACGGCCCAGCCGATAATGGCGACCCCGCCGTCCTCACCCGGCCCGATCGCGGCGACCAGTTCGGCCTCGTAGTGCAGGTTCGCGGTCGCCGACGGATAGGATGGGTTTGCGCCGTCCGAGACGATGGCGTCGCCCGGCTTGGTGAAGAAGAAGGGCGTCTGCTTGTCGGGGTCCGACCCCATTTCGCGCGCATGGGCGGCGTAGTTCTGGCCCACGCACAGGATGCGGCGAACGGGGAACCGCTGGTCCGATCCGACGATCGGCAAGGACGGGGCGGGGCGGGGCGCGAACAGCCATTGGGTCATGGCGACCGTTCTAGTGCGGCGAAAAGCCCGTGGCGAGAGGCGCACGCCCGACCCAACTAAAGGAACCTCGTTGCGCATGTGGCGTTGCAACACGGGGTTCTCTATTCTACCGCCAAGCTTTCAACGGAGCGCGCACCATGGCCACCACCAAGGCCCGAGAAGACATCAAGGCCGACCTGAAGACCCTCAAGGAGGATCTAAAGACCGGCGCCCGCGAAGAGACCCAGCGCCTGCGCGACAAGGCCGCCGAGGCCGAAGCCAAGCTGCGCGCCAAGAGCGACGAAGTCCGCGAGCAGGCCCGCAGCTATTATGACGAGGCCCGCGTGAAGGGGCGCGAATATTACGACGACGCCGCCGAACGCTTCGACGAGGCGCAACGCTATGTCGTCGAACGCGTGCAGGAGCGTCCGCTGCAATCGACCGCCGTGGCGCTCGGCGTCGGCGTCATCCTCGGCATGCTGCTGGCCGGCCGCCGCCGCTGATGTTCAAGAGCATCGTCAAAAAGCTGGTGGCGACGGCCGTCGTCGCCGCCAGCGTCTTTCTGGCCGTCGTGTTTCTGGGCGTGGCCATCTTTTATGCGCTCAGCCTGACGCTGACGCCGCTCGGCGCGGCGGCCGTGACGTTCGGTCTGTTCGCCCTGGTCGCCCTGATCGTGGCGCTGGTCTTCCTGAAGGGCGACAAGCACGACGAGGCGGACGAAGAAGACGAGCCGGAAGGCCTGCTGGGCAAGATCATTCACATCGTGCGCGAGCGTCCGGTCGTCGGCGCCGTGGGCGGTCTGGGCGCAGCCTTCCTGCTGCTGCGCAACCCGGCACTGGCGGCGATCGTCGCCAGCATGGTCGCTGATCGCAAGATGGACCAAGGCGGCTATTCGCGTCGTCGCCGTCGATAGGCGATGGAACAGCCGGGCGACCCTGGCGTTGATGATGCAGACCGACGAACGGCTCCCGGGTCGCCGACGGCAACATCAACTCAGGAGAGCTAAACCCATGATGCGCTGGGCAATTATCTTCCTCGTCGTGGCCCTCGTCGCGGCCGTTCTCGGCTTCGGCGGCATTGCGAACTTCTCATTCGAGATCGCCAAGTTCGTCGCCGTCGTGGCCATTATCCTGTTCGTCATCGCCCTGGTGGCCGGCGGACTGCGTGGACGCGGCGCGCCGCGACTATAGCCTGAAGACACCAAGTCGAATGAGGGGCGGAGCCGAAGGCTTCGCCCCTTTTTCATGCGCAGCGCGGGCCAATAAGAAAGAACTTTACAACACAAAGCAAATGAGCGATGCTGCCTCAACGGTTCGAGGAGGAGAGCATCATGACCCGCGAGACCCAAGCCATTCAGGACGACATCGCCTATATGCGCAGCCTGGCCCACGAAGGGCGGCATGCGCCGCTTCTAGCCGGCCCGATCCTCGTGACGGCCGGCATCGTGTTCGGAACGACCAGTCTGGTCCAATGGGCCATCCAATCCGGCCTCGTGCAGCTCAATCCCTGGTCCCAGCTGTGGGTGTGGATCGTCGCAGCGGTCGTGTTCGCCGTCGCCCTGACTGTCCTGATCGGCCGCATCAAGACCAAGCCCGGGGTCAACTCCGCCGGCAACAAGGCGGTCAGCGCGGCCTGGGAAGGCGTGGGCTACGGGATCTTCGTCACCTGGCTGGCGCTCGTCGCTCTGTCCCTCAAGACCGGCCAGTGGTCCTGGATGGCGGTGATGCCGACAGTGGTCCTGGTCGCCTATGGTTCGGCCTGGATGATCGGCGCGGCCATGACAAAAACGCGCTGGATGTCCTTTACGGCGTTGGCTTCCTACGTCGGCGCCGTCGCCGTTGCCTGGTTCATGGGCAGCGCCACGATCTATCCGGTCTTCGCCGTGATCCTGTTGGCCGTGGCCCTGGTCCCGGGCATCGTCCTGATGCGTCAGGAACCGTCGGAGGTGGTCTGAGCATGGCCGACGACTTCGACATCAGCCGGATCGACGACGTCATTCACGGACGCATCCGGCTGGGGATCATGGCCTATCTGTCCGGAGCCGGATCGGCGGACTTCACCACCCTGAAGACCCGGTTGCAGACCACGGACGGCAATCTGTCGGTCCATCTGCGAAAGCTGGAAGAAGCGGGGTTCGTCGCCGTCTCCAAGAGTTTCAACGGGCGCAAGCCGCTGACTGAGGCCAGTCTGACTGATCAAGGACGCGACGCCTTCGTCGCCTATCTGGATGCGATGGCGGGCCTGCTGCCAGAGCGGTGAACATAGGCTAGAAGCGCGGTCATGACCGACCGCCTTCACGCCTTCGAGGCTATCGACAACTTTCGCGACTATGGCGACTACGCCACGGCGGCCGGGCGGCGCGTAAAGCCCGGCCGTCTGCTGCGTTCGGCCCATCACGCGCGGGCCAGCGAGGCGGACCTGGAGCGGCTGAGGGCGCTGGACATCGGGGCCGTGGTCGATCTGCGCCGCCCCGGCGAGCGCCGCGACCAGCCGTCGCGTCGGCCTGAAGGCTTCAGCGCGCAGATCATCGAGGGCGGCGTGGACGACGGCGCCGAGGCGCCGCACATCACCTTTCTGAAGACCGCCGACCTAACGCCGGACTCCGGCCGGCGCTTCATGACCCAGACCTATCGCAGTCTTCCGTTCGACCCGTCGCATCAGGATGTGTTCGGCCGCTATTTTCAGGCGCTGGCGGATCAAGACCGGCCCGTGGTGATCCACTGCGCGGCGGGCAAGGACCGGACGGGGTTTCTCGCCGCCCTGACCCACCATCTGCTGGGCGTGTCGCGCGACGACATGGTCGAGGACTATCTGCTGACCAACACCGCCGTCGATCTGGCGGGCCGGGCGCCCGGCATCGCCAAACAGTTGCACAGGATGACGGGTCGGGTCGCGTCGGACGACGCGATCGTCGCCTTCTTGGGGGTCGAGGCCGCCTATCTGGAGGTCGCCTTCGCCGAGGTCGAGGCGCGGCACGGCTCGGTGGACGCCTATCTGAAAGAGGCGCTGGGCGTCGATACGGCGCGTCGCGATCGGATCGTGGAGCGGCTGACCGCGTGAGCGAGGTTTTCAGCCACACCGTCACGCGCGACGCGCCCTGGATCGATCCGGTCGCCGTGGCGGCGGGTCTCGGCGGCGGCGACGGCGCCCTGGCCCTGTTGTCGGACGGCGGGCCGGGCGGTCGCTGGTCCCACGTCGCCCAGGCGCCGGACGTGGTGCGGATTGGCCCGGTAGATGAAGCTGCGCCGTTCGAGGCGCTGCGGGATCCGCTGTTTGCCGCCGGCGTCGTCGGTCTGGCCGCCTATGACGCGGGCGCCCGGCCGGCCACCGGACCGCGCGAAACGGTCTGGCCCGATCTGATGCTGGCGCGCTATCCCGCCATGCTGACTTTCGATCATCTTGAGCGCTCAGTGTGCGCCACGGGAAGAGGCGCGACGGCGGAGAGGGCGATGGCGGCGGCCGAGCGGGCTCTGGCCTGGCTCTCGACGGCCGCGCGGGTCGTGACGCCCTCTGCGCCGGCCGATCGTTTTGAGGCCGAGGCGCCGGCAAGCGCCTATCGCGACGCGGTCGCGGATGTGGTGGAGCGCATCGGGGCGGGGGAGCTGTTCCAGGCCAATATCGCGCGGGCCTGGTCTGGGGATTTGAGCCCTGGCCGAGATCCGTTCGAGGTGTTCCTGCGGCTGCAAAAGGAGCGGGCGTCGCCGTTCGGGGCCTATTGGCGGGTCGGGGATCGGGTGCTGGTGTCGAACTCCCCCGAACTGTTTCTCGCCTTCGATCCCGCCAGCCGCCACATCGAGGCGCGCCCGATCAAGGGCACGCGCGCGCGTGCGAGCGACCCCGATCAGGACCAAGCTCTGGCGAGCGAGCTTCGGGCCAGCCTCAAGGATCGAGCGGAAAACCTGATGATCGTGGATCTTATGCGCAACGATCTGGCGCGCGTGTCACGGCCCGGATCGGTTCAGGTGCAAACGCTGTTTGAAGTCGAACATCATCCGACGGTGCATCATCTGGTCTCGACCGTGACGGGGGAGGCCAAGACAGGGGTAGGGCCGGCCGAGCTGCTGGAGGCGACCTTCCCGCCCGGTTCGATCACCGGCGCGCCCAAGCATCAGGCGATGAAAGTGATCGCCGTGCACGAACCGCCGCGTGGGCCGTGGTGCGGTTCATTGTTCCTGATCGCGGACGGCGGCGCCCTGACCGCATCGGTCTTGATCCGAACCGCCGGTTTCGAACGGAAAGACGGCGTCTGGAAATATCGCACCCTCGCCGGCGCCGGCATCATCGCGGACAGCGATCCGGCCGCCGAAGAGGCGGAAACGGACGTCAAGATTTCAGCGATGCGACAGGCGTTGGTCGGGATGTAAGGGTCAGCAACCGCTGCAAGGTATCATTTCAACGGTGCGCGGTCGCAGATAGGCCATGCGGTTGAACTTGGTCACATAGGGCGCGACCCGGTCGAATGGTGATTTGTAATCATAAAAGGCTTCGGCAACGATCACTGACTCGCCGTTGGCGAGCATGTCTGAAGGGACCTTGGCCTGCGCGACCGTCAGTTTCGACGAGATGCCTTTTCCAACGCTCCAGTCCACCTTGTAGGTCGTCGCGTTCACGCGCGTGACGCTGCTGACGCGTTGGGTCAATGAAGACGAAGCAAACGGCGCCATGATCAGGTCGCCGATTGCGAACACATCTGTCAGGTCAGTTTTGCTTGTGCTGTCGCTCTGGGACACCAGGTCCGCCACCATCGCGGCGACGTGGCCAGTTCGTTTCAGCGCCATATAGCCCTGACAGAACTCCACCATGCTGAAATAGAACAAGATCAGGATTGGCGCGAGAAATGCGAATTCGACTGCGGCGATGCCGCGAGTGTCGCGTCCGTATGATCGAACGAATGAGGGGATGCGGAAGCGCGTCATTGCCACGGTTCATTGCGAAAAGCGGTCGTCGCCGTAAGCAAGACTTTGCCTGTTCCGATCCGAGATACCGCCTGGCTTAAAAGAGGCGTAGCGAGAGGATGTGCATACCAGATACGGACCAAAATCAGATCACCAGCCTTGCCGCCATTGTAGATGGTCTTTTTGTCATCCATGGCGTTATTGGTAATTGGATCCTCGACAGCCGGCGCGCTGAACTTGGGAATAACTCTCACATCCACGGTCATTCGACTGTCGCAGTCGGATTTGAATACGACCATCTTCGAGCAGACCTGGGCTTTGAACTTGGTCTTGTCGAAACCCTGCGCGTGAGCCTGGCCGGTGCGAATGAGACGGCCGCTATCCATGGCCGCCGTTTCAAGCACTGAATCCAGAACAAATACGACGCCTAACTCCAGGATCGAAAAGATCATCAGGAAGAAGGGTATGGCGACCATGGCGAACTCGACCGCAGCCGACCCGTCTCGCTTCCGCCTGAAGGGGCTGAAACGCGGCTTCAATGATCTCCGAGCGCGCATGGTTGAAGTCAGGGGGCTGTGGGCGCAGCAGATGCCGAGGGGGACCGGACGCTGGGCGTGCACGAGGCGCCGCAGGCCATCTCCGTCGCCTGAGCGCCCCGCCAGACCCGAACCGAACCGGTAGAGCCGCCTGTCACGACGATCTCACGCTGGAACAGGGTGCGGCCTACGCCGTCGACAGCGACCACTTCAGTGACGCCATAGCCCTTGCCGACGATGAACATGGTGTTGGCGTCGACCAGCGAGACATCTGCGATCTGGGGGTTGCCGACGATGATGGACGCGGCGGCGCCGCGAAGCTGAACGCGCGCCGAGCGATCGATCTCAACATTCAGCGCGCCGTCCTGGGCGCTGGCGACGACGGGGGCGACGATGAGGGCGGCGGCGATCAGGAAGGACGGGATGCGAGACATCGGCGGCTCTTGATATTGGCGCGTGCAGACGCGGACGCGCGCATGATGCAGCCGTGATCCTCAACAAAGGCTGAAGCGCCGATATGAGAATTTTCTTTGGTAAATCCTCGCGTAACCAAACCTCGTGACTCAGATTTAACGGGCCTCGTGCATTTTGATCCTGCGTTTGGGGGTCAAGCGGGCTACCGGCTCCCCCCGCCAAGTTGCTCGCTAGACCATTTGAAAAAGGAACTACCCATGACCAAGTTCATCTCGCGCTTCGCCAAAGACGAATCGGGCGCCACCGCCATCGAATACGGCCTGATCGCTGCTCTGATCGCCGTCGCCCTGATCACCGTGCTTGGCACCATGAGCGGCAGCCTGAAAGACACCTTCACGAAGGTCAGCACTGAGCTCGACACCGCGAACGCCGGCTAATCGCCAAACGTTCAAAGTCCTGAGAATGGGGCCGGGGCTGAAAAGCTCCGGCCCTTTTCTGCGGTCGAAACCCAACATTAAGTCCTGTCGCACAACATGCCGGTCATGGATATTCTGCTGCTCACCTTGCTCGGTGTCTTCCCGGCCCTGGTCGTCGTCGGGGGTCTGCACGACCTGATCACCATGAAGATTCCGAACTGGATCTCGTTGGCTCTGATCGGCGCCTTCTTCCCCATCGCCTTTCTGATCGGCGCCGCGCCGATGGATGTCGCCATCCATATCGGCATCGGGTTCGCGGCCTTGCTGGTCGGCATGGGCATGTTCGCCGCCGGCTGGATCGGCGGAGGCGACGCCAAGCTGCTGGCCGCCAGCTGTCTGTGGATGGGGATGAGCGGCGTCGCGCCCTTTTTGATTTACACCGGCATCGCGGGCGGGGCCTTCTGCCTGCTGCTGATGACCGCGCGTCAGTATTTTCCGATGGTCGCCCCGTCGGTGTCGCAAGGCTGGGTTATCAATCTGATGCAGCCCAAGGGCGATATTCCTTACGGCGTCGCCATCGCCATCGGCGCCCTGCTGGCCCTGCCTGAGAGCGGGCTGCTGCTGACCTTCGCCTCCGGTCGCTGACACCCCGTTGACCGGCGTTCGCGGCGCTTAGGAAGCGTTAACCCGCAAGGCCCATGATCGTTAACGGTAGGCGTCGGGGGATGAATCCGAAACGCAGCGCCTGCTGGAGACATCCTGGATGAAGCCCGCCCGCATCGTCGTCATCTGCATCGCCGCCGTCTCGGCCATCGGTCTGGCCCTGGTGGTCCGGGCCATGGGGTCGTCGTCGAACGAACCCACGACACCCGCCGCCGCCGCTCCCGTCGAAGTCCGTCCGATGGCCAAGGTTCTGGTCGCCGCCAAGGACCTGGAACCCGGCAAGCGTCTGGTGGAAGCTGACCTCGAATGGAAAGATTGGCCCGTCGATGAGGTCAATCCCGTCTTCATCACCGATGGCTCCACGCCGGTGCCCGCCAAACCCGCTGCGGAAAGCGCAACGGCGAAGGCGACGGACGCCGTGAACCGCGTCGCCAAGGCGGCCACGGAACTGGCCACGACCGGCGCCAAGTCCGACTATATCGGCTCGGTGGTCCGCGAACCCATTCTGGCCGGCGAGCCGATCGTGTCGCGCAAGATCGTGCGCGCCGGCGACAGCGGTTATCTGGCCGCCTATCTGGAGCCGGGCATGCGGGCGATGGCCATCGCCGTGACGGTGGAATCCGCCGCCGGCGGGTTCATCCTGCCGGGCGACCGCGTCGATGTGGTGCTGACCGCCGAAACAAACCGCGACGGCGCCGTTGAGGGCGCGACCAAGTCCAAGTTCGCCTCGGGCGTCGTGCTGCAGAACATCAAGGTCCTGGCCATCGACCAGGCGACCCGCGTCGGCGACGACGCCCAGGCCGTGGTGGGCGCCACCGCGACCCTGGAAGTCCGACCGCAGGACTCGGTTCTGCTGGCCCAGGCCAAGTCCGAGGGCGAACTGTCGCTGTCGCTGCGATCCTATGCCGACACCGCCGGACCATCCGGCGCCACGCGCCGCCCCGTTGCAGCCGTTTCCCAACCCCAGGCCGTGCGCATCTATCGCGGCGGCGCGCCGGAAGTGGTGGCCGTGCCATGAGGACCCAACCGATGCGCCGACCCACGATGCGCAAGGCCGCCGCCGCAGCCGCCTGCGCGCTGCTCGCCACCTTGGCCGCCGCCCCGGCCGGCGTCGCCCAGACCCGCGCCGCCGTATCGACGGGTGCGGCGCAGCGCCTGATCAACCTGCCGCGCGGCACCTCGTTCGCGGTGGATCTGCCGGCCGATGCGCGCGACGTGATCGTCTCCAATCCGCAGGTGGCCGAGGCCATGCTGCACTCGCCGCGGCGCATCACCGTCATCGGCATCGCGCCGGGAGAAACCGACGCCGTGTTTCTGGATGCGGCGGGTCGCACCATCCTGAGCTTGCGGGTTCGGGTGGACGCCGGCACCAGCGCACTTCAGGACACGTTGAGCCGCATCGCTCCCGGTGGGCAAATCCACGCGGAAGCCGTCAATGACAGCGTCATCCTGACGGGCGTTGCAGATAATCCCGCTCAGGCGGCACAGGCCGCGCGCGTCGCCGCCGCCTTCGTCTCAGCGCCTGAAAAGGTGATCAACATGATCAGCGTCGCCGGTTCCGACCAGGTGACGCTGCGGGTGCGCGTGGTGGAGGTGCAACGCAACGCGCTGAAACAGCTTGGCTTCAGCTCCGACATCTTAAAGGGCGCGGGCATCCATTCGTATGGCTTCAGCCGACCCAATACCTACGGCGTCAACGGATCAGCGGCCGGCGGAACGGGTCTGTGCTACGGTCAAAATGGCGGCCGGACGACTAACGTGTCGAACTCGAACACCACTTCCAGCCAGACCAGTTCCGGCGGAGCGTCGGCCAGTGGTCAACAGGCGACAAGCGGTTCCTTCCCCTCGACCGTCACCGTGACAGATGTCAACGGCAACGTGGTCCAGATTCCTGCGACGGCTATCGGTCAGTCCACTGTGTCATCTGGCTCTAGCAACACAATCACTAGCGCCATCTCCAACATTGCGTCGACCGCCTTCCAAACGCTGACGGGCACGAATGCGAGCGGCTGTCTTGAGGCCTTCGAACGCGTGGGATTGGCTCGGACGCTGGCCGAACCCAACCTGACGTCTGTGAATGGCGAAGCGGCGAACTTCCTGGCCGGCGGCGAGTTTCCGCTGCCGACGGGACGTGACCGGGATGGCAACATCACCGTGATCTACAAGCCCTATGGCGTGGGCCTGGCCTTCCGACCGGTGGTGATGTCCGGCGGTCGCATTTCCTTGCAGGTGAAGGTAGAGGTTTCAGAACTAACGGCTCAAGGCGGTTTCACCATCGGCGCCGGCACGCCCTCGTCCATCACACTGCCGGGTTTGACGGTCCGCCGTAGCGAAAACACCGTGGAACTGCCATCGGGCGGATCGATGATGATCGCGGGGCTGCTTCAGGAAACTACGCGCCAGACGGTGGACTCTCTGCCGGGGGTGACCAACCTGCCGGTCCTGGGATCGCTGTTCCGATCGCGCGATTATCTGATGGGCGAGACCGAGCTGGTCGTCATCGTCGAGCCCTACATCGTCAGCCCGACGTCGCCTGATCGGATGCAGACGCCGGCGGACGGCCTGCGCATGGCCAGCGACAGTCAGACCATTTTCTTCGGCCAGTTGAACCAGGTCTATGGGCTGCCGAATGCGGCCCCCGCCGGTTCGGTCGGCTATGTGATCGAGTGAGCACCTCCATGACTCGCACCCTGATTGCCACGCTTCTGACGGCCACGGCCCTGGCGCTCGGCGCCTGTGTCGGCGGCCCCGCTAGTCTGGGCGGCGAGCCGCCGCTGACGCCGACCTCACGCTACCAGCTTCAAGTCGAGCCGGATCTAGACCGGATCGCGCTCGCGGTTCACGACAGCGGCCTGTCGCCGGCGCAGAATGGCGCGCTGCAGGAGTTGGTCAGACGCTATCGCTACGTCGATGCCGTGCCGATGGTGATCGAAGCCCCGGCCGGAAACGATGCGGTGGCGCTGAAGACCGCTTATGACGTTCAATCGGCCCTGGCAGCCTATGGCGTATCGCCGGACCGGATCACGCTCGTCAGCTACGCCGCGCCGGATCCGCGCGCGCCTGTGGTCGTGGGCTATCAAACGATCCGCGCGGCGGTGCCGCGATGCGGCGCGAACTGGGGCAATCTGAGCCGGACAGGCGACAATCAGTCGGCATCGAACTTCGGATGCGCCGTGACGGCCAATCTGGCGGCCCAGATCGAAGATCCTCGCGACATCCAGCGGCCACGCGCCATGACGCCGGCGGACGCCGGGCGCCGCACCGTAGTGTTCGATGCCTATCGCGGCGGCAAGCCGACATCGGCCGAGCGCGAAGACCTGATCCGGGATACCGCCGTGTCCCGCGCGGTGAACTGACCCATGAGCACAGCCCCAGCCCCTCGCGAGTTCGACAGCTTCGACGACGCGTTCGATGTCGATATGGAATTCGCGCCCCCGGTTGACGACGTCGCCGCGCCGCGCAGCCCGCTTCAGTTCACGCCCGCGGCGTCGGCGATGCCGGCCGGGGCGGCGCCTCAGCCCCAATCGCCGCCTCATGCTGCGCCCTTGGCGCCTGTCCCGGCCGCCCCAGCCTATGCGCCCGACGCCGCCGGCTTCAATCCGGTCGGTGACGTGGTCGCCCAGGCGCAGGCCAGTCTGATGGACACGGGTCTGGCCTTCACCGGTCTGGCCCCCGCCAGCAACATCGGCGAAGTCTCGGTGCCGCGCATCGCCATCCATGTCTTCGCCGAACGGCAGGACACCCTCGCCTCGGCCGAGCGAGCGGCTCAGGACCGTCGCCTGTCGCGCGCCACGACCCAGATTCGTGTCGGCGGCGTCGCTGCGGCCGTCGAGACCTATCAGCATGAGCCGACGCCGCCGCTGATCATCGTCGAGTGCCTGAAGGACCCGCAGACTCTGCTGTGGGAAGTCGATCAGCTGGCCGAGGTGTGCGACGCCGGCACGAAGGTCGTGGTGATCGGCGCGACCAACGACATCATTCTGTTCCGCGAGCTGATGCGGCGCGGGGTCAGTGAATATCTGGTCGCGCCGTTACAGCCGCTACAGCTGATCGCGGCTATTGGCGGCCTGTTCAACGATCCGGCCCAGCCCTTCGTCGGGCGTACCATCGCCTTCGTCGGCGCGCGGGGCGGGGCGGGAGCCTCGGCCGTGGCGCACAACACCGCCTATGCAATTTCCGAGCGGATCGGCGCCAATACGGTGATCGTCGATTACGACCTGCCGTTCGGCACCGCCGGCCTGGACTTCAACCAGGACCCGCTGAACGGCGTCGCCGACGCCTTGGGCCAGCCCGACCGGCTGGACTCGACGCTGCTGGACCGGATGATGGTCCGCTGCACCGACAAGCTGAGCCTGTTTGCGGCGCCCGCCAGCCTCGATACGGACTGGGACATCTCGACCGAGGCGTTCGAGGAGGTCACCAACCAGATCCGCGCCACGGCCCCCTTCGTCGTGCTGGACCTTCCGCATCTGTGGTCGCCGTGGATGCGCCGCACCCTGATCAGCGCCGACGAGGTGGTGGTCGTGGCAACGCCGGACCTGGCGTCCCTGCGCAACGCCAAGAACATGATCGACCTGATCCGTCAGGGCCGCCCCAATGACGCGCCGCCTCGCCTGGTGCTGAACCAGGTCGGGGTGCCGGGGCGCCCCGAGATCCCGGCCAAGGACTTCGGGGCGGCGCTCGGCGTGCATCCCAGCCTGATCATTCCGTTCGACGCCAAGACCTTTGGCGCGGCCGCCAACAACGGCCAGATGATCCTGGACGCCGGCGCCAAGACCAAGTCGGCCGAGGCCTTCCAGACCCTGGCCCAGATCGTGTCGCGCCGCGAACTACCGATGGTGGCGGGACCCAAGGCCAAGCCGGCGAAGGCTGGCAAGGCGGAGAAGGCCAAGCCGGCGGATGGGGCGTCGAAATCCCTGTTCGCCAATATGTTCAAGAAGCGCTGACGGATGTTCGGCAAACGCACAGGTCAGCCCGGCGCCGCCCCTGCGCCCCTGCGGCCAGCCCCGGCTCCCGCGCCGGCATCCGCGCCCGGCGGCGAACCTGTGTCCGTGTTCAGCATGCAGGCGACCGCCGCGCCGATGGCGGCGACGACCAACGCATCAGCCTTTGCCTATGCTGACGAGGATCTGGAACCGGCGGCCGACGCCTTCGACCGCGCGTCTGCCCCAACCCAGCCCGCTCCGGCCGATCGTCTGGACGCCCTGGCCTCGCGTCCCAAGCCCAAGCCGGCCCCTGAGGCCCCGCGTCCCACCGGCAACGTCGCCGGCACCGGGCCGAAGGCCACGGCGGGTCTCGAGCAGCTGAAAAAGGCCCAGGCGGTCGCCGAGATCGTCCGCGAACAGAGCGACTACTATCACGCCACGAAGACGACGATCTTCAACGCGTTGATGAACACTATCGACCTGGCCCAGCTGGCGCATCTGGACCAGAAGGCGGCGTCGGAAGAGATCCGCGACATCGTCGCCGAACTGGTGGCGATCAAGAACGTCTCCATGTCGGTCGCCGAGCAGGAGCATCTGGTTCAGGACATCGTCAACGACGTCCTGGGATATGGTCCGCTGGAGCCGCTGCTGAGCCGCGATGACATCGCCGACATCATGGTCAATGGCGCCGGACGGGTCTTCATCGAGGTCGCGGGCAAGGTCCAGCTGACCAATGTCCGTTTCCGCGACAACACCCAGCTGATGAACATCTGCCAGCGGATCGTGAGCCAGGTCGGCCGCCGCGTGGACGAGTCGAGCCCCATCTGCGACGCTCGCTTGCCGGACGGTTCGCGCGTCAACGTCATCGCTCCGCCGCTGGCCATCGACGGCCCGACGCTGACGATCCGGAAGTTCAAGAAAGACAAGCTGACGATGAAGAATCTGGTGGAGTACGCCTCCATCAGTCCCGAAGGCGCGCGCGTCCTGGGCGTCATCGGCGCGTCGCGATGCAATCTGGTCATTTCGGGCGGCACCGGCTCGGGCAAGACGACCCTGCTGAACACGCTGACGGCCTTCATCGACCCGACCGAGCGGGTCATCACTTGCGAGGACGCCGCCGAACTGCAGCTGCAGCAGCCGCATGTGGTGCGTCTGGAAACCCGCCCGCCGAACCTGGAAGGGCAGGGCACGATCACCATGCGGGATCTGGTCAAGAACTGCCTGCGGATGCGTCCTGAGCGGATCATCGTCGGCGAGGTGCGCGGACCCGAGGCGTTTGACCTGTTGCAGGCCATGAACACCGGCCACGACGGCTCGATGGGCACGCTGCACGCCAACAGCCCGCGTGAAGCCATCAGCCGGATGGAGTCCATGATCACCATGGGCGGCTATGGCCTGCCGTCCAAGACGATCCGCGAGATGATCGTCGGCTCGGTCGATGTGATCATCCAGGCCGCCCGCCTGCGCGACGGTTCGCGCCGCATCACCCACATCACCGAGGTCGTGGGCCTGGAAGGCGATGTGATCGTGACGCAGGACCTGTTCGTCTACGACATCACCGGCGAGGACGAGAACGGCAAGATCATCGGCCGGCACCGCTCGACCGGCATCGCCCGTCCCCGCTTCTGGGACCGCGCCCGATACTACGGGCTGGAACGCGAGCTGGCCGACGCCCTGGACGCGGCGGAGTAGGACGATGCTTCCAATTCTCGCCGCCGTTCTGGCCTTCATCACCATCGGCGGACTGGGCTGGGTCTTCGTCGGGGGAGACGATTCCTCGGCCCAGGCCGTCAAACGCGCGCAAAGCTTGGGCGAACCCAAGAAGAGCGCCGCGCTCGCCCGCAAGGCGGCCGCCGCCAATACGCCCGAGGCGCGCCGCAAGCAGATTCTGGTCCAGCTTCAGGATGCCGACCGCCGCGAGCGCAAGGCGCGCACGACGCTGGCGTCGCGCCTGAAACAGGCAGGCTTGAGCCTGAGCGTGACGACCTTCTACATCATCTCGGCTGTGGTCGGGCTGGTGACCGGCCTGGGCGCGCTGATCTTCGGATTGCCGATCCTGGTGGTCATCGGTATCGCTCTGATCTTCGGTCTGGGACTGCCGCGCTGGATCGTGGGTTTCCTCGGCAAGTCGCGGATGAAGAAGTTCTCGCTGGAGTTCCCCAACGCCGTCGACGTGATTGTGCGCGGCATCAAGTCGGGCCTGCCGGTCCACGAATGTTTCAAGATCATCGCCCGCGAGAGCCCGGCGCCGCTGGGGCCGGAGTTTCAGACACTGGTCGAGGGCCTGGGCGTCGGCCTGACCCTGGAGCAGGCGTTGGAGAAAATGTACGGCCGGATGCCGACGTCCGAACTGCGTTTCTTCACCATCGTCATCGCCATCCAGCAGAAGACCGGCGGCAACCTGGCCGAGGCGCTGGGCAATCTGTCGGCCGTGCTGCGCGCCCGTCGGATGATGGGCGAGAAGATCAAGGCGTTGTCGTCCGAAGCGCTGGCCTCGGCGGGCATCATCGCCTCTCTGCCGCCTGCGGTCATGACAATGGTCATGTTCACCACCCCCTCTTACATGATGCCGCTGTTCACCGATTTCCGCGGCAACTTCATGCTGCTGATGGCGGCGCTGCTGATGGCGACCGGCATCTTCGTGATGAAACGCATGATCTCGTTCAAGTTCTGAGGCCGGGATCATGGAAAGCTTCATCCGTTTCATCACCGACCCGCAGAACCTGCTTAGCATCGGCGTGGGTGTGCTGGTCTTCGCCACGGTCGTCACCCTGTTGTCGTCGATGACGGGCGGGGTTGCGCTAGACAAGCGAATGAAGGCGGTTGCGGAACGCCGCGACGACCTGAAACGCCGGTCACGCGCGAACATGGCCGGCGGTCAGGGGGCGCTGCGTCACACCGACGACGGGTTCAAGAAGCGGATTGTGGATCGGCTGAATCTGTCCAAGCTTCTGGAAGATCCCAAGGTCGCGGGTCAGATGGTGCAGGCCGGTTATCGCGGGCCGCGTCCGCTGACGACCTTCTACTTCTTCCGCTTCACCTCGCCCTTCATCTTCATGATCGTGGCGGCGTTTTATCTGTTCGTGATCAAGGTCGTGGACTGGCCCACGATGAACAAGGTGACCGCGACGATGGCGGCGGCGGTCGCCGGCTTCTATGCGCCGAACATCTATTTAAAAAATCGGATCGACAAGCGCCGCGCCTCGATCATGCAGGCGTTCCCTGACGCGCTGGACCTTCTGCTGATCTGTGTCGAGGCGGGCATGTCGATCGAGGCGGCGATCGCCAAGGTCAGTCAGGAAATGGGGCCGTCATCGATCGATCTGGCCGAGGAACTGTCGCTGCTGTCGGCGGAGTTGAGCTATCTGCCCGACCGTCGCATAGCCTACGAAAATCTGGGCAAGCGCACCAACCACCCGGGCGTGAAGTCGGTGGCCACCGCCATGACGCAGGCCGAAACCTATGGCACGCCGCTGGCCACCGCCCTGCGCGTCATGGCGAAGGAAAATCGCGATTTGCGGATGTCCGCCGCAGAGAAAAAGGCCTCGGCCCTGCCGGCCAAACTGACCGTGCCGATGATCCTGTTCTTCCTGCCGGTCCTGTTCATCGTCATCCTGGGTCCGGCGATCCTGAATGTCATCGACATGATGAAGGACGGGCGTTAGGCGCGCTCCGCCGCCGCCTTCAGTCCATGGGCGGCGCTTTCGAACGCCGCCTTGATCGCCGGGCGATGCTTGTCATGGAACAGCTCGCCGCGAATGCCCGAAAAGCGGATGCCGATGGCGACGATGCAGTTGCCGGGCGCCAACTCCTCGATCTGGATATAGCGCAGGCTCTGGAACAGGAAGCCGCGCCGTTCGGCCCAGACCAGACGCGCGCGCGGTTGCCACTCCACCACCTGGGCCGCCGCCTGGCGTTCGGCCATATCGGGCCACGCCTCGGTCATGGTCAGGCGGCCGCCATAGGCGATGGCGCCCTCGACGTCCCTGTCGATCGGGTTCCAGGCGCCCCAGTCGGATAGGTCCGCGACCAAGTCCCAGATGCGGTCCGAGGTCGCCTGAACGCCGACGCGTTTTTCGATGCGAGTGTCATCCATGGTTTCGCTCTGACACGGCTGGCCGCCGGAAGAAAGGCGCCGGGTATCAGTCGGCGGCGTCGATCCGCTTCAACCGCCGTCCATCGTCCAACGCCAGCCGCGTCTTGACCTCGAACAGATCGGCGCCGGCTGGAATGATTAGCAGCTTCTTGGGCTGGGCCGTGTTGACGGCGACGACGGCGCCCTTGGGACAGATATCGAAACAGTCGGCGCCGACGACCGTCAGTTCGCCCTTTCGACCCTGTTTGCCCTTCTTCAGGTGCAGATATTTGCGCAGCGCCTTTTTCAGCGTCAGATCGCCGCCGGGGCCGAAGCCGCCGTCCAGCTTTTTGGAGCATTTGCGGCAGACCAGAACGACGTCGCGCCATTCGGTCTTTGCGCTCTTGAAGGCCTTCTCACCCATGCGGAGAGAAATCGGCGTTCGCGACGACTTGCACAAGCGGGTGCGGCGCCGTCACCTGTCGTCGGGCTGAAAATTTCACGGGACCTTCACATGCGCCGATTGTTCGCCGCCTCCACACTGGCGCTGTTGCTTGCCGCCGGCGCCGCTCAGGCGCAGGTCGATACGGCCAGTGTGGACGCCGCCGTCCAGCGCGTCATGCCCGAGGTCGTCGCGTGGCGGCGCGACTTCCACCAGCACCCTGAACTGGGCTTCGCCGAGACCCGTTCGGCCGGGGTGATCGCCGAGCATCTGCGGTCGTTGGGGCTGGAGGTCCGCACCGGGGTCGGCAAGACCGGCGTGATCGGCGTGCTGCGCGGCGCACGGCCGGGTCGGACGGTGGCCCTGCGCGCCGACATGGACGCCCTGCCGGTGCAGGAGGCGACGGGCCTGGACTTCGCCTCGACCGCCACCGGGACCTACATGAGCAATACGGTGCCGGTGGCCCACGCCTGCGGCCACGACATGCATATGGCCATGCTGATGGGCGCGGCCGAGGTGCTGGCGGGGATGAAGGACCGGATCGCCGGCACGGTGGTCTTCGTCTTCCAGCCGGCCGAGGAGGGCGCGCCTCCGGGAGAGCCCAAGGGCGGGGCGGCCCTGATGATCGCGGACGGGGCGCTGAACGATCCCAAGCCTGAGGCCATCTTCGGCCTGCACGTCGTGCCGGGCCGTCCGGGCAGCGTCTTTTATCGACCCGAGGGCTTCATGGCCGCCTCCGACCGCGTGGATATCCGCCTCATGGGCAAGCAGACGCATGGTGCCTGGCCCTGGCGCGGGGTCGACGTGATCGCGGTAGCGGGCCAGGTGGTCGAGACGGTCAACACCCTGACGGCGCGCACGGTCGATCCGACCACGACCCCGACCGTCTTCACTATCGCCACGATCAATGCCGGCGTCCGCTACAACATCATCCCCGACAGTGCGACGCTGTCCGGCACCCTGCGCACCTTCGATACGGCCCAGCGCGACGCCCTGGTCGCCCGCGCGGAGACCGCCATCGACCACGTCGCCGAGGCTTACGGCGCCACCGCCGAGTTCGGCGTCAAACAGAACGCCGCCCTGGTGTTCAATGACCCCGGCCTGTCCGCCTGGCTGGCCCCTGTCCTGACCGAGGCGGCGGGCGCGGGGAACGTCAACGCCGCCACGCCCCCGACCACGGTGGCTGAGGACTTCAGCTATTTCCAGCAGGTCATCCCCGGCGTCTTCTACCATCTCGGCGCCAGTCCCGACGGCGTCGACCCCGCCCAATCCGCACCCAACCATTCGCCGGAGTTTTCACCGAACGAAAAGGTTCTGCCGCTGGGGGTGAAGACGCACGTTTTGACGGCGTTGCGGTTTTTGGAGCGGAGCTAGGCGAGGCGTGCGATGGCTGCCGGAAACCAATGTCGCAGACCGACCCATAGGCGACGTTCGGTCTGACGCGTAGGCTATGGCTCTGGAGGGGGAATGTCGGAGTTCACGGAACTTGAGCGGACGGTGCTCGCGATCATTTGCGATAGTCAGCCAAGCATTGCCGAGCCTCTCCACAGCCTCTTATCTGACGCTCGAATTTCCGAGCGGCATAACACTGGCCACGGCTTCTATACGTCCTTTGATGTGGTGAACAGCGAGCCACCTATCACTTGGCCAGAGCGCATCATGGACGGACCGAACGCCGAAGTTTCCGTGGGCGACGAAATCCTGCTCATGGGCTTCATTCTTTGGCTTGAAGGCGGCTACCCAACCTGCCTCGAAGGCTTCCAATACGGCACACCAGCCGGTGACGACATCGACTTGAAAGCTGTCGACTTGGCTTCTATCCGATGGATCAAGCCAATGCGTTGAATGGGAGTTCAACGTCCGGTTCCCACCCTTTTCGGACTATCCGAAGGCCCGGTTTAGGGCGGACCAAGTAGAAGCATATTCAGCAAAAATCTGTCACACAGGTCTCGCTACAACCGCTCAAACACCGTCTCGATCACCCGGCGATAGACCGCCGTCAGCGTCTCCAGCTCCGCCGTCGGCACCCGTTCGTCGATCTGGTGCATGGTCTGGCCGACCAGGCCCAGTTCCAAGACCGGGCACAGGGCGCGGATGAAGCGGGCGTCGGAGGTGCCGCCGGTGGTGGAGGCCACGGGGCGGCGGCCCGCCACGGCCTCGACCGCGTCCTGAACCGCCTCCACGAAGGCGCCCGGCTCGGTCAGGAAGGCCTCGCCCGAGCACAGGTGCTCCAGGGTGATCTGAAGCCCGGTCTCGGCCTGCATGGCACCGGCCTCGCGGTTCAGCCAGTCGATCAGGGCGTCGCCGGTATGGCTGGGGTTGAAGCGGATGTTCAGCCGCGCCGTCGCCTGGGCCGGGATGATGTTGGTCGCCGGATTGCCGATGTCGATGGTGGTGATTTCGAGGTTCGACGGGGGGAAGTTCTCGTAGCCTTGGTCGAGGACGTAATCGTTCAGGCGGGCTATCAGCTTCGCGATCACCGGGGCCGGGTTGGCGGCGCGCTCGGGATAGGCGACATGGCCCTGTTTGCCGTGGACGGTGATCCAGGTGTTCAACGAGCCGCGCCGCCCGACCTTGATCATGTCGCCCAGCTGTTGCGACGAGGAGGGTTCGCCGACAACGCAGGCGTCGATGACCTCGCCCTCGGCCGCCAGGGCCTCGACCACCCGCTTGGTGCCATGAAGCGCCGGGCCTTCCTCGTCGCCGGTGATCAGGAAGGAGAGGGAGCCCTTCGGCTCGCCTTCGGCCAGCACCTGGGACACGGCGGCGACCCAGGCGGCGATCCCGCCCTTCATGTCCACCGCGCCCCGGCCGTACAGGACGCCGTCCCTGACCTCGGCGTTGAAGGGTTGGGCCGACCACTGGTCCGACGGGCCGGTCGGGACCACGTCCGTATGGCCGGCGAAACACAGGTTGGGCGAGGCGGTCCCGCGCCGGGCGTACAGGTTCTCGATCCGCGCATGGACGCCCTCGCCTCCCGGTCCCTCGAAGGCCAGGCGGCGGCAGGTGAAGCCTAGCGCCGTCAGATGGCGCTCCAGCACATCCATCGCCCCCTCGTCGGCGGGCGTGACGGAGGGAATGCGGATCAGGTCGCGGGTCAGTTCGACAGGATCGATGACGGGAGTTGATGCGCGGCTCATGCGGCTATGCTTTAGGGATAATCCGCGTCTGCGAGAAGACGGTGCGCTCCTGCCGAAGCCGAGACCTTGACCAAAGAATCCATCGCTGCCGGCCCCGCCGCCCCGCCATCTCCGCCCGAAGGCCCGGCCAGCCCGTGGGGCATTCGCGACTTCCGCCTGTTGTGGTTCGGCCGCGTGGTGGCGGTGCTGGCGATCCAGATCCAGTCCTCGGCCCTGTTATGGCAGGTCTATGAGATCGCCCGGCGCGATCATCCGGTCGAGGAGGCCAGCCTGTATCTGGGGCTGGTGGGGCTGTGTCAGTTCCTGCCGCTGCTGGCCTTTACGCTTCCCGCCGGGGCGATGGCGGATCGGCGCGACCGGAAGCGCACGGTGTGGATCTCGATCCTGGTCGAGGCGGCCTGCGCGGGATCATTCCTGGCCATGGCCCTGCACGGAAACCCGCCGCTGTGGGGTCTGTTGGCGGTCGCGGCCCTGTTCGGCGCGGCGCGGGCGTTTCTGGCGCCGGCCAGCCAGGCCTTCCTGCCGATGGTGGTGGGGCGAAAGGCTCTGCCGCCCGCCATCGCGGCCCAGTCCATCGCATTCCAGACAGGGGCCATCGCCGGCCCGGCCCTGGGCGGGGTGATCGTGGGGGTGAACGTGCCCCTGGCCTATGCGGTGTCGCTGGGCATGTTCCTGCTGGCCGTCGCCGCCTTCATCCTGATCCGCACCAGCGGCAAGCCCGCGCCACAGGCCAATCCACTGTCGCCTGTGGATTCCGTGAAGGAAGGTCTGGCCTATGTCTGGAAGACCAAGATCGTGCTGGGCGCCATCTCACTGGATCTGGTGGTGGTGCTGCTGGCGGGCGTGGCGCTGCTGACGCCGATCTTCGCGCGCGACATCCTGCATGTTGGACCGCAAGGGTTCGGCTTGTTGCGGGCGTCGTTCGGCGTGGGGGCCATGGTCATGGCTATCTACCTAAGCCGCTATCCGGTCCGCCAGAACGGCGGGCGCTGGATGTTCGCGGCGGTGGCGGTGTTCGGCCTGTGCACCATCACCTTCGGCCTGTCGCGCATCGTCTGGCTGTCAGGCCTGGCCCTGTTCATCGGCGGGGCGGCGGACATGATCAGCGTCAATGTGCGCCAGACCCTGATCCAGCTGGCCACGCCCGATCACATGCGCGGGCGGGTGTCCTCGGTGTCCATGCTGTTCATCGGCGCCTCGAACGAACTGGGCGAGGCCTATTCCGGCGTCATGGTCCGGCTGCTGGGCGCGGTCGGGGCGGCGGTGTTCGGCGGATTCGGCGCCCTGGCCGCGACCGGGGCCTGGGCGACGATGTTCCCGGGGCTGAGGAAGGCGGATCGGCTGACGTGAGTGGGAGTGAGCGAGGGGTGCTAGTGAGCAAGAGGTGAGCGAAGAGCGGTGCGGCGTTTTCGGCCTCGGCTCACTTCTCGCTCACTAGCACCCCTCGCTCACCTCAGTCACCACGCTTTGAAATGCTTCGACAGCTTCAGGCCCTGGTTCTGATAGTGGCTGCCGCTTTCGCCATACAGACGGCTGGGGCGTTCGGTCAGGGGTTCATAGACCAGGCGGGCGACGATCTGGCCGTGTTCCAAGAGGAACGGCGTGTCATGGGTGCGGACTTCCAGCACGCCCTTCGAGCCCGCGCCATGCGCCTCGTCGGTGCCGAAGCCGGGGTCGAAGAAGCCAGCGTAGTGGACGCGGAACTCGCCGACCGACGGATCGATGGGGGTCATTTCGGCGGCCTGATCGACCGGGATCTCGACGTCGTCGGACGAGGCCAGGATGTAGAATTCGCCCGGATCCAGCAGCAGTTCGCCACGGCGCAGGCTCAGCGGCTCCCAGAAGTCGCGCGGATCGTGGCCGTCGATGTGGTCCAGATCGACCACGCCCGCATGGCGACGCCCGCGGAAGCCGACGATGTCGCCGCCCTGCAGATCGACGCCGACCGAGCGGGTCTCCAGCTTGGGCGGATCGCCGGCCTTGAGCCGTAGCTGGTTCAGGCGCGTGCCGGGACGGACCAGGATGGAGAAGGTCTGGGGCGCGACCTCCATATAGAGCGGGCCGTCATAACCCTCGGCCACGTCATCGAAGCTGGCGCCCTGATCGGTCAGCAGACGCACGAAGACATCGACGCGGCCGGTCGAGCTTTTCGGATTGGCGCGGGCGATCAGGCCTTGGGGCAGTTTCAACCGCTCCTGAAGGCGCACGATATAGACGCAGCCCTTTTCCAGCACGACGCCGGCCTCGGTGATCTCGATGGCGTGCATGGCCACGTCGGCGATGCGGTCCTCGACCTTGCGCCGGCCGGGCAGGAAGGAGGCGCGGACGCGCCAGGCCTGATCCGACAGCCGCAGGTCCAGGCTGGCCGGCTGGACCTGGTCGTGGTCGAAGGGCGTGTCGGACGTGACGGCGCCTGTGGCGATCAAAGTCTCGATGGACTGGGCGGGCAGGATGCCGGGACGGGGCGCTTGGAAGGAGCTCATGGCGTCTGTCTCACACGGTTTTCACGACTTGTCTCCAAGTCGCGCTTGCAGCCCGCGCGCGGCGGGGCGAGCATATAGCCCATGCACGAGGGTCCTGCCTATACCGCCGAGACGAACGGCATCCTGATCCGGGTCCGGCCCAGCTATCTGGCGGGCCAGTCCGATCCCGACGAAGGCCGCTGGGTCTGGGCCTATCAGATCGAGATCGTGAATCTGACGGGATCGACGGTGCAGCTAATGGCGCGCCGCTGGACCATCACCGACGGCCACGGCCATGTCGAAGAGGTGCGCGGCCCTGGCGTGGTCGGCGAACAGCCGGTGATCGAACCCGGCGGCAGCTATGCCTACGCCTCGGGCTGTCCGCTGGGCACCGACAGCGGCTCGATGGTGGGCGCCTACTATATGACGGATGCGGACGGGCGCAGTTTCGAGGCGCAGATTCCGGCGTTTTCGCTGGATACGCCGGATGCGCGGCGGGTGCTGAACTGATCGAAAGGCGGATGGGGCTGCGTCAACCCGGATGAACCGCAGCCCCGCCCCTGAAGTCTCGCCGGCCGCTTGCGCGAACCGGCGAGGGGGAAGTTAGCTCAATGGAGAGCATCTGTGACGCGGGCATGACCCGCGCGAAGCGCCGCGCTCAAGTCGCGAGCGACCGCGTCGTGAGCGTAGCGCGCTTAAATATAGCGCCGCAGGCTGCGGGCCAGGTCGGAACCGCTTTCCTTGGAGCCGCGACGGACTTGCGGCTGGTAGGCGACGCGGGCGTGTTCGACGCAATAGACGCCTTCCGACGAGCGGCGGCCGCAGAAGCTGAACTCGCGCGACGACGGGTCGCCGATCGGCCATTTGCACATGTGGGCGCCTAGCGTCATCACGGTCGCCGTGCCCGGCAGGTCCGGGATCGGGGCGGGGACGGGCGCGGCGGGTTCGACCGGCTTGGGCTGGACGGCTTCCAGACGGCGCGGGGCCGAAGGTTGCTGCGCCGGAGCGGCCGGCGCCGGACGCGGACGCGCGGTGCGGAAGGTCGCGGCGACGGTGCGCGCCGGTTGCGAGGGGGCGGCCCGGCCCGACAGGCCCAGACGGTGCACCTTGCCGATCACGGCGTTACGGGTGACCCCGCCGCCCAGTTGTTTGGCGATCTGGCTCGCGGACTGGCCCTCAAGCCAGAGCTTCTTTAGCGCGCCTACGCGGTCGTCGGTCCAGCCTGCGGTCATGCCACCCTCCAGCGAGTTTGGATTCAATATCTAGGTCCAGGCTCCCCCTCCGGGGTCTTGACCTACAACTAATCGTAAACCAGCCGTTAAGAGACGCAAGATGTGCGAATCATCCTGTCCACAGAAACCAGATATTGAATCATCGTTAAGGTTAAGGCGGATTGGTGAATGGTGACGCGTGACTGGTGAGTCAGGACGACTGCGCGGGACAGTCACGATTCACCAATCACCAATCACCTCGGCCTTGCGAAGCGCGGCGGTCGAGCGCATCTGGCGGGCCATGACCGATACGCCCGATCTGATCTCCACCCGGCCTGCCGGCCTGCCGCAGCCGCGTCGCTATCCGGGGATCAACTGGATCGGGGTGCAGACCCTGTATCTGCGCGAGGTGCGTCGCTTCTGGAAGGTGGGCGCCCAAACGGTGGCGGCGCCGGTGGTGACGACGCTGCTCTATATGCTGGTGTTCGTGGTGGCGCTTCAGAACGCGCGGCCCCCGCTGCATGGCACGCCGTTCGCCCTGTTCGTCGCGCCCGGCCTGATCATGATGGCCATGTTGAACAACGCCTTCGCCAACGCCTCGTCCAGCCTGATCCAGGCCAAGATCATGGGCACGGCGACCGACTTCCTGACGCCGCCGCTCAGCCCGCTGGAGTTGACGCTGGGCTTTACGCTGGGCGCCGCGACGCGCGGTCTCGCGGTCGGTCTGGTCACGGCGATCTGCGTGCTGCCGTTCGCGCCGCTGGGCATCGCCAATATCTTCGCCATCGTCTGGTTCGCCCTGGCCGCCTGTTTCATCATGGGCATGACCGGCGTGCTGGCGGGGCTGTGGAGCGAGAAGTTCGACCACCTGTCGGCGGTCCAGAACTTCATCGTCATGCCGATGACCTTCCTGTCGGGCACCTTCTACCTGGTCGAAAATCTGCCCGAGCCGTTCCGGGCGTTGAGCCGCTACAACCCTTTCTTTTATCTGATCGACGGCTTCCGCTACGGCTTCATCGGCCATGCCGAAAGCAATCTGACGGTCGGCGTCATAGGGTCGGCCGTGCTGATGGCGGTCATGGGCGTGGTCTGCTGGCTGGTGTTCCGCTCGGGCTGGCGTCTTAAGAGCTAGATCGCTACCTGTTGCGGATCGCTCCCCCGAGAGGTCCGCTTCATGCTGTTTCGTTCGCTCGTCGCCGCCACGGCCCTGTTCGCCGCCACATCCGCTTTTGGTCCCGCCTTCGCTCAGGAAGCGACGCCCCAGGCCGGCGACCGCCCCGACATCGCCGCCGGCGCCGCCCAGTTCATCAAGCCCACCAACGCCGAGCGGACCCAGGTCCTGGTCGGCTTCCTGACGACGCTGGGCTTCACGCCCGAGATCCAGACCTTCGAGGGCGGCAACCAATCCACCGGCCCGATGGAAGGCGCCAATGTCGTCGTCACGGTGGGCGAGGGCGACAAGGACATCGTGCTGACCGCCCACTATGATGCGGTGAAGCTGCGAGACGGGACGCTCTCGCACGGCATCGTCGACAACGTCGGCTCGGTCATGGCGATGATGGAGGCGGCCAAGACGCTGGACATGGCGCTGGAAGGCCAGCCGGTCGCCCACCGCTTCGTCTTCGTCTTCACCGACCAAGAAGAGCTGGGCCTTCTGGGCGCCAAGGCCTTCCTTGAGAAACACGGCAAGGACCGGATCGCCGCCGTCATCAACGCCGATGTCGCCGCCTATGGCCGGACGGTCATGTATGGCGAGAACAATGGGCCGCAGTCGGCTTTCGTGCTGGAGACACTGCGCGGCCTGTGCGCCGAACGCGGCTTCGACTGCATGCCCTATCCGACCTATCCGCCCAGCGACGACCGCGCCTTCTCGGCTGCGGGCGTGCCGGTGGTGTCGATGGGCACCCAGGATGCGGTCGGCGCCCACCAGATGTGGCTGGCTTTCAACGGCGGCAAGGACAACGGCCTGAAGGAGGGCTTCGTCCCGCCCGTCTTCCAGCGCATCCATACGACTGACGACAAGCTGTCGTATCTGAAGGGCGTCGACGTCGCCCGCTTCGGCCTGTTCATCGCCGACCTGGGCCTGGCCCTGGACAAGAGGCTGGTCGAAATCCAGGCCAAGGACGCCGCGGTCGCCGCTGAGACTGCGCCTGCTGCCCCGGCCACCACGCCCGGCGGCGAGTGACGACGGTCATCGAGGTTCGCGGCGTCCAGCCGACGCCGAAGGAGGGGCGGACGGCCGTCAAGGCGTGGCCCGTCGTCCGGCGCTGGGCGAACCTGCCCGTGCTGTTTCTCGGCGGCGCCATGCTGGCGACCATCGCCGTCTGCCTCGGCCTGCCCCTAGAGCGGATCGGCTGGATCGTCAGCCTGCAATTGGTCGGGCTGTATGGTTTTATCGGGTTGTCGGTCATGGCGCATTCCAGGGTCATGGCGTCGGCGCGCCGGGCGCCGATTGCGCAAAAGCCAACCGATTGGCGCATCGATGACGGCGGTCTGGCGCTGTCGGGTGTGGATTTCGAAACCCGCATCGGCTGGCGCAATCTGGTCGCGGTGGTGGAGGACAAGGATCGCCTGATCTTCGCGGCCTCGCCCAACACCAACTTCATCCTGCCCTTGCGCGTGCTGCAGACGGATCAACGGCAGGCGCTGCGTGTCTTGATCGCCGATGTGCGAGCGCGGGGCGTCCTCGGCGCCGGTGTTGACTAAGACCCTCGCGCGTCCGACAACGCCTGACCGTATTGATCCGGCTCCGTCGCGCTCGCGCCGGGGCCGTCTCGCTTTTGGAGGTCTTGGTCCCGTGTCCACTGAGCATTTGATGGGTGTCTACAATCGCGCGCCGCTGGAAGTGGAACGCGGCCGAGGCGCGCGTCTGTGGGCGACCGACGGGACCGAATATCTCGACTGCGTCGCCGGCATCTCGACCAACGGCCTGGGCCACGCCCACCCCGAACTGGTCCAGGCGGTCAAGGATCAGGCCGAGAAGCTGTGGCACGTCTCCAACATCTTCCGCATTCCGGGTCAGGAAGCCCTGGCGGACGCCCTGTGCGAATCCAGCTTCGCCGACGTGGTGTTCTTCACCAACTCGGGCACTGAAGCCGTCGAATGCGCGCTGAAGACGGCGCGCAAATACCACTCGGCCAGTGGCGCGCCTGAGCGGATCGACATCTACGGCTTCGACGGCTCGTTCCATGGTCGGACCTATGGCGCGATCAACGCCGCCGCCAACCCCAGCTATACGGAGGGCTTCGGCCCGCCGATGCAGGGCTTCCACCAGCTGAAGTGGGGCGACCACGAGGCGATCAAGGCCGCCATCGCTAACCCCACGACCGCCGCCATCATCGTCGAGCCCGTGCAGGGCGAGGGCGGCTGCCGCGCCATGCCCGAACAGTGCCTGCGGGGGCTACGTGAGCTGTGCGACGAACACGGCGTCCTGATTATCTTCGACGAGGTCCAGTGCGGCATGGGCCGGACCGGCAAGCTGTGGGCCCATGAATGGGCGGGCATGGCGCCGGACATCATGGCGGTGGCCAAGGCCCTGGGCGGGGGCTTCCCCATCGGCGCCTGTCTGGCTTCGGCCAAGGCGGCCAAGGGCATGACGGTCGGCGTTCACGGCTCGACCTTCGGCGGCAACCCCCTGGCCATGGCCGTCGGTCAAAAGGCGCTAAGCCTGATCAACAGCCCCGAGACGCTGAACAACGTCAACGAGGTCGCCGGCTATCTGAAGCAGCAGTTCGCCGGCCTTCAGGAACGCTTCCCCGATGTGATCGCCGACGTCCGCGGCAAAGGCCTTCTGATCGGCATCAAGATGGTGCCGAACAATCGCGAGTTCATGGCCCTGGCGCGCGACACGCAGCAGTTGCTGATCGCCGGCGGCGGCGACAACTGCGTGCGCCTGCTGCCGCCGTTGAACCTGACGCTGGACGAGGCCCGCGAAGCCGTGGCCCGTTTCGAAGCGGCCTGCGAGGTCGCCCGCGAAAAGCTGGCGGCCTGATGGTCCGGCACTTCCTCGACATCCACCGGCTGGACGCAGCGGATCTGCGCGCCATCCTGGACGACGCCCATGCCCGCAAAGCCGCCCGTAAGGGCTGGCCCCAGGGGCGCGCCGACGCCGATGCGCCGGGCAAGGACCGCGTTCTGGCGATGATCTTCGAGAAGAACTCGACCCGCACGCGGTTCAGCTTCGACGCGGCGATCCGCCAGCTGGGCGGCTCGTCCATCATCGCCACGGCCTCGGACATGCAGCTGGGGCGCGGCGAGCCGGTGGAGGACACCGCCCGGGTTCTGTCGCGCATGGTGGATGCGGTGATGATCCGCGCCAACGATCACGAGGATGTCGAGCGGTTCGCCCGCGTCTCGACCGTGCCGGTGGTCAACGGCCTGACCGACCGGTCGCACCCGTGCCAGATCCTGGCCGATCTGCAGACGATCGAGGAGCATCGCGGACCGATCGCCGGCAAGACGATCGCCTGGATCGGCGACGGCAACAACGTCTGCCACAGCTTCATGCACGCGGCGCCCAAGTTCGGCTTCCATCTGAACGTCGCCTGCCCGGCGGAATACCACCCGGACCTTCGCGACCTGGCCAAGGGCGGCGACGCCGTCACCCTGACCAGCGATCCGCGCGAGGCGGTCAAGGGCGCCGACGTCATCGTCACCGACACCTGGGTCTCCATGGGGGATCAGGACTATGAGGCGCGCCTGGCGGCGTTCGAACATTACGGCGTCGACGAAGCCCTGATGGATCTCGCCGATTCCGAAGCGGTCTTCCTGCATTGCCTTCCCGCCCACCGTGGCGAGGAAGTCACCGACGCCGTCATCGACGGGCCGCGCTCTCTGGTCTGGGACGAAGCCGAAAACCGCATCCACGCCCAGAAGGCCGTGCTGGCCTGGTGCTTCGGGGGATGAACGAAAAAAGGGCGGACCCGATCGGGCCCGCCTTTTCTCGTTTCTGAAGCGTCGAAGCCTACAGCTTCACGTCCGACACGCCGCCGACATCCGGGACGCTCTTGGTCAGGTTGGCCTTGAGGACTTCGTAGCCGAAGCCCAGCGCGCCCTTGTCGGACACCCAGACGCGGCCGTCGTCGGCGTCGAAGCGGATCAGGGTCAGATGGGCGTCGTCCTTGCCGTCTGGGTACCAGGCGGCGACGACGGGGTTCCAGTATTTCTCGATGCGGCTGCGGTCCTGATCGATAGCCAAACGGCCGTGGATGCAGGCTTGAACCTTGCCGTCCTTCGCTTGGTAGCAGAACATGCCGTTCTGGCCGCCGCCGGCGACGTCACGGGCGAAATCGGTGTCGTCGCGGGTGAAGAACCAGATGGTCCCCGTCTCGTCCTCGCCGAAACCGGTCATGGGCTGGTGGTGATAGCCGGGGCGATCGATGCCCAGCATGCCGGTGTTGGACTCCTTCAGGCTCTTCCAGAATTCCTTCTCGGCCTCGGCGGGGGTCAGTTTGTCGGACACGCGGTATCTCCTTGAGTGGTTCGCAAGGTTCAACCGACCGGCCGTCATCGGGTTCCCGCCTCTAGGCGCCAGGTATCCAGGGCGCACGCTCGGCGCCGAACAGCGTCGCCAGGTGAATCAGCAGCAGCATGGCGATCGCCGCGGCCCCGACCATCAGGAACCGCCACGGCATCAAGCGCGGCCCCTTGAACGGATCGGGCGGCCGGGCGCCGCGCCATCCGCAGAAAACCATGACGACGAGGGCGACGCCCAGCAGAACGAGGGTGGTGGTCAGGCTCATGCGCCGCAGGTGGCGAAAGCTGCGCCGCTTGGCAAGCGAACCCTTGCCGGGAGGTTAATCTTCATGCCGCGTTAACCGAGATGATTCACAAATCCGGCTGTCTGGCGCGATGTCCACAGGATTGGGATATCGCTGCTAGATATTGCGGTTAACCATCAGTTTACACCCTCGATATTGACGGTATAGCCTTCGTCGCATGGGCTGGGAGACGAATCAGTGAGCGCTGCAGCGCCGTGGAGCGTTAAGGGAATCGATCCCAAAGCACGCGAGGTCGCCAAGGATCTGGCGCGCCGGTCCGGCATGACGCTGGGCGAATGGCTCAACTCCATGATCATGGAGGACGAGGAGGAGGGCTACGCCACCCTGCCGCGTCGCTCCCAGGCCGCCGAATACGAACGCCGCAACCGCAGCCGCCGTTTGGACGACGCCTATGAGGTCGAAGACAGCCAGCAGCGGATCAGCGCCTCCATCGACGTGATCGCCGCGCGGCTGGAAGCCGCCGAACGTCGGTCGACCGTCGCCATTCAGGGCGTGGATCAGGCCGTCGCGGGCTTGATGCGCCGGCTGGACGGCCAGGAGGCCGAGGCCCAGGGCGCCGCCCGCCGCATAGACGATATCGCCGAGGAGCTGCGCGAAGGGCATCGCCGCCTGCGCGCCTTCGAACGCGACACCGGCCCTTCGACCCAGGAAGCCTTCGGCAAGATCGAGACTTCCCTGGGCGCCCTGACCGGGCGTCTGTACGACATCGAGGAACGCCAGCGTCTGGGCGTCAGCGATCTGCGCGAGCGGATGGAGGCGGTCGAGAAGTCCGCCGGCCCCGGCGTCGGCACGGAAATGCTGGCCCAGGTCAGCGCGCGTCTGGACGAGGCCCAGAACCGTACGACCGAAGCCCTGAAGACGTTGGAACGCTCGTTCGCCGCCCTGGACCAGCGGATGCGGACGGCCGAAAGCCGCGTCGAGCCGGAAGGCGCGCGCGACCTGGTTCGTTTCGAGAAACTGGCCGAAAGCCTGTCGCGTCAGATCGACAACAATCGCGCCGAGATGATGCAACGCCTGGACGCCGCGGAAACCGGCGCGCGCATCGACCGCATCGAACGCGCCGTCCAGGCTGTCGGCGATCAGTTGAAGGCGTCCGAAGAGAAGGGCGCCGTCGGTCTTGAGGCCATGGGCCGCGAGGTCCTGCGCATCGCCCGCAACCTCAATGCGCGGGTCAAGAAGGTCGAGACGGACAACGACGGTCGCACCGACACCGTCGCCCGCGCCGCCGCCGACGTCGTCAGCCAGACCATCGAAACCGAAGTCGCCCGCCGCGCCGCGCGTCTGGACCAGGAGTTTGCCCGCCACATCGACCGCGTCGACCAACGCCTGACCGCCAGCGACGATCGCCACGCCATCGCCCTGGAGAAGTTGGGCGGCGAGATCACCCGCATCTCTGACCAGCTGAGCGATCGCATCGCCCAGTCCGAGCGCCGCTCGCAGCAGGCGCTGGAAGACATCGGCCGACGCCTGTCGGAAAGCTCGGACAAGATCGAGCAACGCTACGACCGCGCCTCCGGCGAGCTGGCCGAGCGGATGCGTCTGAGCGAGGAACGCACCGCCCGTCTGCTGGCCGAGGCCCGCGAAAGCATCGACGCCCGCGCGCCGACGCCGATCCGTGACAAGCCGCTGGACAATGAGCCGGCGTGGACCCCGGCGCGACAGGTGCTGGAACGCGCCGCCTCGGCGACCATACAGGCGCCGATCCAGTCCGCATCCATCGAAGGCGACTGGCGCGCCGCCGCCTTCCCCGATGAAACCTTCACCGACCAGGACGCCTGGTCCAGCGATCCGGTGACGCCCGAAGTCGCGACCGCCGCGCCCTTCCCCTCTTCGCCCGTCGCCCAGACCGAGGCCGAGCCCGTCGAGGCGCTGGCTGACGACATGCCGATGCGCCAGGTCGATCCCGACGGCGTAGAGCCCATCATCCAGCCCTTCAGCGGTTTCGGCGGCGCAGACGTCGAGGACGCGCTGGAAGCGACGTCGCCGGGCTTCTCGGCCGCACCGACCGAAAAGCGTGACGCCGCTGTCCTGGACGCGGACGACGACGATTTCGGCGGCGAGACCGAGTTCGTGGATCCGCGCCGGCTGCGCTCCAGCATGGAAGCCGCCGCCGCCGCGGGCCGCGCCGCCTCGACCCGCAGCACCATCGACGCCGCCCGTGCTGCGATCACCGCGCCGGCCGAGCCGGAACCCGCGCCTCGGTCGGGCTTCGGCCTGAAGCGCGGCGGCAAGTCCAAGCTGCAGGAACGGCTGGACCGGCAGGCGTCCAAGGACGGATCGACGGTCAAGAAGACCTTTCTGGCTTCGGTCACTGCGGTCGCCCTGACCGGGGGCGTCTATGGCTATCTGTCCCTGACCGACGGCGGCGCCCCGGACTTCGAAATGCCCAGCTTCGGCGGCTCGACGACGAACGGCGCCGTGCCTCTGGCCGCGTCGGCAGTGACGCCGACCGGCCCGAAGGCGACCTTCGACATCGGCGGCCCTGGCGCGGCGGACTATGAGGCGGCGATCGGCAAGTTGGAGGCCGGCGACAACTCTGGCCTGGACGGCATGAAGCGCGCCGCCAACCTGGGTTACGCCCCCGCCCAAACCTACCTGGGTCAGCTGTATCTGGACGGCGCCAATGGCGTGCCCGCCGACCCGGCCCAAAGCCGTCAGTGGGGCCGTCGCGCGGCCGAGGGCGGCGATCCGCGCGGGATGCATCTGTATGGAATGCAGCTCTATGAAGGCGACGGCGGCGCGACCAATCAGGCCGAGGCCCTGACCTGGCTGCTGAACGCGGCCGAGCGCGGCCTGCCGGACAGCCAGTACAACGTCGCGCGCATCTATGAGACGGGCGCCGACGGCGTGGCCAAGAATCCGACCGAAGCGCTGAAGTGGTACATGATCGCCGCGCGTGGCGGCGATGCGGAGGCCCAGGCCGCCGTGACGCGCCTGCGCCCGACGGCCAGCGCCACGGCCCAGCGCGCGGCCCGCACCGCCGCCGACGCCTTCGTGGCCCAGTCGCAGACCCAGACTCAAGCGACAGGCTAGATTCCCAGGCGCCGGGCGGCTATCGGTCGCCCGGTCGTCCCCGACCTCGCCCGCCTGACGGCGATTCTTGTGTCCGCTCCAGCCGAAGGCGCGTCCTTTGGACATCTATCTGCCGATCGCCGAGGTTTCGGTGAACTGGCCGACCCTGGTGATCCTGGGGGCGGTGGTCGGATTCGTGTCCGGCCTGTTCGGCATCGGCGGCGGCTTCCTGATGGCGCCGATCCTGGTCTTCCTGGGCATCCCCCCGACCGTCGCCGTCGCCAGCCAGGCCAGCCATGTCGTGGCCTCCTCGACCTCGGGCGTCATCCGCTATGCCGGGGCGGGTTCGGTCGATTTCAAGATGGGGTCGGTGATGGCGGCCGGCGGCGCGGCCGGCGCCCTGGCGGGGGTCGAGCTGTTTCGCTACCTGCGCCTGCTGGGCCAGGCCGATCTGGTCGTGGCTCTGTCCTATCTCGTCTTCCTGGGCGCGATCGGCATTCTGATGCTGAACGAGAGCCTGACCGAAATCCTGCGCCGCCGCCGGGGGCTGCCCGCGCCGCACAAACAGCGTCGGCGGCCGATGTGGCTGTATGGCCTGCCGCTGAAGATGAAGTTTCCGAAGTCGGGCCTCTATATCAGCGCCCTGCCGCCGTTCGGACTGGGCGTCTTCGCAGGCGTCCTGTCGGCCATCATGGGGGTGGGCGGCGGCTTCATCCTGGTCCCGGCCATGCTCTATATCCTGCGCATGCGCGCGGGCGCGGTGGTGGGCACCAGCCTGTTCCAGATCATCATCACCACCGCCATCACCACCATTCTTCAGGCCGGGCGTAACCAGACGGTCGACATCGTTCTGTCCACCATCCTGCTGCTCGGCGGTGTCGTCGGCGCCCAGATCGGCGCGCGCTTCGCCGGGCGGTTCCGCGCAGAGGAGTTGCGCGCAGCGCTGGGTCTGATCGTGCTGCTGGTCGGGATCCAGATGGGGCTGGATCTGTTCGTGCGGCCCAACGACATCTTCATGATCGCGCCGGGGATCGCCGACTGATGCAGGCGCTTCCCCCCCCTCCGCCCGCCGTTGCGGCCCCGCCGCTCGATCGGTCCGAAGCGACGACCGGCGACCTGCGTGTCGCCGCCGCCCTGACCGACGCCCAGGTCCGGGTCGACAGCAGTTTTCGGGGTGCGTCCATTGTCCTCTACGGCGCCGTATTCAATCCGACGCCTGAACCGGCGGACGTCGTGGTCGTTGTGCGGGGGCCGGACGCGCCGATCCGCCTGGTCAAGAAGACGCGCACTTCGGGTGTCTGGCTGAACAGCCGGCCGGTGCTGTTCGAGGGCGCGCCCGGCTTCTACATGACCGCCTCGACCCGACCGCTCAGCGACATCGCCGACTTCGGCCAACTGCGCCGCCTGGGCGTCGGCGTCGATCACCTTCGCATTGATGCGCCCGAGGAAAGCCGCACCGTCACCCGCTACGGCGTGCGCGACGTGGTCGTCAGCCGTCTGGGCGACGACTATCTGGACTGGCGCCGCGCCGTGATCCGGCTGAAGGAGGCCGCCGCCCTCTACGACACCGATTCCCAAGGGGTCGAGTTCGTTGACCGGGGCCTGTTCCGCGCCGAGGTCAAACTGCCCACCGTCGCCCCGACCGGCAAATACTACGCCGAGGTCTGGCTGTTTCAGGACGGCGAGCCGCAGTCAGTGTCGAACCTGACGCTGACGGTCGAGAAAGTCGGGTTGGAGCGCGACATCTATGAGTTCGCCCACCGTCGGCCGTGGCTGTACGGCGTGCTGTGTGTCCTGCTGGCCGCCCTGACCGGCTACGGCGCTTCGCGCATTTTCAGCCGGCGGAGCTGAAGTCCAGTTCGGCGCGAAGGGCCTCGGCCGTCAATCCGCCGGCCCTCAGCTCGGCCAGGGTGATCGAGCGATCGCGCTTGGCGTAGCGCCGCCCGTCCGGCCCTGTCAGCAAGGCATGATGGCGATAGGTCGGCGCCGGCCAGCCCATCAGGGTTTGGATCAGCCGCTGCATATGGGTCGCCTCGAACAGGTCCTGACCCCGGATCACATGGGTGATCCCCTGCAGGGCGTCGTCATGGGTCACGGCCAGATGATAGGCGACGCCCGTATCCTTGCGCGCCAGAACGACATCGCCCGCCGCCTCGGGATCGACGGCGATGACGCCGGTTTCGCCGTTCGGACCCTCGCCCTCCTCGACGAAACTCAGGCCGTTCCAGGCCGCCTCGCCCAAGGTCTCCCGCGCCCGATCCAGCGACAGCCGCCAGGCGAATGGCGCGCCCGAGGCCAGCAGACGCGCCTCCTCGTCCGCTGAATGCGGGCCGGGCCTCGCCGCCTCCATCGCCCCGTGTGGCGCGCCGCCGATGGCGTTCAGGATCTCCTTGCGCGTGCGGAAACACCGATAGAGCAGGCCTCGCGCCCGCAGGTTTTCGATCACGGCGGCGTAGTCGCCCAGATGATCGGACTGGCGCCGGACCGGCGTCTCCCAATCCAGCCCCAGCCAGGCCAGATCCTCCAGAAGCCCCGCCTCATATTCCGGCCGGCATCGTGTCGGATCGATATCCTCGATGCGCAGCACGAACCGCCCGCCCGCCGCCTTCGCCGCCGTCCAGGCGGTCAGGGCCGAAAAAGCGTGGCCCTTGTGCAGGCGGCCGGTCGGCGAGGGGGCGAAGCGGGTGGCGAACATCAAGAATGTCTTTAGCGGTTTACGGCCCTCAACGGCGCCCCCGCTCTTTCCGACAAGCGCGACGGGCCGTAAGCATGGCGAATGCCGTTCGCACCCACGCCTGATGACATCGCCGCCGCGCGTCGCGCGCTGGTCGCCGCCGATCCGGCGCTCGTGCGCGTGGATGCGCAGACGCCGCCGCTGGAATGGCGGTTGAGAGTGGGCGGATTCGAAGGCTTGTTCCGCATGATCGTGGAGCAGCAGGTGTCGGTCGCCTCGGCCGCTTCGGTCTGGGCGCGGCTGCGCGAAGGCATGGGCGGTATCACGCCCGAGCTGTTGCTGGCGCACGATCTGGATCAACTGCGCGGCATGGGCCTGTCGCGACAGAAGGCGACCTATGGTCAGGGCATCGCGCGGGCGCAGATTGCGGGCGAGATCGATCTGGAGCATCTGGCAAACCTCGATGATGACGCGGCGATCGCCTCCCTGACGGCGCTGAAGGGCGTGGGTCTGTGGACGGCCGAGGCCTATCTGATGATGTGCGAGGGGCGGCTTGATGTCTTCCCCGGCGGCGACGTGGCCTTGCAGGAGGCGATCCGCTGGGCGGACGGCGCAGAGGTTCGGCCTGATCAGAAGGGCGCCTATGCCCGCGCTGAGGTCTGGCGGCCCTATCGTGCGGTCGCCACGCACCTGCTGTGGGCCTGGTATACGGGCGTGAAACGTGGCGAGATCGCGCTGGATGCGCCGGCGTGACCCCGCTCGATCCGGCCCTGACCGAACCGCTGCGCAATCCGCAGACCGTGCTGACCGCGCTGGATTTCGCCGGCGTGGCGGTCTTCGCCGCCACCGGCGCCCTGGCCGCAGCGCGCGAGAAGCACGACGTGGTCACCTTCGCCTTCTTCGGCGCCATCACCGGTGTAGGCGGCGGGACGCTGCGTGACCTGTTGCTCGGCCTGCCGGTCTTCTGGGTGCAGGACTGGCGCTATCTGGCGGTCTGCCTGTTCGCCTCGACGGCCCTGTGGATGGTGGGGCAGCGCGACTGGCGGTTTCGCGCCCTGCTGTGGCTGGATGCCGTGGGTCTTGCGGCCTATGGCGTGATGGGGGCGGCCAAGGCCGAAGCGGCCGGGGCGCCGGCCCTGATCTGCATCGTCATGGGCACGCTGACGGCCTGTTTCGGCGGGGTCGTGCGCGACACCCTGGCGGGCCAGCCGTCGATCCTGCTGCGGCGAGAGATCAACGTCACGGCCGCGATCCTGGCGGCAACGGTCTATATGGTGCTGCGGGGTCCAGGCGTCGGCGTCTGGCCCGCCGCCATCGTCGCGGCGCTGTCCGGCTTCCTGCTGCGTGCGGCCGCCCTGCGCTGGGGCTGGACCCTGCCGGGGTTTCCGGTTCACGCCCGCGGGGTCTGAGACAAGACGTCACGAAAACGCTGCACACTGGTCATGGCGATGAGCGGGAATCAGGGGTAGGCTGATCTCACAAGACTAGGGAAGGAGACGTGTCCTCACCTCTGTCGCCTCAAAATCCCCCCGTCTGAGCGGGAGGGCCTGATGCAGGTTCTCCATCGACCGCCCTCCGGTTTTCCCGCGTTGGTGCTGAACGCCGACTTCCGTCCGCTGTCCTATTACCCGCTGTCGCTGTGGCCGTGGGAGGAGGCGGTCAAGGCGGTCTATCAGGACCGCGTGGACGTGGTGTCCCTGTATGACAAGGTCGTCCGCTCGCCGTCGATGGAGATGCAGCTTCCCAGCGTGATCGCGCTGCGCAGCTATGTGGATCAGGACCGCAGCCCCGCCTTCACCCGCTTCAACGTTTTTCTGCGCGACGGTTTCGCCTGCCAATACTGCGGTCAGTCGGCTGAACTGACGTTCGACCATGTCATCCCCCGCTCACAGGGCGGACGCACGACCTGGGACAATATCGTCGCGGCCTGCAGCCCCTGCAATCTGGCCAAGGGCGGGCGAACGCCGCGCCAGGCCATGATGCCGATCCGCCGCGAACCCTATCGCCCCAACGCCTGGCAGCTTCAGGACGCCGGCCGACGCTTCCCGCCACACTATCTGCATCAGAGCTGGCTGGACTATCTTTATTGGGACATCGAGTTGGAGCCCTAGGGGCGCAGGACGGCGACGCCCGGGCGGCTGGTTTCGACGCGGCGACGGCGCAGTCGGCGATCCAGACGATCGATCTCGGCCAGGGTCATGTCCGGATGGCGGCGGAAGGCCTGGCGCAACTGTTCGATCCGGCCGGGCGCCCAGGCGGCGGCGACGCCGGCCGCGCCCGCCAGGAAATCGATGATCGAGACGCTGCGGCCGGTCAGGGCCTGAAGCAGTTCGGCGGCGAAGGCGGCGGCGATGACATAGAGGGCCAGGTCGTCGCGGCGCTGGTTCGGCGCGATCAGGAACAGGCCGCTGGCCACGCCATAGAAGGCGATCACATGGGCAGCCTTGTCGTTCAGGCCGAAGACCTGTTCCAGACCCTGGAACGGTCCCAGCATCAGGACGGCCATGCCCAGCGCCGCCAGGGCGAAGCCGAGGCGGACGGTCATGACGATGCGGCGGGGCGTGAGCATGAGGCGGGTGTCCGTGACCTTGATCCGCCGTCATCCTGCATCGCCGTCCGCCAAGATGCGGTGAAGCGACGTGCTGAACGCTTTACGAACAGACTATCGCAGGATCGCCCAATCCAGAGCGTGGACCCGGTCGCGTCCCAGGGCGGCGGCCAGGGGAGGGGCGGCGAACAGGTCGGCGATGGCGGGATCGCGCACGTTCAGCCCGCCGGTAAAGGCGCCGAAGGCCGGCAGGACGATGCGCGATCCGTCGGTGACGAAGCAAGGACGGCGCACGCCGCGTCCATAGGCGGCGATCTTGGCGGCGGGGTGCAGGTGGCCCGCGACCTCGCCACGACGATCGTCGTCGGCGCTCAGCGCCTCCGGTTCGTGGGTCAGACGCAGCGCGCCCAAAGCCATATCGCCGACGATCCGGCCGGGCAGGCGGGACGCCGTGTCGGCATCGCGAGCCAGGCTGCGATTCAGGGCCTCGCGGTCGTGATTGCCTTCCAGCCACAGCCAGTCGCGCCCCGCCGCCAGCCGGTCCAGCCGCGCCCGGTCGTCGGCCGCCATACGGGGAATGGCCTTGGTGTCATGGAAGCTGTCGCCCAGCAGCACGACCAAGGCCGGGTTCAGCTCGACGATCTCGGCTTCCAGCCTGTCCAGCGTGGCCCGGCTGTCATAGGGCGGCAAAAGTTGGCCGCGCACGGCAAAGGCAGAGCCCTTTTCCAGATGCAGGTCTGCGACGATCAGGGTGCGGTGGGCCGGAACCCACATCGCGCCGGAACAGCGCAGCACGCAGGCCTCGCCCGCGATCCGCACGCTCAGCGAACCGCAGATCTTGCGGGCCGGGGACAGGGTCTGGCGCAGGGCGGCGTTCATGCGGCGGCCCCCGACTGGCTGGGCGGCTCGGCGTCGTCCATGACCTCGGCGATCAGCAGGTCGGCGCTTTCGTCCAGGATCATTTCGGCGGCGTCTCCGCTGACCCGCTCGCGTCCGATCTGGACGAGCACAGGCACGCAGAAGGGCGAGGCGCGGTTCAAGGGTTGGTGGCGGATGCGCCCCTCGATGCGGGTCAGCATCTGGCCCAGGCGCGCGACGTCCAGCAGGCCGGAGGCCGCGTCGGCGCGGGCGGTCTTCAGCAGCAGATGGTCGGGTTGGTGGCGGCGAAGCACGTCGTAGATCAGGTCGGTGGAGAAGGTCACCTGCCGGCCGGTCTTTTCGGCGCCGGGCTGGCGGCGTTCGATCAAGCCTGAGATCAGGGCGCAATTGCGGAAGGATCGCTTCATCATGAAGCTTTCCTCCAGCCAGGCTTCCAGATCGTCGCCCAGCATGTCCGGCTGGAACAGGGCGTCCAGATCGACCGTGTCCATCGGCTTGATCGACCAGATCGCCAGCGAATAGTCGGTCACGACGAACCCCAGCGGCCCGACGCCCATCCGGTCCAGCCGCCGGGTCAGCAGCATGCACAGGGTGGTGTGGGCCAGATTGCCCTCGAACGGATAGGCCACCAGGAAATGCCGACTGCCGCGCGGGAAGGTTTCGACCAGCATGGATTCGGCGTCGGGAATGACCGAGCGGGTTTCCTGCAACTCCAGCCATTCCTGCACGTCGGGCGGCAGGACGCGCCAGTGATCGCGGTCGTGGATCATGGTGCGCACCCGGTCGGCCAGCGAAGTCGACAGCGGGAACTTCGATCCGCCCCACGACGGAATCTTGGGGTCGCTGTCATTGGCGTGGGTGACCAGGGCGTCGGTGCCGGTGATGCCCTGGAACGCCCAGGTCTGGCCGGCGAATTGGAAGGTGTCGCCGGGCGTCAGCTGTTCGAAATACCACTCCTCGGCCTCGCCGACTTTGCGGCCGCCGATCAGCTGGCGCGAGGCGCCGCCGCGACGGCTGGCGACGCGGACGTTCAGCGTGCCCGCCGAGACGATGGCGCCGACGTTCATGCGGTGCCGCTGGGCGATATGCTGGTTGCGGACCTTCCAGCGGCCATTCGGCGTGCGCACGATCCGGGCGAACCGGTCGTAGGTGCGCAGCGCATAGCCGCCGGTGGCGACGAAATCGACCACCTCCTCGAACTGCTCCCAGGTCACGGCGCGATAGGGGCCGCAGCCGGTGATCTCGTCATACAGGACCTGCATGTCGAACGGCTCGGAACAGGCGACGCCCATGACGTGCTGGGCCAAGGTGTCGAGCGTGCCGATATGGACCGGCTCCCAGTCGAAGGCGTTGTCCGCGACGGCCTCGCGCGCCGCTTGGCACTCCAGCATCTCGAACCGGCTGGCGGGCACCAGAAGCGCGCGCGACGGCTCGTCCAGCCGGTGGTTGGCGCGGCCGATCCGCTGGACCAGACGGCTGGATCCTTTAGGAGCGGCCATCTGGATCACCAGATCGACGTCGCCCCAATCGATGCCCAGATCCAGCGTCGAGGTGCAGACCACGGCCCTGAGGTCGCCGCGCGCCATGGCCGCCTCGATCTTGCGCCGCTGCTCGGCCGCCAGCGAGCCGTGGTGCAGGCCGATGGGCAGGTTCTCGTCGTTTATGGCCCACAGCTGCTGGAACACGAACTCCGACTGCCAGCGGGTGTTGACGAAGATCAGCGCCAGGGTCGAACGCTGGATGGCGGCATAGACCTCCGGAATGGCGTGCTGGCCGGTGTGGCCGGCCCAAGGGACCTTGCCCTCTGAAATCAGCACGTCGATGACCGCCGGCGCGCCGGGATCGCCGCGGACGAGGGTCACATCGGCGACGCCGGGCGAGGGACTGAGCCATCCCCGGATCAGATCGGGATCTTCGATGGTCGCGCTAAGCCCCACCCGGCGCATATCGGGTGCGAAACTTTGCAATCGCCCCAGACCCAGAGACAGCAGGTCCCCGCGCTTGCCGCTCCAGATCGCGTGCACCTCGTCCAGCACCACGCATCTCAGGTCGGCGAAATAGGACCGGGCGCCTTCCCAGGCGCAGAACAGGGCCAGCTGCTCGGGCGTGGTCAGCAGGATGTCGGGCGGGAAGTCGCGCTGTCGCTGGCGTTTGGACTGTTTGGTGTCGCCGGTGCGCGTCTCGACGTGGATGTTCAGCCCGATCTCGCGGATCGGAGTCATCAGGTTGCGCTCGACGTCCGTCGTCAGGGCCTTCAGCGGCGACAGATAAAGCGTATGCACCCCCGACCCTGGTCCCGTCGCCGGCTTCGGTCCGCGCTCGGCCAGGTCGATCAGGCTGGGCAGAAACCCCGCCAGCGTCTTGCCCCCGCCGGTCGGCGCGACCAGCAGGGCGTGGCTGCCGGCCTCTCCCGCCGCGACCATCTCCAGCTGATGCCGCCGGGGCGCCCAGCCGCGCGACGCGAACCAGTCGGCGAACAGGGGCGGAAGCGTTGCGGGAGCGGCGGCGGTCGTCACGGTCGGGATATAGCATGTTCCCGTTCCGTTTCAGCCCCAGGCTCGCTATCTATCGGACGTGTCCGACGAATCCGTCATTTCCGAAACCCGCCCGACTGGCGCCCAGCCGTGGGCGGACTTGCCGCCGGCGCTCGCCACGCCGCCGGGCGCAGGGGCGGTGTGTGACGAGGCGGGGGCCAGAAAGATCGGGCGCGGGGCGGCCGAGGGGTTCTTCAGCACGGGTGCGGTGATGGTCGCCCATGCGTCGCTGACGGCGCGCCGGTTGGGGCTGACCCCGCCGCCGAGGTCGACTGATTTGATGGATGTGCTGGAGCTTTACGCCTTCGTACGGCCGGCGCGCTTTTGTGCGCCGTCGCCCACGGGGCTGGCCCTGTCGCTTGGGCTGGCCGAGCCGAAGTCGGCGGAAGAACAGGCGGCGGCCTTGCGCGAGGCGGCGGGGCTGCTGCTACGCGAACTGGCCGATCCGGCCTATCCGGAGCGCGAGGCGGCCTATGTCCTGGCGCTGACGATGCAGCGGGCGGGCTGGGCCTGGGGCAAGCGGGTGGTTCAGGCGCTGGAGGCCGGCGGCGTGCGGGCGCGCCAGCATCGCGGGTCGGGCATGGATGTCTGGTCGCGGCTGACCGAATGGGAGGATGAGGCGCCGCGCGGCGAGGCGGGATCGGCGCCGGTCGACAGCGAGAGCGCCCGCATCCGGCTGGAAAAGCTGCTTCAGGCCTCGGGGCTGGACGAGACGCGGCCGACCCAATCGGACTACGCCGCCGAAGCCGCCTTCGCCTTTTCGCCGAGGAATGAGGAGGGGCGGCCCCGCATGCTGCTGGCCGAGGCGGGGACCGGCACGGGCAAGACGCTGGGCTATCTGGCGCCCGCCTCCCTGTGGGCCGAGCGGAACCAGGGAGCGGCCTGGATTTCGACCTATACCCGCGCGCTGCAACGTCAGATCGACCGCGAAAGCCATTCGCTGTGGCCCGATCCGGCCGAGCGCAAGAAGAAGGCGGTGATCCGCAAGGGGCGCGAGAACTATCTGTGCGTCCTGAACCTGCAGGACATGGTCCAGGCGGCTCAGCTGGGGAATGGCGACCTGATCGGCCTGGCGCTGGCCGGGCGATGGGCGCTGCATACGCGCGACGGCGACATGACGGGCGGGGACTTCCCCGGCTGGCTGCCTGGCCTGTTCGCCATGCCGGCCGCCCATGCGGCGGGAGCGGCCAATCTGGTGGATCGGCGCGGCGAGTGCGTCCATGCCGCCTGTCCGCACTACCGCACCTGTTTCGTCGAAAAGACGATCCGCGCCAGCCGCCGCGCGGATTTGGTCATCGCCAACCACGCCCTGGTCCTGACCCAGGCGGCGTTCGACGGCGCGCGCTCGGCGCGGGGCCAGAAGTCGGACGGTGAGACGGCGGCGCTGAAGCGGATCGTCTTCGATGAGGGCCACCACCTTTTCGACGCCGCCGACAGCGCCTTTTCCGCCTGCCTGTCGGGCCAGGAGGCGGCCGAGCTGCGCCGCTGGATCCGGGGGCCGGAGGGGCGGGGGCGTCGCGGCCGCGGGCTGGAGCAGCGGCTGGGCGACATGGTCAACGACAATGAGGCGGCGATGAAGGCGCTGCAGGACGCCATCCGGGCCTCGGCCGCTCTGCCGGGCGAAGGCGTGTCGGGCCGCGTCGCGCCGGCCTCGGGCGAGGTCAATCCCATCGGCCCGATCGAAGCCTTCCTGGCCGCCGCGTTGGATCAACTGCGCGCCCGCACGGCGGAGACCAACAGCAATGGCGGATTCGGGGGCGGGCCCGAGTTCGGCATGGAGTGCGCGCTGAAGCCGGTGACCGATCCGGTCGCCGAGACGGCGCGCGCGGCGGCTCAGGCCCTGGCCGCCATCGAGGCGCCGCTGCTGGCCCTGTCGCGACATCTGGAAGACATTCTCGACGACGAGGCGGCCGAGCTGGACGGGTCGCAACGGTCGCGCATCGAAGGGGCGCTGCGCGGGCTGGATCGGCGCGCTCGGATGACCTTGCCGGGGTGGCGTTCGATGCTGGCGGCGCTGGAGGATGGCGGCGATCAGCCCGATCCTGACTTCGTCGATTGGCTGTCGGCCGAGACGGCGTTCGGCCGCATCCACGACGTGGCCCTGCGCCGCCACTGGATCGACCCGACCGTTCCGCTGGAGGCCGCCGTGATCGTGCCGTCGCACGGGGTGTTGGTGACCTCCGCCACCCTGTCCGACCCCTTGCAGGAAGATCCGTTCGACCTGGCGCGGATGCGGACCGGCTCGGCGCGTCTGATCGAGCCGCCCCGCACCCTGAAAGTCGAGAGCCCGTTCGACTATGTCGCCAACAGCCGGGTCATCGTCGTCAACGACCTGGTCAAGGACGATCCGCGCCAGACGGCGGCGGCGATGCGCGAGCTGTTCCTGGCTGCGGGCGGCGGGGGCCTGGGCCTGTTCACCGCCATTCGCCGATTGAAGGCGGTCTATGAGCGGCTGGGGCCCGATCTGGCGAAGTCCGGCGTGCCTCTGTATGCCCAGCACGTCGATCCGCTGGAGGTCGGGGCGCTGGTGGACATGTTCCGGGTCGAGGAGAATTCCTGCCTGTTGGGCACTGATGCGGTGCGCGACGGGGTGGACGTGCCGGGACGGTCGCTGCGGGTGCTCGCCTTCGACCGTGTGCCGTGGCCGCGGCCGGACCTGCTGCACAAGGCGCGGCGCGAACGGTTGGGCGGCAAGGGTTATGACGATGCCCTGGCCCGCGCCCGCATCGCCCAGGCGTTCGGTCGGCTGATCCGGCGCGGCGACGACAAGGGGGTGTTCCTGATGCTGGACGCCGCCACCCCCACCCGCCTGTTCGCCAGCCTGCCGCCCGGGACCGAGGTCCAGCGCATGGGCTTGGCCGATGCGGTCGAACTGACCCGCAGTTTCCTGAATCCCGAGACGACGTAGGATGTCCAAGACCACGCCCGCCACCGTCGTCCTGACCAAGGCCGGCGTCGCCTTCTCTCTGTTTCCCTACGACTATGATCCCGACGCGCCGCGCGTGGGATTGCAGGCCGCCGAGGCGTTGGGCGTGGCGCCTGAGCAGGTGTTCAAGACCCTGATGGTCCTGGTCGACGGGGCTCCGGCCTGCGTCATCGTGCCGTCCGACTGCGAGGTCAGCATGAAGAAGCTGGCGGCGGTTCTGGGGGCCAAGTCAGGCCAGATGATGAAGCCGGCCGACGCCGAACGGCTGACCGGCTACAAGGTCGGCGGGGTCAGCCCGTTCGGCCAGCGAAAGGCCGTGCCGACCGCGATGGACGAAACCGCCATCCTGTTCGATCAGGTCCTGATCAATGGCGGTCAGCGGGGGCTTTTGCTGGGTCTGGCGCCGGAGGATGCGCGCCGGGTCGCGGATGCGGTGCTGGCCGACCTGACCGCCTAGAAGGGCGAGTTGCGGCGCGCTATAGGTCCGGCATGACCGACGCCTCGACGACCAAGCGACACAGCCGCAAGGGCCTGTATGCGCCCTTCATCCTGGTGCTGATCGCGCTGGCGGCCTGGACCGGATGGTGGATCTTCCTGACGCGCCAGATCGATACGCGGCTGGAGGCTCAGGTCCAGACCCTGCGTCAGGACGGCTGGGACATCCGCTTCGCCGACAAATCCATCACCGGCTGGCCGTTTCGCACCCATGTGGCCTTGACGAACCTGATCGTTCAGGCGCCGTCGGGCCATGCGATCAAGGCGTCCGAACTGACCGCAGAGGCCAACGCCTATCAGCCGACCAAATGGGTCGTGGTGGCTCCGCAAGGCCTGATGCTGACCCGCGCCGGCAAGGGCGAGGTCGCGGTCAAGGGCGACGCCATCCGCATGAGCGCCAGCGGCATCGATCAGCGCTGGCCCAATCTGGCGCTGGAGATGGTCAATCCGGTCTTCACGGCCCAGACCGGCGCCGAACCCTTCCCCATCGCCCGCGCAACGCGGATCGAATTCTACGCCCGGCCGCATCTTGAGGGCTCGACCGCGCCGACCGACGACGTCGATGTCATGTTCCGTTTGGTGGACGGGCAGGGGCGGGCGGACGGCCCCGTCGAAGGCTTCGCCCAGGACGGCCGGCTGACGACCCAGCTAGAGGCCGAGATCGGCCAGGCCAGCCTGCTGAAGACCGGCGGCGATGCGGCCGGCGTCTTCTCCGCCTGGACCAAGGCGGGCGGGACATTCCGCAATGTGCGCGGCGATCTGCAGGCCGGCGACAGCCGCGCGACCCTCTCCAGCGATGTGTTGCGAGCCGATGCGAACGGCCGGCTGACCGGCCAGGTCCAGCTTCAGGCGCAAAAGCCTCTGCCCGCCCTCGCTGGTTTGATGGCGACCCGACAGGGGCCGGTGAACCGGATCGGCGCGGCCGGGGTCGCCGCAGCAGCGGGCGCGGCCGAGGCGACGGGCAGGGAGCAGCTGCCGCTGACGCTGGTTTTCCGCGAGGGCCGCACCTGGCTCGGCCCCTTCCCACTGGCCCCGGCGCCCAAGCTGTTCTGATGGCCCTGCTGGACGAACCCGAAGCCGACGACGCCCTGCTGGCGCTGGATCGCGCCCTGGTCGAGGCGGTGCGGGCGCGGGTCGCCGCCGGTCCGCGCGACCGGGCCGACGCCTCGGCCATCGTCCTGCGTCAACTGCTGGACGGCGCCTCGGCGGATGAGGCTGCGGCGGTCAAGGCGGTGTGGGGGCGGATCGAGGTGGCGACCGGCCCCGCGCTGGTCGTGTGCGGCGGCGTGGCCCAGGCCCTGGCGACGGACCGCTATGGCCTGCGGTCGCGGCCCCTGTTTGCCGACGAGGCGTTGAAGGCGGCCGAGGCGGGCTCGCGCGCCGTGATCGACCTGTCGCCCGACCGGCCGTGGTGGGGCCGCCTGCTGGCGCGGCCCGAACTGAAGATCGTCGCCGCCCTGCCGGACGATCGGCGCAGCCGGCCGCAGGCCTTCGTCGTGTCCAAGGAGATGTCCGGCCCCACGGGCGACGACCGCAGCTTCTGGGTCACCGACAGCGGCTGGTCCGAGGCCAAGATCGTGGACGCCTTGAGCGACGCGGGACTGGTCGCCGATCCGCTGGCGGCGGCGGGCGGGTTGAAGCTGTTGATGCTGACGGGCTATGTGCAGGTCGATGACGGGCGGCTGAAGAGCGCGCCCGGACGAATGAGCGGCGTGATCGGCGCCGCCCCCATCTTCTGAGATCAAGGCTTTCCATGACCGACGCGACCCCAGGCCCCGTGACGCAGGGCCCTGCCCCCAAGCCCGGCATCCTCGACATCGCCCCCTATGTCGGCGGCAAGTCGTCCATCGCCGGCGTCGCCGAGCCGATGAAGCTGTCCTCCAACGAGAACATGCTCGGCGCGGGCGAAAAGGCGCGCGCGGCCTATGAGGCGGCGGTCAAGAATATTCACATCTATCCCGACGGCCGGGCGACCAAGCTGCGGAACGCGGTGTCGGAACTGCACGGGTTGGAGCCTGAGCGGCTGATCTTCGGCAACGGCTCGGACGAGGTTTTCGCCCTGTTGAACCAGACCTATCTGACGGCGGGCGACAACATCGTCTGCGGCCAGTACGGTTTCCTCGCCTACCGCATCAGCGCCCTGGGTTGCGAAGCCCAGGTCAAGCTGGCGCCCGAGCCGAACTTCAAGGCCGAGGTCGACGCCCTGCTGGCCCAGGTCGATGACCGCACCAAGATCGTCTATGTCTCCAATCCGTCCAACCCCACCGGCAGCTACAATACGGGCGAGGAAATCCGCCGCCTTCACGCCGCCCTGCCGGCCCACATCATCCTGGTCGTGGACGAGGCCTATGCGGAATATGTGACCGAGGCCGACTGGGAGACCGCCTTCCCGCTGGCCAAGGACGCCGAGAACATCGTCGTCACCCGCACCTTCTCGAAGATCCACGGACTGGGCGGTTTGCGCATCGGTTTCGGCTATGCGCCGGTGAAGGTCGCCGAGGCCATCGACCGCATCCGCCTGCCGTTCAATGTCTCGGTGCCGGGGCTGGAAGCCGCGACCGCCGCGCTGTCGGACGAGGCGCACCAGACGGCGTCGCGCGATCTGATCTCGAACTGGAAGCCGCGCCTGACCCAGGCTCTGCGCGGCTTCGGCTTCGAGGTTCTGCCCAGCGCCGGCAACTTCGTTCTGGTGGTGTTCGACGGGGCCGAACGCGCCGCCGCCGCCAACGACTATCTGAACACCAAGGGCATCATCGTCCGCCCTGTCGGCGGTTACGGCCTGCCCCAGGCCCTGCGGATCACCATCGGCACGGAAGACCAGAACCGCGCCGTCATCGACGCGCTGAGCGAGTTCGCGGCTCAGTAGGCGGTGAACGTGCGACGGATCGGCACATTGGCAGGCGGCGTGGTGTTGGGCCTTTCAGCCTGCGCCACGCCCTTGCCTCCACTTCCGACTGATCCTACCCAGCGATGTGAAGCGATGGGCGGCCTTGTGCTCGAAGGTCCGCCTATCTTGACTGCTGATGGCAAATCTGAACGTGGAACCTTCCTCAGTTGTCAGATTGATCCGCACGCAAGCGAGCGGGATGTGCGCCAAGCCCAAAGGGCTTGGCATGAGCGACAAAAAAGCTAGTCGCTGACGAGGCTCAGCCGCCGAAGCGACGGGCGATGAAGACGCCGGTGCGGACGGCGTCGTCGCTTTGCGACAGGGGGCTGTCGGCCACGTCGCCCAGGCGGCGTTCGTAGTTGAGCAAGGCCCCAGCGCCCCATTTGTCGCCGACCGGAACCAGCAGGACCAGGCTGGTGCCCGCACCCTGAAGCCCGCCGCCGGGGGAATAGGCGCTGATGCCGTTGGCGGCCGCCTCGGCGGTGCTGACGCCATAGTAGGCGTCGGCCAGTTTGGAATCGCCGCCGCGCACATAGACCGACGCGTTCAGCAGGCCGACCGGAGTCACGCGCTGATGGCCGACCGAGGCGTAATATTCCGTGCCCTCGCTGACGTCGGACACGTCGCGGCTGATCCGACCGCCGACCACCACATTGCCGGGCAGACGCTTGTAGGCGTAGGCGGCCAGGTCGGCGCCGAAGCCCGGACGATCCAGCGTCAGGCCCTCGATATCATCGGCCGAGAAGCGCGGCCGCAGTTGCAGGCCGGCGCGGAAGTCGTCGGTCTTGATCGCGTTCCAGCCCAGGCCGTCGATCGGGTTCAGATAGACCAGGTTGCGATAGTTCGCCGAAACCCACGGAGCGACCGTCGTCTTGGAGCCTGTGTCCCCGTTGGAATCGTTGCGATAGAGGACGCCCGCGCCGAGATCGACGGTCCAATTCTGGGGGGCGGGCCTGATCTGCTCATAGGGTTGCGACTGGGCCAGGGCGGAGCCGGCGACGGCGGCGAAGGCGACGGAGAGCAGAAGGGGACGAAGCATCGGGCGTTTCCATGAATGGCGCCCGAGCGGGGAGGTCAGGCCGGTCCAGAATGCGCAAGCTGGGCCTTTGGCTCCAGCAGCGCCAAAGACGCCGTCTCTATGCGACTTTCCAGCAACGCCATCATCGCGCCGCGCTTCAGCTGGGCCGGGATCGGCTCAAGGAATTCGAACACGACCGTCCCAGGATAGCGGCGGAAGCCGTGGGCCGGCCAGTGGACGCCGGAGTTGGTGGCGACGGGCCAGCAGGGGCCTTCCAAATCGCGATAGATGGCGGCGACGCCGGGCTTGTAGTCGCCGGGCACCCCCGGATCGTTGCGCGTGCCCTCGGGGAAGATGACGATCTGGCGGCCCTCGGCCAGGCGGTCGCGCGCCTGTCTCGTCATATCCTTCAGCGCCTTGGCGTGGCCCGCGCGATCCACGGCGATCATCTTCGACTTCCAGGCGAACCACCCGAAGAAGGGCAGGGGCATCAGTTCCTTCTTCATCACGAAACAGGCGTCGGGCAGGACGGCCAGCAGGGCCACGATATCCAGCATCCCCTGGTGTTTTGACGCGATCAGGGCGGCGCCGGACGGGGCGTGCTCCAGCCCGCGCACCTCGACCTTGACCCCCGCGATCCAGCGCAGGCCGAACAGGACGATCTTCGCCCACAGCTTGCACACGCCCTGAACATAGCGGTGCGGCAGCAGCAGCACCGGCGACAGGCCGATGGCGATGATCGGCATCGACAGATAGAGCCAGGCGGTGAAGATCAGGGAACGCAGGGTGTTCACTTAGGACGCGGCCTTTTCGTCAGGGGCGGTTTCGGTCTCGGCCGTGACGGCGGCGGGCCGGTCGCGGGTGATGCGACGCACGCCCTCACGGCCCAGGACGGCAAGGTATTTCATATATTCCAGCGTCATCCGCCGCGCGGTCACCGCGGCCCGCCACCAGCGCGCATTGTCCAGCGACGGGGTAGAGATGGCGTAGGGCGTCAGTTTCACGCCCGGCAGCTGGCCCCGGATTTCCACCAGCGATCGCGGCATATGATAGTCGGAGGTGACGACGATCAGGTTGCGATAGCCCTTGGCGCGGGTCCAGGCGGCGATCTCCTGGGCGTTGCCGACGGTGTCCTCGGCCTCGAAGCCCAGGTCGACGCAGCAGTTGAACAGGCGGCTGGAGCCGGGCGTCAGCTCGCGCAGCTCTTGGCGGCGCACCTCGCGATTGACGCCGGAGATCAGTACCCGTTCGCCCTTGCCCTGTTCCAACAGGCGGATGGCGGTGTTGACCCGCTCGGACGACGGACCGGTCAGGGCCACGATGGCGTCGGCGCGGGCGGGGTCGTCGGCCGGCGTCAGCTCGCGCACCCGGTGGGCGAAGGCGAACAGGCCGACCAGCCAGATCAGACCGGCGATGAAGATGACGCTCAACAGTCTCATGCGCCCCCTCCCTGTGTCGGCCCAGATACGCGCCCGGCTGACGCCAGCACGCGCATGGCGGCGAATCTCGCCGCGAGAACCGCAACCGTAGCCGCGAGCAGCGGGCAAGGCGAGAGCAAGGCCAGATCGCTCCAGCTGATCGGCAGGGCGGCCGTCAGGCCGCCCGATCCGCCGATGAACCGCAGGAGGATCAGAAGGATCGCCGCCAGCCCGGCGCCGATCGCGCCGGCGCCGGCCGCCATCAGGCCGAACCGCCGCTGGAACAGCCAGGCGATGGCCCCGTCGGTCGCGCCGTTCAGGCTCAGGGTCTCGATCACGCCTTGACCGGCCGCCAGGCCCGCCCGCGTCGCATAGGCGATGGCGGCGGCCGCAGCGAAGGCGACGGCCAGGAAGGCGGCGCCGGCCAGGACCGTGATCATGCCGGCGGACCGCTCGACCTCGCCGCGCCACAGGCTGTGATCGTCCACCGTGGCGTCCAGCCCGGCCTCGGCCAGGGCGCGGCTCAGGGTGACGGCGCTGGCGGGCGCCTGTGCGTTCAGTCGGACCGTCACCAGATGGGGCAGGGGCAGATCGGGCAGGACCGCGTCGCCCAGCCAGGGGCGCAGCAGATCCTCAGCCGCCTTGCGGCTCAGGGCGGCGGCCTCCTCCACCCCATCGACGCCGGACAGGGTCTCGGCCGCGCGGGCGGCGGCGGTGTCGCCGGTTTCGCCGACGCGGGGACGGACCTGCACGGTGGCCTCGGCGCCCAGCTGTCGGGCCCAGCCGTGCGCGGCGCGGTCGGCGGCAGAGGCGGCGACGGCGGCGAGACAGGCCAGGAAACACAGCACGGCGATGACGGTCATCAGCCACGGCTCGCCAGCCGCGGCGGGCGGCAGCAGGCCGGGCCGGCGGCTGGAGAGGCTGAAGTCTGACAGACGGATCATGCGGCGGCCCGCGAGGGTTCGCTGAGCCGTCCGGCCTCCAGCCTCAAGACGCGCGCGCCGGATCGCTGGGCCAAGGCCTCGTCATGGCTGGCGATCAGGACCGTGGCGCCCAGTTTGTTCAGCGACTGGAACAGCCGCAGCAGCTTGTCGGCCATGACGGCGTCCACGCTGCCGGTCGGTTCATCGGCCACGATCAGGCCGGGGCGGGTGATGACGGCGCGGGCGATGGCCAGCCGTTGCTTCTCACCGCCGGACAGGGCGGGGGGACGGGCCTCCATCCGGCGACCCAGGCCGACCCATTTCAGCATCTCGCGCACGTCGTCGGCGTACTCGGGCTCGGATAAGCCCGTGAGGCGCAGCGGCAGGGCGACATTGTCGAAGGCCGAAAGATGATCCAGCAGGCGGAAATCCTGAAACACCACGCCCATCCGCCGCCGAAAGGCCGGGATGTCGCGACGATCGATGCGCGTGACATCCGATCCGAACAGGCGGAGGGTTCCCGTCCGGGGTTGGTCCGCCAGCGTCAGCAGACGCAGCAACGAGGACTTTCCGGCCCCGGACGGCCCGGTAAGAAAGTGGAAAGAGCCGCGCGGCAAAATGAGGTTAACGTCCCGCAGCACGTCGGGCGCGCCGACATAGCCGAAGCCGACGCCGGACAGGCGAACGGTCTCGGTCATAGCGGCGGGTTCGGCGGGCGAGGACGGCATGGTATGTGTTTCAGGAACAGGGCGCGGCGTCGCGCCTTACGGGAGGGGGCGACAGCCTCGCAGTCAGCCACATGATACTGACCTGCCCCGCCTGCGCCACCAGCTATTTCATTCGTGACGAAGCCATAGGCCCCGAAGGTCGCAAGGTGCGCTGCCAATCGTGCGGCGAAGTCTGGCGCGCGACCCCCGACGAGCCGCTGGAACTGACCCTGACGCCCGAGCCGGCGGTCGCCGCCGTCGCGCCCGCAGCACCGCCCGAACCTGATCCTGCGCCGACGGCGGCCAGCCTGGCCGAAACGCCGGCGCCGGAACTGCCTCGCGCCTTCCGCGCCCGCGCCGATCGCCAGAAGAAGCTGCGCCGCGCCGCCACCCAGGGCGTGATCTGGGCGGGTCTGGCCAGCGTCTTCATCGGCCTGATCGTTTCGGCCTTCCTGTTCCGCGTCGAGATCGTCCAGGCCTTCCCCCGGGCGGCTTCGGCCTACAAATTCTTCGGCGCGCCGGTCAATCCGGTCGGGCTGGACTTCGAAGCGCTGACGGCCAAGGCTGCGCCGAACCATCCCGGCATGGTCGTGGTGTCCGGCGCCATCCGCAATGTGCGCGACGTCGAGATCGTCTCCCCGCCGATTCGCGTGGCCCTGCTGGACGCCGCCGGCGCCGAGGTCGGGTTCAAGATCGTAAAGATCGACGCGGCGCCGGTCCTGCCGGGCAAGGTCCAGGGCTTCGCCGCCCTGATCCCCGATCCGGGCGGCCACGGGGCGGGGATCGGCGTCGACTTCGCGCCGGCCAGCCCTTCGCCGGCCAAATCCCCAGCTGAACATGGAGGCCAGGAGGCGAAGGCCGCGCCCGCGCACGCGGCGCAGCCCGCCGCCGAAAGCTCTCAAGGACTGCGCTCGGCGACGGCGCCCGGCGCCGAGGCGCCGAACACGGCCGCGCCGATCGACGCGCGGCCGGTCGGGGCTGTGGACAAGGGGCATGGTGAGGCGGTATCGCCCTCGCATCATGGCTGATCCCTCCCCGACGCCGACCGTTCTTCTGTCCGAGGCCGAGGTGGCGCGCATCGTCGCCGACCTGGCCCAGCGCATCGCGCCCGTCATCGACGACGACACGGTCGCCGCCGTACTGCTGACCGGCGGCCTGTGGTTCGCCGCCGACCTGACCCGCGCCCTGTCGCGCGTCGGCCGCAACGTCCGTTTCGACGCCCTGTGGTTGGCCTCCTATGGCGACGAGCAAACCAGCCGGGGCCGGATCGACGTCTATGCGCCCTTCCAGCGCCCGATCGCGGGACGCCGCGTCCTGATCCTGGACGACGTGTTCGACACCGGCCTGTCGCTGGCCGAGGCCGTGCGCATCGCCAAGGACGCCGGCGCATCCGAAGTCCTGACCTGCGTCTTCGCCAGGAAGCCCTGGCCCAAGCCCCGCGCGCCCGAGCCGGACTTCGTCGGCTGGGAGGCGCCGAACCGCTTCCTGGTCGGCTATGGCCTGGACCACGCCGGCACGCTGAGGGGCCTGCCGGACATCTGCGCCCTCGACTGAGTTCAAGGCGCGGCGACAGCGGGGATAATCCGTCCGGGGCTGAATTTCCGCCCGGTTCGGCGTTGACTCTCCGACACCCTTCCGTATATGTCGCCGCTCTTCGCCGCCGGGGCCCTCTCCGGGGGCGTATCTTTTTTTGCGTTTGCGCTGAGGCTTCAACATGTACGCGGTGATCAAGACCGGCGGCAAGCAGTACCGGGTCCAACCGGGCGACACCATCGTCGTCGAAAAGCTCGACGGCGACGCCGGCGCTGAGCTGAAGTTCGACAGCGTCCTGATGCTGGGCGGCGACAAGGGCGTGACCCTGGGCGCCCCCCTGATCGACGGCGCCTTCGTCGGCGCGACCCTGGTCGAGACCCGCAAGGGTGAGAAGATCAAGATCTTCAAGAAGACCCGTCGCCAGGGCTATCGCCGCACGAACGGCCATCGCCAGATGGAATCGGTTCTGCGCATCACCGGCATCGAAGGCGCCGGCGAGACCGCCAAGTGGGACGGCAAGGTCGATCTGACCACCAAGGCCGAGATCAACCTTCGCGCTCGCAACCTGGCCGCTCGTGACGCTGCGTCCTCGCTGGGTTCGACCGAGACGGTCGTGACCGACGTGGACGGCGCCGAGGTCAAGGGCGTCGTGGTCGAGAGCTCGGCTCCCGCCAAGAAGGCCCCGGCCAAGAAGAAGGCTGCGCCCAAGGCTGAAGCCGCCGGCGACGAAGCCTAAGACATTCACCGGCGCTCACCGCGCCAGACCAGTTAAGAGAGACGTCCTCAAGTAGGCCGAAAGGCCGGTAGGATCCTCAAGAAAGTACGGAGCGGCAAGATGGCTCACAAGAAATCCGGTGGTTCGTCGCGTAACGGTCGCGACTCCGAGTCGAAGCGCCTTGGCGTGAAGAAGTATGGCGGCGAGCGCGTGCTGGCCGGCAACATCATCGTGCGCCAACGCGGCACCACCTTCCACGCCGGTGAGAACATGGGCATGGGCCGCGACCACACCCTGTTCGCCCTTACGAACGGCGCTGTGAAATTCACCACCAAACGTGGCGGCCGTTGTTACGTGTCGATCCTCGCGGCCAATGACGACGCCGCTCAGGCGATGGCCGCCGAGTAACGCAGTCTGGACCTTCCCGGATCGCGTTGCTCTTGCCAGCAGCCGATCCGGACCAGGGATGATAATCCGCGGGGAGTCTGGATCACCAGGCTCCCCGTTTGCGTTTCCCCGCCTCGAAGACCGTCCGAGCCCTTCAAGGAGATGGTCGACAATCCGAGGCAACGCCCATGTGCGTCATCGAAACCTCTCCCGTCGTCGAGACCCGGCGCCTGATCCTGCGCGCGCCTGCGCCCCAGGATGCGCCGCGCATCGCCGCCCTGGCCAACGACCTGGACATCGCGCGCATGACCAAGCGGATGCCGCATCCGTTTCAGATGCGCGACGCCGACGACTTCGTGCTGCAGGTCGCCTCGCAGGATCCCAGGCGAGCCAACACCTTCGTCATCGACCATGAGGATGTGGGGCCCATCGGCGTCATCGGTTTGTTCGAGGGCGAGGATCGGGTGCCGGAAACCGGCTACTGGATCGGGCGTGAATACTGGGGTCGGGGCTTCGCCACCGAGGCCCTGGACGCCGCCCTGGTCTGGGCCAGCCGCAAGTGGAAGCGCCGGGCGCTAGTCGCCGGCCATTTCGCCGACAATCCGGCCTCTGGCCGCGTTCTGGAAAAGGCCGGCTTTCTCTACACCGGCGAGACGCGCCGGGCGTGGAGCCGGGCGCGTCGGGCCGAGGCCGATACGCGCATGATGGTGTGGCTGGCCTGACGGCCAGCCCGCAATGTCAGCCGCCCGCCAGGGCAGGGCCATAGACGGCTGCGACAGCGACGGCGCCCACCACCAGCATCGCGCCCGCGCCGGCGATGAAGGTGGCGATGGTCTTGGACCGGCGCCGCCGCATGCCGCCCGCCTTGTACTTGCGGATGATGACCGACGGCCCTCGCGTAAAGGCCTCGGATCCTATGATATTGTGTTGGGACAAGAAAAAAGCTCCCCGAACTCTCGCACAGAAGCAGCGATCAGTCCGGGGCGCTCGTGGTCAGAAGATGGCGATCCGCGTTACCGGGGTCGCATCTTCGTGAGACGGGGCGTGCGGGTCACAGGGTGACGGAGACAACCCGGCCGCCGCGCGTCTGCACCGACTGCATCAGCACCAGGGGCGCATCGCCCGAGGTGACCGGCACGATCAGGAACCAGCCGCCGTCGGGCAGGCCGTCGAAGCGGAAGCGACCGTTCTCGCACCGCTCGGAGCGGACATAGTTGCGATAATCGGCGTTGGCGTCGGCGACGGTGCGCGCACGAACGACCGCGGCAGGCACGGCCGCGCGCTGGGTCGAGCCGTATAGGGTGCGAATGCGCGCGCGCGTATAGGGGGTGTCGGGCGTCAGGCCGACGCTGGCGACGCAATCGAAGGCCTTGCCGTCCCGGGCGAAGGCGATCTGGCCTTGAATGCTGTTGCGGCCGGGCATCTGGGACCAGCCGAAATCCGCCTCGTTGAAGGCGGCCGGGCCCCCGTTCGGCAGGCCGCCGCCAGCGGTCGGCGCGCAGGCGGAGAGGGCGGCGGCGGTCAGGGCGAGAGCCAGGCCAGGGGCGGCGAACGAACGGATCGACATGGGGCTTCCTCCGGGATTTCGGGGTCGTGGGGGACGACTTCTCCCACTATCGCACGACAGGCCGGGCGACTTCCACGCTCAAGATTCCCCCTCTGGACCCGGACCCGACAACGCGCGAAACAGGCCCGACAACGCGCCCAGTCGTCGAGGCGCGACAGCTCGGAAACGCCCCGCATGACCGTCACCTTCGCCGATATCCAAGCCGCGCGCACCCGGATCGCCGGCGCGGTCGACCGCACCCCGACCCGCTATTCCAGAAAGCTGTCGCAGCTGACGGGCGCCGAGGTCTGGGTGAAGTTCGACAATCTGCAATTCACAGGCAGCTTCAAGGAACGCGGCGCCCTGAACCGGTTGCTGATGCTGAGTCCCGAGGAGATGAAGCGCGGCGTGGTGGCCGCCAGCGCCGGCAACCACGCCCAGGCCCTGGCCTATCACGGCGGACGGCTGGGCGTGCCGGTGACCATCGTGATGCCCGAGGGCACGCCCTTCGCCAAGATCAACGGCACGCGCTCGCACGGCGCGACCGTGGTGATCGAGGGGCTGGACTTCACCGGCTCGACCGAGGCGGCCAAGCGGCTGGAAGCGGAGAAAGGCTATGTCTTCGTCTCGGCCTTCGACGACGAAGGTATCGTGGCGGGCCAGGGCGTCTGCGCGATCGAGCTTCTGGAGGATGCGCCCGAGGTCGAGGCCTTGATCATCCCCATCGGCGGCGGCGGGCTGATCGCCGGCTGCGCCATCGCGGCCAAGGCGATGAAGCCGGACATCAAGGTCTTCGGCGTCGAGGCCGCGCGCTATCCGTCCTTCACCGCCAAACGCGCGGGCCAGCCGCCGGTCTGCACCGGCCAGACCATCGCCGAGGGCATCGCCATCAAGGCGGTGGGCGACATCCCCTTCGCCCTGGCCGATCCGCTGGTGGACGAGGTCTTCGTCTGCCAGGAAGCCGACTTCGAACGGGCCGTCGCCACCTATGTCACCTATGAGAAGACGGTGTCCGAAGGCGCGGGCGCGGGCGGTCTGGCGGCGCTTCTGGCCTATCCCGACCGGTTCAAGGGGATGAAGGTCGGGCTGGAGCTGTGCGGCGGAAACATCGATGCGCGGATGCTGGCGGTCGTCTTAAACCGCGAGATGGTCCGAGAGCGGAGATTGATCGTCTATCGCATTCTGGGCGACGACCGACCCGGCATGTTGTCGGCCATGGCGGCGGTGATCGGCGGTCTGGGCGGCAATATCATCGACGTGGTCCACAACCGTCTGGCGCTGGACGTGCCGGCCAAGGGCGCCGAGTTCGACATCATGGTCGAAACGCGCGATAGCGCCCACGCCGACGAGATCGGCAAGGCCTTGAAGGAACGCGGCTATGAACTTCGGATGGGGTAAGGCGGCGCTGCTGAGCGCTGTGCTTCTGGCGGGCTGCGGCCAGGCCGAGCCGGTCGATCCGAACGCGGGCAAGGTCGAGGCGGCCGCCTTCATGACGAAGAACGCCACGGAAGAGGGCGTCCAGACCCTGCCCAGCGGCCTGCAATACAAGGTGGTGCAGGCGGGGCCGGCGGGCGGCGTCAGCCCGGACCGCAACGACCTGGTCAAGGTCGATTACGAGGGCAAGCTGGTCGACAACAGCGTGTTCGACAGCTCGTTCGCACGCGGCGCGCCGGCGGTGTTCACGCCCGAGGAAGTGGTCAAGGGCTGGACCGAAGCCTTGCAGAAGATGCGCGTCGGCGACGAATGGCTGCTCTATGTCCCGCCCGAGCTGGGCTATGGCGAGCGGAGCAGTCCCAAGATCCCGGCCAACTCAGTGCTGATCTTCCGCCTGAAACTGCTGGACGTGGCCAAGGTGCCCGGCGGCGGATCGGGCGTCGGGATCGCCATGGGGTGACGGCTGGCGCAATCTATCTCCTCCCCACTTTGTGGGGAGGTGGCTCGGAGCGAAGCGGAGAGACGGAGGGGGTTCTTTGCTTGATCAAAAGCGTGTGGGGGACTTCAAGAGCCCCTCCACCACGCTACGCGCGGTCCCCCTCCCCGCTTCGCAGGGAGGAGACCTTAAGTGCGCCGCCACTCCACCAGAACCCGGGAGTCGGTCTCGGTCGTCGTCTCGGCTAGGGCAGTGAACTCGGCCGGCGGCGTCAGCCGCGACAGCGCCCAGACGACGGCGCCGCGCACCAGGGGCGAGGGGTCGTCCAGCAGGGCTTTCGTCGGGGCGACGAGTGTCGCGTCGCCCGAGTTGCCGACGGCGTAGAGGACGTTCCTCAGGAAGCGGTCGCGGCCGATCCGCTTGACCGGGCTCTTGGTGAACAGGGCGCGGAAGGCGGCGTCGTCCAGCGCCAGCAGATCATGCAGGCGCGGGCTTTCGAAGGCCGGGCGGGGCGCCAGCCGGATTTCGCGGGCTTCCTGCGCGAACTTGTTCCACGGGCAGACCGCCAGGCAATCGTCGCAGCCATAGAGGCGCGATCCGGTCAGGGTGCGGAGCTCGACCGGCCAGGGACCGGCGAACTCGATGGTCAGGTAGGACAGGCAGCGTCGGGCGTCGAGCTGGAACGGGGCAGGGAAGGCCTTGGTCGGACAGGCGTCCAGACAGGCGGTGCAGCGGCCGCAATGTTCGGTCTCGGCCGCGTCCGGTTCGATCTCGGCGGCGGTCAGGATGGTCCCCAGGAACAGCCAGTTGCCGTGGGTGCGGCTGAGCAGATTGGTGTGCTTGCCTTGCCAACCCAGGCCGGCGCGCTGGGCCAGCGGCTTTTCCATCAGGGGGGCGGTGTCGACGAAGACCTTGATGTCCGCGCCATTGCGGGCGGCGATCTGACCCGCCAGCTGTTTCAGTCGGCCCTTGATGACCTCATGATAGTCGTCGCCGCGCGCATAGACGGAGATGTAGCCGGCCGAACGGTCGGCCAGCTGATCCAGCGGGTTCTGCTCAGGGCCGTAGTTCATGCCCAGGACGATGGCGGTCCGGGCCTCGTCCCACATAGCGGTGGGGTGCTGGCGGCGATCCAGCGTCGTTTCCATCCATTCCATGTCGCCATGCCGGCCCTCGTCCACGAAATGCCGCAGCCGCTCGCCCGCCGGCCAGGCGTCGGCCGCCGAGGCGAACCGGCAGACATCGAAGCCGAGCTCGGCCGCGCGCTGGCGGATGAAGGTTTTCAGGCGGTCGGACACGGGGCGGGGGATAGCACGTATTGTCTTTACCGCCCGACGCAAAGAGCAAACGCTTCTACCTCCCCGTCCGGGGAGGGTCGTCGCGCAGCGACGGGGTGGGGCGGCCCGGCTGGGCCGCACGTGCTTGAAATGAAGATATATCGTGGGACGTCGCCTTGCCGCCCCCACCCGACCTCCCCCCGGTCAAGCTGGGGGTCGGCCACCCTCACCGGACGAGGAGGGAAGGATTTTGCGCTATCGCCTCAGAAATCCAGATCCGCGTACCAGGCTGAGGGCGGCACGCCGACGAAGCGGTCGGCGAGCAGGGGGCGGAAGCAGGGGCGGGACTTGAGCTTGGAGTACCAGGTCTTAAGGCCGGGCCAGGTCTTCCACTGAACCTCGCCGAAATAGTCCAGCACCGACAGGTGGGCGGCGGCGATCAGGTCGGCCTGGGACAGGCGACGGCCGGCCAGCCAGTCGCGGGCGGCGACCAAATCCTCCAGCATGGCGAGGTGGGATTTCAGCGCGTCGCGGCCGTCGCGCAGGGCGCGGGCCTCGGGCGGACCCAGCTTGAGCAGGGGTTTCTCCATCCGCTCGTGCAGCAGGACGGCGTCGACCTCGTCCATGAAGCGGCGCTCGAACCAGCCGGTCAGGCGGCGCGCCTCGGCCCGTTCGGCGAGGTCGGCGGGCAGTAGCAGCGGCCCCTTCTGCTGATCCTCGATCCAGCCCAGGATGGCGGGCAGTTCGCACAGCACCAACGGGCGGCCGCGATCCATCGTCTGGATCACCGGCGGCAGGCCGGACGGATTGAAGTCATTGACCGGGCAATCGTCTTCCCACGGACGGACCGGGGTGTCGGTCCATTCGATCCGCGCCTCGCCCAGCGCCAGTCGCGCGGCGCGCGAGGCGGGCTGGAAGGCGAAGTGGAAGAGAACGCAAGGGTCGGCCATCAGGGGTTGATGCGCCCGGACCCGTTAATGCGCATTTACTGCATTGAAATTGGACGCAAGGTCAGGACCACGGCCCCTTGGGCGCGGGGCTGGTCGAGGCGGCTTGCGGCTCGGCGGGAGCCGCAGCCGGGGTCGCGGGCTGCGGACGGGCGTGGCCGCGCGGGTCGGCGTGGATCAGGATGTCGGCGGCGGGATACTGGGCCAGCACCCGGTTTTCGGCGGCGACGACGATGGCGTGTGCGGCGTCCAGCGTCTGGTGCGCGTCCAGGTCGACGTGCATCTGGATCATCATCACCTGACCGGACATGCGGGTGCGCAGCTGGTGCACGCCGAAGACCTGGGAATCGGCCAGGACAGCCTTGGTGATGGCGGCGCGGTCGGCCTCGGGCACGGCGCGGTCGAGCAGGTGATCGGCGGCGGCCTTCAACATGCCGGTCGCGCCCCAGAACAGCCAGACGGCGACGACGATGCCCGCGGCCGCATCCAGTCCCGGCGCGCCGAGGAAGGCGCCCGAGATGACGCCGATCAGCACCACGACGTTGGCGGCGAGGTCCGCCGCATAGTGGGCGCGGTCGCCGGCGACGGCGACGGAGCCGGTCTTCTTCAAGGCCTGGGTCTGCATCCACACCAGCCAGGCCGTGATGACGATGGTGGCGACCACGATCCCGCTCGCCCACAGGCCGGCGGTCACGGGACGGGGATCGAAGATGCGTTGAACCCCCTCCCAGGCGATGAAGATGGCCGAGGCGAAGACCAACCCGGCCTGGACCAGGGCGGACAAAGCCTCGCCCTTGCCGTGGCCATAGCGGTGGTTCTCATCGGCCGGGGCGGCGGCCCAGCGCACGGCGAAGAAGGTGGTCAGGGACGCCGCCAGATCCAGAACCGAATCCGCCAAGGTCGCCAGGATGGAGACCGAGCCGGACGCGCCCAGCGCGAACGCCTTCATCGCGATCAGCGCCACCGCAACCCCGACCGACAGGCGGGTGATGCGGCGCGTGGCCAGATGGGCGTCGTCAAGCGAGGCGGGGGCGGGGGCGGGCGTCGTCATTGTCGGCTTCTTCTCGCGCAATCGTGGCTGAAAGCCAACCGCTGGCCCAAACGGGTCGTTCCGTCCGAAACGATCATGCTCTAGGGGGAAGGCATCCGGGCGCGGCGCGTTCCGGGCGCATTGGTTTTCGAGGGTCTCATGTCGGACTGGCTTGCCGCCATCATTCTGGGTCTGGTCGAGGGGCTGACCGAGTTCATTCCCGTTTCGTCCACCGGCCATATGCTGCTCTTGGGCCACTTCATGGGCTTCGAGAGCGCGGGCAAGACGTTCGAGATCGTGATCCAGCTGGGCGCCCTGCTGGCCATCGTCAGCGTCTATTTCAAGAAGCTGTGGACCCTGGCGACGCGCTGGCCCTTCGACGCCGAGGCGCGCCGGTTCCTGATCGGGCTGCTGGTCGCCTTCGCGCCGGCCGTCGTGATCGGTTTTCTAGCCTATGACTTCATCAAGACGGTGCTGTTCGAGACGCCCCAGGTGGTGTGCATCGCCCTGATCGTCGGCGGGGTGATCCTGCTGCTGCTGGACCGGATGGACAAGAAGCCCAAATGGCTGGACGCCGAGGCTTATCCGATGCGGATCTATTTCCTGATCGGCCTGTTCCAGTGCCTGGCCATGATCCCCGGCGTGTCGCGGTCCGGCGCCACCATCGCCGGCGGCCTGCTGCTGAAAACAGACAAGCGGTCGGCGGCCGAGTTCAGCTTCTTTCTGGCCCTGCCGACCATGGGGGCAGCGGTGGCCTATGACCTGCTGAAGAACCACAAGACGCTGGATTTCAGCGACATCGGCCTGATCGCCGTGGGCTTCGTCGTGGCCTTCATCTCGGCCTTGGCTGTGGTGCGGTTCCTGTTGGATTTCGTATCCAAGCGGGGCTTCGGCGTCTTCGCCTGGTGGCGGATCGTGGTCGGGGTCGTGGGTCTGGCGCTGTTGCAGGCGGGGTTCTGAGGCCATGACCACGCTATTGTATGGCCGTCCGCCGGTCGTCTTCGATCCGCCCGGCGACGCGATCCAGACCTCGCCCCTGATCCCGGACTCGGCGGCGCTGGAGGCGCAGGAACCCGGTTCGGCCGCCAGCATCATGATCTACGCCCCGCCCGGCGTGCTGGAGCGACGCTATGTGCTGGCCCTGGCGCTGAGGGCGCTGAAGGTCGGGGGACGGCTGGACGTCATGGCGCCCAAGGACAAGGGCGGATCGCGCCTGGGCAAGGAGTTGAAGGCGTTCGGCGTTGAGGTCGCCGAGACCGCCAAGGCGCATCATCGCCGCTGCGTCGTCATTCGACCCGAAACGGTCGAGGGGCTGGACGAGGCCATCGCCGCGGGCGGACCGCAGATCGTGCCGGGACTGGAAGGCTGGTCGCAGCCGGGCGTGTTCGCCTGGGACCGGATCGATCCGGGTTCGGCGCTGCTGGCCGAACATCTGCCGGCGATGAAGGGCGAGGTGGTCGATCTGGGCTGCGGCTATGGCGCGCTGTCGATCGTGGTGCTGCGCTCGCCCGCCGTGACCAAGCTGAAGATGGTCGATCTGGACCGGCGCGCCATCCAGGCCGCTCGCCGCAATATCGAGGACGACCGCGCCAAGGTGTGGTGGTCGGACGCCCGCACCCTGGAGGCCAAGGGCGACAAGGATTTCGTGGTCAGCAATCCGCCCTTCCACGACGGCGGCGCCGAGGACCGGCGGCTGGGTCAGGCCTTTGTCCGCAAGGCGGCGGAGCTGCTGAAAAAGGGCGGCGTCGCCTGGGTCGTGGCCAACCGGCACCTGCCTTATGAGGCCGAGCTGAACGCGGCGTTCAAGCGGGTGCGGCTGGTCGCCGAGGCAGGCGGCTACAAGCTGTTCGAGGCGGTGAAGTGACCGGGCTCAAGCAGTTCGAAGGGCGGTAGCGCATGAAGAAAGTCCCGACGTCGAGGGTCGATCGTCTGCTGGGCTCGATGGGCTATGGATCACGCGCCGAGATGGCGCGGATGGCCAAGGCGGGCGGCATCGTGCTGGATGGGGCGGACCTGACGGACGTGTCCAAACGCATCCCCGTCACGCCTGATCTGCCGAGCCGGATGGAGATCGACGGCGAGCCGCTGGACCCCGTTCAGGGTCTGGTGATCCTGCTGAACAAGCCGCTGGGCATGACCTGTTCGCACAAGGAAGAGGGGGCGCTGGTCTATGACATCCTGCCGGGGCGCTGGCGGGCGCGCGATCCCGCCATCTCGACCATCGGACGGCTGGACAAGCAGACAACGGGTCTGCTGCTGCTGACCGACGACGGCGATCTGCTGCACCGGGTGATCAGTCCCAAACGTCATGTGGCCAAGGTTTACCGGGCGGGTCTGGCGCGGCCGCTGACGGGCACGGAAGGCGCGCTGTTCGCTTCGGGCGAGCTGGTGCTGGAGGGCGAGGACAAGCCATTGGCGCCGGCAGTGCTGGAGGTGGTTTCGCCGACCGAGGCTCTGCTGACGGTGACGGAAGGCCGCTATCACCAGGTGCGCCGGATGTTCGCCGCAGCCGGCAACCACGTCGAAACCCTTCATCGCGAACAGCTGGGCGGACTGGTCCTGCCCGCCGATCTGGCGCCCGGTCAGTGGCGGCTGGCGACGGCGGACGAGGTCGCCTCGATCTTCACTGCGCCCGAGCGCGTGGGTTGAAGCTCTTGACGCCCGCGGGATCGGACGCGCAGGTCGAGGAATGACCACCAAGATCAAGATCTGCGGCCTGACCACGCCCGACACGCTCAACGTCGCTCTGGAGGGCGGAGCGGATTTCGTTGGGGCGGTGGTGTTCCCCAAAAGCCCGCGCCATCTGGCGCCCGAAGCCGCCGCCGCCCTGTTCGAGCGCTCGCGGGGGCGGGCGAAGATCGTGGCGGTGACGGTCGATCCCGACGATGCCCTGCTGCAACAGATCGCCCGGACGCTGAGGCCCGACTTCATCCAACTGCATGGGTCTGAGGCGCCCACGCGGGCCGACCACGTGCGGGCCCTGACCGGCGCTGGGATTATCAAGGCCCTGCCCATCCGCCAGGCGGACGACTTCGCAGCCGCCGATGCATGGGACGATCATGCCGATCATCTCATGTTCGACGCCAAGCCGCCGGAGGGGTCGGCCCTGCCCGGCGGGGTGGGGCACAGCTTCGACTGGACCCTGTTGGCCGGCCGCGCCTTTCGTCGTCCGTGGTTCCTGGCCGGGGGGCTGAACCCGGATAATGTGGCCGAGGCGCTGATGATAACGGGCGCGCCCATGGTCGATGTGTCCTCTGGCGTGGAAAGCGCGCCGGGTGTTAAGGACGCTGACCGGATCGCGGCCTTCATCCAAAACGCGCGCCGGTCGTAATTGCGACGCCTCTCCGCGTGAAAGTCGAAACCGTGAACGCCCAAACCTCCATTCAAGCCGCCGATTCCACCCAGCCGCTGTCGAACGCCTATGCCTGGCCGGACGCGCAGGGTCGCTTCGGTCCGTATGGCGGTCAGTTCGTGGCCGAAACCCTGATGCCGCTGATCCACGAGCTGGACGCGGCCTACAAGGCGGCCAAGGCGGACCCCAGTTTCCAGGCCGAGCTGGACGGTTATCTGGAGCATTACGTCGGTCGCGAAAGCCCGCTGTATTTTGCCGAACGCCTGACCGAACATTTCGGCGGGGCCAAGATTTGGCTGAAGCGCGAGGACCTGAACCACACGGGCGCGCATAAGATCAACAACTGCATGGGCCAGATCCTGCTGGCCCGCCGCATGGGCAAGACGCGCATCATCGCCGAGACCGGCGCGGGGCAGCACGGCGTGGCCTCGGCGACCGTCTCGGCGCGGTTCGGCCTGCCTTGCACCGTCTATATGGGCGCGGTTGACGTGGAGCGGCAGCAGCCGAACGTCTTCCGCATGCGTCTGCTGAGTTCGGAAGTCTTCTCGGTCACGGCCGGCGCCGCGACCCTGAAGGACGCGATGAACGAGGCGATGCGCGACTGGGTCACCAACGTCTCGGACACCTATTACATCATCGGCACGGCGGCGGGTCCGCACCCCTATCCGGCCATGGTGCGCGATTTCCAGTCGGTGATCGGCAAGGAGATCAAGAGCCAGTCGATGGCCCGGATGGGCAAGCTGCCCGAAGCGGTGGTCGCCTGCATCGGCGGCGGGTCGAACGCCATCGGCGCCTTCCACCCCTTCATCGAGGACGAGGGCGTGCGGCTGATCGGCGTCGAAGCGGCCGGCCATGGTCTGGATACGCCGGATCACGCGGCGTCGCTGAAGGGCGGGCGGTCGGGCGTGCTGCACGGCAACCGGACCTATTTGCTTCAGGACGAGGACGGCAACATCGTCGAGGGGCACTCGATCTCGGCCGGGCTGGACTATCCCGGCATCGGGCCGGAACACGCCTGGCTGCACGACATCGGCCGGGCCGAATACCGCTCGGCGACGGACAATGAGGCGCTGGAAGCCTTCCAGCTGTGCTCGAAGCTGGAAGGCATCATTCCGGCGCTGGAGCCCGCCCACGCCCTGGCGCGGACGGGCGAAGTGGCGCGCGAAGTCGGCAAGGGCGGCGACGTCGTCCTGCTGATGTCGGGGCGCGGCGACAAGGACATCTTCCAGGTCGCCAAACATCTGGGAGTGAACCTGTGATCCGTACCCTTCTTGCGGCGACCGCCGTCCTGAGCCTGTCCGCCGCCGTTGCGCAGGCCCAGACGCCTGGCCAGACGCCGGCCCCCGCTGCGCCGCAGTCGGTGCCGCAAGGCGGTCCGGCCGACGTCGGCCTGCTGCCCGGCGCCGAGTTGTCACCCGATTGCGGGGGACTGAACAATCTGACGGGGCGCGCTTGGTGCGTGACCGCGCAGCTGGGCCAGATCGGCGCCCTGGCCGATGCCTATATCGCCGATCTGGAAACCAAGAACTGGCTGGCCGCCGGCGGCGACGATAACCGGGTCGTCTTCATCAAGCGCCGCGAGGCCGGCGGCTGCGACGGCATACAGATGGTCGCCTTCTACGACACCACCAAGACCGCCGTCGCCGAACTGCCCGGCTATCTGGGCTTCGCCACCATTCCGGGCGACGTGTGCGGGGCTGCTGCGGCCGCGACACCGCCTGCCGCCGCCGGATCGCCGCAACAATGACCACCGCCCGTATCGATGCGCGCTTCAAGGCGCTGAAGGCCGAGGGCCGTGCGGCCTTCATCCCCTATGTGATGGGCGGCGATCCGTCGCGCGAAGAGGCGTTGGCGATCCTGAACGGGCTGCCGACTGCGGGCGCGGACATCATCGAACTGGGCTTTCCGTTCAGCGATCCGATGGCCGAGGGGCCGCCGATCCAGCGGGCGGCGATCCGGGGCATGGCGGCGGGTTTCGGCCTGCGCTCGACCATGGATTTGGCCAGGGAGTTCCGACAGGGCGACGACGCCACGCCCATCGTGCTGATGGGCTATCTGAACCCGATCGAGAGCCTGGGCTATGACGCCTTCGCCGCCTACGCCGCCGACTGCGGCATCGACGGGCTGATCGTCGTGGACTGCCCGCCGGAAGAGGCCGGGCCGCTGATCGAGGCGCTGGACAAGGTGTCGATCTCGCTGATCCGGCTGGCGACGCCGACCTCGGACGACGAGCGGCTGAAGATCGTGGTCCAAGGCACCTCGGGCTTCGTCTATTACGTCGCCGTCGCGGGCGTGACGGGCGTCAAGGAAGCGAACGCCGATGTGGTGGCGCCGGCGGTCGAGCGGGTGCGCAAGGCCTCTGGCCTGCCGGTCGCGGTCGGGTTCGGGGTCAAGACGCCTGAGCGGGCCGCCGAAATCGCCCGCGTCGCCGATGCGGTGGTCGTGGGCTCGGCCCTGGTGGACGAGGTGGCGGCGGCGCTGGAGGCGAACGAACCCGTCGCGCCGCGCGTTCTGGCCCGGGTGAAGGCGCTGGGCGATGCGGTTCGATCCGTCGCCGCTAGTGCTTCCGTGGCGGAAACCGTCTAAGAGCGCCGGGATGAACGACAAGATCAAGCCTCAGGAAAAGCGCGGCGGCTGGCTGAGCCGCTTTGCGCCCGGCGTGCGCAAGATCGTGTCGCGCCGCGACACCCCGGACAATCTCTGGGTCAAGGATCCCGACAGCGGCGAGATGTTGTATCGCTCGGACCTGGAGGCCGCCCTTTGGGTGACGCCGTCGGGCCGGCATATGCGCATCGATGCGCCGACGCGCCTGAAGGCCACCTTCGACGGCGGCGTCTTCCAGTCCGTCGACACGCCGGACGTGCCGGAAGATCCTCTGAAATTCTCGGACGGCAAATCCTACAAGGATCGCCTGAACGCCGCGCGCAAGGCCGCAGGCCGCAAGGACACCATGGCCATCGGCTATGGTTCGGTCGGCGGTCAGGACGCGGTCGTGATTGTCCAGGACTTCACCTTCATGGGCGGGTCGCTGGGCATGGCGGCGGGCGAAGCGTTCATCAAGGCGGCGCGCGAGGCGGTGAGCCGCAAGGTTCCGCTGGTCTGTTTCACCGCCGCCGGCGGCGCGCGGATGCAGGAGGGCGCCCTGTCGCTGATGCAGATGGCGCGCACCACCCTGGCCATCGAAGAGCTGAAGGACGCCAGACTGCCTTACGCCGTGGTCCTGACGGATCCGACGACGGGCGGGGTGACGGCCTCCTACGCCATGCTGGGCGATGTGCATCTGGCCGAACCCGGCGCCCTGATCGGCTTCGCCGGTCCACGCGTGATCGAGGCGACCATCCGCGAGAAACTGCCGCCCGGCTTCCAGCGCGCCGAATATCTGCAGGAAAAGGGCATGGTGGACCGGGTCGTGACCCGCGCCGACCTGCCGCGCACCCTGGGTCAGATCCTGTCCATGCTGATGGACGGCGCCCGCGCCGCCGCCTGAAACCGCCTGAAGGGCCAGTCGATCGCGGTCGAGGCCCAAAGGCACCACCAGACGATGACCGGCTGAAACAGCAGGCGCGGGCCGTGATAGGCCCAGCCTAACCCTGCGCCCGACGTCATAAAGTTCACGGCATGCTGGATGTTGGCCGGATAGACACAGACGGCGTAGGCGGCCAGCGCCCAGCCCGCAGCGACCCGCAGGCGCGGGATCATCAGACCCGCCGCGCCCAGCAGTTCGGCGATCCCCGTCAGGGCCACGACCAGGGCCGGCTGCGGAACCCATGCCGGCGTGATCCGCACGAAAGGGCCGGGGACCATCAGATGCAGCACGCCTGCGCCCAGGAATACGGCCGCGAGGACGAGGCGCGCCGCGGTTCTGATCTGCGGCCTGGAAGTCATGTCGCGGTTCTCGAAATCAGGGGGTAAAGGAGGCGGATGGATCCCGTCTCCGAACGACTACGCGCGCGCCACCCCCAGCGGATCGATCTGTCGCTGGAAAGAATGCGCGTGCTGTGCGCGGCCCTTGGCGATCCGCAGCACAAGCTGCCGCCGGTGATCCATGTGGCGGGCACGAATGGCAAGGGGTCGACCGTCGCCCTGATCCGCGCCATCGCCGAGGCGGCGGGGCTGAAGGTGCACGCCTATACCTCGCCTCACCTGGTGCGGTTCAATGAGCGGATCCGGCTGGCCGGCAAGCTGATCGAGGACGACCATCTGAACGCGATCCTGGACCGGATCGAGGCGGTCATGGCCGAGACGGACAGCGAGGCCACGGTGTTCGAAAGCACCACCGCCGCCGCCTTTCTGGCCATGTCCGAGACGCCCGCCGATCTGGCCATCATCGAAGTGGGTCTGGGCGGGGTGCTGGACGCCACAAACGTCATCGAACGGCCGTTGCTCAGCGTCATCGCCCCGGTCGATTACGACCATGCGGAGTTCCTGGGCACGGATCTGGCCGCCATCGCCTCGGAAAAGGCAGGGGTGCTGAAGGCCGGAGCGCCGGCCGTGATCGCGCGCCAGAAGGAAGAAGCGATGGCAGCCATCGAACGGCGCGCCGCCGACGTCCATGCGCGGCTGACCGTGCTGGGGGTCGACTTCGACGCCTGGGCCGAGCGGGGCGGTCTGGCGTTCCAGACGGCGGAACTGTTCATGGACCTGCCCGCGCCGGCCCTGGCAGGCGCGCACCAGATCGACAATGCGGCCCTGGCCGTGGCGGCGGCGGTCGAACTGGACCTGCCCGAGGCTGCGATCGCCGAGGGGCTGAAGCGCGTGCGCTGGCCCGCCCGGCTGCAGAGGATTTCGGCGGGTCCATACGGCGCTGCGGCCAAGGCGGCGGAGGCGGAGTTGTGGCTGGACGGAGGGCACAATCCCCATGCGGCACGGGCGCTGGCGGCGTTTCTGGCTGAGCGTCAGGCGCGGGCGCCGCGTCCCCTGGCCCTGATTTGCGGCATGTTGAACAACAAGGATGCGGGCGGTTTCTTCGCCGCGCTGAAGGACAGCCAGGCCACCGTCTTCACCGTCGGCTTCGACGGGGCGGCGGCCGAGCCGACCGCCTTAGCGGCCGTGGCGCGCGGGCACGGGCTGGCGGCAACCCCGGCGGGATCGGTTTCCGAGGCGCTGGACCTGGCGCTGCGCCTGGGCGCAGGCCGGGTCGCCATCTGCGGATCGCTGTATCTGGCCGGCGAGGTCCTGGGCGCCAGCGAGGAGACCTGGCCCGACTAGCGCGTCATCCAGGGCTTGGACTTGCCGGCGGCGATGCGGGCGGCCTGTTCGCGCTGGAAGCGACCGCCACGCGGCGGCTTGGCGCGCGCATCCAGCTTGGCGTTCTTCAGGCGCAGGGCCTTCTGCACCGGGGTCTCGCCGGGGATGTCGTCAGCCGGGTTCGGGGTGTCTTCGTCGCTCATGGCGTCATCCTAGCATGAAAAAACGCCCGCCGGTCGGACCGGCGGGCGCTTGATCTGACGGGGTCGAAAAGGCTCAGGCCTTGACGCCGGCCTCGGCCAGCCACTCGACGATCTTGCCCTTGGGCATGGCGCCGACCTTCATCGAAGCCATCTGGCCGTCCTTGAACAGCATCAGGGTCGGAATGCCCTTCACGCCCAGCTTGGACGGGGTCATGGGGCTGTCGTCGATGTTGATCTTGGCCACGGTGACCTGACCGCCCAGTTCGTCGGCGATCTGTTCCAGCGCCGGGCCGATCTGTTTGCAGGGGCCGCACCATTCGGCCCAGAAATCGACCAGGACCGGGGTCGAGGATTTCAGGACGTCGGCGTCAAAGCTTTCGTCGGTGACTTTCACTGTCGCCATGAATGGCTCCTTGGGCGCTATCGCTCGGCGCGCGGCGCCTCGCTACTTGAGCGCAGGTTGATGTTGGCCGGAGCGTCCGGGTTCGGTCGCAGATGTGGGAGCGAATCGCGGGCAATTCAACTGCCCGCGAGCGCCGCCGCCAGCAGGGTCTCCGGAATGGGCATCAGCTTGGGGCCGTCGGTCCAGACCAGGGCGGCCTCGACCGGGCGGTCGGGGTAGAGGCGTTTCAGCACGGCGACATAGACGGCGGCCTGCAGCACATAGGCGGGATCGACCGCCTCGACGGCGTCCGGCGCAGGGCGGTTGGTCTTGTAATCGACGACCAGAACCTTCTCGGGCGTGACCACCAGCCGGTCGATGCGGCCGTTGATGGCGACGCCGGGCGGCAGGCCGGGCGCTGATCCCGTCAGGGCCACCTCGGCGCGGGAGCCGGGACCGAAGACGGGGGCGAAGCGGGCGTCGTCCAGCACGGAGAAGGCGGCGGCGATCATTTCGGCGCGCTGGGCCTCGTCCAGATCGGTCTCGCGGGCCAGCAGGCGCCGGGCGGCGTCGGAGCGGTCGGCGGGCGCGATCTCGGGCAGGCGTTCCAGCAGCCGGTGGATCAGGTCGCCGCGCCGGAACCGCCCCAGGGAGACAAGGCCCGCCTCGATCCTGGCCAAAGGCGAGGGGGCGGGGATCCGGATCGCGCCGCTCTCCATCCGCGACGGCGAGGCGAAGCGTGCGGCGGCGTCGGCCGGCGGCGGCGAGGCGGCCCAGGCGGGCACGGCGGCGGCGGACCGCACTTCATCGGCGGCGACCGAACGGCGCTCGGGGTCGACGCCATAGCGACGCACGCCGTTGTCGACTTCGCGCACCTGATCGCCCAGGCGGTCGAAGGTCTCAGAGAGGATCGACCACCAGCTGCCGGCCTCGGCGCCCCGGCTTGAGGCGCGACCCATGACGATGACGCGGTCGCGCGCGCGGGTCAGGGCGACATAGAGCAGGCGCAGGGTCTCGTCGTCGGTGCGGGCCTGGCGCGCGGCGCGCGCGTCGGCCGAGGCCGGGCAGTCGTCCTTCGCCGAGCCGGGCGCCATCAGCCAGGCCTCGCCTTCGCCCTCCGGTGTGACCGCGGGCATCAGGGACGGGCCTTGCGCCTTCGCCTTCATGGTGGTGTCGGGCAGGATGACGATGGGCGCCTCCAGACCCTTGGCGCCGTGGACGGTCATGACGCGAACCTCGCCGCGCGCGCCTTCCAGTTCGCGCTTCACCTCGACGTCGGCGGCCTCCAACTGGGCCAGGCAGGTTTCCAGATCGATCGCGCCCCGATTTTCGGCGGCCAGCACCTGGTTCAGGGTTTCGTCGATCGCTTCTTCCGCCTCGCGCCCCAGCCGGGCCAGGATGCGGGCGCGGCCGGAGCGGCCGGTGTCGTCCACCCGGTTCAGGGCCTGAGAGAAGAAGGCGAACGGGTCGCCGCCGCGCGCGCCGATGGCGGCTTGCAACGCATCGCGGGCGCGGGCCCATTCGGGGCGTTCGTGCGCCCGGTCGCGCAGGTCGCGCCACAGCTGGCCGGCCTTACGCTCTTCGCGGCCGGCCAGCGCGTAAAGGCCGTCCTCGTCCACATCGCACAGTGGGCTGCGCAGCACCTCTGCCAGGGACAGGTCGTCGTCGGGGAAGAGGGCGAAACGCGCCAGCGAGATCAGGTCGTCGAAGACGATATGGCTGGACAGCTTCAGCCGGTCCGCGCCCGCGACGGGCACGCCTTCGGTCTTCAACGCGCGGATGATCTCCTCGAACGTCGCGTCGCGGCGGCGGACAAGGACGATGTAGTCGCCGTAGCCGGCGGGGCGCAGGTCGCGGGTGCTGCGATCAAAGACGGCGACGCCGCTTTCGACCTGGCGGCGGATCTCGCGGGCCAGGTCGCGGGCCAGGCGCTTCCTGGCGCTGCCGGCGCTTTCCTGATCGACGGGATCGTCCCAGGCGTCGGTTTCGGGCGCGGGCTCGTCCAGGAACAGGGGCCACAGGTCGATGGCGCCGTGCTGGCCGATGCGGGCGGGCTGGTGTCGGGCGATGTCGCCTTGCGGGCCGGTCAGGGCGCGGGTGCGGTCCGGGTCGGCGAAGACGGCGTCGACGAAGGCCAGCACCTCTTCGGTCGAGCGGTAGGAGGTGTTCAGTTCCGGCCCGGCGAAGGGTTCGCCTGCGCCCTCGGCCAGAGCAAGGAAAGCGCCGCGTTCCTGACGCAGCCGTTCGGGTCGGGCGCCCTGGAAGGAATAGATCGACTGTTTCTCGTCGCCGACGGCGAAGATGGTGCGGCCGGACTTTTCGCCGGAGTAGAACTCGCCGGTCAGGGCGCGGACGATGGCCCATTGTTCGGGGGCGGTGTCCTGGGCTTCGTCGATCAGGACGTGATCGACCCCGCCGTCCAGCTTGTACAGCACCCAGGCGGCGGCCCCGCTTTGGGTCAGCAGAGCGGCGGCGCGCGCGACCAGATCGGGGAAGTCGAGCGCCCCGCGCTGGGCCTTGGCGGCTTCGTAGAAGGCGGTGTGGGCGCGGGCCAGGGTCAGGACCTTGACCGTATCATCGGCGACCTTGGCCTTTCGCAGGGCTTCGCGCGTGGCGAGGAATTTGGTCTGGAGGTCCAGCAGCCAGCCGACCGCGCCCTGCGGCGCCGACTTGGTGCCCATTTTGGCGCGGGGATCGCCCTTCTCAGTGCAGAAGACTTTTGAGAGAGCCGCGAACCCTGCGTAGGGCGGGGCGGCGACGCTCATGGCGTCGGCGATCTTCTTGTCATTGGCCGAGCCGGTTTCCATGGCCTCGGCCATGCGGTTCCACTCGCCGGGATCGATGAAGGCGACGAAATCATGCTCCAGATCCTCCGGGCTGCGATCGCGCTCGGCGCCGGTCAGGGACCAGGGATCGGGCGCGGTTCCGGCCTCGGCGCGGTCTATGTAGTCCAGCAGATCAGCGCGTTTCGCCTCGATCATCGACAGCAGGGCCTGGAACCTCTGCCAGTCCAGCTCGACGGCGAAATGGCTGTAGGCTTGGCCGATCGGGCCGTCCGGATCGGCGACGGCGGCGCGGGCCAGATCTTCGCGCGCGGCGTGGCTGAGGGCGGTCGCCGCCTGGTCTTCCAGCACGGTGAAGCGGGGCGAGACCCCGGCTTCCAGCGGGAACCGGCGCAGCAGCTTTTCGCAGAAGGCGTGGATGGTCTGGATCTTCAGGCCGCCGGGCGTCTCCAGCGCGCGGGCGAACAGCTTGCGCGCGCTGGAAAGCGCGGCGTGATCCATCGCCTGCGGGTCGCCGTCGTCCAGCCGGGCCAGCTCGCGCGACAGGGCGGCGTCGTCCAGCACGGCCCAGCCGCCCAACTGGTCGAACAGCCGGGCCTGCATCTCGGCGGCGGCGGCCTTGGTGTAGGTCACGCACAGGATGGCGCCGGGATCGACCTGATCCAGCAGCAGCCGCGCCACCCGGTTGACCAGGGTGGTGGTCTTGCCCGAACCGGCGTTGGCTGTGACGAAGACGGTCAGGCGCGGATCGGCAGCCAAGATCTGAGGGGGGACGATCTGGGGGGCAGTGCTCATTCTTCGTCCCCGTCGCCGATCACCGACCATTCCCAGACGCGGGCCAGATGATCGTAGTTGCCGCCCTGGTTGCCCATGAACTGAGGCGCGGCCCAGGAGACATAAGGCGTGTTCTCGTCGTCGAAACGCGCGACCCGGCGCTTCAGCCCGTCCAGCGCAGCCTGGGCCAGATCGGCGGCCTCAAGGCCCGAGGCGCGGGTGACGACTTCGCCCGCCGTCTTTCGCCCCACCACGCGGACATAGGTCAGTTCATCGGGCGTGACCGGGCCGTTGGTGTCCTTGAACCCGCCGTCGGCCAGGATGGCGGCGGTCAGGGTCAGTTGAGGGGCGAAGCCGGACTTGACCTGTTTGGCGGACGGCGCCGCCCCGGTCTTGAAGTCCATGACCGCCGCGCCGTCGGAGGCCAGTTCGATCCGGTCGGCGAAAGCCTTGACGGTGAAGGGGCCGGCGGGGGCGTCGAAGATCATCGTCCCCTGCTGTTCGACCAGGATGTCGACGCCGCGCGCGCGACGGCGACGCTCGAACTCGGTCAGCCAGCGGGCGCAGTTGCGGGCCAGCGGGGCCTCGCGCGCCATGGCCGCATCCTCGAACCCGCGCGCGCCCAGTTCGCGCAGCAGATGGTCGTGCAGGATGGTTTCGCAGTCGTCGGGCAGGGCGTTGGGCCAGTCCAGCGTTAGCCGCTCGATGGCGGCGTGGACGGCGTTGCCGCGCGCCAGCGCCTCGGCCGAGGCGCCGGGCCGTTCCATCGCCTCCAGCCCCAGCACCCACAGGGCGTAGATGGCGTAGGGATCGCGCACCCAGCGTTCGATGCGGGTGACATACAGGCTGCGCGGGCGGCGATGCACGGGCGGGCGCGGCTCGGGCCGTTTGGCGAAGCGCGGCGGGCCGGGCGGGGGCGCGTCCAGGGCGCGGGCCCAGTCGATGACGGCCGCCGGGCGGGCGATGGCGACGGGCGTCTCGACAGCGTTCGCGCCGCGCGTCAGCATCTCCAGCCGCCATAGCCAACGCGAGCGGACGGCGGGCTGGCCGCCGCGCCGCTCGCTGTGGATCAGGATGACCTCATCGGCGCAGGCGGCCTGGACGAAATCCTGCGCCGTCTGGCCCAGGCGACGTTCGGGCGGCGGCAGGCCCAGGGCCTTGCGCATAGGGCGCGACAGGAAGGGATCGGTCGGGGCCGCCTGGGGCCAGACGCCCTCCTCCAGCCCGGCCAGGATCATCCGGTCCGCCCTGACCAGACGCGCCTCGATGGCGCCGAGAATGCGCAGCGACGGATGGGTCGCCCCCCCGGTCCGCACGACGTTTTCCTTGACCAGAGACGTGACCAGTTCGGCCAGTTCCGCGCGGCGGATGCGGCCAAGGGACGCTCCGCCTTCGATCAGGCCGGACAATAGGGCGGCGGCGGCCTCGCCGTCGGCACCGGCCCAGGCGTCCTGGCCGGCCAGGGTCTCGATCAGCCGGGTCAGGGCCGAGGCGGCGACGTTCAGATCCGCGTCTGGGATCAAGGCGGCGGTCGCGGTCTCGATGGCGGCCTGAAGCTGATCGACCAGGCGGGTCGCGGCCGACAGGCGGCCCTGTTTCCACTCGGGCGGTGCCTTGCCGCGCCGGTCGGGCTGGACCGCCTCCAGCAGACGGCGATGGATGGCGGCGAAGTCGCGCGGGCGGGGACCGCGCAGGGCGTGTTCCTCAACCGCGGCGACGGCTGCCGCTTGAGAGGCCTCGCCCAGGTCGAACCGGGCCAGCGGATGTTTGACGACGGCGAGCAGTATATGGGGCTGGACCGGATCGGCGATCCAGCGGGCGCACAGATCGATCAGGGCCCCGGCAGGCAGGCGCGACAGCGGGGCGCCGGCGGACGAATCTGGGATGACGCCCCAGCGTTCCAACCGGGCGGCGACGCGGCGACCCAGGGCCTGGTCCGGGGTGACCAGGGCGCACGTCCTGCCCGGCGTTTCCAACGTCTCGCGCATCATCACGGCGATGGCGGCGGCGGCCTCTTCCTCGGCTCGGACGGACAGAAGGGACAGGCCCTGAAGCCCTTCGGCGATGGGGTCGCGCGCCTCGCTACGCGCAGCGGCGGCCGAGCGGAGGTCGCGGATGGCGCGGCGCCAGTCGTCTGTCGCCTCGGCCGGACGCAGGGCTTCGTTGACAAGCCGCTGGCGCGCCAGTCCGCGCGCATCGACGGCCGCAGGAACGGCGGGGCGGAACCAGGGGCGGACGCTCTCGCGCGCGATCTCGCAGCGGTCCAGCAGCCGCTTCATCGCGCTTTGCGGATGTTGTTCGTCCAGCCGGTCCCAGACGCCGGCATCTAGTTCCAGGTCGAGGCCGGGCAGGACGACGCAGCCCAGCGGCGCTCGCGCCACGGCCTTCAACACGTCGCCGGCGGCGGGGACGGTGCCGGTCGAACCGGCGGCGATGACAGGCTGGCGCGGCGGCTCGCGGTCCCACAGATCGGCGAGGCGGCGCAGCAGAGTCGCGCGACGCCAGGCCGGATCGACCAGACCCAGTTCGGCCAGACGCTTCGGCCAGGCCTCGACGGCGAGGGCCAGAAACTCGGCCGACCGTTCCCAGTGTTCGGCCATCTCGCCGTCGACCAGTGTGGCGATCCGCTCGGGGTTCTGAATCTCTTCCAGTTGGCAGGAATCGAGGAAGCCGCCCAGCGCATCGGCCAGATCCAGCGCGCGCATCGGGCTCAGGGACGCATCGAACCGTTCGACGATCATCCGCGCCATCTCGAACCGGCGCGTCAGGGCGGGGATGGCGGGCGGCAGATCAAGGCCGAGGGCGCCGGGCGTAAACGGCGGCTCGTCTTCCTCCAGATCGCCCAGCGGCCGGACCTGGGGCAGCAGGATGGGGCGACCCTGCGACAGCTTGGACAGGGCGCCGGTGAAGGCGCGCGCGGCCCGGCGGTTGGGCAACAGGATGGTGGCGTCCGACAGGGTCTCGGGCGGCAGATCGCCCAGCCAGGCCAGCACCCCGGCGGCCAGGTCCTCAAGGAACGGCCGGTACGCAGGGATGGCGTACCAGCGCGGCGTGTCGCCAAAGAAGGGATCGAAGGCGCTCACGCGTCTCCCGCCAGTTTCGCCTCGGCCTCATCCCGCGCCTGCGGGTCGCCGACGTGCATCCAGTCGCCGTCCAGGACGCAGCCGAACAGACGGCCCTCGGCGGCCGACTTGCGCCAAAGGGGGCTGAGGGAGAAGGGCCCGTCGGGGCCGTGATCGGCATAGCCGGGGCGGGTGATGTGGACGCCCATATAAGCGAACGGCGCGGACGGGGCGTCGCCCCGGAACGTCAGCGTCCCGTCGTCGGCCATGAAGAAATCGCCATCGCCCTCAAAGCCGATGGAGCCTTCGCGGCGCGCCAGCAGCAGGGCGGCGTCCATCGTCTCGGGGTTCCACAGGCGGATCAGATCGGTCAGGGCGGCGCCTCGGTCGATCCAGACACTGTCGATATTGGCGACGAACACGGGATCGTCGCCCAGCAGGGCGCGGGCCTTCTTCAGCCCGCCGCCGGTTTCCAGCAGCTCGGCGCGTTCGTCGGAAATGACGATCTGCGGCCCGCGTCTGCGCGCCGTCAGATGCGCTTCCAGTCGGTCGGCGAACCAGTGAACATTGACCACGGCCCGTTCGACCCCAGCCTCGGCCAGTCGGTCCAGCACATGGTCGATCAGGGCGCGACCGCCCACCTCGACCAGGGCCTTGGGCCGGTCGTCGGTCAGGGGACGCATGCGCGTGCCCAGCCCGGCGGCGAGCACCATTGCGGTCTTGTGAGCGGTCATGCGCGCACCTCGGCAGGCACGTAGCGATCGAACCAGCGGGCGACGGGCGCCAGGGCCGGCTGGTCCAGATTGGCGTTTAAATGCCGCCACATGCGCGGCAGGAACTGGCGGTAACGGGGCTTTCCGTCGCGCGCGATCAGACGGGCGAAGATGCCGATGATCCGCGCCTCGTTCAGGGCGGCCAGGCCTGAGTAGTCGGCCATGAAGGCGGCGCGGTCGACGCCGGGGCGCAGCGCGAAATAGCGGTCCAGCGCCTCGGCCTCCAGCGCGGGCGACACGTCGCGGCGGGCGTCCTGAAGCAGGGAGTGAAGGTCCCAGGAGGGGTGGGCGCGGACCGCGTCCTGGAAGTCGATCATGCCGACGCGGGCGGGGCCTTCGCGCTGGGGCAGCCAGATCAGGTTTTCCGCATGATAGTCGCGGTGGGCCATGACCGAGGCGCCGGCTGCGCCCGAGGCGACGATGGGCGCCCAGGCCGCACGCCAGTCGGCGATGGCGGCGGCGTCGAAGCGGACGCGGTCGTCGAGTTTCGGCAGCCATTCGACGAACAGATCGGCCCCGCCCTGAAGCGCCGTCTGGTCATAGGTCAGCAGGGGCCAGTCGCCGCCGGGCCCGTGCAGGGTCTCGGGTGGAGCGCCCGCCTCGTGCAGCACGGCCAGCGCGTCGATGGCGGCCAGATAAAGCGGCGTTTCGTCTGTGCCGTCTTCGATCACGCGGGCGAACAGGTCGTCGCCGAAATCCTCCAGCACGGCCAGGCCGTTGGCGGCGTCCAGCGACGGGATCTCAGGGGCGGACAGGCCCAGGGACTTCAGATGGGCGGCGACGGCGGCGAAGGCCTCGATCCGGCCGGCCGACAGGCGGGCGACGGCGTTCCAGCCGGCGGCGTGACGCTGCGCCGGCGTCCAGCGCGGATCGCACGGCTGGCTCTCGGCGGCGGGCGCCTGATCCATCAGCATCAGGGTCGGGCCGGTCGTCGGCGTCAGCCGCTCGTAACGTCGCGTCGAGGCGTCTCCGGACAGGGGGGCGCGCACGGCGTCGGCCAGGCCTGCGGCCTTCAGGAAGTCGAGACGGAGGGTTTCGCGTTCAGACATGCAGTTCCTTCAGCCCCGTTTCCCATCGGCCTACGCCGGAAACGGTCGCAAGGCGGCCGTCGCCCTGCTCGGAGATTTCGATGATCAACTGGTCCGGCCCCAAGAACCGGCCGGGATTGTCGCCTAACCGCTCGGGCCATTCGATCACGGCGCACCCCTCGTCCAGCGCCTCGTCCAGGCCGATCTCGAACGCTTCTTCCGGCCGGGTCAGGCGATAGAGGTCGAAATGGGCGACGGGCGGGTCGCTTTCGTAGAACTGGACCAGGGTGAAGGTCGGGCTGGGCACGTCCTCGTCCGGCGTGGTCAGGGCGCGGATCAGGCCGCGCGCCAGGGTCGACTTGCCCATGCCCAGCGGACCGTAGAGCAGCAGACTGTCGCCCGCCGCCAGCAGGGGGGCGATGGCCTGACCCAGGGCGGTGGTGGCCTCGGCGTCGGGCAGGGCGATCTTCATGGAAACACCGCGTCAGGATCGGCGGCCAAAGTCCGCTCGGTGAAGGTCTTCAACGCCTCGGTGGCCATGGCGGCGTCCACGTCCAGCCGGTCGGCGGGAATGGGCAGACCGACATCGACGCCGAACGGCTTGCCTTCCTTGTTCAGCAACTCGTGAAACAGGGTCACGTCGCGCAGCTCCTGCGAGACCTTGTCGAACAGGTGAAACAGCCGGCTATAGGGGCCGGTGACGTGCATGGGGATCACCGGCGCGTCATACTTGCGCGCCATCGAGGCGGCTGTCGGCGCCCATTCGGGATCGGTCAGGACGCCGTTCTTCTCGCGCGCCAGACGCCCGGCGGGGAACATGACGACGCAGCGTTCGGCCTCGAACGCCTCCCTGGCGGCGTTCAGGGTGGCGCGGGTCTTTTCGCGGGTGCGTTTGTCGTGGACCCATTCGACGGGAATGATGGTCTCGTCCAGCCGGGGCGAGACGCGGATCGCGTCGGCGTTGGCGAAGAAGATCATGTCGCTGCGCCGCTGTTTGATCGCGTCGAACACGGCGACCCCGTCGGCGATGCCGGTGGGGTGGTTGCACACCACGACGCAGCGGCCGGTCGCCGGCAGGCGCTCCAGGTTCGTCGTCGTCACCTTCAGTCTCAGCAGGTCCGAGACGTAGTCGAAGGTCTCGGTCCCCGACAGGTCGCGGATCGCGTCGGCCATTCGCACCGCCGCCCCATAGCCCAGCACGCCGTAGAGCGCCGGCCGCACGACCGGCCACAGCGGCGAGGCGGTCAGGCGCGGCGCGCGTTCGGCGATCAGCACATCGACGATGTGGGGCTGACGACGGGCGGGAAGGGTGGCGGCGGTCATGAAAGATCGCTTGTCGCCGGTTCGGTCGGAGGGGGCAAGATGCGCGGCGTCGTGGACGCTTGGCGATCGGACGGGCGGCCCCTATCACTGTCGAAAAGCTGTGGGGAATGAAGACATGACGCGTTCACGCTGGATGGCGGCGGTCGCCTTTGGAAGCCTGATCCTGGCCGCTGCGCCCAGCCTGGCGCAGCAGGCCTCGTCCGCGCCGGCCGCCGCCCCCGCCGCCCAAGCGCCCGCATCGCGCGGCCTGTCGCTGAAAGATCTGGCGATGATGGAGCGAGTCAGCGAGCCGCGCGTCTCGCCGGACGGCCGCCAAATCCTCTACGCCGTGCGCACCACCGACTGGGACGGCAACAAGGGCGTGAACGGCCTGTGGCTGGCGGACGCGTCGGGTGGCGAGCCGCGCAAGTTGGCGATCTCGGAAGGCGGGGCCTCGGGCGCGCGCTGGGCGCCGGACGGCGAGGCCATCTACTTCCTGTCGTCGCGGGGCGGATCGAACCAGGTCTGGCGCACGGATGCGGCCGGGATGGCGGCGGCCCAGGTGACGACCCTGCCTTTCGACGTGTCGGGCTTCCGCATCGCGCCGGACGGCAAGTCGCTGGTCCTGGCCGTCTCGGTCTTCGTCGATTGCGACACCCTGGCCTGCACAAAGACGCGGCTGGACGCCCGGGGCAAATCGACGCTCCAGGCCTATGACCGTCTGCCGCTGCGCGACTTCGATCACTGGGTCGATACGCGCCGCACCCATCTGTTCGTCCAGCCGCTGAACGGGTCGGGTTTGAGTGGCGGCGAACCGCGCGATCTGATGGCGGGTCTGGATGCCGATGTCTCGGCCGGCGATTCCAGCTTCGACATTTCGCCGGACGGCCGCACCCTGGTTTACGGCACGCAGACGCAAGGCGCGGGCGAGGCCTTCACCAGCAATAGCGACATCTTCCGCGTGGCGCTCGACGGCGGGACGCCGGTCAATCTGACGGAAGGCAACAAGGGATCGGACGGCAATCCGGTCTTCTCTCCGAACGGTCGCCAGCTGGCCTGGCTGTCGGCGCCGCGCGAGAACGTCGGCGGGGATCAGGCCGCGGTCTGGGTGGCTGACGCCGACGGCTCCGGCGCGAGGAAACTGACCGACTGGGATCGCGGCGCGGGCGGCCTGCAATGGCGCACCGACGGCCGGTCGCTGCTGGTCTCGGCGGCGGACGAGGGCCAGAACCGGCTATTCTCGGTCGATGCCCGCACCGGCCGGATCACGCCCCTGACCGGAAACGGCACGGTCGGCGCCTATGAGGAGAAGGCCGGTGTTCTGGCCTACGCCCACGAAAGCTTCGTCGCCCCGACCCAAATATTCGTTCAGACGCGCGCCGAACCCCGCCAGATCAGTCGCCAGAACGCCGAGGTGCTGGCGCAGCTGGACCTGCCGAAAGGCGAGGCCTTCACCTTCGCCGGCTGGAACAATGAGCAGGTGCAGGGCTGGGTGTTCAAGCCGGCGGGCGCGGTCGAGGGGCGGCGCTATCCGGTGGTCTATCTGATCCACGGCGGGCCGAAATCGCCCTGGACCGAGAACTGGTCCTACCGCTGGAACCCGCAGGTCTATACGGCGGCGGGCTATGCGGTGGTGATGATCAACTTCCACGGCTCGCCCGGTTACGGTCAGGCCTTCACCGACGCCATCAACGATCACTGGGGCGACCGGCCGCTGGAGGATTTGCAGAAGGGCTGGGCGGCGGCGCTGTCGAACAATCCGTGGATCGACGGCGACCGGGCCTGTGCGCTGGGCGCCTCATACGGCGGCTATATGGTCAATATGATCGCCGGCAAGTGGAACGGGCCGTGGCGCTGCCTGGTCAACCACGCCGGGGTGTTCGACGTGCCGCAGCTGATGAACGCCATGGATATCGGCAACTTCATCTGGGAGTTCGGCGGACCGAGCTGGGAGCGCAAGGCCGTCTATGACGCCTTCAACCCTGAGACCTATGCCGGCGACTGGACGAAGCCGATGCTGGTGCTGCATGGCTCCAAGGACTTCCGCGTGCCGTTGGAGCAGGGACTGGCGACCTTCTCGGCGCTTCAGCGTCAGGGCGTGCCCAGCCGCTTCGTCCATGTGCCGGACGAGAACCACTGGGTGCTGAAACCCCGCACCTGGGTCGACTGGCAGCAGGAAATCCTGGATTGGGTGGGTCGCTATACGGCGCCGGCGGGCTGAGCGACCCATTGACGCGCCTTGGCAGGGTGCTACGCCTCGCGGCCAGAAAGCTTCGCGAGGAAGATCTTGATGCGTCACCGTTCCCTTCTGTCCGCCGCCTGCGCGGCTGTTGCGCTGATGAGCGCCGCGCCTGCCCTGGCCCAGGTGCCGCCCGCGCCGGTTCCGGCCGCGCCCGCGACGCCGGACGCCTTCACCTATCAGGACATGATCTCGGCCAACCGGCTGGGCGATCCGCAGGTGTCGCCGGACGGCCGCTATGTCGTTTATTCGGTCACGACCACCGATGTTCAGGCCAACAGCCGCGCCGGCAGCCTGTGGATCCTGGACCTGAACGCGCCGGACACGGCGCCGCGGCGACTGGCCATCTCGGATCAGGGCGCCAACACCGCGCGCTGGGGCGGGGACGGCAATCTGTACTTCCTGTCGGGCAAGTCGGGCGCGAGCCAGGTCTGGCGCGTCGCCTCGCCCACATCGGCGCCGGTTCAGGTGACCAACCTGCCGACCGACGTGAACGCCTATCGGATCAGCCCTTCGGGCGACAAGGTGGCGGTGTCGCTGGCCGTCTATCCGAACGCGACCGACCTGAACGCCTCTGTCCAGCAGGGCAAGGCCATCGCCGAGCAGAAGACGACGGGACAGGTCTATGACCGCATGTTCGTGCGTCATTGGGACACCTGGAACGACCACACCCAGAACCACCTGTTCGTCCAGTCTATCGGCCGTGACGGCAAGGCCACGGGCACGCCGGTCTGGATCACCAAGGGCTTTGACGGCGACACGCCCTCCAAGCCCTTCGGCGACGAAAGCGAGTTCGTCTTCACGCCGGCGGGCGACGCCGTGGTCTTCTCGGCGCGTCTCGCCGGTCAGACCGAGCCGTGGAGCACCAACTTCGACCTTTGGAAGACCAACGGCCTGTCGGGCGACGGCACCTTCACCAACTTGACCGACGGCAACGACGCCTGGGATACCGGGCCGGTCTTCTCGCCGGACGGCCGGACCCTGGCCTATCGCGCCATGGCGCGGCCGGGCTTTGAGGCCGATCGCTATCAGATCGTGCTGATGGACGTCGAAACGGGCCAGAAGCGCGAGATCGCCTCGAACTGGGATCGCTCGGCCGACACGCTGCAATGGTCGCGCGACGGGCAGACGCTGTACACGACGGCGGGCGACGTCGGCTCGACCAAGCTGTTTTCGGTGGATACGCGCAACGGCGTGGTGACGCCGATCACGGGCGCGGGCCACGTCTCGGCCTTCCAGCAGACGCCGTCGGGCTTCGTCTTCGCCCAGGACAGCCTGCGCGAGCCGGGCGACCTGTATTTCAAGACCTATCTGGGTCGCGAAATGCCGCGTCGTCTGACGCAGTCCAACCCTGCCTTCGCCGCCAAACAGTTCGGCGAGTATGAGCAGTTCAGCTTCGCCGGCTGGAACAACGAGACGGTCCATGGCTATGTCATCAAGCCGGCCGGCTACGTCGAGGGCCGCAAATATCCGGTCGCCTTCCTGATCCACGGCGGGCCGCAGGGTTCGTTCGGGGACGGCTGGTCCTATCGCTGGAACCCCGAGACCTATGCGGGCGCGGGCTATGCGGTGGTGATGATCGATTTCCACGGCTCGACCGGCTACGGCCAGGCCTTCACCGACGCGATCAGCCAGCACTGGGGCGACCGCCCGCTGGAAGACCTGCAGAAGGGCTGGGCGGCGGCTCAGGCGAAATACAGCTTCCTGGACGGCGACAACGCCTGTGCGCTGGGCGCCTCCTACGGCGGCTATATGATCAACTGGATCGCCGGCAACTGGTCCAATGAATTCAAGTGCCTGGTCAACCACGACGGCGTCTTCGACACCTTCGGCATGGGCTATTCCACCGAAGAGCTGTGGTTCACCGAGTGGGAATACGGCGGCACGCCGTGGGACAAGCCGGAGGGCTATCAGAAGTTCAACCCGGCCAACCACGTCGATAATTGGAAGACGCCGATGCTGGTGGTTCAGGGCGACCGCGACTTCCGCATCCCGACCGCCCAGGGCCTGTCGACCTTCACCGCCCTGCAACGGCGCGGCATCGACAGCCGCCTGATCGTCTTCCCTAACGAAAATCACTGGGTGCTGAAGCCGGCCAACAGCCTGCAATGGCATAATGAGGTGTTCGGCTGGCTGAACAAATATCTGGCGCCGACGCAGTAACAAGCATCCGTCCGGACGACAAAAAGGGGCGCGGTCCGACGACCGCGCCCCTTCTTCATGCCCGTTTGGTCAGAGCGCCGCGCGCTGCATCGGCGCGCCGGCCAGACGTTCATACTGATGCGCGGTCATGCAGCGCGGCGCGGCCCAGCGCTGGCCCGACTGATAGGCGGCGACGGCCTGTTGCGCCGTGACGAAGCTCGGCGTCGCGCCGTGGTCGCGCTGATAGGCCGTGCGTGAGGCCACATCGGTTCCGCATACCCTGACGGTTTGCAGCACGGCCGCGCGCTCGGCGGGGCGCGGACTTTGCGCCAGCGCCGGCGTCGTTGCGGCCGCCAGAGCGGCAGCGATCAGGGCGGGGGTCAGAAAACGGGTCATCGGCAGTCCTCCACGGCCTGAATTAAGATCAGGACTCTGACGAATTATGCGCCAATCCCGAGATTTGTAAAGGTTATGCGACAACTTCGCGTCAGATCGACGACAAGCTGACCCTGCGGCGCCAAACCCGGGCTGGTGCGTTTCCTCTGGCTGACGGAGACGAGCGATTGTCGAACCCACGGAATTGGCGCACTTTTCGGGCCGACCTGAACCAGCGGGCGTGGGCGCCGGCCGGGGCGCGTTTGCGCATCTGGCGCGACTGGGTGCGAGATAACGATCCCGTCTATGCCGCGGCTCGACGACCGGGGGCTGCGGAAAAATGGGCGGCGGGCGTGGTGCTGGTGCTCGTGGCGGCCGTTGTTCTTTTCCTGGCCCTGTTCGACTGGAACATGCTGCGCGGGCCTATCGGCCGCTGGGCCTCCGTCAAATACGATCGCGAAATCGCCCTAACCGGCGATCTGGACGTCAATCTGTTCAGCTGGACGCCGTCCGCCGTGGTGCGGGGGTTAAAGATCGGCGGCCCCGACTGGGCGCGCGACCGCGACACGGCCGACGTCGATGAGGTCAAGGCCTCGGTTCGGCTTAGAAAGCTGCTGGCCGGGCAGGTGGAGATGCCCCTGCTGAGCTTCACCCGGCCCCGAGTCGTGCTGATCTCCACCAAGGACGGCCGCAAGAGTTGGCAGTTGAATCCCAACAAGCCCGATGACGGCGCAGGGCTGAACCTGCCGGTCATCCAGCAACTGGTCATCAAGGATGGCCAACTGACCTTTGAGGAACAGCGGCGCGGACTGACGCTGGAGGCGGCGGTCAATGCGCGTGAGGCGTCCAGCGGCCAGGCCGGGTTCGTGCTGGACGGGCGCGGCGATGTCCGCGGCGCGCCCATGACCGTCAGGATCCAGGGCGGTCCCTTCATCAACATCCGGCGCGATCGTCCCTATCGGTTCGAGGCGGATGTGACCGGCGCGGATTCGTCCCTGGTCGCCAAGGGGGCGATCACTCGACCGTTCGATCTGGGGCGGTTCGATGCGACCATGACGATCCAGGGCCGCAACATGTCGGACCTCTATCTCCTGACCGGCGTCGCCCTGCCCAATACGCCGCCGTATCGGCTGTCGGGGGCGCTGAACCGCGATCGGCGGGCCTGGACCTTCAAGGATTTCAACGGACGCGTCGGCGCGTCCGATCTGTCGGGCGAGGTAAAGGTCCAGTCGGGCCAGCGGCTGCGCGTCGACGCCGACCTGACCTCGAGTCGCCTGGACATCGACGACCTGGCCGCCGTCTTGGGCGCGCGGACCCAAACCAATGCGGCGGGCACGAACACCGAGGCCCCAGTCGTGGTCGGCGGCAAGCTGCTGCCGGACGCCAAGCTGCAGACCGAACGGCTGCAGACCATGGACGGAACCCTGTCCTATCGGGCCGGATCGGTGAAGGCGAACGCCTTCGACGTGCGTCAGGTGAACCTGGGCGCCGACCTGAAGGACGGCATCCTGAAGTTGGACCCGATCAGCTTCGACTTCAATCGCGGCGCGCTGAACGGCACGGCGCGGATCGATGCGACCAAGGACACCCCCTACAGCACCGTCGATCTGCGTCTGGCGGGCTATCCGCTGGAGTCCATCATCCCGGCGCGCAACGGCTCGGCGCCCATCACGGGAAGGGCGCTGGGCCGGGCGAAGCTGGAGGGACCGGGCGCTTCGATCCATGATTTCGCTGGCGCGTCGAAAGGCTCGCTCAGCTTGGTCGTGCCGAACGGCAAGATGCGGGCGGCCTTCGCCGAACTGCTGGGCATCAACGCCAGCGCGGGTCTGCTGAAGCTGTTGAGCGGCGACCAGTCGGAAAGCCAGATTCGTTGCGCCGTCGCCGATTTCAACGTCAGCGGCGGCACGGCGACCGCCCGCACCTTCGTCATCGACACCGATGTGGTGCTGGCTCAGGGCAAGGGCAGCATCAATCTGGGCGCCGAAACGATGAACCTGCGGATCGAGGGGGAATCCAAGAAGCCGCGACTGTTGCGCCTGTGGGCGCCGATCACCGTCTCCGGCCCCCTGACCGCGCCAAAGGTCGGTGTCGATGTCGGTTCGGTCGTGTCGCAGGGCGGTCTGGCGGGCCTGCTTGGCGCGGTGGTGGCGCCGGTGACGGCCCTGTTCGCCTTCGTCGATCCGGGCCTGGCCGAGGACGCCGACTGCGGCCGGCTGATCGCCAACGCCCGCTGATCGTTGATGACGACGACCGATCCGGCGATCCAAGCGTATTGTGGTGTGATGGAGCCTTTCGCATGACACGCCGTGGACTGTTCGCGCCTGCCCTTGGGCTTCTCGCCGCCGCTTGCTCGCCGCTGAGCCTGCTGAACACCCTGGGACCGAGGGACGGCGGGGTGCGCCGCGTCGCGCGCGACATCCCCTATGGCGACGATCCGCGCCAGCAGATTGATCTCTATGCGCCGACCGCGCCTGGTCCCTATCCGACGCTGGTCTTCTTCTATGGCGGCGGCTGGGATTCAGGCTCGCGCAGCCAGTATGGGTGGGCGGCGCAAGCTTTGGCGGCGCGCGGGTTCGTGGTCGCCCTGCCGGACTACCGCATCGTGCCCCAGGTCGTCTTCCCAGCCTTCATCGAGGACGCCGCCGCCGCCACGGCCAAGGCGGCGGAGGTGGTCGGTCAATATGGCGGCGATCCGGCGCGACTTGGCGTGCTGGGCCATTCGGCGGGCGCGCATCTGGCGATGATGATCGCCCTGGACCGACGCTATATGGCCGCCGTCGGCCGGCCCGACCTGATCAAGGCGGCCGCAGGTCTCGCGGGCCCTTACGACTTCCTGCCATTCGACGTGGCGGCGTCGCAGAACGCCTTCGGCCGTGCGCCCGATCCGACCCTGACCCAGCCAGTGACCTTCGTGCGTCGTGACGCCCCGCCGATCTGGCTGGGCCATGGCACGGCCGACACGGTGGTCCACGACGAGGACACGGTCATTCTGGATGATCGGATGCGCGCGGCGGGCGGACGATCGGAAGCCAAGCTCTATCCGGGTCTGGACCACGCCGACCTGATCGCGACCTTCTCGCCCCTGTTCCGCAAGAAGGCGACGGTGCTGGCCGATGTGACGGACTTCTTCCACCGGCGGCTGGGCTGAACCGACGGAGAGTGGTGCGGGCGGCCGGGGTCGAACCGGCACTCCTTTCGGAACTGGATTTTGAGTCCAGCGCGTCTACCAATTCCACCACGCCCGCAGCGGAAGGACCGCCTCATGCCACAGACGGGCGAGGCGGGTCTAGTGCCCGTGATCTATCCTTGGACGTTGAACGTCATTCGTGTGGTGAATGTCCCGCCAGCCTGGATCGGTCTGCCATCAATCTGACGGAGCCGGCCTGTGCGGATTGCCTGAAGGGCGTAACGTCCGAAGCCTGAGCGAGTGGGTTGCTCATCGAGCAGTATGCAGTTTTGGGGACGTCCCCGAGAGTCCACATTGCACTGAATGAGAACGTTAGCGCTAGTGACCGACGGCATGGGCGACGGCACGCCCAGTTGTGGCGGTCTGTCCCAAACCACGGCCGAGACGCTGGGATCGTAAGTCATGTCGGAGGCGCTTTGCAGCGGAACTCCGCATTCGGTCATAACCGTCGTGAGCGGAGTAGGATCGGCAGGCAATGCCAGTTCGTAACGGCGGGCGGGCGTGGAGCCCTCGCCTGGTACGCGGACAGTAAGCTGCGATGTGTTCAGCAGACGACGGGCGTATACAGCCGGTGCGGTAGAGAGAGCGGTGGTTCGTTCGCCTACGGGTGAGACCACCCAATCGCCCGAACGCAGAGTGTCATCCGAAAGGTTAACCTCCAGCTTCCTGTAGGTAGCGTCGGGTGGCGCTGTAGGCAGGCCGGTTAGCGACAGTATGAAGCTGCGATCCTGGCAGATTGCTGACACCGTTACGCCTACGTCGTATTCGATGTAGGCCATGCTCAGATTGTCCCGCTTTGCAGTCGACCAAGCCAGATCAGGCGCTGCGGTCTGAGCCAAGGTCAGCAACATGGCGGTGATCACGCGACGACTTCCATATGGCTGTCCGTGCCGCCTGACTGGATGCGGCGGGCGCGGATGTACATTTCGACGCGCTGCATGACGATCAGGCCCATGGCGAAGACCAGGAAGGCGTCGGTGACGGCCAGGGCGTTCAGATGCCAAGAGGCGGCGTGGCTTTCGATCAGGTCGCGCAGCAGCGACCGACCGGTGAACAGCACGACCAGCAGGATAAGCCCCAGCGGCGAGGCCTGGGCCATCAGGGAGCCGTCCGGCTCCTTTTCGATGGTGACGGTCTTGCCGCGATACCAGCCGGCGACGCCGCCCAGGAGGCCGCCGATGGCCAGAACCGCCCAGGCGTCGGGGCCGAACGGCGCATGGGCCATGTTCGGGTTCTGTGCCGACCCCCAGATGCCCAGGCTGATCAGCGGCAGGACGATGGTCGGCATGACCCATAGCAGCTGCGGCTTCAGCACGCGCTTCCTGCGGTTCTTCAGCAGCACGACCACCAGCATGATCGGGATCATGAGCAGCGGGATCAGTTTTTCAGGCGGCACGTCGTCTCTCCCCAAAGACAGGATGCGGCCTCCCCCGAGGCCGCTGTCAGCACCCTAGCGGCGTCAATCCGCGCTGGATAGCGGCGCGACCGTCTGTTCGATGGCGCCGAAGATCGAATGATGACGCGCGTCCAGCATTTCGATCCGCACCGTGTCGCCGTGTTTCAGGAAGGGCGTCTCGGCCGCGCCGCGCAGGATCGTCTCGACCGTGCGGACCTCGGCGATGCAGGAATAGCCCAGGCCGCCTTCCGAGACCGGCTTGCCGGGGCCGCCGTCAGCGTCCTTGTTCGACACCGTGCCTGAACCGATGATGGTACCGGCACCCAGCGCCCGGGTCTTGGCCAGATGGGCGATCAGGGTTCCGAAGTCGAAGGTCATGTCGACGCCGGCGTCAGCCTTGCCGAAATCCTGGCCGTTCAACTGCACCGACAGGATGCCGTGCAGCTTGCCGTCCTTCCATCGGTCGCCCAGCGCCTCGGGCGTGACGAGAACGGGCGACAGGGCGCTGGCGGGCTTGGACTGGACGAAGCCGAAGCCCTTGGCCAGTTCGGCGGGGATCAGATTGCGCAGGCTCACGTCATTGACCAAACCGACCAGGCGAATGGCGTCGAGCGCCTGTTCGCGCGTCGCGCCCTGCGGCACGTCGCCGACGACCACCACGATCTCGGCCTCCAGGTCGCAGCCCCAGGCCTCGTCGGCCAGCGGGATCGGATCGCGCGGCGACAGGAAGCTATCGGAGCCGCCTTGATACATCAGCGGGTCGGTCCAGAAGCTCTCAGGCATTTCGGCGCCGCGCGCCTTACGAACCAGTTCGACGTGGTTCACATAGGCCGAACCGTCCGCCCATTGATGGGCGCGGGGCAGGGGCGAGGCGGCGTCGCGTTCGTGGAAGCGGCCGCGCGGCACGGCCTCATGCTCAAGGCTTTCGGCCAAGGCCTCAAGCCGGGGCCCGCAATGGTCCCAGTCATCCAGCGCCGCCTGCAGCGTCGGGGCGATCAGGAAGGCGTCGGTGAACCAGTTCAGGTCCTGAGAGACGACAACGAGGCGGCCGTCGCGGCCGTGCTTGAGCGAGGCGAGTTTCATGACCAAGGCCTAGACCGGATTTGCGATGTTGGGAACGGCGGAATCAGTCGGCGGCCGTCAGCAGGGCGCGGGCCTCGGCGCCGGTGCGGGCGGCGCGGTCGCGGACCTCGACCTCGACGATGACGCCGCCCTCGGGCTCGACGGCCCACAGGTAGCGACGCTCGACCTCGACGGTGCGGCCGGACGGGGCGAAACCCTCATAGCTGTCGCCCCAAGGGGTGATCTTCCTGACCTCGACGAAGGGCATTGCGCAGGCGGCGTCCAGCTCCTCGTTGGCCATCACGGTCAGTTCGTCATCGGATGCAGGCATGGGTCTCGATCTTGTAAAAAGAGAGTCTAATTCGTCTAATTGGTCTGAACGGGCGCTCAGGGTTCGTCGGCGTAGATGGCGACGCGGGCGCGGTCGGTCGAGGAGACCGCGCCGCGATACATGCCCGAGGTGGACATGGCGAAGGCGGGGCGACCATCCAGGCCCATGACGATGACGCCGCCCTTGCCGCCCAGACGATCGGCGTCGGCGATCTCCGCCTGACCCGCGGCCTGCGTCGCCGCCCCTCCTGCAATCCGCGCGCAGATGTCGCGGGCGACGGTGGCGCGGATGAAATATTCGCCGTCGCCGGTGGCGGACACCGCGCAGCCGTCGGCGTTGGAGGCGTAGGTGCCGGCGCCGATGATCGGCACGTCCCCGACCCGCCCCCAGCGTTTGGCGGTCATGCCGCCGGTCGAGGTGGCGGCGGCGAGACGACCCTGGCTGTCCAGCGCCACGGCGCCGACCGTGCCGAACTTCTTCTCGTTCAGGGGCGGGGCGACTTCGGCCTGAGCGCCCGGTAGAGGCGCGCCGACGGGGCGCTCGGGGATCGGCTGTCCGGCCTCGGTCAGGGCCTTGACCAGCCCCTGCCAGCGCCGGTCGGTGAAGAAGAAGGACGGATCGACCTGCTCCAGCCCGACCGAGGCGGCGAAGGCGTCGGCGCCGGGGCCGATCAGCATGACGTGGGGCGACCGCTCCATCACTGCGCGGGCGGCGGCGACGGGGTGGCGGGTGGTGGTCAGGCCGGCGACGGACCCTGCGGTCAGGTCCGATCCATTCATGACGGCGGCGTCCAGTTCGTTGCGACCGGCTGCGGTAAAGACCGCCCCGCGCCCAGCGTTGAACAGGGTATCGTCCTCCATGACCTGAACGACGGCTTGGACCGCATCCAGCGCCGAGCCGCCGCTTTTCAGCACGGCCGAACCGGCGTCCAGCGCGCCTTGCAGCGCCGCGCGATAGGCCGCGTCCTGCTCGGGCGTCAGGCTGGACCGCTCGATCACGCCTGCGCCGCCGTGGATCGCCAGCGACCAGCGTGGAGCGGCGTCCTGGGCATTGGTCTGGGCGTGGGCCGAGGAAAAACACAGTGCAAAGAGTGCAATCAGTCCCGAACAGGCGATGCGCATCGTGAACCTCCTCCGCGCCGAAAACGCAGTGCAATCGGTGCACTTTAGCCCAATGACGCCGGTCGGTCGCAGTGTAACGCCGCGTTCGGTCATGTCAGGTCGATTAGCCGAAGAAAATCGGAAATGCCGAAAGATCAGAGGGTTGGTTCGCGGCGATAGGATGTTTGCATATGAGGGACGGAGCCTTGCTGTGCCGCAGGGCCGCTTACGGACAAACGGATGAGGCGCTAATCAACCACGCTCGGGCCTCATCGGCCGAGGGACTCAGCGGCGGCTGCGCGTCTTTTTCAAGCGGTCCACAAGCATCGCTCCGCTAGAGGTCAATAAGCACATGGGCAAAATCCAAGGCTGATATTGTTCGCCGCTATTCCCATAATGGACGAGCAAGGCCACGATGATTGTCGCCAGCGTCCAGAGCGAAAGGGTGGCGTAGGCGACAAGTAGGACTGGATCGCGGGTCATCTGAGGCTATCCAAGGTTGCGCCTGAAGTCTGACCAAACTTTCTTGCAGTTGTCCACCAAAAGGCCTGTGCACTCGGAGTAAAAACCCCCTCCCCGTAGAGGGCCGATGTCTGGCCCGCCTCACCCCCGGTGGTGCAGCCGCTTCCACACCTGATAGCCGACGATGGGGGCGAAACCGCAGAGGAGGGCGGCGATCAGGACCATCCAGAAGCCGCCGCCCAGCCAGACTTCGCCGGCCAGGGCCCCGGCGCCGGCCGCCAGGACCGGGCCGAGCCAGGGCAGCCAGGTCGGCGGCCGCATCTTCATTCAGGCGTCGACCTTGATGACGCCGCGACGGATCTGGTCCAGTTCGATGGAGTCGAACAGGGCCTGGAAGTTGCCGTTGCCAAAGCCTTCGTTGCCCTTGCGCTGGATGATCTCGAAGAAGATCGGGCCGAAGGTGTCCTGGGTGAAGATCTGCAGCAGCAGGCCCTCTTCGTCCGAACCGTCGATCAGGATGCGGTTCTTGCGCATCCGCTCCACGTCCTCGCCATGGTTGGGCAGGCGTTTGTCGATCAGTTCGAAATAGGTCTCGATCGTGTCCTGGAAGGCGACGCCGCGTTCCTTCATCGCCTCGACCGTCTCGAAGATGTTCTCGGTCGTCAGGGCGATGTGCTGGATGCCTTCGCCGTTGTAGCGACGGATGAACTCCTCGATCTGAGAGTTCTCGTCCTGGCTTTCGTTCAGCGGGATGCGGATGGCGCGGTCGGGCGCGATCATGGCCTGGGAGAACAGGCCCGTCGCCTTGCCCTTGATGTCGAAATACTTCTGCTCCTCGAAGTTGAAGATCGAGTTGTAGAAGCCCGACCAGGTGCGCATCTGGCCGCGACGGACGTTGTGGGTCAGGTGGTCCAGGATCTCTAGGCCCATGGAGTTCTTGCGCTCGGCCTCTTCCCAGCCCTCGATCTCGTCCCAGGCGTCATAGAGCGAGCCGGCGTCGCCATACTGGTCGATGACATAGAGCAGCGAGCCGCCGATGCCTTGCAGGATGTAGGGGTAGTCGTCGCCCAGCGCGCCGCCGGCGGCGTCGGTCGCGGCGACGGCCCCGCGGGCCAGCGCGCCCTCATAGGCGGCCTTGGCGTCGGTGGTGCGGAAGGCCATGCCGTTGGCGGACGGGCCGTGATCCTTGGCGAAGTCGGCGGCCTGACCCTTGGGCGAGCGCTGCACCAGGAAGCTGATGTCGCCCTGTTTCAGGCGCACCACGTCGGTCTTGGGGTTCACGTGCGTCTGGGTGAAGCCCATCAGCTCCAGGCGCGAAATCATCGCCTCGGGCTCGGGGCCGGTGAATTCGACGAACTCGAAACCGTCGACGCCGAGGGGGTTTTCCTGGTCGATCTGTTCCGCCGTAGCCAGATCTTGGGCCTGAGTCATGTCGTTCATGGGCGCGTCTCCCGCACAGATTTTTGAGGCGGGCTTAACCGAAAGGGGCCGCCGATTGGCGCGGAACCTAGTCACAGAAGACGACGGAGCCAAGACGAAGCCACGGGGTCGTGATGACGGACGACCCCCAGCGCGTTCCCCTCAGCGCAGAACGGGCTCGGGATCGACCAGCCGGACGTCGTGCATCTGATCCAGATAGGCCTCGTAGTAGCCCTTGTGCGACGCCCCGACGATGGTCAGCATCCGCGTGCCCGGATAGCGGCCCAGAACATCGCGCATATTGGCGACCATGCGTAGGTTTCGCGTCTCCCAGTAGCCGAGGTAGCGCCGGCCGAAGGCCTGCGGCGACGGCTCAACCAGGGTGGCGCCGAAGTCGGACTGATAGGTCAGGGTCGGATTCGTCGGCGCGTTATAGGCGCGGTACATGCGCAGCACGCCGTCCGGCTGATCGAGGGCGGCGCCCAGTTCCGCGTCCTGCGTTCGACGGGTCTGGCTGGCGGGATTGTTCCACGCGCCCATGATGGCGTCGGCATAGGCTTTCTTCTCGACGGGGTCGGTCGGGTCGGGGGTGTCGGCGGAGTGGTCGTCGACGCTCCACAGCCGCTCCAGTCCCAGGCGTGCGGCGAGCGGCGCGGAGATCAGATAGGTCTCATTGGCCCTGTCCTTGATCCGGTTCAGCACGGCGACCAGAGCGTCGTTCAGACCGTCGCCAACGGTGCGGTCTTCCGGCGCCAGCCGAAGCCATTGGACCAGGGCCGATCCCCGCTCGCCGGCGGCCAGGAAAACCGCCGCCAGATGACGCCGCTGAGCCGCAGTGGGCTGGGCGGGCCACTCGGCCAGCAGCCGCTCGGCCTCGGCGTTGGCGGCCGGGACGTCCAGGCCGGTCGCCAGGGCGGCGGGGGCGGGATCCCAGCAATAGGTTTCGACCGTCTCGGCATAGCGGGGCGGATAGCGACGCAGGCTGTCGCATTGCAGGCCCGATAGGTCCTCGGTCGCGATGGCGGTCGGCTTCCACGCCGCCAACCGATCCAGCAGCGGCGAGAGGCTTTCGGCCTTGAAGCCCTCGCCCAGGTTCGACAGGTGCGGCGTGCCCAGGACCAGCACCTCGTTCAGCGCCCCGGCTGGCGGTCCCTTCAACTGATCGGGATGGAAGGACTGGCGATAGTCCTGAGCGGCGGCGGGCAGGGCGGCGACCAGCAACGCACCGACAGCGACGAACAGGATGCGGGAGGAACGAAGAGGCAAAGCCATGACACGCCATGAAAGAAGATTGGAAATGATCGACCGCCGGTCGACCATTTCACCTTTCACTGGATACCGGCTAGGCGCCCGTTAAATCTTGGACATCTAGGGCAGCGCATGCGCCGTCAGGTGCGTCGCGCCCTGAGGTCCGGCATCGCATCCACGGCCCAGAGATCGGGGGCTTTAAGCGGGGCCTTGCAGACCGCCTCGACCGTCTTGCCGTCCGCCAGGGTGTAGCGGATGGGCAGGTTTTCGGCGCAACGGGCCTGGACGGCCTGGAAGACGCTCTGACCGTTCGACATCGGGTCCAGATCTTCGATCGCGACGACGACGGGATCGCCGGACAGGGCACCGCATCGGTCGCCGGAGTCCAGCTTGATCCGGCCGTTGTCGATGGAAAAGCCGCCCTCGCCGCCGCAGTTCTGATCGACCATGTGGAACAGAGCGGCCTGACGGAGGTCACGCGGGCTTGGCCGATTGACCAGGGTGACGCCCAGCGCGGAGAGGCGGGTCTGTATGCCGGTCCAGCGTTCCGGACCCGGACCGTCCAGCAGGACGGCGACAGCAGTGTCTGGCGTCAGGCGACTGCGGAAGTCCGCCACGCCATAGCCGTCTCCCGCGCGACCGGACTGAAGCATGGCTTTCCAGATGTCGAAGATGTCCTTGCGGCCGTCGGAGGCGCGGCGGCTCTCCAGGTCCGCGATCCACTGCACGACGACGCCGCAGTGGTAGATGGCGTTTCCGGTACGCAGGCGCTGTTCCGCGTCAGGGCGGTCGCCAAGGGCGGCGCGACAACCGTTCAGCCGTCGCGCCAGCGAGGTCTTCAATTGAGCCTCGTCGATCGTTCCCGTGGACAGGGCGGCGATCAAAGCGCCGTATTCAGCCCCGCCCTCATGCAGCCAGGGCGCGCTGGCGCCGTCCTTGGTCGTCACCGCATGGCTGTTCCACAGGTGCAACGTCTCGTGCCAGACGAAGGTGGACAGCTGTTCGATCACATCGGGCGGTGGCGCGGACCAGTCCGAGCCATGAAAGCGCAGGGAGATGACGCCGTTGTCGGTCACATCGCCCCTATATGTCGTCGGACCGGGGCTGTCGGTGGTGACGATCAGGGTCGGCGCATAGGGCAGGTCGCGGCCGAGGCGAGCGCCATAGAATCCCTGGGCCGCCAGAAAACCTTCGCTCATCGTGGTGCGCAGGGACGCGGGAACGGTGTCCCCGACGACGACCACGCCGCCGTCATCCTGCGTCACGGCCGAGGTCGGCCCGACATAGACGTAGCTTTGGATCGCGTTGGATTGGGGCGTGACGGTTTCACCTGCGGCCGCCCTGACGGTCAGTTCGGCGTCCATGTCCTTCAGCGCCAGCGCGGGTCCATAAAGGCTCTGGCCCGACCCCACCCGCACCAGGCCGATATAGACGCGGTCCACCTCGGCCGCGTCAGGCGCGATCAGAATCTCGAATGCATCGAACGGCTGGTCGGACTTCACGACGCCGTCCGACAGGGACAGGCCGGGGGTCTTCACCGTCCAGAGGGTGCGAATAATGTCCTGGTCCACAAAGGCGACCTCGGTGGTCGGCTGGGCCAGCTTCCAGGTCACCAGAACGCCGCCCGGCGCGGTGCGCGCCTCGATCGTCGCGGCCTGTTGAGCCGAGGCAGGGGCGGCGGCTGCGAAAGCGAGGCCGAGTGCGGCGACGAGGCCGATCAGATTCGAGGTCAAGGCTTCGGGCTCCCACCACCAAGCGTGAGCATACTGACTAAAACAACTGAGGCGATTTGACGACCAGTACCTTAAGGTTGCATCAGCCCGGCAGCCAGCGCGTGGCCCATTCGGCGCCCATCAAAAGGCCGGTGCCGAGGGCGCCCAGGATGGTCAGCCAGACGGTGGTGACGGCGCAGCCGGCGAGGACGAACAGGCCGTCGCGTTGGATCAGGCCGACCGACAGCAGGGCCAGGGCGATCGACGGGATGGTGTTGGTCAGCGGCATGACGATGGTGATGGTCGCCAGAATCATGAAGACGGCGGCCAGCTTCTCGCCCGGTCCATCGGCGAAGCGACGCAGGCGGGGGCGAGACAGCCGGTCGATCCAGCCCAGTTTGGTTTCGGCGAAATCGGCCATGGCCTTCAGCCAGGATCCCTTGCCCCGCAGGTTCAGAAACCAGCGCGGCAGCCAAGGCTCCTCGCGCCCGACCAGCATCTGGCCGGCCAGCAGGATGACGATCAGCCCGACCACCTGCGGCACGCCATAGAGGCCCGGCACGAGGCAGGGGATGGAGAGCAGCAGGATCAAGAGGCCGTAGGCGCGCTCGTCCAGCCGGTCGCGGATTTCATGCAGGGTCAGCCCGGCGTCGCCGCCGTCGTCGGCCAGCCGCCGCAGCAGCCGGGTGACATCATGACTGACGTCGTCCTGCTGGGCCGTGGGCGGGGAAGAGGCGGGGGTCGTCATTCAGGCGCTCTAGCAGGTGGACGTGACGGCCGAGGATGACGCAACGCCGCAGGGGTGCTAACGCGCCGTGCCGCCTTAAGGATCGCCATGCTGCGCAAACTCTATGACCGCGTCTTCGACCTGGCGCGCAGCCGCCATGCGACCAAGGCCCTGGCGGTCGTCTCCTTCGCCGAGAGTTCGTTCTTTCCGATCCCGCCCGACGTGATGCTGGCGCCCATGATCCTGGCGCGGCCGCAGAAGGCGTATGTCTACGCTGCGATCTGCACTGTGGCGTCGGTGCTGGGCGGGATCCTCGGTTATGCGATCGGCTATTTCCTGACCGATCTGGGCCTGGCGATCATGCGGGTGCTGGGACACTCGGACGGGCTGGAGCAGTTCCGCGCCTGGTTCGATCAGTGGGGCCTGTGGGTCATCCTGATCAAGGGGCTGACGCCCATTCCCTACAAGCTGGTGACCATCGCCTCGGGCCTTGCGGCGTTCAGCTTTCCGGTCTTCATCGCGGCGTCGGTCGTGACGCGGGGCGGACGGTTCTTCCTGGAGGCGTGGATCCTGAAACGCTGGGGGTCGGCCATGCTGGCGCAGGTCGAAAAGCGGCTGGCGATGTGGAGCGTGATCGGCCTGATCGCGCTGGTCGGGCTGATCGTCGTCCTAAAGCTTCTGTAAGTCGACGGCGCGTTCGGGGCGAGGTAAGACCGTTTCAAGATGATCGATGTCTATCGCCTGCTGACCCGTTGGTGGACCGCCTTCGCCCTGGCCGCGTCGCTGGCCATGCTGGGCGCGGCCCATGCGTTCGAACGGTTCGGCGGCCTTGCGCCCTGCAACCTGTGTCTGAAGCAGCGCGAGGTCTATTGGGGGGCGGTCGTCGTCGCGGTGCTGGCCACGGGCTGGACGCTTTTCAGCGGCGGACGCCGGGGCACGCCGCGTATCGCCGCCTTCCTGCTGGCGGCCGTCTTCGCCACAGGCGCCATCACGGCCATCTTCCACATGGGCGGCGAATACAAATGGTGGGCCCTCCCTGCGACCTGTTCGTCCGTCGGCGGCTCGGTCGATATGGACAGTCTGACGGCCTTGGCCATGGGCACGGGGCCGGTGACCAAGGTGATCGGCTGCGGCGATGTGGCCTGGAGCTGGCTGGGTCTGTCGATGGCAGGATGGAACGCGATCATCGCCTCGGCGCTTGCAGTGTTCAGCCTGCTGGCGGCGAAACGTCCCAAGGACGCCCGCGCGCCCCGGATCGAAAAGGCCTGATGCGATGAGCCATTCCATTCCTCTCCCTCGTCCCGGCCAAGGCGCCGACAAGGCGCGGATGGACGAAATCCTGCGTGTCGACCACGCCGGAGAATATGCGGCCGTCCTGATCTATCGCGCCCAGAAGGCGGTGTTCGAAGGGCGCAAGGGGCGTGACGGCATCGCGCGCGACCTGTCGGAGATGCAGGACCAGGAGGCGGTGCATCTGGCGCGCTTCGAGCGGCTGCTGAACGAGCGGCGGGTGCGGCCCACGGTCATGACGCCCCTGTGGCGCATCGCCGCCTCGGCCCTGGGCGCAGGCACGGCCCTGATGGGTGAAAAGGCGGCGCACGCCTGCACTGAGGCGGTCGAGAGCGTGATCGAGAAACACTATGCCGACCAGATCGCCGAGATCGGCGATCGCGACCCGGCCCTGGCCGCCGAGCTGAAACAGTTCCGCGACGAGGAACTGGCCCACCATGACCACGCCATCGAACACGGCAGCCGCGAAGCGCCCGCCTATCGGCTGCTGTCCGGCGTGATCAAGATGGGCTGCAAGGCGGCGATCAAGATCAGCGAGCGGGTGTAGATTTCTTTCGTCATCCTCCGACGAGCGCAGCGAGATCGGGGGACCCAGCGGCGCCGAAGGCGATGCGTCCGCCACGACGATGTCAGAGAATCGAGTCCGCGACAGGATCGCGCTATCGCGCGCCGCTGGGTCCCCGGTCTGCGCCGCAAGCGGCTTGCCGGAGGATGACGAAATCAATAGATTTCGAACAGCCCGGCCGCGCCCATGCCGCCGCCGATACACATGGTGACGACGCCGTATTTGGCGCCGCGACGCTTGCCTTCGATCAGGACGTGGCCGGTCATGCGGGCGCCGGACATGCCGTAGGGGTGGCCGATGGATATGGCGCCGCCCGAGACGTTCAGACGGTCATCGGGAATGCCCAGCGTGTCCTGGCAATATAGAACCTGTGCCGCGAAGGCCTCGTTCAGTTCCCAGATGCCGATGTCGTCCATCGTCAGGCCGTGGCGCTTCAGCAGTTTGGGCACGGCATAGACCGGGCCGATGCCCATTTCGTCCGGCTCGCAGCCGGCGACGGCCATGCCGCGATAGGCGCCGAGCGGTTGCAGATTACGCTTCACCGCCTCGCCGGCCTCCATGACGACGCAGGCCGAGGCGCCGTCCGACAGTTGCGAGGCGTTGCCGGCGGTGATGAACTCGCCTGTCTGGATTTCCTCGCCGCCGCCGAAGACGGGCTTCAGCGCCTTCAGCCCTTCCAGCGTCGTGTCGGGACGGTTGCCCTCGTCCTTGGACAGGGTGATCTCTTTCGAAGAAGTCTGGCCGGTGGCCTTATCCATGACCAGCATGGTGGTGGTCATGGGCACGATCTCGGCGTCGAAGCGGCCGGCGTCCTGGGCGGCGGCGGTGCGCTGCTGGGATTTCAACGCATATTCGTCCTGTCGGTCGCGGCTGACGCCGTAGCGGCGCGACACAACCTCGGCCGTCTCCAGCATCGACATATAGATGTGGGGCGACAGCTTCAGCAGCGCCTCGTCCTTCATCCGGTACAGGTTCATATTCTGGTTCTGGACCAGGGAGATGGATTCCAGCCCGCCACCGACCGCCATCTTCTGCTGATCGAAGACGACCTGTTTCGCCGCCGTGGCGATGCCCATCAGGCCCGAGGCGCACTGGCGGTCCAGGCTCATGCCGGGAATGGAGGAGGGCAGGCCGGCGGCGAGCGCAATCTGGCGCGCGACGTTGGTGCCGGTCGAACCCTGCTGCAGGGCCGCGCCCATGATCACGTCCTCGATCTCGGCCGGATCGACGCCGGCTCGCTGGACCGCGTGCTTGACCGCATGGGCGCCGAGTTGCTGCGCCTGGGTGTCGTTGAAGGCGCCGCGATAGGCGCGCCCGATGGGCGTACGGGCGGTGGAGACGATGACGGCTTCGCGCATGGGCTTTCCTCCTGGGGCTATCGCCCTTCGGGCTACTTGAGCCCATTCTTGTTTGGCCTATCGCGCTTGGCGCTGCTTGAGGCCGTTCCTGTTTGGCCTACGCGCGCTCGCGCTGTTTGAGGCCGGTTTCCTCTGAAGCGAAGTTAGGCGCCTCACGTGGCGTCAACGCAAGGCGCCTTGTTGCTCAACCGCCGTGCGCCTTCTGCGCCTTGGTCAGTTCGATCATGCCCTGGGCGGCGCCCATCTCCGGCACAATCTCGCCCGCGCGGTCCGAAATGGCGTCGAAGCGGGCGGCGACCTGTTCGGGTGCATCTTCCCCGGTGACAAAGTCGCCTTGCGTCAGGGTGACATAGGCGCGCTCGAATCCGCCGGCGCCGGCGGCCAGGATGGCGCGGCTCGGCGCATCTTTGCTGACCAGATAAAGCAGGCCCGGCGTGACCAGGGCCGGGGCCAACGCCTCCAGCGGCAGGGCGGCGCCCAGATCCTCGGTCATGCGGGTGTGGGCGGTGGGCGCCAGGCAGTTGACGCGGATGTCGTTCTTGGCCCCCTCGATCGACAGGGTCTGCATCAGCCCGACCAGCGCCATCTTGGCCGCGCCATAGTTCGACTGGCCGAAGTTGCCATACAAGCCCGAGGACGAAGTCGTCATCACGATCCGGCCGTAGTTCTGCCCGCGCATGATTTCCCACACGGCCTTGGTGCAGTTGACCGCGCCCATCAGGTGGACATCGACGACGAAGCGGAAATCCTCCATTTCCATCTTTGCGAAGGTCTTGTCGCGCAGGACGCCGGCATTGTTCACCAGGATGTCGATCCGGCCCCATTTCGCCATCGCCTCATCGACCATGGCCTGGACTGCGGCAAAGTCCGTCACCGAGGCTGCGTTGGCTATGGCCTCGCCGCCGGCCGCCTCGATTTCGGCGACGACCGATTCCGCCGCCGTCGCCGACCCGCCCGAACCGTCACGGGCGCCACCCAGGTCGTTGACCACCACCTTGGCCCCGCGCGCCGCGAGAGCGAGCGCGTGTTCGCGCCCCAAGCCGCCGCCGGCCCCCGTTACGATCGCCACCTGTCCGTCAAACCGCATCGCCATAATCCGTCTCCTTTCGCAGGCGCCCAATGTGTTGAAACGGCGCCACAGTCGACACAATCGTAGCTCAAGCGCGGAACCGTGCGCCAGCCACACCGTTCGGCTCGGGAACGCTGTGCCAGTGCGCAGCTTCGCGCAATTCACACAGTGAGGAAGCTATGAAGCTTAAACTTCTCGCCTCTGTCGCCGCAGCCGGGCTGTTCGCAGCCGGCGCCGCATCGGCAGAACCCAATGGCTGGTACGGCGCCATCGACGCCGGCTACCACATGATCGACGATATCAACGCTGAATCGTCCACGACCGGCGCCAACTGGAACTGGGAAGTGAACGACGGCTGGGCGGCGTTCGCTCGCCTTGGCTACCGCTTCAACCCGAACTGGCGCGTTGAACTGGAAGGCGGCTACCGCTCGGGCGACATCGGCACCGTGCGCGCTGTCTCGGGCACGCAGGGCCTGTGCAACCTGACCCCGGCGACGGGCGGCTGCTTCTCGCCCGAAGGCGACATCGAATCCGCCACCCTGATGGCCAACGTCATCTATGACTTCGGCTTCGAATACTGGGGCGTTCGTCCGTTCGTCGGCCTCGGCGCCGGTGTGAACCGCGTCGACACCAACACGATCGGCGCCCTGCGCGCCAACCGTCTGGCCACCTTCGCCGCTGACGACACCTCGACCAAGTTCGCCGCTCAGGCGATCGCCGGTCTGGCCTGGGCCATCGGCGACCGCGCCAACATCGACCTGACCTACCGCTACCTGACGGGCGACGCCAACTTCGCCTCGACGACGGCCGGTACGGGCGTGGGCGCCACGCAGTTCGGCGAATGGGACGGCGACTACGACCAGTCGCACACCGTGACGCTGGGTCTGCGCTACAGCTTCGGTGCGGAAGATGCTCCCCCGCCGCCGCCGCCTCCCCCGCCCCCGCCCCCGCCGCCTCCTCCGCCCCCGCCGCCGCCTCCGCCGGTCGCTCAGACCCCGATGCCTCGTCAGTTCGTCGTCTACTTCGACTGGGATCGCTCGGACCTGACCGCAGAAGCCCGCTCGGTGGTGACGCAGGCCGCCAACTACGCCAAGTCGGGTCGTCCGACGCGCGTCCTGATCGTCGGCTACACCGACACCTCGGGTTCGGCCGCCTATAACCTGGGTCTGTCCAACCGTCGTTCGCGCACCGTCGCTGACGCGCTGGTCGCCTCGGGCGTCAATGGCGGCGTGATCGCCCTCGACGGCAAGGGCGAAACCAACCTGGCCAAGCCGACCGCCGACGGTGTGCGCGAACCGCTCAACCGCCGCGCGACCATCGACATCAACTTCTAAAGCTTTAAGGGAGCTGGTTGGGATCGCCCAACCAGCAACCCGCGAAGCATGGAAGTCGTCGTTCCAAAGACATCGAGCCGTCGTCGCCTTCCCGGCGGCGGCGGCTTTGATGCTAAAAAACAACGCTCAAAGGGCCACGTTTTAAAATTCCTGAACTTCGGGCGTTTTCGATTGATCGCAAAAGGTGGTCGCGACAAAAGGGCGACGATGCCCTTTGTCGACAAACTCTTCGGTTGCAACGGCCGTGCCGAAGCGGTTTCTGTTCAGTTATTGTACCGGTGGGCGTGATGGTGGACGTGCGTTCGTCTTCTCGAGTTCTGTCGGCGCGGCGTCGTCGCCGTTATCGATTAAGGGCAGATGACGTTCGGCCCAGCGTATCTATGCGGCTGCGTACAGCTGCGGTTCCTCAGCCAACGGTCGCCTCTGCATTCCCCGCGACACGACAAGGTGGTCGACATGGCCTGTCGGGCCGTCGTTTCCTGATCGTTTCCGCACCATTCGGATCGTTTGGAGCCGCACTGGCCTCGGTGCTCGAATCGCGCGGCGCGGTCGTCAATCGCATGATCTTCAACGCCGGCGATGCGATGAACTGGCGCAGACCGGGCGGATTGGTCTTCAAGAATACGGCGAAATCCTGGTCCGATGGTCTGGCGCACATCGTCGCGGATTTCAGCGACGTCATCGTCTTTGGCGAGGCCGGCACCTACAACCGCGCGGTTCTGGCGGCGGCCGACACCCTGAACGCTCGTGTCTGGGTTCTGGAAAACGGCTATTTTCGTCCTGATTGGGTCACGGTCGAGCGCAATGGCGTAAACGGCTCCAGCGCGCTGCCACGCTTCCGCGACGGATATCCCGAACCGGCGCCGAAGTTTCTGGAACCCGTCGCAGTCGGGAAGATACTGCCGCACCACGTCGCCAACATCAGCGCCTATCATACGGTGCAGGTCGCGGGAAAAGCGTTCTTCCCAAACTATACCGCGCCTTACGTGTTTTCCCCCCTGAAGCAGTGCCTGGGCCATATCCGGCGCTACGTCAGCTTGGCGTTCCGCCGGCCCGAGAATTGCGATGCCGACATCATAAGGGCCAAGGGCGAGTTTTTCATCGCCTGCCTGCAACGGGAAGGCGACGCGCAACTGCTGCGTTATTCGCGATATGCCGACAACCGCGCCTTCCTGACAGCCGTCATCGCCAGCTTCGCCGCCAAAGCGCCGCTTGAGACGCGTCTTGTTGTCAAGAATCATCCGCTTGATCCTGGCCTAGTCAATCTTCGCGCTGTGACGATGCGGCTTGCTGAGATGCATGGCTTGGCTCGACGTGTCGATTTCATCGATGGCGGTAATCTGGCGGCTCTATGTCGGACGTCGTTAGGGATGGTCGTCAACAACTCGAGCGCCGCCTTATCGGCTTTAGGGTTCCATACGCCGGTCAAGGTGCTGGGAGACGCCTTCTTCGATTTCGAGGGATTGACCGATCAGAAGCCGCTGGACGTCTTCTGGAGTGATCCCGAGGCCCCGGACAGCAGGCTGTTCACGCGCTTCCGCGCTCACGTGATCGCCCAAAGCCAGGTGAACGGCAACTATCACGAGCCCCATGCGATCATTCCGACCGCCAACGGGATCGCCGACGTGTTCGAACGCGCGACGGACTAGGGCGCAATCCCTAACCAGTGTGGCGCCGACACCACCCTCTGTCGCTGTCATATTACCGTTACATAACTGTCGCCCTAGGTTCTGACATCCGCCCTAGAGGGGGCTGGATTGCGACATGTCCGGAACATGTCCTCGACCATTTTCGGTCCACCAGCTGGGGATAGCTTAATGACCTTCCGCAAACTGGCGTACGGCGCTTCGGCCGTCGCCATCATGATGTCCGCCTCGACGGCGGTGTATGCCCAAGAAACCACGGGCGGCATCTCGGGCGCTGTCTATGACGCGGCCGGCGCGCCGGTCGCGGGCGCGACCGTGACGGTGACCCACGAGCCGTCGGGCACCACTTCGACGACCGTTACGGATCAGAACGGCTCGTTCTCGTCGCGCGGTCTGCGCGTCGGCGGCCCGTATACGGTTCGCAGCACCTCGTCGGCGGGCGATGCGGTCGCCCAGGTCGCGACCATCGGTATCGGCACTCCGGCATCGGTTGAGCTGGTTGTCGCCGGTGCTGCGGACAGCGCCGCCCAAGTCGCCGATGTCGTGGTTACGGGCGTCCGCTCCGGCGGTCTGCGCACCTCGCCGCGCAGCAACCTGAACCTGGCGGACATCGAGACGCTTCCGTCGATCGGTCGCGACATCAAGGACATTGTTCGCACCACCCCGTTCGCCACGGTGGATCCCACCAACAACGACGCCCTGTCGATCGGCGGCCAGAACACGCGTTTCAACGCCATCCTGATCGACGGCGTGCGCCAGAACGACGATTTTGGGCTGAACCAGAACGGCTATCCCACGCTCGGTTCGCCGATCTCGCGTTCGGTCATCCAGGCGGTCAGCGTCGATGTGGCGCCTTACGGCGTTCAATACGGCTCCTTCACCGGCGGCGTGGTCAATTCGGTCACCAAGTCCGGCGGCAACGACTTCCACGGTGAACTCTTCTACGAGAAGACCGACCAGGACCTGCGCGGCGAAACCTTCAGCTACGAAGACTTCGTCACCGGCCAACGTCAGAACCGCTCGGTTGTCGGCGAGTTCGAAGAAAAGACCTGGGGCGCCACGCTCAGCGGTCCGATCATCAAGGACCGCCTGTTCTTCCTGCTGAACTACGAAAAGTTCGAGAGCGCCACGCCCGTTCTGTCCGGCCCGCAAGGCGCCGGCCTGCCCAACGAGGCACAGGGCATCACCCAGGCTCAGATTGATCAGGTTCGTCAGATCGCCACGACCGTCTATGGCTATGATCCGCTGGACTGGCGTGCGGGCGCGCTAGAAACCTATGACGAGAAGTACTTCGCCAAGCTGGACTGGAACATCAACGATCGCCATCGCGCCGTCGTCTCCTACCAGCAGACCGAAGGCAGCGACCTGCGCCTGAACAATACGACGACCAGTGGCAACAACATCTCGGTCGGTCTGCTGTCCTCGGCCTATGAGATCGTCACGAACCTGAAGGCCTACAAGGCTCAGCTGTTCTCCGACTGGACCGACCGTTTCTCGACCGAGTTTTCCTTCACGCGCAAGGAAGTCGAAAACATCTCGCAGGGCTTGGCCGGCAACGACTTCGCCGCCATGCAGGTCTATCTGGACTCCCCCTACGGCGCTCAAACCGGCGTTCGTCGCTCGATCCGCTTCGGACCGGAGCGCTCGCGCCACGCCAACGCCCTGACGGTCGACACGACGCAGTACCGCTTCGTCGGCAAGTATGACGCCGGCTTCGGCCACCGCTTCACGGCGGGCATCGAGCGTGAAGAACAGGATATCTTCAACCTGTTCGTGCAGGTCGCGAACGCTGAATACGAGTTCGACTCGATCGCCAGCTTCCAGGCGCGTCAGGCCGCCTCGATCGGCTATTCGAACGCCGCCACGAACAACAAGGCCGATGGCGCCGCCTCGTTCAAATACGCCCAGAACAGCTTCTACTTCCAGGACGAGTGGACGGCGACGCCGAACCTGACGGTCACGGCCGGCCTGCGCTACGACCTCTATACGTCGGATGACAAGCCGCTCCTGAACCCCGGGTTCGTCCAACGCTTCGGCTTTGGCAACGACAAGAACCTGGACGGCGTCGGCATTCTGCAGCCGCGCTTCGCCTTCAACTGGCGCGCGCCGTGGGATGTGACGGTGTATGGCGGCTTCGGTCGCTTCCAGGGCGGTTCGCCGAACGTCTGGATCTCGAACTCCTATTCGAACCCCGGCAACCTGATCGGCTCGTTCCAGTGCAAGATCAGCTCGACGTATCAATCCCAGTTCGCATCCGCCTTCCCCGTCTGCTCCGCCGCGCAGCAGGCCGCGTTGACGAACGTCGATGGTCTGGCCGTCAAGCCTGTCGCTCAGACGGCCGTGACCGCCAGCGCCAATCAGGGCACCGGCAACATCAATCTGATCGATCCGGCCTTCAAGACGCCTTCGATCTGGAAGACCTCGATCGGCGCGACCAAGGCGTTCGATCTCAGCCGCTTCCGTATGGGTGAAGGCTGGAACCTGACGGCCGAATATGTGCACTCGGAACTGCAGGACGCGATCGGTTGGGTCGATCTGTCGCTGGCGCGCACCCAGAACGGCACGGCCCCTGACGGTCGCCCGGTCTTCGGTCCGAACCCGACCCGTGCCGGTCAACAGGTTCTGATGATGACCAACTTCAATGGCGGCCAGACGGATCAGTTCGCTGTCGCTCTGGGCAAGGACTGGTACGACGGTCTGCTGGAAGGTGCGGGCTTCAACCTGTCCTACACCTACCTGGATGTAACCGACCGTTCGCCGGCGACGTCGTCCACCGCCAGCTCCAACTACGGCAACATCGCCCTGTCGGACCCGAACGACCCGACCCTGACGACCTCGAACTATGAAATCGAGCATGCGCTGAAGTTGAACGTCAGCTATTCGCGCGCCTTCTTCGGCGACTACCGCACGCGCATCAACATGTATGCGCAACGCCGTTCGGGCCTGCCGTTCAGCTACACCTTCGGCACCAGCCCGGCGTCGCTTGTCGGCGAATACGTCACCACCCAGCGCCAGCTGCTCTACGTCCCGCAAGTCGACTCCAGCGGCAACGTGACGGCGACCAGCGACCCGCTGGTGCGTTACGGCTCGACCACCTCGGGCGGCGTGACGACGCCGTTCGACCTGGCCGCATTCAACGCCTTCCTCAAGCGCACGGGTCTGATCGACTATGCGGGTTCGATCGCCCCGCGTAACGCCTTCAAGTCGCCCTATGTGACCACCGTCGATATGCACATCGAGCAGGAACTGCCGGCCTTCTTCCCCGGCGGCGCCAAGCTGGTCGGCTATATGGACATCGAAAACCTGGGCAACCTGCTGAACGACGAGTGGGGCGTGATCCAACAGATCGCCTTCCCCTATACGTCGAACAACATCACGGCGACGCGCACGGGCAACCAGTTCTATACCTACAACAGCTTCCAGGACCGTACGCCGGCAACCTTCGGCACGAACTCGGTCTGGCAAATCAAGGTCGGCGTCCGCTATTCGTTCTAAGCGTACGTCTGACTGAAACGATGAAGGGCGGTCCGTTCGCGGGCCGCCCTTTTTCGTGGCTGACGTTGAAGTCGGGGGCGCTTGGGGCCATATGGCGCGGCTCCCAGTTCGGCCCTTCTTGAGGACGCCCGCATGACCGATCCGACTGCTGCCGCCATCCCCGCCGAATGGGCGCCGCACCGCGCCATGTGGGTGGGCTGGCCCAGCCATGCGGAATACTGGTTCGAGGCGCTGGAGCAGGCGCAGGACGAGGTCGAGGGTCTGGTGCGGGCCCTGGCCGGTCCGGGTCACGAGCACGTCAAGCTGATGGTCGGCAAGGCCGAGGTCCTGGCCGACGCCCAGCAGCGCTTTGCGGGTGTGGCCAATGTCGAGGTCGTGCCCGGCGAGTTCGGCGACGTCTGGCTGCGCGACACCGGGCCGATCTTTGGCGCGGGATCCAAAACGGCGGCGGCGTTCAAGTTTAACGGCTGGGGCGGCAAATACGACATGCCGGGCGACGACCTGGTCGCGGGCCAGATTGGCCGACATGCGGGCGTTGACCTGACCTGGAACGACTTTGTCATGGAAGGCGGGTCGCTGGATCACGACGGGGAGGGAACGGTCCTGACCACGCGCCAGTGCCTGCTGAACCCGAACCGCAATCCGGCCTGGAACCAGGACGAGGCTGTCGCGGCGGCGGCGCTGGAGAAGGCGGTCGGCGCCAAGGTGGTGGTGTGGCTGGGCGACGGTTTGTTGAACGATCACACCGATGGGCACGTCGACAACCTGGCGCGGTTCGTCGCGCCGGGCGTGGTCGCCTGCCCGGTCGCCTGGGGGACGAATGACGTCAACGCCGACGTCTATGACGCGACGGCGCGCGATCTGGCCGCCGTGACCGATGCGGCGGGCCGGCGGCTGAAGGTCGTGCGCATCCCGTCGCCGGGCCTGGTGCTGGACGAAGACGAACGCCCGATCCCGGCCAGCCACATGAACTTCCTGATCGCCAATGGCGCGGTGATCGTGCCCACCTATGGCGATGCGCGCGCCGCCGACATGGCCTGTCAGGCGTTGAAGGACGCCTTCCCCGATCGCGAGATCATTCCGCTGCCGTCCAACGCTATCCTGACCGGCGGCGGCTCGTTCCACTGCATCTCCCAGCAGGAGCCAGCATGACCCGCACCATCACCGTCGCCGGCATCCAGACCTCGTATGGCGAGGACATGCAGGCGAACATCGACAAGACCATCGCCTTCGTGCGCGAGGCGGCGGGGCAGGGCGCGCAAGTGATCCTGCCGTCGGAGCTGTTCCAGGGGCCCTATTTCTGCGTGTCGCAGGAAGAGCATTGGTTCGCCCACGCCTATGAATGGCGCGAACATCCGTGCGTCACGGCTATGGCGCCGGTGGCCAAGGAACTGGGCGTGGCCATTCCGGTCTCGATCTTCGAGAAGGACGGGCCGCAATATTACAACTCGCTGGTTATGCTGGATGCCGACGGCGAGGCGCTGGGCGTCTATAGGAAGAGCCATATCCCCGACGGGCCCGGCTATCAGGAGAAGTATTATTTTCGGCCGGGCGATACGGGCTTCAAGGTCTGGAAGACCCGCTTCGGCAAGGTCGGGGTCGGCATCTGCTGGGACCAGTGGTTCCCGGAAGCGGCGCGGGCGATGATGCTGATGGGCGCAGACGTCCTGATGTATCCGACCGCCATCGGCACCGAGCCGCATGATGCGACCCTGCATACGGCCGAGCCCTGGCGCCGCGCCATGCAGGGCCATGCGGTGTCGAACGCCGTGCCGGTCGTCGGCGCCAACCGGATCGGCCATGAGCGCGTGACCGAGGTCGGCCAGACCTTCTACGGCCATTCCTTCATCGCCGACCAACAGGGCGAACTGGTCGAGCAACTGGGCGCCGAGGAGGAGGGGGTGCTGGTGCACCGCTTCGACCTGGACGAACTAGACAAATACCGCGCGGCCTGGGGCTTCTTCCGCGATCGGCGGACGGACCTGTATGGGGCGCTGACGGGCAAGGGCTGATCTAGGCCCGCATCGCCTCGACCGCCGCGATCAGTCGGTCGAGGTCCGCCGGCGTCGAAAGCCGGTGATCGCCGCCGTCGATCAGGTCCAGGCGCACGTCGCCGCCCGTCAGACGTTCGACCAACTCCACCTGATGTCGCCACGGCACGACGTCGTCGGCTCGGCCTTGCAGAACGTGGACCGGGGCGGCGATGTCGATCACGCCGTCCAGCAGCAGCCAGTCGCGCGCTTCCTCGAACATCCGACGCGTCAGGACATATTCGCCCAGACCCTCCTCGACGATCAGGGTTTCGCCCTCGCGCAGGATGGCCTGACGCTCGTGGTCCGCCAGGCCGGGCCACATCAGCCGTTCGGTGAAGTCCTGGGCCGGATTGACCAGGACCAGCCCCTTGATCCGGTCCGGCCGCGCCAGGATCGCCAGCAGCGAGACCCAGCCGCCCATCGAGGAGCCGACCGGAATGACCGGGCCGGACAGGCTGTCGATCAGAGCGACGGCATCCTCGCGCCAGCGGCCGATGGTGGCCTGTCTCCAGTCGCCGGAGGACTGGCCGTGGGCGAAATGGTCGTAGCGGACGAAGTTCCAGCCACGTTCGCGTGCGGCGACGTCCAGGGCCAGGGCCTTGGTCCCCTCCATGTCCGAACGAAAGCCGCCGATCCAGATCACGGTCGGGCCGTCGCCTTCGACGCGTTTGAAGGCCAGGGTTTCGCCGTCGGGGCGGGACAGATGCTGGATGTCGTTCATGGCGCCGTTCTGCCCGGACTTTCCGCCGTCGTCACCCTTGACCGCGACGCGCGATGGCGGAACACAGACCCATGTCCGCACCCCAGGTCCTGTTCGTCACCTCCAACCGCATCGGCGACTGCGTCATCTCGTCGGGCGTGATCCGCGAGATCGCGCGTCAGGTCCCGGGGGCCGAGATCACCGTCGCCTGCGGGCGGCCGCCCGCGCCCTTCTTCCGCAATGCGCCGGGCGTCGTGCGCACCATCGTGCTGGACAAGAAGAAGCTGTCTGGCCACTGGCTCGATCTGTGGAAACAGGTCGTCGGCACGCGCTGGGACCTGGTCATCGACATTCGGGGTTCGGCGCTCAGCTATCTGATCCCGGCGAAGCGGCGCATCGTCTATAACCGCTCGTGGGAGACGGGCCTGCGCAAGGTGGAGATGGTGTCGCGCCTGATGGGTTCGCCGACACCGCTGGATCCCGAAATCTTCCTGGACGATCAGGCGCGGGCCGAGGCCGCAGCCGTCATCGATCCGCAGCTGGCGGGCGGCGCGGGTACGGGGCCGATCATCGCTCTGGCGCCCATTGCGCACCAGCCGGGCAAGAGCTGGCCCGCCGACCGCTGGGGCGCGCTGGTCGAGAAGCTGAAGGCCGAGCCGCGCTTTGACGGCTGGCGCTTCATGCCGGTGGGCGGACCGGGCGACCGGCCACCCGCGACCCCGGCCCTAGAAGCTGCAGGGCCGCGTGGAATCGATTTCGTCGGCAAGGGCGACATCCTGGCCTCGGCCGCCGCCATCGACCGGGCCGATCTGTTTGTCGGCAACGATTCGGGTCTGATGCACGTCTCGGCCGCGCTGGGCCGTCCGACCCTCGGTCTGTTCGGTCCGACGGAGTGGTGGCTGTATGGGCCGTGGGGGCCCAAGACGCGAACCGCAGCGTCCAACGAGACCCGCGGCCAGTTTGCGCCGATCGAGGACCTGACGGTAGATCACGTCTTCGACGCGGTGTTGGCGCTACATGACGCCTACATCGTCGAAACGCCTGCGAACCCTTGAAAAATCGGGGCTCGCGGGGCATATTGCCGGCCTTGAGGGGAACGTGGCGATCGCCGCGTGCATTCGCTCATCACGACATACGCCTTCTCTGACCACATAAGGAAACGACGCCCATTCGCCGTCCCATGCAAGCGCCACCCGTGAAAGACGGGCCGCGTATGAACCAGGATATCCGCGCCCCTCGCGTTCTGCTCATCGACCAGAACGGCGAAAAACAGGGCGTCATGCCCACCTCCGCTGCTCTGGAAGCCGCCGAGGAAGCCGGGATGGACCTGGTCGAGATCGTCTCCACCTCCGAGCCGCCGGTGGCCAAGATCCTCGATTACGGCAAGCACCGTTTCCAGGAACAGAAGAAGAAGGCCGAGCAGCGCAAGCGCCAGAAGGTCGTCGAGCTGAAGGAGATCAAACTCCGTCCGAACATCGACACCCACGACTATGAGGTGAAGGCCAAGGCCATGCACCGCTTCTTCGAGGAAGGCGACAAGGTCAAGGTCACCCTGCGCTTCCGCGGTCGCGAAATGGCGCACCCCGAACTGGGCATGAAGCTGCTGAACAAGGTCCAGGCCGATTTCGACGAAATCGCCAAGGTCGAGTTTGCGCCCAAGATGGAAGGCCGCCAGATGATCATGATCCTGGCTCCGCGCTGATCGCGATCCATCGCTGAATGCCAAACGCCCCGGTCCCGCGACCGGGGCGTTTTTCGTTTCCACATCTGCCGCTTGCGTAAATCTGCGTCTTCTGGTTGAGCTTAGCCGTAAGTGGGGGCGTTCATGCTGAAATCTGGTCTGTCGCGGTTGATCCTAGCCATGGTGAGTGCCGCCGCCCTGATGGGTGGCTTGGCTCCGGCGGCCCTCGCACAGGACCCGCCTCCACCCATCGATGTGTATGCCGCTTCTCCGGCCGTGGAATTGATGGAGCTGTCGCCCAGCGGAACGCTCATTGCCCGCATCGCGGTGACCGGTGAAGAGCGCGCCATCGCGGTGACGAATATTGACACGGGCGAGCATCTTTTCGCCTCGACCATCGGTGAGGCGAAGGTCCGCGATCTGCGGTGGATCGGTGAAGACAAGGTGGTGATTATCAGCTCCCAGACGCGTGCACTGCACCTGTTAGGCATCCCGCGGTCCGAGCTTTATTTCGGCGTAATACTTGACCTCAAGACCCAGAAGCTGGCGCGTGTTTTGGACCGCACGGACGATGTTCTTCCGGTTCTTTATGGCGGCGCCCAGATCCGCGACACCGCCCAAGGGCCTGCGCTGTTCGCGCGTGCATTCAATCTTTACAGCGGCCAGGTCGATCTCTTCCGAATCGACCTGAACTCGGGCCGAGGGCGGTCTGTCGCGCCTATGGACTGGGACACCGAAGACTATGTGTTGGATGCCGAGGGCGCCGTTATCGCCATGTCGACCTATGTCGAGCGTAGCGGTCGCTGGACCTTGATGCTGCCGAACGGCCGTCGCTTGCGCGATGCCTGGTCGGTGAACGCTCCACTCGATTCTCCGGCGTTGCTCGGCATGGGGCGAACGCCGCGCACGGTTCTTGTCGCCGCGGATCGGCCTGATCTCGCCGCCGCCGATCCGGAGAGCGAAACGGCCAACAATCTGTTCGAGGTCGATGTCGACACGGGTGTCTGGACCGAACTGCCATTCGAGCATCACCCCGACAACCTTTTGCGTCATCCTAAGACCCGCCTCCTGATCGGCGGGTCACGCACCGAAGACGATGGCGTGCGCTACGAGTTCATCGAGCCCGCTTCCGCCAGCCGATGGCGTTCCATCACGCGGGCCTTCGGCGAAAAGGCGCCGCAGTTGGTGTCCTGGAATGTAGATCAAAAGCGGATTCTTGTGTTCACCAACTCTGCCGAATCCGGCCTCTATCAACTCGTTGATTTCGACAGGCGAACGGCCGACGCCCTGGCCTTCGCCTATCCAGACATTCCGCCCGAAAAGGTGGGCGCTGTGCGGCACATTCGTTACGCCGCCGCAGATGGGCTGGACATTCCGGGCTATCTGACCCTGCCGCCTGGCGTCGCAACGCCGGAGAAACTGCCGCTGATCGTGCTGGCCCATGGCGGCCCCGCGTCGCGCGACGTCATGGGATTTGACTGGTGGGCCCAGGCGCTGGCGTCGCGCGGTTATGCGGTGCTGCAGGCGAACTTCCGTGGATCGGACGGCTATACGCGGGCCTTCATGGAGGCCGGCTATGGCGAATGGGGCCGCAAGATGCAGACGGATCTGTCGGACGGCGTGCGTTTCCTGACAGAGCAGGGCATCGTCGATCCCGAACGCGTGTGCATCGTCGGCGCAAGCTACGGCGGCTATGCCGCCATGGCGGGTTTGACCCTGGACAAGGGAGTCTATCGCTGTGGAGTCGCTGTCGCCGGCGTGTCCGACCTGCGCCGCATGGTCAACTGGGAGGCGCGCCAGGAAGGACGGCGCGAAAGTCAGACCGTTCGCTACTGGAACCGGTTCATGGGCGCGGCGCGTCTGAACGACCGGGCGCTGGACGCTCTATCGCCGGCCTATCTGGCCGACACGGTCGATAAACCGTTGCTGCTTATCCATGGCCGCGACGATACGGTGGTGGCGATCGAGCAAAGCCGCGTCATGGCCGAGGCGATGAAGCGGGCAGGCAAGCCGGTCGAACTGATCGAACTGGCCGGCGAGGACCATTGGCTGTCGAGCGCCGACACGCGCCAGCAGATGCTGCGTGAGACGGTGCGGTTTCTTGCGGCCAACAATCCAGTCGATTGAGGCAGGGTGTCGCGCTAAGGCTGCGACATGACCGTGAACCCGACCCCGCCCAAGCTCAAGACACCGGCGCTGGCCGTGCTGTTTGCGACGGTGTTCATCAATCTGGTCGGGTTCGGGCTGGTGGTGCCGTTGCTGCCGTTCTTCGCCCAGAGCCTGAAGGCTGAGGCGTGGCAGATCACGCTTATGTTCTCGGCCTATTCGTTGGGTCAGTTCTTCGCCGAGCCGTTCTGGGGGCGGCTGTCGGACCGGATCGGGCGAAAGCCCGTGCTGTTGATGACCCTGATCGCCAATGCGATGGGCTATTTGATGCTGGCCTTCGTGCCCAACATCTGGCTGGCGATCGCGGTCAGGCTGTTCACCGGCCTAGGCGCCGGCAATATCTCGACGGTTCAGGGGTATGTGGCCGATGTGACCCCGCCCGAGCAGAGGGCCGGGCGGATGGGTCTGATCGGGGCCGCGTTCGGTCTGGGCTTCATCGTCGGACCGGGCTTGGGCGGATTGCTGACGCAGCCGCAGCTGGGACGGCTGGGCTATCAGCTGCCGATCTTCCTGGCGGCGGCGCTGGCGGCGGTCGCGGCGGTCGGCGTCGTCGTCTTTCTGCGCGAAAGCCGGGCCAAGGCCGACCCCGCCGCCCCGCGCCCGGCCTTCCTGGCGGGGCTGAAGGATGCGCGCGACAATGCCGTGGTGTCGCGCGTGCTGGTCGTGACCCTGATCTATATGGCCGGGTTTTCGGCGATGGAAAGCGTGTTCGGCCTGTGGTCCGAGAGCCGCTATCAATGGGGCGCGCGCGAGGTGGGGCTCAGCTTCATGATCGTGGGCATCGTCTCGACGCTGAACCAGGGGTTCTTCGCCGGGCGGCTGGCGCGGCGCTTCGGCGAATCGCGCGTGCTGGCCACCGGCATGCTGCTGTTTGGCACCTCGCTGGTGTTGCAGGTGCTGGCCCCGGTCGCGTGGTTCCCCGCGACGCGGCTTGAGCTCGGCGCCCTGACGATCCCGGTCGTCCAGGGCTGGATCATTCCGATCGTGATGGCGATCGGCGCGTGCGGCATGTCGCTGGCCATGCCCAACATCTCGGCCATGATCAGCCGCGCCTCGCCGCCGGATCGGCAGGGGGCCATGCTGGGTCTGAACATGGCCTCCAGCTCGGTGGCGCGCATCTTCGGGCCGATGATCGCGGGCGCGCTGTTCTCGGGGTTGGGGCATGACTGGCCCTTCGTGATCGGGGCGTTGCTGACCATCCCGGCGGCCCTGATGGCGATCAACGCCGGGCGCGTCATTCGCAGCAGCGAGGGCGGCGTCAAAGCCCCTGCCTGACTCATCTTGCAATGGCGGCGCTCTTCACGTAGAAGCCGCGCCTTCGCGTACCGAACCGCCAGGCGAACAGGCATGCCTGGGCGGTTCTTAAACTCTGGAGAGATACCTCCCACGGGCTCAAGCAGTCCAAAGGACGGTCGCCCTCCAAAAAGGAGACTGAAATGCCGAAACTGAAGACGAAGTCGGGCGCCAAGAAGCGCTTCAAATTCACGGCCACTGGCAAGGTTAAGGCCGGCGTTGCGGGCAAGCGTCACCGCTTGATCAGCCACAACTCGAAATACATCCGCCAGAACCGCGGCACCTCGGTCATGGCCGACGCCGACGCCAAGAAGATCAAATCCTACATGCCGTACGCCTGATCGGCGCGCGCTGTACGACTGATCTCCATCCCAAAGAATTTGAAGGAATAGCGACATGGCTCGCGTTAAACGTGGCGTAACCTCGCACGCCAAGCACAAGAAGGTTCTGGAGCAGGCCAAGGGCTTCTCCGGCCGCCGCAAGAATACCATCCGTACGGCCAAGGCCGCCGTCGACCGCGCCGGGCAATACGCCTATCGCGACCGTCGCGCTAAGAAGCGCAACTTCCGCGCCCTGTGGATTCAGCGCATCAACGCCGCCGCTCGTCTGGAAGGCTTCACCTACAGCCAGTTCATCAACGGCCTGAACAAGGCCGGCATCGAACTGGACCGTAAGGTTCTGGCCGCGATCGCCGCCGACGCGACCGGCTTCAAGGCCGTCGCCGACAAGGTCCGCGCCGCCCTGGCGTAATCGCCAAAGTCATCGCGACCAAGATCAACGCCCGCCCCGGTTTTCCGGGGCGGGCGTTCTTCGTTTCCGGGGCGTGGGTCAGGCCGCTTCGGCAATGTCCTGCGGCTGTGCCTGAGATTGGGCCTGAGATTGGTCCTGAGCCAAAACCATGCGGATGGCGTTCAGCAGGGCGTCGGGCTGGATCGGCTTTTGCGCCACGCCGTTCATGCCGGCGGCGATATAGTCCAGCTCGTCGCGCTCGTCGGCGTTCGCCGTCAGGGCCAGGATCGGCAGGGCGCCGGCCGGACCGGGCAGGGCGCGGATAGCCCGCGTCGCGGCGACGCCGTCCATCACCGGCATCTTGATGTCCATCAGGGCTAGGTCGAACGGACGGGCCACTACGGCGTCCACCGCCTCGCGCCCGTTCTCGGCCATCTCGCAGGTGCAGCCGAACATCTCCAGCAGCTTGCCGGCGACGAAGCGGTTGGTGGCGTTGTCGTCCACCACCAGCACATGCAGGGTGTCGTGCGGCGTCGGCTCGGCCATGGCGGGGGCGGCCGCTGCGCTCTCGGTCGCGACACGCAGCGGCAGGCGCACCTGAAAGCGCGCGCCGCCCTGGGGCGAGGCGCCCAGCGAGATCGCGCCGCCCATCCGTTCGGCGATCTGTCGGCAGATGGCCAGGCCCAGGCCCGCGCCCGCCCCCTCGCGTCCGGCCTTTCCGGTGTTGAACGGATCAAAGATGGTCGCGGCCGCCGCCTCGGGCACACCAGGGCCGCTGTCGTCCACGGTGAAGATGACCTCGCCGTCGGAACGGCTTTCGATCAGGGCCACGACCTCGCCCGTCAGGGTGAACTTCAAGGCGTTGCCGATCAGGTTGTTCAGCAGCTGCTTCAACCGCATCCCGTCGGCCTGAACGCAAGGAACGGCCAGGTCGGTGCGGATGGTCAGGGCCAGGGCCTTTTCGTCGGCCCGCGCGCGCCACAGGGCGTCGATGTCGAAGGTGACGGCCGACAGGTCCAGCGGCTCCTCCTCCAGCGTCAGCATGCCGGCCGAGGCGCGTGACATGTCCAGCGCGTCGGTCAGCAGCCGCAGCAGGCTCTGGCCCGAATCGATTACGGTGCGGACGTAGGGACGCAGCTCTTCCTGCTCCAGCTTCTTGTCCATCAGGGCCGCGACGCCCAGCACCCCGTTCAGGGGCGTGCGGATCTCGTGGCTCATTACCGCCAGAAACTCGGACTTGGCCCGGCTGGAGGCGACGGCCTCGGCCTCGGCCAGCGCCAGGTCGCGGGCCAGGGCGCTCATCTCCTCGGCCCGCTGGCGGTGCAGGGCCGCGCCCGCCTGAACCACCTGCAACGCTGTGCCGACGCCGACGTAGCGGCCGCCCGCCACCACGATGAAGCCGGTCAGCAGGGCGCCCAGTTCGGCGGCCCCGTAAGCCTGGAAGAAGGCCTCGGCGCTGGTCGCCGCCTCCGCCACCGGCGCATTGCGGTCCATCAGGCTTTCGGCGGGCTTTCGGGCATAAAGGGCGCGTCCGAACTCGGCCGCCATCCTCAGGGTGAAGGCGTTGCGCTCGATGATGCCGAGGGGTCGCCCATCGTCGTCGACGACGGCCAGGGCCAGGGTGTTCGGCTCGGTCTGGAACCGTTCGAACACATCGGCGCCCAGCGTGGACGGGGCCACGGGTGCGATCAAGTCGACGAAATCACCGATCAGCGGCATCAAGGTCCTCGCAAGTCCGGAGGCCTGATTAGACGGCGATATTTAACGCCAGCTTTGCCGTTCATGAACCTTTCGCGGCGGCTTTTCGACAGTCGATCCGTGGGCGGATGGAAAGTCGCTGTCGCGCGACATATTCCCTTGGGGCCGCGGCTTCGATAGCCTCGCCGCATGATGCGCACCCTGATCTGCGGCCTGGCCGCGGCCTTCGCCCTGATCACGCCCGCCGCCGCGCAGGATCGACGCATCGCCGTGACTTTCGACGACTTGCCGTTCCAGACGGATGCGGCGACCCTGTGCGATCCGGCGCGGCTGATGACGATCACCCAGGATTTCGTCGCCATGCTGAAGCCGCTGGACACGCACGGCACAGCCTTCGTCAATGCGGGCAAGGTGTGTGAGGCCGAGCGCGCCACGATCCTGCCGCGCGTGCTGGACGTCTGGCTGGACGCCGGTCTGGACCTGGGCAACCACACCAACACCCATCTGAACATCCACTCGACGACGGTTGAGGCCTATCTGGCCGATGTGGACGCCGGGGCGCCGATCTTACGCGACGTGCTGGCGGCGCGGGGGCAGTCCTTGCGCTGGTTCCGTCACCCCTATCTGTTCACCGGCGAGACGCAGGCGAAGCACGACGCCATCGCCGCCGGCCTGGCCCAGCGCGGCTATACGATCGCGCCGGTGACCCTCGACAACAACGACTGGATGTTCGCCGACGTCTATCGCAAGGCCGAGCAGATCGGCGATCAGGCGCTGATGCAGCGCATCGGTCAGGCCTATGTAGCGCATATGGCGACGGTGCTGGACTTCTTCGAACCCTACAGCGCCGAGGTGGCGGGCGGGCGTGAACCGGCGCAGGTGCTGTTGCTGCACGCCAACACCCTGAACCAGGCCTGGTATCCGCAGATCCACGCCCTTTATCTGGCGCGCGGCTATCGCTTCGTGCCGCTGCAAGAGGCGCTGGCCGATCCGATCTATCAGCACCCTGACACCTATGTCCGCGCCAACGGAATCTCGTGGCTGCATCGCTGGATGCAGACCGACGGCCGGCCCATCCGCTGGGAGCCGGAACCGCCCGCCTGGATCGTTGCGGCCAACAAGGCGCCGGCGTCGGAACTTCAGGCCATCGCATCGGCCCGTTGAAGGGTGACGAACGCGCGCGAGAACGCTAAGGCACAGCGCAAATGACCGATCTCGCCACACTCGAACTCGACCTGATCAACGCCATTGGCGGCGCGGAAACCGTCGCCGCCCTGGAAGAGGTGCGCGTCGCCGCCCTGGGCAAGTCCGGCTCCGTCTCCGGCCTGCTGAAGGGCATGGGCGCCATGAGCCCCGACGAACGCCGTGAACAGGGGCCGATGATCAACGGCCTGCGCGACCGCGTCGCCGCCGCCATCGCCGCGAAGAAGACCGCGCTGGAAGCCGCCGAGCTGGACGCGCGTCTGCTGTCGGAACGCATCGACCTGACCCTGCCGGCGCGGCCGCGCAGGAAGGGCGGGGTCCACCCGACCATGCAGGTGATGGACGAGATGATCGCCCTGTTCGCCGAGATGGGCTTCGCCGTGGCCGAAGGTCCGGACATCGAGGACGACTTCCACAACTTCACCGCCCTGAACTTCCCGCCCAAACACCCGGCGCGGGAAATGCACGACACCTTCTTCCTGAAGCCGGACCCCGAGACGGGCGAGCGCAAGGTGCTGCGCACCCACACGTCCCCGGTGCAGGTCCGCACCATGATGTCCCAGAAGCCGCCGATCCGCATCGTCGCCCCGGGCCGCACCTTCCGCAAGGATTCCGACGCCACCCACACGCCGATGTTCCACCAGATCGAGGGTCTGGTGATCGACCGCGACATTCACATGGGCCACCTGAAGACCACGCTTCAGACCTTCATCGCCCGCTTCTTCGAACTGGACGCGGTCCAGGCGCGCTTCCGTCCGCACCACTTCCCCTTCACCGAACCCTCGGCCGAGATGGACATCCGCTGCGATCGTTCGGGCGGGAAACTGGTGTTCAACACCGGCGACGACTGGCTGGAGATTCTGGGCTGCGGGATGGTGCATCCCAATGTGCTCAGGAACTGCGGCATCGACCCCGATGAATATCAGGGCTTCGCCTTCGGCATGGGGGTCGATCGCCTGGCCATGCTGAAATACGGCGTGCCCGACCTGCGCCCCATGTTCGACGCCGACACCCGCTGGCTGTCCCACTACGGCTTCTCGGCCTTCGCCGCCCCCAACCCGGCCTCGGGCCTGAGCTGAACGAGTTTCAAGATGACCGATCAAACTGAAACGCCGATGTCGGCCGAAGAAAAATTCGGCCGCGAACTTGTGGCCCGTACGACCTTCGAAAAGGAAGCCGTTTGGCTGCCGTCGTTGGCTGTTCACCACGTGAACGCTGGCAAGATGTTCATCGAGGACAAGACCTTCACGAACTGTCTGATCGAGGGGCCGGCTGTCATGGCGGTCATGAACGGCACGACGTTCGACAGCTGCAACATGGGCGTGGCGTCCAATCCGCGTACGCTGCTGCTTCAGCCCATGGGCGACATGATCGCAGGTGTCGTGGGCATGTCCAACTGCCGCTTTGTCCGTTGCCGCTTCGTTCAGGTGGGCTTCACAGGCGCCCCGGATCTGCTTGAGCAGATCGAGGCTGACCTTCTCAGCGCACGGGAGAACCAAGCATGAGCCGGCTGCCGATCAACCGTCCTATGAACGTCGCCAAGTCTCTGACACAGGTGGATTTCGTTGATGTCGATATCAACCTGTACGACCTGTACACCGCGCACCAGCAGCAGGGCGCCATCGTTGGGCGAACCTTCACCGGATGCCGGCTGCAGGGCCCCGCAATCGTCCTGATCGGTCCGGGCACGACCTTCGACGAGACCAACTTCGGCGACTCGCGGGGCGGAATGAAGAACCTGCTGCTTCAGCCCATGGGCGACAAGGCGCTGGGGACTGTCCCAATGCACAACTGCACCTTCGTGGGGTGTGAGTTCTATAACGTCGGGTACACTGGCTCGGCGGCGGTTTTGGAGCAACTGGCGGCTGTTCCGACGGTGGCGGGACCGGCGGCATGAAGTTCACCCTGTCCTGGCTGAAGGACCACCTCGAGACCGAGGCGGATGTTCAGCAGATCGCCGAGGCCATGACCATGGCCGGGCTGGAGGTCGAGGAAGTGCTCGACCCCGCCGCCAAACTGGCGCCGTTCACCGTGGCCAAGATCGTCTCGGCCGAACGTCACCCGAACGCCGACCGGTTGCAGGTCTGCCAGGTCGAGACGGTCGACGGGATGAAGGAGATCGTCTGCGGCGCGCCGAACGCGCGGGCGGGCCTGACCACCATCTACGCCCCCATCGGCGCCTATGTGCCGGGCCTGGGCGTGACCCTGGTCGAGAAGCCGGTGCGCGGCGTGGTGTCGAACGGCATGCTGTGCTCGGCCTCCGAGCTTGAACTGTCGGACGAGAGCGACGGCATTCAGGAACTGCCGCCAGAGATCCCTGTCGGCACGCCGGTGACCGGCCTGTTCGGCGCCGAGCCGGTCATCGATTTCGAGGTCACGCCGAACCGGCCCGACTGGCTGGGCGTCGCCGGCATCGCCCGCGATCTGGCCGCCGCCAGCGTCGGCAAGCTGAAGCATTTCGACATCGCCGTGGTGCGCGGCGCCTTCCCCTCGCCGATCAGCGTCCGGCTGGAGGCGCCTGAGATGTGCCCGGTCTTCGCCGGTCGCGTCATTCGCGGCGTCAAGAACGGCCCGTCGCCGGCCTGGCTCCAGAAGCGACTGACCGCCATCGGCCTGCGCTCGATCAACCGTCTGGTCGATGTGACCAATCTGATCGCCTACGACCGCGCTCGCCCGCTGCACGTCTATGACGTCGCCAAGCTGTCGGGAACGGAGATCGTGGTGCGGGCAGGGCATGTTTCGGCCGCGACCGGCGAGCACGAGCATCTGATCGCCTTGGACGACAAGACCTACGCCGCATCCGCAGCCGACTGCGTCATTGCCGACGCCGGGGGCGAGCGGCCCATCGGCCTGGGCGGCGTCATGGGCGGCGAGAGCACCGGCTGCGACGAGACGACGACCGACGTCTTCCTGGAAAGCGCCTGGTTCGACCCGCTGGTCATCGCCCAGACCGGCCGCGCGCTGGGCATCCATTCCGACGCCCAGTACCGGTTTGCGCGCGGCGTCGATCCGGTCTCGGTCACGCCGGGGCTGGAACTGGCCACGCGCCTGATCCTGGACCTGTGCGGCGGCGAGCCGTCGGACATCATCTTCGTCGGCGAACCGCCGGCGAGCCCGGCGCCCTTCGCCTTCGACCCCGCCTATGTGAAGCGCCTTAGCGGCATGGATCTGGCCGATGACCGGATCGGGACCATCCTGGGCCAGCTCGGTTTCCTGGTTCAGGCCGCGCCGGCCGGTCAGTCCGAGCCCTGGATCGTCACCCCGCCGTCGTGGCGTCGCGACGTCGAAGGTCCGGCCGATCTGGTGGAAGAGGTTGCGCGCATCGAGGGCTTTGACAACCTGCCCGATACGCCCCTGCCCGAGGTCGCCCGCCCCGCCGGCGGCGTGCTGAGCCCGCGCCAGGCCCGCGTCCGCACCGCGCGTCGCGCCCTGGCGGCCCTCGGTTACGCCGAGGCCGTCACCTGGTCCTTCACCAAACAATCGACCGCGGCCCTGTTCGGCGGCGGGGATGATCGGCTGGTGCTGGAGAACCCGATCGCGGCCGATCTGGACTGCATGCGGCCCTCGGCCCTGCCGAACCTGATCCAGGCGGTGGCGAGGAACGCCGCGCGCGGTTTCGCCGACGCCGCCCTGTTCGAGATCGGCCCCATCTATCTGGGCGACGGTCCGGCGGATCAGCGCACGGTCATCGCCGGCCTGGTCGCCCCGCACGCCGCCCGTCACTGGGCCGGCGCCGGTGAGGACGCCCTGTTCACGCTCAAGGGCGACCTAACCACTTTGCTGGAAGAGATCGGCGCCCCGGTCGCCTCGCTGCAACTGGTCCAGGGCCAGAACCACGACTGGTGGCACCCCGGCCGCTCGGCCCGGCTGCAACTGGGGCCCAAGAATGTGATGGTCGAGTTCGGCGAACTCCATCCTCGCGTCCTGAAGGCGCTGGACGCCGACGGTCCGATCCTGGCTTTCGAAATCGTGCTGGACAATGTGCCGGAGCCACGCGGCAAAAGCGGCAAGGCGCGCGGAACCGCCGACCTGTCGGCCTTCATGCCCCTGACCCGCGACTTCGCCTTCGTGGTGGAAGACGCCAAGCCGGTCGGCGACCTGGTCCGGGCCGCGACGGGCGCCGACAAGGTCCTGATCGCAGATGTTCGCGTCTTCGACGTCTATCGGGGCAAGGGCGTTGACGAGGGCTTCAAGTCCGTGGCGCTGGAAGTCGTGATCCAGCCGCGCGAAGCCACGCTGACTGAAGCCGAGATCGAGGCCCTGACGGCCAAGGTCGTGGCGGCGGTGGAAAAGCAGGGCGGCAAGCTGCGGGCTTGAGGGGACGCAGCGCCGCCTTTCGGGCGGCGCGGGGGAACATACGCGATGACGACGGAACCTCAGGCGACCCAAGCGGATCGCGGCCATCTGCTGCGCGTCCTGGGCGTGACGTTCGGCGTCGCCGTCGTGGTCGGCGGCGTCATCGGTCAGGGCATATTGCGCACGCCGGGCGTGGTCGCCGAGGGGGTTCAGAACCCCACGATCATCATCGCCCTGTGGTGCATCGCGGGTCTGGTCGCCTGGATTGACGCCATGTCGACCGTCGAATTGGCCGCCTCGATCCGCAAGACGGGCGGCCCCTATATCTTCGCCCGTCGCGCCTTTGGGTCGTTGACCGGCCTCGCCGTCGGCGTTTGCGACTGGCTGGGCAATATGGGCGGCATCGCCTTCATCGCCGTGGTCTTCGGCGAATATCTGCATCGGTTGGGCGTCGCGACCAGCGTGCCCATCGGCGTCCTCGCCCTCCTCATCGTGGTCGTGGTGGGCAGCGTGCAATGGCTGGGCACCAAGGTCGGCGGTCGGTCGCAGGAGATCGGCAGCGCGGTCAAGGCGACCCTGTTCACCGTGCTGATCATCGGCCTGTTCCTGGCGCCGCGCGGCGCGCCCGTCGCGACCGAGATCGCGCCGGCGACGGCGGCGGCGCTGACCTTCGGCGGGATCGTCATGGCCCTGCGGGCGATCTCTGGAACCTATTACGGCTGGAACAGCGCCTCCTATTTCTGCGAGGAGGTCGTCGATCCGGGCCGGACCATCGCGCGGGCCACCTTTTCGGGCATCGCCGTGGTGACGGTGATCTATGTGCTGGCCAACCTGGCCTATCTGAACGTCCTGACGCCGGCCGAGATGGCCGGCTCGAACCTCGTCGCGGCGGATGCGGCCGGTCGAGTGTTCGGCGATGTCGCCGGCCCCATTGTCACGGCCATCTCGCTGGTGTCGCTGGTGACGATCATCAATGCGATGGTGATGGTGTTCCCGCGCGTCCTGTTCGCCATGGCGCGCGAGTATCAGGTCTCGGCCCTGACCCGGGTCGCCGCCAACGGCACGCCGCGTCTGGCCTTGATCGCCACCGTGCTGGCCGGCGGGCTGCTGGCCACCATCGGCGTCTATGAGACCCTGCTGACCTTCTCGACGTCGCTGCTGGCGCTGATGAGCGTGCTGGTGAACGCCGCCGTCATCGTGCTGCGCGTGCGCGAGCCCAATCTGGAACGGCCCTGGAAGATGCCGCTCTATCCCCTGCCGGCCATCGTCGCCCTGGCGATCAATACGACCCTGTTCGTGATCTTCGTGGTCGAGGATCCTTTGACGGCTGGAAAGGCCTTCGGAATGCTGGCGGTCCTGATCGGCCTAGCCTGGCTGCTGGTCCGGCGAAAGCGCGCCGCCGCCTGATCGGCGCGCCCTGGTAAGACCCCGTTAACCTTGAAGCCGCAAGGCTGCCGCAAAGGTCGGGGACGGTGCAACGAAGACCGGCGCGCCAGCCGGCCGTCCTCTCGTCGCCTTTCGGAGCGCCCTCCATGCATCGCCGCCAACTGATCCTTTCGGGCCTCGCCACCGCCGCCGGCGCCTCGTCGCTGGGCGCCTGCGCCTCGGCGCCGCCGCGCGATCCCAACTATCCGATCCGCTCGGACCAGACGGCCCAGGCCTACAGCTTCGATGAACTGGTTTCGGCCGGCTCGCGCGAGCTGGGCATCGCGGCCGAGGTCGTGGGCGGCGCGATCGAGCGCGTCTTCGCCGACCAGGGCGACCGCCCGACCGCCTATATCGCAGGCGAGGAAGGCTCCGGCGCCGTCGTCGTCGGCGCCCGCTACGGCCGCGGCGCCCTGCACATGAAGGACCTGTCGGCCTCCCAGGAAGTGTTCTGGCAGGGCGCGTCGGTGGGTTGGGACTGGGGCGGCAACGCCAGCCGCGTCTTCACCCTGGTCTATGGCCTGTACCACCCCGACATGATCTATCGCCGCTATCCCGGCATCGAGGGCTCAGCCTATCTGGTCGCGGGCCTGGGCGTGAACTATCAGCGCGCCGACGGCATCGTCCTGGCGCCGATCCGCACCGGCGTCGGCCTGCGCCTGGGCGCCAACGTCGGCACCATGAGCTACAGCCGCCAGCGGAACTTGCTGCCGTTCTAAGGGCGCCAGGCTCGCGACGCGTTCGCTCGCGGCTTGAGCGCGCGACTACGCCCTAGCTAACCAATCGCAGCGGCGGCGGCGCGTCCATCAGCGTCGCCAGCCCCTCGCGCCAGCTGGGATAGGCGGGCCGCCAGCCCAGTTCGGCCTTGGCCAGCGCGTTCGAGACGCGTTTTGAATCCAGATAGAAGCGGCGCATCGCCTCGCTGACGCTGTCGTCGGTCCAGTCGACCTGGGGCGGGCGGGGCAGGCCCATCCGATCCGCCGCCCATTCCATCACCACATCGGCGGGCGACGGTTCGTCGTCGGTCAGATTGTAGGCCGCTCCCGGACGCGGCCGCGCCATCGAGGCGAACAGGCCCGAGACGATGTCGTCCACATGGATGCGGTTGAAGACCTGGCCGGGCTTTCTGACCAGTTTAGCCGTGCCTTCCCTCAGCCGCTCGACCACGCTGCGCCCCGGTCCGTAAAAACCGGGCAGGCGGAAGATCTGGACCGTCAGCCCCATCCCCTGCGCCCCATCCAGCCAGTCGCGCTCGGCCCGGACGCGGCGTGCGCCCTCCAGATTGGCGGCGTTCAGCGGCCCGTCCTCGAACACCCATCCGCCGGCCCGGTCGCCATAGACGGAGGTGGAGGAGACATAACCGATCCAGTCGGGCCAGGCGTCGCCCGCCAATGGCCCCAGGGCCCGCAGACCCGGGCAACCCTGAGCGTCCGGCGCGGCGGTGATCAGCACGGCCGTCGCCGCCTCCAGCGCCGTTTTGAGGGCCGCCGTATCGCCGGGATCAATGGCCATGATTCCGTCGGCCGCCAGGGCGCGGCGCCGCTCGGGATCGCGCGACGTAGCGGTCGCGCGTCCGCCGCGCTGTATGGCCTCCAGCGCCGCCGCCCGTCCCAGATAGCCGCCGCCGAAGACCAGCAGATCGAGGGGAGGGGAGGCGATAGGCATTACGAAACTCAGGCCGTCAGAACTTGGGAAGGCGGCGCGTCAACTGCCGGTCGCGCCTCATTTTCCAGCGCCTCCGCCCGGCGTTGGTTCCAGGCGGAGACGCACGGCACGCGCCCCAGATCGGCCCGGTCGGCATAGCGGCGGGCGATGTCCGTCACCTCGTCCATCAGACCCTGCGCCAGGGTGATCGGCTTTAGGCCCAGGTCGCGGAACTGATCGTTGGCAACGACCAGATCGTTCTCGTCGGCCTCCTGACGTGGATTGGCGACATTGTGGATCCCGGCGCCGGTCTTGTCGGCGATCATGGCCGCCAGATCGCGCACGCGGCGGCTCTCGGTCATCTGGTTCAGGATCTTGACCCGGTCGCCGCGTTTGGGCGGGTTCTTCAGCGCCAGTTCGACGCAGCGCACCGTGTCCTGAATATGGATGAAGGCCCGCGTCTGGCCGCCCGATCCATGCACCGTCAGCGGATAGCCGACCGCCGCCTGCATCAGGAACCGGTTCAACACCGTGCCGTAATCGCCGTCATAGTCGAAGCGGTTGATCAGCCGCTCGTCCTGCTTGGTCTGCTCGGTCTGGGTCCCCCAGACGATGCCCTGGTGCAGGTCGGTGATGCGCAGATTGTCGTTGCGGGCATAGAACTGGAACAGCAGGGCGTCCTGCGTCTTGGTCATGTGATAGATGCTGCCCGGATTGGGCGGGAACAGGATTTCCTGTTCGGCGGGACCATTGTCGGTCTCCACCGTCACCTTCAGATAACCCTCGGGAATCCGCAGGCCCGCCGTGCCGTAGCCGTAGACGCCCATCGTCCCCAGGTGCGCCAGGTGGACGTCCAGGCCGCTTTCGACGATGGCGGCCAGCAGATGGTTGGTGGCGTTGATGTTGTTGTCGACCGTGTACAGCTTGTGCCGCGCCGACTTCATCGAATAGGGGGCGGCCCGCTGCTCGGCGAAGTGCACCACGCTGTCGGGAGCGAAGTCGCGGATCAGGGCGACCAGGCGGTCGAACTCCTTGCCCACGGTCATGTTGACGAATCCGATGTCGCGGCCGGACACGTCTTTCCACGCCTTGATCCGCTCGCCCATGGTGCGGATCGGCGTCAGGGACTGGACCTCCAGCTCGTTGTCGATATTCCGGCGGCTCAGGTTGTCGACGATGGTCACGTCCCACCCTTCGGCCGACAGATGCAGGGCCGTGGGCCAGCCGCAAAAACCGTCGCCGCCCAGAACCAGCACGCGCATGGGATCGCCTCGTCGTCGTCTCAAAGGTCATGCCTAGCCCAGCCGGCGGGCTTGGCAAAGCGCCGCTGTGCAGGGTTCGGTGCGACGCATTGACGAATATCGCTTGGAAAGGCCGCGCACTCGGGTTAAGTCTCTGCCGTCTCCCACTCAATCGCAGCTTTACGGGCGCATACCCGGCTGTTCGCGGCTTGAGCCGGCCATGACGGTCGGTCCCGAAAGGACCGGCGCACCATGCGGGCGACAAGGCATTCCGACAGTTCGACAATCGGGGATCGGCCCCGAGCGAGACGGAACCACGAAACGGACGGAACCGGCCTTCAGGCTTTGGTCCGCCCCTGCACACGGTAGCGCGAATGAGAGATTTCAAGGGCATGAAGCGTCAGCGCGGACGCAATCGGAACAAGGCGGGCGCCAATAACGCCAACAACGCCAATCCGAATCGTTCGTGGGATTCGCAAGGCCCCGAGAACATCAAGGTCCGGGGCAACGCCCAGACGGTGTATGAGCGCTATCAGCAGCTGGCCCGCGATGCGGCCTCCAGCGGCGACCGGGTGCTGGCCGAAAACTATCAGCAGCACGCCGAGCACTATTATCGCGTCCTGCGCGCCCTTCAGCCGCAGCGATCCTTCTCGGACATCGCCGCGCGCGAACAGTCGAACCAGGGCTTCGACATCGACTTCGAGGACGAATCCGGCGCCCAGGCCGCCGCCTTCGTCGCCGCCCAGCAGGCCGCCGACCGTCAGGCTGCAGAGGCCGCCGAGCGCGCCGAGCAGAACCAGAACCGCGATCAGAACCGCGACCGCGACTACAATCGTGACCGCGACCGCGACCGCGACCGTGACAACCGCGACCGCGACCGCGATCAGAACCGTGATCGTGACCAGAACCGCGACAGCCAGCAGCCGCGCGAACCCCGCGAGCCGCGCGAGGGCGACGAGGTCCGCGCCGAGGGCGAGGGCGGCGGTCGTCGCGAAAGCCGTCGTGAACGCTGGGAGCGTCGCCGCGAGGAACGCAATCGTCGCTTCGACAATCAGGAAAGCGCCCAGGACGGCGCTGAGGGCGCCGCCCCCGCCTACGCCGAGGCCGACCGCGCCGAAACCGTCAGCGAAGCGCCCGCCGCTGAAGGCCCTGTGACTGAAACGCCGAGCGTCGAGGCGCCGGCCGCCGACGAACGTCCCGCACGCCGTCCGCGCCGCACCGCTGCGGCCGTCGCGGCGGACGAGGGCGACGCCCCGACCGCCCTGCCGGGCTTTCTGACCCGCGCGCCGGCGTCGTCGGCCCCGGCCGAGCAAGCCGAAGGCGAGGCGGCCCCGCGCCGCCGTGCGCCGCGTCGCAAGCCGGAAACCGCCACCGCCAGCGAAGACTGACGACAACCCAGGCGGGTATGTTTACTTGAACGCAACCTTGACGCATCATCATGGCGCGTCGGAGGGGCGTCATGGATTTGGTCTTGCTTGTCTTGTCCCTGGCGCTGGCGGGGACCTGCGCCGGGATCTGGCTCTGGCTTCAAGCGCACGGGGGCGCCGAGCGCCTGCGTCGTGAGAACGCCCGGCTCGAAGCCCGCATCGTCCAGCAGGCCCAAGGCCTGCGCCGCGCCCTGACGACGGCCGAGGGCGAGGTTGATCGTCTGACCGCCGAGCTTCGGACGCGAGACGAGATCATGCAGGCCCTGGGGCGCGAACTGCGTAGTCCCCTGACCACGATCATGGGCTTCTCTCAACTATTGCGCGCCAACGACCAGACCGACCCCCTGACCGCGCGCCAGGCCCAGTCCGTGCGTCAGATCGAGGCCGCGGCCGGCGTCCTGCTGGCCCTGATCGAGGAAACCGAAGCCTTTATGAACGGCGGCGACGGCGGCGGTTCGCCTTCGCTGCACCGCGTCGATCTGCGTCTGGCCTGCGCCAGGTCTGCGACGGGCTGGAGACGCAGGCGAGAGAGGCGGGGGTGACGCTGGCCTGTCCGCCGCCCGCCCACGGCCTGTGCGTCACAGCCGATCCGGGCCAGATTCGTCGTATCTTGCGCCGATTGGTCGAGAACGCCCTGCGCCATTCGCCCGGCGGAGGCACGGTGCGCATGGAGATGTCGCGCGCCGAGGACCGGATCGGCATCGCCATCCATGACGCCGGCATGAGTCTGACCGGCGCGGGCGACGACCGACCTTTCCGCCCGTTGGATGGTCGCGACGCGCGTGGCGGCACCGCCCTTGGCCTCGCCTCGGTCCAGCGGTTGATCGAGCGGATGGGCGGCGCCCTGACCATGGTGCGCGACCCCGGCGCGGGCGCCGTCTTCTCGCTCAGCCTGCCGGCAGCCCCCGCGCCGGGTCTGGCGTCATCGCGTCAGGCGGTGGTGCTCTACATCGAGGACAATCCCGCCAACATCGCCCTGATGCGCCAGGCGGCGAGCGGCCTGGGCCTGACCCTACATGCCGCGACGACGGGACCGGAGGGGCTGGATCTGGCGCGTGCGCTCAGACCCGACGTCATCCTGCTCGACATCGGCCTGCCGAACATGGACGGCTATGAGGTCAAGGCGCGACTGGACGTCGATCCCCTGACGCGCCATGTGCCGGTCCTGGCGCTGACGGCGGCCGTCTCGGCCCCGGACCGGGCGCGCGGCCGCGCCGCCGGCTTCGACGCCTGGCTGGCCAAGCCGCTGGATCTGGCGGCCCTGGCGGCTGCGCTGAATACGGCCCTGAATACGGCCCTGGGCGGCCCGGAGGTTGACGCCGACGGTCGCGAGAGGGCCTAAGAGGCTTGAGTTCGCCTGGTCGCCCCAAGGGAAGCGTCGATGTCCCGTTTCGTCCCGTTCCGCTCGTTCGCGCGTTGTCTGGCGCCGCTGGCCGTCCTGTGCGCCGTCGCCGCCTGCGCTTCGACCCCGCCGCCGCCGCCCCCGCCGCCGTCCGGCGCATCGGGCGCGCTGATGGACTGGCGCGGCGTCATCACCTCCGGCGATCGGGATCGCTATCGCCGCGTCGACGCCGCATGGACCCTGGCCCTGCAACAGGCCAAGCGTCAGCGCGGCTCCGGCGATCTGAACAGCCTGGGCGATCTGATCGACCCCAAGGCCGACCGGCCCGGCGTGGCGCCCCCGCCCGGCGACTATCGCTGCCGCACCGTCAAACTGGGCACCCAGGGTGGCGAGGACGGGCTCGGTTACGTCGTCTATGGCTGGTTCGCCTGCCGCATCGAACAGACGCCGAAAGGCCTGAAGTTCTCAAAACTGACCGGCTCGCAGCGCCCCTCCGGTCTGCTCTTTCCCGAAGACGACCGCCATATGGTGATGCTCGGCTCGCTGGCCCTGGCGCAGGAGCCCGCCGCCAACACCTATGGCCGCAACCCCGACCGCGATCTGGTCGCCATCCTGCAACGCATCGGCGAGGCGCGGTGGCGGCTGGTCCTGCCGTGGCCCAACACCGAGTCCAATCTGGACCTGATCGAGCTGGTCCCGGCGCCGCGCGGCTAAGGTTCGGCTGAACCTCGGGCGCCCTGTCACGTTCGGTCAGGGCAACCGATGGAGACGCTGATGCGCCGCACCCCTCTGGCCGTTCTGGCCCTGATGACCACCACGGCCCTGGCGGCCTGTGGCGACAACAGTCCAGCCAGCCCGGCCGAGACATCGGCCGCCGTGACCACGCCCGCACCCGGCGTGCCGGCCCAGGCCGCGCCGGAAGCGGCGGCGACGCCGGACACCCAAGCCGCGCCTGCCGAGGGCATGCAGGGCGGAACCGACTCCTGGCGTCAGGTCGCCAAGGCCGCCGACGCCAGCCTGCTTGGCCGGCTCGATCAGGCCTGGCGCATGGCCCGCGCCGAGGCCGAGGAAGGCGGCTTCGCGCGTCAGGTCGAGGCCCTGGGGCCGCTCGCCGATCCCAACGCCGCCCAGACGGGCCGCATCCAACCCGGCCCCGGAACCTATCGCTGCCGCACCATCAAGATGGGCCGCCGCGTCGAGGGCCAGGGTCTGGCCTATGTCGAATATCCCTGGTTCGCCTGTTCGGTCGAGCTGACGCCCGGCGGCGATCTGGTCCTGACCAAGACGACGGGGTCGCAGCGCACGCGCGGCCTGATCTATCCCGATACCGACCGCCGCGCCGTCTATGTCGGCGCCCAGGCGTGGGGCGCCGACGAGAAGACCTTCCCCGCCTATGGCGACAAGGCCGAACGCGATCAGGTCGGCGTCATCGAACGCATCGGCCAGAACCGCTGGCGCCTGGTCCTGCCGTGGCCCAAACAGGAGGCCAAGCTGGAGTTGCTCGAGATCACCGGCTAGCGCGCGCCGGTCGAGCGGGCGATCGCGGCGCGCATGCCCTCGGCATGAAGCGCGCCTGACGGGGCGATCTTGGTGTTCGGCGTTTCGCTGGGCCCCAGATCGGCGGTGCGATCGTCCGGCCCGGTCCAGGTCGGGCTTTCGGCCTTGCGACGAACAGCCTCGCGCAGATTGTCGGTCGCCGTCGCGGCCGCGCCGCCGGATTTAGGGCCGGATTTACGCCGGTGCATCTCATCGGCGACGCGGGCGATGGCCTCGGTCAGCAGCGCCTTTTTCTCGCGCGCGCCCGCATCCGGGCCGCTCTCTCCCGCACGAACGCGCCCCCGGATCTGACGCTGCACCCGGTCACGCCGCTTACGCAGCCGGCCGATCAGGTCGCGCAGTTCGGCCGGCGAACGCTGGACCAGCGTCTTCGTCTGTTCGACCATATCCGCCTCGTCGCGATCCAGCGCACGCGTGTTTGAGGTCTTGGACATGACGGTCTCCCTTTCGATTGATGGGAAGACAGCGTCGGGACGCCAGGGCTGTTCCGGTTTGCGACCCTGGGTCACAGGGTCGGTCGAGGTCAGACCCGTATCAGTCTCAGGTCCTGATAGTCATAGCTGAAGTCGATGTCGGGGCTGACCCCCTTCACCGTCGCGGTCGCCGGTTTGGCGGTCAGGATCGAGAAGGTGACGAAGGCGTCCTCCTCGCGCTTGTCCGGGAAACGGGTGCGGAAGGTTTCGCCGTCATACGGCTCCAGCCAGCCTTGCAGGACGGGTGTGTGGGTGAAGCTTAGCCACAGGCCGCTCTTGCGATTGCGACCGCGTCCTTCGGTCCTGGGCGCAATGACGATGTCGCCGTACCACGGATCACGCCAGGTCCCGGCGTAGGCGTCCAGCGGCATGGACGGGGGCGCGCCGGCCGCCTGTTTGGCGTCGATTTCGGCAGCGGCGGCGATAGACTTGGCGTTGCCTTCGGCCTCCAACTTCTTGGAGTCTGCGATCCAGTCCACATCGACCTTGCCCATGCAGATGTCGGTGATGCCGGACCGCAAAGCGCGCAGCAAGAAGCTCTCCTCGGCGTTGGAGAAGATGCTGAAGCCGGTCTTGCGGCCGGGGATCAGCACCGTGGCGGAAATCCCGCCGGGCGAGCCGCCGCCGTGGCTGGCGATCCGCTCGCCCCGATAGTCCTGCACCTGCAGACCCATGGCATAGGTCGAGGCGATGGATCGATTGGGCAACTCCGCCGTCGGTCCGGCCGACGAGCCGACGATGATGTTGGGGCGATACATCTCGCGCGCCGCATCCTCGGAATACAGCCGCGTCCCGTCGGCCAGCTTGCCGTCGTTCAGCCGCACGGCGATCCATTTGGCCCAGTCGGTCGGGGTGGTGCAGATGCCGCCCGCCGCCGCAGCCGAATCCCAGTTCCACACCTCGACGATGGACTTGGCGATGGGCGTCATCGCGCCTTGATAGCGCAGCGGCGGCCCGACCCGGCCGTGGGGCAGGGCGGACTTGGACGCATCCGCCAGGCGCGCCAGCGGCACGGTTTCGGTCATCCCGACCTTGTCCAGGATGCGCGTCTGGATGAAGGCCTCCCAGCTCATCCCCGACACGGCCTCCAGCACCGCGCCCGCGACCACGAACATCAGGTTGCAGTAGTGATAGCGCGCCCGGAACCCGTCCTCGATCGGCACGAAGGCGGCCTGGGCCAGAACCTCGGCGCGGGTGCGGTCCGAGTTGGGCCAGAAAAGCAGGTCGCCGGCGCCCAGGCCGAACCCGGCCCGGTGGCTCAGCGTATCGCGCACCGTGATGTGTTCGCCGATATAGGGATCGGACAGGGTGAAGCCGGGCAGATAGGCCCGAACCGGCGCGTCCCACTTCACCTTGCCCTCGTCGACCAGAATGGCCAGGGCGGCGGCGGTGACGTTCTTGGTGTTGGAGGCGATGGCGAAGAGGGTGTGCTCATCAGCCCGCGCCGGCTTGCCCTGAACCTTGACGCCATAACCGCGCGCCAGAACGGTCGCCCCGTCCTTGACCACCGCGACGCCCAGCGCCGGCTGATCGGACCAGGCCGCCATGCATTTCGCCACATAGGCGTCCACCGCCGCCGCCAGCGACGCATCATCGTTTGCCGGCGGGCTCTGAGCTGTCGTTTGGGCGAACACCGGCCCCACCGCCAGCGCCGCCGCGCCTCCGGAAGCAAACAGGGTGCGGCGCGACAGACGAGGGGACATGGCGAACTCCAGCGAAGACCGCCGGACGCTAGCGCCCCTTCGTCGTCTAGGCCAGTCGCCAGCGTTGAAGCTTTTCCAGCACATCGGCGACGATCTGGTCGCGGGTGAAGCCGGTGATGTCGTGGGGGCGTTCGCCTTGGCCGGTCTGGGCGGTCAGTCGCCATTCCAGCAGGCGGCGGCCTTCGGGCGTCTCGCGCTGGGTCACGGCGGGACGCGGACGCGAGCGGGCGCCCAGGCGATAGATGAAGGTGCGCTCGCCCTGTTTGACCGTCAGCCAGGCGACGCCGTCGTCGCGCCCGATCTCGGACTTCGCCGCCTCGGCCTCCATGGCGGCGTGAACCGTTTCCAGGGCCGGCAGGCCGTGGCGCTCGATCTCATCGTTGATATCGCTGCGGCTGGCCGGGGCCAGGATGCGTTTCAGCTGCTGCGCCAGGGGCGCGCCTTCGGTCTCGAGGCTGCGGCCCGCGACGTCGGCGTTCATCTGGCGCACCAGGCCGATCGACAGCAGGATCATGATCAGGACGAAGGGCAGGGCGGCGGCCAGGGTGGCTGCCTGTAGCGCGCCCAGCCCGCCCGCCAGCAACAGGGTCGCGGCGATCAGGCCCAGCAACAGGCACCAATAGACCCGCTGCCAGCGCGGCGTGTCGTCGGCGCCGCCAGAGGCGATGGTGTCGATCACCAGGGCCCCGGAATCGGCCGAGGTGACGAAGAAGACCGCCACCAGCAGGATTGCCAGGCCCGAGGTGAAGGCCGCGCCCGGCAGTTGCTCCAGGAAGTAGAACAGGGCGGTCGACAGGTCGGCCGAGACGGCGTTGGAAATCGCGCCCGCCGCCTGGCCCATGTCCAGGCTGATCGCCGTATTGCCGAAGACGGTCATCCACAGGAAGGTGAAGCCGGCCGGCACCAGCAGCACGTTCAGCAGGAACTCCCGCACCGTTCGCCCGCGCGAGATCCGGGCGATGAACATCCCCACGAACGGCGACCAGGCGATCCACCAGGCCCAGTAGAACAGGGTCCAGTCCGCCATCCAGGCGCGCGGCTCATAGGCGTAGAGGGTGAAGGTCCGCTCGACGAAATGGCTGAAATAGAAGCCGAAGTTCTGGACCAGGGCCTTGAACAAGAAGCCGGTCGGCCCGACCACCAACACGAACAGCATCAGCAGCACCGCCAGCACCAGATTCAGCTCCGACAGACGGCGTACCCCCTTGCCGACCCCGCTCATCACTGAGCCGGTCGCCGCCGCCATGACCACGACGATTAGCCCGACCTGAACCCAGGCGGTGTTGGGAATGCCCAGCAGATAGGTCAGGCCGCTGTTCATCTGCGACACGCCGAAACCCAGAGACGTGGCGATGCCGAAGGCGGTGCCCCAGATGGCGAAGATGTCGACCGCATCGCCGATGGGCCCGTTGACGCGCCTGCCCAGCAAGGGCGACAGGCCCGACCTCAGCGTCAGCGGCAGACCCTTTCGGTGGGCGAAGAAGGCCAGGCTGAGGCCCACCAGCGCATAGATCGCCCAAGCGTGCGCCCCATAGTGGAAGAAGGTGATGCCCATGGCCTGACGCGCGGCGTCGAAGGTGCGGCCGGCGCCCTCGGGCGGATTGATATAGTGCTGGATCGGCTCGGCGACGCCGAAATACATCAGGCCGATCCCCATGCCGGCGGCGAACAGCATGGCCAGCCAGGACAGATACGGAAAGTCCGGCTCCGCGTCGTCCGGCCCCAGCTTCAGCGCGCCCGTGGGGCCGATCGCCAGCACCAGCACCAGTCCCACGAAGGCGGCGACCGAGGCGATATAGAGCCAGCCAAAGGTGTCGATCACCCACGCCTGAACATTCTGGAACAGGCGGTCGGACTCTCCCGGCGCGACGATGGCGACAAGCAGCAACAGCGCGATGATGGCGCTCGCGCCCCAAAACACGCGGGGGTTCATCTTCGTGGTCAGCATTGGGTCAAAGCGTATGGCGAAGCTGAGGGTTCCCAGCTTGGCCACAAGCGCGCCGTCTCGATGAAGAAGATGTAACTTTGCGATTCAAAGTAACGTCGATAGTCAGGCTTATCGACGGGCGCAAACAGACGCCCGCGCACTCTTTCAGGATCGCCGGGGCATGACCTCTTCCAAACTCGTTCTCATGCTGGGTGCGGCCGCCGTCGCCCTGCCCGGCGCCGCTCTGGCTCAATCCCAGAATGCGTCCCAGACCGCCTCGCAGACCCCGCCGCCGGCGACGACGAGCCAGCCGGCCGCTCAGACCCCGGCGACGACGGCGCAGACGCCCGCGCCGCGCACTCAGACGGCCGAACCGGCCCAGCAACAGCAGCCCGCCAGCGTCGGCGACGTGGTCGTCAACGCCCGCGCCAATGACGTGCGCACCTCGATCGACTCGGTCAGCTATAGCCTGGCCAACGACCTTCAGGCGACGACGGGCAGTCTGGCCGACGCGCTCCGCAACGTGCCGTCGGTGGACGTGGACCCGGAGGGCAATGTGTCGCTTCGCGGCGACGCCAATGTCACCATCCTGGTCGACGGCCGCCCGTCCGGCATCCTGACCGGCCCCGGTCGCGGCCAGGCCCTGATCCAGTTGCCGGCCAGCCAGTACGCCCGCATCGAGGTCATGACCAATCCGTCCGCCGCCTACAGCCCCGAGGGTTCGGGCGGGGTCATCAACCTGATCACCAAGCCCACGGCGCCCAAGCCCGGCACCCAGACGACCGGCTCGCTGCGCGTCAACGTCGGCGACAACGGCCGCTGGAACGCGGGCCTCAGCGGCTCGTACCAGAAGGATCGCCTGACCCTGTCGGGCGACGCCAGCTATCGCTCCGATCCGACCGAACTGACGTTCAACCGCGTCCGCGAACAGTTAAATCCGGTCACCGGTGCGGTGGTTTCGACCACGACCGTCGAACAGCCGGTGGAGTCCGAGCAGAACGGCGCCTTCGCCCGCTTCACCGCCGAATACAAGCTGGACGACAAGACCCAGCTGACCGGCGAACTGCGCGGCGTGGCCTTCGATGGCACGGGTTCGGGCGACGGCCTGTATGAGACTCGCAACGCCGCCGGCGCGGTGACCAGCGCCTATCGCCGGGTCGGCGATTCCGACTTCACCTTCAACAACTGGGGCGCCACGGCGCGCGTGCTGCGCCGCTTCGACGGCGACGGCCATGAGTGGTCCAACGAACTGCGCTACGATTCCAACGCCAACGACACCACCAGCCAGACCCTGACCACCTTCCTGACCCCGGCGGGCGCGGCTCTGTACGAGCGGACCAACACGGAAGTCGATCAGGTCACCTGGGGCTTCACCAGCGCCTATACCCGCCCGATGTCCGACGGCGGCAAGCTGCGCCTGGGCTATGAGCTGAACGCCCAGCGGCCCGAGCAGGACGCCGAGTTCCTGCGCGGTCCCTCGCAGGCGGCCCTGGCGCCGGTCCCGGCCCTGAACAATCGCTTCGAAGCCACCCAGACGGTGCATGCCCTCTACACCACTTACGAGCGGCCGCTGGGCGAGAAGCTGTCGGCCCAGCTGGGTCTGCGGCTGGAACAGGCGGACATCGAGATCAAGGATCTGACCGGCGGCGCCTCGGCGTCCCAGGATTATTTCCGCGCCTATCCGACCGCCCACGTCCAGTATCAGCTGACGCCGGAACAGACCCTGCGCGCCAGCTATTCGCGCCGCATCCAGCGGCCCCAGCCCAGCCAGTTGAACCCCTTCGTCGTCTATCAGGACCCGCTGAACGTCCGCTCGGGCAATCCGGATCTGGAGCCGCAGGAGACCGACAGCTTCGAGGCCATGTGGCAGATGCGAAAGGGCCAGAGCTTCTATCAGGCCACCGCCTATCTGCGGAACACCGACAAGGCCTTCACCGACGTGGCGTCCGACATCGGCGGCGGCGTCTTCCTGACCCGTCCGGAAAACCTGGGCTCGCGTCGCGACCTGGGCGTGGAGGCGACGGCGAACGGGCGTCTGCATCCCACCCTGCGCTACAGCGCCAGCGTCAACGTCTTCCGCCAGGAGATCGACTCGGGCGCCGTCGTCGGCGGCGGCGACCGCGAGGCGACCCTGGCCAGCGGCCGTCTCAGCCTGAACTGGCAGCCGACGGCCAAGGACTTCGTCCAGGTGTCCAGCTTCTGGCAGGGCGACAGCCTGCTGGCCCAGGGCCGGCGCGAGGCCGGCGGCATGGTCAATCTGGGCTATCGCCGGAAGCTGAGCGAGCAGCTGTCGTTCAACTTCACCGCGCGCGATCTGTTCAACACCTTCAACACCACGACCATTTACGAGACGCCGCAGTTCCGCGAACGCTCGGAGCAGGACATCAAGCTGCGGGCCTTCTACATCGGCCTGACCTGGAACTTCGGCGGTCCGCGCCGTCAGCCGGAGCAGTTCGACTTCTCGACCGGCCCGACCGGGGGCTGACGGCCTGACGGGGGATGCGGGCTCAGGTTCGCGTCTCCCAGGCCAGCCAGGCGGCGACCACGACGAGGCCGCCGGCCATCATGATGCGCAGGGCGCGACCCCGCATCCGGGGCGCCAGCCGCGCCGCGCCCGCGCCGCCGATCACGATCAAACTGTGCACCAGGACGGCGACCGCCAGATGCAGGCTCCCCAGCGTCAGGGCCTGGCTCAGCGGCGCGCCGTGGTCGGGCCGCATGAAGGTCGGCAGCAGGGCGACATAGAAGACCGCGGCCTTGGGGTTCAGCAGATTGCCCATCAGGCCGCGCACGAACAGGCCGCGCAGCGAGCGCGCGTCCGGAGTGGGCGCCGCCTCGATCGTCGGCGCGCGCCAGGCCTCCCACGCCAGCCACAGCAGAAACAGCACGCCCGCCCAGCGCAGGCCCTGATACAGCGGCGGCCAGACGGAAAAGACCTCCGTCAGCCCATAGGCGGCCGCCAGCATCCACACCGCCAGCCCCAGGGTCACCCCCGCCACCGCCGCGAAACCGGCCAGCCGTCCCCGCGACAGGGCGACCAGCGCCAGCCAGCCCATGTTCGGCCCCGGCGTCAGCTCGATCAGCGCCACGGCGATCAGAAAGGGCCCGACGACGGCGGGATCGACGGGCCAGGCGGAATGGGCGATCACGAGGCGCTCCTGTTCGCCAGAGCCTAGGCGCGCGGCGGCGAAACGGACAGCCCCGAAAGCCGCCCTGCGGACCCCTTGTGTGACCCGATCGTCACACCCACCTCGATCTCAACGGCGTGCTGCTCAGCAGAGGGCGCGCTGAAATCCATCCGCCTCCCGAGGGGACTGACACCATGAATCTCGAACTCTATTCCGACCGCGCCAAACAGGCCGTCCAGTCGGCCCAGTCGCTGGCCCTGGCCCGTCGTCACCAGCAGTTCGCGCCCGAGCATCTGCTCAAGGTGCTGCTGGAGGAACGCGACGGCCTGGCCAGAAATCTGATCACCGCCGCCGGCGGCGACGCCCGCCGCGCCGAGGCCGATGTCGAAACCGCGCTGAAGAAGCGCGCCCAGGTCACCGGCGGCTCGGGCCAGCTCTATCTGGACGGCGACACCGCGCGCGTCTTCGCCGCCGCCGAGGAGGCCTCCAAGACCGCAGGCGACGCCTTCGTCACCACCGAACGGCTGCTGGCCGCGCTGGCCAGGGAAGGCGGGGTCGCCGCCGAGGTGCTGAAGGCCTCGGGCGTCACGGCCGACAAGCTGGAGGCCGCCATCGCCGAGGTGCGCAAGGGCAAGACCGCCGACAGCGCGGGGGCCGAGGACGGCTATGACGCCCTGAAACGCTACGCTCGCGACCTTACCCTGGCCGCCCGCGACGGCAAGATCGACCCGGTCATCGGCCGCGACGAAGAGATCCGCCGCACCATCCAGGTGCTGGCCCGCCGCACCAAGAACAACCCCGTCCTGATCGGCGAGCCCGGCGTCGGCAAGACCGCCATCGTCGAGGGGCTGGCCCTGCGCATCGTCAACGGCGACGTGCCTGAATCCCTGCGCGACAAGACCGTCATGGCGCTGGACATGGGCAGTTTGATCGCCGGCGCGAAATATCGCGGCGAGTTCGAGGAGCGTCTGAAATCCGTCCTGTCCGAGGTCTCTGCGGCCGAGGGCGGCATCATCCTGTTCATCGACGAGATGCACACCCTGGTCGGCGCCGGCAAAGGCGACGGCGCCATGGACGCCTCCAACCTGCTGAAGCCGGCTCTTGCGCGCGGCGAACTGCACTGCGTGGGCGCCACGACCCTGGATGAATACCGCAAGCACGTCGAAAAGGACGCCGCGCTCGCCCGCCGCTTCCAGCCGGTCATGGTCGCCGAACCGACGGTGGAGGACACCGTCTCCATCCTGCGTGGCCTGAAGGAGAAGTACGAGGTCCACCACGGCGTGCGCATCTCCGACAGCGCGATCGTCGCCGCAGCCACTTTGTCGAACCGCTACATCACCGACCGCTTCCTGCCGGACAAGGCCATCGACCTGATCGACGAGGCCGCCAGCCGCGTGCGCATGGCCGTGGACTCCAAGCCCGAGGCCCTGGACGAGATCGACCGCCGCCTGGTCCAGCTCAAGATCGAACGCGAGGCCCTGAAGAAGGAAACCGACCAGGCCTCTCAACACCGTCTGGAAAAGCTGGAGGACGAGATCGCCGATCTGGAAGGCCAGTCCGACGACCTGACCAGCCAGTGGAAGGCCGAAAAGGACAAGGTCGGCCAGGGCGCCCAGCTGCGCGAAACCCTGGACCGCCTGCGCCTGGAACTCGCCAACGCCCAGCGCGCCGGCGATCTGGGCCGCGCGTCAGAGATCGCCTACGGCCAGATCCCCCAGATCGAAAAGCAGCTCGAAGAAGCAGAGGCGAACGAGACCAGCGGGAAAGGCCCCCTGACCCCCGAGGTCGTCGACGCCGAACAGATCGCCGCCGTCGTCAGCCGCTGGACCGGCGTGCCCGTCGACAAGATGCTGGAGGGCGAACGCGAAAAACTGCTCCAGATGGAAACCGCGCTCGGCGGTCGCGTCGTGGGTCAGGACGAGGCTTTGGCCGCCGTCTCCGACGCCGTGCGCCGCGCCCGCGCCGGCCTGAACGACCCCAACCGTCCGCTGGGCAGCTTCCTGTTCCTGGGCCCGACCGGCGTGGGCAAGACCGAACTGACCAAGGCGCTGGCCGACTTCCTGTTCGACGACGAGGCGGCCATCACCCGCCTGGATATGTCGGAATATATGGAGAAACACAGCGTCTCGCGCCTGATCGGCGCCCCTCCCGGCTATGTCGGCTATGACGAGGGCGGCGCTCTGACCGAGGCCGTGCGTCGTCGCCCCTATCAGGTCGTCCTGTTCGACGAGGTCGAAAAGGCCCACCCCGACGTCTTCAACGTGCTGTTGCAAGTGCTCGACGACGGCCGCCTGACGGACGGGCAGGGACGCACCATCGATTTCAGGAACACACTGATCATCATGACCTCCAACCTGGGCAGCCAGTATCTGGCCGATCAGGGCGAGGGCGATGATGTGGAGGCTGTGCGCCCCTTCGTCATGGACGCCGTGCGCGCCCACTTCCGGCCCGAGTTCCTGAACCGGATCGACGAGATCATCCTGTTCCACCGCCTGGGCCGCGACCAGATGGGCGGCATCGTCCGCATCCAGCTGTCACGGTTCGAGAAGCTGCTGGCCGACCGCCGCCTGACCCTGGACCTGGACGACAGCGCCCTGGCCTGGCTCGCCGACCGCGGCTACGACCCCGCCTATGGCGCACGACCCCTGAAACGCGTCATCCAGAAGGACCTTGTCGACCCGATCGCGCGCAAACTGCTGGCCGGCGAGATCGAGGACGGCGGGGTGATTGCGGTCACCGCCGGCGAGGGCGGTCTGGAGATCGGGAGGGCTAGGATTCACTAGCTGGCCAGTCGGTCGGCAAACCGATGATGTGACCGATCGTTGCGCCAGCCGTCTCGACGAGATTGTCATCTTTCGGGAGGAGTGTGGTGACTGGCAATGGAAAATTATCGAGGGCCATTCGGGGTGCGGGATGACCAACGTACACCGCGTCTTTTCTCGCTGCGGACCAAATAGATAGATCATCGCAAACCAAGACGCCGGTCACACCGCGGCACCTGCGCGCGCCATCTGGCCTTATCCATAGTCCGTCCCAATCTCGATCAAGACGGGGCTCTCCTGCGTTTGGTCCTAAAGGAAAGCGCACAACTTCTTGTCCAAACAGAGCTGCGAGCACGTCATGACGCTGCTCATTGTGATCAAGGCCGTTCACAGCGATCACGTAAGGAAGGTCTAGGTCGCCATATCTTCTCGCTTTGCCGCTTAGTGCCGACTTAAGAGCGCCGCCTACTGTCTTGGACCATGCATCACCCCACTGCATGCCAATAGCTCTTTCAACAGGCTGTCCGGGATCCTTGACGGGGATCGGCCATAACTCCACCGTCAGGTTTTTCTCCTCATACCTAAATGGTGCATCGCCACCGATTGCACCGTTTCCAAGGGCCTTCACTTCATCATAATCGAGGGTAGCCAACCAACTTTCGATAGCAAAGCGGAGGCGTCGGCGGCGGATTGGGCCGGACGGCATCCCAGAGAATCGGGCGCTCAGCAAAAAATGGGTGCTGGCAACTTCGTTCACCGCCTGAACTGCTTCGTCAAACAAGCGTTTGGACCGACGATCGGCGTCGCTCATTCCTGTCGCTAGCGTCGCCTCAAGATAGAAACGTGCGCCATTTGCTGACCTCACCAAAAAGTCAGGTGACCGATCGGTGTGAGCAAGCTTTGGTTCAATCGCTTCGATAGTTGCCCCCACGCACAAAAGCGCCTCGTGGAGCATCAACTCGAAGACAGCACTGTAATGAGCAACATCATCGTCGCTCTTAAGACGGGTCAGCATGTTTGCTCGCCCGACCCCCGGATACCTCTCTAGAAATTCGGAAAACTTGGCCCGAACTAATCCTACTTCCGGCCGTCCAGACCGATTCAAGTAGTGATAGGCACCCTCGACTTCGTCAGCTCCGCAATCCAACCGCCGAGCGATGTCATCAAATAAATACATCGAGAAAGTGTAACGGTGATCTTGTGGGTTGCAACATCCATGAGGCTGTCAATAGCCCTCACGTTTCTAGGGATCCCGATCTCTACGACGATCGCGCACACGATTTAGGGCCGATGGCGATCTTGAGATGGCGATGGCAGCCGACGGCGGCTGCCGTCGACCCTAACCCTTTCGCGCAGGGCCGCTCGCTGCGCTCTCGGGCGCTCAAGCCCTCTCCCAATGGAAGAGGGGGCATTCCATCCTGATCCTTCTCCCATTGGGAGAAGGTGGCCGCGAAGCGGTCGGATGAGGGTCGGGTGTCGAAGTCGGCGTGAGCCGTCGCAGCGGTCGGGCCGCAGCGGATGGCGGCCAGTGGACGACCCTCACCCTTTCGCCTTGCCGATCGCTGCGCTCTCGGAGGCTCAAGCCCTCTCCCAATGGGAGAGGGAAGGTTAGAGACCCAGCGTCTTCGCGCGGTCGCGGAGGGCGGCGTCGATGCGGGCGGGGTCGGTCAGGGCCTCGGCGTTGGTGAAGCGGATGACGGTCCAGCCCAGCGCCTCGATCGCCTGCTGGCGGTAGTGGTCGTTCAGGACGACCTCGTCGCGCTCATGCACCCCGCCGTCGATCTCGATGACCAGCCGCAGCGGCACGCAGGCGAAATCCACCACATACCCGCCGACCGGATGCTGGCGACGCACCTTCCAGCCGTCGACGGCGCCGCCGCGCAGTCGCGCCCAGATCCGGTCTTCGGCCAAGCCGCCGACTTGACGCAGTCCGCGAGCGCGCGGCGTCAGGCGGCGGGTCGTCATGGGCGGCTCCTCCTGACGCACCCTAACGCAAAGTCGCCAGCCCGCGCACCTGCGACAAATACCTTCAACGATTCCAACACCCTGCCGCCCGCCAGCGTCATTCTCCTGCCCACGGCTCCAAACCGTGCGATCCTGTCTCGGTTCGTCCGCAGGGGACGCATCGCACAGCTGGGGAGGGCCAGATCAGACGAATTAGACGAATTAGACGGTGTTTTTGTCCGCCGACCGTCTGAAGTCGGTCAGTCCTGCGGGATCGGATTGGTGCGCGGGTCCGGGCCGTTGGTGACGACGCGGTCGCGGTCGCCCAGGTCCTTGATGATCTTGACGTCGGTGAAGCCGGCGGCCTCGAACAGTTCCTTGACCTGCGGGCCCTGATCGAAGCCGATTTCGACGGCGAAGACGCCCAGCGGCTTCAGGATGCGTTTCACCTCGGGCACCAGATCGCGATAGGCCTGCAAGCCGTCGGGGCCGCCGTCCAGGGCCAGGTGCGGGTCGTGGTCGCGGACCTCCGGGTCCAGGGTCGCGATATGGTCGGTCGGGATATAGGGCGGGTTGGACAGCACCAGGTCGAAGCTGGCGTCGCCGAAGCCCGCGGCCCATTCGGTGCGCAGGAAGGTCGCGCGCTCGTTCAGGTCCAGGTTGGCGGCGTTCTCCTTGGCCACCGCCAGGGCCTCGGACGAGATGTCGGTGCCGACCCCGCGCGCGGCCGGCCGCTCGGCCAGAAGCGCCAAGAGGATCGCGCCCGAGCCGGTCCCCAGGTCGATGGCGTCGAAGGCTTCGTTCTTGCCGAAGGCCAGCATGGACACGTCCATCAGGGTCTCGGTGTCGGGGCGGGGGCTGAGGACGTCGGGGGTGACGTTCAGCATGATCTTCCAGAAGCCCTTCTTGCCGACGATGCGCGAGACGGGCTCGCGCTTCAGCCGGCGCTCGACCATGGCCTCATAGGCGCTCAGCTGGTCAGCGGTGATGGGCCGATAGGGGTCGGTCAGGATGTCCATGCGGCTGGCGCCGGCGGCGGCCTCCAGCAGCAGGCGGGCGTCGATGGCGGGGCTGTCCATGCGGCCGGTCTTCAGCCGGGCCTGCGCCGCCTTCCAGGCGGTCAGCAGGGTCGGGGCGTCGGTGTCGGACTTGGGCGTGATGGGGTCGGTCATGGGCGTTGATTGGCCCGGCCCGGCGCCGATTTCAAGCGCGACGGGAGGAACAGGAGGCCAGCTTGACCGTTCGCGTCGGGATGACTGCGCGCCGCCCCTCCCGCCTTGCCCCGCTTCGCAATCTGTTCGCCCGCACGCCGGCGCCGGTCGAGCGCGGCCGGGTGTGGAAGTTCCTGGGGGCCGCCGCCGGGGGTCTGGCCGCCGGGGCCGGCGCCGCCCACCTGCTCTACAGCCAGGGGCACAAGGTCGGGGTCGAACTGCGCGCCCCCCGCCCCGAGCCCCTGCCGCCCAAGGTCCCCACGCCCGAGGACTATGAGGCCCAGGAGCCCGGTCGCGGCCGCATGGCCAAACGGCCCGAGCACATTCCGCACAAGGGCTGGTCCGACATCGTCTGGCGCACCGGCGGGTCCTATTTCGGCGACCGGGTCGGCTTCGTCGCCGGCGGCGTGACCTTCTTCACCCTGCTGTCGCTGTTCCCGCTCTTGGGGACGTTCGTCACCCTCTACGGCCTTTTCGCCGATCCGACCGACGCGTGGGGGCGGCTGCAGTTCCTCTACGCCCTGCTGCCCGACAGCATCGCCGAGTTCCTGGGCGGGGAGATGCAGCGCCTGGCCGAGAACTCCAACAGTCAGCTGACCTTCACCCTGGCCTGGACCCTGGCCCTGTCGCTGTGGACCGCCAACGGGGCGGTCAAGGTGCTGTTCTACGGCCTGAACGTCGCCTACCACGAGGTCGAGCGCCGCAACATCGTGCGCTACAACCTGATCTGCATGGTCTTCACCGTGGGGGCCATCCTGGCGGTCCTGCTGACCTCGGCCCTGGTGGTCGGCGTCCCGGTGGTGGTGCGGCTGTTCGGCCTGGAGGAGGAGTGGGGCCTGATCGCCCCGCTGCGCTGGCCGCTGCTGCTGGTCGGCTATGTCGCCGCCCTGACCGTTATCTACCGCTATGGCCCCTGCCGTCAGCGCGCGCGCTGGCGCTGGGTCACGCCGGGCGCGATCTTCGCGGCGGTCCTCAGCCTGACCGTGTCCTTCCTGTTCAGCTGGTATCTGTCCAACTTCGTGCGGACCGACAGCTACGGCCCGCTGGCGGCCATGATGGGTTTCCTGCTGTGGACCTGGCTGTCGGTGCAGGTGATCCTGATGGGCGCCGAGCTGAACGCCGAGATCGAGCACCAGACCGCCGTGGACACCACGACCGGCAAGCCCCTGCCGATCGGCGAGCGGGGCGCCAAGGTCGCCGACAGCATCGGCCCGCGACGCGGCAACCCCGCCGCCCTGGCCTTCACCCAGCGTCACGCCGAGATGATGGCCGACCGAATTATGCGTCGCCCCAACCGTCACGCCGCCGGGGCGCCGACCGCTACAGAATGAAGCGGCTCAGATCGACGTCCTTGGTCAGGGCGTCCATCTTCTCGCGCACCGCATCGCCGTCGAAGGTCACGGTCTGGCCCGACAGGTCCGAGGCCTTGAAGCTGGTCTCCTCCAGCACCCGCTCCAACACGGTCTGAAGCCGGCGCGCGCCGATGTTCTCGACCGCGCTGTTGGCCGCCACCGCCGCATCGGCCATCGCCTCGACCGCATCGTCGGTAAAGGTCAGGGTCACGTCCTCGGTCGCCAGCAGGGCCTGGTTCTGACGGATCAGATTGGCCTCGGGTTCGGTCAGGATGCGCTTGAAGTCGTCGCGCGTCAGGGCCTTCAGCTCGACCCGGATCGGCAGGCGTCCCTGAAGCTCGGGCAGCAGGTCGCTGGGCTTGGCGACGTGGAAGGCGCCCGAGGCGATGAACAGCACATGGTCGGTCTTCACCGGCCCGTACTTCGTCGAGACCGTGGTGCCCTCGATCAGGGGCAGCAGGTCGCGCTGCACCCCCTCGCGCGACACGTCCGCGCCGGATGCGCCCTGACGAGCCGCCACCTTGTCGATCTCGTCCAGGAAGACGATGCCCTCGTTCTCAGCCAGTTTCAGCGCCTCCTGTGTCAGGCTGTCCTGATCCAGCAGCTTGTCGCCCTCTTCGGCGATCAGGGGCGTCGTCGCATCGCGCACCGCCAGCTTGACGGTCTTGGTGCGCCCGCCGCCCATCTTGCCCAGCATTTCCGACAGGTTCAGCAGGCCGACGTTGCCGCCGCCCGGAATGTCCAGCCCCTGGATCGGCGAAGCGGTGTCCGCCAGCGAAATCTCGATCTCCTTGTCGTCCAGTTCTCCGGCGCGCAGCTTCTTTCGGAAACTGTCGCGCGTCGCCGGTCCCGCACCGGGTCCGACCAAGGCGTCCAGAATCCGGTCCTCGGCGGCGGCCTCGGCCTTGGCCCGCACGTCGCCGCGACGGCGCTCGCGCACCATGATCAGGGCGCTTTCGACCAGGTCGCGCACGATCTGATCCACGTCGCGGCCGACATAGCCCACTTCGGTGAACTTGGTGGCCTCGACCTTCAGGAAGGGCGAGCCGGCCAGCCGCGCCAGCCGACGCGCGATCTCGGTCTTGCCGACGCCGGTGGGGCCGATCATCAGGATGTTCTTGGGCGTCACCTCGTCGCGCAGGTCCGCCGGCACGCGCTTCCTGCGCCAGCGGTTTCTCAGGGCGACGGCGACGGCGCGCTTGGCGTCATTCTGGCCGACGATATAGCGATCCAGTTCGGAGACGATCTCGCGGGGGGTCAGTTCGGTCATGCGGTGCAGATAGGAGAGGCCGAACCGTTGCGGGAGAGGGGCGGGGCGTCGCAGCGTGATTTTGAAGCCAAGGCTGCCGACTATGTCTCCTCCGGGCTCGGCGCTGTGGCGATAGCAGTTCGACCAGCAAAAAGGCGTCCCCGATGGGAGGACGCCTTCAATGCCTGGAACGGTTGTCGCCCGGATCAGGCGGCGTTGGGGGCCTTGTTCTTGGCCAGCTTGTCCTGGTGGGCCTGCATGCCCTTGGCGATCAGGTCGGCGGCCTCGCCGGCGTCGCCCCAGCCCTCGACCTTGACCGACTTGCCCTTCTCCAGATCCTTGTAGCGGGTGAAGAAGTGCTCGATCTGCTCGATCAGGATGGCCGGCAGCTGACGATAGCTGGCGATCTCGGTGTAGTAGGGGTTCAGCTTGTCGACCGGCACGGCCAGGATCTTTTCGTCGCCGCCGGCCTCGTCCACCATCTTCAGCACGCCGATGGGACGCGAGCGGATGACGCAGCCCGGGACGACCGGCGTCGGGTTCAGCACGATCACGTCGCAGGGGTCGCCGTCATCCGACAGGGTGTGCGGCACGAAGCCGTAGTTGCCCGGATAGTACATGGCGGTGTGCAGGAAGCGGTCGACGAACAGGGCACCCGATTCCTTGTCCATCTCGTATTTCACCGGCAGGCCGCCTTGCGGGATTTCGATGATGACGTTGATGTCCCAGGGAGCGTTCGGGCCGACGGGAATGGCGTCGAGGTTCATGGCGGGGTCTTTGCTGCGACTGCGAAACTTTGAAAGGCGAAGGGTGATAGGCTCCCCGGCTCGTCACGGCAAGGGCGACCTGTGGCGAACGCAGGCGAGGGCGGGCTTGCGTCGCGGCGCATCATCGCGGACATCTGGATCATGACCTGGACCGATTGGGCGGCGCTGGCCCTCTTCTTCATCTGCTGGCTGGGATACAGCCCCATCCTGGCTTTCATCAGCCGTAAGGGCGGCTCGCTGAACCAGGACATGGAGCATGTCCGGGCGGCCTGGATGCAGTCCATGACGCATCGCGAGATGAAGCTGATCGACAGCCAGCTGATGGGCCATTCGATCAACTCCGCCTCCTTCTTCGCCTCCACCAACCTGCTGCTGATCGCGGCGGTGGCGGGCATCCTGTTCGGCGGCGAAAGCGCGCTTCAGGGGTTTGCCGCCGTCGGGGCCGAAAACGTGCCGATGAAGATTCTGGAGGCCAAGCTGGCGCTGGTGCTGATCTGCCTGGCGCGCGGCTTTCTGGATTTCATCTGGGCGCTGCGCCAGATGAACTACGCCCTGGCGCTGATCGGGGCGGCGCCGGAAATCCACACCAAGACTGACCGCAAGGCCTTCAGCGAGGCGGCGGGCCAGCTTTTGAACCCGGCGCTCAGCGCCTTCAGTCAGGGTGTCCGCGGATACTATTTCGCCCTGGCGGCGGCGGCCTGGCTGTTCGGACCGCTGTGGCTGGCGCTGGGCGTCGCATCCTCGTTCGGCCTGTTGATCTATCGTCAGGAAGCGTCGCCCGCCGCACGCGCCATCCGCAACGCACGGCGGCTGCTGGACAACTGACCCATCCCTTCGCAGTTGCAAAATCGAACGCCCGTCCGACTTTGGTCGAAAGAGCGCCGTCTTGTCAGGCGATCCGCCATATTTGCGTAACAAGGCGTGACCGACCGGGCGCGCATCGGCCTTGACCCATTGTGCATCGCAACCTAAGTTGACCTCTGACGCCTCCGGGCGTCTTGCCCTTCCTGGGCGTTTCCTCCCTATAGACTTTTAATGCCGCACCCTCGGGTGCGGCTTTTTTTTTTGATCTGATCAGCGATCAGTCAGGCCGACCATTCGTCTGCGCACAGGGCGGCGATCACGCGCGATAAGGCCTTATGCGTCTTGGCGTAGGTCGCGTTGGGGGCCAACGTCGTCTCGTCCAGGTACAGCTTGCGGCTCAGTTCGATCTGGATGGCCTCATAGCCCTCGTCCGGTCGGCCCCAGCGCTGGGTCGACCAGCCGCCGGCGTAGGGATGGTTCTGCGCCACTCGCCAGCCCAGGCCCTCGAACAACTCGCGCAGACGTCGGCTGAGCCGCGCACTGCAGGCCGAGCCGTAACGATCGCCCAGCACGACTTCGGCCCCGACAGCGCGAGCCGGCATCGAATGCCAGTCGACCAGCACCGCGCGTCCGTGCGTCGCGCGCGTCGCCTGCATCCGTTCGCCCAAGGCCTGGTGATAGGGGGCGTGAACCCTGGCGATGCGGTGTCTCGCCTCCGCCAGCGTCAGCCGGCGCGCATAGAGCGGCGTCCCGTCGCCGGCCAGCCGGGGTATCACGCCATAACCGGCGGCCGTCTTGGCTCCGACCGGTCCCTCCAGATCCGCGATCAGGGCCGGGTCCAGCTCGGACGGATCACGGTTCAGATCGACATAGGCCCGGCCGATCCGGCCTTCGATCAGCGCGGCGCCTCTGCGCGGTCCTTCTGCGATCAAGCGCCCGACCAAGGCGTCCTCGGCGCTTTTCAGGCTGGCGCGCGACAGACCCGGCGCGGCGCCCATGTCGTCGGGATAGAGGTCGCCGGAGTGGGGCGAGGCGAAGACCAGCGCCGTCGCGGGCGCGTCCGCCGCCGGAGCGGTGATCGAAAAACTGTCGCCGCCGTCGGTCATGCTTCCGCTTAGCGCGTTTCGCTGTGGAAGGAAGTCGGTTGATCGGCGAATTTCATCGGCGGTTTACCGTTCGGGCTCTAGGTTTGCCGTCTGTTTCATGGGTGTTTTTCGAATGGCGCGTATTCTCCTGGCCGAAGACGACGGTTCGTTGCGCGGATTTCTGACGCGCGCGCTGGAGCGGGCAGGCCACCAGGTCATCGACTGCGAGAACGGCGACGACGCGATCGACGCCCTGGAACATGGTCCCTACGACCTGCTGCTGACCGACATCGTCATGCCGGGCGCCGACGGGATCGAGGTCGCCCGCGTCGCCGCCGCCCGCCAGCCCGGCCTGCGCATCATGTTCATCACCGGCTTCGCCGCCGTCGCCCTGACCGCCGCCCAGGCCACGCCGGACGCCAAGGTGCTGTCCAAGCCCGTCCACCTGCGCGATCTGGTCAATGAAGTCGAGCGGATGGTCGCCGCCTGACCCTTCGCTGCGACTGGGCCGAGCGGCGTTTGGCGAGAAATCGCATTCTTGCCGCTAAATCGGCTTGATGCCGACCGGCCTCGCCGCTATACGACCGCTCTTCCCGCTCCGAAGACGTTTTTCGGAGCCCTACGGCGGATGCGTAGCTCAGCGGGAGAGCACCTCGTTGACATCGAGGGGGTCACAGGTTCAATCCCTGTCGCGTCCACCATTTTCCTTTCTTTTTAGGTCAGTCGCCGCTGAGAGCTGGCGGTCGCGCGCTAGAGCAGGCGTCCCTGATCCGACGTCCGGACGACCGTGTCGGTCATCAGGCCGCGGCGGCGAAGCTCGGTCGCGGCGGTGAAGGCGACGTCGATGTCGCGTCCCGACGCCAGGACCTGAAGGCGGGCGGCATCGACCGCGCTCCACGCCTTGCCGCGCTCGGGGCCGGCGGGCACGCGGGGCAGCAGTCCCGGTTCGCGGCTCCAGGCCATAAGCTGCTCGACGGTCGTCTGGTTCAGCATGTCGCGCAGATGATGGGCGGTGACATAGGCGTCGGGCAGGGCGCGGTGCGCCGGCAGGCCGAGCTCATGCACCAAACCCTCGGGCCGGCGCAGATAGCGCAGCATCTGGTTGGAGAAGCGCGGCAGGTCGGGCCACAGCCGCAGGGCGCATTTCCAGGTGCAGATCCACTTTGCGCCGCCTGACAGGGCAGGGGTGCAATATCGCTGCTCGAAGCTGGCGCGGTGAGCCGCCAGGGCGATCACGCCCGTCTCCGGGCGAAGGATGGGCGGCGCGACAGCCTTCCAATAGCCAGCGTCCTGAACCCACTCGTCCAGAATGTGGTGGATCGCCATGGTGTCGGGCGAAATCGGCCGGCCGGGATTTACGAAACGGGCGCCGCGCGTCGCATCCAGATGCCACGGCCCGGCCCCGTCGCGCACCACATCCTGCCAGCCGATCTCGCAGACGTCCTGAGGGCCGGATCCGGCCGTCTCCAGGTCGATGACGCGGATGCGTTGGGGTGATGGGGTGAAGTCGGTCAGGGCGTCCTCGGCGTGGCGTTCACGCCTGACAACGCTTGGGGCGCCGGATTCGGTCCGGCGCCGCAGAAGACCGGCGACAGCTTTTCGTCAGTTCGGCAGACGGATCGACCCGTGCGGCATGACGGTCATCACGGCCCAGAGGCCGACCAGCACCACGGGCGAGGCGATCAACGCCCGCCGACAGCGATGCGCCAGATAAAGAGCCTCGCCGATCACGATCGACACCAGCATTTGCGTTTCCCCCGAAACGATAACCGACACTTCTATGACGTCGCCGATAGACATGTCCCTCAATGAGACGGAAAGCCTTTCGGTCGCCGCCGCTCCGCAGGCCTCGCGGTCGCTGGACCTCGATGGCGTAAATGCGCAATCTCGCGGGCATGGGATCTGTCGCGCGCCTGTTCCGTCTGCATTTGTCGCTATGGCTCGGGCTGCTGGTGCTGGCGGCCGTCGCGGTGCTGGCGCCGACCAGCCTCGGCTGGCCGATGCGACTGGCGGCCGGCTGGGACGCGGGGGTGGCGACCTTCCTCATTGCGACCTTTGCGCGGATACTCAGGGCGCGTTCGCAAGAGGCGATGCGACGCCGCGCGGCGGAACTGGATCAGGCGGGCGTTCTGGTCCTGCCGCTCAGCATGGCGGCGGCCGTGGCCAGCGTCGTGGTCTTGGTCCTCGCCATGGTGGCCAGCGACGGCAAGCCGACGGTCGGGCAGGCGGTGTTCTCAGTGTGCACCGTCGGCCTGTCGTGGCTGTATGTGCACATCATCTTCGCCCTGCATTACGCCCACGGCTTCTACGCCCCGCGTGACGACGGCAAGGGCGATCAGGGCGGTCTGATCTTTCCGGGCGAGGAGGACGCGGACTACTGGGACTTTCTACACTTCGCCCTGATCATCGGCGTGGCGAACCAGACGGCGGACGTGCAGATCTCCAGCCGCAAGCTGCGCGGCCTGGCGACGTTTCACAGCCTGATCGCCTGGTTCTTCAACGCCGTCATCCTGGCGCTGACCGTCAATCTGGCCGCCACGCTGCTTTAGGCCCGCGCAGCCGTTCAGTCAGAGGTCGACGGTGCGGTTGCACCCTTCTTCCTTCGAACGCCGGCGCGCATGCTTGTTCGCGGCCCCGCCGACTGGCAAGGCTTTGCGACAGTGTTCAGCACAAGCCGGCTGAGGAGCGCGAGCGACACGGATGCCGTTGACTTGATCGAACAGTATGGATGGTCCGAGGCATGGGCGACCGTATTCACGCCGCATGCCCACGCCGGCCACACGCCGGGCCGCGTCATCCTCCAGCATCGCAACGGCTATCTGGTCGCCACGGATGCGGGCGAACTTCACGCCAAGGCGTCGGGCCGGCTTCGGCACGAAGCCCAGGAGACTGGGCCGCCTGCCGTCGGCGACTGGGTGGCGCTGTCACCGAACCCGCACGACGGCGCCGCCACCATCCACGCCGTCTTGCCCCGCCGCACGGCCTTCGTGCGGCGGGCGGCGGACAGCGCGCGTCGAACCCAGATCCTGGCGGCCAATATCGACGTGGCCTTCGTCGTCACCTCGATGAATGCAGATCTAAATCCGCGCCGGATACAGCGTTTCCTGGCTGCAGCGATGGACAGCGGAGCCCGGCCTGTTCTCGTTCTGACGAAGTCGGATCTGAGCGCGGATCCCCAAGCCGAGGCCGCTCAGGTGGCGGCGCTGGAGGCGCAGACACTGGTCTTGACCATCTCGGCGCGCGAAGGCGTCGGGCTGGAGGCGCTGCGTCTTCAGGTGAAGCCGGGCGAGACCTGTGTCCTGATAGGCTCGTCGGGTGTCGGCAAGTCCACCTTGGTCAACGCCTTCCTGAACGAGGATCGGATGGCGACCCAGGCGATCCGCGCATCCGACGACCAGGGACGGCATACAACCAGCCATCGCCAGCTGATCCCGCTGCCCGGCGGCGGTTTCATCATCGACACGCCCGGCATCCGCGAAGTGGGCCTGATCGACGCCGAAGAGGGTGTGGAAGCGGTCTTCGACGATGTCGAACACCTGATGCAGGAGTGCCGCTTCACCAACTGCGGCCATGTGAGCGAGCCGGGATGCGCTGTCCAGGCGGCCTTGGCGGACGGCACGCTGGAGGGATCGCGCTGGGCGCATTTCCAGAAGCTGAAGTCGGAACTGGCGGCCGCAGGGGACAAGGCGGAACGGATCGCCAAGGCTGCGGAACGCCGGCGGCTGGGCGGCCTGCAGAAGGTCTATCGCGCGACGAAGCGCAACGATCGGGGCGGGGCCGATCGATAGCGTCGATGGCGCAACCGAATTTCGACGTGTTGCGGGGCCAAACGGGCTAGGTGAAGTCCTTAGACTTAAGAAAGATCACCATGTCCGCATTCACCATCGTCACCACCAGCGCCGTTCAGGGCAGCGAGGCCGCAGAGGTCAACACGCTGACCGACGACTTTTCCGACGCCAGCGAGGCGGTGGGCTATGCACGGCGCATGGCCGACGAGATGATCGACATGGCCGATCAGCTGCTGCTGGATTTCGATTACAGCAACGTCGGCGTCTATGAGGGCGACCTGCTGGACGAAGACGTCACCCCGGATCACCCCACGCTGATCGGCGTCTGGGTGCTGGATGAAGAAGGTTCGGCCTTCGTGCCGGCCGAAGAGTTCCGCCAGGGATCGACGGAAGTCGAGAACTGATCGGCGGCTATCGCGGCGGGAGGCTCGGGTCGAGCCGCCTGCCGCATCGGTCATCGGACAATAGACGGGCGCCTGGTCACGCGCCGAATGGCGACCTCTGCGGATCGAAAATGTGGGGGGGTGGTCGTCCCTCCGAACACCCTGCGGTGCTCGGAGGTGACGATGGTGGAGCTTAGCGGAGTCGAACCGCTGACCTCTTGCATGCCATGCAAGCGCTCTACCAGCTGAGCTAAAGCCCCGGACCTGTCGGTCTGGATCGCCCGGTTCATCTTGCGATGGCCCCCGGCGAGGCGGCGGAAACTAGGTCAGGCTTTTTCTGCGATCAAGCCCGTTTCGAGATTTATTTTCACCGCGTTCCCAAGTGTGAAAATACGCAGGTTTTTCAAACCGGAAGGTTCTAAAGACCTGCTGTCCCGCCGCGTCTCCCTAACGGGAAATGCGGCGGGTGCAACAAGAATCTGAGCCTATCCACAGGCCTCGAACAAGTCGGGCCTCAAGTCGCGCGAAGCGCGATAGGCCCAAAAAAAGATCAGTCGTCGTCGCGCGACGGCTTGGCGATCTCGTCGTCGATCGAGTCGTCGTCTTCGTCCTCGATAAACGGCACGGAGTCGTCATCGTCGTCGGCCAGCAGATCGTCGTCGCCGTCGGTCGAGCCCATGCCGGCTTCTTCCGAGGCGTCGGCCGGGGAGTCTTCGTCCTCGTCGTCCGGGGTCAGGATCGGCTCGTGGCCTTCCTCGTCGATTTCCGGCGTCTTGACGTCGTCTTCCTCGTCCTCGTCGCCGTCGACCTTCTTGTCCTTGACCTGATCTTCCGTGTCCTCATCGTCGGACGGATAGCCGGGACGGGCGCGGCGGCTGCGCAGCTTCATCGCCTCTTCGGGATCGAAGTCGGTTCCGCATTTGGGGCAGTGCGCGGGGCGACGGTTCAGGTCGTAAAACTTCGCCTGGCAGTTGGGGCAGACCTGTTTGGCGCCCAGTTCGGGATTGGCCACGTTTGGATGCTTTCAACGGGTTGAATTCGGGGCGGTCCCTTGCCACCCCTTTGACCCGCTGTCAAAAGCTGTCTTTCGCGCCGCCCGCGCGGCCCTTCGCACAATACAGCCTGAAGCGGGTGATCATGCCGTCCCAACTGACTTCGCGCCGCGCATCCGCCCTGACCGGAAAGGTCCGCGCGCCGGGCGACAAGTCGATGTCGCACCGGTCGATGATCCTGGGCGGAATGGCGTCGGGCGTGACCGAGGTCGAGGGTCTTCTTGAGGGCGACGACGTTCTGGCCACCGCCCGCGCGGTCGAAGCGTTCGGCGCCAAGGTCGAGCGGATCGGTGATGGAACATGGCGGATCGCGGGGGCGGGCGGGTTCAAGACGCCGGCCTCGGTGATCGACTGCGGCAACGCTGGAACCGGGGTGCGCCTGCTGATGGGGGCGGCGGCCGGCTATCCGCTGACGGCGACCTTCGATGGCGACGGCTCGCTGAGAAAGCGCCCGATGAAGCGGGTCACGGGACCGCTGGCCGACATGGGCGCGGCGTTCGATTGGCAGGCGGCCGAGGATCGGCTCCCGGTGGCCCTGACTGGCGGCGCGCTGAAGGCCATCGACTATGTGCAGACGGTGGCCTCGGCCCAGGTGAAGTCGGCCATCCTGCTGGCGGGGCTGAATGCCCAGGGCGTCACCTCGGTGGTTGAGCCCGAAAAGAGCCGCGACCACACCGAGCGGATGCTGCGGGCCTTCGGCGCCGAGGTGGACGTCGAGGAGAGGGGCGAGGGCTGGAAGGTGACGCTGAAGGGCGGTCAGGCCCTGACCGGGACCTTCGTCGCCGTGCCGGGCGATCCGTCCTCGGCGGCGTTTCCCCTGGCGGCCGGTCTGATCGTTCCGGGGTCTGAGGTCACGGTCGAGGGGGTGATGCTGAACCCGCTTCGTACCGGCCTGTTCGACACCTGGATCGAGATGGGCGCCGACCTGACCATTACGAACCGGCGTGAGGCCGGGGGCGAAGAGGTCGGCGACATCACCGCCCGTCATTCGTCCCTGAAGGGCGTGGTCGTGCCCGAGGATCGGGCCGCCTCGATGATCGACGAATATCCGATCCTGGCGGCGACGGCGGCCTTTGCGGACGGCGTCACCGTCATGCGCGGCGTGGGTGAAATGCGGGTCAAGGAAAGCGACCGGATCTCGCTGATGGTGGAGGGGCTGCGCGCCTGCGGCGTTCAGGTTGAGGAGGAACCGGAAGGCTTCATCGTCACCGGCGCCGGCCAGGGCGGGTCCGTGCGTGGCGGCGGCCTGGTCCACACCGCCCACGACCACCGCATCGCCATGAGCCATCTGGTCCTGGGCCTGGCTGCCGAACAGCCGGTCTCGGTCGACGAACCCGGCATGATCGCCACCAGCTTCCCCGGCTTCGTCGAGATGATGAACGGGCTGGGCGGGCGGATCGCGTGACCGACGGCCGGTCCTCGCGCCGGATTCTGGCGATACTGGCAGCATTCGCTGGCTGGATGTTTATCCTATGGGCAGTTGCATCGTTTATTGATCTTGGGGACGGCGAGACTTGGGACCAAACGAAGCCGCGCTACGCCGAGATGTTTGAAAACAGAGGGTTCGACGTCAACGAGTTCGGCTTCTACAAAATCTCTCGCAGCCAGCATCCACGTGAATTCAAGACGATCGTCATCCTCAGGGGAGTGATGCCTTCGGTGTTTTTTGGTGTGCTTTGTGCTGTGAGCGCCTTGGGTTGGTCGGCGCAACCCAAACTTATTCCATCAGGGCAAGAGTAGCACGTGAGCTTGTGTAGCTGGGCAAGGAAAGGCTAGGCGTTCCCTCTCCTGGACATCGTCGCTTGGGCGCTGTCGGCGCTCGCTAAATCTCGGAAGATCTACCCTGACACAGCCTCTCGTCATCGCCGTCGACGGACCGGCCGCCTCTGGCAAGGGGACCATCGCCGCGCGCCTGGCCCAGACCTATGGCCTGCCGCATCTGGATACGGGGCTGCTGTACCGGGCCGTGGGCGCAAAGGTGCTGGCGGACGGCGGATCGCTGGATGACGAGGCCGCGGCGACGCAGGCGGCGCGGGGCCTGGATGCGGCGGGCCTGTCGGACGATCCGCGCCTGACGACCGGCGAGGCGGGCGAGGCCGCCAGCCGTGTCGCCAGCTTCGCGGGCGTACGGGCGGCGCTGCTGGAACTGCAGCAGGCGTTCGCGGCCCAGGCGGGCGGCGCCGTTCTGGATGGACGCGACATCGGCACGGTGATTGCGCCGAATGCTCAGGCCAAACTGTTCGTCACCGCAACGCCCGAGGTGCGGGCCACGCGCCGCTGGAAGCAGCTGACGGCGCGCGGATCGGACATCGCCTTCGACGCCATGCTGGCCGACATCCAGCGCCGCGACGAGCGCGACGCCGGGCGCGGGGCGGCTCCGATGGTCCAGGCCGATGACGCGGTCTTGCTGGATACGACCGATCTGGGTATAGAGGCCGCCTTCGATGCGGCCCGCCGTATCGTCGAGGCGGCGCGCGCGAAACACGGTCTCTAGATTCCCTCATGCAGCGTAAGCGGTAGGGAAACAAAAAGCCCGCTCTCGCAAATCCAACGCTCCCACCCTCGGCCTCCGCGGGCGTTTTGATCGTTCTGAACGGCCTCGCATCCCGACGACCTGATTCCATCTTTTCCCATCGCCCCGCGCGCCGCCTTTCGCTGCGTCAGGGGTCCACCTCGCGCGGGATCGTCCTTCGGTTACGCGCCACAGCCCCACTGGAAACACCAGAGCTTCATGTCTGATACTCTCAACCCCACGCGCGACGACTTCTCGGCGCTGCTCGACGAACAACTGTCGGGTCGCGACTTCGGCGAAGGCCAGGTCGTTCACGGCCGCGTCGTCGGCATCGAAAAAGACATCGTCATCATCGACGTTGGTCTGAAGACCGAAGGCCGCATCGCCATGCGCGAATTCGGCCAAGGCGACGACGGCGCCCTGCCCAAGGTCGGCGACAACGTCGAGGTTTACCTGGAGCGCGTCGAGAACGCCCTGGGCGAAGCCGTCATCAGCCGCGACAAGGCCCGTCGCGAAGAAGCCTGGACCCGTCTGGAAGTCGTGTTCGCCGAAGGCCAGCCGGTCAACGGCGCCATCGTCGGCCGCGTCAAGGGCGGCTTCACCGTCGATCTGGGCGGCGCCTCGGCCTTCCTGCCCGGTTCGCAAGTCGACATCCGTCCGGTCCGCGACGTCGGCCCGCTGATGGGCAAGGAACAGCCCTTCGCCATCCTGAAGATGGACCGTCCGCGCGGCAACATCGTCGTGTCGCGTCGCGCCATCCTGGAAGAAGCCCGCGCCGAACAGCGCACGGAACTGGTCGGTCAGCTGGCCGAGGGTGAAGTCCGCGAAGGCGTCGTCAAGAACATCACCGACTACGGTGCGTTCGTCGACCTGGGCGGCATCGACGGCCTGCTGCACGTCACCGACATGTCGTGGAAGCGCGTTTCGCACCCGAGCCAGGTTCTTGCTGTCGGCGACACCGTCAAGGTCCAGATCGTCAAGATCAACCCGGACACCCAGCGTATCTCGCTGGGCATGAAGCAGCTGCAGTCGGACCCTTGGGACGGCGTGGAAGCCAAGTATCCGGTCGGCGCCAAGTACACGGGCCGCATCACCAACATCACCGACTACGGCGCCTTCGTGGAGCTGGAAGCCGGTGTCGAGGGCCTGGTGCACGTCTCGGAAATGTCCTGGACCAAGAAGAATGTCCACCCCGGCAAGATCGTCTCGACCTCGCAGGAAGTCGACGTCGTGGTTCTGGATGTCGACGCCTCCAAGCGCCGCATCTCGCTGGGCCTGAAGCAGGCTCAGGACAATCCGTGGGACGCCTTCGTCGCCAACAACCCGATCGGTTCGACCGTCGAGGGCGAAGTCAAGAACGCCACCGAGTTCGGCCTGTTCATCGGCCTGGACAACGACATCGACGGCATGGTGCACCTGTCCGACCTCGACTGGTCGGTGTCGGGTGAAGAAGCCATCCAGCGCTACCGCAAGGGCGAGATGGTCAAGGCCAAGGTCCTGGACGTCGACGTCGAGAAGGAACGCGTCTCGCTGGGCATCAAGCAGCTGGGCGGCGATCCGATCGGCGAGGGCGACACCTATCGTCGCGGCCAGCAGATCACCGTCACCGTGACGGCGATCGAGTCGGGCGGCATCGAGGTCAAGTTCGGTGAAGACGACGCGCCGGTCACGGCCTTCGTTCGCAAGTCGGACCTGTCGCGCGACCGCAACGAGCAACGTCCGGAACGCTTCGCCGTCGGCGACCGCGTCGACGCCATGATCACCGCCGTGGACAAGGCCTCGCGCCGCGTCTCGGTGTCGATCAAGGCGCTGGAAATGAAGGACGAGCAGGAAGCCATCGAACAGTTCGGATCGTCCGATTCGGGCGCTTCGCTGGGCGACATCCTGGGCGCCGCGCTGAAGAACGCCGGCACCAAGGAGTAAGGCTCAGGCCGAAGGGCGCACCGCGTTCTTCGGGAGCCTCGCTCAATCCGCGGAGCGCCGCGCGCTCTGCGATAGCGACAAAAGAATGAGGGCGGCGGGAGCAATCCCGTCGCCCTTTTCTCTGTCTGGCACACTGCTGTGTGCACTTCCGGACATATTTCTTGCGAATGGCGCGCATCATTGTCGGATAAGGGCTTTTTACAAAGCCTGTCGAAGGTTAGGGTGCGGCTCTGGATCGACGGCAGGCGAGACGGCCTGTCTAAACGAGCTGGCGGGGGCGCAGATGATCAAGTCCGAACTGATCGAGAAGCTTGCAGCGGAAAACACCCACCTGACCCACGCCGAGGTCGAGCGGCTGGTCAATGTGATCCTCACCACCATGACCTCGGCCCTGTCCGAAGGCGGCCGGGTCGAGTTGCGCGGTTTCGGCGCCCTTTCCGTGCGATCGCGCCCTGCGCGTTCGGGTCGCAATCCGCGCACCGGCGAAACCGTCGAGGTGCCTGCCAAGGCCGTCCCCTTCTTTAAGAGCGGCAAGGAACTGCGCGAGCGGCTGAACGCCTCGGGCGACGCCTGATCCAACTTTCTCAAGGAAATCTCATGAGCCTGCTGTCGGAGTTTCGCGAGTTCGCGGTCAAGGGCAATGTCGTGGACCTGGCGGTCGGCGTGATCATTGGCGCGGCCTTCAACGGCATCGTCAAAAGCCTGGTCGATCAGGTGGTCATGCCGCCCATCGGTCTGCTGACCGGCGGTATCGACTTCTCCAAGCTGGAATGGGTGCTGAGGGCCGAAAACCCGGCGACCGAGGCGGTCGAGAAGGTGTCGATCCAGTATGGCGCCTTCCTGAACACGGTGATCCAGTTCCTGATCGTGGCCTGGGTCGTGTTCCTTGTGGTCAAGGGCATCAACGCCCTGCGTCGTCAGGAAGCCGCCAAGCCCGATCCGGCGCCGGCAGCGCCGACGGCGACCGAAGCCTTGTTGGCCGAGATCCGCGACGAACTGAAGGCCCGCCCCAACGCCTGATCAGGCCTTGGACACGCGTCCGCCCAAGGTCGGGCGCGTGATTGCGGCGGCGGCCAAAGTTTGGGGCATCGGCGGCGTGCGCGAACAGATGCCGTAGTCGCCGTCGAACGGGGTCGGCGCCCAGGCGGCCGCCAGCGCAGGATCGTCGATGATGGCGTGGCAATGTCCCCAACCGCCTTCGCGCCGCGCCGTCTTCGCCAGATCGCCCAACTGCACCAACAGACGCGGCGTCACCATCTGCAGCCGCACCTTGGCGGCCCCCAGCGCGCGGGCGTTGTCGATCAAGGCCTGGGTCAGAAGCGGGATCGCATCGGGCGCCGTCTCCAGCGCAATCAGATCGAGGATGTCCAGATAGGGCGGCTCGATCAGGCTGGTCTTGGTCATCTGCGCCATCGCCACCCCGACGATGCGGCTATCCCTGACGCAGGCCAGCATGATCGGCGGCAGGGTCAGGTCGGGGTCCGCCAACCGCCAGCGCAGGATTTCCGGACTGCGGTCCGCCAGCAGGCGATCTTCCTGCGACAGCCGACGCCAGAAGTCCGCATAGGGCGAGGCGTCCGACAGATCGCGCAGCACCGTCACCCCAGCCGGCAGCACAAGCGGCGTCTGGCGAAACACGCGCCCGTTCATCAGCCGCTCGCCCAGACGCGCGGCGGTCTCGGCGGAGGTGCGGCCCAGCAACAGGCGCAGACCCCGACCCTGGGCGCAGGCCAGGCGATCGGTGATCCATGACAGCTTCAGGCCATGGGTCTGGGCCGGCCAGGGCTTCATGTCGAACAGGCCGTACAGCGGCGCCGAGCGCGCATTGGCGTTGAATGTGTAGCGGGCGAACAGGCCGGGCTGGTTCAAAAAGGTGCGGATTAGCGGACGGCTAGCCCCCTTCTGGCTGGGCGGCACGATGATCGAAAAGCCGGTGGCGCCGAAGTGGTCTTGGGCGCCCTGGCGAAACCGCTGGATGAAGTTGCCCAGCATGGCGACGGCGTTGTCGTCCGCGTCGGCGACCACCCATCCGGCGGGCGCGCCCAGCGCCAACCGCGCCGGATTGGCTTCGAGCCAGCGCCAACCGGCCGGCGACCGCTCGGGCCAGCCGACCTGACGATGCAGCCGGTTCAGCGCCTCATGGTCGAGAGCGGCGATCGGTCTGACAGACATCTGGCGCGCCTTCCCATTATGAAACCGTGTGCGTTTCTGACAAACTCCGTAGCAGGATGTGCGCCACCAGACATCACCCAGGGTTGTTTTTCGCCTTTCTCGCGCGTCGCCCGGCTCCCCCCGCGACAGCCTTAACACTTGTTCGGATTCGCCCGCTGTGCTGGGTATGCGCCTTTCGCGCGCCCGATAAGCGGCGCGGCAGTTGGGAGTGAGCCGTTGAGGACGGATTTGGGGAAGGCGCGACTTACACGACGCGTGAAGACGATTAGGGGGACGCGCGCATGAACATCGTCGTCGCCCTTGGACTGATCATCACCTTCGCCACGGGCGTGCCGGTGCTGATGCAGATCCTTAAGAACCACCCGCGCGGACTGATCATCCTGTTCTTCGCCGAGATGTGGGAGCGTTTCTCCTACTACGGCATGCGCGGCATCCTGATCTTCTTCCTGACGCAACACTTCCTGTTCGACGACGCCATGGCGGGGTCGACCTACGGCTCCTACACTTCGCTGGTCTATCTGCTGCCCTTGCTGGGCGGCATCATGGCCGACCGCTTCATCGGCACGCGCAAGGCCGTCGCCTTCGGCGCCCTGCTGCTTGTCGCGGGTCACGGCATGATGGCCTTCGAGGGTCGTCCCGCGACCGAAACCCTGACCTATGCCGGTCAGACTTATCAGATCGACGCCGAAGGCCGCGGCGCGGCGCGTGAAGTGTCGATCGTCGTCAATGGCCAGAAATACGCCTTCGAGGCGGCCGAGAACGGCCTGGCGATCGAGGGTCTGCCCGCCGCGTCGCCGCTGCCGGCCGTGCTGCCGACCGGCGAATACAAGATCGACGCGACCCGCGACATGGCGGGCGTGAACGTCTTCTATCTGGCGGTGTCCTTCATCATCATGGGCGTCGGCTTCCTGAAGCCCAACATCTCCACCATCGTCGGACAGCTCTATCCGCAGGGCGATCCGCGGCGAGATTCCGGCTTCACCCTCTACTACTACGGAATCAACCTCGGCGCCTTCTGGGCGGCGGTCCTTTGCGGCCTGTTGGGCCAAACGGTCGGCTGGTGGGCAGGCTTTGGTCTGGCCGGCGTCGGCATGGCGCTGGGCTGGGTGGTCTTCGTGCTGGGCAAACCCCTGCTGCAAGGCAAGGGCGAGCCTCCGGCCGAAGCCAATCTGAGCAAGCCGATGCTGGGTCCCATCAACCGCGAATGGTCGATCTATCTGCTCAGCATCCTGGGCGTCGGCGTCGTCTGGTTCATGGTTCAGCGCAACGCCCTGGTGGGTTGGGTCCTGGGCGCCGCCACCGTCGCGTCGCTGCTGTTCATCCTCTACGTCATCGTCAAGGTTTGCGAGAACAAGGCGCAGCGTGAGCGGATGATGCTGGCCCTGGTGCTGATCTTCGGCTCGGTCGTCTTCTTCACCCTGTTCGAACAGGCCGGCACCTCGCTGAACCTGTTCGCCGACCGCAACGTCGATCTCAGCATCACCCCGCAGGCGTTCCAGCTGCTGGGCGTCACCGTCGGCACCCCGGCCCAGATCGCCGCCGCCGGTCTCAGCACGTCGGGTCCCTGGATCGACGCCACCATCACGGCGGCCCAGACCCAGTCGTTCAATGCGGGCTTCATCCTGATCTTCGCACCGATCATGGCCGCGCTCTGGTCCTTCCTGGGCAAGCGCAACCTGGACCCCAACCCCACGCTGAAGTTCGGCCTCGGCCTGCTGCAGGTCGGACTGGGCTTCATGATCGTGGTGTGGGGCGCCGGCATGGCCAACTCGGCCTTCCAGATGCCGCTGCTCCTGCTGGGTCTGCTCTATCTGTTCCACACGACCGGCGAGCTCTTCCTGTCGCCGGTGGGCCTGTCGGAAATCACCAAACTGTCCGTCGCCAAGGTGGTCAGCTTCATGATGGCCGTGTGGTTCCTGGCCAGCTCCATCGCCCAATATGTCGGCGGCTGGATCGCCGGCTTGGCGGGCACGGAAACGGTGGGTGGCCAGGTGTTGAACCCGGGCCTTGCGCTGCAGACCTCGCTTGAAGTGTTCAAGCTGCTGGGCCTGTGGGGCATGGGCATCGGCGTGGCCTTCATCGTCGTCAGCCACTTCATCAAAGGCTGGTCGCACGGCGCCAACGACGGTGATGATCACCCTGGTCCTGTGCTGAACGATCGCGGTCAGGAAGACGGCAACGTCGCCCGTCCTGCGGCCTCGACGCCCAGCCACTGATCGACGCCTGATCAAGGAAAAGCCCCGGCGGAGCGATCCGCCGGGGCTTTTTGCTGCGTGAAGCGCGCCTCAGAAGGTCTTGCGGACCCGCAACGAGACGAAGGTGCGCGGGTCGATGGAGCGCTCCTCGACGAAGGCGACCGTGCGCGGATTGCGCGTGGCGTACACCGTGCGCTGCTGGGTGAAGTCGTCCCACAGGTTCAGCTGGGCGCGCAGCGACAGGGTCGGACTGGGCTTGTATTCGACGAAGGCCTCCAGATAGTCCGCGCCGCGCCAGGCGAAGGTCTGGTCGGGGTCATAGGTCGCCTGGCCCAGACGCGGCAGCCAGTTGATCCCCCACTGGGTCTTCCACGAGGTGATGTCCTGCTGGAAGCCGACATTGGCCTGGCTGGGGCGCACGCCCGAGATGCGGCGATCCTCGCCCGTGGTCGGGTCGGTGACGCTGGTCTTGTTCCAGTCGTTTTGGAAGGTGAAGCGGGCGCCCGAAATCCCGACCTTGTCCAGCGGCACGACCACGTTCAGCGACAGTTGATCCAGCGTTCCGTCGCCGATGTTGCCGGTCGCCGACAGGCCGCCGGGCAGGGGCAGGCGGTCGATCACGTCGATGATGCGGTCGTGGCGATAGCCAATCGAGACCACGCCCTCGCCCCAAAAGCGGCGCTCATAGGACAGCTCGGAAATCCAGCGCTGTTCCGGCTCCAGATCGACATTGCCGCCGAACACCGTGCCGTCGCTCAGCTCAGCCGAGGCGGCGAAGTCGCCGAAGTCCAGCTGACCCAATTCGCGCTCGAAACGAAAACGCAGCTGGTTGTTCGCCATCGGCGTCCAGGTCGCCAGCAGGCGCGGCTTGGCGAAGAAGAAGCTCTTTTCCTGATCCGCATCGCCCGACTGGCTGATGGTGGAGGCCTCAAGGCGCACCCCGCCCTCCAGTGTCAGTTTCGGATTGATCCGCCAGGTCGCCTTGCTGAAGGCCTCGCCGCGCGTCTCCTCGACCTTGACCGAGGCGCTGGGCAGGGGGACGCCGACGCCGCCGATGGTGAAGGCTTGGTTCACGTCCAGCATATTATAGGCGATCTCGGCGCCGGCCTCGATCGTCAGGGCGGGCGAGCGTTCGTGACGCACCAGGGCGCGCAGGATGGATTCCGACGAGTCGCCGTTGGATTTGAACTGCTGTTCCGGCGCCGCCGTCCCGTTGAGCGTCTCGTTGCTGCCCGAGACGCTGTCGAAGCTTGAGAACTCGTGGATCAGACGCGTCTCCAGGGTCCAGCGCGGGTTCAGGGTGCGGGTCCAGGTCAGGCCCAGTTCGCCGGAATCGCCGTCTTCGGCATAGTCGCTGCGCCGCAGGGAGGTGGGCGACGAAAGCTCGGTCCAGTTCTGATAGTCGTTCAGACCATAGCGGGCGGTGCCTTCCAGCTTTCCGCCGAACACCGGGCCGGTGTAGTTGCCGCGAATGCTCTGACCGCCGCCCCATCCGTCGTTTTCGAAACGCTCGTCTCGGATGACATCGCCGGCGGCGTTGCGACGGATCGACCGGCCGACGCCGTTGGAATCGCTGGATCCCATGCCGTCCGACAGGGTCACGCCCCAACTGCGATCGCCCTTGTTCTGCGTGAACTGATAGGAGCCGCCATAGATGTCATGGCCGCCTTCGAACAGCATGGCGTTCCAGGTCAGGATCGACTGGCGGCTGTCGGCCGTCTTCAGGATGACGTTCACGACGACGGAATAGCCCTGCATGTCGATGCCCGGCGCACCGCCCCGGATCAGTTCGATACGCTCGACCTGATTGGCCAGGGTCCGGCCCAGAACGTTCGAACCCGAGTCGTTTTTGGAGGCCGGGCGGTTGTTGTTGATCAGCACATTGCCGACCGCCCCTTCAAAGCCGCGCGCGCCCGATCCGTTGTCGATGGAGAAGCCGGGGACGCGGTTGACCATGTCGAGCGCCGTATTGGGGCGCTGGGCGGCGAAGAAGTCCGGCGTGAAGACCAGCACGCCGCGCTGGCTGGCGTCGGCCAGGGGCGCCTGATTGGTCGGGCCGGTCGGCACCGGGGCCTCGGCGACTTGGGGCTTGTCTGCGGTGGAGGCGTCGGCGGCGAATGCGGCGCCTGCGGTGAAAAGCAGGGCGGTGCTGGCCAGCAGCAGGGTCTTTGTCATTGATCTTCCCCTCGGGTGTTGGCGAGAGGTGTGCCGATCCGGCGCGTTCATCTCCAGTTACAAGGCCGCAAGGTGGATTAAATCGACGACATCATTACAGCGATTTCATTACACCAACGACAGTAATGAAGTTTACAGCGATGTAATGATCAGTCGCTCATCTTCTCTATTGCTTTTACTTGCCGCGATGGCGCTGACGACCGCGCCTGCCGTTGCGCAGGACGCGCCTTCGGACGCCGTCGAGGATATCGTCGTCACCGCCCGCCGGATCGAGGCGCCGATGTGGGAGGTGCGGCGCGGCGACAGTGTCCTGATCCTGGTCGGATCGATCGACGGTCTGCCCAGAAAGATGGAGTGGCGCACGGATGCGCTCATCTCTGCGGTCGATCGTGCGGACCGCGTTCTGTTTCCGGTCGAGGGGCGGGCGTCGCTGGCCGACGTGGGTCGTCTGATCTGGCGTTTTCGGACACTGACCCGTTTGCCGAACGGGCGCACCAGCGCCGACTATCTGTCCCCGGACCTTGAGGCCCGGATCGAAAGCCTGACAGGCGAAGGCCCGACCCGCGACAGCATGCTGATCCTGTCGGGCGATCTGATGGAACTGGGCGGTTACAGCAGCGGAGGGCGTCCGGTGTCCGGCCTGGTCCGTCAGGCGACGCGCGCCAACCGCACACCCGCTGAGCCCGTGGGCATCTTCAGGGGGGACGAACTGATCGAAAAGGTGCTGACGACCCCGCCAGAACGCTATCTTGACTGCATCGACGCTGCGGCGACGGCGGCGGAGGCCGGGGTCGAGGCGGGCGCGCAGCGTGCGGAGAACTGGCGTCTGCGCCGAATCCCGGCGGTGCTGGATTCGCCCCTGGAAAAGGCGGCGACGGCCTGTTCCTACTGGTCGGTGATGGCGCAGGCGGACGATTTGCGTCGGATATGGAATACGGCGGTGGACAAGGCGCTGGCTGAGGACGGCGTCACCGTCGCCATTGCACCCTTGCGGCTATTGGCCGAGCCGAACGGCGTACTGGATCGGCTGGAGGCGGAGGGGCTGGAACCGATCGGTCCCGAATGGCGCCCCTCCGCCTCTGCTCAATCGGCGCGCTAGAGCTTACTTGCGTTCCGGAACGGCGTCGCGGGCGGCTTCGCCGATGTTGTCGGCGGCGTTGCCGACGCTCTCAGCGGCGCCGGCGATGGCGTTGTCCTTCACCGCGTCGCTGCGGTTCATGTTCATCAGGAAGTAGCCGATCACCAGCACGGCCAGCAGGCCGACGATCAGGGCGACGATGGCGCCCATGCCGCTGCCGCGACGCTCGACGACGGTGGTGGGCGCCGCGCTGGTTTCAGTGATGCGTTCGACCCGGCCATCGGGATGTTGGACTTCGCGTTCGGTAGGCATGGTGTTTCCTCTCCAGTGTGGCGGGGAAACACCCTTTGCAGCGATACGGTTCCGCTCGCTCAGACGGCGGTTCCGCCGACCGTCAGGCCGCCGATCTTGAGGCTGGGCTGGCCGATACCGACGGGCACGCCCTGTCCGGCCTTGCCGCAGACGCCGACGCCCGGATCGAAGGCGAAGTCGTCGCCGACCATCTGGATCTTGGTCAGGGCCGTGGCCCCGTCGCCGATCAGGGTCGCGCCGCGCACCGGGGCCGTGATCACCCCGTCCTCGATCAGATAGGCCTCATTGCACTGGAACACGAACTTGCCGTTGGTGATGTCCACCTGGCCGCCCGAGAAATTGGCGGCGTAGAGGCCGCGCTTCGTATTGGCGATCATGTCGGCCTTGGAATCCCGGCCGCCCTCCATGAAGGTGTTGGTCATGCGCGGCATCGGCATATGGGCGAAAGACTGGCGCCGGCCGTTGCCGGTGGCGGCGACGCCCAGCTGCCGCGCCGACAGCCGGTCGTGCATCAGCCCGACCATGATCCCGTCCTCGATCAGCACGGTGCGGGAGGTAGGCGTGCCCTCGTCATCGACCGACAGCGATCCGCGACGTCCGGCGATCGAGCCGTCATCGACCACGGTGACGCCGGGGGCGGCGACCCGCTGGCCCATCATGCCGTTGAAGACCGACGAGCCCTTACGGTGGAAGTCGCCCTCGAAGCCGTGGCCGATGGCCTCGTGCAGCAGCACGCCGGGCCAGCCGGCGCCCAGGACCACGTCCATCTCGCCCGCCGGACAGTCGACGGCGTCCAGATTGACCAGGGCCTGACGCAGGGCCTCGTCCACTTGGGCCTGCCAGCGTTCGGGCGCGACCCAGGCCTCGAACCCGGCCCGGCCGCCGGCGCCGGACGAGGCGCTCTCGCGCTTTCCGTTCTGCTCCACGGTGACCGAGACGTTCAGCCGGACAAGCGGGCGAACATCGCGCACCGCCCGCTCGTCGGCGCGCAGGATCTCGATGGCGCGGCGTTCGCCGATAAGGGAGGCGGACACCTGAACCACGCGCGGATCGCGGGCGCGCGCCCAGGCGTCAATCTCGGCCAGCAGGGCGATCTTGTCGGAGAAGGCGGGCGAGGCGAGGGGATCGACCTCGCCGTACAGTTTCTGATTGGTGGCGCGGGGGCCTTCGGCGACCCGGGCCTCGTGCCCCTGTTTGGCCAAGGCCGCGCTGTCGGCGGCGCGACGCAGGGCGGCGGCCGAGATTTCGTTGGCGTGGGCGTAACCGGCGGTCTCGCCCGCCACGACCCTGAAGCCGAAGCCCTCCGTGGCGTCATAGGCGGCGGACTTCAGCCGGCCGTCGTCGAACACCAGGCTCTCGCTCTCGGACCGCTCCAGGAACAGTTCGCCGTCGTCGGCGCCGGCCAGGGCCGTTTTCAGGATCGACAGGGCTTCATCGGTGTCGACGCCGGCGGCGTCGAGGATGGGCGGCGGGGAGGCGTGAACGGTCATGGCCTGTAGGTAGGGGCTGAAGGCCGTTTCGTCACCTGCCCCGGCGCGCGAAACCGCCGATCAGTCCAGTGGCTGAGGCCGCGTCACCACCGGACCATCGGGATCGCTGCTCGACGGGCGTGCCGCAGTCGGGGCGGGCGTCGGGGCCGTCGGCACGATCACCAGCGGCTCGGTCGTGACCGTCGGCGCCGGCGTGGACGGCGCCGGAGTGGTGGTCGTGGGAGCGCGCGTCGTCGGTTGCGTCGTTGCGGCCGGCGTCTGGGTCTGGGCCGGGGTCTGCGTGCGGGGGGCGGCCGTCGTTGAACGCGGCGTCGTCGTTGCCGGCGTGGAAGCGGCAGGCGCGGGCGGCGTCGCCGTGGTCGTCGCGGCGGGCGCGGGCTGTTGGGTCGCGACGACGGGTGCGGCGTCGGCAGGAGTCGTATCGGCTGGCGGGGCGGTCAGAGGCGCATCGGCGGCGACGGCGGGCGTCGACGTCGCCGGGGTCGAGGCGGGACGCATCGCGAACCACAGGCCCCCTCCGACGACCAGCAGGGCGACCACCCCGACTCCGACATAGAGCGGCAGGCGCGAGGTCTTGGCGGGCGCACGGGCGAAGCTGGGCGTGATCGGCGCAGCGGCCGGCGCGATGGCGGGTCTGGCCGCGACCGCTGGGGCGGCGACGACGGGTTCGGCCGCGACCGGCTTCGGCGTAGGGGCCGGCGTCGTCTCGAGCGCGGGCAGGGGGCGCACGGTCAGATCGGGTTGAACGGCCGGCGCCGGCTGCGGCCTGGGCTGCGGCGGCGTCGGAGCCTGAGGTTGAGGCTGGGCTTGGGCCGGGCGCGCCGTCGGGATCAGCGAACCGCCCAGGATGCTTGCCCCCTGCGGACGGGGCGCGGGACGTGGGGCCGGATTGGCGGGCGTCGTCTGACCCTTTGCCGGCGCGACGCCGGAGGCCAGGCTCTGGGTGTGGATCGAGGCCTGGTGCTGTTGCGGCGTGGGCTTGCGCGGCGGCGGATTGGGAATGCGGTCCAGCGGATTGGGCGCGACCGGCACCGGCCCGACGTGGAAGGTCGTCGCGGGCATACGGCCCCAGGTCACCGGCTTGCGGGCGAAAGGCTGGGGCGGGGTCTTCTGGTCGTCGGACATGGTCTTCTCAATCGCTGGCGATCTGGCCCGTTTCGTGACGGATCAGTTCTTGAGCCGGTAGCCGGTCTTGAACATCCACATGACGATGCCGAGGCAGACGGCGAAGAAGGCCAGGGTGGCGGCGACGCTGACGCCGATGGCCACATCGCCCTGACCGTAGAAGGCCCAGCGGAAGCCCGAGATCAGATAGACCACAGGGTTGAACAGGGTCACCGTGCGCCAGCCGTCCGGCAGCATGTCGATCGAATAGAAGGCGCCGCCCAGGAAGGTCAGGGGCGTCACGACCAGCATCGGGATCATCTGAAGCTGCTCGAACCCATTGGCCCAGACGCCGATGATGAAGCCGAACAGGCTGAAGGTCACCGAAATCAAGATCAGGAAGGCCATCATCCAGACCGGATGCAGGATCTGCAGCGGCACGAAGAAGGCCGCCGTCGCCAGAATGATCAGCCCCAGCACCGCCGACTTGGTCGCCGCCGCGCCGACATAGGCCAGCACGATCTCAAGCGACGACACCGGCGCCGACAGGATCTCGTAGATCGTCCCCGTGAACTTGGGGAAGTAGATGCCGAACGAGGCGTTGAAGATCGACTGTGTGAACAGGCTGAGCATGATCAGTCCCGGCACGATGAAGGCGCCGTAGGGCACGCCGTCCACCTGTTGCATCCGGCTGCCGATCGCGCCGCCAAAGACGACGAAATAAAGGGCCGTGGTGATGACGGGCGTGACCACGCTCTGCCACAGGGTGCGCAGCGCGCGCGCCATCTCGAACCGATAGATCGCCCAGACGCCGTATCCGTTGAAGGTCATGCCGCGGCTCCGTTCTGGTGGACCAGGCTGACGAAGATGTCTTCCAGCGAGCTCTGGCGGGTGTTCAGGTCCTTGAAGCCGATGTTCAGCGCCTCAAGCCGGCGGATCAGCGACGGCACGCCCGTGTCGTCGGCGTTGGCGTCGAAGCTGTATTCCAGTTCGCCGCCCTCGTTCTTCAGCGTCAGATCCCAGTCGGACAGTTCGGCGGGCAGGGCGCCCAGCGGTTCGATCAGGTTCAGCGTCAGGGTCTTCTTGCCCAGCTTCTTCATCAGGGCCGACTTTTCCTCGACCAGGATCAGTTCGCCCTTCAGGATCACGCCCACCCGGTCGGCCATTTCCTCGGCCTCCTCGATGTAGTGGGTCGTCAGGATGATGGTGACGCCGCGCTCGCGCAGCTTTCTGACCATGGCCCACATGTCGCGGCGCAACTCGACATCGACCCCGGCGGTCGGCTCGTCCAGGAACAGGATGTCCGGCTCGTGGCTCAGGGCCTTGGCGATCATCACCCGCCGCTTCATCCCGCCCGACAGGGTCATGATCTTGGCGTCGCGCTTGTCCCACAGCGACAGGTCCTTCAGCACGCCCTCGATGAAGGCGGGGTTCGGCGCCTTGCCGAACAGGCCCCGACTGAAGGTGACGGTGGCCAGCACGGTCTCGAAGGCGTCGGTGGTCAGCTCCTGCGGCACCAGACCGATCTTGGTGCGGGCGGCGCGGAAATCGGACTGGATGTCATGGCCGTCGGTGACCACCGTCCCGGTCGTGGGCGTGACGATGCCGCAAACGATGGAGATCAGCGTGGTCTTGCCCGCGCCGTTTGGACCCAGCAGGGCGAAAATCTCGCCCTTGTTGATCGTCAGGTCGATGCGCTTCAGCGCCTGATGCCCCGACTTGTAGGTCTTGGTCAGGCCGTCGATCTCGATTACGGGCATGGGCTTTCCTTTCCGGCGCGCGCGGCGGCGCGGGCCGGGTGTGGCGGCAATATGGCGTGCCTGACGCCTGACTCAAGTGGCGGCGCTGCTCAAGAGACGCCAAGTCGTTGTTAACCCGATTGTCGCACGGTGCCGGCTTGAGTTGAGTTTTGGCAGGAGCTTTCGTGCCGTCCCTGTCCGCCGCCCACCACGCCGCTCTGACGGCGATCGTCGAGGCCTGCCCCGACGCATCGCTGGGGATGCTGGGCGCGGCCGTGGCGGCGCTGAAGGGCGACAAGGCGGCCGAACTGTCAAACATCGTCGCCGCCGAGGCGCGCGATCGCGCCCGTCGCGGCACGGCCTTCGCCCCACTGCTGCCCCTGTTTCAGCCGCGCGCCGACGGCGTGCCGGCCCTGGTCTTTCCGCCTCTGGTCCTGAAACGGGTCTGGCGCGAGGCGGTGCAGGGCGAGGAGGATTTCCTGCCGCTGCTGGACGGCGCCGTCGCCATGGACGGCGAATGGACCCTGGCCGCCGATCGGCTGTGCGCCAAGGCGGCCGCCGTGCTGCGCGACCGGCCGCGCGACGTCTGGCCGGAGTTTCAGCGCCCCGCCGACGACCAGCCCCCATCCACCCCGGTCGAACTGGCCGGCTGTTTCGACCTGACGCCTCTGGCCCGCAGCGCCCTGCCGCGCCTGCCCGTCTGGCTGGAACGCCCCGACGACAACCAGCTGGCGGGGCTCAGGCTGCTGATCCAGGATTGTCTGGCGATGTCGCCGGACGGCGGGCGGCGCATGATCGATATCCTGTTCGCCCATGTGGCGGACGCCGAGCGAATGCTGCGGGTCGTGACGCGGACCAGCCGCCTCGCCGACCGTGAAATCACCCTCAGCCATTCCGAGATGGGTGTCTTCGTCGAGCGGCTGCTGACCTCCGTTCAGGCGCGGGTGCAGAAGATCGCCGCCGTGGTCCGATCGTCGCTGGGCGAGACCGCGATGCTGGGCGCGGTGGACGACGTCAACTGGTGCGCCGGCGTGCTGGCCGAGATGGACCTCAGCCTGCAGGTGCGGCCCGACTCAAGCTGGGGCAAGGCGGCGCGGATGGCGCGGGTCCAGGTGTCGGGCCAGCTTTCGGGTCTGATGAAGTCCGCCTCGAGCGCCGTCCACGCCGCCCTGCCGATGAAGCGTCAGGTCATCACCGGCCGCATGACACGGATGTCGCCCTGGCTGGAGGCGCCGGCCGAGGGCGAACCGATCGAGGCGGCGGCGGCCCTGCTGGCGGCGGTGGCGGCCCTGCGCGGCGCGGCCGTCACCTTCGGCTGCGAAGCCGATCGGTCGGGATTGAAGGCCGACCTGACCGACTACCTCTCCACCTGGTCCGACGAGGCGCTGAATAGTTTGTCGGACGGCGAGGCTGAAAATCCCGACCATGTGCTGCGCCTGATCGGGGTCGCGGCGCGGTTCCTGACCGTGATCGAGGCGCTGGAGGCGGCGCGCGCGGTCAGGCGGCGCGCGGCTTCGGCGGAAATGGCGCGGCTGGGCTGAAACGACGCCTCGCCCGACGTTCGCGGATGGGTTAGACGGCGAGGATGATCGTCTTCTGGATAATGACGGGACTGGCGGCGGCCCTGGCCGCCCTGCTGGTGCTGACCGGCGCGCGACGCGGCGCGGACCCGGCGGCCGGCGCCGAAACCCAGGCCGGCTCGCGCGAGATCGAGGAACTGGATCGGCTGAAGGCGCGCGGCCTGCTGGACGAGGCGGCCTATGCGGGCGCGCGCGCCGAGGCGGGGCGGCGGCTTCTTGCGGTTTCTGCGACCACGACCCCGGTGGCCGGCGCCCGCGATCGGTTCTGGGTGCTGGGCGGAATCGGCGTGACCGTCGCGGCCGCCCTGGGCCTCTATGTTTTCACCGGCTCGCCCGGCCTGCCGGATCAGGCCTATGAGCGGCGCGTCGACGACTGGGCGGCCAATCTGGATCGGCTGGAGCCGGCGCAACTGGCGGCGGTGACCGCGCGGGTCGTTCAGGAGCGGCCCAAGGATCGGCAGGCGCTGGCCATGCTGGGCGCGGCCCGGTTCGCCGCCGGCGATCCGCTGGGCGCCGCCTCCGCCTTTCGCCGTCTGATCGCCCTGGACCCCCGTGACGCCCAGGCCTGGGCGCGGCTGGGCGAAAGCCTGGTCGTCGCCAACGACAACCAGATCGGCGGCGATGCCGAGGCCGCGTTCCGCGAGGCCTTGAAACTGGACCCCGACCAGCTCGGCGCGCGCTTCTTCCTGGGCGAAGCGGCGTTGCGGCGTGGCGACGAAGCCTCGGCCCGCACCCTGTGGACGCCTCTGATCGCCGCGCTCGACCCGGCCGATCCGCGCCGTCTGGATTTGGAACGCCGACTGCCAAAGGGCGGCGCGCAATGACGCGTTGGTCCTGCACGACGACGGCGGTATATGCCGCCCGTCCGTCCCTGGAATCCGGAATGTCCATCGCATGAGCTGGCTGCCCAAATCGCCGAAGGCGCGTCGCCGCCTGTGGGTCGTCGCCGCCGTGGCGCCGATCCTGGCGCTGGCGGTCGGCCTGTCGTTATGGGCGATGCAGGACAGCGTGACCTTCTTCTATTCGCCGTCCGAGGCCACCGCCGACAAGGCGCCGGAGGGCCGCAACATCCGCCTGGGCGGTCTGGTCGAGGCCGGCAGCGTGCAAAAGACCAGCGACGGCGTGGTCGCCTTCGTCGTCACTGACAACGCCGCCACGACCCGCGTCGTCTATCACGGCGACCTGCCCGACCTGTTCCGTGAGGGGCAGGGGATCGTGGCGCAAGGGGCCTTCGGCGCCGACCGCACCTTCCACGCCAGCCAGGTCCTGGCCAAGCACGACGAGAACTATATGCCGCGCGAGGTCGCCGACCGTCTGAAGGAAAAGGGCGAGTGGCGGCCGGACGGTCCCGAAGCGCGCTCAAGCAGGCCGCAGGCCGATAGCGCACCGACGCGCTTATGATCGCCGAGCTTGGGGCCTTCGCCCTGGCGCTGGCGCTGGCGCTGTCGATCCTGCAGACGGGGCTTTCGGCGGCCGGGCGCGCGCGTCGCAGCCCGGTCCTGGCCGGGGCCGCCCAAGGCGCGGCCTTGGCGGTGGCGGCGGCGGTTGCGCTCAGTTTCGCAGCCCTGATCTACGCCTTTGTGGTGTCGGACTTTTCGGTCTCAAACGTCGCGGCCAACAGCCACACCGACAAGCCGATGCTCTACAAGGTCGCCGGCGCCTGGGGCAGCCACGAGGGCTCGCTCTTGTTGTGGTGTCTGGTGCTGACCGTCTTCGGCGGGGCGCTTGCGCGGGCGCGCGGCCTGCCGTTCGGGCTGAAGGCCTCAGCCGTGGCGGTGCAGGGTGCGCTGGGGTCGCTGTTCCTGGCCTTCGCCGTCTTCACCTCCAGCCCCTTCACCCGCCTGGACCCCGCGCCGTTCCAGGGCGCGTCGCTGAACCCGCTGTTGCAGGACCCGGCCTTGGCCGTGCATCCGCCGCTGCTCTACGCCGGCTATGTCGGGTTTTCGGTCTGCTTCTCCCTGGCCGTCGCGGCGCTGATCGAGGGACGGGCGCAGACCGCCTTCTGGCCCGCCTGGGGACGCTGGGTCCGACCCTGGGCGCTGGCCAGCTGGGCCTTCCTGACCGTCGGCATCACCCTGGGCTCCTTCTGGGCCTATTATGAGCTGGGCTGGGGCGGCTGGTGGTTCTGGGACCCGGTCGAAAACGCCTCCTTCATGCCCTGGCTTGCGGGCGCGGCCCTGTTGCACAGCGCGGTCGTGACCGAGCGGCGCGGGGCGCTGGCGGGCTGGACCGTGTTTCTGGCCCTGCTGGCCTTCACCTTTTCGATGCTGGGTGCCTTTCTGGTGCGCTCGGGCGTGCTGACATCCGTCCACGCCTTCGCCGTCGATCCTCAGCGTGGGCTGATGCTTCTGGCCATTCTCGGCGTGACGGCCGGCGCCGCCTTCGCCCTGTTCGCCTGGCGCGCGCCCCAGCTGAAGGGCGGCGGCCTGTTTGCGCCGGTCAGCCGCGAGGGGGCGCTGGTGCTGAACAATCTGTTCCTGACGGCGGCGGCCGCGACCGTGCTGTTGGGCACCCTCTATCCGCTGATCCTGGAAGCGGCGTCCGGCGCGACCATCTCGGTCGGCCCGCCCTATTTCGCCGCCACCTTCACCCCCCTGATGATGGTCGCCTTCCTGATCCTGCCGGCCGGCCCGCTGCTGGCCTGGAAGCGGGGCGACCTGCCCGGCGCGATGCAGCGCCTGGCGGTCGCGGCGGGTCTGGCGATCATCGGCGCGCTGGCTGCCTATGCCCTATGGGAGCCGAAAAAGGCGTTCGCCGCCGCCGGCGTCGGCCTGGGTCTGTGGTTGATCCTGGGATCGCTGTCCGAGGTCGCGGAGCGCACGCGCCTGTTCCGCGCCTCGATAGCCGAGACGCTGCGCCGGCTGAAAGGGCTGCCGCTGGGCGCCTGGGGCATGACCCTGGCGCATCTGGGGCTGGGCGTCTTCATCCTGGGGGCGGTGGTCGAGACGGGTTTCAAGGCCGAGGCCGCCCGCGCCGTCTCGCTGGGTCAGAGCGTGTCCGCCGGCCCGTGGATCGTCACGCTTGACGACGTGCGCGTCGTTGAGGGGCCGAACTATCTGGCCGAGCAGGGCCGACTGACCGTGCGCGCCACGAACGATCAGGGCCGCGCCAGCACCGTCACGGCCGAGCGCCGCTTCTTCCCCGCCGGCGGCCAGACCACCACCGAGGTCGGCCTCGATTTCCGGGGCCTGGACGACGTCTATGTCGTGATCGGCGAACGCGCGGGCCGTCCCGAACAGCCGGCCTGGGTCGTGCGTCTCTATTGGAACCCCTGGGCGCGACTGATCTTCCTGGGGCCGATGATCATGGCTTTGGGCGGGGTGCTGTCGCTGCTGGATCGTCGTCTCAGGCTCGGGATCGGCGCGCGCCGACGCAAGACCGCATGAGGCGCCTGGCGATCCTGTTGGCCGCGCCAGTCCTGGCGCTGATGCTGACGGCGGCCGAACCGCCCGCCGCACCCGACCGCCCCTTGGCCGATGCGACCCAGGAGGCCCGCGCCCAGGCCCTGTTCAAGGATGTTCGCTGCGTCGTCTGCCAGCACGAGGCCATCGCCGACAGCCCGGCGGGCGTTGCCGGCGACATGCGCCGCCTGATCCGCGAGGAGATCGCGGCCGGGGCCTCGGATCAGGCCGTGCGTGACGATCTGGTGCGGCGCTTCGGCGACTATGTGCTGTTCACCCCGCCGGTTCGGGCGGGGACCTGGCTGCTGTGGTTCGGCCCGTTCGCTCTGTTGCTGCTGGCCGTCGCCGTTCTGGCCTTGCGCGCACGCCGTCGTCCGATCGAGGCCGTTCCCCTGACGCCCGAAGAAGAACGCCGACTGGACGAAGTTCTACGAAATGAGAAGCTTCGCCGCGATCCTGACGCAACCTCGCCTCACGACGGGCGCTAGTCGAGATCAACGATCAGCGGTCGGGATTGGCGCAAAGCCGGTTCGGCCTATATCAATCGCGAAACCGGCGCCCGTCTGGCGCTGGACAAGAGGATCGCAAGGACCACGATGCTGAAGCGCAAGGAGTTCATTCTCGGGGCCGCGGCCGGCCTGACCCTGGCGGCGGCGGCGACCGCCGGCGGCGTCATCACCTGGCCCGGCGCGCACGCGGAACCGCAGGCGGTGAACCGGATCACCCCGGTCCCGGCCAACGGCGACGCCTTCACGCCCCCGCCGGGCGCGCCCAGCAGCTTCGCGACCATCTTCGACCAGGTCTCGCCCGCCGTCGTTCAGATCGACGTGACGGTCAAGGTGGACCAGCCCCAGGGCGGCGCCTTCCAGATTCCCGGCCTGCCGTTCCAGTTCGTGCCGCCGCAAGGCCGCGGCGGTCAGGGCAATGATGAACCGCAGACGACCCAGGGCGCCGGCTCGGGCTTCTTCATCTCGCAGGACGGCTTCATCGTCACCAACAATCACGTCGTCGCCGACGCGACCGAGATCAAGGTCAAGATGTCGGACGGCCGCGAACTGCCGGCCCGCCTGATCGGCCGCGATCCCGGCACCGACCTGGCGGTGATCAAGGTCGAGGGCAACGACTTCAAATACGTGAGCTTCGAAGAAACGGCCGAGCCGCGCGTGGGCGACTGGGTCATCGCCATCGGCAACCCCTTCGGCCTGGGCGGCACCGCCACGGCGGGCATCGTTTCGGCCAAGGCCCGCGACATCGATCCGTCGGGCTACAACGACTACATCCAGATCGACGCCGCCATCAACCGGGGCAACTCGGGCGGCCCGACCTTCGACATCCACGGCCGCGTCATCGGCGTGAACTCGGCCATCTATTCGCCCACCGGCGGCTCGGTCGGCATCGGCTTCGCCATTCCGGCGGACACCGCCAAGACGATCACCGAACGCCTGATGCGCGGTCAGTCGATCGAGCGCGGCTATGTGGGCCTGGGTCTGCGCACCCTCAGCCCCGACGGTTGGGAAGCTCTGGGCCAGCCCAAGGACTTCAAGGGCGCTCTGATCGAAAGCGTGACTGAGGACGGCCCCGCCTCGCGCGCCGGCGTCCAGATCGGCGACCTTCTGGTCGGCGTGAACGGCCAGGCGGTGGCGAACAGCCAGGAAGCCACCCGTCGGGTCGGCGCGGCCAAGCCGGGCGACACCATTCGCCTGGAAGTGATCCGCGACGGTCGTCGCCAGACCCTGAACGTGCGCTCGGGAACCCGTCCTTCGGAAGAGGAGCTTGCCGCTTCGGAAGAGGGCGGAAGCGCCAATCCGGGACAGAGCCAGCCTGGACAGGGCGATACGATCGAAGGACTCGCCGTCACCGCGATCACGCCGGCCGCGCGTTCGCGGTTCAGCCTGCCGGCCAGCGTCAACGGCGTCGTGATCACCAACGTCGAACAGGGTTCGGCTGCGGCGCGCCTCGGCTTCCAGCCGGGCTTCGTCATCACTCGCGCCAATGATCGCAACATCACGTCCGCCGCCGATCTGCGCGCGGCTGTGGCGGCGGCCAAACAGGCGGGTCGCCCCAGCATCCTGCTGTTCGTGCGCACGCCTCAGGGCACCAGCCCGGTGCCGTTGAAGTTCGCTGCCGGCGAATGATCGGCATTCTGACCAAGCCTTAACTCGTCAATCGCCGCCGATGCGCTACCATCGGCGGCGATTTTGATTCCGGGAGGGGTTTCGATGCGGATTCTGGTGGTCGAGGATGACGCCGAGGCGGCGACCGCCATGGTGCGGGGCCTGTCCGAAGCCGGACATGAGGTCACCCATGCCGTGGACGGCGCCTTTGGTCTGCTGGAGTCGCAAAAGGGCGGCTACGACGTCTATGTGGTGGACCGCATGATGCCGCGCCTGGATGGCGTCGGCATGGTCGAGACGGTGCGCAAGGGCGGCGATCAGACGCCGGTCCTGTTCCTGTCGGCCCTGGGCGAGGTCGAGGACCGGGTCACGGGCCTGAAGGCTGGCGCCGACGACTATCTGGTCAAGCCCTACGCCTTCGCCGAACTGATCGCGCGCGTCGAGGCCCTGGCCCGCCGGCGCGAGACCGGCGGCGTCCAGACCGTGCTCAAGGTCGGAGACCTGGAAATGAACCTGATCGGCCGCACCGTACATCGCGGCACGACCGAGATCGATCTCCAGCCGCGCGAGTTCCAGCTGCTGGAGTTCCTGATGCGCCACGCCGGCCAGTCGGTGACGCGCACCATGCTTCTGGAAAAGGTCTGGGAATACCATTTCGACCCCCAGACCAACGTCATCGACGTCCACATCAGCCGCCTGCGCTCCAAGATCGACAAGGGCTTCGACCGCGCCATGCTGCAGACCGTGCGCGGGGCAGGGTATCGGTTGGAGGCGTGAGTATGTTGTTTTTTCCCGCAGACGAAGTATCTTCACGTGCATTGATTGCAACGGGAGGGTTTTGTGAGGAAATATTGCAAATTAGCGCTGGCAGGACTTATTGTCCTCGCCGCTACTGGCGCGCAGGCAGGGCCTTCGGGTCAATACGTGACGGTCACTGTGACGAGCTGTTGGACTATCCCACTGATAAACGTGAGAGTTTGCGAAACGCACAAAGAGGTTGTAGCGCGCGAGCTTATACGCGAAGGGTAAGCGACAACTCCCCTTTTTTATCTGAATGGAATAAGAAAGGGGAGGGCTTGCTGTTCACTGCTTATTTTACCAGTAATTTATGTTCCATTCACTTATCATTCGAAAAATTTAGAAAACAGTAGGGATGAAAATTCCCTCTATACTGCGGCGAACGCCATTTCGTCTTACTTTGCTTTTTCTAGCATTGTTTATTTTGGCTTCAAGCGCCATTCTCGCTTATGTGTATTTGGCTTCTGCATCAGAAGCGAAATCGCGCGCAACTGAAGACGTCAAAATCGAATTTGATGCAATTTTTTCCATCTATAAGACGCGTGGTATTGATGCGTTGAATGCTGGGATGATTGAACGCAGCATAAGAGGTGGTCCTTATCTTTACCTTCTTACAAATCAGAGAGGTGAGATCGTCACTGGAAATTTGTCTGTTATGCCGTTTGAGCCAAATGAAGTTTCCAGACGTGGTTCTTTGCAATGGGATACATTCTTATTAACGACCACGGATAAAGACGGTCATGTTGAAAATCGTCGATCATTAGGCGTGTTGACCCGACTAAGCAGCGGTGAGTTTTTGCTAGTTGGGGAAGATATTGGGACTATTGACGAATACCTCTCTCGCCTGACCCAGGCCCTGTGGGGCGCCATGGCTCTGGTCATGTTGCTGGGCCTGGCGGGCGGTCTCTACATCAGCCGGCGGGTCGAAAACGCCATGGCCGGGCTGAGCCGGGTCGTTCAGTCGGTGCAGGACGGCGACCTCAAGGTCCGTGCGCCCGTGCGTCACACCGGTGACGAACTGGACGAGCTGGGTCAGGGGCTGAACACCATGCTGGATCGGCTGGAGGCGTCCATGTCCTCGATCCGCCACGCTGGCGACGCGATCGCCCACGACCTTCGCTCACCCCTGACCCGGATGCGGGCCAAGCTGGAGGTGGCCCTGATCGATGCCGAAGCCGGCAAGATCGACGGGGTCGACGCCTTGGGCATCGCCCTGGACGAGGCCGACCATCTGCTGAAGACCTTCAACACCGTCCTGGCCATCGCGAGGCTTCAGGCGGGCGGGGCGCCTGATCCCAAGGTCATGGACGCCTCGGACCTGGCCGCCGACATGGCCGAGCTTTACGAACCGGCGGCCGAGGACAAGGACATCGACTTCTCGTCCGAGGTCGAAAAGGGGCTGATGATCGAAGGCAACCAGCCCTTCCTGGCCCAGGCCTTGGCCAACCTGATCGACAACGCCATCAAATACACCCCCGCCGGCGGGGCGGTGAAGCTGCGCGCGCGCCGCCGCTCGTCGGGCGAGATCGAATATTCCGTCACCGACACCGGACCAGGCGTGCCCGAGGAGGACCGCGAGCGGGTGGTCCAGCGGTTCGTGCGCCTAGACAACAGCCGCACCGAACCCGGCTCGGGCCTGGGGCTTTCACTGGTGACGGCGGTGGCGGAGGCCCACGGCGGACGGGTCGTGCTGGACGAAGGCCCCGGCGCCTACGGCGACTTCGGACCGGGGTTGCGGGTGGCGTTAGTGCTGCCGCCGGCTTCCGCAACAGGCTGATCTCAATATCTCCGCTCATCCCCGCGAAAGCGGGGACCCAGTTCTGTGGGCGGTAAGACTTGTGAGCGCGTCTTGGATCGTGGTCCAACACTGCGCCGAGCGAAAGCACTGGGTCCCCGCTTTCGCGGGGATGAGCGGAAGATGTGATGCCTGAAACCAAAACCTCAGCCGCATTCCCGTTGGGGCGCAGCCTCGCCCCCGCCGGCCCGGTTGCGAATCCCGCCGCCGCCGGCCGCCTGCATGAAGCCCTGACCGAGGCCGCCGACGCTAACGGTTGGCGCGAGACTCTGGACGTCGCCTGGCCCGCCCTGGCCCCCGTCGCTGGCGCCTCGCCCTATCTCGCCGGTCTGATGCGGCGTCGCCTCGCCCATCTGCGAAGCCTGCTGGAAGCCGATCCAGCCGAGGCGCTGGAGCGGATCATTCGTGACACGGACGCGCTGGACGCCGAGCCGGACGCGGTCCGTGCTCCGCTACGCGTGCTGAAGGCCGACCTGCACCTGCTGACCGCCCTGGCCGATCTGGGCGGGGTTTGGGATCTGGATCAGGTCACCGACGCCCTGTCTCGCTTCGCCGACGCCTCTTGCCGGGCGGCCCTGCGCGCCGTCGCCGCCGAACAGAGGGTGCGCGGCCGACTGATCTCGCCGCCCGGCGATCCGCGCGGGCCCATCCCCGGCCTGTTCGGCCTGGCCATGGGAAAGCATGGCGCCAACGAACTGAACTATTCGTCCGACATCGACATCTCCCTCTTCTTCGAGCCGCGCCTGATGGGCCTGGCCCTGCGCGAGGGCGAAGAGATGCAGGACTTCGCCAATCGCGTCGGCAAGGGGATCGCCACCCTGCTGACCGAGCGGACGGGCGACGGCTATGTCTTCCGCGTCGATCTGCGGCTGCGGCCCGATCCGTCCTCGACCCCGCCCGTCGTCGCCGGGCCGATGGCCCTGGCCTACTATGAGAGCGTCGGCCAGAACTGGGAGCGGGCGGCCTTCATCAAGGCGCGGCCGGTCCTGGGCGACATGCGCGCGGCGGGCCGGTTCCTGAAGGCCATGATCCCCTTCATCTGGCGGCGCAGCTTGGACTACGCGGCCGTACTCGACATCCAATCGATCAAGAAACAGATCCACGTCCACAAGACGGGCGAGGGGCTGCAGGCCGCCGGGGCCAATCTGAAGCTGGGTCGCGGCGGCATCCGCGAGATCGAATTCTACGCCCAGACCCAGCAGCTGATCCTGGGCGGCCGCGATCCGGCCTTACGCAAGCCCCGCACGCTGGAGGCGTTGAAGGCCCTGGCCGACGCGCGCCATGTGCCCCAGGCGGTCTGCGAGGAACTGTCCGCCGCCTATGTCGAGTTGCGCGGGCTGGAGCACCGCGTGCAGATGCTCGACGACGAACAAACCCACCGCCTGCCCGAGGACGCCGAACATCGCGCCGCCGTCGCTGCGCTTGACGGTTCCGCCGATCTGACGGCCTTCGACGCCCGGGTCGAGGCCCTGCTGGCGCGGGTCAACGCCCGCTATGGCGAACTGTTCGAGGGCGGCGAAGATCTGGACTCCCGCTACGGCAGCCTGGTCTTCACCGGGGTCGAGAACGATCCCGAGACGCTGGAGACCCTGCGTCGCATGGGTTTTTCCGAGGCGCCGTCGGTCGCCGATACGATCCGCACCTGGCACCATGGCCGCATCCCGGCGACACGCACGGCGCGGGGCCGCGAACTGTTCACCCGCCTGGCCCCGCGCCTGCTGGAGGCCCTGGCCCGATCCGGCGCGCCCGACGAGGCGTTCCGGCGTTTCGCCGTCTTCTTCTCCGGCCTGGCGGCGGGGGTTCAGGTTCAGGCCCTGTTCCTGAACCAGCCCAAACTGTTCGAGATGGTGCTGGGCGTCATGGCCTTTGCGCCGCGTCTGGCCCTGACCCTTGGCCGGCAACCGGCGGCGCTGGATGGCGTGCTGGACGCCCGCTTCCTGGTCGATCTGTCCGAAGAGACCGGCCTGACCGAACAGATGCTGCGCGAGGCCGGCGAGACCGAGGATTTCGAGGGGGCCATGAACGCCGTGCGCCGCCTGCACCGCGAGCAGATGTTCCGCATCGGCATCCACGCCCTGACCGGCCGGGCGGGGGCAGAGGCGGCGGGCCGCGCCTACGCCGCCCTGGCCGACGCCGCCATGCGCACCCTGTCGCCCGCCGCCCTGGCCGAGACCGAACGGCTGGGCGGCGCCTTCCCCGGCGCGGTGGCGGTGGTCGCCTTGGGCAAGGCCGGTTCGCGCGAGATGACGGCCGGATCGGACCTGGATCTGATGACCCTGTACGAGGCACCGCCCGAGGCGACCTCCGAGATCAAGGGCTGGACCGCCGACGTCTTCTACGCCCGCTTCACCCAGCGGCTGATCGCGGCCCTGTCGGCGCATACGGCGGAAGGCGGCCTCTATGAGGTGGACATGCGCCTGCGCCCCACCGGCTCCAAGGGGCCGGTGTCGGTGCGGCTGAAGGCGTTCGACGCCTATTACGCCAAGGAGGCCGAGACCTGGGAGTTCATGGTTCTGACCCGCGCCCGCGTGGTCTGGGCCAGCGATCCCAAGTTCGGCGCCCAGGTTTCGGCGGCCATTGAGGCCGCCCTGCGTCGCCCGCGTCCCGGCGTCGATATCGCCGCCGATGTCCGAAAGATGCGTAGCCTTATGGATCGCGAGCGTCGCCCGCACGGCTTCTGGGATCTGAAGCTGTCGCCGGGCGGACAGGTGGACGCCGAGTTCGCCGCTCAGTTCCGCCAGCTTCAGGCGGCCGCCATCGGCGAGCCCTTGACCCTGTCGACGCTGGAGGCCCTGCACGACGACCCGGTCCTGGCCGAGGCCTGGCGCGTGCAGCAGCGTCTGGCCCATCTTCTGGCCGCCGCCTTCGAGGGGCGGGTCGATCCGGAGGGCGAACCCGGCGTCTTCCAGCTGCGCCTGGCCGAGGCCGCCGGCGCGCCGGACTTCGACACGCTGAAGACCGAGCTGACCGACCTGCGCGCGCGGGCGCGAAAGGCCTTCGAGCGTGCGGTTCCAGCAGGCCGCGACGGAGAATCCGCAACGCCGCGTTCAATCTCCTGACAGGGCAATGTCGAAGGGCGCCGAACGCGCCCGTGGAGATGATCGAGATGAGAAAGACCTTTCTGACCGGCCTGGGCGTCATCGCTCTGGCCGCCGCCGCCGGCGCCGCGACCGCACAGGTTCCGCCGGCTCCCGCCGAGGGCGCCCCCGCGCCGCATCATGTGCGCGCGGATCCGAACCGCCAGATCACCCGCGCCGAGTTCGTCGATGCGCGCATCGCGCGCCTGACGGCGCTCGATACGAACCGCGACGGCTCGGTCAGCCCCGAAGAACGCGCCGCCGCCATGCAGGCCCGTCGCGCCGAACGCGCGGGCGACCGCTTCGCCAAGCTGGATGCGAACGGCGACGGTTCCATCAGCCGCGCCGAGTTCGACGCCGGCCATGCCGCACGCCCGGATCGCGGTCCGCGCGCGGAGCGCGCCGGTCATCGTGAGGGTCGTCGCGGCGGCGCACATCACGCCATGCGCGGACAAGGCCGCGAACGCGGGCCGGTGGTGATCGCCGAAGCCTCCGCCAAGCTGGGCGAGCAGTTCGACAAGATGGACGCCAACCGCGACGGCGTGATCTCCGCCGACGAGCGCCGGGCGGCCATGTCCGCGCAGCGTGAGCAACGGCAGGAACGCCGCGCGGCCCGCCAGGCGCAGCGTCCGGTACAACAACCCGCTTCCCCCGTCCCGGCTTCGGAGTAAGACGGTGTCGGGGTCGGCCGTCGTGAACGCACCGGTCCCTTTCGTCAGCAGCGGAAGAGGCAGGTTTGGTCGCGATCGTCGACCCCGACGAGGATCTGGTGCGGCGCGTGGGGCAAGGCGACCCGGCGGCGGCGCAGACGCTCGTCTCGCGCAAGCTGCCGCGCATCCTGTCGCTGGCCCAGCGGATGCTGGGCGATGCCGTCGAGGCCGAGGACGTGGCCCAGGAGACCATGCTCAAAGCCTGGCGTCAGGCGCCCAGATGGACGCCCGGCAAGGCCCGGTTCGACACCTGGCTGCACCGGGTCGCGCTGAACCTCTGTTACGATCGGCTGAGGCGTCGGCGCGAAATCCCGACCGACACGCCGCCGGATCGTCCCGACGAAGGCCCGGCGCCGGATCGCGGTCTGTTGGCGGCCGAGACGGGCGTGCGGGTCACGGCGGCCCTGAAACGGCTGCCGGACCGACAGCGCGAGGCCATCGTCCTGTGCCATTATCAGGATCTGTCGAATATCTATGCGGCGGCCCTGATGGAGATCAGCGTCGAGGCGCTGGAGAGTTTGTTGTCGCGCGGTCGTCGCGCATTGCGTCTGGCCCTTTCGGACATCGGTCCGGGGTCGATTAGAGGAGACGGACGATGAAGGCGGAACGGTTGCACGAACTGGCGGACGCCTATGGCGCCGACCTGCGTCGGTGGCCCGCGTCCGAGCGCGCCTTCGCCGAAAGCCTGATCGCCGCCGATCCGTCGCTGAAGGCGGTGCTGGATCAGGCTGCCGCTTTGGACGCTCTGCTCGACGCCGCGCCCAGACCTGTCCCGTCCGCCGCCCTGACCGCGCGCATCCTTGCGGCTGCGCCCCGGGCGAAAAACCGTCTGGGCAAGGCGATCTGGTATCTCGGCGCCGGTTGGGCCGCCGCGGCCTGTGCGGGCGTGGTCGCCGGCGTCGGCCTGACCACCCATCTGACCGCCGACGCGCGCGCCGATGCGGTGCTTTATCAATCCTCGCTGACGGGCGTGGATGACACGGAATTGCTGGGATGACGTCCAAGAGCCTGAAGATCGCCCTGGCCGTCTCGGTGGCCCTGAACCTGTTCGCCGTAGCGGGCGGGGTCACCTATGTCGTCAATCGCGACCGGATCGAACGCCGGATCGAGGACCAACGCCGTCCGGGCCGCGAGGGACCGCTGGCCGAGGTGCTGGCCGATCTGGATCCGGCCGTGCGCCAGCGCGTGCGCACCGCGCTGCGAGAATCGGCCCTGGCGGCGCGTCCTGATTTCGAGGCGGCCCGCGCCGCCCGGCGCGAGGCCATCGACATCGCCGGTCAGCCGACCCTGGACGCGGCCCGGGTCGAAAGCCTGCTGGAACAGTCCAGGGCCGCCGAGATGCGGGGCCGCACCCGCCTGGAAAACGGCGCGGTCGCCGTGCTGGCGACGCTGACGCCGGAGGAGCGCAAGGCCCTGGCCCCGATCCTTCAGCGTAAGGGCAATGCTCGTCGCGCCGCAGCCCACGGGCCGGATCGCCGTCAGCCGGACGACCGCGCGCCCCGCTGACGGCGCTTGGGCGCTCAGCCCTTCCTGGACGCGCGGAAGGCGGCGACGGCGTTCACCGCCGAGCGCACAGACGCCTCGATGGCGGCCCAGTCGCCCGACTTGACGGCGTCATCGGTCACCAGTTTGGACCCCATCCCCGCCGCGACGATGCCCGCGCCGAACCATTTGGCGATCGACGCCTCGTCCGGATCGACGCCGCCCGTGGGCATGATCTTGACCCAGGGCATCGGCCCCTTGACCGCCTTGACGAAGTCCGGGCCGCCGACCGACGAGCCGGGGAACAGTTTGACGATGTCGCAGCCCAGTTCGTGCGCCTCGCCGATGTCGGTCACCGACCCGCAGCCGGGGAAATAGGCGACCATGCGACGGTTGCAGACCTTGGCCACGTCGGGGATCAGGCAGGGGCTGACCACGAACCGCGCGCCCCGGTTCAGATAAAGCGAGGCCGTGCCCGCATCGACGACCGAACCGATGCCCAAGACGACGTTGGGGTCGGTCTTGATCAGTTCGCGATTGATCTCGCCGAACAGGTCGCAGGCGAAGTCGCCGCGATTGGTGAACTCGACCACCGGCGCCCCGCCGCGCGCGCAGGCGCGAATGACGTTCAGACTGACCTCGGCGTCGGGATGATAGAAGACCGGGCACACGCCCTGGGTCTGAAGCGCCTGAAGCACGCTGACGCGATCATGGGCCATGGACGGGTTCCTCTGCGATAGGTTCGCGTCCGACCTCCGCTGTCGCGGACGCAAGGTCAAGTCAAACCGCGTTAGCGCGGACGTTCTCTTGACGGCGTGTAGCGAAAGGCGGACCGTCGTTCGATCAATCCCCTCTTGGAGAAGCGGGATGTTCGCCGCCCTCGCCCTTGTCGCCTTTCTGACCGTTCAGGATCCGCCGCCCGCCGCCGACATGGACGGGGCCTGGTCCGTCGATCTTGCGACCGATCCGGCCCAGCCCTATCGCCAGCCCATGAACCTGACGCTCCAGGCCGATGGCGTCGTGACGGGCGACTTCTACAACAGCCGGATCGAGGCGGGCCAATGGAAGCGCCAGCACGGCCGCCTGTGCGTCTCGTTCCGAACGACCGACGGCGCAGGCCCCTATCACACGGCGGCCTGCCTTGCGGGCGATCATGTCGAGGGTCAGACCTGGGCCGAACACCGCAACTTCGTCTTCATCTGGCGCGCCGACCGCCCCTCTTGAAGCCTCGCCGCTCAAGCCCATCTGTCAGCGAGGGGAGTGGGGGATTTCATACGAATTAGACGAATTAGACTCTGTTTTTCACTGCCGGGTCTGATTGACGCTCAGCGTCGATGGGCCAGGTCGGCCAGCCGTGTGACTAGGGCGCTCTCGGCATCGAACAGCGGATCCAGAACCGTGAAATGGTTCAGGCCGGGCAGGGCCTCGAACCGCGTCTCGGCCCCGGCGTCGCCCCAGCGCGCGGCCATGTCGCGGCTCTGATCCACGAAGGCCTCGCTTTCCGCACCACCGACGATGCAGTCCAGAATCGCGCCGACCGGCGCCGGCCAGCGGATCGGCGACAGGGCCTCAGCCTCTGCCGTACTCAGGTCCAGGGCGACATTCAGCGAAGTGGGGATCAGAGGCTCCAGATCGAACACGCCCGAGATGGCGACCGCCGCCGAGGCCCGCCTGTCCGCCAGCAGGCAGGCCGCCATATGCCCGCCTGCCGAATGGCCGCTGACGACGGGCGCCGCGCCGGTGCGGTCGCGAATCAGATCGACCGTCGCCCGCGCCTGATCGACGATCCGGCCCAGCCGCACGCTCGGCGCCAGGTCATAGGTCGGGATGGCGACGCTGACGCCGTGTGCCAGCAGGGGCGGCGCCACGAAGCTGAACCAGCCCGCGTCGAGAGCCTGCCAGTATCCGCCGTGCAGGAAGACCACGACCGGCGCGCCGTCCCCGGCGTCGAACCAGTCGATCCGCTCGCGCTCGCCTGGGCCGTATTTCAGGACCTGGGGCGGGTGAGCGGCGCGGGCGGTCTCCGATCCCGCCTTCCAGCGCGCCATGACGGCAGGGTGGTCGGGGACCAGGGCGCGGTTGTTGTATTGCGCCTCCAGCACGGCGTCTGTGTCTTGCGGCTTACCCGTCACGTCTTCGTCCGCTAGAAGCGCCCTCGAACCAGAGGACTGATCCGCCATGATGACCGCCATCTTCGTCTTCATCAAATGCGAGCTGGGCTACGCCAACGACGTCGCGGCCGACATCGTGGATAATGTCGAGAACGTGTCGGAGGTCTATTCCACCTCGGGTCAGCACGACCTGTTGGCCAAGTTCAACCTGCCGCGCGACGCCGACATCGGCACCTTCGTGACGAAACAGGTCCAGACGCGGCCGCACGTGCGCGACACCTTCACCGTCATCACCTTCTCGCCCTTCCTGCCTTCGAAGATTTAGGGCGCGGCCTTTCGCCTGACCTTGTCCTTGCGGTCCTCGGCCTCGTCGTCGTCGCCGACCTTTTCCTCGACCGTGGCCGACAGGCGCTGGAAGACGCCCAAGCCCACCAGCACCAGCACCGAGGCGATCAGCAGGGCGGTGGGATAGAGCAGCTGCGCCACGTCCTCGCGCGCCGTCTTGAACACGACGACCAGGGCTTCGAGGAACAGGGCGATGACGATGGTCGACAGGAACTTGGTCAGGCTGCGCCGAGCCTCGGCGGCGCTGCGCTTCTCGTTGCCGCGCCGAACCTCGTCCTCGAAGATGTATTTGGCCACGTCGAACACGGCGATGGCGACGATGACATAGCCCAGCACGTCCAGAACCGCGTCTGCGCCGGACTTGTCGGGCGAGCCGATGCCGTGCAGCGCATCCTTCACCCCGAACCCGATCAGGGCCATGGCCGCTAGCAACAGCAGCAGGCTGGCGAAGGCGAACACCGCCCGGGTCAGATAGGTCATGGAAATCCCTCCGCGAGGCCAAAGCAACGCGCCAACCGCCAAGCTGTTGCCTGACGGGCAAAGGGTGACGCTGGCGCCGGGGACGGCTAAACGAAGGGCATAGGGAGACACGACATGACGCGATCCAACGCGCCCGCCTACATGACCGGTTTCGGCAATCATTTCGCGACCGAAGCCGCGCCCGGCGCCCTGCCGGTGGGTCGAAACTCGCCGCAGAAGACGCCGATGGGCCTGTATGCCGAACAGCTGTCCGGCACGGCCTTCACCGCCCCGCGCGCCGAGAACCGGCGCAGCTGGCTCTATCGCCTGCGTCCCTCGGCCCAGCATGGGCCCTACACCCCCTTCGATCAGGGGCTGGTTCGCTCAGGTCCGTTCGACGAGACGCCGCCCAATCCCAACCGGATGCGCTGGGACCCGCTGCCGATGCCGCAGGCTGCGACCGACTGGGTCGAGGGGCTGACGACCTATGGTGGCAACGGCGAACCGGACGGCGGGGCGGGGGCGGGCATTCACCTGTATGTCGCCAACCGGTCGATGACCGACCGGGTCTTCTATGACGCCGACGGCGAACTGCTGATCGTGCCTCAGGAAGGCGCGCATCGCTTCGTCACCGAGCTCGGCGTGATCGAGGCCCAGCCGGGCCATGTCGTCCTGATCCCGCGCGGCGTGCGCTTCCGCGTCGAGGTGGACGGGCCGGTGCGCGGCTATGTCTGTGAGAACTACGGCAGTCCGTTCCGCCTGCCGGATCTCGGCCCTATCGGCTCGAACGGCCTGGCCAATCCGCGCGACTTTGAGACCCCGGTTGCAGCCTTTGAAGACGTGGATCGTCCGACCGAGTGCGTCCAGAAATACGGCGGCCGCCTGTGGGCCACGACCTTCGATCACAGCCCGCTGGACGTCGTCGCCTGGCACGGCAATCTGGCGCCCTGCCGCTATGATACGGCGCGGTTCAACACGATCAACACCGTCAGCTACGACCACCCCGATCCGTCGATCTTCACCGTCCTGACCAGCCCGTCCGAGACGCCCGGCACGGCCAACATCGACTTCGTCATCTTCCCGCCGCGCTGGATGGTGGCCGAGGACACCTTCCGCCCGCCGTGGTTCCATCGCAACGTGATGAGCGAGTTCATGGGGCTGGTAACCGGCGCCTACGACGCCAAGGCCGGCGGATTCGCGCCGGGCGGCGCATCGCTGCACAACCGCATGAGCGGCCATGGCCCCGATCAGGCCAGCTATGACGGCGCGATCAAGGCCGAGCTGAAGCCGCACAAGATCGAAAACACCCTGGCCTTCATGTTCGAGACGCGCATGCCGATCCGCGTCACGAAATGGGCGTCGGAATCACCGCAGATGCAGCTCGACTACGACGACGTCTGGTCAGGCTTCACCAAAGGACAGATCTCATGATCCGTATTTCCCTCATCGCCGCCGTCGCGCTTCTGGCCGCCGCCTGCTCGCCCCAGGCCACGGGAACGGCGTCGGATGCGCCGATGCAGAGCGCCGACGCCGCGTCCTGCGCCACGCGCGGCGGCACGATGAAACAGGTTGGGCGGATGCAGTCCTGGCAGTGCGTCATCTCTTACGCCGACGCCGGCAAGCGCTGCACCGACGGCGATCAGTGCCAGGGCGATTGCCGCATCGAGGGCAACAGCGGCGTGGCGCCGGGGACGGCGGCGACTGGCGTCTGCCAGGCGACCAGCGACCGCTTCGGCTGCAATACGACGGTCGAGGACGGCAAGGCCGGCCCGACCCTGTGCATCGATTGAGGTCGCAGGCACGAAAAAGCCCCCGTCGCGAACGACGGGGGCTGATCCATCCGTAAACGGATTTAGTCGGTCGCCAGACCTTAGTGGGTCGAAGGCGTGTTGGCGGTGGTCATGCCGCCGTCGGCGTTGCCGGCTTGCTGCTCGACCATGTCGGCCTTGCGGTCGGCGTTCTTCTCGACCTGATCGGCCTGGGCGTTCAGGGCGTCGGCCTGAGCGGCGGTCGGAGCAGTCGCGGCTTGCGATTCCAGTTGGTCAGCGCGGGCTTCACCCGTCGCTTCGATGGCGTCGGCTTGCTTTTCAGCGGCCTTGTCGGCGGCGCTTTCACCGCAGGCGGCGACGCCGGCCAGCATGAAGACCGACGCGGCGGCGATGGCGAACTTCTTCATTTGAGTTTCCTCTCCTAGATGGAAACACACAAACGCTACGGTGACGGTTCGGTTCACGCCGCCGTGAGATTTTCGTGATCGCCCGACGCGTCAGCCCTCCGACTGGGCGAAGGCGACCCGCGCAGCGCCCAGCAGTGCGGCGTGTTTGTGCATGATCACCTTGGTCGGAATGTCCTGCATATAGTCCTTGAACCGGCCCTTGCGCTCGAAGCGCTGGCGGAAAGGGCTGGTCTTGATGAAGGGCAGGATGCGCGGAACGATGCCGCCGGCGATATAGACGCCGCCGCGCGCCCCGGTGGTCAGGGCGATGTCGCCGGCGACCGCGCCCAGGATGGCGCAGAAACGGGCCAGGGTCGCGCCGCATGGGCTGTTCGAATCGGCCAGGGCCGTTGCGGTGATCTGAGCCGGATCGTCGATATGGGTCTCGCGCCCGTCGATTTCGGCCAGGGCACGGTGCATGTTCAGCAGGCCCGGCCCGCAGATCAGACGCTCGATCGACACCCGATCATAGCGGCGACGCAGGATGCGCAGGATTTCGTCCTCGACCGGATCGCCGGGGGGGAAGCAGGCGTGTCCGCCCTCGGACGGCATGGCCATTTCCTTGCCGGCCGCATCGCGCACCAGGGCCGAGACGCCGAAGCCGGTGCCGGGGCCGAGCACCGCGACAGTGCAGTGCGGATCGCCGTCGACCGGCCCGCCCAGGCTCTCCAGCTGGTCTTCCGGCACGATCGGCGCGCCCCAGGCCAGGGCCTCGAAGTCGTTGATCAGCTTGACCGGCTTCAGGCCCAGGGTCTGAAGCTCCGCCTCCGACACCTGCCAGGGCGAGTTGGTCAGGTCGATGGCGCCGTCCGTGACCGGGCCGGCGACGGCGATCACGCCGCCCGTCGGCTTGACCTCGCAGCCGTCGATGAAGGCGGCGACGCCTTCCAGGAAGGTCGGATAGGTCTCGGCCGGGAAGCTCTCGTGGTGGTCCAGCACGGGCTTGCCGTCCACCATGCGGGCCACGGCGAAACGGGCGTTCGTGCCGCCGACATCGCCGACGAGAAGGGTCTTGTCATTCATTGGGGCGTTTCCTGCGCTCGGTTCGGTGGATCAGGCGTCCACGGTCCGATCGACGAAGTTGGGATTGGGCGGGGTGTCGTCGTTGCCGCGCGAGCCGGTCGGCAGGGCGAAACAGACCGTCGCTCCCTGCTCGGCCGTCGTGACCACATGGCGGAAGGCGCCGAACAGCTCACGGCCATAGCCCCAGGACGAACCTTCGGCGTTGACGGCGGACCGGGCGGCGGGCGGACGAGCGGTCAGGTCGGAAACGCCGACGGTGGTCAGGACCCCGGCCTCGGCGTCCAGGCGGATGATGTCGCCGTCCTGAACATGGGCCAGCGGACCGCCGGCCAGGGCCTCGGGCGAAACGTGGATGGCGGCGGGCGTCTTGCCGCTGGCGCCCGACATGCGGCCGTCGGTGACGAAGGCGACCTTGAACCCCTTGTCCTGAATGACCGACAGGGCCGGCGACAGGCTGTGCAGTTCGGGCATGCCGTTCGCCTTCGGCCCCTGGAAGCGCAGGACCACGACCACGTCGCGGAACAGCTTGCCATCCCGGAAGGCCTGGAGTGCGTCTTCCTGAGTTTCGAACACGGCGGCGGGCGCCTCGACGATGCGGTTCTCGGGTTTGACCGCCGAGATCTTGATGACCGCACGACCCAGGTCGCCCTGAACCAGACGCAAGCCCCCCTCCTTGTCGAAGGGATTGGAGGCCGGGCGCAGGATGTCGAGATCGAGGCTTTCCTGAACCCCGTCGCGCCAGACCAGTTCGCCGTCCACCATCGACGGTTCCTGGAAATAGGCCTCGATGCCCTGACCCATGATGGTGGTCACGTCGCTGTGGATGTTGCCGGCCATCGCCAGCTCACGCGCGATGAAGGCGACGCCGCCGGCGGCCTGGAAGGCGTTCACGTCCGCCGAGCCGTTCGGATAGACCCGCGCCAGCAGCGGCGTGACCGACGACAGCTCATCCATGTCGGTCCAATCGATCAGCACGCCCGCCGCCCGCGCCATGGCGACCAGGTGGATGGCGTGATTGGTCGAGCCGCCGGTGGCCAGCAGGGCGACGATCATGTTGACGATGGACTTCTCGTCGATGACGTCGGCCATACGGCACTCGCCGCTGCGGGCCAGTTCGACCGCCCGTTTCGCCGCCGCCGCCGTCAGGGCGTCGCGCAGGCCGGTGTCGGGATGGACGAAGGCGGTGGAGGGCATGTGCAGTCCGCCCAGCTCCATCATCATCTGGTTGGAGTTGGCCGTGCCATAGAAGGTGCAGGTGCCGGGCGAGTGATAGCTGCCGATCTCGCTTTCCAGCAGGGTCTGACGATCCACCTTGTTCTGCGCATATTCCGCCCGGACGCGGGCCTTCTCCGCGTTCGGAATGCCCGACGGCATCGGGCCTGCGGGTGCGAAGACGACGGGCAGATGGCCGAAGGCCAGGGCGCCCATGAACAGGCCCGGAACGATCTTGTCGCACACGCCCAGCATAAGGCCGGCGTCGAAGGCGTCGTGCGTCAGGGCGATGCCCGCCGACATGGCGATCAGGTCGCGGCTGAATAGCGACAACTCCATGCCCGGACGACCCTGGGTGACGCCATCGCACATGGCGGGGGTGCCGCCGGCGACCTGGGCCGTGGCGCCGACCTCTCGTACGGCCTTGCGCACCACGTCGGGAAAGCGTTCGAACGGCTGGTGGGCCGACAGCATGTCGTTATAGGCGGTGACGATGCCCAGGTTGGGCTTGGACCCGTCCATCGCCGTCAGCTTGTCGGCGATGGTCTGGCCCGCGAAGGCGTGAGCCCAGTTGGCGCAAGACAGTTTGGCGCGTCCGGCACCGCTGTCGCGTGCGGCGTCCATGCGACGGATGTAGTCGGCGCGGGTCTCGCGGCTTTTTTCGATGATGCGGGCGGTGACGGCCGCCACGGTGGGATGAAGCGCCATTTCAGCCTTCCTCCGTCCACAGAACTTCAAGGGGAACGCCAGCGGCGATCAGGGCGGCGATGGGCTGGATCTTGGGATCGCCCTGGGCCTGTTCTTCGAAGACCCGACGCTTGGCGGCGCCCTTCAGGCCCAGGATCACGCGCCCGGCAGACATCAGATAGGGCAGATTGATCGACAGCCGTTCGATCGTCGGCGCCATGCCGTCGCGTCCATGCGGCACGCCCAGCACCGTAGGCTTCAGCGTCGGCGTCAGCAGGGTCTTCAGCGTCGGGCTTTCGGGGAACATGGAGCAGATATGGCCGTCCTCGCCCATGCCCAGCAGCACCGCATCGAACCGCCCGCCCGCATCGCCCAGTGCCTTGGCCGCCACGATGGCCGCGCGGTCCACGGTGACCTCGGGCGTATAGAGCGGGATGAAGCGGGCCGTCGCCGCCTTGTCCTGAAGCAGCACGTCGCGGATCAGCCGGGCGTTCGACTCCGGCGAGGTCTCGGGCACATACCGCTCGTCCACCAGGGTCACGGCGATTTTGGACCAGTCCAGATCGGTCGCCGCCAGGCGGCGATAGACGGGCGCGGGCGTCGAGCCGCCCGGACCGGCGAACAGGGCCTGGCCGTGATCACGCACGGCCGCGTCCAAGGTCTCGGCCAGGCGCGCGGCGATGGCTTCGGCCCAGGTCTCGACGGAGGCGAAGGCTTCGATGGCGGGGGTCTCAGACATCGGTCGTGTTCCAGTCGCGGCCGGTGCGGGCCATCAGCATGTCGGCGCTGTCGGGGCCCCAGGTTCCGGCGACGTAGTCGTCGGGCTTCAGGCCGGATTCGGCCCAGGCCTCGGACACCTCGTCCACCCATTTCCAAGCCTGCTCGGCCTCGTCGCGGCGCACGAACAGGGTCGAATCGCCGGCCATCGCGTCCAGCAGCAGGCGCTCATAGGCGATGCGGCGACGCGGCGGGGCGGCGGACTTGCCGTCCACACCCCAAGACAGGCTCATCTTGATCGGCTGCAACTGCATGCGCTGATCCAGGCCGGGTCGCTTGTTCATCACCGTCAGAGAGATGTCTTCTTCGGGCTGAAGCTCAATGATCATCCGGTTGGCCTGAACCTCGCCGCGATCGTCGCGGTCGAAGATCGAGTGGGGCACCGGCTTGAACTGGATGACGATCTCGGTGCGCTTCTCGGGCAGGCGCTTGCCGGTCCGCATGAAGAAGGGCACGCCTGCCCAGCGCCAGTTGTCGATGTCGGCCCGAACGGCGACGAAGGTTTCGGTGTCCGACGGCTGGCCGCGCTCCTCGTCATAGCCCTTGGCCGGCTTGCCCTCCGAGACGCCCGCCACATACTGACCCCGCACGGTGACGCGCTCGGCTTCGTCAGGCGTGATCGGCCGTAGGGAGCGCAGCACCTTGACCTTCTCGTTGCGCACCGAATCCGGGTCCAGGTCGCTGGGCGGCTCCATCGCCACCAGACACAGCAGCTGCAGCATGTGGTTCTGCAGCATGTCGCGCAGGGCGCCGTATTCGTCATAGTAGGGCCAGCGATCGCCGACCCCCACCGTCTCGCCGATCGTGATCTGCACGTGGTCGATGGACAGGTTGTTCCACAGCGGCTCGAAGATCGTGTTGCCGAACCGCAGGGCGATCAGGTTCTGGACGGTCTCCTTGCCCAGATAGTGGTCGATGCGGAACACCTGGTTCTCGCTGAAGGCGTGAGCCACGGCGTCGTCGATTTCGAGGAAGGACTTCAGGTCGCGCCCAACCGGCTTTTCCAGCACGATGCGGCAGTTCTTTTCGGCAAGGCCCGCCGCCTTCATCGCCGTGACGATGCGGGCATAAAGCGAGGGGGACACGGCCAGGAAGGAGGTGACCTCGCCGTCGCCGACCTTGTCCTTCAGCGGCTTGAGACTTTCGGGCGAGGTGGCGTCGACTGCCAGATAGTCCAGGCGGGCCTTCATCCGCGACCAACTGGCTTCGTCCCAGACCTTGTCGGCTTCGGCGCGGGCCTTCACCGCCTCGTGCACCTTGGCGATATAGTCGTCGGCGCTCTCTTCGGAACGCGCAGCGCCGATGATCTTCAGCCCTTCAGGCAGAAGGCCGTCGTGTTCGAGGAAGTATAGCGACGGCAGCAGCATGCGCATCGCCAGATCGCCGCCGCCGCCAAATAGAATGAGAGCCGCCATGTCTTGTCCCTCGATGATCCCATTTGTCGGGACGCACGCCTTTACGGTCTAGCCGCTGTCTTTGGCCGCTTCCGCTCGCGAGGCCAACACGTCCAGCACGTCCTGAAACACCATGTTACGGGCATGGAGAAGAACGAGCAGGTGATAGATCAAATCCGCAGCCTCGCTGGCGAGTTCCTCGTCCGGACCGGCGACGCCGGCCAGCGCGGTCTCCACGCCCTCCTCGCCGACCTTCTGGGCGATGCGTTTGGGCCCCTGTGCGATCAGTCGGGCGGTCCAGCTTTCGGACGGATCGGCGGCGGCCCGTTCGGCGATGGTCCGTTCCAGCCGGGCGATGCGACCCAGACCCGGCGCGTCGGCCTCGCCGAAACAGCTCGTCCGGTTCAGGTGGCAGGCGTTTCCGACCGGCCTGACGCTCAGCACGATGGCGTCGCCGTCGCAGTCGGCCGTGATAGAAACGACGTGAAGCCGGTCGCCCGAGGTCTCGCCCTTCCTCCACCGCCCTCCGCGCGAGCGCGAGAAGAAGGTGGCCTCGCCGGATGCGATCGTCTCGTCCAGCGCCGCGCGATCCATATAGGCCAGGGTCAGGACCTGCAGCGTCGCGGCGTCCTGAACCACTACGGGAACCAGGCCGTCGCCCTTGGCGAAGTCGATGGTGTTCGGGTCTATCACAGTCTCATCTCCAGGCCTTGGTCGGCCAGGTATTGTTTCAGGTCCGGAATTGCGATGGCGCCGGTGTGGAAGACGCTGGCGGCCAGGGCGCCGGAGACGTCGGCCTGCTCGAACGCAGCCTTGAAATGCTCGGGTGCGCCAGCGCCGCCCGAGGCGATCAAGGGAATGGTCAGGCGTGCCCGTGCGGCGGACAGTTGCTCGATGTCATAGCCGCGCCGAACCCCGTCCTGATCGATGCAGTTCAGCACGATCTCTCCGGCGCCCAGGCTCTGCGCCTCATCCAGCCAGTCCAGTGTGCGTTTGCCGGCATGACGGCGTGCATCGGGGTCGCCGGTATATTTGTGCACCACCCAGTCGCCGTCCTCGAACCGGCTGTCGACGCCGACGACGACGCATTGGCTGCCCAGCCGCGCCGCCATGTCGGCGATCAGTTCGGGCCGTTCCAGAGCCGGGGAGTTGATCGAGACCTTGTCCGCCCCGTGGTCCAGACAGCGCGCCGCCTGCTCCACGGTGCGAATGCCGCCGGCCACGCAGAAAGGAATGTCCAGCAGTCGGGCGATGTCCTTGATCCAGCCGTAGTCCAGCGTCCGCCCCTCGGGGCTGGCGGTGATGTCGTAGAAGACCAGTTCATCGGCGCCCGCATCGCGATACCGAGCGGCCAGCTCGGCGGCATCGCCCATGTCGGTATGACCGACGAACTTGACGCCCTTGACCACCCGGCCGTCCTTCACGTCCAGGCAGGGAATGATCCGCCGGGCGGTCATATCGGACGGGCCGCCGCGATCGCCTCGGGCAGGGTGAAGCAGTTCTCGTACAGCGCGCGCCCGACGATAGCCCCATGACAGCCCAGCGCCTTGACCGCGGCGATATCGTCCAGCGAGGAGACGCCGCCCGAGGCCTGCAACACCAGATCCGGCCGACGGCTGCGGATCTCGGCCAGCAGCTCCAGGTTCGGGCCAGTCAGGGCGCCGTCGCGACCGACATCGGTCACCAGCAGGTGTTTGGCCGTCCCCTTGGGATACCGATCCAGCGCCTCCCAAAGCGTCATGCCCGAGGACTGGGTCCAGCCCTTCAAAGCGGGGACCGGCACGCCGTCCTCGATCTTGACGTCCAGGGCCAGGGTGATGCGCTCGACGCCGAAGGTCTCCAACCAGGTCGCCACCGCCTCGGGCTGGGTCACCGCCAGCGATCCGACCACGACGCGCGATACGCCGGCGTCCAGCAGCTTTTTCACATCGTTGGCGCTGCGCACGCCGCCGCCCGACTGAACCTTGACGTCGATGGCCTGGGTCAGTTCGCCGATCAGGGCGTGCTGGCGCGCCTCGCCCGCCTCGGCCCCGTCCAGATCGACAATGTGAATCCACTCCGCGCCCTCGGCCGCAAAGGTCGTCAGACGGGCGGCCGGCTGCTGGTCGTAATGTGTCACCTGGGCGAAGTCGCCGTGCATCAGGCGCACGCAGACGCCGTCCTTCAGGTCGATGGCGGGGTAGATCAGCATGGCAGGCCCAGGAAGTTCTTGAGGATGGTCGCCCCGGCCTCGGCCGAGCGTTCGGGGTGGAACTGGCAGCCCCAGCGGTTGGCGGATCGAGCCACAGCCGGAACGACGCCGCCATAGTCGGCGCGCGCCAGGGTCGCCGGTCCGTCGGGACAGACGAAGCCATGGACGAAATAGGCATAGGCGCCGTCGGCGACGCCCTCCAGCAAGGGGTCGTCGCGGTCGCGCGTCAACCGGCTCCAGCCCATGTGCGGCACCGGCAGATCGCCCGCTGGCTTCAGCCGGGTCACCGCACCCGGAATGAGGCCCAGCAGATCGACGCCGTCGCCCTCGTCGCTCGATCCGAACAGCAGTTGCTGACCCAAGCACACACCCAGCAGCGGGCGCGGGAAGGCGCGGATCGGCGCGATCAGACCCAGGTCCGACAGGCGCTTCATGGCGTATCCGGCCGCGCCTACGCCAGGCAGGATGACCCGTTCAGCCTCGGCGATCACGGTCGGATCGTCGGTCAGGCGCACGGTCGCGCCGAGCCGCTCCAGCGCGAACTGGACCGAGGCGACATTGCCGGCGCCGTAGGCGATGACGGCGACCTCGGTCACAGAACCCCCTTGGTCGACGGCACGGCGTCGCCTTCGACCCGGATGGCCTGGCGCAGGGCGCGGCCGAAGGCCTTGTAGACGGCTTCGGTCTTGTGGTGGTCGTCCTGGCCCGTGACCTTGATGTGCACGGCCGCGCCCATGGCCTCGGCCAGCGACCGAAAGACGTGGGCGGTCAGGTCGGTGCGGTAGTCGCCGATGAAGGGCGTCTCGAACGCACCCTCGAACAGCGGATAGGGACGACCCGACAGGTCGATCGAGACGGTTGCATTCGCCTCGTCCATCGGCAGGACGAAGCCGTAGCGGGCGATGCCCTTGCGCTCGCCCAACGCCTGTTTCAGCGCTTGGCCAAGAGCGATGGCGCTGTCCTCGATCGTGTGGTGCGGATCGGTGTGCAGGTCGCCCTCGCATTGCAGACGCAGCGAGAAGCCGCCGTGGGCCGCGATCTGCTCCAGCATGTGATCGAAGAAGCCGACGCCGGTTTCGATCTTCACCGGGCCGGGCGCATCCAGATCGACCGCGCAGACGATGCGGGTTTCCTTGGTGTCGCGCACGGCCTGACCGATGCGGGCCGGGCGGCGCTTGGCGGGCGTCAGACCGAAGGCGGCGAGCAGCCGGTCGTTGACCTCAAACTTGATCGAGATCGGCAGGCGCAGACGCTCGCCGGACAGATCGGCCTCGACGCCGTAAGCCTTCAGACCGGCCAGGGCGGCGGCGGGCTCTTCGGGCCGCGCCATGATGATGGGACCGACGCCCGGTTCGACCGGCATCTGGCGGCCCAGTTCGCGAACGACCCGTTCTCGCTCGCGCCGGACCGAGGCGATCCGCTCGGCGGTCTCGATCATCCGCGACGGATCGAGCGCCTGCATCGCCAGCCGAACCAGCGGTTCGGGCAGGGCGTATGGTTCCAGCACCGACGCCAGACGCGCCAGGGTCGGGGCCTGCGCGATCGCCGCGCCGACGCGAGCGCCGGCCAACCCATAGGCCAGGGACAGGCTGCGCAGCACGACGAGGTTCGGCTGATCGGCGACGACGGTCACGGCCGAGACGCTGTCGGAGAACTCGATCAGTCCTTCGTCCACCACCAGCAGGGCGGGGGCGACGCGGGCGGCCATTTCGCCGACGGCTTCGGGCGAGCCCAAGGCGCGGATCACGATGACGCCAGGTTCGCCCTTGGCCGGATAGATGGCGGCGAGACTGTCATAGGGTTCGGCCTTCGGAGCCTCGACCGATCCCCCGTCGCGCGCGGCGAGGCGCCAGGCCAGTTCCAGCCCGTGGGTCAGGCCGCGCACCGGCAGCACCTGTTCGGCAGGCACGCCATAGACGGCGGCCATCCGAGCGGCGAGGGCGGAGGCGTCGCCGGGATAGCGATCCAGACCTTCGCCGCCGGAAACCAGCGGCGGATAGGGAGCGGGCAGGGTCATCCTTCGGCCCTCAGATCGGCGGCGCGGGCGTGGGCTTCCAGGCCCTCCATCCGGGCCAGGCGGGCGGCGATGGGCGCCAGCTGACGTGCGCCGGCCTCGGTCACCAGCTGGACCGACATGGTGGTCATGAAGCTGGCGGTGGTGACGCCGCCCAGGGTGCGGGCGCCGCCATCGGTCGGCAGGACGTGGCTGGGACCGGCGGCATAATCCCCCAGCGTCTCGGCGGCGAACCGGCCGACGAAGACGGCCCCGGCGGCCTTGATCGAATCGACCAGCGCCTCGGGATCGTCGATCTGGATCGCCAAGTGTTCGGGGCCATAGAGGTTGGCGACTTCTGCGGCGGCGTCGAGGTCGCGGACCAAGATGGCGCGGGCCTCGTTCAGAGAGGCGCGGGCGATGGCTTCGCGGGGCAGGGTTGCGACCTGAACCTCGACCTCGCTCAGGATGTAGTCGATGGTGGCGCGGCTGGTGGAGACCAGCAGAACCTGTGCATCCGCATCGTGCTCGGCCTGGCTGAGCAGGTCGGCGGCGGCGATCTCGGGCGCGGCGTCGCGATCGACGATGACCATCAACTCCGACGGGCCGGCGGGCATATCCGCGGCGGGGCCGCCGGGCAAGGCGGAGGCCTGTTTCTTGGCCTCGGCCACATAGGCGTTGCCGGGTCCGAACAGCTTATCGCAGGCCGGGATGACCCCGTCCTCAAGTTCGACGCCGAAGGTCAGGGCGGCGATGGCCTGGGCCCCGCCCATCAGCCAGATGGCGTCCAGCTCCGCCTCTGCGGCGGCCAGGATCATGGCGGGGTGGATGCCGCCGTCCTTGTTCGGCGGCGTCACGGCGACGCGCTGGCCCACGCCCGCGACGCCGGCCGGAATGGCCAACATCAGCAGCGACGAAAACAGCGGCGCGGTGCCGCCGGGAATATAGAGGCCGGCCGAGGCGATGGGACGCCAGGCCAGTTTGGACCACACGCCCGGCGTCGTCTCAACAAAGGGGGTGTCCTCGGGCCGGGTCGCTTGGTGGAAGACGCGCACATTGTCGGCCGCCATGCGCAGGGCGCGCACGTCGCCGGGCGGCAGGGCGTTGCGCGCCTCGGCGACGGCCTCGGGCGTGATGGCGATGCGACGGGGCGGGGCCTTGTCCAGCTTCAGGCACCAGTCGGTCACGGCCGCGCTGCCGCGCTGGCGCACGTCGTCCAGGATGGTGCGCACGACCTCGGTCACGTCGCCGGCGGTGCGTTGGGCGGGGCGGGCCAGGGCGGCCGTCTTGCCGGCCGCGTCGAGGGAAGACCAGTCGATGCGTTTCATCACATCATCTTCTCGATCGGCAGGACCAGAATGGCCGAGGCGCCGGCGGCCTTCAGCTTCTCGAGCGTCTCCCAGAAGACGGCCTCCTGGCAAACGGCGTGGACGGCGACCGCATCGTCGCGACCCATCAGGGGCATGACAGTGGGCGAGCCGGCGCCGGGCAGGATGGCGGTGATCTCGTCCAGGGCCGAGCGCGGGGCGTTCAGCATGACGTATTTGGCGCCTTGCGAGGACACCACGCCTGCCATCCGCTCGATGACGCTGTCCAACAGCTGCTGCAAGGCGGGCTCGGGCGCCACGGGCGACTGAATCAGCACGGCCTGGCTTTCCAGAACCGTATCCTTGGCGCCCAGCCCGTTGGCCTCCAGCGTCGCGCCGGTCGAAACCAGGTCGCAGATGGCGGCGGCCAGTTTCAGCCGGGGCGCGACCTCGACGGCCCCGCGCATCACGACGATGTCGGCCTTGACCCCGCGTTCGTCGAGGAAGCGGCGCAGGATCTTGGGATAGGAGGTGGCGATGCGCAGACCGTCCAGCGAGGCCGGGCCGTCGTAGGACAGGGTCGGAGGCGTGGCGATCTTGAGCGTGCAGCGACCGAAGCCCAGCGGCATGACGATCGAGGCGTTCGGCCCGCCGTTGCGGCCCTCCTCCAGCACATTCTCGCCGACGATGCCCAGATCGCACACGCCGTCCGCCACGAAGGTGGGGATGTCGTCGTCGCGGACGCGCAGCAGGTCGATCGGATAGTTCTCGACCCGGTACAGCAGGTCGTTGTGACCCTTGACCCATTTCAGGCCCGCGTCGCGGATCAGGTCGAGGCTGCGGTCGGCCAGACGGCCGGATTTCTGGACGGCGATGCGAAGCCGCCCCTGCACGGTGCTCATGTTCGGATACTCAGTTCTTGTTCTTCAGGCGGTCCAGGGCGAGGCGATAGCCCTGATGCGGCATGTCTTTCAGATAGCGGGCGACGCGGACGACGGTGGTGGGGCTGGCATGGGCCTCTGCGGCGATCTCGCGATAGGATTTGCCGCCGGCGTCGAGCAGGCGCGCGACCTGCCAGCGCTCGGAGAAGGCGCGCAGTTCCGCAGGCGTGCAAAGATCGGCCAGAAAGGCGTCGATCTCGGCGCGCGTCTGCATCGACAGCAGGGCGTCATGCAGGTCGTCACGGGCGGGAGAGGTCGTCATGCGTGTTCCACTATGCTGTAACAATGGAACAGTCAAGGGGATGTCTAGTGGCGAGTGGCGAGTGGCGCGTGATGAGTGGCGATAAAATCTGGGCATCCGTCGCTTGCTCGCCACTCGCCACTCGTCACTCGCCACTCTAAATGCGTCCCATGACCAAGGTTCTCATCATCGGCGCCGGGCACGCGGGCGGCTCCGTCGCGGCCTTCCTGCGGCAGTATGGGCATGAAGGCCCCATCGTGCTGGCGGGCGAGGAGGATGCGCCTCCGTATCAGCGGCCGCCCTTGTCCAAGGCCTGGCTGAAGGGGGAGGCGGATCTGGAGGCGCTGCTGCTGCGGCCTCTGAGTTTCTACGCCGAGCAGAATATCGACTTCCGACCCTCGACGGTCGCCGTGGCGGTGGAGCCTGCCGCGAAGACGGTCGTCTTTGAGGACGGGTCGTCGGAGACCTACGACATCCTTGTGCTGGCGACCGGATCGACGGCGCGCAAACTGCCGGTCCCGGGCGGGAACCATCCCGATCTGCTGGAACTGCGCACGATGAAGGACGCCGAGCGACTGAAGGCGGTCCTCGGGCCCGGCAAGCGTCTGGCGGTGGTCGGCGGCGGCTATGTGGGGCTGGAGGCGGCGGCGTCGGCGCGCGCCCTGGGCGCCGAGGCGGTGGTGATCGAGCGCGCGCCGCGCGTGCTGGCGCGGGTGGCGTCCGAGACCCTGTCGGCCTTCTTCACGGCGCAGCACCGTACGCACGGCGTCGAAATCCTGACCGACGCTGAGGTAGTCGCTGTGGCCCGCGACGGCGTGACCCTGGCCGACGGATCGGTGGTGCGGGCGGATGCGGTGCTGGTGGGTGTCGGCGCCCTGGCGTGCGACGCCCTGGCGCGGTCGGCCGGCCTGACCTGCGACGACGGCGTGGTGGTGGACGCTGAGGCACGCACCAGCGACCCGGCGATCTTCGCCATCGGCGACATGACGCGACGACCCATTCCGGTCCACGGCGGCGTGCATCATCGGCTGGAAAGCGTGCCCAACGCCCTCGAGCAGGCCAAACAGGCGGCCGCCGCCATCGTCGGGCGGGCCGGACCCACGCCCGAAGTGCCGTGGTTCTGGTCGGACCAGTATGACGTCAAGCTTCAGATCGCCGGCCTGCCGTTCGACGCCGATCGCCAGGTGGTGCGCGGCGACCCGACGGCGTCTGGCTTTGCGGTCTTCCATCTGAACGGCGACCGCATCGTCTGCGTCGAGGCCGTCAACGCCCCGCCCGAGTTCATGGCCGGCAAGTCGTTGATCGCCAAGGCGACGCCCGTGGACGTGGACAAGCTGGCTGATCCGGCGGTGTCGATGAAGGCGGTGGCCGTCGGATAAGGCGTCGCCGCAGTGCAACAAAACTGTTGCGCTTTACGTTCGTGACCGTTCAAGCTGCGACTTCAACGCGGCGGGGGCGGATGACGAGAGCTTTCGACGAAATGAACGGCGGCGGATCGGGTGCGATCCGCGACAGCTACAAGACGCTGGCGGCGTGGCTGGAAAACGCACCGGCCGATCTGCTGCAGGCGCGCTCGCGCCAGGCGGAGCTTTTTTTCCGCCGCATGGGCGTGACCTTCGCCGTCTATGGCGACGAGGAATCCAACGAGCGGCTGATCCCCTTTGACGTCGTGCCGCGCATCATCGGCGCGGACGAGTGGGGCGGTCTGGAAAAGGGGCTGAAGCAGCGGGTCACTGCCATCAACGCCTTTCTGAAAGACATCTATGGCCCGCAGGACTGCATCAAGGCGGGCATCGTTCCGGCCGATCTGATCCTGACCAATCCGCACTATCGGCCGGAGATGCAGGGGCGCCGTCCACCGGGCGACGTCTGGTGCCATATCTCGGGCGTGGATCTGGTGCGCACGGGCGAGGACGGCTTCTACGTTCTCGAAGACAACTGCCGCACGCCGTCGGGCGTCTCCTATATGCTGGAGAACCGCGAGATGATGATGCGGCTCTTCCCCGACCTGTTCGCGGAGCACGCCGTGCGGCCCGTCGAAATCTACACCGACATGCTGCTGCGCTCGCTGCAGGCTTCGGCGCCGGCAGGGGCGGGGGCGGACCCGACGATCGTCGTGCTGACGCCCGGCCCCTTCAATTCGGCCTACTATGAGCACAGCTTCCTGGCCGACAAGCTGGGTGTCGAGCTGGTCCAGGGCACGGACCTGTTCGTCAACGACGACACCGTCTTCATGCGCACGACCGAGGGGCCCAAGCGCGTCGACGTCATCTATCGCCGCATCGATGACGACTTCCTCGATCCCCTGACCTTCATGCCCAACTCCACCATCGGGGTGCCGGGGCTGATGTCGGCCTATTTCGCCGGGCGCGTAACCCTGGCCAATGCGGTCGGGACGGGCGTGGCCGACGACAAGGCCGTCTATACCTACATGCCCGAGATCATCCGCTTCTTCACGGGTGAGGATGCGATCCTGCAGAACGTGCCGACCTGGCGCTGTCGCGAGCCGGACGCTCTGAAGGAAGTGCTGGATAAGCTGCCGGAACTGGTGGTCAAGGAAGTCGGCGGATCGGGCGGTTACGGCATGCTGGTCGGGCCGACCTCGACCAAGGCCGAGATCGAGGATTTCCGCGCCAAGCTGATTGCCGATCCCGACGACTTCATCGCCCAGCCGACTCTGAGCCTGTCGACCGCCCCGACGCTGAACGGCGGCGTCCTGTCGCCCCGCCACGTCGACCTCAGGCCCTTCGTCCTGTCCAGCCCGGCCGGCGTGCGCGTCGCGCCCGGCGGTTTGACGCGGGTGGCGTTGAAGGAAGGGTCGCTGGTAGTGAACTCCAGCCAGGGCGGCGGAACCAAGGACACCTGGGTGCTGGACAACTGATGCTTTCACGCACCGCAGACAGCCTCTACTGGACCGGCCGCTACATGGAGCGGGCGGACTTTCTCGCCCGCATTCTGGAGGCGGCGATCCGTCTCGCCGCCCTGCCGGCGAAAGATCAGGCCGCCGTCACCGCCTGGGCCGGGGCCATCGCCTCGTCGGGGGTCAAGGCCGGCTTCGACGCGACCGGCCGGACCGTGTCGGAAAAGTCCGTGCGGGAATATCTGGCCTTCGGCTTTGACAATCCGACCTCGATCAAGGCCTGCATCACCAAGGCGCGGACCAATGCGCGCTCGGTGCGCACCGCCCTGACCATCGAACTGTGGGAGGCGATCAACGGCGCCTGGAACGGCCTGAACGAGCTGGGCGAACCGACCAAGCGCGACGACTTCACCAACTTCCTCGACTTCGTGAAATCGACGTCCCTGGCGGTGGAAGGCGCCTCGTCGCGGACCATGCTGCGCAACGACGCCTACTGGTTCCTGCGACTGGGCATGGCGATCGAGAGGGCCGACAACACTGCGCGTCTGCTGGACGTGAAGTATCACCTGCTTCTGCCGCCCGGCGAACGGGTCGGGGGGCAGCTGGACTATTTCCAGTGGACGACCCTGCTGCGCGAAGTTTCGGCCCTGACCGCCTATCGCTGGGTTTACCGCGAAAGCGTGCGGCCCTGGCTGGTGGCGGACCTGTTGGTGCTGAACCGCCAGATGCCGCGCTCGCTGGCCTCATGTCAGGGCATGATCGTCAGCTATCTGGAGAAACTGGCGACCGATTACGGCCGGCGCGGCCCGGCGCAACGGCTGGCCTCCAATCGCCTCAGCCAGTTCAACGAGGCCAAAATCGAGGACATCTTCCAGTCCGGCCTGCACGAATACATCCAGAGCTTCCTGAACGAGAACAACGCCCTGGCCGCGGCCGTCCACGAACAGTATCTGGTCTGACGATGCGGATCCGGATCGATCACTCCACCCGCTATGCGTATGCCAGGCCCGCGCGGTTCATCGTCCAGATGCTGCGCCTGACGCCCAAGTCGTGCGAAAGCCAGCAGGTGCGCGACTGGCGCATCGAAACCGATGTGGACGCCCGGCTGCGGCGCAGCGAGGACGCCTTCGGCAACATCGTTCACAGCCTCTACACCGAGCGGCCGACCGACGCCCTGACCATCCGCGTCACCGGCGAGGTCTCGACCGTCGAGACGGGCGGCGTCGTGAAGGGCCAGGCCGAGCGGCTGTCCCCCTTGGTCTATCTGCGCGAAACCCCGATGACCAAGGCCGACGCCGGCATCGTCGACTTCGCCCGCTCAATCCCCGAGGGGCCGACGCTTAATCGGATGCACCGGTTGATGAGCGCCCTGAAGGATACGGTGGCGTTCGAGGTCGGCTCGACCTCCGCCTCCCACACCGCCGCCGACGCCTTCGCCCAGAAGCGCGGCGTCTGTCAGGACCATTCGCAGATCTTCATCTCGGCCGCGCGCCTGCTGGGCGTGCCGGCCCGCTATGTCTCGGGCCATCTCAGCCGTCAGGATGGACGCCACGATCAGGACGCCGCCCATGCCTGGGCCGAGGCCTGGGTCGAAAATCTGGGCTGGGTCGGGTTCGATCCGGCCAACGGCATCTGTCCGACCGAACACTATGTCCGGGTCGCGGTCGGCCTGGACGCGCGCGGCGCCACCCCGATCCGGGGCACGAGCTATGGCGGCGGCCAGGAGCAACTGACCGTCGCCCTGAATGTGCGGCCGGTGCAACAGAGCCAGCAACAACTGCAATCCAGTGGATGGCCCCGATAGGCATGACGCGCGAATCTGTTAGCGTCTGGGGATTCGCAACGCGGGGAGCGAATAGAGCGAAGTGACCTATTGCGTAGGCATGCTGGTGGACGACGGGTTGGCGATGATCGCCGACACGCGCACCAATGCGGGTGTGGACAACATCTCGTCCTATCGCAAACTGCACATCTACAAATCGCCGGGCGAGCGCATCCTGGCGGTCGCGACGGCGGGAAATCTGTCGGTCACCCAGACGGCGCTGGCCATGGTCGCAGCCGGGATCAAACTGCCGGACTCCACCGAGCTTGAGACGCTCCAGACCGCCCCGACCCTGTTCCGCGCCGCCCAGCTTCTGGGTCATGCGATGGCCAGCGTGCGCGCCAGCATCAATACCCCGCCGACGCCGACCGCCGATGGGCTGAACGTCACCGCCTCCATGCTGCTGGGCGGTCAGATCGCCGGCGGCAAAATGGGGCTGTATCTGATCTACGGGCAGGGCAACTTCATCGAGTGCGGGCCCGATACGCCCTATCTGCAGATCGGCGAGCTGAAATACGGCAAACCCATTCTGGATCGCGCCCTGCACAGCTCCACCTCCCTGTCCGAGGCGGTGAAGCTGGGGCTGATCTCGTTCGACTCGACCATCCGCTCGAACATCGCCGTCGGCCCGCCGCTGGACCTGATCGTCATGCCGCGCGACCAGGTGACCGGCACGGCGCGGCGCATCGAGGCGGATGATCCCTATTTCCGCGATCTGGGTCGGCGTTGGTCCGAAGCTTTGGCCGCCGCCCACCGCGCCATGCCCGATCCGACCTGGCTGGATATCGACACGTCGGCGCCCCAGAGGAGCATCAGCGCCGTCGGCTAGTTAAGATTGCGATTTGTTCGCAATTGTCTTGTGCCTTCCTGTGGAGCTGGTTATTGCGAGCGCATCGCAAAATCAGACCAAAAGGTCGCAAGACTATGTCCGAATCCCGCGCCGCCGCGCTCCGCTCGCTTCTGTTCGCCTCCAGCGCCGCAGGCATGCTGGTCGTCGCCCCTGCCATCGCCGCTGACGTGACCGCCGAAGACGGCGTGGTCGTCACGGCCGACCAGTCCCAGCCCGCCAATCTGGGCACGATCGACGTCAACGGTCAGTTCAAGAAGCCGGCTCCCGTCAGCCCCGAATTCGTCGCGCCCCTGGTGGACACGCCGCGCACCGTGACGGTGATCCCCCAGGCCATCATCGAACAGACCTCGGCCTCGTCCTTGCAGGACCTGCTGTCCAATTCCCCCGGCATCACGTTCGGGGCAGGCGAGGGCGGTCAGCCCCTGGCCGATCGTCCCTTCATCCGGGGCCAGTCGTCGGGCAACAACATCTTCGTGGACGGCATTCGCGACACGGGCGGCCAGCAGCGGGAGGTCTTCAACCTCGAACAGGTCGAGGTCATCAAGGGGCCGGACGCTGTCTATTCGGGACGCGGTTCGGGCGGCGGCAGCATCAACCTGGCCTCCAAGTCGCCCAAGCTGAACGCCTTCACCAATGTCAGCGCGGGCGCGGGCACGGACGGCTATCTGCGCGGCACGGTCGATGCGAACCTGCCGCTGGGCGAGACCGCCGCCTTGCGCATCAATCTGATGGGCGCCCAGGGCGACGTGCCCGGCCGCGACGCCGTCGACTACGACAAATGGGGTGCGGCCATCAGCCTAGGCGCCGGCCTGGGCACGCCGTCGTCGATGGTCTTCAGCTACTATCACCTGACCAGCGACCAGATGCCCGACTACGGCATTCCGCTGTTCACCAAGATCCAGTCACGCACGACCGACAGCGGCGTTCTGGATGTGCCCTATGACAGCTTCTACGGGCTGAAGGCGCGCGACTACCTGACCAATGAGGTAGATGCGTTCACCTTCAAGGCCGAGCATCGCCTCAACGATTTCGCCACGATCCGCAACGTCAGCCGCTACTCGCAGACGCTGAACGACTACATCGTCACCAACCCCGGCGACGGCGGCTATGTCGGACGCGCGGCGGACGGGACCTACTGGATGAAGCGGGGCACCAAGACCCGCTGGAACCCGGTCACCACCCTGGCCAATGTGACGGATGTCTTCGGCCAATTCGCCACCGGTTCGATCAAGCACAGCTATGACGTCGGCGTGGAGCTGTCGCGCGAGCACAACAGGAACGCCTCCTATTCCACCTACACCACCTCGGGCTCGGCCTGTCCGACCGGTCTGACGACCGTCAGCGGGTCGTATCCGACCGCCGCCGGGTCGCTGGGCGCCGGCGACTGCACCCCGGTCTACAACCCCAATCCCGACGACGCCTGGACCGGCGTGATCAATCGCGGCCCGACCAGTTCGAACACGACCGAGGCCATCGGCGTCTATGCCAACGACAGCATCACCCTGACCGAGCGACTGATTCTGAACCTGGGCGTTCGCTGGGACCAGTATTCGGTCAAGGGCGTAAATGCGACCGCGACCCAGTCGGCCGGCGTCTGGACGACGACGGGCTATACGGCTGTGTCGGAACAAACCTGGGAGTTCACCAACTATCAGGTCGGCCTGGTGTTCAAGCCGACGCAGAACAGCAGCGTCTATGCGTCCTGGTCCACCTCCTCGACGCCGCCAACCATTTCAGCGGGCGACCAGAACGCCTCGGGCGGTACGGGCACGGTCGATGGCGTCGCCAACACCGTTCTGGATCCGGAAGATACCGAAAGCTTCGAGATCGGCGCCAAGGCCAACGTCTTGAACGACCGTCTCGCCCTGTCGGCGGCCGCCTTCCATCTGACGCGCAAGAACGCCCTGGTCCTGGTTCAGCCCAACATCTTCCGTCAGGAAGGCGAGGTCGAGGTCAACGGCTTCGAGCTGGGCGTGTCGGGCAGCATCACGCCGAAGTGGACCGTGTTCGGCGGCTACACCTACATGGACTCCGAACTGACCAAGGCGGCCGTTGTCGTGTCGGGCACGCCGCCGGTCGCCAGCGTCAATCCGCTGCAAGGTCTGCCGCTGGCCAATACGCCCAAGCACAGCGCCAGCCTGTTCACCACCTATCGCGTCCTGCCCCGGCTGACGGTCGGCGGCGGCGTCTACTACACGTCCAAATCTCTGGGCGGCAACCAGGGCGGCGCGGGCGGCGGGAATAACCGCATCTATGCGCCCGAATGGACCCGCGTGGACGCCTTCGCCGCCTATGATTTGACGGACCGCGCGACGCTTCAGTTGAACGTCAAGAACGCGACGGACGAGGAATACATCATGCGCACCAACGGCGTTCACCACGCCGATGTGGCCGCAGGTCGCCAGGCCATCCTGGCCCTGAACCTGCGCTTCTAAAGGCCGTTTCCCCGGCCTTAGTCTGACGGCCCCGCGATCCCCCGCGGGGCCGTTTCCTCTTTCAGCGAGAACGCCCGTGCTGCTGCAGATTCCGGAAGTCTTCTCCAAGGCCGAGGTCGCGGCGCTGCGTGCACGGCTGGACGCCGGGCCGTGGGCGGACGGCAACGCCACCTCGGGCCATCAATCGGCGACGGCGAAGAAGAACCTGCAACTGCCCGAGGATTCGGACGTGGCCAAAGAGGTCTCGGCCCTGGTCGTCCAGGCGCTGAACGCCAATCCGATGTTCGTGGCGGCGGCCCTGCCGCACACGATCTTTCCGCCCCTGTTCAACTGCTACGAGGGTGGGGGCGAGTTCGGCCTGCACGTCGACAACGCCATCCGTCAGGCGCGGGGCGGCGGGGCGATCCGCATTCGCAGCGATCTGTCGGCGACCCTGTTCCTGTCCGAACCCGAGGACTACGATGGCGGCGAACTGATCATCGAGGAGATGTATGGGTCGCAGGCGATCAAGCTGCCGGCTGGCGATCTGGTCCTCTATCCGTCCAAGAGCCTGCATCGGGTCACGCCAGTGACGCGCGGCGCGCGGGTCTCGTCCTTCATGTGGATGCAGAGCCTGGTTCGCGACGACGCGGATCGCGAGACCCTGTTCCGCCTGGACATCGCCACCCAGCGCGTGGCGTCCGAGAAGGGGCCGAAGGATCAGGCGGTGATCGAACTGACCGGCGTCTATCACAATCTGCTGCGGCGCTGGACCGAGGTCTGACGCCCAAGGGCCACGACGCCGCTAAATGCTATTGCAACCCGTTCGCAACAATGGCACAGCGAGCCCGTGACCGAACTCGCCACACAGCGTCAGGCCGAAACCGCAGCCAAGGGCCCCAAACCCAAGGCGGCGCTGAACGGCGCACGGTCGTTCTGGCTGAAACAGCTGCATAGCTGGCACTGGATTTCGGCGGCGGTCAGCCTCGTCGGCATGATCCTGTTCGCGGTCACCGGCATCACCCTGAACCATGCGGCCTCAATCCCCGGCGATCCGGTCACGGTCGAACAGACCGCGACCTTGCCGGCGCCCCTGTTGCAGCGGCTGGCGAGCTTCCCGCAGGAGACGACTGATCCTGTCCCCGACGCGGTCGCACGCTGGGCGTCCGACGCTCTAAAGGTCGAGATCGCCGGCAAGCCGACCGAGACGACGGCGGAAGAGGTCTATGTCGCCCTGGCCATGCCCGGCGGCGACGGCTGGGTCACCATCGACCGTTCGACCGGCGAGACGCTGCACGAGAAGACGACGCGCGGGTGGATCGCCTACCTCAACGACCTGCACAAGGGTCGCAACGCCGGCGTGGTCTGGTTCTGGTTCATCGACGTCTTCGCGGCGGCCTGCGTCATCTTCGCCGTCACGGGGCTGGGCCTGATGTTCCTGCACGCCAAGGGTCGGCCCTCGACTTGGCCGCTGGCGGCGTTGGGCCTGCTGATCCCCGTCGTTATCGCCCTGATCTTCATTCATTGACGAGTTTTTTGATGCGCCTTCTTCCCGTCGTCATCACCACCGTCGGCCTGGCCGCCGCCGCTGTGCCCGCCATGGCCGCCGACCTGACGGTGTCGGTCGAGATTCCGCGCCTGAACACCGCCTCCTATCACCGCCCCTATGTCGCGGTGTGGATCGAAAAGCCGGATCAGTCCGCCGAACGCACCCTGGCCGTATGGTATCAGCAGACCCGCAACAACGAGGGCGACGGCAAGGACTGGCTGAAGGATCTGCGCACCTGGTGGCGCAAGGGCGGCCGGGCCATGAGCCTGCCGGCCGACGGCGTATCCGGGGCCACGCGCGCGCCGGGCCGCCAGACCGTCAGCGTGCCCGCCGCCCGCCTGCGCAACCTTCAGCCCGGTCAGTACAACATCGTCGTCGAGGCGGCCCGTGAGTTGGGCGGGCGCGAGGTCGTGCGTGTGCCCTTCCGCTGGGGCGCGGCCAATACAAGCGCCGGAACCGGCTCCACCGAACTGGGCGCCGTGCGCGTCGCCGTCTCTCGCTGAGGATCATGACCATGAAGAAGACGATCGCCCTGCTCACGCTGGCTGCAGCACTGGCCGCCCCAATGGCCGCTCAGGCCCACCGCGCCTGGTTGGCGCCCACCGCCACGACCCTGTCGGGCACGGACGCCTGGGTCGGATTCGACGCCGGCATGTCGAACCAGGTGTTCAACCCCGACCACGCCGCCATGCGCCTGACCGGCCTGACCATCACCGCGCCGGACGGCTCGGCGGTCCAGCCCGAGAACGCCATGCAGGGCCGTTATCGCTCGACCTTCGACGCCCATCTGACCCAGAACGGCACCTACAAGATCGCCAACGTCATGAACGGCGTCATGGCCAGCTACACCCTGAACGGCGAACAGAAGCGCTGGCGCGGCGCGGCCTCGGACTACCCGGCGGGCCTGCCTGAGGGGGCGACCAATGTTCAGGCGACCCGTACCGCCAGCCGGATCGAGACCTTCGTCACCCTGAACAACCCCACCGACACCGTCTTCAAGACGACCGGCGAGGGGCTTGAGCTGGTTCCTGTCACCCACCCGAACGACCTGGTCGTGGGCGAACCCGCCACCTTCAAGCTGCTGAACAACGGCCAGCCGGCGGCGGACATCGACGTCACCGTGGCGCGTGGCGGCCTGCGTTACCGCGACAACCCCGAAGAATCGACGGTCAAGACCAACGCCGAGGGCGCCTTCACCATCACCTGGCCGGAAGCCGGCATGTACTGGCTGAACGCCTCGGTCCGCACCGAAGGCCAGGGCGAAACGCTGGGTTCCAACGCCAGCTATGTGGCGGCGATGGAAATCCTGCCCTAAGCGAAGGGCCATGTCCGACATTCCCCCCTCGCGCGGTTCACGCGCCGCCCCGCCCACGGTCAACATCGGCGACGCCGCCCCTCTGGGCGACCGCGCCGACAACCGCGTCCTCGTGCCCGCGATCGAAGGCGCGCCGCCTCGTCCGCCCAGCGACCTGATCCGCTCGCTGGGCGGCCAGACCATGGGCACGACCTGGAGCGCGCGCGTCATCGCCCCGCCAGGCGTAGGCGAGGCCGAGATCCAGGTGGCGATCGAAGAGGAACTCGCGGCCGTCGTCGGTCTGTTCAGCCCGTGGGAGCCGTCCAGCGAAATCAGCCGCTTCAACACGGCGCCGGCCGGCGTCTGGGCGGTGTCCCAGCCGTTCTGGGATCTGCTGGATGCGGCGATGACACTGGGCGACGAGACCAACGGCGCCGTCGATCCGACCCTTGGCGCCTTGGTCGATCTGTGGGGGTTCGGCCCGCCCGGACCGCGCTCGGCTCTGCTGCCCGTCCCATCCGAAGACGAGATTGCGGCGGCTGCGGCCGTGTCGGGCTGGCAGAAGCTGCGGCTGAACGGCGAGGCGCGCGCGGTCATGCAGATGGGCGGGATGAAGCTGGACTTCTCCGGCATCGCCAAGGGTCATGCGGTGGACCGCGTGTCCGACCGCCTGATGGCCATGGGCGCGACCTCGCACCTGATCGAGATCGGCGGCGAGTTGAAGGGGCGCGGCGTCAAGCCGGACGCCCAGCCGTGGTGGGTCGAGATCGAGCGGGTCGAGGGCTCGCCCGCGCCCCACACCGTGGCGGCGTTGTTCGATCTGGCCGTGGCGACCAGCGGCGACTATCGCCGCGCGTTCCGCCATGAGGGGCGCCTGTATCCCCACACCATTGACGGATCGACCGGGCGGCCGGTCAGCAATAATCTGAGTTCGGTAACCGTCCTGCACCCCTCGGCCATGATGGCCGACGCCTACGCCACGGCCCTGACCGTCATGGGGCCGTTCGACGGACCGGACTATGCCGAGGCCATCGGCCTGATGGCCCATTTCGTCGAGCGTACCCAGCGCGGTCCGGTCGAGCGGATGTCGCCGGCCTTCGCCGCCCTGATGGACGACGACGGAGATCGTCCGGGGTGACAGCCGATCCGCAGCGCTGGCTGTGGGCGGTCGGGGCCTTGGCGCTTTGGCTGGCCCTGATCGCCGTCATCGTCTGGCGTGCACGCAGGACCAGGGCGGTGGCCCGCGCGCGGTCTGATGCTCTGGCTGGCGCAGGCGAGGGACGGCCGCTGCTGATCGCCTTCGCCAGCCAGACGGGCTTCGCCGAGGAACTGGCGTGGATGACGGCGCGGTCTCTGGGCGATGGCGGCGTGGGCGCGCGGGTGCTGTCCTTCGCCGATCTGGATGTGCAGACCCTGAAGGCGGCGGACCGCGCATTGCTGATCGTCTCCACGACCGGCGAGGGCGATCCGCCCGACAGCGCCGCTCGGTTCGTGCGCAAGGTCATGGGCGAGGCGACGAATCTGTCGGAACTGCGTTTCGGTCTGCTGGCGCTGGGCGACCGCAGCTATGATCAGTTCTGCGGCTTCGGCCATGCGGTGGACGGCTGGCTGCGACGCGCGGGCGCCGAGCCCCTGTTCGACATGGTCGAGGTCGATAACGGCGAGGCCGGCGCCATCCGCCACTGGCAGCACCAACTGAACCAGATCACCGGCAGCGTGACGGCTCCGGACTGGACACCGCCTGCCTACGACCCCTGGCGGCTGGTCGAACGGACACTGGTCAACCCCGGCAGTCCGGGCGGAGAGGCCTGGCATCTGACGCTCGAGGCCGTGGGCGCGACGCCCGACTGGTCGGCCGGCGACATCGCCGAGGTCGGCCTGCCCAAGCGTGACGGCGTCACGCCGGGTTCGCGCGAATATTCCATCGCCTCCCTGCCGTCTGACGGCCGGGTCGAGTTTTTGGTCCGCCTGATGCGCCATCCCGACGGCACACCCGGCCTTGCCTCAGGCTGGCTGACGCAGGATCTGGCGCTGGGCGATCAGATCGGAATGCGCCTGCGCACTAACCGCAGCTTCCACGGCCCGGCGGACGAGACGCCGATGATCCTGATCGGCAACGGCACGGGCATCGCGGGTTTGCGCGCACATTTAAAGGCGCGCACCGACGTGGGCGGGGCCTGGCTGCTGTTCGGAGAACGCACCCAGGCGCACGACGCCTTCTTCGATGCGGAGTTGCAGGCCTGGCTGGCGTCGGGGGTGTTGCGGCGGCTGGACCGGAGCTTCTCGCGCGACGCGGGCGACGGCCGATATGTGCAGGATCTGGTCGGGGCGGCGGCCGACGAGCTTCGAGATTGGATCGCGCGCGGCGCGGCGATCTATGTCTGCGGCAGTTTGGAAGGCATGTCGCAAGGCGTCCATGCCGCGCTGGAAAGCGCGCTGGGCGTGGACGTTGTGCTGACCTTGCTGGAAAACGGGCGCTACCGCCGTGACGTGTACTGAACCCCGTCCTTGCCGATGGCGGCTATTGGCCTAGACGCCCCAAAAGTTCCGCCGCGAAGGTCGACAGGGTGTCGTCGCGCGCGCCCATGACGATGATCCGGTCGCCAGGCTTGGCGATCTCCACGATGCGGTCGCCGCAGTCGGCGCGCGTCGCCAGCGCCTCAGCCTGACGGCCGGCGGCGCGGACGCCAGAGGCGATGTCTTCCGATCCCACGCTGCGATCGGTGGTGCCGCCGTAATAGACCGGCTCGGGCATCAGCAGCACGTCGTCCTCCCGCATCAGGCCGGCGAAACCGTCGATGAACTCCGACTTCATCAGCTTCAGCGGGCCGAACCCATGCGGCTGGAAGAGGATCAGCAGCCGCCCGTCGAAGGCGTGCAGGGTCTTCAGCGTGGCCGCGATCTTGTCCGGGTTATGGGCGAAGTCGTCGATGACGATGATGTCGCGCGCCGTCCCAACGACCTCCATCCGGCGACGGATGCCGGCGAAGGTCTCCAGCGCCTTGACCGCCTCGGCCGTGGGCACGCCCAGCGCGCGGGTCGCGCCCAGGGCCGCCAGGGCGTTGGCGACATTGTGGGCGCCGGGGACGTTCAGCACCATGTCGTGTTCGCTCCAGCCCTCGATCAGCCGGAACCGCATGCCTGTCGGCAGGGGCTGAAGATCATGGGCGGACAGTTCGGCCTTCTCTTCGCCCAGGCCGAAGGTGATCGCTTTCCCAGCCGGCAAGGTCTGGGCCAGGGCCGCCGTCTCGGGGTTGTCCAGGTTCAATACGGCCGTCGTCGCCCGCGCGGTGAAGCCGCCGAACAGGTCGCGCAGCTCCTCCATCGACTTGTGGTCCAGCGAGATGTTGGACACCACCGCCACCGTCGGATCGTAGCGCGCGATGGAGCCGTCGCTTTCGTCCACCTCCGACACGAACAGGTCCGGCCCGCCGATCAGGGCGCTGGCGAACGGATGGTCGGCGTCGGCGAAGTTCTTCATCACCGCCCCATTCATGACGGTCGGCTCCCGGCCCGTCTGATGCAGGATCCAGGCGATCATGCCGGTGATGGTGGACTTGCCGCTGGTGCCCGCGACCCCGACCGAGGTCGGGGCGGCGTTGAAAAGTTCGCTGAGCAGTTCGGGCCGGGTCTTGATGGTTGCGCCCGCGCGCCTGGCCGCGCCGATATCGGGCACCGTCTCCTCGATGGCGCCGGTGGCGATGACGGTCTGATCCGCGCGGGTCACGCCCGATCCGTCCTGGGGGTGCAGGGTCACGCCATGGGCGCGCAGCCAGTCGAACTTCTCGGGCGTGCGGCCCTGGTCCAGCGCCCGGTCCGACCCTTCGATCACGGCGCCGTGCGCCTGGACGATCATGGCCAGGGGCAGCATGCCCGACCCGCCGATGCCGCAGAAGAAATAGGAGGCGTCTTGGTTCATGCCCCCTTAGAACAGGGGATCGGGCCGGTCCGCCAGTAGGGGATCGCAAAAACGACGAAGAAGACGGACGTGGACACCAACAGCTTCAAGATCGGCGTCGTCTGCGCCAGTTCGCGCTTTTCGAAAGAGCGCGCCGAGGTGGTCGAGGCCTGGATGGCGCACAACCATCCCGACCGCGATGTCGCCGTCGTCTTCCACCCTGCCTGTTTTCTGAAACACGGCCATTTCGCCGGCGATGACCGGGCGCGCGCCGACGCCTTCGTGGAGTTCGCCAACGATCCCCGCATCGACGCCATCTGGTTCGCACGCGGCGGATACGGCTCCTGTCGCATCGCCGATGCGGTGATCCCGCGCCTGGACGCCGTCGCCCGCAAGAAGCGCTACATGGGCTATTCCGACGCCGGCAGCCTGTTGGCCGGAATGTACAAGGCCGGGTTCAAGCATCTGGCGCACGGACCGATGGCCTCGGATTCGGTGCGCGACGACGCGACCGCGCGTGGCGCCCTGTCCTGGCTGACCACGGGATGCACCGACTGGATCGAGCCGTCGCTGGCGATTGATCCACGCCCGGCCGTCGCCTTCAACCTGACCATCCTGAACGAACTGACCGGCACGCCGCTGGAGCCCGATCTGTCCGATCACGTCCTGATGCTGGAGGAGGTGTCCGAGGCCGCCTACCGGATCGACAGAATGATGTTTCACTTGACCAGCCAGGCCAGCATCCGACGCGTGGCCGGGATTCGCCTGGGACGGGTCTCGGACGTCACGCCAAACGATCCCGATTTCGGTCAGACTCCGGAGGAAATCGTTCGATACTGGTGCTTGCGCTCGGGCATACCATTTCTGGGAAGCGCCGATATCGGGCATGACGCCGCCAACAAGGTCGTCCCCTTCGGTCGCCCGTAAGGCGAACGACGCGCGACGAAAAGGACACAGTCTCGCCTCTATTCGCTGGGGCAAGCTCGCCCGCCTCTCGACAGAACGCCGGTCCTGACTTCAGATGCCGGTCCGCGAGGCGTTAGGACTTCGTTAGCCAAGGCGTTGGGGGACGCTGCGGTTTGCGCCTTCTGCGATGCGGCGGTTCGTTCGGATATCGGGGGATGCCCGGACGAGCCGCCTGATCGTCTTCCCATCCATCGACGTTGAGTGCCGCAGGGCTTAAGGATCGCGGGTGCGTTTCGACGAGAGATTCATCGATGAACTGAAGGCCCGCCTTCGGCCGTCCGACGTGATCGGGCGGACGGTGAAGCTGAAACGTCAGGGTCGCGAATACGTCGGGCTGTCGCCCTTCTCGAAGGAGAAGTCGCCGTCCTTCTTCGTCAACGACGACAAGGGGTTCTTCCACGACTTCTCGTCCGGCAAGCACGGCGACATCATCTCCTTCCTGCAGGAAACCGAGCGGCTGAGTTTCGTCGAGGCGGTGCAGCGCCTGGCGGGTGAGGCGGGGATGCAGCTTCCCGCCGAAGACCCCAGGGAGGCCGAGCGCGAGCAGAAGCGGGCGGGTCTGTCGGACTGGATGGACCTGGCCCAGAAATGGTTCGCCGCCAATCTGCGCCGCACGCCGGGCAAGGCGGCGCGCGAATATCTGGACAAGCGCGGCCTGCCCGAGGATCAGTGGGAGCGGTTCGGCCTGGGCTATGCGCCCAACGACCGTGAGGGGCTGAAACAGGCCTTGGTCCAGCGCGGCGCCAAGCCCGCCGAACTGGTCGAGGCCGGGCTGCTGATCTCGCCCGAAAGCGGCGGCCAGCCCTATGATCGCTTCCGCGACCGGCTGATGTTCCCGATCCTGGATGCGCGGGGGCGGATCGTCAGCTTCGGCGGCCGGGCCATGAACCCCGACGACCGGGCCAAATATCTGAACGGCCCGGAAAGCCCGCTCTTCCACAAGGGCGCGACCCTTTACGGCCTGCCCGAGGCGCGGCGCATCCTGGGTGCGGAATCCAAGAACGACCAGGCCATCATCGTGGTCGAAGGCTATATGGACGTCATCGCCTGCCAGCGGGCAGGCCTGCCGGCCGTGGCGCCGATGGGCACGGCCCTGACCGAGGAACAGATGGAACGGCTGTGGCGCGTGTCGCACGAGCCGATCCTGTGCTTCGATGGTGATGCGGCCGGACTGCGCGCCGCCTATCGCGCCATCGAACGGTCGCTGCCGCTGCTGAAGCCAGGGCGCTCGTTCCGGTTCGCCCTGCTGGGCGCCGGGCAGGATCCCGACGACATCCTGCGCGACAAGGGCGCGCCCGCGCTGCGCCAGGCCTTGGCCGAAACCCATGGGTTCGCCGAGGTGCTGTTCCGCCGCGAACAGGATCTGGAGCCGCTGGACACGCCGGAGCGCAAGGCCGGCTTCAAGGCGCGGCTGAGGAACACCGCCTCAGCCATCCAGGACAAGGATCTGGCGGAGCAATACCGCCGCGACCTGTTCGACCGTTTCGACGCCCTGTTCCCGCGCAGCCCTCAACGCGCGCCCTGGGCGCCGGGGCAGGGCAAGCGCGGTTTCGGCCCGCCGCCCAAACTGGGTCAGACGGCCGAAGGCGCCCAGGCGATGCAGTCGCTGTTTCGCGCCATCGAGCCTGTGCCCGCCGCCCTGGCCCACGGCGCCATCGACGATCCTGAACGGATGGACGATCATCTGGAGGAGATCGCCGCCCACGGATTTGGCGACAAGGGGCTGGATGGACTGGCGCAGGAGCTGGTTCGCCTGCGTCTGTCGGGACATAGCCTTGACTCCGCCGCCCTGCGACGCCATCTGGCGCAATCGGGTCATGATGCCTTAGTGCGCGAGGTCGAGAAGGCGGCGGCAAAGTCCGGCGCGCCATTCCTGGCCGCAAATGCGCCCCTCGCCGAGGCAAGGGTCCGATGGTCGCAGGCGTTCGACGCTTCGACGCGGGTCGCCGCGTTGGAGGACGCCTTGGCCCATGCACGTGATGTGCCTGGGCAGGATGAGGCGTTCCGCCGGCTGAAGGCCGAGCGGGATGCGCTTCGCCGTGCGATCAAAGCCGGGACGATTTGGGAAGACAGCGCGGGCACGTAACTTTACGGCACGCCAAGCATTGTATTTTTCGCCGGGGCGGACTGATCACCCTCTCGGCCGGAGACAGACTGACTATGAACGCACAGACCGAGACGCAGGACACCGAGGTTTCGACCGATGGGCCCCTGCTCGATCTGACAGACGCCGGCGTCAAGAAGTTCATCAAGCAAGCCAAGGCGCGCGGCTATGTGACGATGGAGGAGCTGAACAAGGTCCTGCCGTCCGAAGAGGTCACGCCCGACGCCATTGAAGACACCCTGGCGATGCTGTCCGAAATGGGCGTCAACGTCGTGGAGGCCGAGGAGGACGCGCAGGAGCAGCAGTCCACCGACGTCGCCGCCGCCGCCGGCACCGCCGTCGCCGAAACGCCCGCCAAGTCCGCCTATGACCGCACCGACGACCCGGTGCGCATGTATCTGCGCGAGATGGGTTCGGTCGAACTGCTGAGCCGCGAGGGCGAAATCGCCATCGCCAAGCGGATCGAGGCCGGCCGCGACGCCATGATCTCGGGTCTGTGCGAAAGCGCCCTGACCTTCGAGGCCATCATGGTGTGGCGCGACGAGCTGGAAAACAACCGCATCCTGCTGCGCGAGGTCATCGACCTGGACGCCACCTATGGCGTTCTGAACCCGTCGTCCCTGCCGGGCGCCGCCCAGCCTGAAGGCGAAGAGGAAGACGAGGCCGAGGACAAGCCGGCCGCCGAGGACAAGCCTGAGTCCGACGACGACGATGACGACGACTTCGACGATGGCGGCGGCATGTCGATCTCGGCGCTGGAAGCCGAGCTGCGCGACGGGGTGATGGATGTCCTGAACGCCATCGCTGCGGACTTCGGCGCCTTCCGCGCCCTGCAGGACAAGCTGGTTCAGACCCGCCTGAAGGGCGAGGTGCTGAGCGCCAAGGATGAAAAGGCCTATCAAGCGCTGACGACGTCCATCTCGGACCGTCTGAAGACGATGAAGCTGAACAACAACCGCATCGAGGCGCTGGTCGAGCAGCTCTATGCGATCAACAAGCGCCTGATCGGTCTGGAAGGTCGTCTGCTGCGCCTGGCCGATAGCTATGGCATTTCGCGGCCCGAGTTCCTCAAGGCCTATTTCGGCTCGGAGCTCGACCCCACCTGGACCGACCGGATCAAGGATCAGGGCGTGCGCTGGACCAAGTTCAGCGAGAACGAAGCCAGCCAGATCGCGACTATCCGTTCCGACGTCGCCGCCGTGGCGCTGGAAGCCGGCCTGCCGATCGACGACTATCGCCGCATCGTCCAGACGGTGCAGAAGGGCGAACGCGAAGCCCGTCAGGCCAAGAAGGAAATGGTCGAGGCCAACCTGCGCCTCGTGATCTCCATCGCCAAGAAATACACCAACCGCGGCCTGCAGTTCCTGGACCTGATCCAGGAGGGCAACATCGGCCTGATGAAGGCGGTCGACAAGTTCGAGTACCGCCGCGGCTACAAGTTCTCGACCTACGCCACCTGGTGGATCCGTCAGGCGATCACCCGCTCGATCGCCGACCAGGCGCGCACCATCCGTATCCCGGTGCACATGATCGAGACGATCAACAAGATCGTCCGCACCAGCCGCCAGATGCTGCACGAGATCGGCCGCGAGCCGACCCCGGAAGAGTTGGCCGAAAAGCTGGCCATGCCGCTGGAGAAGGTGCGCAAGGTCCTGAAGATCGCCAAGGAGCCGATCTCGCTGGAAACGCCGATCGGTGACGAGGAAGACAGCCACCTGGGCGACTTCATCGAGGACAAGAACGCCGTCCTGCCGATTGACGCCGCCATCCAGTCGAACCTGCGCGAAACCACCACCCGCGTGCTCGCGTCGCTGACGCCGCGCGAGGAGCGAGTGCTGCGGATGCGTTTCGGCATCGGCATGAACACCGACCACACGCTGGAAGAAGTCGGCCAGCAGTTCTCGGTAACCCGCGAACGCATCCGTCAGATCGAGGCCAAGGCGCTGCGCAAGCTGAAGCACCCGTCGCGGTCGCGCAAACTGCGGTCCTTCCTGGACAGCTGATACGATCAAGGGCGGCTCCGACGGGCCGCCCTTTTTCTTGGCAGGCGACATGGCCCGAAAGCACGTCAATCTCGGCACGGCGCCCGCCAAGTCCGATCTGCCGCAAAAGCGCTGCGTCGCCTGCGGCCTGCCGTTCGCCTGGCGCAAGAAGTGGGCGCGGGACTGGGATCAGGTGCGGTTCTGTTCGGATCGGTGCCGGGCCAAGGGGGCGTCCGAAGAGCGCCGGTAGGCGGCTCTCGGCCTCGTGACCACGGCGGCGGCGGGAATCAGCTAAGCGTCGCGACCATGTTCTCCGTGTCGCGCGTCTCTCCCTTTCTCATCGGCCTCGGCGTTCTGCTGATCCTCAGCGGCTGCGTGCGGCGGCCGCCTGAGCCGTTGCGGCCGCCATCGCCGTATCCGTCGCGCACCGAGGCGCCGCTGGTCGGGGGGCTGGTGGACCGGATGATCGACGGCGGGACCCAGGCGCTGGTCGTGCGCGAAGGCGGCGATCTGGGCCGTTGCCTGGCCGAGTTGAACGCCGCGCGCGTGCGCTTCAGCCCCGTGCCGGACCGCCAGAACACAGCGACCTGTGGCCTACATCAAGGCGGGGTGCTGGGCGCCGACCTGGGGACGGTGGCGCGCATGGCACCGGGTGATGTGAAGATGACCTGCCAGACTGCGCTGGCGCTGAGCATCTGGCGTCGTCAGTCGCTGGAGCCGGCGGCGCGCGAGATCCTGGGATCGGACGTCGTGCAGATCGACCACATGGGGGCCTACGCCTGTCGCAACGTGAACAACGGCGTGGGCTCCAACCGCGTCAGCGCCCATTCCCAGGCGGCGGCGCTGGATTTCACCGGGGTGCGGCTGAGGGACGGGCGGCGCATCACCGTGACCAGGGACTGGAACGGCGACACGCCCGAAGCGCGCTTCCTAAAGCGTATCCGCGACGACGCCTGCCGCATCTTCGGGACGACGCTCAGCCCCGACTACAACGCCGTCCACTACGACCACCTGCACCTTGAGGCGACCGACACGCGCTTCTGCCGCTGAGGCAACGCTTTGGCGCGGGGCGGATTACGCCCCTATGCGCGGTGAACTGAAGACCTATCAGGCCAAGCGCCGGTTCGGCGAAACGCCCGAGCCGAAGGGCGCCAAGGCCAGGCGTGCGAAGGGCGGCTTCCGCTATCTGATCCAGCGCCACGCGGCGACGCGTCTGCACTATGATTTCCGTATCGAGGCGGACGGGGTGCTGAAATCCTGGGCCGTGACCAAGGCGCCGTCGCGCGACACGGCGGTCAAGCGTCTGGCGGTCGAGGTCGAGGATCATCCGCTGGATTATGGCTCGTTCGAGGGCACAATTCCCGACGGCAACTACGGCGCCGGCACGGTGCAGATGTGGGACGTCGGCACATGGGAGCCGCAGGAGCCGGACCTGGAGGCGGCCTGGGCCAAGGGTCAGATCAAGATGGTCCTTCACGGCGAGCGGCTGAAGGGCAAATGGGCGCTGATCCGGCTGAAGAGCGATCGGGGCAAACCCTCCAAACGCAACAACTGGCTGCTGCTGAAGGAGAAGGACGACTTCGCGGTGGCCGGCGAGGGCGATGCGCTCGCCGAAATCGACGCCTCTGTGACGACCGGCCGTTCGCTGGCCGAGATCGCGGATGGGACGAAGGAATGGACGGCGTCCAAGCCGACAGGGCGTAAAGGTCCGGCCAAGCCCAAGCCCTCGAAAGCGGCGACGAAGGCCAAGAAGCCGCCGGCCTTTGTTCCGATCCAGCTGTGCAAGGTGACCGACCATCCGCCGGTCGGGACGGGCTGGGCGCACGAGATCAAGTTCGACGGCTATCGCCTCCAGATCGGTGTCGGCGGCGGTCGGGCGGTCTTGCGGACGCGCAAGGGTCTGGACTGGAGCGACAAGTTTTCGGACCTCGCGGCGGATGCGGCGACCTGGCCCGACGCCGTAATCGACGGCGAACTGTGCGCGCTGGACGACGATCATATGCCGGACTTCGGGGCGTTGCAGGCCGCTATTTCGGACGAGAAGACGGAAGGCCTGGTCTATTTCGCCTTCGACCTGTTGTTCGAGGGGGCGGAGGATCTGCGCAAACTGCCGCTGTCGCATCGCAAGGCGCGGCTGCAGGCCTATGTGGACCGGATCGGAAAGGCGGCCGCTGGGCGGCTGCGCTACGTCGAGCATTTCGCCTCGACCGGGCAGGCGGTGCTGGAGAGCGCCTGCCGGATGGATCTGGAAGGCGTGATTTCCAAGAAACTGGACGCCCCCTATCACGCCGGGCGGTCATCGACCTGGCTGAAGTCCAAATGCCGGGGTCGCGATGAAGTGGTGATCGGCGGTTGGTCGTCCGAGGGCGGCACGCGGTTCCGCTCTCTGCTGGTCGGGGTCAGGGAAAAGGGCGGCCTTCGCTATCTGGGCCGGGTCGGGACCGGTTATGGCGAGGCGGTGACGAAGACGCTTGTTCCCGCGCTGAAGGGCGTAGCGGCGCAGAAGTCTCCCTTCGCCGGGGCGGCCGCGCCCAAGGCGGCCAAGGACATCCATTGGGTCAAGCCGGTGCTGGTCGCCGAGGTGGAGCACGGCGGCTATACTGAATCCGGCTCGCTGCGGCAGGCGGCGTTCAAGGGCTTGCGTGAAGACAAGGCGGCCGCCGAGGTCACCCAGGCGCCCCAACCGCCCACGGACATGGGCGACGCGAAGAAGACCACGACCACGGTGCGACCAGCCGGAAAGCCCGGCAAGGTGGTCGTGGCGGGGGTGACCATCTCCAGCACCGACAAGGTGTTGTGGCCCGCCGTGGGCGACCGGCCGGCGATCACCAAGGCCGATCTGGCGCGCTACTACGAGGCGGCGGCCGAGCGGATCCTGCCCCATGTGGCGGATCGGCCGACCTCCATCATCCGCGCGCCCGAGGGGATCGGCGGCGAGACCTTTTTCCAGCGGCACGCCATGGCGGGGTCGAACCCTCGGCCGAAGCTGATCGACGTCAAGGCCCGCACCCCTTACGTCGCCGCCGTCGATGTCGGCGGCCTGGTCGCCATCGCCCAGTCGGGCGGGCTGGAACTGCACCCCTGGGGCTGTGCGCCAGGCCAGCCGGAAATCCCTGAGCAGATCACCTTCGACCTGGATCCGGACGAGGGGCTGAACTTCGCCGACGTCATCGCGGCGTCCAAGGTCGTGAAGGCGAAGATCGAGGCGCTGGGTCTGGCCGCCTTCGTCAAGACGACCGGGGGCAAGGGGCTGCACGTCGTGGTGCCGATCAAGACCGACGCCCGCTCGCGCGTGACCTGGGATCAGAACAAGGCCTTCGCCAAGGCGGTGGCCGAGGCCATACGCGCCGAGGCGCCGGACCGGTTCACCACGACCCTGGCCAAGAAGGCGAGGGGCGGAAAGATCTTCATCGACTATCTGCGCAACGGGCGGATGGCGACGGCGGTCGCGCCCTGGTCGCCGCGCGCCCGGCCCGGGGCGGGGATCGCTTTTCCGCTGTCGTGGGGGCAGGTGAAGGCCGGGCTGGACCCCGCCGCATTCAACCTTTGGACCTATTCAGCCTTGCTGAAGAAGCCCGATCCGTGGGCCGATTTCCGTGCCTCGGCGGTCAGTTTGAAATCGGCGCTGAAAAAAATGGGCGTCTAGGCCGCAGTCTTCTTCTTTGCTGCGGTCTTCTTGGGCGCCGGCTTCTTTGCCGGGGCCTTCTTGGCGGCTGGCGTCTTCGTCCCCGTCGCCGACCCTTTCAGGCTGTTTCGCAATGCGGCCATCAGGTCGATGACATTGGTGTCGTCGGGTTCGGCGACATCGACCAAGCCCTTGCCGCCCTTGGATTTGGCCTTGATCATCGCGCGCAGGGCGTCGTCGTAGCCGTCCTTGAAGTCGGTCGGGTCGAAGTCCGCCTCCTTCTGCCCGATGATGCGCGCGGCGATCTCGACCATGTCGGGATCGGCCTTCACCGTCGGAATGTCGTCGAAATAGTCGTCGGAATCGCGCACCTCGTCATGGGCGCGCAGGGTGTAGGCGATCAGCCCCTTGCCCCGGACCTCCAGCGCCAGTTGACGCTCCTTACCGCGCAGGACCAGCTGGCCCAGCGCCACCTTGCCCTGTTTCTTCATGGCGTCGCGAATGACGGCGAAGGCTTCGACGCCCGCGCCTTTTTCCGGGACCACGAAGAACGGATCGTCCCAATACAGCCGGTCGATGTCGTCCTCGTCGACGAACTTCTCGATCGAAATGGTCTTGGTGCTTTCCAGCTTCACCTTGTCGAAGTCGGCGTCGTCGAACAGGACGTATTCGTCCTTGGACACCTCATAGCCGCGCACCAGATCGCTGCGCTCGACAGGCCCGGCATCCGGATCGGTCGGCACCATGCGAATGCGATTGTTGGTGTCGGGATTGATCAGGTGAAACCGCACGTCGTTCGTGCTGGTCGTCGCCGTGTAGAGGGCCACCGGACAGGTGACCAGCGACAGCTTCAGATGTCCTTGCCAGGTGGGGCGGGCGGCCATGTCGGTTCTCCTCGATCCCTGACAATGCGTGAGGGCGATTTGCGTTCGAACCGGACCGCCGCCGAACTCAGGCCTTGCCTTCAAAGGCCACGCTGAAACCGCCCCACATCATGCGCTTGCCGTCGAAGGGCATGTCCATGTTCGCAAAGTCGGGGTCGTCCTGCATCTTGCCGAAACAGGCGTCGGCTGTGGCGCGGTCGGGCCAGGTGACCCAAGAGAAGACCACGACCTCGCCCTCCTGCAGCTTCACCGCCATGGGAAAGCTGGTCAGGGTGCCGTCCGGTACGTCCTCGCCCCAGGTCTCCACCTGCGACAGGGCGCCGTATTTCTGGAACAGAGGCCAGGACGCCTGGGCGGACTTGACGTAGCGCGCCTTGTCCTCGGTTTTCACGGGGGTCAGGAAGCCGGTCACATAGGTCATCGGTTGTCTCCTCTTTCTGGATTCAAACGTCGGCGACCGCGCGGTCCAGCGCCGCGATGTCGATCTTGATCATGTCCATCATGGCCTGCATAGCGGCCTTGGCGCGCGCGGGGTTCGGATCGGTGGTCAGCTCCATCAGGCGACGGGGCGTGATCTGCCACGACAGGCCCCAGCGGTCCTTGAGCCAGCCGCAGGCGTTCTCACTGCCGCCGTCGGCGAGCAGGGCGTCCCACAGCCGGTCCGTCTCGGCCTGATCCTCGGTCATCACCATGAAGGAGACGGCCTCGGTAAAGCGGAAGTTCGGCCCGCCGTTCAGCGCCAGATACTCACGACCCGCTAGCACGAACTGCACCGTCAGCACCGATCCTTCAGGGCCGGAGGGCGTATCGACCGGCGAACGGTTGACGGCGGTGATGCGGCTGTCGGGCAGCAGGCTGACATAAAAGGCGGTCGCAGCTTCGGCGTCGCCGTCGAACCACAGGCAGGGAATGATCTTGTCGGTCATGCCGCGTCACCTTCCGCCAACGCCGCCAGCTGATCGGCGACCGCGCCCCAGCCCTGTTCGAAGCCCATGGCCTTGTGGGTTTCGGCGGCTTTTTCGTCCCAGTGCCGGGCCGTGGCGGTGTAGCGAGTTCCGCGAGCCTCGGGTTCGAAGGTGTCGATGCGCACGAAGTTCATGTCGCCGGCCTGCGGAACCCAGCCCTCAGTGAAGGCCCCGGTCGAGACCAGTTTGCGGCCCGGAACCACCTCCAGGAAGACGCCGGAATAGGGATGCCGCTCGCCCTCGGGCGAAGCCATTTCGACATTGGCCCGCCCGCCGACGCGCAGGTCCCAATCCACGACCGGCGTGGTCCACGGGCGAGGGCAGAACCATTCGCCGGTGCGCTCGGTGTAGATCTTCCACACCGTTTCCGGCGAGGCCTTGATCAGCCGGCTGATGCTCAGTTCGCGGATGTCGGCCATCACGACACCATGGCGTCGGCGGCGAAGGCTTCGGGACCGGCGGCGACGGCGGCCGGGTCCATCCACATAACTTCCCAGATATGGCCGTCCGGATCGGCATAGCTGCGGCCGTACATGAAGCCGTAGTCCTGGGTCGCATTGGGATCGATCTTGCCGCCGGCGGCCCCCGCTTGGGCGACGACGGCGTCGACCGCCTCGCGGCTGTCTCGTGACAGGCACAGCAGAACCTGGGCCGAGGCATGGGCGTCGGGGATCTGGCGGTCGGTGAAGGTGCGCCATTTGTCGTGGGTCAGCAGCATGACGTGGATCACGTCCGACACCACCATACAGGCGGCCGTGTCGTCGCTGAACATCGGGTTCCTGGTCGCGCCGACAGCCTCATGGAAGGCGATCGATCGGGGCAGGTCGGCGACCGGCAGGTTGATGAAAATCAGCTGGGCCACGGCGTTTCCTCTGCTTGTTATTTGCGAAACCTGACTCCGATGATTACGATAGTCAACTATGAAGTTAGAAAAGATAACTGAAAGGGCTGGTCGCCGATATCACGACGCCTGCGGCGCCGCGCACGGGCTAGACCTGATCGGCGAGCGCTGGGCACTGCTGGTGATCCGCGAACTGATGATGGGGCCGCGTCGGTTCGGTGATCTGCGAAAGGATCTGCACGGCATTTCCGCAAACGTGCTGACCCAGCGGCTGGAGGGGCTGGAGGCTTCGGGCGTCGTGACCCGCCGCAAGCTGCCGCCGCCCGCCTCGGTGCAGGTCTATGAGTTGACGCCCTGGGGATACGAGATCAAGCCGGTCTTCATGGTGCTGGGCGGCTGGGCCGCGCGCTCGCCTCGCCACGACCCGACCCTGCCGATCAGCGCGGTGTCGATCATGCAGTCTTTCGAGACGATGTTCGACCCGGCCCTGGCCGGGGACGCGGCGATGAGCGTCGGCTTCGTCTTCGGCGACGAGCCCTTCGTCGTTCAGATCGAAAACGGGACGATCACGACCCGCCGCGGCCCCACGGACGCCGCCGACGTCGTCCTGACGACCCAACCGCCGCTGGTCGCCGCCTGCGTCTACGGCAAGGTCCCGCCCGCCGCCTTCGAGGCCGACGGCCTGATGACCCTGACCGGCGACCGGGCCGTGTTCGACCGCTTCGTCGGCTTCTTCAACCTGCCTGAGAAGGCACCGGTCTGAGGCTTCAGGCCAGCATGTCCAGCAGCGTGCCGGTCATGTCGTCGGCGGTGCGCAGAACGGCGGCGTTGGCGCTGAACGCGGTCTTGGCCTGGATCCTCTCCACGGTTTCCTCGGCGAGATTGTCCAACGGCGCGGTCGCGGTGCGGCGCGCGCTGCTGTCGAACCGGTTCTGCGCGGTCGTCATACCGGCGGCGGCGATAGAAAGCGCTTGCATGGCGAAGCTCCGGACGCGGTGGGTTCGATCGCCAGACTGCGTCTTTCAGGTCAACGTCGCCTGAAGGAACAGGGTGAACGGCGTTTTCCGCCCCGCTTGCGCCCTTATTGATGTATAGAGCGCCATCATTCGCCCGGCCTGAGGTCTGACCTCGGCCGGGCGCGGTCGTTTCGGCGACCGCTCTTGTCCGTTGTCCCAGGTTTCCTATGCCCTTTCCCGCCGTCCATCCCGCGCTCGACCGCGCCCTGATCAACAAGGGCTACGCCGAACCCACTCCGGTTCAGGCCGCCGTGCTGGAGGCGGAGCATGCGGATCGCGACCTGCTGGTCTCGGCCCAGACGGGCTCGGGCAAGACCGTGGCCTTTGGTCTGGCCGCTGCGCCGACCCTGCTGGGCGACAAGCCGATCTTCGGCTCCGGCGGCGCGCCCCTGTGCCTGGCCATCGCGCCGACGCGGGAACTGGCCATGCAGGTCGCGGCCGAGCTGCAATGGCTGTACGCCGACGCCGGCGCCAAGATCGCCACCTGCGTCGGCGGCATGGATGCGCGCCGTGAAGCCCGCGCGCTGGGCTTCGGCGTCCACATCGTCGTCGGCACCCCCGGCCGCCTGAAGGACCACATCGACCGGGGCAATCTGGACCTGTCCGAGCTGAAGGTCGCAGTTCTCGATGAGGCCGACGAGATGCTGGACATGGGCTTCCGCGAGGACCTGGAGCACATCCTGGATCAGGCGCCGGCCGAACGCCGCACCCTGCTGTTCTCGGCGACCATCGCGCGCGACATCGCCACCCTGGCCAAACGCTATCAGAAGGACGCGGTCCGCATCGATGCGACCGACAAGACGCGCCAGCACGCCGACATCGAATACCGCGCGTATCGCATCGCGCCCAACGAGATCGAGCACGCGGTGGTCAACACCCTGCGCTGGTTCGAGGCGCCGCGAGCCATGGTCTTCTGCTCGACGCGCGACAGCGTGCGTCACCTGCAATCCTCCCTGCTGGAGCGCGGCTTCTCTTCCGTCAGCCTGTCGGGCGAGATGGGTCAGCGCGAGCGCACCGACGCGCTTCAGTCGCTGCGGGACGGCCGCGCCCGCGTCTGCGTCGCCACCGACGTCGCCGCGCGCGGTCTGGACCTGCCGGACCTGGGTCTCGTCATCCACGCCGAACTGCCGATGAACCGCGCCGGCCTGCTGCACCGCTCGGGCCGCACGGGCCGGGCGGGCAAGAAGGGCATCTCGGTCATGCTGGTCCCGCACTCGCGCCGTCGCAAGGCCGAGCGCCTGATGGACGAGGCCGGCGTCGACGCCGTCTGGACCGGCGCCCCGACCTTCGACGAGATCCGCAAGGCCGACGAGGACCGTCTGCTGTCGCCGTCGCACTTCGAGGCCGAGGTCTCCGACGAGGACATGGTCGTCGCCAAGCGGATGATCGCCGAACGCACCCCCGACGAGATCGCCGCCGCACTGGTGCGTCTGCTGCGCAAGGAACAGCCGGCGCCGGAAGAACTGTCCGATCCGGGTTCGGATCGCGGTCCGGCCAAGCGCGACCGCATGGTCCGCAATGATGACGGCACGGCGGCCCAACCCTGGCCAGGCGAGCGCCTTGGCGCCGACGACGTGGTCTGGTTCCGTCTGAACGTGGGCCGCAACAAGAACGCCGACCCCAAATGGCTGATCCCGCTGATCTGCCGCATCGGCGGCATTTCCAAGCCTCAGATCGGCGCCATCCGCACCTTCCCCGAGGAGACGCGTTTCGAGGTCGCCAAGACCCACGAGAAGGCTTTCCGCGAAGCCGTGGCCGCCTCCAAGGACGAGGTGAAGATCACCCCGTCGGAAGCCCCGACGCCCGGCTCGATGAAGGCCAGCCGCTTTGCCGGCAAGCCGCGCGAGGACGGCGACCGTCCCTTCAAGAAGACGCCCTACAAGCGCGCCGACGGCGGCGAGGGCGACGCCCGCCCGCCGTTCAAGAAGAAGCCCTGGGCGCCGAAGAACGACGGCGGCGCCAACCCGCGCTCGAACGCTTCGGGCGACAAGCCCTATGCCAAGAAGCCCTTCAAGGCCAAGCCGGGCTTCAAGAAGGACGGCTTCAAGGGCAAGCCCAAGGGCTGATCTTGCGGGCACTTGCCTGATCGTGGGCGGAGGCGCAACCTCCGCCCATGAGCACGCCGTCCGCACCTGAGGGCCGTTACGCCTCGTTCGAGGCCTTCTATCCCTATTACATCCACGAGCATTCCAACCGGACGTGCCGGCGCATCCACGTCGTCGGCACCTTTCTGGTGATCTCGGCCTTCGCCGCCTTCGTGGCGACGCGGAACGCCTGGTGGCTGCTGGCCATGCCGCTGCTGGGCTACGGCTTCGCCTGGGTGGGGCATTTCTTCTTCGAAAAGAACCGGCCCGCGACCTTCAAATATCCGCTGTGGAGCCTGATGGGCGACTTTCGCCTGTTCTTCGAGACGGTGACGGGCAAGCGCCGCTTCTGAGACCGTATTTCAAGCTGCACGGTTCAGCGAAACGGATTAACCTCTGCCTGCGGCATGGCGCCGCTGCTGCTGGAGGGAGCAACATGAAATCCATCGCCGTCCTCGCCGCTGCGTCCGTGCTGCTCGCCCCTGGCGTCAGCCTGGCCCAGAAGAGCGGGGCCAAGCCCGACTTCACCCTGGACCCCAATTACGGCTCGGTGCGGCTGGAGACCGGCTTCACGCCCGATCCTTGGACAAAGTCCATTCTGGCGGGCGGTTCGATCGCCGCCTCGGCCGCGCAGTCGGGCTGCGAGGGCAAGGTCAGCGCCGCGCCCGACCTGCAACTGAACTTCGAAGCCGGGGATCTGGACCTGACCATCAAGGCGGTCGCCAGCGAGGACACGACGCTGCTGGTCAACAGCCCCGGCGGCCGCTGGTATTGCGACGACGACAGCGGCGGCGACCTGGACCCGATGGTGACCATCTCCAATCCCGAGAGCGGTCGCTACGACATCTGGCTGGGCACCTATAACGACAACATGGTCCAATCGACGCTGCAGATCAGCGAACTGGGCGGCGCCGACACGACGGCTGGCGCGGCGCCCAACATCGACCTTGAACCCAACTACGGCACGGCCAATCTGCGCGGCGGCTTCACGCCCGACCCCTGGACCAAGTCGATCCTGGCCGGCGGCTCCTCGCCCGCCTCGGCCGCCAAGTCGGGCTGCGAAGGTTCGGTCAGCTCGGCCCCCGACATCCAGATCTTCTTCGAGCCCGGCGACGCCGATCTGACCTTCCGCGTGCGCGCATCGGAAGACACGACCCTGCTGATCAATACGCCCAACGGCCGCTTCTATTGCGACGACGACGGCGCCGGCGGCGTCGATCCGAAGGTGACGATCACCAATCCGCAGAGCGGCCGCTATGACATCTGGGTCGGCACCTATAACGGTTCGATGGTGCAGTCGACGCTGGAAGTGTCCGAACTGGACTGATCGGCGCAAGGCTTCAGACACGAAAACGCCGGCTGACCATCGCGGTCAGCCGGCGTTTTTCATGATCGGCCGGATCAGTTGGAAGCGGTGGTCCAGGCCGGGGGGCAACCGTCGAAATCGCCGGCATCTACGATGGTCAGGGTGCGCATGTTCAGGCGCTGCGCCTGGTTCATCGAGCCGCGACCGGTGCCGGTATAGAGGTCGATCTTCTGGCCCTTGATCGCGCCGCCGGTGTCGGAGGCGTACCAGTAGCCGTCGTGGATGGAACCGTCGGCCAGACGCATGCCGACCGTTTCGCGGATGAACAGCTTGGTGCGGCGCGGGATCACGCGGGGATCGACCGCGACGGTGCGCATGGCGATCGGACGGCAACCCAGCGAATCGTTGCCGGTCGCGCCGCCGCCGCCTGCGTGATAGAGGCGCGCCGACGCGCGCCAGTCGGGATCGGAGGCCATCAGCTCGGCCTGTTCGGCGTTCAGGGCGGTCTCGACTTCATCGGAACCGACGATGGCGGCAGGGGTTTCAGTCCTGACTTGATCCGCCGCTACGACGTCATTGTAGGGGACAGGCCCGCTCGTCACAGACGATACGGCAGCCCAAAGCATGGCGATAGCAGCGGAGGCGCCGATCATGAGTTTCGCTCAGGAGACACCGGCTCCCAACGCCGCCGGCGCTGGCCTTGTCGCGTTAACCTGTGGCGGAAAAGTGGCGAAACCAGCCTTGGCGCTGTCTGTTACGATTTGTTTCTAGGTTAACGCGCTGTTTTTCATAACCTATTTATCCCCAGTCTTCGCACCTGGGGACGACGCCCGGGACGTCAGAACTTGAAGTTCAGGCCCGCCTGAAGCACCGGCAAGACCTTATAATCATCGGCCTCGGCCTGAACTTCACGCTCTTCCTGATCCAGACGCGCACGGAAGGTGGGATCGTTCGACAAGGTCCCGCCGCGGGCGTCCAGATTCACTTGCGGCGCATCGCCGAAAGCCGCGCCGGCCAGGATGCGGAAGCCCAGCCTGCCGCCGCGCGTGAAGGTGTTGTCATAGCCCAGGCCGACGAAGGGCGCGGTGCTCTCTAGGTCGATGCGGCCGGTCAGCGTCCCGACCTGGGCCGGGGTGAAGGTCGCGCCGCCGACATTGACGTTGCCGGTGGGTGTGGCGTCCAGATCGACCTTGCGATCGCCGAAATAGGCCCCGCCCGAGATCAGAAAGCCGTTTCGGAACGGGTGAACGTCCACGAAGGCGCCCGGCGACTTGAAGTCGATCTTGGCGTCGTAATCGATGCCCTTGTAGGTCTGGTCCCGATCCCATTTCAGCACGTCATAGCCGCCGCGCAACACCACGACCGGGCTCAGCGCGAACTGGGCCTGAAGGCCTGCGCCCGGCGTGCCGACCTGGGCGCCGACGGCGAACCGTCCGTCAGCCTGCGCCAGGGCCGATGCGGCGGGCAGGGCGGTCGCGATGACGGCGGCGATCAGCAGGGTCTTCATGGCGTGCAGGTCCGAAACGGCAGGGTTCTCTTAACCTTGCCGGACGGCTCTGAAAATTGGGTTACGCCGCCCAGTCGCCTGGCGCCGCATCGCGCTTCGCCTCGGCCTCGCGCACGGCCTCAACAGCGCGGTCCAGCACCTCCAGGCCCGCGCCGGGCTTGATCGCCTCGACCGTCAGGATGCGACGGAACGCCCGCGCGCCCGGCCGGCCGTGCATCAGGCCCAGCATATGCCGCGCCATGGCAGGCAGGGCGACGCCCTCCTCCAGACGCGCGGCCATGTAGGGGCGATAGCGCGCCAGCGCGGCGAAGGCGTCGGTGTCCTCGACCGGCTCGCCATACAGGCGCCGATCCGCCTGACCCAGGATGGCCGGCTCGTGATAGGCGGCGCGACCCAGCATGACCCCGTCCAGCTTCACGCCGTCGACCTCGGCCAGATGCGCCTCGGCCGCATCCATCGAGGAGATCCCGCCATTGATCGAGATGTTCAGATGCGGCCGCTCGCGCTTCAGCCGGCGCACCAGATCATAGTCCAGCGGCGGCACGTCGCGGTTCTCCTTGGGCGACAGCCCCTTCAGCCAGGCCTTGCGCGCATGGACAACGAAGACCTCGATCCCGACGGCGGCGCAGGCGTCCACCGTGGCGAACAGGCTGACGACCGGATCCTGATCGTCCACGCCGATGCGGCATTTGACGGTCGCGGGCACGCTGACGGCCGCCTTGATCGCCGCCATACAGTCGGCCACCAACTCGGGCTCGCGCATCAGACAGGCGCCAAACCGACCCGACTGCACCCGGTCCGACGGGCAACCGACGTTCAGATTGATCTCGTCATAGCCGAACGCCTCGCCGACCTTGGCGGCCTCGGCCAGCTGGGCCGGATCCGACCCGCCCAGCTGCAAGGCCACCGGATGCTCCAAAGCATCGAACCCCAGCAGCCGCTCGCGATCCCCATGCAACACCGCCGGCGCCGTCACCATCTCGGTATACAGCAGCGCCTTGGTCGTCAGCGCCCTGTGGAACGCCCGGCAATGCCGATCGGTCCAGTCCATCATCGGAGCGATGGACAGCTTGCGTGCTTGATTTATCGACATTGTGGAAGGCATCAAACAGTGGCGGATGACGTGGGTGCTCGATCAGGAAGAGGCGCTATATAGGCGAGACCGTCTTCAAACGCGATAATGCGCAGCCTGCGTGAGCCTTGGGGTCGATCGGCGTCACGCAGGCCTTGTTCAATCGCCGTCGATCAGTCGGGAACCGCATCTGCTCTCCATGCCGCGAGCACGGGCAGGACGATCAGGGTGAGGACCGTTGCGGTGGTCAGGCCGCCGATGACGACTGTGGCCAGAGGTTTTTGCACCTCGGCGCCTGCGCCTGAGGCGAACGCCATGGGCACGAAGCCGAGGACGGCGACCAGGGCCGTGGTCAGGACGGCGCGCAGACGGCTGACGGCGCCGTAGAGCGCCGCCTTGGCCGGCGGGTCGCCCTCGGTCAGGCGTTGGCGGATGGCCTGCATCAGCACCAGGCCGTTCAGCGTCGCTACGCCCGAGACGGCGATGAAGCCGACGGCCGCGCTGATCGACAGCGGCATCCCGCGCAGCGCCAGCGCCAGCGCCCCGCCAATCAGGGCCAGCGGCACGCCCGCGAACACCAGGGCCGCGTCCTTCCACGATCGCAGCGCCATTACCAGCAGCAGGCCGATGGTCAGGAAGACGATCGGCACGATCAGCGCCAGACGGGCCGAGGCGCGTTGCAGGTTCTCGAACTGACCGCCCCAATCGATCCAGCCGGATGGCGGAGGCTGGACCTGTTTGGCGACCTTGGCTTGCGCCTCGGCGACGAAGCCGCCCAGGTCGCGTCCCCGGACATTGGCCTGAACAATCATGCGGCGCTTGCCGTCGGCGCGGCTGATCTGGTTCGGCCCTTCGCCGACGTCGAAACGCGCGACCGAGGACAAGGGCACGGTCGGCGCCCCGGACTGAGCGTTCTCGGGCATGACCGGCAGCTGTTCCATGACAGCCGGATCGGCGCGCAGGGCGTCATCCAGCCGCACGACGACATCGAAGCGCCGGTCGCCCTCATTGACCTGACCAGCCGAGCGGCCGGCGAAGGCGATGGCCAGGGCGTCCGCCGCGTCGGAGGCATGGATCCCTTGCGCCGCCGCCACCGTGCGATCCACGCTGGCGGTGATGGTCGGCTGACCCGAAACCTGTTCGACCCGCACGTCCGCCGCGCCTTCGATGCCGTTCAGGACGAGCGCCACCTGCTGGGCCGTGCGCTCCATGGCGGCGAAATCGTCGCCATAGACCATGACCGCCACATCCGAACGCACACCCGCGATCAGTTCGTTGAACCGCATTTCAATGGGCTGGGTCAACTCGTAGTTGTTGCCCAGTAGGGTCGAGAGCCGCGCCTCCATGTCGGCAACCAGATCGGCTTTCGGCAGTCGCGGATCGGGCCAGTCGCGGCGATTTTTCAGGATGACGAAGGTGTCCGAGATCGACGGCGGCATGGGGTCCGATGCGACCTCGGCGGTGCCGGTGCGGGTGAAGACGCGCTCGACCTCGGGCATGGCCTTCAAGGCGCGTTCGACTTGGAACTGCATCGCCTGGCTCTGTTCCAGCGAGGTCGAGGGCACGCGCAGGGCCTGGACCAGCACGTCGCCCTCATCCAGTTGCGGCACGAACTCCCGCCCCAGGGTCAAAAAGGCGATCACGCCGGCCAGCAAGGCGACGCCCGCGCCGGCCAAGACGCGTCGTGGTCGGGCGATGGCGTGTGCGAGAAGCGGCTGGTAACGCGCCTTGGCCGCGCGGGTCAGCCGCGTCTCCTCATGATCGGCCTTGGGCTCGCGCACCAACAGGGCGGCCATGGCGGGCACGAAGGTGAAGCTGAGCACGAAGGCGGCGGCGAGCGCCAGCATGACGGTGGCGGCCATCGGGCCGAACATCTTGCCCTCGACCCCCTCGAACATCAGCAAAGGCGCATAGACCAGCAGGATGATCGCCTGGCCGAAGGCCGCCGGCCGGGCCATTTCGCGGGCCGATGCGGCGGCGACCGACAGCCGTTCGGCGGTCGTCAGCGGGCGACCCGTCTCCGTCCGCTTCAGGCCCAGGCGCCGCAGGGTGTTCTCGATCACCACCACAGCGCCGTCGACGATCAGGCCGAAGTCCAGCGCGCCCAGGCTGAGCAGATTGGCGCTGATGCCGAAACGGTTCATCGCCGAGGCGGCGAACAGGAAGCTGAGCGGAATGACCAGGGCGGTGATGATCGCCGCCCGCACGTTGCCCAGGGCGAAGAACAGCACGGCGACGACCAGCAGCGCGCCGAGTAACAGATTGTGCTCCACCGTACGGATGGTCGCCTCGACCAGTTCGGTGCGGTCTAGTTCCGGCTTGAGGACCACGCCGGGCGGCAGGCTGGGCGCAATGGCCTTCAGCCGTTCGCCGACGCGGTGCGCCACCTCGCGCGAGTTCTCGCCCTGCAGCATCAGGGCCGTGCCGACCACTGTCTCACGGCCGTCGGCGCTGGCGGATCCCAAACGGGGAGCGCGGCCGATCTCGACCGTGGCCACGTCGGACACGCGGATCACCTGGCCGGCCCGGTTCAGGATCGGCGTCTGGGCGAGGTCGTTCAGGCTCTTCAGCCGGGCGTCGGTGCGCACGATATAGGCCTCGCCCGCACGATTGACGTATCCGGCGCCGGCGATGCGGTTGGCGTGCTCCAGCGCCTCGACCAGTTGCACCAGGCCGACGCCATAGGCAGCCAGTCGGCTGGGGTCGGGATGGACCGCATATTCCTTCACATAGCCGCCCAGCACATCGACGCCGGCGACGCCGGGCGCCGTCTTCAGCTGGGGCGCGACCAGCCAGTCCTGAACCGTACGCAGATAGGTGGCCTTCTCCTGATCGGTGACGAGGCGTTCGCCCTCGGGCGTGACATAGACCGCCCCAGGCCGCGCGGCGGGGCCGGTCAGTTCCAGCGTCCAGATGTAGACCTCGCCCAGACCGGTCACGACCGGTCCCATCGAGGGCGAGAGCCCCTCTGGCAAATCCTCGCGCGCGGCTTGCAGTCGTTCGTTGACCAGATTGCGGGCGAAATAGATGTCGGTCGCGTCGGTGAAGACGGCCGTGATCTGCGAGAAGCCATGCCGCGACAGGGAGCGGGTCTCGGTCAGGCCCGGCAGCCCCGCCAGCGCCGTCTCCAGCGGGAAGGTGACCTGGCGTTCGACCTCCTCCGGTCCTAGCGCCGGCGCAACGGTGGTGATCTGCACCTGTCGATTGGTGATGTCGGGCACGGCGTCGATGGGCAGATGCAACAGTTCGCGCGCCCCCAGGACGGCCAGGACGACGGCCAGTCCCACGACCAGCCAGCGGAAACGCACGGCGGCGTCGATGATCCGGTTCAGCATGATCAATGTCCGTGCTCGGCTTCGCCCTTGGCCAGTTCGGCCTTGAGCAGGAAGGCGCCGACGCCGGCGATACGCTCGGTCCCGGTCAGGCCGGACACGATCTCTATCCGGCCGTCCGAGGTTCGTCCGGTCACGACCGGGCGCGCCCGGAACCCGCCGTCCTCCTGAACGAAGACGCACGGCGCGCCCTCTATGGTCTGCACCGCGTCGATCGGCACGACAGGTGTTCCTGACGCTGCGCCGGCGGAAACGCGGGCGGAGACGACCGACCCCGCCGGGGGCGTCTCACCAGCAGGACGGGCGCGAACCACGACGACCCCGTTCGCATTGGCCGGGGCGATGGCGACGACGACGCCGGAAATGACGCGCGATCCGGCGACCGTGCTTTCCAGCCTGTCGCCCACCTTCAGGATCGCAGCGGCGGCGGGCGGCGCCTCGAACACCAGTTCGACACGGCCGGGATCGGTGACGGCGGCGACCTGCAAGGCCTCCTCGTGCAGCACCTGACCCGGCGACGCGCTCAGGCGGGTGACGACGCCCGCGATGGGGCTGCGCACCACCGTCAGCCCGTCCGCTCCGGGCGCGCCGAATGCGCCGACGCGGGCGCGGGCGGCGCGGTGTTGCGCCTCCGCACGACGGGTCTCGGCGGCCGTGACGTCCAGGCGCGCCTGTGAGACCCAGCCCTGTTCGAACAGGGTGCGATCGCGCCGTTCGGCGGCGCGCGCGGCCTGGACCGTCGCACCCGCCGCGTCGGCGTCGGCGCGGGAGGCGGCGCCGTCCGGACTGCGCACGGTGATCAGCGGCGCACCGGCCGCCACGCGATCGCCCAGGCCGACATGGACGCGCACCACGGCGCCGCCCAGCGGCGCATCCACCGCAGCCTCGGCGCCGGGTGCAAAGGCGACGCGGCCCGGCAGTTTCAGTTCGGCGCCGCCGCCGCGCTGCACGGCGACGACCGACACCCCGGCTTGCGCGGCCTCCTGCGGCGTCAGGGCGACGAAGGCCGCCTTGGCGGCTTCGTCTTCGGCGTGGCCCGCCTCGGCGTGTTCGGCCTCCGCCGGCGGGCGGTCCAGAATGCGCGCGGCGCCGAATCCCGCGCCCAGGGCGACGACCACGGCCGCGCAGGTCATCAGCCAGTATGTCTTCGAAATCATGATCGATCCTCGCCCGGCGCAGGGCCGGGCCCAGAGTTCAGGATGCGCGACGTCTCCGCCACGCGCAGGGCTCAGGAAGGGCCGGACGCCAGGTCCGGCCGAGGATCAGGCTCTTGGGGGGCGCTCGGGACCGTCAGGCCGTCCGAGCGGGCAAGCGACGCTGTCGCTCCACGCCTGAGGCTGGCCGAAGACCGCGATGAAACGCGGCGTCGCGAGGTCGCTGGACATCGCGGAATGGGGCGCATGACAGCAGCCGTTGGCGCACGCCGGGCCGCAGTCAGGACACTGACCATCAGCGCCGCCGACCGTCTCGACCACCTGGACGCCGCCTGATGCTTCCGCCGCGCAGGCGTGGCTTTCAAACGCAGGCATGGCGAAGGCCGCCGTCAGCAACAGGGTGCAAACGAAGGCAAATCGACGGACCATTTCCGACAGCGCTTTGAACATCCGAGGCCGTCTTAACATCCCCGTCGAGAAAAGTCCTCGCCGCAATAAGGTGGGGGTGGTTGCCCTCCCACCACACGCCGCGCGTGTTTGGACATGCAAACATCCTGCTGTTCTTTCGCCTCGGCCATCTGCTAGTCAGCTATCGTGACATCCGTCGGGGGAGGGATTTGCGTTGCGCAGAGAGATGACTTTTTTGGCCGTGTCGGCCTGGCTGTTCGCCACGTCGGCGTATGCGGGGGAGACGATCTTGCGCCAGCCCGCGCCGGACTGGCTTCCGGCGGTAGAGCCGCACCTGTCCAATCGACCAGATAATCCGTCCCAGCCTCTTCGCTACGAGGTTGTCGAAAACCACGTGCGAGCTTTCGGAGACCATTCGGAAGCCTATATGCACATGCGTCTGAAGGTGTTGTCGCCACTGGGACTGCAACAGGCTTCGCGATTGAGCCTGCAATGGAATCCCGCCCTGCAGACGCCCATCGTTCACCACGTCCACATCATCCGCGACGGTCAGATCATCGACGTGCTGGACAAGTCCGACTTCACGGTCCTGCGCCGAGAGGCGGGGCTGGAACAGTCTCAGCAGATCACGGGCATTCTGACGGGGGTTCTGATCAATCCAGACATTCGTGTGGGTGACACGATCGACTTCGCATACTCGACGCAGACCCGGTTCGACGTGTTCGACAATCCACTTGAAGTCGCCGGATCCGCCCGCTCCCCCCTTCCGGTCGATCTCGGCGTGACGACAGTCAGCTGGCCCTCGACCATGGCGGTGCAGACCCGCGCCGGACGACATGCCGATCTTCCGCCAATCGCCCAGCAAAGCGACTTCAAGGTGCTGACGTACCGCGTCACCGACGTGGAGGGTGAGGCATATCCCAGCACGCTCGCCCCTCGCGCTCTGCCGGATTACGGGTGGCAGCTCAGCAGCATGCCGCAATGGAGTGCGGTCACCGATCATGTCCGCCCTGCTTTTGATCAGGCGGTTCAAATGCCCGCCGATGCGGATCTGGCTGCTCGCGTCGCGCGCATCCGGTCAGAAAACGCCACTCCCGAGGCGCGGGCGTTGGCGGCGTTGCGGCTGGTTCAGGACGAAGTCCGCTATATGGCGCTGACGCTGGGCGAGGGAGGCTGGTTGCCGGCTTCTGCAAGTGAAGTGTGGGCCGGCCGCCAAGGAGACTGCAAAGGCAAGACCGTCCTGCTGGTGGCGCTGCTGCGCGCGCTCGATATCGACGCGGTTCCGGCCTTGGTGTCTTCCAGTAATATGCCGCTCGACAAGTACTTACCTATGGTCAGCGTGTTCGATCATGTGATCGTCAAGGCGCGCATCGGCGGTCAGATCTATCTCTTGGACGGCGCGCGCATCGGCGATCGCAGCCTGACGCCGGATGTGCCCTTGGTGCACGAGTTCATCCTGCCAATCATCGAGCGCGCGCGGCTGGAGCGTGTACCCGTCGCTCTTCCGGCCCGTCCGATCAGCGCCATGGCGCTCGAGATTGATTTCTCCGACGGCATCTACAGTCCAGCGCGCATTACCCTTACCGACATCGACCGCGGCAATAGCGCCGCCCAAATGCAGGCTCTCGTCGCACAGGCTCCGGCCGCTGAAGTCACACGCCTGTTCGATGAGCGATGGAAAGCGCTCCTCGAAGGAAAGGGCGAGCTGTCCGATATCAAGAGCCAATGGGCGTACCGCGAGGACACGCATGAGTTCGTCGCCAGCGCCACGGCGCGCATGGTCTTCGACTGGACCGCCGCGCCGATCAACATCCCCCTGGCCCACGTCTCTTGGCAGGGGTTCGATCCGAATACCGATCCTCTATTCAAGGACGCTGATTACGTTAAGGACTTCCCTCAGTTCAGTTCGTTTCGCACCACGGTCATCCTGCCCCAAGGACAGAACGACGTGGACTTCTCGGTCCAGCCCTATGAGGTCGAGGCGGGCGCGACCCGCTATTTCCGCACGGTCAAACGTGACGGAAACCGGCTGGAAACCGACCGCGGCTCCATCACCTTGCGCCCCTATGCGACCGCAGCGGAAGTCGAAACCGAACAAGCCCAAATGGACCGGTTCAAGGATCTGACGGCCACGATGCGTTTGCGGTCAAGCTACGTGCTGACGGCCTCAGATCGTCAGACGCTGACGACGACCGCCGACAACGATCCCGAGGCCGCGCTTCGCCGTGGCTATGCGCTCAATGACCAGGGCGATCCTCTTGGCGCCATCGCGCAGTTTGATGCGGCCATCGCAAAGTTTCCGACGCCGCACGCCAACGCCTTGGCCAACCGCGCCCTCGCGTATCTGGATCTCGATGACCTTGAGAAGGCGCGCGCCGACATTGCTGCGGCCGAGGCTGTCGATGCGGACGACGCGATCCTGTTCCACGCCAAGGGTCGTCTCGCCGAGATCGAGCAGGATGATCTGGAAGCCGTGCTGGCCTACACGGGCGCGATCCGGTCGTGGCCGGAGGATGTGCACGCCTTCTATCGCCGATCCGCAGCCTATGAACGGATGGGACAGTCCGCCCGCGCTCTGGCCGATCTGGAGCGGATCGTGACGCTTCAACCGCAAGACGAGACCGCCATCACGGCGCTGGCGACGCAGTTGTTGCGCATGGGACGGGCTGATGCGGCGCATGAGCAGGCGGGAAAGCTGGCGCAAATGATCGGACATCCCGACGCCCAGACCCAGATATTCATCGTCATGGCGCAGTCGCTAGCTTCCAAGCTGAAAACGTCGGACCCGGCGAAGGCGGAGGCAGTCCTGACCGCCGCCCTTGTCGTCGAGAGCGATTTTCCCGCCCTGCTGATCGATCGCGCGAGCGTCCGCGACAAGCTCAACGATACGCGAGGGGCTACAGCCGACCGCGCAAGATTTAAGGAGTTGACCAGGTTCTCGCTGGATGACGCCGACGAGGCGTGTCTGTCGCCTCGATTGCTCAGGATGAGTCGGGATGTCGCTCTGGACATGTGCGACAAGGCGATAACGGACAACGCGGACGACGTCGCCCTGCATATGCGACGCGGGTTTCTACTCCAGACGATGAACCGTAAGCCCGACGCCGTCGCCGCCTACCGTCGGGCGACGGAGATCGAGCCGTCCAACCCAAGAGCTAAGTATCGCCTGGGCAAACTTCTCCGTGAGATCGGGGAGGCCGAGGAGGGCGAGGCCATGATGGCGGAGGCGCTTCGTGCGGATGCGACCGTCGCGGATGAGGACGAGCCCATGCTTGAGGTTCGGCGCGCGGGCTGAGCCGATCAACGGTTCAACGAATGCGCTGGCGAGGCTGCGGTGCAGCTTCTACAACCGTGCGACGCATCAGCAGGGGAGGCAGGTTTGCGGGGTGAGGTTCAAACGTTCGACGAGGCGACCGGATTCGGTTTGATCCTCGGCGACGACGGCGAGCGCTATTCGTTCACGAAGGAGGATGTCCAGCCGCCCTCGGTTCTGGAGCGCAGCCAGCGGGTCGATTTCATCGCCGAGACCGACGGACGCGCACAGCAGATCATCGCCATGCGCCCGCCGAGTGTGACCGTCTCGGCGACAGGCGGCGGAAGAGGCAGCGGGGTGTTCGACCTTGGCCGTGTGATCCAGCGGACCTTCGGCGCGATCAAGCAGAACGCCGCCGTTCTCTTCGGCTCAGCGGCGCTTCTGGTCGGCGCGCCCAGCATTCTGTCGGCCTATGGCCAAAGCGCGATGTTGAGCGAAGAGTTCGGACCGGGCGTCTTGATGATGATGGCTGGCGCAGTGCTGAATTTCGTCGGACTTTATCTTTTGCAGGGCATGGTGGTGAAGGCAGCCGTGAACGGCTTCAACGGCAAGACGACCGCTTTCGGCGACGCCTTCAATGTGGGGGTTCAAAACTTCCTGCCGCTGCTGGGTCTGGCGATCGTCGCCTCCATCGGGATGATGCTGGGCTTTTTGTTGTTGATCGTGCCGGGCATCATCCTGGCGGTCATGTGGTCGGTCGGCGCTCCGTCCGTGGTGGTCGAGAAGCGCGGCGTCTTCGCCAGCCTGCAGCGCAGCCGAGAGTTGACCAAGGGTTATCGCTGGCAAGTGTTCGGCCTGCTGGTGATCTATGTGATCCTGTCTTGGATCATCGGCGCGGCGATCGGCGGTCTCAGTCTGGCGACCGGGGGGACTCTGACCGGCGGCACACCCAACCTGGCCGTCAATCTGATCACCGAGCCCATCGTCAACATCCTGTCCGGGGTCGTGGCATCGGCGGGTGTGGCGGCGCTGTATTACGAGCTGCGCTCGGCCAAGGAGGGCGTCGGGTCCGAGGAACTGGCCTCGATCTTCGACTGATCGCGCGGGCCGTCAGACGTCGTGCTTGTCGCGGCGTCTGACGCCCATCAACAGCTTCTGCTCCAGACGACCGCGCAGGGCGGCGTAATAGGCGCTGAGGAAGTCGCGGTCGGTGTCGTAGGGGCCGCGCGTCCAGCCGATCTTTTTGGCGATGCGGTCGGCGACGTCTCGAAAGGTCTTGCGGTCGCCCTGTCGAAGCAGGGTCTCCAGAACATGCAGTTCCTTGGCACCATAGGCGTCGAGTTGCGCCGGGGTGAAGGCGTAGGCGGCCATCCGCGTGGCCCCGTCTTCGGCCATGTCGCGGATCAGCTTTCGACGCGGCGCGCGCACGACCCAGGTGCCCCCGATCAGGTCGCCGACGCGCAGCCGGTCCTTGTTGAACAGGGGGAAGAAGACGAAGATCGCCGCCCAGACGAAGGCCAGCAGATACATCCAGCCGTCCACGCCCCCCTCCTGACTGCGGGCGACCAGGATGGACAAGGGCAGGAAGACCTCCAGTTCACGCATGGCGTTGCGGGCGAAGACGGCCTCGGCCTTCAGCCGTCCGCCGTCACGCGAGGCGACACGCAGCCCCATTATCCGCTTGCCCGGCGTGGCCGCCGCCGCCGACAGTTCGAAAGCGGTGAAGTAGAAGTTCCGCAGCAGGAAGAAGACGATCAGCCAGATGACCGCGACCATCTCGGCCCCCGTCACGCCGGCCACGGCGGCCCCTGAGGCGAAAGCGAAGGCCGAGGCTATGGTGAAAACGATCAGGACGCCGATGATGATGGCCGCGTCCAATAAAAACGCTCCGGCTCTCTGACCCGCGTCGCCGATGTTCAGCCGCAGGTCCACGCCCTCGGGCGTGACGAAGGCGCGTTCCGTTTTGGCCGTGGTCAGGTCAGCGGGCATGGATCGACTCCGCGACGGCGGGGCGGGGCGCATAGAAATAGAGGCCCCAGATCACGGCGGTCGCCGCCGCGACCGCATAACGCAAGCCTGTATCGACGATCAGTTGGCGGCCGAACCCTTCAAGCAGGCCGGCGAACATCAGCATCACCACGACGCCGCCCATGGCGATGCCGGCCGTGCGCCCGGCCTCCACGGCAGCGTCCAGCCTTCGCTTCTGGCCGGGAAAGGCGACGGCCCAGCCGATTTTCAGGCCTGCCGCGCCCGCCAAGATGACAGCGAACAGTTCCGTCACCCCGTGGATCAACAGCCAGCCGCCCAGTTCGAAGCCCAGCCCACGACTGGCGAACAGGGCGAAGAATGCGCCCAGCGTCGCGCCATTGTAGAGGATCAGCAGGCCCGTCGGCAGGCACAGGGCGAACCCGAGCGCAAACGCGAGCAGGGCGACCTGGGCGTTGTGGGTGAACAGATAGGCGGCGAAGGCCGATAGGCCTTGAGCCCCGTCAGCGCCGTCCAGAGTGGCGCGCAGGGTCTCGGTCGAGGCGGCGGGATCGCGCCCGCCGCTCAGGTCGGTGGGCACGAAGGCGTAGAACCATTCCGGCTCATGCATCACCAGCCAGCCGGCGACCAGGGCGCCCAGAAGCATCAGGGCTGTCGAGACCAGGGTCTCGCGCCACAGACCGCGCACGGCGGCGGGCCAGTCGGTGCGGAAGAAGGCGACCAGTCGATCCTGGATCGTCGCCCGCGAGCCATAGACGAAGAAGTAGGCCCGCGCCGACAGGGTCTCCAGATAGTCGATAAGCCCCTGATCCAGCGAGGTCTCGCGCGCCACCGACAGGGCCGACAGGGTCGAACGATACAGCACCGGAACCGCCAGAATCTCGGCGTCGGTCAGTTTGGACGCGGACCCCTTTTCGGCCTTGTCCATCAGCCGTTCCAGGCGACGCCAATCGTCCTCGCGCGCCTGGCGAAAACGCTGGCTTTTGAGCAGGCCGGACGGGCGCACGTCGGTCACAGCAAATCCCTGCGTTTCAGGTCCAGATAGGCGTTGACGACCTCGGTCCCGACGCGATCGGCTGGAGCGTCGACGATGTGCGCGCCCATACGCCGCAGCCGTCCGATCACCGTCTCGCGTTCGCGCAGCAGGGTTCCAGCGACGACGGCGCGCGAGACGTCCTCGGGCATCTGCGGATCGACGCCGCTCAGGCCTTCCAGCTCATCGTCGCGTAGAACGACGAACAGAACGAGGTGCCGCCGCAAAAGCCGCCCCAGAGACTCGATCATCAGCTCGGCGGCGGTGCTGTCGGTGAAGTCGGTGAAGACCACGATCAGCGAGCGGCGCTGGAGCTGGCCCGACAGGGTCGCCAGGGCCAGGGTGTAGTTGGTCTCATGCGTCGAATAGTCGATGCGGCCCACCACGGCCTGAAGGGTGCGGAAGGCGTCCAGCCCGCCTACGGCGCCGGTGGTCACACGCGGCTGGGAATCGAAGGCGAAGACGCCCGTCCGGTCGCCCGATCGCAAGCAGGCGTAGGACAGCAGCAGAGCTGCATGGATGAAGCGGTCTATGCGCGGCATCCCACCAACCGGCTCGCTGGCCGCCCGCCCGCAGTCCAGCGCCATGATGACGTTGTGGTTTCGCTCGGTGCGGAACTCCTTGGCCAACAGGGCGGCGTGGCGGGCCGACTGTTTCCAGTCGATGGAGCGGCGGTCCATCCCGGCCTGAAAGTCGCGTAGGGCCTGAAACTCCGACCCCTCGCCGATCTCCAGCTGGGTCTTGGCGCCGAACAGGGCGTCGCGGGCGAACAGGCGAACGGCGTGATCGCGGACCCATTGAAGGTCGGTCAGGACCGGCGCGGCCAGGTCCAGAGCGAAGGTCTTCTGCTTCCACGCCAGGCCCATCGGCCCATGCCAACGGACCCACAAGGCCTTCAGGTCAGCGGCGCCTCGGCGATTTGGCGTGAAAGGAAAGGCCAGGACCGCGGCGCGATCCGAGACCGTGGCGCGGCGCGACGCCTCTTCCAGCCCCAGCCGGGCGTCGCCCGACAGGGCGGCCTCGACGGTCTTCGGGGCTGGGCCGCCTGCGCCGAAACGCACCGTCAGTTCGGTAAGGTCGGACCGGCCCACGGCGGCGCGCACCGGACGGGGCTGGTCCAACTCCAGCTTTGAACGCGAACCGCCGCGCAGGGCATCCACGGCGACGAGCAGCAGGACGCCCGCGATCCAGACCGGCCCGGCGAGCCAGCCTGCAGGGGTCAGGACGCCGGCCAGCAGGGCGACGGGAACGCCCGCCGCCATCGCCGTCACCGCGCGTCGGGTGGGATAGATCACCGGGGCGCCGCCACCTGATCCACCAGACCGGCCAGCACCTGTTCGACGCGCCGACCCTCGATCTCGGCCGCCGGCGACAGGACCAGGCGGTGACGCAGGGCCGGAATGGCCAGGGCCTTCACGTCGTCGGGAATGACATAGTCGCGGCCGTCCAGCGCGGCGCGCGCCCGCGCCGCGACCGCCAGCATAGCCCCGGCGCGGGGCGATGCGCCGGTCTCGACATCGGCGGACGTCCGTGTCGCGCGCACCAGGCCGGTGATGTAGCCGATCACCTCGTCGGTCAGGCGCACGTCGGCGACCGTGTTCACCGCCGCCTCGATGACGGAGGCCTCGGCCACCACTTCCACGCCCAGGGCGATGGGGTCCATCAGCCCCGTGCGGGAACCGTAGGCGGCGACGATGGCGCGCTCCTGATCCAGGCTGGGATAGTCCAGCACCTGTTTGAACAGGAAGCGGTCCAACTGGGCCTCGGGCAGGGGGTATGTGCCCTGCTGCTCGATGGGGTTCTGGGTGGCGACGACGGTGAAGCGCGGGCTGAGGCCGTGAGCTTCGCCGTCGATGGTGATCCGGCGTTCCTGCATGGCTTCCAGCAAGGCGGCCTGGGTCTTGGGCGGCGTGCGGTTGATCTCGTCCGCCAGCAGCAGTTCGCAGAAGATCGGCCCGCGCGTCAGAGTGAAGCTGGACGTCTGGAAGTTGAACAGGTTCGATCCGATGATGTCGCCGGGCATCAGGTCGGGCGTGAACTGGATGCGGCCATAGTCCAGACCCAGGGTGCGCGCGAAGGTCTGGGCCAGCAGGGTCTTGGCCGTTCCGGGCGGCCCTTCCAGCAAGACGTGACCGCCGGCGAAAAGGGCCGTCAGCAGCATGTCGACGGCGTCTTCCTGGCCGACCACAGCCTTGGCGATCTCGGCGCGGATGCGCTCGGCGATCGTCTTCACCTCATTGACGTGCACGGGTCAGCTCCTGATTCCAGCGATGAAGGGCGCCGGCGACCCGCATCAGATCGGCCGGCGACTTGGCGGCCCGGGCCTGTTCGGCCAGGGCGGTGTAGGTTTCGGTCGCGCCGGTGGTCCGGCCGACACGGTCGAGGAAGGCGTCCAGCGCTCCCTCGTCCAGATTGCGCGGCGCCCCGATGGCGCGGGCGACTGCGGCGCGCACCAGCAGGGCGTATGGGGCGGCCATCCGGTGTTCGCGCCGCGCCAGCCGGACGAGACCGGCGGTGTTGTCCGCCAGGCCGCGCTTGCCCAAGGCGATGACACGGCTCCTCTCGCGCGCTGGGCCGAAGCGAACGGCGGCCTGGAAACCGGCGAAGGCGGCAAGCGCGACCAGCACCAGGGTCATGCCCAACAGCGGCGGTTCCAGCATCAGCCGCAGCATGTTGCGCGTGCGTTGGAAGCCGTGCAGCGTCAGGTCGAACATTACCGGCGCCTCATCGGCACGCAGGATGTCGATCAGGGCGACGGCGGTCGTCGCCCCGTCGAGGGTTTTCAGCGCAGCCGTGTCGATCAGGTCGGGATCGGCCAGAACATAGGTCCGCAGTTCGCGGTGCATGGCCAGGACGGCGCGGCCCTGATCGTCGACGACGACGGGAATCCAGTCGGGCCCCTCCAGGGTGCGCAGCGCCTCGATCCGGACGGGCCGTCCGAACGAAGCGCCGTTGGGACGGCGCAGGGCGACGGTCGCGCCGCCTTTGCGCGCGGTCAGTTTCAGACCGTTGCGCAAATCCTTGGGCAGAGACGCCACGACGCTCTGGGCCGACTGAACGCCCACAGTCTTCACCCAGCCGGCATGATCCGCATCCGGGATAGAGGTCCATTTGGGCAGGACGATCAAGGTCGCGCCGTAATGCTCGATGTCGTCGATCTGTTCGGCTTTGGTCTGGATCGAAGGCGTCAGGATCAGCAGGCTTTCGTCCGACGTTTCCGAAAGCGTCCCCCGGTTCATGACCACCGGCACACCCAGGCCGCGCAGAAGGGTCGGCAGACCGCCGAAACCGGTGGCGGACCGCGACAGGGCGTGGCCGCCGCCGTCGTTGCCGGACTTGAGTTCGGGCGCATAGGCCGACAGGACGCCGAGCCCCGCCAGCGTGACCACGCCCACCAGCAGCACGACGATCATGGTGACCGGCGAGAAACCGCCGCTTGCCGCGCCTTCAGAACGGCTCATGCGCGCCAGCCCTCGGGCAGGGCGAAGGCCTCATAGGCCTTGCGGCAGTCGGCGAAATCCAGAGCGCCGACGGGGGCGCCGCCGAACAGGCTGCGCTCCACCATCCGTCCGATCAGGTCGAACGCGGGTCGTGCGGCGTCCGGCAGAGCCTTCAATCGGGCGATCTCGCGGGTGGTCAGGGAAACCCGAACGGCGCGCGGCTGGCGCTGTTCTATGTCCTGAACGCTGCGCAGAAGAAGCAGATGGGCGGCGTCGGCATACAGGCCGCGCGCGGCCAAGGCGTCGGCGTCGGCCAGCAGATCGCGCGCGGCCTGCGCCTCCGGACGCCACTGCGCCTCCGCCACGATATTGGGCTTCTTGGGTTTCGCCGGCGGGGCGCGCATTCGAAGAATCTCGCGCACGATGGCGTAGACGATCAAGCCGGCGACCAGGGCCAGGCCGACCCAGAAGACCCATTTCAGCGCGGGCGCGACGAACTGAAGCGCGTCGCCGATCCAATGCAACCAGCCGGGCGGCTTGATGTCGGGGCGCTCGAAACCGACCCGGTCGAATTGGAGAGACCCGTCCTTCAGCAGGCGGGCATGTGCCTTGTCCAGGGCTTCATCTGTGGGCGAAGCCCGATCCTGCATCTCGAAAACGCACCCCTACCCAACGGCCAAGCCATACCGCCCCGTCAGATCGAGTCAACCACAGGTGCCTGTCCGATACGCCCTAGGCTATCTTTCTCACCCGACCGGCGCGAAATCAGGCGCGGTCGCTCAGCTTCGCCTTCCATGCCGGATAGTCGCGGGTCAGCAGGGTTTCGGGCCATTCGCCGACGTAGCGATAGCCGTTGCGGCGTTCGTGCTCGATCTGCATCAGGTCGCGCCGGATGATGGAATCGCGCCCGATGTAGATGGGGCGCCCGTCCTCCAGATCGTAGAACCGGGCCCAGATGCGCGCGCCCGGCTTTGGGGCCAGGATGCGGTCGCGTCGACCTTGGGCGTCGGTGACGAAGACCTCGGTCGTGTCTGCAAGCGCGGCGCTCTCCAGCCAGGCGACGGCGCCGTCCACGGCGGCGACGACGTCGGGGTTGGGGTCTGGCAGGCGCATCAGAAAGCGCACGATGCCGACGCTTTCCTGGCCCGACAGGGACGGCGGCTCGAAACGACGCGCCCAGGCGGGCGCCAGGGTCCGGGCGTCGTGCTGGGCGCACCAGCCGGTCAGGACGCCGTCGCGGCGCGCCTGGGTCTTCAGCAGGGTCTCGACCCCGCGCGCCACGGCCTGACGCGCCCGCTCGCGCCGCGCTTCGTCGACGAAGCCATAGGGCGCCGCGCCTTCGCCCACATCGCGTAACAGCTCGAGCACATGGACCATGGCGTCGTCGTTATAGGTGATCTGGTCGTGATAGCCGCCGCGCAGCGGATAGAACTGGGCCCAGCCGCCGTTGGGCTGTTGCGCCGCCAGCAGATAGTCGAGACCCCGGTCGAAGGCGGCGCGGCTTTCGGCGTCCCCAGCCGCGATCGTTCGCGCCAGAAAGACCAGCGGCTGGGTCGTGCCGCCATTGTCGATCGTGTTGTTCAGCGCCGGGTCCGCATCGGGGCGGGGCGGGGCGAACAGGTCGGTGTTCTTGGGCCAACCGCCTTCGGCCGATTGATGCTGGATGACGATCGCGGCGAGGTGTCGCGCTTCGGCCGTCGCATACCAGTCGGCCCGACGGCGCAGGGCGGCGCTGTTCCAGGCGGCGGCGGGCGAGGCGGCGACGGTTTCTTGCGCCGACGCCGGCGCTGACGTGACGCCGGCCGCGATCGCCAGGACGCCGAGGATGAGGACCGTGTGCTTCATCGAGAGCCTTTCGGGGTCGGCAAGAAGAAGGGGACGCCGATGTTTCGCGGCGTCCCCTGAAGGGACAGCGTCCCGGGAGAAGTCAGCTGTCGATCGTCGTCATCAGAACACGAACCGCGCGCCGACGAAGTACTGGCGGCCGGTCGAGCCATAGTTGTTGACCACCGGATCGGCCTGATAGGCCCAGCGGGTGTCGGTCTGGTTGGTCAGGTTCAGCGCCTCGGCGGTGAAGGTGACGTTGTCCGTCAGCTTGTAGGTGAAGGACGCATCCACGTTCAGCGTCTCTTCCGAGCCGATGAAGTCGTTGATCAGCGGCGAGTCGCACACGCCCGGATCGCAACCGCCCGACGCCAGCGGATAGGTGGTCTGATAGGCGGCGCGATAGGCCGACGAGACACGCGCGCTCCACTTCTCGACCTCGTAGAAGATCGTGGCGTTGAACGACTTGGGCGAGGCGCCCAGGAAGGGCGCCGTGCCGGTCAGGTTGCGGGCCGGGTCCAGGATGTATTCCAGCTCGGATTCGATCTGGGTGTAGTTGGCCTGGATGCCGAAGCCGTCGAACGGCGCGGGTAGGAAGTTGAAGTTCTGCTGATAGGCGATCTCGAACCCGTCCAGCTTGCCGCCCGGCGCATCGTTGTACTGACGCACCTGGAAGGGCAGGTCCTGGTCGATATAGGCCCGGCGGCTGTCGGAGGCGACATCGGTCAGGCCGTCATAGGCGGCGCGCAGATTGGCGATCTGTTCGGCGTTGAAGATCTCGCTCAGCTTGCCTTCGCGCAGCACCACCTGCGGGAAGCTTTCGATCTCCTTGTGGAAGACCGCGACCGACAGGATGGCGTCGCGAGCGAAATACCATTCGACGTTGAAGTCCAGGTTGGAGGCGCGGAACGGCTTCAGCTTGGTGTTGCCCAGGGTGATCGCCGCATTGGATCCGTCGAACTGGGCCGGGTCCGCGCCGATGCCGACCGGAACGGTGAAGGCCGTGACGCCGGGCTGTAGCGCCGTCATCTGCGGGCGGGCCATGACCTTGGCCGCCGCGAAACGCAGCATCAGCTTGTCGTTCAGTTCCCACACCAGGTTCATCGACGGCAGGGTGTCGTTGTACTGGTTGTCGTTCTCGACCGGACGGCCGCTGGGCGAGCGTCCGCGGGAATCGATCTTGGTCTCGGCGCGACGCAGACCGGCGTTGCCGCGCAGTTCGCCCATGAACAGCGGCACGCGGAAGTCCATCTGGCCATAGTAGGACAGGCTGTCCTCATCGACCCAGAAGGTGTTGACCCCGCCGTTGCGCAGGTCCGACAGACGCCAGTCGCCCCAGGCGTTGATACAGTCGCAGTCGAAGCCGAAGCGGTTCTTGAAGGCTTCCAGATTGGGCGCGAAGAAGCTGGTCGGGGTGCCTTCCGGCACGTTCAGCCCGTCGCCCCAGCTGATCAGCTGTCCCATCTGGCCGACGGTCGTGGCGGCCGCCAGTCCGGAGCGTACGCCCTCCAGCAGCGACGGGTTCATCGTGTCGCTGATCAGCCGCTCGTAGCGCGTGTAGTAGAAGTCGAACTTGCGCTTGCCGATGCCGAACTTGAACGTGAAGTCGTCGTTCAGGTCCCAGACGAAGTCGGCCTTGGCGGTTTGGTAGCCGTTCTCGGTGATGGTCCGGTAGTTGCGAATGGCTGAATAGCCCTTCACGAAATCCCAGCTGTTCGGATTGGCGACGTCGAAGCCGAACTTCATGATCGGCATGTCGCCGCCTTGGCGGTCGTCATAGACGAAGTAGTCGTTGCCCGCGACGCCCTGGCCCGAATCTAGCCGGATGAAGTCGACCAGCAGGCCGGTGTTATCGTTGGTCGACTTGGAATCGCCGACCAGCAGCGACATCCGGAAGGTGTCGCTGAACTCGTGCTCGATGTTGATCGAGTTCTGGCGGAATTCGGTGGTATAGCCGCCCTGATCGACCGCCGAGCGGAAGTCGACGTTGCCCAGCACCAGATAGTTGGCGTTGGCGCCCGTCTCGCTCAGTCCCGCATCGATCAACCGCACCGATGGCCGCCCGATGAACGCGCCTCGCATGGCCAGATACTGGGGGTGGGCGACGTAACCGACCGATCCCGGCTGATTGTAGTAGTCGTAGACGTCCAGGTTGTTGGGATTGAAGCTGCCCGTTCCGGCGGCCAGATTCTGATTGATCGCGCCGGGCGCCGTGGTGAAGATCGGGGTGGAGCCATACAGCGATTGGCCGCAGTCGATCGCGTCGCGGAACTCGGTCGCGGCCTGGGTCGCGCAGTTGGCGTAGGCGGCGCGACGGTTGGCGTAGGAGTTGTTGGTCGCGCTGGTCGTCGGATAGGTCTGGTAGCTGAACGCCGTGGTGGTGCGGTTGCCGTTGGTGTTGTTGCGGTTCAGGCCTACCGGACCGATCTGATAGTTGGTCGAGATCTGCGTCATCTTCGAATACAGATTGTCGAAGTTGATCGTGGTCCGCTCGGTCGGATGCCATTGACCCGACAGGGTCACCCCCAACCGGTCCTGCTCCACGTCGCGGTGGTTCAGCGTCGCCAGCGCCGGGATGCGCACCAGCGAGCCGCGCGTCGCACCGCCGTTGATCAGATTGTAGGCGGTCGGGTTCGAGCCGATCAGGTAGTTGCGCGCCTCCGGATTGGTAACGCGGGGCAGGGCGGTCGCGGGATTGGTGCCGATGGGCAGGGCGAAGCCCTGATGATCGCCGGCGGCGTTGGTCCCCACATTGTTGAAGGTCGCGCCGCGATAGGTGTAGTCGAACGAGCCGACCTGACGCGAATAGCTGTCGATCGCCTGGGTGCGCTCATTGTAGGCGACTGAGCCCAGAAGCCCAAATTCGCCGATCTTGCTGGTCCAGCGGTCGGACGCCAGCAGGGCGAGGCGCGGATTGTGAGTGCCGCCGTTCTCGTAATAGGCGTCTTGAAGCGTCAGGGCCAGGCGACGTTCCTTGAAGTCGAACGGGCGCCCCGAGATCAGATCGACCGTGGCGCCCAGCGACCCCTCGTCCGTCTGGGCGTCGGCGGACTTCTGAACCTTCAGCGAGTTGAACAGCTCGGAGGCGAAGGTGTTGAACTGGAAGCCCCGGTCGCGACGCAGGGCGCCGTCGGCATTGCTGGCGCCCGAGGTCGACAGGGTCTCCAACCCATTCAGACGCACGCGGGTGAAGTCGCCGCCCAGGCCGCGCACCGAGATCGAATTGCCCTCGCCGTTCTCGCGGTCGATCGACACGCCCGGAATGCGTTGGAGCGATTCCGCCAGATTGGCGTCCGGGAAGTCGGCGATGTCCTCGGCGTTGATGACGTCGACGATCGTGTTGGACCGGCGTTTTTCGGTCAGGGCGCTGGCCAGCGAGGCGCGGATGCCGGTGACGACGATCTCACCCACTTCGGTGGCGTCCTGGCTCTGGCTCTCTTGAGCTTGAACCGGGGCCGCGAACAGCATGGCCCCCACAACGAGCGTCGCTGGCGAGACGGCCGCGCGCAGGTATCCCGTATGTTGGTTTCGCATAGTTCCCTCCGCTCTTGTCGTGCTCCGTGCCTCTTGGCGGGCCGGATGCCGACAGTCCCCTGTCCCTCAAATATCGAGGAACTCCAAAATCTCGTGATGAGATCGACGCGCCCTAAGCGTCAATGTCACCGGTGTCATAAAACGAAAACCTGTGTTTCGCCACACCAAAAATGTGCTCGCTTATTACAGCGCCTTGAACTTGAAATTCTTGAACCGCGCCTCGCCCTCGCCGGCGGCGTATATGCCGGGCCGCAACATCATGAAGCCGCCGCGGACGTTCTGGTTATAGCCCGATACCTCCATGCCCCGGTCGAACCGGTTCCAGGTCACGCCGTCGCCGGAGGTGTCGAAATAGACGTTCTGATAGGCGTTGGTCAGGCGAATGAACATGCGTCGTCCATGCGGATTGGCCGGCCGTCCCCGCTCGATCCCATACTGGTGGGTGACGTAGCGGGTCGCGTCGAAGCCGAGGCCTGCATACAGCGCCCGGTCGTAGAACAGGATCAGGCCCGCCACTGTGCCGGGGTCGATCTCGACCTCACACTCGATCTGATAGGCCTGCTCGCCCTGGACGAAGGTCAGGGGCGAGCAATCGACCGGCGCCTTGCCCTTGGCGCGCATGTGCAGGACGCCGTTCTCGCGACGCAGCCGGTCCTTCTCGTTTGGCTGCGGGTCGTAGAAGCTCCACTGGATGCCGAACTTGTCCGTCGAGAAATCGTCCGACAGCACCATGCCGTGCGGCAGTGCCTGGCCGCCGCGCGGCATCGCGATGGGCTGGGACAGGTCGCCGCCCTTGGCGCGGAACCAGCCGTCGTCGGTCCACTCGATGGGGTCCAGCAGGGTCTGGCGGCCCAGACTCCAATAGGCGTTCTCATAGCCGTGATAGACCATCCACCAGTCGCCGTCGGTCGGTCCCTCGACCAGGGTGGCATGGCCGCGCGACCACCATTTCTCGGCGCCCGAGGCGGTGCGGACGACGGGATTGTGCGGGCAGTCCTCCCACGGTCCGTTGATCGACCTGGACCGGGCGGCGATGACCATGTGGCCAGTGGGCGGACCGGCCGTGCCGCCGATGGCGGTGATCATGTAGAAATACTCGCCGTGCTTCAGCAGCTTGGGCCCTTCCTGGGCGAAGCCTTCGACGATCCAGTCCTCGGGATAACGCCAGGCCTTATAGACGCCTTGCTCGACCGGGCCGTCGGTGGCCAAGCCGTCGTCGGTCAGCCGAACCCTGTCGCCGCCGTTCAGGAACAGGTAGCGTTTGCCGTCCTCGCCGACGATATGGCCGGGGTCGATGTTGGCCGGGATCTTCAGGTCGATCGGCTCGCTCCACGGCCCCTCGATCCTGTCCGCCCAGATGACGTAGTTGGAGCGATACTCGGGGAAGCGGGCGGGGATGTAGCAGTAGAACTTGCCCTCGTGCTTGATCAGCTCCGGCGCCCAGACCGAGCCGATGTTCGTCGTCAGGGCCGCGATCACCGGCTGCCAGTTCACTAGGTCGCGCGAGTGCCAGATGTGGATGCCCGGCACCGACTCGAACGACGAGAAGGTCATATAGTAGTCGTCGCCGTCCTTCAGGATCGACGGATCGGGGTGGTCGCCCGACATTATGGGATTGAGGAAGGTCCCGTTCCCGAGATCGGCTATACGCTGGCCCTCAATGCCGCGACGCCATTTCATCGACGCCCATTCACGGCCGAGAGGCGCGGCCTCTTCGTTTGTCTGAGAGAAGGCGGCGCGCACAGGCAGCGCTGAGGCGGCGACGCCGCTCAACAGGCCGGTCAGGGCGGCGCGGCGGTCGATTGTTCTCATGGCGCGTCCTCCCTCCAATTGCGGCCGGTAAGGCGTCGGGCGTAATCCGCCCGCATCCGACTTGGCCGCGTCTCCTCTCATGTCTGCCGCTCTGATCGACGGCTTCCGGCTATGACACCGGTAGACATTTTCATTAAATAGACATGGAAACGGCGTTCTGACCAGAGGGTTTTCAAGAAACGCTTGTGAAGAGCCGCGCTGACGGGGCGCTGCGAGCGGGCTGGCGTTGGAACCTAGAAGGATAGGGACATCCCGCGCCGGATCGCGCGGGATGTCCTTGTGTCAGGTCTAGCGACGGACGCGCATTTCCAGTTCGCCGATGCGGCGGCTCAGGTAGGCCGTGTCGTCGGAGGATGGGCTGGTGCGGCTCAAGGCGGCGTCCAGGCGGGCGAGGTCGCCGGCCTGGACGCGGATGTCAGCGGCCTCGGTGCGGCTGACGGCGCCCGAGCGTTCTGCGGCGGTCAGGGCGGTTTCCAGGTTCGCCAGACGAGTGCGGGCGGGAAGGTTCGCCGACGGCGTCTGTCCGGCCGGGCCGTCGCCGACCCGCAGGTCTAGGGCGTCCAGACGCGCGTCCAGATCGGCGCGCTCGCTGGCGCTGATGGATCCGTCGGCGCTGTAGCGGCTCTCCAGCTGGATCAGGGCCTGATAGTCCGTTTTCAGACGTGTCGCCTCGGTGCGGGTGATGCGGCGCGCGGTTACGGCGGCGTTGACGCGGGTGTCGAAGTCCGCACGGCCTTGGGCGACGGTGTCCATGTCGGCATAGCCCGAGGCGCCGGCTTCCAGCGTCTGGGTCAGGGCGGTGTAGCGGGCGTTCAAATCGGCGCGTTCCTGGGCCGAGATGCCGCCGACGGCGTATTGGTTCTCCAGATCGACCAGGGCCGAATAGTCGGCGCGCAGCCGGGTCGCGGCCGAGGCGGAGACGCTTCCGGCGCGCACGCTGGCGTCCACGCGGGTCGAGAACTGGCTTTGGCCGTCACGCAGCGGCCGGCCGCCGCGCAGCCAGGCCTGATCCATGGCCGACAGGCCCAGACGATCGCCGAACAGGGCGCCCACGACCGCACCCAGCCGATCTTGGGTCGTCGAAGGATATTGCGTCTGAGCGACGGCCGCGCCGCCCGAGAGGGTCAGGGCGGTGGTGGTGATCAGGGCGAGGCGGACGTTGCGCATGGGGAGGCTTCTTGTCGATTGATGTCAGCCGACAAAACGGCGGTCGTCCGGCTTGGTTGCCTGCCGGCGCCTCAGTCGCGGATGAAGTGCGGCAAGAAACGCGAGGTGTTTCTCGTGATGCGCCCGGTATCCTCCCGCAGGCTGATGCCCGCGGGTTCCGTTCCCACCACCCAAGACCCGACGATCACATGGTTGCCGTCGAACAGGGGCGGATCGCACAGCGCCTGGCGGACGTGACGCCCCGCGCCATAGCCGCCGTCCACCACCTCTGCGGCGCTGACGCCCTGGTCGATCAGTTCGACATTGTCGCCTTCGCGCGAGAACAACGGCTTGCGCACATAGGATGAGCCCAGCGCCGCCTCGGCCGGATCGCCCTCGAAATAGCTTTCCAGCAAGTTGGGGTGGCCCGCATGCCGCTCCCACAACAGCGGCAGGATGGCCTTGTTGGACAGGATGCTCTTCCACGCCGGTTCCAGCACGGTCACGTCCGCCGTCGGCAGCGGCGCGGCGTAGTCGTCGCGCAGCATCTGCTCCCACGGATAGAGCTTGAACATCGCCTGGATGATCCAGTTCTCGTGGTCCACGAACCGGCCGTCGGCGTTCATCCCGATCTGGTCGATGGCGACGAACTGAGGCTCCAGTCCGGCCTGCTGGGCCAGGTCTTCCAGGAAGCGCACCGTCTGCCGGTCCTCGACGAACTCCGCGTCGGAGGCGAAATGCACGAAGCCGCCGTTCGGGAAGATGGCGCGGAATCGGTCGACCAGCTTTTCATGCAGGCTGTTGAACTGATCCGCATCGGCGGGCAGGGCGCCGGCCTTGATCTGGTCTTCCAGCCACAGCCACTGGAACACCGCCGTCTCATAGATGCTGGTCGGTGTGTCGGCGTTGTATTCATATAGCTTGGCCGGACTTGTCCCATCATAGGCGAAGTCGAACCGGCCATACAGGGACGGGTCGCCCCGCTTCCAGCTGTCGGCCACATAGTCCCGCATGGCCTCCGGGATATCGAGCTGCTCCATCAGCCGCTCGGACTGGACGGCCTCGTTGACCAGCTCCAGGCACAGGCCGTGCAGTTCCTCGGTCGGCGCCTCGATCCCGTCCTCGATCTCGGCCAGCGAAAAGGCATAGGCCGCCGTCTCGTCCCAATAGGGTTTGCCGTCGGTATGGCGCCAGGTGAAGCCGAGTTCCTCGGCCTTGGCGTCCCAGTCGGTGCGGGGATCGAAGCGCAGACGCTCCATGGATCAGGCCGGGTCCTTGTCAGGCGTAGATTGGCCGATGCGCGGCGTGACCACGGTCACCTCCGGCTGGCTGAGGCGGGCCAGGACGTCGTCGGCCGAGGAATGGCCGGGCAGGATGCCGGCCTCGCGCAGCTTGGCGTCCAGGTCCGCGCCGGTGCGACGATCCTCCAGCGCCTGGCTGGCGTTCAGCTTCTCTTCCTGGATCGCCTGGCGCTGCTTGATGCGTTGCAAGCTGTCCGCCGCCGAGCCGATGCGCGACTGGGCGCCGGCCGAGTTCAGGGCGACCGACGTCTGGGCCTTCTGGACGGAATCGTTGACCTTGACGATGTCGATCTCGCGACGAAGCGTCTCGATCTTTTGGTCGGTCGAGGCGATGGCGGTGCGCAGGCGCGTCTCGGCCGTTTTCATGTCCTCGATCAGCGGGCCGCGGCTGGTGATCTCGACCTCCAGCTCGGCGATGCGGCCGGCGACTTCGCGCGCTAGATCGGTCTTGCCCTGAGCCAGGGCGGTGCGGGCCGAGCTTTCGTATTTGGCGATCTGGTCCCTGAACGATGCAAGTTCGTTTTCGGCCATGCGGCGGCGCGCCACCAGGCCGGCCAGATCGTCTCTGGCCTTGCCTTGGGCGTTGTCGGCGTCGCGGATTTCCTGGTCGAGGATCTTCAGCGCATTGGCGTCGACGACGCCCTGGGCCGCATCGTGGGCCGTGCCGCGGAACAGGGCGGACAGTTTTCTGAGCATGGACATGGTCGGTCTTCCGGGATCAGGCGGCGTCGGCGCCGAAGGTTTCACGCAGTTCGGTGGCGTCGATCGCATTCTCGGCCAGGGTGCGCAGTTCGATCAGGATGGTCTGAAGCGTCGTCTTGCAAGAGAGTTCGCCCATCAGTTCATACACGTCTTCGCCGCCGACGTTGGTGATGGCGAAGTTGGACAGGGGCACCACGCGTTGGGCCTTCAGCAGGAACTCGTTGAAGGCGTGGCGATCCTTCTGCTCCGACACGGGCCATAGCAGGACCGAACAGACGATCTGGGCCCCGCCGACGCTCAGATAGACCGGCAGGTCGCCGTATTCGTGCATGGTCGCCAGCAGCACCGGCTCGGCGCCCTCGACCACGCGCAGGGTCATTTCGCCGTCACGCAGCAGGGTTGAGCCGTCCAGCGCCGCCTTGATGGCGGGCACGGTCCAGGGGGTCTCGATCACGGCGTCCATTTGATGGTCGTCTCCAGGGGTGATGGAATCGGAAGTGGGTCGGCGCGGGCGTGGGGCAAGCTGCGGCCCGCGCGTTGAATCGGTGACGATGGCGCGAACAGCCGCCTTGACGTCGTCGCGGGCGGTGGCCGGCACCCAAAGCTCCAGCTTGACCAGGCCCTCCTCTCGACGCGCCTGTCGCCACGCACGAATGCGGTCGTTGGCGGCGGAAGGGGGCGATGCGTCGTTCGGCATATCGTTACATGAAACGCGTAACATGAACGCTTGACTTCGCCTAGGGGTCTGAGATCATCTTGGCGAGAGGGGAAGACGGATGTTGCTGCCGCGAATGAAGCTGGCCGTGATTTTCGACCGGGCGTTCCACGCCCTGGCCGATATGCACTGGCGCATGCTGGGCGGGCTAATCCTCTTTCACGCTATTTCGTCGTGGCTGCTCCTCGCCATCGCACACGAAGCGGAACTCCATGACCCGCTGACTTTCTTCTACTGGTACGCGACGACGGCCTATACCGTAGGTTATGGCGATCTCAGTCCGCAAGGCGTCGGCGGCCGACTGGTCACGGCCTTGTGGATCTTTCCCGGCGCCATCGCGGCTTTCACGACGGTCGTGGCCAAGGTGCTAGCCGGGATTGGCGACATCTGGCGCGCCCGGAGATCGGGCAAGGGAGACTATTCAAGGATGACCGATACGATTCTGCTGGTCGGCTATCACCCCGTTCGTACGTCCAAAATGGTCGAAGAACTGTGCGCGGAGTTGAACCGGTCTCAGACCCTGGTGCTGCTGACGCGCCAAGCGGTGGCGGACGTCGATCCGCGCATTCGCTACGTCCAGACGGAAAGCCTGACCTCGACGACTGGGCTGACGCGTGCGGGCGCAGCGAACGCGAGCCGCATATTGGTCCACGCCAGCAATGACGCCGACACCCTGACCGCCACCCTGGCTGTCTCGGCGATGGCGCCGGACGCCGCACATATCGTCTGCTTCTTCGATGACGCCGATAGCGCACGGCTGTTGGCGCAGCACTGTCCCAAGGTCGAGATCGTTCTGTCGTCGGCGCCGGAAATGCTGGCCCGCGCCGCGCGCGATCCGGGTTCCAGCCAGGTCATCAGCGCCCTGACCAGCCACCTGGACGAAGGCGCGACCTTGTTCAGCCTGAAATGGACCGGCGCGGGCCGATCGGTCGGCGACCTGACGCAGCGTTTTCTCCAGCACCGCGCGACCCTTCTGGCGCATCAGCCGGACGGCGCGGATTCGCCACGCTTCAATCCCTCGCCGGAAACAGGCGTGGAACAGGGCGACCGCCTGTTCTATGTGTCGGCGGCCCGGCTGAACCAGCCGAGCCTGGCCGGATCCTGATCGTCCCATGTTCAAGAAACTTTTCGGATCGTCGGAGAAGGCCGCGCCTGCCAATCGACTGGCGACGGTGCGCAACATCACCGTGGGCCGCACCGTGTCGCTGGACCCGCTGGCCTGGCGCCGGCTGGGCGACGAGACGCACTTCACCCTGGACCGCGACGTGCTCGACATCTCGGCGCAGGGGTTGGTCAGCCTGGATAGCGGCCAGTTCGTCCATCGCTTCTACACCGACGACCACGTCATGCTTCAGGCCATGAGCGACGACGAGGCCGGCCTGGAATCCTACGACTTCAGCCTGTTCGTGCCCTGGACCTCGGCCTATCCGCCGGGCGAACGCGAACGCCGCATCTGGCGCGACCGCCTGTCGGCGCCGGTCTTTCACGGCGCGGCCGAAGAGCTGCCCGACTATCCCCGCTTCTGGTTCGCCGAGAGCGACGCCATCCAGCCGCCCGTCACCCTGTGGGAGACGATCTGGGACGACCGCGCCGCGACCGCGCCCTATGCCAAGATCTTCCAGACCTGCATGTTGTATGCGCGCGAGCTGGGCGGCGGGCGCGAACTGATGCTGGCGCTGGAGCAGCAGCCCGAGGGCGGCGACACCACGCACGAAATCATGATCGGCATTCCGCTGGAAATGGCCGAGTTCCGCGCCTGAGCGCGCAATCCGAGGGGGCAAGACCGATGTTCGACTGGTTCATTTTTCAGCAGGGGGCGATCGCTTTCCTGATCGCCTTCGCCATGGCGGGCGCCTTCACCCTGGCCTTCAAGCTGATCTACCAGTGGGTCACGCCGTATCATGAACATACGCTGATCCGTGAGGGGAACACGGCCGCCGCCATCGCGCTCGGGGGCGCCCTGATCGGCTATGTCCTGCCTCTGGCTTCGGCCCTGTCGCACACCGTCAGCCTGATGGAGTTCGCGGCCTGGGCGCTGCTGGCCGGCGTGATCCAGATCGTGGTTTTCGTCGCCATCAGCCGCATGGCCTTCCGCAATCTGGTCGTCCGCATCGAGGCGGGCGAGATCGCCGCGGCCGTCTATCTGGCTTCCATTTCCATCTGCGTCGGCCTGCTCAACGCCGCCTGCATGACGTCGTGACCGCCATGACCGATCCCAAGGACCTGCCCAAGACCGAGACGATGCGCCGGCTGAAACGCTCGCGCGTCCTGCACGTCAGCAGCCTGATGGCGACCGCCAGCTTCTCGCTGGCCGCCTGCGGCTCGCCCCAGCGCGTGCCGGCGCCCGAGCCCGAGCCGACCCTGGCCTATCAGTCGCTGGACGAGTGCAAGGCCGCCAACGACATTCCCGACACCGAATGCGACGCGGCCCTGGCCAAGGCTCAGCAGGAGGCCGCCAAGACCGCGCCGCGCTACGCCACCCGCGAGGAGTGCGAGGGCCAGTGGGGACCGTCGCAGTGCCAGCCGAACAACAACGGCGGCTCCTTCTTCAGCCCGCTGCTGACCGGCTTCATCGTCGGCCAGCTGCTGAACGGCGGCTATCGCGGCGGCGGACCGCTGTATCGTGACCGCGAGGGGCGACTGTCGAACGGCTACGGCGGCGGCTACGCCTACCGCGACTATCGCACCGGCAAGACCCTGACCAATGCGCGCGAGCATGGCGACGTCGCCCGTCAGGCCCCGACCCGCGTCCAGAGCCGCACCACCGTCGTCTCGCGCGGCGGCTTCGGCGGCGGCGGCCGGGGCTACGGCGGCTGATACAGTTCTGGCGCCGGGCGCCGGTCTTCCCCTAATAGGGATCGCCTCACGCTTCACGACAGACCGGACCGCCCCGCCTCATGACCGCATCGCCGCCCCCGAACGGAGGCCTGGACGTCGAAAGCTGGGGCGACCCCGAGGATCCCATCGTCCTGCTGATCGGCGCGCCCGGGCGTCTGTCCGGCGACTGGCGCCGGTCGGTGCGCGCGCTGGTAGACGCCGGCCGACATGTCATGCTGAAGGCGGACTTCGACGCGGCGGACGACGGCTCGGCCGCCTTGCGCGGACTGCTGACCGAGCTTCCCTCCCGCCCGGCCATCGTCTGTTCCGACACGACGCTGGACGCTGTCATCCCTGCGCTCTCTGTCACCGGCCCGGCCCTGGCCAGCTGTCTGGTGGTCGTCGCCGAAGGGCAGGGGGCTGTCTCGCCCGAGCTTGAGGCGCAGTTGGCCGGCGTCCCGATCCAGACGATCACGCACGCCGAGGCGCCAGACGCGGTGGAGGCCGTAAACGCCGCACTCCTGGGCTTCCTTGAACGCCACGCCCCGCGCGACGCCCTGTATTATCAGGCCGGCTCGGACCCCCGCACCCTGCGCGACGCCCTGGGCTGTTTCGCCACCGGGGTGACGGTGGTCACGACCCTGGACGAGGCCGGACAGCCCGTCGGCCTGACCGCCAACTCCTTCTCCTCGGTGTCGCTGGATCCGCCGTTGATCCTGTTCTGCCTGGCCCGTTCGTCCACCAACGTCGACCGTTTCCGCCGGGCGGAACATTTCGCCATCAACGTCCTGCATATCGGCCAGCAGCCGACCTCCGGCGTCTTCGCCCGGTCCCAGGCCGACCGCTTCCAGGACGTGGCGTGGGAGACCTGGGACACCGGCGCGCCCATCCTGTCGGGCGCCCTGGCCAGTTTCGAATGCGGGACCGAACAGATCGTCGAGGCCGGCGATCATCTGGTCATCATCGGCCGGGTCCGGCGCGCCCGGTTCGAACCGCGCCGCGATCCGCTGCTCTATTTCCGGGGCAAGTATCGGCGGCTGCACTTTTCCTGACCGGCCGGGATCGCTATCTCTCGCCCGAAATAGAGGAAGCCCTCCCCATGTCCGCGACCCCATCCGCCGATCCCGTCGTCATCGTCTCCTACGCCCGCACCCCGATGGGCGGTTTCCAGGGCGCGCTGTCCGACGCCAAGTCCACCGACCTGGGCGCCGTCGCGGTCAAGGCGGCGCTGGATCGCGCGGGCCTGGATCCGCAGAAGGTCGAGCAGATCATCATGGGTTGCGTCCTGCCTGCGGGCCTGGGTCAGGCCCCGGCGCGTCAGGCGGGCATGGGCGCAGGCCTGCCTGTCTCGACCGAGGCGACGACCATCAACAAGATGTGCGGTTCGGGCATGCAGGCGGCCATGATGGCGCACGATGCGCTGGCCGCTGGTTCGGCCGACGTGATCGTGGCGGGCGGCATGGAGTCCATGACCAACGCCCCGTATCTGATGCAGAAGCACCGGGGCGGCGCGCGCATCGGACACGACGTCATTTCCGACAGCATGTATCTGGACGGGCTGGAGGACGCCTACACCCCCGGCAAGCTGATGGGTCAGTTCGCCGAGGACACGGCCAAAGACTATCAGTTCACCCGTGAGCAGCAGGACGCCTACGCCATCGAGAGCGCCGGCCGGGCCAAGCGGGCCCAGGAAACGGGCGCCTTCGACGCCGAGATCGCCTCGGTCGAGGTCAAGACCCGCAAAGGGCCCGTCACCGTCGACCGCGACGAACAGCCGACCAAGTCCGACCCGTCCAAGATCCCCAATCTGAAGCCCGCCTTCGGCAAGGACGGCACGATCACCGCGGCTTCCGCCGCCTCGATCTCGGACGGCGCCGCCGCCATGGTCATGATGCGCCAGTCGACGGCACAGGCCCTGGGCCTGACGCCGATCGCCCGCGTGGTCAGCCAGGCCGCCCACGCCCACGAGCCGCACCTGTTCACCACCGCCCCGGTCTTCGCTCTGCAAAAGGCGCTGAAGAAGGCGGGTTGGAGCGCCGACGACGTGGATCTGTGGGAGGTTAACGAGGCCTTCGCTATCGTGCCGATGATCGCCATGCAGGAACTCGGCATCCCCCACGACAAGATCAACGTCAACGGCGGCGCCTGCGCCCTGGGCCACCCGCTTGGAGCTTCAGGAGCACGCGTCCTGACCACCCTGCTCTCGGCCCTGAAAGCCCACGGCAAGACCCGCGGCATGGCCGCCCTGTGCATCGGCGGCGGCGAAGCCACGGCCATGGGCGTGGAGTTGGTTTAGGCCTGGCGTGTTGTGTTGAGCGAACGCTGCGAGCGTCCTCTTCGGGTAGCCAGCATATCTTTTCGCTAGAGGCCTGCTTGCGTTAGGAGCGGCCAATCGTGAATGAAATGACGGTTTCGTCGCCGTTCTCGTGAAACGCGATGTCGCGCCCAATCACCTGACGACGATTGCCACAGTCAAGCAGTTGCCAACTGGCGGTCGCGGGCTTGCCAATGGCCGAAGGCCATCGTGCGTATGGCAGATTTTGAGGCGAAGTGAGCGCATCGCAGGGCCGTAGCAAAGCGGATTCGATAGCCGACCTGATCTCTGGGTCTCTAAATAATGCGCTGCTCAATGTGAGCCGGATGCAAAGCTCCAGTTCGCGGCAGTCTTGATTGTCGCCTGGACCGAGCAGCGCGCATCCCCGCTGCTGCGACAAGAACTGCTGGAGCGTGTCCTCCGCGCAAAGGCCAGACTTGCCGATCGTATAGGCCTTGTCGCCGAAGGCTTCATAGGAGCCCTTTCCCAGCTCTGTCCGGATGACTGCTTCCGTTGCCGCCGCCCGGAATGCGTCGCCATAAGGAGCGGGATCGTACCCGATCAAAGGCGGCCCTTTCGGAAATGGAGCGCATCCGGCGAGCGCGAGGAGACCGAGGGCGAGAAGAGATCGGAAGCTCATGGATGCACTCTGATCGGGCCGCCGAAAAAGCTCAACAGTTCGCGCTCGCAGCCTACGGCAGAAGGTTTCGGATAGGCCGAAAAGCGCAGCAGCTTTTCGGCTGGCCAATATATGCCAAAGTCTCAAGCCGCGAACGCCGCCCGGATCGGCTGCACCGTCTGGTTTGGCCGCTTCACCGGCAGGTCGAAGCTGACGACCGTGCCGACGCCTGGCTGGCTTTCCATGCTCAGCTGGCCGCCGTGCATTTCAATCAGGGACTTGGTCAAGGCCAGGCCCAGGCCGGTGCCTTGAGTGGTCTTGGAATGCTGGCCCTCGACCTGTTCGAACGGGCGGGCGAGGCGGACCAGGTCCTCGGGCGCGATGCCGATGCCGGTGTCGGCGCAGGCGACGCGAACGCGGTCCTCGCCCTGCGCGCCCACGAAGGGTTTCAGCGACACGACGATGGAGCCGCCCTCGGGCGTGAACTTCACGGCGTTCGAGATCAGGTTCAGCATCACCTGTTTGACGCCGCGCTGATCGGCCTCGATGTCGGGCAGGTCGCCGGCCTCGACCGCGATCTTCAGTCCCGCTTCCTGCACCTTGCCGCGCATCAGCCGCACGGCGTCCTCGCACACCTCGCGCAAGGACACCGGCTCATAGTGCAGGGTCATCTTGCCGGCCTCGATCTTGGCCATGTCCAACACGTCGTTGATCAGGCTGAGCAGGTGTTGGCCGGACTTCAGGATGTCGCCGGCGTAGCCCTTGTATTTCTCGTTCAGCGGCCCGAACAGCTCGCTGGCCATGATCTCCGAGAAGCCGTTGATGGCGTTCAGCGGCGTACGCAGCTCATGGCTCATATTGGCCAGGAACTCGGACTTGGCCTGGTTGGCGGCCTCGGCCCGGGTCATGGCGACCTCGTATTTGCGCGCCAGCAGAGACAGCTTCTCCTGGCTGGATTCCAGCTGATCGACGGTCGCGCGCAGATCGTCGGCGGCGCGGCGGCGCTCGGCCTCCTGGCGTTTTATGGCCGTGATGTCGGCGGCGGTGACGACCGAGCCGCCTTCGGAGGTGAACCGTTCGGACAGTTGCAGCCAGCGCCCGTCGTTCAGCTCGACTTCGCGCAGGCCCGCACGACCGCTGGCCGGACGATGCTCGGCCTTGATGGCCAGGCCGGCGATCCGGTTCAGCTCGTCCTTCATCGCGCCGCGCCGCACCACGCCGTGGTCGAAGCCGAAGGCGTCCTCGAAGGCCTGGTTCCACAGGATCAGCCGCCCCTGACGGTCGAACAGGACGAAGGCCTCGGAGATGCTTTCCACCCCATCGCGCAGTCGGCTTTCGGCGGCTTGGGCGGCGGCGCGGGCGCGGCGGGCCTCGGTGATGTCCAGCGCCACGCCCAGGATGGCGGAAAAGCCCGTGTCGCCGCGCTCGCCGCGCGCCTGGCCGCGCGCGTCGATCCAGCGCGCCCGTCCGTCCGGTCCCGCCACCGGGAAGGTGATCTCGAAGGCGCCATAGGCCGCCGCCTGGCGCAGGGCGTGGCGGAAATCTTCCTGAAAGCGCGGATGGACGCGGCCGATCACATCCTCAGCGTCGGTGACCCCGCCGCGCGAGAAGCCCAGCAGCGCGGCCATATAGTCCGACAGCGACACCTCGCCCTTGGCCAGATCCCACTCCCACACCCCGCACCGCGCGGCTTCCACGGCGATGCGGAACCGCTTTTCGGTCGCCACCCTTTCGCGGTGCTGGCGCGTCTGGCGCAGGCCATAGAGGACGAACAGGACCACGACCCCAACTCCCAGCAGCAGCGGCGCGAGCACCACCCAGGCGTCGTCGAAGAAAGAGGCGGTCGTCCCCTCCGAGATCGCGACCACATAGGGGCCGCCCGTGCGGGCCTGAGCGGCCGCCGCGAGGCCACGCTGGCCCCCCAGCGTCACGGCGCGCGGTTCGGCCTGGCCGACCAGGGCTGAGGCATCGACGCCGATCAGGGTGCGGATGGGTTGGCCGATCTCGGCGGCGCGCGCGGAGGCCAGCACCACGCCGCCCGCCGACACGATCCGCGTCTCGCCGCCTTCCGGCAGGACCGGGGCGATCCCCGCCTCCAGCCTCAGGCCGTCAACATTGGCCTGGCCGGCGACGACCGACCCTTCGCCCTTGGCGGCCTGGACCGTTTCGCCGGGGCCGACCAGGGTGAAGGCGACCTTGGGCGCGGCGGCCTGCGCGGCCTCGACGACCTCTATGGGGGCGCGCTTGGCGGCGATGGCGGTGCGACCGGCGGCCAGGCCCGTTTCGGCCGACTGAATCAGCACGGCGGTCTGGCTGGCGACCAGCTCGGCGTTCAGCTTCAGGTTTTCGGCTTCCAGGCGGCTGATTTCGCGGGTCGGCCGGCTGAACTCACGCGATGCCATCAGGGCATAGGCGGCCGCGATCAGCGCCAGGACCAGGACGGCGATCCGCAACCAGGCGGGCGCGCCGGCGGCGCGGTCGGAGGCGCGACGCCCCGACCGATTTTCCCGCCGCTCCTCGTCCCGCAAGCCCCGACCCTCCGACAAACACTTCGTTGCCGGAATCTAGGCTGCGTCGCGGATTCGTGTCGAGGCTCGGCGCGCGCTTTTAACGGGTTTTTAAGCGGCGGCGACCGGCGACAACAGGCGGTCAGGCGCGGGCTCCAGCACCCGCGTGACCCCGTGCAGCGTATCGCGCGCCTGTCGGGCCAGGGTCAGGACGGCCGGCGGCGCATCGTCGGGCGTCTCGGCGACCAGATCCACCAGATCCTGGGCCAGGCGCATCAGTTGGGGCGCGGCGGCGATCAGGCGGGCCTGAAACTCGATCTGCTGGGGATCACGATCGTATTCGGCGCCCGGCACGCGCCAACCGCCCCAGTCCGCCCGATCGGTCACGACGACCGGATAGGTGCCGGGGTGGGGGTGATGCAGGCAATCCTCGGGCAGTTGCCACTTGTTGCGCGCGCGCAGCAGCCGCCAGTCGCCCAACCCCTGATCCGAGGCCGGATCGTCGGTCGCCAGCAACAGTTCGTTGGCGGTGAACTCGCGCCCCAGACCGACGTCATAGGTGACGCGCACGGGCTCTTCGAACCCCTTGGCCCAGACGGGCTGGACCTGTTCGATGAAAGCCCAGGCGCCGACGCACTCGACCCAGACCTTCTGACCCTTCTGGAACTGTGCGCGCGCCATGCCATCCTCCGATATTCGAAGGAACAGCATGAACGACGATCCTTGACGCCCGGTGTCGGGGCGCGGTTACGCAGGTCTTAACGCGAGATGCTTTCCAGCGTCTCGCCGGCGTATTTCTCTTTCACGCGGGTCGACAGGTCGCCCAGCGATACGACGCCGACCACGCGGCCATGCTTGTCCACCACCGGCGCGCGGCGGATCTGCTTGGCGCCCATCAGATCCAGCACGACCTTCAGGTCGTCGCTGTCCAGCACTGTTTGCGGATCGCGGGTGATGAACTCCACCACAGAGGCGCTCGAGGCGGCGCCCGTCGCCAGGGCGCGCACCACGATGTCGCGGTCGGTGATGGTGCCGATCAGCTGATCGCCGTCCGCCACGGGCACGAAGCCAAAGCCGCCCTTGGCCATGCGGCTGGCCACGTCCTGGATGGTGTCGGCGGGGCGGGCCAGATGCACGTCCCTGGTCATCACATCGCGGATCTTCATGGCGGGTTTCCTTGGTTGAAGCGTTGCGCTGGAAAACCCGCCGCGAGCGTGGCGGTTCCGGTCAGGGCGTCCGCATCGGGGGAAGGCCCTGGGCCGCCCGCACCAGCTGGACGAACTCGGCCCGGTCGCCATAGGGGTCGTCGCCCCTGGCCCCTTGCGCCTGATCGATGATCCGGTCCCAGCCATAGTCAGCCGTCATCCAAGGATCGCCCCGCAGCTTTTGACCGAAGCCGGCGACCGCGATGGCCCAGCGCGTGGCCTCGGGCGGCTGGGCGCTGACCGACCCGCCCGCGCGATTGGTCAGCGGCTGCTGGATCAGGTCCGAGCGGCTCTGGCCCGGCTGTTTGTAGCGGACTTGGATGAAGCCGATCTCGCCGTTCGGATCGCCGCCGCCGACTCCGATACGGTTGTCGGGATAGCGCCGATCTGGGATCTGCGTCGGGCCGCCGACGGGCGTTATCTCGTACAGGGCGGTGACGCCGGCGCCGGATCCGACCTCGCCCGCATCGACCTGGTCGTTGTTGAAATCCTCTTCGTTCAGCAGCCGGGTCTCATAGCCGATCAGCCGCCATTCGGCGACGCGGGCGGGATTGAACTCGACCTGGATCTTTACGTCGTCGGCGATGGGGAAGGCGCCCTTGTCGAATGCCGGCCCGAACAGCCGGCGTGCATCCCTCAGGTCCCCGACATAGGCCGCGACCCCATTGCCCGCCTGGGCGATGGTCTGCATCCGCGCGTCCTGATAGTTGCCGCGCCCGAAGCCGTAGACCGACAGGTATATCCCGGTCCCGCGCTTTTCGGCGACATAGTCCTCCAGCCGCTTGTTGTCGGTCACACCGACGTTGAAGTCGCCGTCGGTGAACATCAGGATGCGATTGACCTTGTCGCGGGCGAAGTTCGCCTGGGCCTGGTCATAGGCGTTGGTCATGCCGGTCGCCCCGGCCGTGCCGCCCGAGGCCTTCAGGCTGGCCACCGCGCATCGCATCTTCAGCTTTTCGTCGCCCTTGGTCGGCTGCAAGGTCGTGCCGGCGCCTTCCGCGTAATAGGTGACGGCGAGAGTGTCCTGCGGGCGCAGCCGGTCGATGGCCAGGTTCATCGCCTTCTTGGCCAGGTCCAGCTTGTCCGGCGACCGCATCGAGCCGGAGACATCGACCAGGAAGGTCAGGTTCAGCGGACGCTGCTCGCCCGCCGGCAGTTCGTAACCTTGCAGGCCGATGTGCACGATCTGACGCCCGTCAGCCCAGGGCGAGGCCGCCACCGCCGTGGTGATGGCGAAGGGCCGGGTCTGGCTGGTCGGCCGGGCGTAGTCATAGTCGAAGGCGTTGATCAGTTCCTCGACCCGCACCGCATCCCTGGGCGGTGCACGACCCTCGTCGATGAAGCGTTTCACGTTCGAATAGGACGCCGTGTCCACGTCGATGGAGAAGGTCGACACTGGCTGATCGCTGGTCCGCTTCACCGGATTGGGCGTCGCATCCGGATAGCGTTCGGTATCGGCAGGGGGCGGCGTCATCATACCGGGCGACGTCGGGGCGCCCGGTGATCGCGTGATCCGGGAGCCTGTGACGACAATATCTTGCGGCGCCATCGATGACGGCGCGGGGGCGGGCGGTGGAGGCGGTGGCGGCGGTGGCGGCGGTGGCGCGCCGTAAGGGACGCGATCTTCCTTGCGTGTCGGCGTGATCCTCACCGGCGGCGTCGGCGGACCGGCGCGCGGCGCGGGCGGCGCGGCGACGGGCTCAGGCGATCCCAACTCAAACCCCAACGGCCGGCACGCCGCCGGGGTCGGCTCGCCATCCAGCGGCTTGGCCAGGGCGACGCTCGGCACGGCGACCGGCGGCGCGGCGAACGACAGGCTCAGAACGGACAGGGCCGCGATCCTGATTACGCGTGACATGGCTTCCTCCGGTTGTTTTCTTGACGCCAGTCGCGGGTCGTCATGGGGCGAAACTGTGGCGCCAAATCCCCCTCGACGCACGACGATCTTTCAGCGTGTCTTTCGTGTCCTCTCGCAATCGCCGCTAAGGCCCTCCACAATAGAGGCCAAGCTTGGGGGGATGCGATGGCTGAGGCGACGACGGGACTGGATCTGGGCGCGGCGGCCGCTCTGCTGGCCGCGGGCGTGCTCGCCGTGCCGGTGTTCAAGCGCATCGGCCTGGGATCGGTGCTGGGCTATCTGGCGGCGGGCCTGGCCATCGGTCCCTTCGGCCTGAAGCTGTTCCGCGAGCCCGAGACCATCCTGCACGTCGCCGAGTTCGGCGTGGTCATCTTCCTGTTCATCATCGGGCTGGAGATGCGGCCCAAACGTCTGTGGGGACTAAGAAAGGAAATCTTCGGCCTCGGCGCGGCCCAGGTGCTGTTCTGCGGCCTGATCCTGACCCTGACGGCGATGCTGGCCGGTTTCTCCGCGCCCGTCGCCTTCGTCGGCGCCATGGGCTTCGTCCTGTCGTCCACCGCCGTCATCATGCAGATGCTGGAAGAGCGCGGCGAAATCGCAGGCGGGCCTGGCCAGCGGGCGGTCTCCATCCTGCTGCTCGAAGACCTGGCCATCGTGCCGCTTCTGGCCATCGTCGCCGTCCTGGCCTCGGTGCTGGGCGTGGCGAACGAACAGGCGCCGCCCCTGTGGCAGACCGTCGGTTTCGCGGTCGCAGCGGTCGGCGGGGTGCTGCTGGCCGGCAAATATCTGGTCAATCCGGTCTTCCGCCTGCTGGCCCGATACGGCGGACGCGAGGTGATGACCGCCGCCGCTCTGCTGGTCGTGGTCGGCGCCGCCTGGGCCATGTCGCTGGGCGGCCTGTCCATGGCCATGGGCGCTTTCCTGGCTGGGGTCCTGCTGTCGGAATCCACCTTCCGCCATCAGCTGGAGGCGGACGTCGAGCCGTTCCGCGCCATCCTGCTGGGCCTGTTCTTCCTCAGCGTCGGCATGTCGCTGGACGTGTCGGTCGTGGTCGCCGACTGGCGTCTGGTGCTGGGCGGGGTCGTCGCCTTCATGCTGGTCAAAGGCGTGGGCATCTATGCCGTCGCGCGCCTGTTCAAGGCCACCCACCACGAGGGGGTCGAGCGCGCGGGCCTGTTCGCGCAAGGCGGCGAGTTCGCCTTCGTCCTGTACGGCGCCGCCGTCGCCGCCGGCCTGTTCGACGCGCGCATCGGGGCGATGATGTCGGCGGTGGTCATCCTGTCGATGGCCCTGACGCCCCTGACCTCGCTGCTGATCACGCGTCTGTCGCCCAAGCCGGTCCAGGACGCCGAAAGCGCCGAAGGCGTGGATTTCGCCAAGGATTTGCGCGGCCAGGTGCTGATCATCGGCTTCGGCCGTTTCGCCCAGGTCGTGTCCCAACCCCTGCTGGCCCGCGACGTCGACGTGTCGATCATCGAGAACGACGTGGAGATGATCCAGGCCGCCTCCCAGTTCGGGTTCAAGGTCTACTACGGCGACGGCACCCAGCTGCATACCCTGCGCGCGTCGGGCGCGGAAGAGGCCGAGATGGTCCTGGTCTGCGTGGACAAGCCGGAGGCCGCCGACCGTATCGTCGAACTGGTCAAGTCCGAGTTCCCGACCACCCGGATCATGGCCCGCGCCTTCGACCGAGGGCATTCGATGCGCCTGATCCAGGCCGGGGTGGACTACCAGATCCGCGAGACCTTCGAGTCGGCGCTCAAGTTCGGCGAGCGCGCCCTGGTCGAACTTGGCCTGGACGAGCATGAGGCGGCCGAGACCATCGGCGACGTGCGCCGTCGCGACGAGGCCCGTCTGGACCTGCAGCTGACCGGCGGGCTCAAGGCCGGCCGCCAGCTGATGCGCGGCAATATGCCGACGCCCCAGCCCGCCCCCTACATCAAGCCCCGCCGCGAAGGCCGTCTGCTGAACGAGGACGAGGCGGGCCCGGCCGCGCCGGACACCCGGCGCGAGCCCGCCGACACCTGATCCCTACTGGCTGACGCCCTTCTCCAGACGCGCGCCGGCCAGCTGCGCCTTGGCCTGAAGATAGGGCGTTGCGGACACCAGCTGCGAGATGGCGTTGAAACGCTCGGTCGTCAGGCCGGACGCCTCGACCGCCGCCGTCAGTCTGGCGCTCTGTTCGGGCGTCGCCTGGTTGTTCTGCACCTCGGCCGTGACGGCGCGAATCTGCGTCATGGCGGTGACGAAGCGGTTCAGTTCGTCATCGGCCACGGCGGCGGCCGGCGTGCCGGGCGCGGGCGGCGTGGCGTTGACCACTCGAATGCGCGCGGCTAGGGCCGGATCGGCGGCGACGGCGTTGGACAGGGTGTTGAAGCGGGTCACCTCCAGCCCCGAATCCTGCACTGCGGCGGCCATCTGCGCCTGCTGTTCCGGCGTCGGCTGGGCGCCGTTCAGCGTGTCGCTGACGGCTCTCACCTTGGCCATGGCGTCGTCGAACTTCTTCAGCTCGTCATCGGTGAAGGTGGTCGAGCCGGCCGTCGGCGCGGCCGTCGGCGTCTGCGCCGTCGTCGATGCGTCTTGAGCTTGGGCGGTCGCGGCGGTCGCGAGAAGGGCGACGGAAGCAAGAAGGGCGATGCGGGGCGTGCGCATAAGAATGTCCTTTCGGTCTGGCGTCCACTTGAAGGGCCGTCCGACGACGGCGACGACGCAATCACGTCATCGCTCCCCAGGGGCGTGGAGCCTGAAACAGACAAAAGGGGAGCCTTCATAACCTAGGCGCCGATGAGCCTCACGCCACCCCTTGGACGCTGGAGGCGCGATCAAGGATGCGTTAGACGGGCGTGATCCTTGTTGAGGTTTGCCCATGAAACGTCTCGCCATCGCCGCCCTGGCCCTCGTCGCGGTCGCCGCGCCGGCTGTCACCGTCACCGCCTGGGGCAACACCGGCCACCGCCTGATCGGCGTGGCGGCGATGCGGGCCCTGCCGGACGATCTGCCGGCCTTCCTGCGCACCCCGGCCGCCATCGCCGACGTGGGCGAACTGGCGCGCGAGCCCGACCGCTGGAAGGGCGCCGGCCAGCCGCACGACCGCGAGCGCGACACCGCCCACTTCGTCGATCTGGACGACCAGGGCCGCGTCTACGACCAGCGCGGAATGAGCATCAACGATCTGCCGCGCCTGAAATCCGAATACGACGCCGCCCTGACCAAGGCCGGTCTGGACGTCAACGACGCCGGCTATCTGCCTTACGCCATGATGGACGCCTGGCAGCAGCTGGGCCGCGACTTCGCCTATTGGCGCGTGCTGAACGCCGCCGAGAAGCGCGAGACCAATATGGAGCGTCAGGCCTGGTACCGCGCCGACCGCATCCGCCGCGAGGCCCTGATCCTGCGCGACATCGGCGTGATGGGCCACTACGTCGGCGACGGCTCGCAACCGCATCACACCAGCATTCACTACAACGGCTGGGGCGACTTCCCGAACCCGGAAGGCTTCACCAACTCGCGTCAGACCCACGCCGTGTTCGAGGGTGAGTTCACCAACCGCGTCGCCCGTCTGGACGCCGTCGAGGCCGCCATGCCGGCCGCCAGACTGGACGGGTTCGACGTCAAGGCGCGCACCGTCTCCTATCTGACCACGACGCTCGGCACGGTGATTCCCTTCTATCGCCTGGAGAAGGCCGGCGGCTTCCGTGACGCCGATCCGCGGGGCGCGGCCTTCGTCAACGAACGTCTGGCGGCGGGCGCCGGCGAATTGCGCGACTTCATCGTCTCCGCCTGGGCCGCATCCGGCAGCGCCTCCATCGGCTGGCCTGCCGTCAAGGTCGCCGAGGTCGAGGCCGGAACCGCCGACCCCTGGATCGCCATGGTGGGCGAGGACTGAACCTCTTGGTGAACGGTGCTAGCGAGCGAGGGGTGAGCGGGTCGTGCGCGTATCGACGCCTCGGCTCACCTCTTGCTCACTAGCACGCCTCACTTATAGCAGCGCCAATGTTTGACCTTCCTTCCCCCGCCGTCATCCTCGACAAGTCGCAGATGGCCGAGAACATCGGCGCCGTGGCGCGGGTGATGGCCAACTTCGGCCTGTCGGACCTGCGCCTGGTCAGCCCCCGCGACGGCTGGCCCCAGGAGCGGGCCTGGGCCACGGCCTCAGGCGCGGACTGGGTGCTGGATGGGGTGCGGGTGTTTGACAGCGTCGCCGAGGCCATCGCCGACCTGAACACCGTCTTCGCCACCACCGCCCGCCCGCGCGAGACGCGCCAGCCCGTGCGCACGCCGCGCGAGGCTAGCCGCGTCCTCTACGACGACACGGCCTCGGGCCTGAAGACCGGCCTCTTGTTCGGCGGCGAGCGTGCCGGGCTGGAGACGACGGACATCGCCCTGTGCGCCGGCATCGTCACCATTCCCATCGACCCGAAGCACCACTCGCTGAACCTGGCCCAGGCTGTGGCGATCAACGCCTATGAATGGCGCACCCTGATCCTGGACGCCCCGCCGCCGCGCTTCCGCGACAGCGAACCGCCGGCGTCGAACGACCTGCTGGTCGGCATGTACGAGCACCTGGAGGAAGAGCTGGAAAACGGCGGCTTCTTCTATCCGCCCGAGAAGAAACGCTCGATGAGCCAGAACCTGCGCGTCATGCTGGGCCGCGCCGCCTTCTCCGAACAAGAGGTCGCCACCATGCGCGGCGCCATCCACGCCCTGTCGCGCGGCCGCGGCCGGGTCCTGGCCAAGCTGGCGGCCGAACGGGCGGCGAAGGCTAAGACGGACACGCCTGAGTGAAACCCTGGCTGATCTATCCGCTGGCGGCCCTGGCGGAGATCGGCGGCTGTTTCGCCTTCTGGGCTTGGCTGAAGCTGGATCGTTCACCCCTGTGGCTGGCGCCCGGCGTCGCCTGCCTGATCGCATTCGCCTGGCTCCTGACCTTGGTTCCCAGCGACGCGGCGGGCCGCGCCTTTGCGGCCTACGGCGGCGTCTATATCTGCGCCTCCCTGATCTGGATGGCGCTGGTCGAGAAGACCCCGCCGGATCGCTGGGACATTCTGGGCGGCCTTGTCTGCTTGATCGGCGCCGGGCTCATCCTGTTCGGCCCGCGCGGTTAGCCTGCTTCGGCTTGGCTTGGCCTGCCTGATCCTCTATTCTGGCTCCAGCCATCAGGTCGCCCAGTGCGGCCAGGCCGGCGCGCCGATTACAGGTTTGCGAATCCGGTCCGACGCCCGTCGATAACCTGGCGTCACGACGAAACTTCCGTTCGCTAGGAGGCCGCCGTGGCGCGCAAACTGACACTCGATTTCCTCAAGACCGAGGCCGCATCCGGCTCGGCCCTGGCGCTGGCCGCAATCGCCGCCGTGGCGATCGCCAACTCGCCCTGGTCGGCCGACTATTTCGCCTGGCTGAAGAGCTACCACGTCCTGCAGATCGGCCCGATCCGGCTGGAGGAGACCATCTCCGACTGGATCAAGGAAGGTCTGATGGCGATCTTCTTCCTCGTCGTGGGGTTGGAGATCAAATACGAGATCGTGCGCGGCGAACTCAGCGATCCGAAGAAGCTGGCGACGCCGGTGCTGGCGGCGTTGGGCGGCATGGCGGGACCGGCGGCGGTCTATCTGCTGCTGTCCGGCACCATCGGGGCGCCGCACGCCGGCTGGCCCATCCCGCTGGCGACCGACATCGCCTTTGCCCTGGCCATCTTCGGCTTTGTCGGCAAGGGCTTGCCGTCGTCGTTGCGTGTCTTCCTGCTGACCCTCGCCATCGTCGATGACCTGGGGGCCATCGCCCTGATCGCCGTGCTGTTCAGTGAAGGCGCGAACTGGACGCCGCTGTTCTGGGCGCTGGGGGCGCTGGCGATCGGCGCGGTCGCGGCGCACCGCATCCGCATTCCTGCGCCCTTCTGGGTGCTGGGGTTCGCCCTGGTCTGGTATCTGACGGTGCTGTCGGGCCTAAGCACCTCCCTGACCGCCGTGGCCTTCGCCATGATCGTGCCGATCAAGAGCCGGGCCGAAGACGGTCAGAGCCCGCTGAAGGAGGCGATGCACGATCTGCATCCGTGGAACGCCTTTTTGGTCCTGCCGCTGTTCGCCTTCGCCAAGGCGGGCGTGTCCTTCGCCGGTCTGTCGATGGAGCAGGCGTTCGCGCCTCTGGTCATCGCCATTGCGCTGGGCCTGTTCTTCGGCAAACAGATTGGCGTCCTGGGCGCCGCCTGGCTGGCCTCGGCGCTGAGGATCGGCGCGCGGCCGACGGGCGCCAGCTGGCTTCAGGTATACGGCGTCTCCCTGCTATGCGGGGTAGGTTTCACCATGAGCCTGTTCATCGGCGTCCTGGCCTTCCCCGGCGCGGTCGATTCGCCCGAGCAGGTCGAAGTCAAGCTGGGCGTCATCGGCGGCTCGATCCTGTCGGCGATCGCGGCGGCCCTGGTGCTGGGTTTCGCCGGTCGAGGGCGCCAGTCGGATCCCGCCGCCCTGCACCCTGAGGTCGAGCCTCTGGGGCCGAAAGAGGGGCAAAAACTGACCTAGCGTCAGCGTTTTCTGTCGCTTCCTCGACACACAAAGGCGAATCCGCGGCGAAAAACCGTCGCGGGTAACAACGCTCGCTTGTCGGTCGGCCCGAAGCGCGCTTAGCCTGTCCATAACGAATGATCCCCCACGTAGGGGACGTCGAGGGAACAGGAAACGCTGCGATCGCCCATGGCGTCGCGGCTTCAGCCGGGAGGACGCCTATGCGCCGCAATCTTCACCTCAGGACCACTGTGTCCGCCGCCGTCATGGGCGCCGCCGTCATGGGATTCGCCGGCGTCGCCGCCGCGCAGGAAGCCCCGGCGACCGTCGATGACATCATCGTCACCGCCCAGAAGCGTGAGCAGAGCCTGCAGGACGTGCCGATCGTGGTCACGACTCTGTCGCAGGAAATCCTGGACGGCGCGGGCGTGCAGGACATCAAGGATCTGCAGATCCTGACGCCGGGCATGACCGTCACCTCGACCCAGTCGGAAGCCTCCACCACCGTGCGCATCCGCGGCGCGGGCACCGTCGGCGACAACCCTGGTCTGGAAAGCTCGGTCGGCGTCGTGATCGACGGCGTCTATCGCTCGCGCAACTCGGTCGGCTTCGGCGACCTGGGCGAACTGAGCCGCATCGAGGTGCTGAAGGGCCCGCAAGGCACCTTGTTCGGCAAGAACACCTCGGCCGGCGTCATCAACATCATCACCGAACGCCCTTCGTTCGACCCGTCGATCTCGGGCGAACTGACCGGCGGCAACTTCGGCGCCATCGGCGGCTCGGTTTCCGTCACCGGCGGCCTGACCGACCAGGTGGCCGGTCGCCTTTTCGTCGCTCACCGCGAGCGTGACGGCTTCTATGACGTCAACAACGGCGACGGTCCCAACACCCGCAACGACGACCAGACCCAGGACTACTGGACCACACGCGGCCAACTGCTGATCCTGCCCAGCGACGACGTCTCGGTGCGCCTGATCGCCGACTACACCAAGCGCGAGGAATATTGCTGCGTCGCCGTGCAGACGCGCGTCGGTCCGACCCAGGCCTTCATCGCCGCCCTGACCGCGCCGAACGGTCCGGGCCAGCGTCCGCCGGTCGCCGGCTTCGGCACCGTGCCCTTCTCGCGTCTGGCCTATTCCAACCGCGAGACGCCGCAAGAGATCGAGGACATGGGTCTGTCGGCGGAAGCGACCATCGACTTCCCCAGCATCAACGCCACCCTGACGTCCCAGACCTCGTGGCGCGACTGGTCGTTCCAGCAGGGGATGGACCTGGACTACACCGGCGCCGACATCCTGTACCGCGCCAACGACGGCTCGAACGGCTACGGCGTCGACAACCTGACGCAAGAGTTCCGCCTGGCCGGCACCTCGGACAAGCTGGACTGGCTGGTCGGTCTGTTCGCCACCAAGGAAGGCGTCTATCGCGACGACAGCTATGTCTATGGCTCGGACTACAACGCCTTCGCCTCCCTGCTGCTGACGGCGTCCCTGCCAGCGACGGTGGGCGGCCCCAGCCCGTCGCGCCTGGGCTGCTTCACCAATCCGAACGGCTTCCTGGTCGGCACCGCCGGTGCGGCCGCGGGTCAGCCGCTGTGCGTCATCGGCGCAGTGCCGCCCAGCGCCGCCGCCCCGACCTTCGGCGTCGGCAAGGCCTATGAAGACCACTATTCCCAGAAGTCGGAATCGGTCGCCGTCTTCACCAACAACACCTACCGGGTGACCGAGGCCTTCGATATCAATCTGGGTCTGCGCTACACCTACGACAGCAAGCGTCTGTTCGGGATCCAGGACAATCTGGGCACCAACGGCGCGGCCTGCGGCGGCGCCCTGGCCAACCAGAACCCGGCCAACCGCACCGTCTCGCCGATCCCCGGCACCGCCAACGTCGCGACGCCGGCCGCTGCGCTCGGCCTGCTGTGCCTGCCCTGGTCCAACCCGCTGTATGACGGTCGTCGGATCCAGGAGAAGTTCAGCGACACCGACCTGTCGGGCACGATCAAGGCGTCCTACCGCTTCAACCCGTCGATCATGGTCTATGGCTCGTATGCGCGCGGCTACAAGGGCGCGGGCTACAATATGGACCGGGTGCAGACGGGCGTGACGCCGGACGCCTCGCTGTTCTTCAAGGCCGAGACGGTCGACAGCTATGAAGCGGGCGTCAAGACGACCCTGTTCGACCGCACAATGCTGCTGAACGTCACCTACTTCGATCAGAAGTTCGAGAACTTCCAGCTGAACACCTTCCTGGGCACCGCCTTCGTGGTGGAATCGATCCCGGAACTGACCTCGCGCGGCGTCGACGCCGACATGGTCTGGTTCACCCCGGTCGAGGGCCTGAGCTTCCAAGGTGGCGTGACCTACACCGACGCCAAATACGGCCAGTTCGGCGCCGGCGACCTGTCCAGCCCCGGCCGCTTCCCGCAGCTGTCGCTGCTGCCGGGCGCGCGTGCCTCCTTCGCTCCGGAATGGTCGCTGACCGGCGCCCTGGCGTTCGATCGCGAACTGGGCGGCGGCCTGCGCGGCGGCTTCAACCTGTCGGCCAAATATTCGACCGAATACAACACCGGCTCGGACCTGTTGCCGTACAAGAACCAAGACGCCTTCACCGTCGTCAACGGCCGCGTCTCGATCGGTTCGGCCGATGAGCGCTGGACGCTGGAAGTCTGGGGCCAGAACCTGCTGGAAGAAGAATACACCCAGGTCGGCTTCGCCGCGCCGCTGCAGGGTACGGCCTTCACCAATACCACAACGCCGCAAGCGAACGGCACCTTCTACAATCAGGCCACCGACACGGCGACCTACAACGCCTACCTCGGCGCGCCGCGCACCTACGGCGTGACGCTGAAGGTCAAATACTGATCGCTTAGCCGCAAGGCTGACCGACGAAGGGCCGACCGGGCGACCGGCCGGCCCTTTTTCTTTTGCAATGGGGCCTGACGACGCGCGCGACCCGGCGCTGTCGAGACGGGGAGTCGGCCTTAGTTTTGGCCGATCAACGGGTTCCGGGCGCCGAACAGTTCTGGACGCGGAGCTTAGACTGCCCGATACACGACTTTACCGACGCCCTGCGTCCACTGAGGAAGCAAATGCGTCACCAGAAGTTTCGTCATCCCGCCTGGCGCGGCTATGCCTTGGCCGTCGTCGCGTGGCTGGTCGCCTTCGGGCTGCGCTATGGCCTGGCCCACTGGTTTCCGCCGGGTTTTCCCTATCTGACCTTCTTTCCGGCCGTGGTGCTGGTCGCCTACTATGCGGGCCTGCGGCCTGCGATCCTGACGGCGACCCTGTCGGGCCTGTCGGCGTGGTGGTTCTGGATCGGCCCGCCGGGCTTCGACCTGGGCGTCGCCACCTTCGTCGCCATCGGTTTTTACGCCTTCGTCGTCGCCGTCGATATCTTCTTCATCGTCGGCATGGACAAGGCCTCGGCCAAGTTGGCGCGCGAGGTCGAGCGCAGCACCGCCCTTGCGGAAAGCCGCGACATCCTGCTCCGAGAAGTGCAGCACCGGGTGTCGAACAACATCCAGATGGTCACCGCCCTGCTGAAGCTGGAGGCGCGCACCACCGTCGATCCGGGCGCGAAAAAAGCCCTGACCGACGCCTCGGCCCGCACCGGTCTGGTTGCCCGTATCCAGCGCAGTCTGGCCGACGCCGATCAGAAGAAGACGGCCTTCCACGATGTGGCGCGATCGATCGTCGACGATGCGCTGACGGCGGCCGCGCGAGACGACGTGATCGTCTCCATCTCCGGCGGCGATGTGGTCCTGTCGGCCGAGGAGGCCACGCCCGTAGTTCTGATCATGCTGGAATGCGTCAACAACGCGCTGGAGCATGGCTTTCCCGATCGGCCTGGCCGGATCACGATCGATCTGTGCGACGACGGCGCGGTGCGCACCCTGACCATCGCCGACAACGGCGTGGGCGTCGCCGAGGATACGGCCGCCGAACCGACCAGCCTGGGCCTGCGGATCATCACCGCCCTGGCCCGCCAGCTGGGCGGAGACTGGTCGCTGCAGCCCTCATCGCCCGGCGCGATCGCGCGCCTGTCCTGGCCCAGCGCGCCCGTCGCGCACTAGAGCGGCAGATACCGCCCCGCGAAAAAGGTCTCGGTCGAGAAGGCTCCGCGAAGGCATAGGCTCTCCGCGCCATCATTTTCCAGGAATTGGCAGATCGGCTGCGCTTTCCGCTCAGCCTGTTCCGGTTCGGATCGACGCGGGAAACCTGCCGCCTTTTAGAACCGTCACCCCCGGGCGCTTGCCGAGGGTGACGGAGACGGTGACGAAGGTGCGGTGTGAAAGGCGCCGCGCGCTACTCCACCAACGGCCCCTGTCTCGGTTTCGCCAGCTCCCGCTGCCCGGCCGTCTTTCGGCTCAGGATGCGGCGGCCCCAGCCGGCGATGTCGTCGACGATGGTGAAGATGGCGGGGATGTAGAGCAGGGACAGGAAGGTCGACGAGATCAGTCCACCCAGCACGGCGATGGCCATGGGCGAGCGGAACTGGACGTCGGCGCCGACCCCAAGGGCGATGGGCACCATGCCGGCGCCCATGGCGAAGGTGGTCATCAGGATCGGCCGGGCGCGCTTGTGCGCCGCGTCCATGATGGCCTCGTGGCGCGGCATGCCCTCTCGCTCGGCCATGATGACATAATCCACCAGCAGGATGGAGTTCTTGGCCGCGATCCCCATCAGCATCAGCACCCCGATCAGGGCCGACATGGAGAAGTTGGCGCCGCCGATAGCCAGGGCGATGAAGGCGCCGCCGATGGCCAGCGGCAGGGCCGCCATGATGGTGATCGGATAGGCGAAGCTTTTGAACAGCAGCGTCAGAACCGCATACATCAGCAGAATGCCAGAGGCGAAGGCGATGGCGAAGCCGGTCAGCATCTCCTGAATGAACTCGGCGTCGCCGGCCGGCACCTGACGCACGCCGGCGGGCAGGTTCTTGACCGAGGGTAGGCGGTTGACCGCTGCGCCCGCCGCACCGGTGGTGATGCCGTCCAACTCGGCACTGATCGAGGCGATACGCGACCGATCCTGGCGGGTGACGGTGGCGGGACCGGCGCCGAACTGGATATCGGCGACGGCGCTGAGCGGAACAGAGGCTCCGCCCGTCGCCGGCACGCGCAGGTTCTCCAGCACGGTCAAATCCTCGCGCGCATCTGCGGTCAGTTGCAGGCGGATCGGGATCTGGCGGTCGCCGAGATTGTACTTGGGCAGGTTCTGATCCACGTCGCCGATGGTGGCGACCCGCACGGCTTGAGAGATGGCGCCCGCCGAAACGCCGGCCAGGGCCGCCTCGTCGGGACGTGGCGTGACCAGAATTTCGGGTCGGGCGATGGCGGCCGAGTTGACGACGTTGGCCAGGCCGGGGACGCCGCGCATCTCTTCCTCGACCTTTCTCGCCGCTGCGTTCAAGGCGTCGGGATTATCGCTCAGGATCGAGAAGGTGTAGCTGGTGCCATCGCCGGGACCGCCGCCCTGCTGGGCGATGCCGGCGCGGATGCGGGCGCCGGGGATCTGTTTCAACTCGTCCACCATGGCGCGGGCGAAGGCCTGCTGGCTCAGGTCGCGGTCGCCCTTGGGGACCATGTCGGCATAGACATTGGCCTGGGTCACGTCCTGACCGCCGATGGCGGCATAGACCGAGATCACCTCGGGACGGTCTTCCAGCCGCTTTGTGACCTGCCGAACCACGGCGTCGGTCTGGGCCAGCGTCGCGCCAGGCGGCAGTTCGACCTGGAAGGCGGCGCGGGCGGTATCGCCGGGCGACATGAATTCAAACGACATCTTGGCGATGACGGCCGTGGCGATGGAGCCAAACAGAAACAGCACGCCGAGGATCAAAACTTTCCACCGGTTGCCCAGCGACCAGCGCAGCGCCTTCAGATAGCCGCCCATCCAGAACGGATCGCGATCCTCATGGTTGGCGTGCTTGAGGATGTAGGCCGCCATCAGCGGCGTCAGGGTGCGCGCCACCAGCAGCGAGAAGGCGACGGAGACGCAGGCGGCCAGCGCGAAGGCCTTGAAGAACTGCCCGATGATGCCGGGCATGAAGCCGACGGGCGCGAAGACGGCGATGATGGTGGCGGTGGTAGCCACGACCGCCAGACCGATCTCGTCGGCCGCCTCCAGCGAGGCGTTGTAGGGCGGTTTTCCGTCGCGCATGTGGCGCACGATGTTCTCGATCTCCACGATCGCATCGTCGACCAGGATGCCGATCGTCAGCGACAGGGCCAGCAGGGTCACCACGTTCAGCGACTGGTCCAGCGGGCCCAGGATGGCGAAGGTCGGGATCAGCGACATCGGCATGGCAATGGCTGCGATGAAGGTCGCCCGCCAGTCGCGCAGGAAGATGAAGACGATGATGACCGCCAGCACGGCGCCCAGCAGCAGAGCCTCCAGCGAGGCCAGATAGGATTCCTCGATCTGTTCGACGCTGGCGGTGACCTGCTGGATCGTCAGTTCGGGATGGGCGTCGTCGAGTTTCTTGACCTCCTCGCGGACCCGTTCGGCGACCTTGACCTCGGACGCGGTGCGCGAACGCAGGAAGTTGAAGGTGACGGCTTCCTGGCCGTTGTAGCGGGCCAGGCGGCGCGGCTCGCTCCACTTGTCCTCGACCGTGCCCAGGTTATCGAGGCGGATGGTCTTGCCGTCGCCCAGGGGGACCAGGGTCTCGCGAAGTTGCGCCACCGAGGTCGCGGCGCCCAGGGTGCGCACGGCACGCTCGGACCCGGCGATGGTGACGCGGCCGCCCGGCAGATTGTTGTTGACGTTGTTCAACGCCTGGCTGACCTCGGCGGCGGTGACGCCGTATGCCGCCAGGCGTTGCGGATCCAGTTCGACGCGGATCTCGCGATCCACCCCGCCAGAGCGGTTGACCTCTCCCACGCCGCCCAGAGCCAGCAAGCTGCGGCTGACCTCGTTGTCGATGAACCAGCTGATCTCTTCCGGCGTCATGGTCGGCGAGCGAACGACATAGGTGATCAGGGCGTCGCCGGTGATGTCGATGCGCTGGACCGCTGGCTCCTGCATGTCCTGGGGCAGGGACGCGCGCAGGCCGGTCATGGCGTTGCGCACGTCATTGGTGGCGCGGTCGGTGTCGGTGCCCAGCTCGAACTCGATCGTCGTGGTCGAGACGCCGTCGGTGATATTGGACGTGATGTGGCGCACGCCCGAGAGGCCGGCCAGCGAATCCTCGATCAGTCGCGTGACCTGGACCTCCATTTCCGCCGGGGCCGAGCCGGGGCGGGCGGCCGTGACGGCGACCAGTGGAAAGTCGATGTCGGGGTTCTGATTGATCCGCATGCCCATGAAGCCGACCACGCCGCCGAGCGTCAGCAGCAGGAACAGCAGGATGATCGGGATCGGGTTCTTGATCGCCCAGGACGACATCTGGTTCATGGTCGTCGGTCCTACTTGGTCGCAGGCTGAGCGGCCGGAGCGGGCGCATTGCCCACCGCCTGGGCCACGTTGACGCGGTCGCCTTCGTTCAGGAAGCCGGCGCCGTCCACCGCGACGCGGACGCCGACATCGACGCCGCTGACCGCCGTCTGGGCCTCGGTGCGCGACAGGATGGTCACGGGTTGGAAGTGGACGGTGCTGTCGCCCCGGACCACGAAAACGCCGGGCTTGTTGTCGCGATACAGGACCGCGCCGGTCGGCACGGTCGTCGCCGGCTGATCGCCGACGGCGATGTCGGCGCGGGCGAACATGCCGGGCCGCAGCTGGGCGCCGGGCGCCAGGGAGATGCGGGCCAGGCCCAGGCGGGTGGTGGCGTTGACCTCGGGCGTGACGATGCGGACCGAGCCGGTGGTCTGGCCCGCCTCGCTGGAGGTGATGGTCGCCGACTGACCGGCGCGGACCAGGGCCAGTTCGGTCTCGGGCACCTGGGCGTCCAGCTCGAGGCGGCCGTCGCGCACCATGCGGAACAGTTCGGTCCCGGCGGCGATGATCTGGCCCTTGGTGACGCTGCGGCTGACGATCAGGCCGCCGACGGGCGCGCGGATGGTCGCCTGCGACAACTGGGTCTGGGTCTGGCTGAGGGCCGCGCGGGCGGCGGCCAGATTGGCGTTCGAGCTGCGCTGGTTCGCAAGGGCCGTATCCAGCGACGCCTGGCTGAGGAAGCCGCGTTCCTTCAGCTGCTGCGCGCGATCGAGCGCGGCGTTGTCGCGCGCCACATTGGCCTCGGCCAGCTGCACCTGGGCCTGCTGCTGGCGCAACTGGGCGCGCAGCAGGACGTCGTTCATCTGCACCAGCGGCTGGCCCTGACGCACGTAGGAGCCTTCGTCCACATAGACGGCGACGGCGGTCAGGCCGCCGGTCTCGGCCGCCACCGGCACCTCTTCCCAGGCGGAGACGGTGCCCGAGGCGGTGACGGTGCGGTCCAGGCTGGTCTGGGTCACGGTCGCGGCGCTGACGGTCTGGCGCGAGCCGCCTGCGGCCTTTTCGTCCTTCTTTTCCTCGCCATGTCCGCCGCAGCCGGCCAGCAGCAAGGCCGACAGGGCGACGGCGCCGAAGTTGAAAACGGTTCGGGTCGTCTTGGACAAGGGATTTCCTCGGTTGCAGGCGAAACGGGTCGCCGGCTCGCGCCGGTTATCGGGAGGTTTGTTCCATACCGCGTCCGCCAAGCCTTCTCAAACGGCGAAAGGCTTTATTGCCAAGGCTTAATGTGACGCAGTTCGGGACCAGTTCGGCCGTGCGTCTGGTCCCGAACCCTTACGCGTGATAGGGGCGCGCGGATGACGACTCCCCCGATCTCGAACATTCGCAACTTCAGCGTGGTCGCGCACATCGACCATGGCAAGTCGACCCTGTCCGACCGCCTGATCCAGCGCACCGGCGGCCTGACCGCGCGCGAGATGTCCGAGCAGGTGCTCGACAATATGGAGATCGAGAAGGAACGGGGCATCACCATCAAGGCCCAGACCGTGCGCCTGACCTACAAGGCCAGGGACGGCGAGGAGTATGTCCTCAACCTGATGGACACGCCGGGCCACGTGGACTTCGCCTATGAGGTCAGCCGCTCCCTGGCCGCCTGCGAAGGCTCGCTGCTGGTCGTGGACGCCTCGCAAGGGGTCGAGGCCCAGACCCTGGCCAATGTCTATCAGGCCATCGACAACAACCACGAGATCGTGCCGGTCCTGAACAAGGTCGATCTACCGGCGGCCGAGCCGGACCGCGTGCGCGCCCAGATCGAGGACGTGATCGGCATCGACGCCTCCGAAGCCGTCCTGGCCAGCGCCAAGTCCGGCATCGGCATCGAGGAGGTGCTGGAGGCCATCGTCACCAAGCTTCCGGCGCCCAAGGGGGATGTGAACGCCCCGCTGAAGGCCATGCTGGTCGACGCCTGGTACGATCCCTACCTCGGCGTCGTCGTGCTGGTGCGCGTCTTCGACGGCATGCTCAAGACCGGCATGCGGGTCAAGATGATGCGCAACGGCTCGACCCACCTGATCGACCGGGTCGGCGTCTTCCTGCCCAAGAACACGCCCGTGGACCAGCTTGGCCCCGGCGAGGTCGGCTTCATCACCGCCCAGATCAAGGAAGTGGCCCACGCCGCCGTCGGCGACACCATCACCGACGAGAAGAAGCCGACCGCCGAACCGCTGAAGGGGTTCAAGGAAGTCCAGTCGGTCGTCTTCTGCGGCCTGTTCCCGGTGGACGCCGCCGACTTCGAGGACCTGCGCGCCGCGATCGGCAAGCTGCGCCTGAACGACGCCTCCTTCACCTATGAGATGGAAAGCTCGGCGGCCCTGGGCTTCGGCTTCCGCTGCGGCTTCCTGGGTTTGCTGCACCTGGAGATCATCCAGGAGCGCCTCAGCCGCGAGTTCAACCTCGACCTGATCGCCACGGCGCCGTCCGTCGTCTATAAGATCGGCCTGCGCGACGGCTCCGAAATCGACCTGCACAACCCCGCCGACTTACCCGACGTGATGCAGATCGAGACCATCGCGGAACCCTGGATCAAGGCCACCATCCTGACGCCGGACGAATACCTGGGCGGTGTCATCAAGCTGTGCCAGGACCGTCGCGGCCAGCAGATCGAACTGTCCTACGTCGGCAACCGGGCCATGGTGGTCTATGAGCTGCCGCTGAATGAGGTGGTGTTCGACTTCTACGACCGGCTGAAGTCGATCTCGAAGGGTTACGCCTCGTTCGACTACGAGATCACCGAATACAAGGTCGGCGACCTGGTGAAGATGTCCATCCTGGTCAACGCCGAGCCGGTCGACGCCCTGTCCATGCTGGTCCACCGCGCCCGCGCCGAGACGCGCGGCCGGGGCATGGTCGAGAAGATGAAGGAACTGATCCCGCCCCACCTGTTCCAGATCCCGATCCAGGCGGCCATCGGCGGCAAGATCATCGCCCGCGAGACCGTCCGCGCCCTGCGCAAGGACGTGACCTCGAAATGCTACGGCGGCGACGCCACCCGCAAGAAGAAGCTTCTGGAGAAGCAGAAAGCCGGCAAGAAGCGCATGCGCCAGTTCGGCAAGGTGGAGATCCCGCAGGAAGCCTTCATCGCCGCGCTGAAGATGGACGAGGATTGATCCCGACACTGTCCAGCAGGGAAACGGGTAGGACGACGCGCTTCGCCAGCGCGTGATGCGTCATCGGTAATGACGCCAGCAAGGCTCGAAGCTCATACTTGACAGAAGTGCCGACTTGTCGTTTCTTTCTGTCATGACAGAAATGAGTGACAGATCGCTTCCGTTGGCTGTTGAGCAGATCGTCTTGAGGTGGGGCGATCTGGGCGGCCAGTGGGGCGTCAATCGCTCGGTGGCCCAAATTCAGGCTCTCCTCTATCTGAGCGAGCGTCCTCTAACGGCAGAAGATATCGCCACGACCCTCGGGTTGGCGCGTTCCAACGTTTCCAACAGTCTTAAGGAGCTTCTTGCCTGGAAGCTGATCCACCGTGTCCCGGTCTTGGGTGACCGCCGCGATCACTACGAGGCTGAAACAGATCTTTGGCAGATGGCCACCAAGGTGGCGCAGGGGCGCAAAGCCCGCGAGATTGATCCGATGGTCGCGGCGATCAACGACGCCGTGGCCAGCGTCGACGGACAAGGCGCTGGCGTAAGTGCCGAGGTGCGGGCGCGGCTGGAGCGCCTGCAGACTTTCGTCAACACAGTCGATGGCTGGTATCAACAGATGTTGGGCGTGCCACCGGAGACGCTGATGCGCTTGATCCGCATGGGGTCGAAGGTCGTCAGTCTTCTGAAGTTCGTGGGGCCAAAAGATCGCGGCGCATGATCCATTTGACCTCTCATTTCTCTTTTTACAGAAATAAACGACGGAGTTCGTGATGGCTGAGCATGAAGTGTCAACTCCGCAGACGCGTTCACGCCTGCACAAACGCCTGTTATCTGGCTTCGGTCTGGCCCTGGCGATCGCGCTAAGCGCATTCCTTCTTTTGTCAGCATCAAAGTCAGGCTCGATCTGGTTCGCCAGTATTTGGTTCTTGGCCTTGCTTCCCGCGGTCCTGTGCGCACTGATCTGTTACATCGGCGATCCAGATCGCACACGGACGACCGCCTTCTACTGGCTTGTGCCCTTCGTGCTGGGGATCATCGTTTGTCTTGCTTCCTATTTTATCCTGAAGGAAGGCGTCATCTGCATCGTCATGCTGTCGCCCGTCTGGCTCGTCAGCGGCTGGGCGGGGGCCTTCATCATGCGCTCCCAGCGCCATCGCAATGGCAAGACGCTGCAATCCAGCTTTCTGATCGTTCCCTTGGCGGCGGCCATGGTGGAGGCGCAGCTTCCGACGCCGCATGAGGCTGTCGCCGTCAGCCGCACGGTTATCGTGCGCGCCGCGCCTGAGGACATCTGGCCCTACGCCGTCGCCAGCCATGACATTCGAGCAGACGAGGGACGCTGGACCATCAGCCACGACTTGATCGGCATCCCAAGACCGACGGAATCCCGCGTTGTCGGCTCTGGCGTCGGGGCGGTGAGAACGGCCTATTGGGGCGATCACATCAACTTCGAAGAGCGGATTGTCACCTGGACGACGGGCCGCAAGCTGGGCTGGGACTTCAACTTCACCAACAGCTCTGTTCAGGATTACACCGACAAACACATTTCTCCCGACGGTGAGTTTCTGACGATCGAATCCGGCGACTACGTCCTGCGCCCCATTTCTGCTACTCAGACCACATTAACCCTCACCACGCGCTATGTCGCTAAGACGCATGTGAACCCCTACGCCAGACTATGGGGAGAACTGATGATGGGCGACATCCACGACAATGTGCTCAGCATCATTAAGGCAAGAGCGGAGCGCGATGCGGCCCTAGGTTAGAGCGAGACGGCGTGGCGGTTTTTGAGCCGACCTACCCCTGCACCTTTTCCGTAATGAAGTGACGCCCCTGCCTGTCCTCGATCTCGACCACCCACAGGTCCGGGTCGTACCCGCGCTGCCTCGCGATATAGGCGTCCAGTTCGCTTTCGCTGTCGGACGTCACCGGCTGGATCCACAGGCGGTCGCCGTCGGTTCCGAAGGCTTCGGTGAACAGGCGGGCGGTGCGGGTGGAGGTGTCGTAGGCCTTGACGATGACCGAGCCGGCGCGGGCGTCGCCCTTTTTGACCACGGTCGCATAGGCGCCCTCGATCTGGGCGCGGCGGATCAGGGCGCTGACCCACAGGTCGCTGGAAAGAAGCAATTCGCTAACCCTGCTCGAACACGGAACCCCAACCCTGGCGCGCTAGGGTCGGGGCATGAGGATAGGCCTTTCCCCCCGGCAAGCCAGAGGTTTCGCGTCGGCCGTGCTGATCGCCGCGACGCCTGTCGCCGCCTTCGCCGCGCCGCAGGACCGCTTCTATGAGCGCAGCTTCGTGCTGGCCGCCAACGACCGCTGCGGCCTGTTCGAGCCGCAGCTGACCGCCGCCCTGACGGCCGCCGCCTATCAGGCGCGGGGCGCGGCCCTGCGCGCGGGATCCAGCGACCGGCAGCTGGCCGAGACGGCCCAGCGGGCGCGGGCGCGGGCGAACACGACGCCGTGCGGCTCGACCGATCTGAAGACGGTTCAGGGCCGGGTCCAGACCGCCTTTTCCGGCTGGTCGCGCACGACGCGGATGGAGTTTCCCGGCGATCGCCGGAAGTGGAGCGCCGACCGCGCCGCCTATGCGCGCCCGACCTGGCGGTTGATGCAGGCGACCGTGACCGGCGCCTCGCCCGTGCGCTTCGGCGTGGTGGGCGGCATGGACCGGCCGGATCAACTGGCCGCCGTGGTGTCCTGGCAGGGACGCTCGCGCCCGACCGGGGTGCGGGTGGTGATGCGCGACCATACGGTGGCGCCGCGTCCGTGGCTGTCGCACGACCTGCCGCCCGCCGCGCAACGCCGCGCCTTCTGGGCCGCCGGCGTGACCAGCGCCGACACGATGCTGCTGCCCGAAGGCCGCCCGGCCGGTCAGGCCTGGCTGTTCCCCGCCGCCGCCGCCGACGCCCTGTCGGCCCTGGACCCGCGCGAGGTCTTCACCGTCGAGTTCCTGTTCCGCGACGGCAGCATCGCCCGCTCGACCTTCGAGGCGGGGGATTTCGCGGCGGGTAGGGCCTTCCTGGCGATGGGGCAGGTTTAGGGGGCGCGACGCTTCGGATCGGCTTCGCTGGACGTATCCGGTTTCGCAGTCTTCAGCCGGCCACGCAGGGTAAGGGCTAGGCCGAACAGCGCCAGCACCAGCCCGAGCGTGACGAGGCCGAGGCTGATTTCCTGCGGCCACCGCGCCCAACCGAACAGCGTCGCGGCCGATCCGCTCAGGCTCGGCGCCGTCGTTAGCAGCAGGCCAATCAGCCCCACGGTCAGGCCGAGCGGCATGGCAAACTTCAGCTTGGTGCGCATATCAGGGCCTCAAGACGCGATGGCGTTCTGCATAGACTGCTAGAGACACGCGCGCGCTCTCACAACCCAAAGCTAATGATCAAGCCTCAACCGTCTCAGGCGGCGCCTCGTTCGACTGCGGATCCAGCGATCCCGCCGCCACCATCACTGGCAACCGGATCATCACCGCCGCGCCTTCGCCCAGGGTGCTGTCGATGGTCATGCGGCCGCCGTGCAGTTCGGTCAGGCTGCGGACCAGAGACAGGCCCAGGCCGGTGCCTTGCGCCTTCTGATCGGCGCAGCCGGCCTGTTCGAAGGGGCGGCCCAGGCGTTGCAGGTCCTGCGGCGCGATGCCGACGCCGGTGTCGGACACGGCCAGATCCAGGTCCGGCCCGTCGGCGTCCAGGGTGATGGTGACCGAGCCGCCGGCCGGGGTGAACTTGACCGCATTGGACAGCAGGTTCAGCGCCATCTGCTTCAGGGCGCGGGCGTCGGCGCGGACCTTGATGGGCTCGGACGGCAGGACGGCGGCCAGATCCACCCCCTTGTCGTCGGCCTGGAGCCGGACCAGGGCGACGGCGGCGGACACGGCGTCGCGGGCGTCGAACGTCTCCATCGCCAGCTGGTAGCGTTCGGCCTCGATCTTGGACAGGTCCAGCACATCGTTGATCAGGTCCAGCAGATGGCCGCCCGCCTGATGGATGGCGTCGGCGTAGCCGGCGTAGCGCTCGGGCAGGGGGCCGAACAGCTTCTGGCGCATGATGTCAGCGAAGCCGAGCACTGCATTCAGAGGGGTGCGCAGTTCGTGGCTCATATTGGCCAGGAAACGGGTCTTGCCGGCCGACTGGGCTTCGGCCTCGACGCGGGCGGTCTCCAGCCGCAGCTCGCGGGCGAACTGGGCCGTGCCGTCGAACGCCTGGGCGATCAGGCGCGGGCGGTCCGTCTCGTGCTGGAACGGGCCCAGGATCATGACGACGCGGCGGTCCAGGGCGATGCGCGGGGTGAACTGGACCTCGACCGACTGGCCCGACAGGGCGCGGGCCAGGGCCGCGGACACGGCCGGGCGATCCGGCGCATGAACGGCCGAGATCAGGCCCTGCTCGGTCAGCGCCAGCACCGACAGGGCGGGCGGCGGCGTGCCCCAGGTGGCGACGGCGCGGCCCGACGGATCGAGCAGCAGGGTCAGGGCCGGCTGATCCTCCAGCAGGGCGGCGATGCGGGCCGCCTCATCCTCGGCCTCGCTCAGGCGACGCTGGCGCGCGCTCCAGGTCAGGCGCATGGCGGCGATGATCGCGCCCATGGCCAGCAGGCCCGAGACGGCGGCCAACAAGGGGGCTTGGGCCTCCGCCCCGTTCAGCCAGGTCGAGATCAGCCCCGCCAGCAGCGGCAGGGCCACCGCAAAGGCGCCCATCCGGGTCAGGCGGTCGGCGCCGACGCGGGCATGATCGAGGGCGATCCCAGCCGCCAGAGGCGTCAGGATCAGGCCGGGCAGGGCGCCGGTCACGCCGCCGGTCAGGCCGGCCGAGGCGGTGGCGGCCAGGATCCAGCCGCCCATGACGGCCAGCCTCAGCCCCACGCTGTCGCGCACCATCAGCACGACGCCGAACACGCCGGGGAAGGCCATCAGCAGCAGGGCGGCCAGAGGCGCGTCCTTCAGCCCGTCCATCATCTGGGCCGCCAGCGCCGTCAGAGCGACCGCTACCGCCCAGATCGCGTGCCACAAGGCGACCAGCGGGGCGCCCAACGCCGCGTCGTGCGTCGGGTCGTCCTCGAATCTGGCGTGGGCGTCGGGTTTCAAGAAGGGCGGGCCATGGATTTCGTCTGCGCCCAGACTAGGGCTGCGGCTGAGTCGGTGCGAGGCCGCTCCCCCCTGAGGCGAACCCCATTGCGGCGTTCACCATGAATATCAGGGGACAAAACGGCCGGTTGTCGTTAACGGCCGCGCGGCCTATCTGGCGGCGCATGACCAACCGCACGCCGCCGACCGACACCCTGGACCAGACCCTGGCCGAACTGGCCGAGGATTTCGACCTCCTGGGCGATTGGGAGCAGCGGATCGAATACGTCATCGAACTGGGCAAGGGGCTGGCCCCGCTGGACGAGGCCGACCGCATCGAGACCAACAAGGTGCCGGGCTGTGCGGCCCAGGTCTGGCTGGCGACGATCCAGGACGACGGGCGGCTGTGGTTCGCCGCCGACAGCGACAGCGCCCTGTCCAAGGGCAATATCGCCCTGCTGCTGAAACTCTATTCCGGCCGCACGCCTGACGAGATCCTCAACTTCGACGCCCGCGCGGCGCTGGATCGGCTGGGCCTGCCCTCGGCCCTGACGCGCCAGCGCGCCAACGGCCTGAACAGCATGGTCGGCCGCATCCGCGAGGCGGCGCTGGCGGTTCAGTAGTCGGGGCTTGCAACCGCCGGCCCGGCGACCCACGATCGCAGGGTCGTAACCGGGGGCGCGAATGGACCTGCTGAAGATCCTGCGCAGTTTCGAGGAGTTTCTCTTCGAGGCGGTCAGCTGGCTCGTCTTCTATCCCCTGACCCTGTGGCGGATCCTGCGCGGGCCGCTGGCGGCGATGGACTATTCGGACCGCGAGCAGAGCGACAGCGAGGAGCGTCGCTATGACGATGCGCTCAGCCCCCCGCTTTTCCTCTTGGCCACCATCGTCCTGACCAATCTGCTGTCGATGGCGCTGCATGTACCGCCGCCGCCCGAGGCGACCGACCTCAGCCGGGTGGTCTATGCGTCCCAGCAGAACCTGGTCCTGTTCCGCTCGCTGGCCTTCAGCCTGATCCCGCTGGTTGCCGCCGTCACCCTGCTGCGCCACGAGAAGAAGCGTATCGCCCGCGAGACCCTGCGCGCGCCCTTCTATGCGCAATGCTATCTGGCGGCCGTCTGCGTCGCCTTCGTCTCGGTCGGCGGCGCCATCTTCCAGCGGCCCGAACTGCCCAATGCGGTGGGCGCGGCGATCATGATCGTCGGCGCGGCCTGGTTCCTCTTCGTGCAGTCCCCCTGGTTCGCCCGGCGGCTGAACGTGTCAAAGGCGCGCGGCGCGGTCATCGCCGTCCTGGCTCTGATCCGGGCGCTGATCTACCTCGTGGCCATCCTGATCCCCATCGCCCTGATCTGAGCGGGAGAAAACTGGGTGCAATGAGAGCGCTTTTTCGTCGGTGTGGCGAGAAGTCCAAGCGAAGGGCGGCGCCATGGCCATTTTGGATTTTTACCTTGTTGTGGACTTTTGAGCCGTAAGGTGCGCGCTCAGTTTAGGAAGCCCGAGGGGCGAGCAGAATTCCGGCTGCGCCGATTGCGATGGCGACACCACGGCCCCCCAACGCACGAGGGATCGCTGAGAAGGCGTGTAGGCCATCAGGTCTCTACACTCTTCGAAATACTTTCGCAGCTGCCCTGTTCGAGTTCTCTCTATCTGCGCACACGAGTCGCTTCCGAGCGCACCGCGAAGGCGTTAAGGGCGAACGTCCGTCTGGGGCGCCAGCCTTGCCGGCCGTGATCTCCCCATTTCAGAACCGCGACTATCGCGTCGTGCAACGACATTCTGCCAGCAAATTTAACGTGACTCGGCTTCAATCCTTCGGGCTAGCCCGCGCGCAATAAGGCGATTGTCCCCGGTGCCCTTGAAGTTCCGTTGGCGCGTTCCATAAAGCGCCTCCAGAAAGGTGCGGTCCCAGCGAGTTAACGTTTCTTCCTGAGGGACACCTTGTTCAAACAGGGTCAAAATAGATGGCACTGATGGGGTCGCCGAGGGACTGATCTGAGCCAATGCAATCATTGCCACATAGTCCGACAGTTGCAAGAAGCTAACCTGTTCGAATGCCACGGCATCAATGACAATTACGAGCGACTGCATGTGATCTAGGCTGTCGTCATACAGCCTAGAGGCCGAGACGATCTGGCCATAAGCGCCCAAGTCGACGGGTGCTCTAATGATGCCATCAGTAGCGGCAACTGAGAACGGCTGTTGCCCCCTTTGGCGGACAAGCGCATCGCCGGTGTTAGGGTCGACAGGTATGCTGACATGCCACCACCTCACGGGGCGATCGGACTGTTCAAACTCACGAAGCGCAGCGCGGCCGCGGTGACTGCTCTCCACCCCCGCGTCGAAATCAAGTGGACGCGCGCGAACGAGCGCTTGCGCTGTCCGGTCTGCGTCATCAGTGGAAACGATCAGTATGTTCGGGTTGCAACCGGGTCCTGATGTCCTGATGCCGACATGGTTAGCCCAATCGAGAACTCGGTCGACCATGAAGCCGGCTGGCTCGGCCGCCATTCCAATCGAACCGACGCAGATCGACCGCGACCAGACAGCCATTTTGCGTCCAGAGGGGGGCGCGCCGATAGTGGAGACGAACGCCTCCGCTTGTTCGACTGTCCGTTTTCCAGTGACGTTCAGGTCCTCGAGTTGGGTTATCAGAGGATGTGGCTGACCAGGGTTCACCTGGGCGTCCACCTCGTTGGCGATTCCGAGAACGAAAAGCAAACAAAGGCGAACCATGAGGCAGGTCTTCACCGGGCTTCTCCGTGCTGAAGCCAAAGCATAACTCATTATTTCATGCCTGCCACCCTAGAGTGCGGGCCTTTGTCCGCATCATCACCGGTGTCCTTTGCTCAGCTGACTGGCTGGTATCGGTACGAACCAAATATCGGCTTCACTCGAAGCCGTCGTCCAATTTGAAATCTATGGGTAAATGCGACCATTCCGCTTTCCACCGACAGCTGCGCCGCGTCCGGATCGTGCATCAGAAGTTCAGTGCAATCTGTGCACTTCACCCGATCCCATAGTGATCCGCCAGGGCCTGCAGCGCCTGTTTCAGGACGGTCTTGCCCTGGCGGCGGCGTAGGCCGAGGCCCGTTTCGGCCAGTTGCAGGCTGTCGCCGTGGATGCAGATGCGGGTCAGGATGGGGCGAAGGCGCGGGCCGACGGCGGTCAGCGCCTGTTCGACGCGGCGGGCGGCGGACAGGGCGCGGTCGGTCGGCTCCATTCGCGCGGCGGTTCCCGAGCCGGCGGTCGGCAGGGCGTCCCAGCGCATGGTGACCGACGCGCCCTTCGTCGCCTGTTCCGCCTCGCGTCGCAGCCGTTCGCCGGCGGCGGCCTCGGCCGGGGTCAGCCAGGGGCGGCCGGACGCATCCTTGCGCCGCGCCAGCCAGGCGATCGGGCTTTCGCTCAGATTGGCCCGCGCCCGGACCATGCGGCCGTCCGCCTGCATCAGGTCGCGCTCGCCCGCCAAGAAGCCGGGACGACCAGGGGCGGGGGCAGGGGCGGGGGACGGCGTCGGGTCCGGCTGGGCGCGTCCCGACCAGCCGCCGCCGGGGCGCACGCGCAGGCCGGGCTGATCGATCAGGGCGCGAAACTCGGTCTCGGTCAGGGTCAGGCTGATGCGGCTGCGGCGATCGGGCGACAGGCGCAAGGCATAGGCGCCGCCCTCGGCCGACAGCCAGGCGCCGGGCTTGGCCATCAGATCGCGCGCGCGTTCCAGAAGCCGGCTCATTGCGGCAGCTCCAGGCGGGGCGACTGATACAGGCCCTGGATGCACCCTTCGAGGTCGTTCATCAGGTCGTCGATGCTGCGCCGTTCGCGCTCGTCCTCGACCCAGCGGCAGGCGGCGCCGACGCTGGCGCGATTGACGCCGAAGACGTGGCCGACCCGCTCCAACGTCCAGCCATAGGCGACGTGGGACAGATACATGGCCAGCCAGCGCGGGCGGGCCGCGCGCGGGTTCATCCGGCCCCGGCCGGTCATCTGCGACGGATGGGCGCCGGTGCGCGCCGCGATCAGATGAATGGCCAGCCCGGCCTTGACCTGATCCTCCTCGGTGACCGGCACCCTGTAGTCCTCCAGCACGAAACGTCTCCCTCTCACGAACTCTCGACGCCGGCATCATAGGCGGCCGCGACGTCGCGATAGGAATATCGTCCTACTATGCGCCAAAATCGGTCGTGGCGGCTTAACCGCCTTGCGGTTGCGTGTGGGACGTTGTGCTTGGTGAGTGGTGAGTGGGCGTTCGCATGCGCTCTTTCGGCGTCGCCCAATCACGAGTCTCGCATCACCACTCACCCGCCAAGCCGACCAACATGGTTAATAAATTTCGAATCGTTGACTCCAGCCCCTCGACGGCGATTCGCAAATCAGCCTAGATTCGCCTCAATTGGATGGCGTTAACCCTTCTTAAGGTTTTCACGTCTTAACTTGCGAACAAGGTTACCCGGCCGTGTGTCAGGGTGGTTACCGCAAAGCTTTTGCCTGGAGGGGCACGTATGCGCGTCCTGTTGATTGAAGACGATCACGCAACCGCCCAAAGCATCGAACTGATGCTGAAGTCGGAAGGCTTCAACGTCTATACGACGGACCTGGGCGAGGAAGGCATCGATCTGGGCAAGATCTATGACTATGACCTCATTCTTCTTGACCTGAACCTGCCGGACATGAGCGGCCTTGAAGTCCTGCGCCAGCTGCGCGTCGGCAAGGTCAACACACCGGTCATGATCCTGTCGGGCAGCCACGAGATCGAAACCAAGGTCAAGACCTTCGGCGGCGGCGCCGACGACTATATGACCAAGCCCTTCCACAAGGACGAGCTGATCGCGCGCACCCACGCCGTGGTCCGCCGCTCCAAGGGTCACGCCCAGGCGATCATCCACACCGGCGAGATCGCCGTGAACCTGGACGCCAAGACGGTCGAGGTGAACGGTCACCGCGTCCATCTGACGGGCAAGGAATACCAGATGCTGGAGCTGCTCTCGCTCCGCAAGGGCACGACCCTGACCAAGGAAATGTTCCTGAACCACCTGTACGGCGGCATGGACGAGCCCGAGCTGAAGATCATTGACGTCTTCATCTGCAAGCTGCGCAAGAAGCTGGCCACCGCCGCCGACGGCAAACACTATATCGAAACCGTCTGGGGCCGCGGCTATGTCCTGCGCGACCCGGCCGAGGGCGTCGTCACCGTCGCCGCCTGATCGACCTTCGATCCACGATTTCGAAACGCCCGCCGGTGACGGCGGGCGTTTTGCGTTGAGGGCGTCAGGATGATGGTCGCGTCGTGCGGTCCGATTTGACTCTGCATCTGAGCGACACCCATATGCTGTCCTTAACTGGAGTTGTCATGAGCAAGGTCATCGTCGTCAAAGCCGTTTTCGACCCGGAAGCGGGCGTTTGGCTGACCGAGTCCAGCGATGTTCACGGACTTCGGATCGAGGCCGCCACGCTGGAAGCGCTGATCGAACGCATTCCCGGCGCGATTCAGGATCTGCTGGAAGGTAGCGAGGGCGAGAACGCCTACCCACGAGATGTGCCGATCGAACTGATCGCCCACGCCAGCACCCGGGTCAGGCTGGGCCTGGCCGCTTGAGCTACACGGCCGACGTCAAGCGCAAGCTCAAGGACGCCGGCTGCTGGTTCGTTCGCCAAGGGCGCGGCGACCACGAGGTTTGGGAAAGCCCGCGAACGGCACGCTGAAGGACGCCGGCCTGAACAAGGCGTTCTAGGCCGACGTCGATATTGGTTAGACCCTACTGCCGCTTCGCCGGCATGTCCCTCCCGCCCTGGTGCAGGACCAGGCCCTCGACGGCGCCGGCGGCGTTGCGGGTGAAGGTGATCTGGGCGTCAACGGCGGTCAGGTAGAAGGCGTCCTCAGCCTCCGCCGTGAGTTCGAAGGCCGGCTGGCCGGTGGCCTGGGCCATAAGCTTGCCGTCCACGACCGAGATCGTCAGGGCGAAGGTCGGGGCCAAATTATAGACGCCCTCATAAGCCTTCAGCACCTCGGGCGAGAGGGCGACGGCGCGGCGTTCGCTGGGCAGGGTGACGGTTCCGCCGCGCGCCAGGGTGACCAGGGCCGCGCCCAGCTTGTCGGGCGCCTCGCCGTTCAGATTGCCTAGGACGATAACGGCGGTCCGGTCGCCCGGATCATAGGCCATATAGGTGTTGAAGCCTTCGATGGCGCCGTTGTGCCAGACCAGACGCTTGCCGTCGGCCTCGGACACCATCAGCCCCATGGCGTAACCGTTGCGGACCGGCGTGGTCAGGGCGGTCAACGACTGGGCGTTCAGCAACTGGCCGCCGAACAGGCCCTGTTCCCACTTCAGCAGGTCGTGAGTGGTCGAATACAGGGCGCCGGCGCCGGTCGGGATGCTCATGTCCACATAGTCGGCGTTGACGACGCCGTCGGCGCCCGGCGCATAGCCCGAGGCGCGGCGGGGCAGGATCACGTCGTGGCGGTCATAGCCGCTGTCGCTCATGCCCAGCGGCTGCAACAGATTGGTGGTGATGAAGTCGGCGTAGGTCTGGCCGCTGGCCGCCTCGATGATGGCGCTGAGCAGCACATAGCCCGAGTTGGAATAGGCGAACCGGGAGCCCGGCGCGAAGTCCAGCGGCCGGTCCCGGAACCGGGCGATCAGCTGGCTCATCGTCGCGGGCCGGGTCTTCTGGGCCTCGAAGTCGGAAAAGGCGGTGAAGTTGGGCACGCCGGCCGTGTGGCTGAGCAAATGGCGCGGGGTCATCGCGTCCCAGGCGGCCGGGGCGTCGGGCAGCCAGGTCTTGATCGGCGCATCCAGATCCAGCTTGCCCTGCTGGTTCAGCAGCATGACCGCGACGGCGGTGAACTGTTTCGACAGTGAGCCCAGGCGGAACTTCACATCACCATCGTTGGGAATGTTCCATTCGCGATTGGCCAGGCCATAGCCCTGATCCAGAAGGATGCGGCCGTCGCGGGCGACCAGGACGGCGCCGGAGAAGGCGTCGGCGTCGCTGGAGGCGCGGATCACCTGGTCCATGCGCGCCACGTCCTGGGCGGCGGCCGGGCGGCTGGCCAGGGGGCTGAGCGTGAGGGCCAGGGCGCTGGCGGCGAGCAACAGAAGCGTCGAGCGACGGCGGGCGAGGGGCGACTGAGGCAAGGGGCGGTCTCCTGAACGCGTCACGCTAACGCTTTCAGAGAGAGGCGGCGAGCGCGGCGTGCGGATGCAGGCGCCGCGACCTTTTCGTCAGGGCTGTCGGAAGGTCAGGGTCGCCTCCAGCCCGCCGCCGTCGGCGTTGGCGAGGGTCAGATGGGCGCCGGCGCGTTCGGCCATGCGGCGCGCGATGGTCAGGCCCAGGCCGGAGCCGCCGCTGCCGCGCGAACGGGACGGATCGAGGCGGTAGAAGGGCTCGAACAGTTTCTCCAACTGATCCGGCGCCACGCCGGGGCCGTGATCGCGCACGATCAGGCGCACGGCATGGTCGTCGCGCCCGGCGCTGACGGCTGCATCGCCGCCGTGGCGGACGGCGTTGTCGATCAGATTGGTGAGGCAGCGGCGCAGGGCCTGGGGTCGGGTGGGGACGACGGCGTTGCAGCCCTCGGTGAAGACGACCGGCTGTCCCGCCTCGGCCGCGTCCTCGCAGATGGCGGACAACAGGGCGTCCAGATCGACGGGCGTCACGGCCTCGACCGTCGTCTCGATCCTGGCCAGGTCCAGGCCTTCGCGGACAAGATGCTGCATCCCGGCCAGATCGATGACGAACTGGGCGCGCAGGGTCTCGTCCTCGATCTTTTCGACGCGCAGCCGCATCCGGGTCAGGGGCGTCTGCAGGTCGTGGGCGACGGCGGCCAGGACGCGGGTGCGGTCCTCGATCAGGGCCTTCAGCCGGGTCTGCATGGCGTTCAGCGCGGCGGCGGCCTCGCGCACCTCGCGCGCGCCCTCCTCGACCAGGGGCGGGCGATCCAGATCGTGGCTGAGCGCCACGGCGCCCTGGGACAGACGGTTCAGCGGCCCGGCCGCCAGCCGCGACGCCATCCAGCCGGTCAGCAGCACGGCGGCCAGACCCACAAACAGCAGAACGGCGGCCTCGCGGCTGAGCGTCCAGGGGCGCGGGGCGGGCGGCAGGCTGATCGCTACCGGCACCGGCGCGCCATTGACCGGCCGCAGCACCAGGATGCGACACCTCAGACGATCGGTCGCCGCCCCGCACGCCCCGGCCGAGGCCTCGAACGCCTTGACCGAGACCCCGTCCACGCCCCGCCGTTTCAGTGCCTCGGCGACCGCATGGGTCAGCGATGAATCGGGCGCGCCCAGCCTTTGGCCCGCTGCATCCGGCAGGCCGTCGGTCAGGCCGGCGGCGGGATCGTCGCTGGAGCCGGCCAAGTCCACGATCCGTTCGGCGGTGGTGAAGTCATGGGCCTGGGACAGGCGATGGCGATGGTTCAGGCCCAGGGCGGCGAAGGTCACGCCCGCCGCCAGCAGGGCGCCGACCAGCAGCAGCAGGAACAGCCGCGTGGTCTCGGCCTCGGCCCGGCCATGGCGCGGGGTCAGGCGCGCCATGTGACGGGCCCCGCCAGCATATAGCCCAGGCTGCGCACCGTCCGGATCAGGGCTGGGGCCTTGGCGTCGTCGCCCAGCTTCTGGCGCAGGCGGCTGACCCTCAGGTCGATGGCGCGGTCGTCGGCGTCGGCGACGGTGGACAGGGCGCGGATCCGCTCGCGCGACAGGGGCTTACCGCCGTTCCTGACCAGGGCGTGCAGCAGGTCGAAGTCTGCGCCCGACAGCGGGGCCAGTCGCCCGTCCGGCGCGGTCAGCGCCCGCGCGGCGATGTCCAGCGACCAGCCGGAAAAGTCGGCGTGCCGCCCTTCGACCGCCGTCGCCTCGCCGCCGGTGCGACGCAGGACGGTGCGGATGCGGGCCACCAGTTCGCGCGGCTCGAAGGGTTTGGCCATATAGTCATCGGCGCCCATCTCCAGCCCCACAATCCGGTCGATGGGATCGCCGCGCGCCGTCAGGATGATGACCGGCGTTTTCGACGCCGCCCGGATGCCGCGACACAGCGACAGGCCGTCCTCGTCCGGCAGGTTCAGGTCCAGCACCACCAGATCGACCGGCCCGGCTTCCAGCGCAGCCTGCATCGCCCGGCCGTCGGCGGCCTTCACCGTGCGAAACCCGTGCTGTTCCAGATGGTCGGACAACAGGTTTCGGATCTCGCGGTCGTCGTCGACGACCAGAAGGACGGGGGCGGCGGAGGTCTGGGACATTGGCGTTCGGCGAGCGGGAAGAAGCGCGATCTGTCGTCCTGTCTCATGGCCAAAGCGCGGCGGATACAGTCGGACACAATTCTCTTCGCCGACGATACGCGGCGACACCGACCGGCCCCGAACCGGCCGGACGCGGGTCCGAAACAGTGACTGTCCGACACGAGGCCGGACGCCAAACACACAGAAAGACCCGCCATGAAGTCCTTCCGTTCCACCGCCGCTTTCGGAGCCGCCGCCCTGGTGATCCTGACCAGCGGCGCAGCCTTCGCCGGCACACCTTCGGCCCCGTCGTCGGGCGCCCACGCCCGCCCCGCCGCCTCGGCCCGTGCGCATCATCGGGTCAGCCACGCCCGCACCCACCGCGTCGTGACGCCCGCCAAGAAGAAGTAAGGCCCGACGCCTTGCTGGTCCTGCCGGCGTCCCCGGCCGGCAGGACCCCCGACACTCCTGACACTTCGACCTTCAAAAGAAAGACATCGACATGAAATCCTTCCGCACCGCCGCCGCCCGCACTTCAGGTGTTTTGGCAGCCGTCGCCGTCGTCGCCCTGACCAGTGGCGCCGCCTTCGCCGGCACGACCCCGGCGCCCTCGACCGCCATGACCGCTCGTCCGGCCGCGACCGCTTCGGCGACGACCCCTGCACCGTCGGCCCGCGCCCCGCGCGCACATCGTCGTGGTCATCAAGTCCAGGCCCAGACGTCGGTCCAGGCGCCGGCGACCGCCAAGAAGAAGTAAACCGGCCGCCACAACCGGTTCGCACAGGAACGCCCGGCTGTCGCAAGACGGCCGGGCGTTTCCGTATTCAGAGGCCTGTCGTCAGGCGGGGGTCTTGAAGCCTGCCGCGATGGCCGCCGCCATCAGATTGGGACGGCCGAAGCTGTCGAAGGGCAGGGGCTTGTCCCGGCCGTCGTCCTTGTCGCCCTGACGATACCAGCTGTCGGTGTCGCGCAGGCCCCAGACGGTGAAGGCGAATTGCTGGGCCTTGGGCAGGGCCGCAAAGGCCGAGGCCAGTTCGGTCACGCGGGCGCCTTGCGCTGCGATCCGGTCGGTCTGGCTGCGGAGGTCCAGCCGGTTTTCAGTGCGCAGGGTGCAGTCCAGCTCCGACACATGGATCGGCAGGCCGAACTGGCTGATCTCGCGCATATAGGCGGCGATGACGCCCTCGGGGATGTCGATCCACAGATGGGATTGCAGGCCCACGCCCTGCAGCGGACAGCCCGCCTTCAGCAGCCGCTCGACCAGTTTCAGGAACTGCGCGCCCTTGGCCGGCACACTTTCCTGATTGTATTCGTTGAGAAACAGGACGGCGTCAGGATCCGCGATCCGGGCCTTTTCGAACGCGCGCAGGATATAGCCGTCTTGACCGTATCGCGCCGACCAGTGGCAGTCGCGCACCCCCGACCCGTCGTCCAGGATCGGCTCATTGACCACGTCCCAGCTGCGGACCTTGCCGCGATAGCGGCCGGCGACCGTGGCGATATAGCCGTCGAAGGCGCGGTCGAAGCCGGCGCCCGACAGGCCGGCGAAGGCCTCATTGCCCTGCGCATACCAGATCAGGGTGTGGCCATGCATCGCCATGCCCTCGGCCCGGGCGAAGGCGGCGATACGGTCGGTGCGGTCGAAGTTGGGCCGGTCCAGGCCGTTCGCCAGGATATATTCCATCTTCATCTCCCACTCGGGCGTGAGCTGGGAGACGTTGGCGCGGGCCAGCGCGGCCCAGTCCGGGTCGTCGATCTGGCTGGCCTTGATGCAGGTCCCGACCGGGCAGCCGATCAGGGACTTCAGCGGCGGGACGATGGGCGGCGAAGGCTCCGCCGAGGCGAAGCGGTCGCAGGCGGCCAGGTTGCTCAAGGAAAGCGCAAGAGGGGCGGCGAGGATGGCGCGGCGACTGAAGCCCTTCTCCCCTCGGGGGAGAAGGTGGCTCGCGGAGCGAGACGGATGAGGGGGCTGCATGGTCATCCCTGATCTCTCATCTCGAGGCCGGCGCCCCCTCATCCGAGCCCTTCGGGCCCACCTTCTCCCCCGAGAGGAGAAGGGAAGATCAAACGGCTCGCTTCCGCAGGCCCAGCTCGTCGAAGGCGGCGGTTTCGCGCTTGGCGAGGGCGATCAGCTGGTTCAGACGGGTGGTTTCGGCGACGTGTTCGAACTTCTTCAGCTCTTCGAAGGCGCCGGTCAGGGCGTCGCGGGCGCCGGCTTCCTCGGCGTCCAGCACCGACAGGTCGCCTTCGGCGGCGGCCTTCCTGGATTTCCAGCCGTTCAGATAGGCGCCCAGCATCATGCCGGCCTCGGCGTCCATGCGGGCGCGGTTGCGTTCGCCCTCGGCCTCGGCGTCCAGCACGGCGATGCGGAGTTCGGCGCCGGCGCGGCGTTCGGCGATCTCGGCCAGACGCTTCTGCAGCGTCTCGACCTCATAGTTGGAGATGCGGATCAGGGATTGGGCCCAAGCGGTCATCTAAATCATCACTCCCTGATCATGCCTTGGTTCAGGATTGCTTCCAGCCGGGTAAAGGAATCGGAAAGACGCGTCGCATCATCCTTGTCCTGACCCAGAAAATCTTCCAGCGCGGGGTTCAGCGCGATGGCCCGGTCCACGATGGGGTCGGCGCCGGTGCGGTAGGCGCCGATCTTGATCAGCTCTTCCATATTGGCATAGGCGCTCAGGCACTGGCGGGCGCGTTTGTTCAGCTCGCGCTCGGGCGGGGTCTGACAGCCGGGCAGGGTGCGGCTGACCGACTTCAGCACATCGATGGCGGGGAAGCGCCCGCGCTCGGCGATCTTGCGATCCATCACGATGTGACCGTCCAGAATACCGCGCACGGCGTCGGCGATCGGCTCGTCATGGTCGCCGCCGTCCACCAGCACGGTGAACAGGGCGGTGATCGGCGCCGCCGTCGTGCCGTCGGGTCGGATCGGGCCGGGACCGGCGCGCTCCAGCAGTTTGGGCAGTTCGGTAAAGACGGTGGGGGTGTATCCCTTGGTGGTCGGGGGCTCGCCGGCGGCCAGACCGATCTCGCGCTGGGCCATCGCGAAGCGGGTGACGCTGTCCATCAGACACAGGACTTCAAGGTCCTGGTCGCGCAGATACTCGGCGATGGCCATGGTCATATAGGCCGACTGACGCCGTTTCAGCGCCGGTTCGTCCGAGGTGGCGACCACGACGACGGCGCGTTTCAGCCCCTCTTCGCCCAGGGTCTCTTCCACGAACTCGCGCACTTCGCGGCCCCGTTCGCCGATCAGGCCGACGACGACGGCGTCGCAGGTCGCCTCCTTGGCCAGCATGGACAGCAGCACCGACTTGCCCACGCCCGATCCGGCGAAGATGCCCAGGCGCTGGCCCCGGCAGGTGGTGGTGAAGACGTCCATGGCCCGCACGCCCAGATCCAGCCGCTCTCCGACCCGGCCGCGCGAATGGGCGGGCGGGGGCGGGGCGCGCAAGGGATAGGGGGCGGGGCCTTGCGGTAGCGGCCCCTTGCCGTCGATGGGCTGGCCGAAGGCGTCGATGATCCGGCCCAGCCAGGCGGTGGTCGGGCGCACGCTGGCGGCCTGGTCGATGATGCGGATGTCGGCGCCGGGGGCCACGCCCTCTACCGGCCCGAAGGGCATCAGCAGGGCCTTCGAGTCGCGAAAGCCGACGACCTCGGCGGGCAGGGGTTCGTGGCCGCGCCGCCCGATCTCGGCCCGCGCGCCGACGGCGAGGCGCGACAGGCCGCCGCGCGACTCGATCAGCAAGCCCGACACGCCCGCGACCTTGCCGGTCACGACCAGCGGATCGATCGCTTCGACGGCGGCGACGAGATTGCGCAAAAATCAGACCCCAGGAACAGGTCTCAACAGATGCGGCAACGTGGTTAACGACCGATGAAGCGGTGCTGCAACGCGGGGGATAAGGCCGCGATTATTGCGTCTCGATTGCAACTCAAACGTGAAACGGTTTTTCAACTAATTAGGCGGCTAATCTTGCAACCGAGGCGGGCGGGGGCCGGCCGATAGCGAAGAGGTTGTGACCTATGTTCGCGCGTAAACCGAAGTCATCGGACATGCAGGACCGGCTGATCGATCTGGACGGCAAGATGGCCGCCATCGGCCGGTCGCAGGCGGTGATCGAGTTCAACCTGGACGGCACCATTATCGACGCCAACCAGAACCTTCTGACCACTATGGGTTATAGTCTGGACGAGATCCGGGGCGCCCACCACAGGACCTTCATGGACCCGGCCGAGGCGGCCTCGCCCGACTACGCCGCCTTCTGGCGCGAGCTGAATGCCGGCCAGTTCCTGGCGCGAAAGTTCCGCCGCCTGGCCAAGGGCGGGCGCGAGGTGTGGCTGCAGGCCTCCTACAATCCGGTGTTCGGCCCCGACGGGCGGCCGGTGAAGGTGATCAAACTGGCGATTGACATCACCGCCGACGAGCAGGAGGCCGCGCGCCGCGAGGCCGAACGGGTCGAGGCGGAAGGCGCCCAGACCCTGCTGGTCGACGCTCTGGCGGGGGTGCTGAACAAGCTGTCGGCCGGCGACCTGACCGCGCGGATTGATGCGCCGGTGAAGGGCGACCATGTGCGGGTGCGCGACGACTATAATGCGGCGGTCGAAAGCCTGCGCCAGACGATGGGCCAGGCGCTGCGGGCCGTATCGGGTCTGAGGGGCGGGGTGGGCGAAATCTCCAGCGCGTCCGACGACCTGTCGCGCCGCACCGAACAGCAGGCCGCCAGTCTGGAAGAAACGGCGGCGGCGCTGGACCAGATCACCGCCACGGTGAAGCGCAGCGCGGACGGCGCCAAACAGGCCTCGGCCGCCGCCCTGGGCGCGCGCGCCGAGGCGGACCGGTCAGGCGAGGTCGTGCGCCAGGCGATCGCGGCGATGGACGGCATCAAGCGCAGCTCGACCCAGATCAGCGACATCATCGGCGTCATCGATGAGATCGCCTTCCAGACCAATCTCCTGGCCCTGAACGCCGGGGTCGAGGCGGCGCGGGCGGGCGAGGCGGGGCGCGGCTTCGCTGTCGTCGCCTCCGAAGTGCGGGCTCTGGCGCAGCGTTCGGCGGAAGCCGCGAAGGAGATCAAGACCCTGATCACCACCTCGGGGCAGGAAGTGGCGCAAGGGGTCAAGCTGGTCGACGAGACCGGCGCGGCCTTGTCGGCGATCGCCGTCAAGGTGGCGGAGATGGACGCCCTGGTCAGCGAGATCGCCGCCTCGGCTCAGGAACAGGCGACGGGGCTGAGCCAGGTCAATACGGCCGTCAACCAGATGGACCAGGTCACCCAGCAGAACGCGGCCATGGTCGAGCAGACGACCGCCGCCGCCATGAGCCTGAAGTCCGAGACCGAACAGCTGGCCCTGCTGGTCGAACGGTTCGAGACGGGCGAGGCGCCGGCTCAGACCCGCGTCCACGACCTGTCGCAGGCCGCCGCCCCCGTCCCCCTGGCCCGCGAACGCGCCCGCATCCGGGCCTTCGCCAACGGCGGCGCATCCGCAGCGGCAGCGGCGTCGAACGCGGGCTGGGAAGAGTTCTAGGGCGCGCTCGGCTCCAGCTCGATCTTCGCCTCCCGCGTCGTCGCGATCGCGCCGACCGAGGCGGCCACGATGGCGGCGATGGCGAGCCACTGCTGGCCGGTCAGATGCTCGTGCAGGATCACAAGCCCGGCCAGGGCGCCGACCGCCGGCTCGGCGCTGAGGACCACGCCGAAGGTGCGTTTAGGTATGCTGCGCAGGGCGACCATTTCCAGCGAATAGGGCAGGGCGCTGGAGAAGATCGCCACCGCCACGCCCGCCAGGATGATGGCGGGGTTCAGCAGGGCGGCGCCCGCATGTGCCACGCCGAACGGCACGACAACCATGGCCGCCACGCTCATGCCCAGCGCCACCGACTGACCGGCATGCAGATGCGACAGCCGTTTGCCGAAGACGATGTACAGCGCCCAGCACAGGCCGGCGAAGGCCGCCAGCGCCATCCCGACGGGATCCAGCGCGCCGGCCCCGGCCTTGATCGGCAGCAGCAGGCCTAGCCCCAGGACCGCCAGACCGATGCAGGCGAAATGGATGGGCTTGCGCGAATGGATCAGGGCCAGGGTCAGCGGTCCCATGAACTCGATGGCGATGGCCAGGCCCAGCGGAATGGTGCGCAGGGCCATGTAGAAGCTGAGGTTCATCGCCCCCAGCACGACGCCATACAAGGCGATGGCGCCCAGGTCCGCGCGGGTCAGCCGAAACCGCCAGGGCCGGAAGACGGCGACCAGCAGAAGGGCCGAAATCCCGACGCGATAGGCCGAGGTCCCCTCCGCTCCGATCACCGGAAACAGGGTCTTGGCGAAGGAGGTGCCGCACGCCAGCGTCACCATGCCCGCAAACAGCGCCAGATAGGGGATCAGGCGCGTCGCCAGCGGCGAGTTCAGGTGGGTTTTCAAAGCCAGCGACGTCATGGCGTAAAGCTAGCGTAACGCCGCTTGCGCTTCCCGGCGATTTTCCGCTTGAATGCGACGGAAATCGTCACTGGAGGCTCTGTAATGACGAATTTCGTCACCCTGGACGATTTCGACCATAAGCTGCTGATGCGGGTCCGACGCAACAATCTGGAGCCGGCGCGGGTGACGGCCGAGGCGGTGGGCCTGTCGGAATCCGCCGTCCTGCGTCGACTGCGTCGCCTGCGGGCCGAGGGCGTCATCGCCGCCGACGTCGCCGTGATCGATCCCGCCCGGGTCGAGCCGCGCATCGTCCTGCATGTCCAGGTCGAGATGAACACCCAGGATCGTAAAGTCATGGAGGCGTTCCAGCGCGCCATGAAGGCCAGCCCGGAAGTCCAGGGCTGCTGGGACGTGACGGGCGAAACCGACTATCTGCTGACCGTCGCCGTCCGCTCCATGCAGGACTATGAGGCCTTCGGCATCCGCGAGCTGGTCCCCGAAAAGGGCGTGCGCGGCTTCAAGAGCATGATCGTCATCCGCGAAGTCGTCGGCTTCGACCCCGCCCGCGCCGTGCTGGAGCGCTAGGTCGCCGGGGCCTCGACCACCAGGATCGCGCCGACGCCCTGGGTTCGGTTCTCGATCGTGCCGCCGATCTGGCGGACCAGGCTGTCGATCACGCGCATGCCCAGGCTGCGATCGCTGCGGGCGGCGATCAGGTCGAAGCCCTTGCCCTGGTCCGCGACCGTGACGGTCAGGCGGCCGTCGGCGATACGGCCGGTGACCGAGACGCCGCCGCCTTCGGGGCCATAGGCGTATTTTATGGCGTTGGTGACCAGCTCGTTGACGATCAGACCCAGCGGAATGGCGATGTCGGCGCCCAGGGGCGCATCGGACGCCTCGCAGGTGACGACATGGCGGTCGCTGCCGGCGTCGATGGCCTCGCACAGTTGGCACAGGAAGTCGGACAGGATCACGGTCTGGACGTCGGCGCCGCGCCACAGCTGGTCGTGGACTTCGCTGATGGCCTGGATGCGCGATCCGGCCGTGGCCAGGGCGGCGCGCACCTCGTCGGACGCCGCGCCGCGCGCCTGCATCGACAGCAGGCTGGAGACCAGGGACAGGCTGTTCTTGACCCGGTGGCTGACCTCGCGCGTCAGCAGGGCCTGATGTTCGATGGCGGCCAGAAGCCGCTGCTCGGTCTGCTGGCGGGCGATGGCGGCGCCGACGACGGCGGCGAAGGCGTCCAGGAACAGGGCGTCGCGGGCGTCGAACTGACCCTCGTCGGGGCTGTCGACCTCCAGCACGCCCCAGGGCTCGCCGTCCAGCTCGGGCCGGATCAGGACGTTGATGGCGCGCCGCACGCCGTGGTCGGCCAGAAGCCTGGGCGTATGGAAGCGCTGCTCGTTCTCCAGATGGTTGGAGATCAGGGGCTTGCCGGTCTGGAAGGCGTAGCCGGCCGGCGAATCCAGCTCGACGCTCAGCGAGGCCTGGCCCTCGACGGGCCCGGTCCAGCCCACGCCCGCGATCAGCACCAGCCGGTCGCGCGCCTCGTTATGGATCAGCACCTTGGACAATGGCGTCTCAAGCCCGTCGGCGCAGACCGCGCAGGCGGCGTCCAGCAGGGCCTGACGGTCGCGCTCGCGCAGGGCCACCTCGCCGAAGCGCGCCAGCAGCGACTGCTGCTTTAGGCGATAGCGCAGCTCGTCGGCGGTGGAGCGGGTTTCGGCGGCCGGCGCATCCTCGATCTTGGGCGCGACCGGGGCATCCATGCGGATCTGGGTTTCGGCGGCCGTATCCGCGTGCACCTCCGCGACCAGTTCGGCGATTTCCGGGGTCAGGCCGGTGTCGGAGAGCGTACGGGTATGAGGCAAGGACGGAAATCTCGGTTCGCGCGACGGCGACATATAGGCTGACATAGCCGCTCTGAAAGGTTTGCGCAGAAATCATCGCGCGTCACCCCCTGTGCCGGTGGCGAGCGCCAACGACGTCCTCGATCGCGCCGCCCTCGGTCCGGTCCCTGCGATGCTACAGCGTTCGCTGGAAGAAGCCGACGATCTCGCGATTGAGGTCCTTGTGAAAATCGGCGCGGTCGAAGCCCGGCGTCGGGGTGCAGATCTGCGGCGCCTCGGCCGCCAGGGCCGGAGAGCAGGGCGGCAGGAAGTCGTAATGGCCTGCGCCTTCGACGCGGTGGTACTCCGGCGCGGCCCCCAGCCGGTCGCGGATCGGCTCGACATTATAGGGCGCGGGCAGAATGTCGTCGGTGCCCGCCTGCCATAGCTGAACCGGAATGCGAACGGCGGCGAGGCTGTCGGACGTAAAGGAGAAACCCAAGGCCGGGGCGGCGATGACGGCGACCTTGATCCGGTCGTCCTTCGCACGCGGACGCCAGATCGACAGGTCGATCCCCATCGCGTCCAGCAGGCGGCAGGCGAAGAAGCCGGGATGAACCTGGCAATGGTCGCCGATGGCCGCCGCGTCCGAGACCCCGCCAATGGCCGAGGTGACCGTGAAGCCGCCCGCCGAGAAGCCGAAGGCGCCGATGCGGTTCGGATCGACGGCGACGCCGCCCGGCTGCGAGCGCCAGTCGCCGGTCATATAGTCGATCAGGCGGCTGAGCTGGGGCGCGCGATTGGTCAACTGAGTGGAGCGGCTCATGTCGCGATAGTTGTCGCCGGGATGGGTCAGGGCGGCGACCACGAAGCCGGCGTCGGCCAGGGCTCTGGCGGTGTCGGCATGGCTGCGGAAACCCCCGCCGTTGCCGTGCGAGATGACGATCAGGGGGGCGGGCCGGCCATCGGCGGGACGCGCCGGCAGCCAGACACCGGCCTCCACCGCGCCGTCCGGTCCGCCGGGAAAGGTGAAGACCTGGTTGGGCGCCAGCGGATCGGTCTGGGCGCGCGCCGGGCCTTGGGCTTGTGCCGCGGTCGCCTGCACGGGCGAGGCGGCGCCGGCCAGAAGCATCAGGGCCAGGCTGAGGCCGGCGATCAGGTTTTGGGGCGGGGAGCGATGGGTCATGTCGGTTTCCGTTGGTCGAGACAACCCGCTGTTCGGGGCAAGACCGAGCGAGCACCAGCCGCATTTCGCCAATGGGCGAACGGGTGCGTGGACGGGCGACGGGTTCGGCGATAGTGGGCTGACGAGGGGAGGGACGATGACGCAGAACGCCGCCGACAGATTGAATACGCCGCGCGCCTGGGCCGTCGATCTGGCGGCCTGCTCGGTGACGGGGGTGGTGCTGGGCGCGGTCGGTCCCTTCGGCAGCTTCTTCAACGATGGGCTGGCGGTGCGGATCGGTTATTGGACGGCGGTTCTGGTGATCAGCGGCGCGGTGTTCGGCGCTGCGATCCGGTGGGTGTGGCCCAGGATGCGCCGCAGACGCGTGCCCCTGCGGTTCTGGGTGCCACTGCTGATCGTCTTCGCCAGCGGGCCGACCGCCATAATCAGCCGGATCATCGCCGTGGTCCTGTGGCCCGGTATTCGCCAGCGTGTCGGCTGGGTCGAATGGTATGGCCAGGCCCTGCTGATCGGGGCCGTCTATGTGGCGCTCTACGCCCTGTTGCGGATGCGGACGTCCGCTGCGGCGACGCGAGCGGAGGAAGACGATCCGGGCTTTGCGCGCACCCTGCCCGCCGGGTTGGGTCGTGACCTGATCTGTCTGCAGATGGAGGACCATTATGTGCGCGTGCACACGACGCGAGGGTCGCAGCTTGTGCTGATGTCGCTGTCGCAGGCGGTTTCAGGATTGAAGGGCGTCGAGGGGCTTCAGACCCATCGCTCGTGGTGGGTGGCGCGCGCGGCCATCGTCGGGGTCGTCGAGGACGGCCGGAACCTGCGCTTGGCTCTGACCGGTGGTCTGACGGCGCCGGTGTCGCGCGCGCGGGTGGCCAACCTGCGGGCCGCCGGCTGGCTTTAGGTCAAGGGTTCTGACGGCCGTTCGCAGAAATCATCGCGCGTCACCCCTTGCGTGGGGCGGCGAGGCCTTATCTGTTGTGCGCCAGCATTCGAGGAGACCTTTTCCATGACCGACTTCAGCTATGACGCGTCCCGCCACCTGAAGAAGGGCCGGGGCAAGGTCTATGACTCGATCGTCGACACCATCGGCGACACCCCGATCGTTCGGCTGCCGCGTCTGTCGGCGGAGTACGATACGAAGGCGACGGTGCTGGCCAAGCTGGAGTTCTTCAACCCGATCGCCTCGGTCAAGGACCGGATTGGCGTGGCCATGGTCGAGGCGCTGCAGGAGGCGGGCAAGATCGATCAGGACACGGTGCTGATCGAGCCGACCAGCGGCAACACCGGCATCGCCCTGGCCTTCGTGGCGGCGGCCAAGGGGCTGAAGCTGACGCTGTGCATGCCCGAAAGCATGTCGATCGAGCGGCGCAAGATGCTGGCGCTGCTGGGCGCGCGGCTGGAGCTGACGCCGGCCGAAAAGGGGATGAAGGGCGCGATCGCGCGGGCGCAGGAGCTGCTGGAGACCACGCCGAACTCCATCAGCCCGTCGCAGTTCGAGAACCTGGCCAACCCCGCCATTCACCGGGTCACCACGGCCGAGGAGATCTGGAACGACACGGCCGGAGAGGTGGACATCGTCGTCGCCGGAGTCGGCACCGGCGGCACCATCTCGGGCGTCGGCCAGGCGCTGAAGGCCAAGAAGCCTTCCGTGCAGTTCATCGCCGTCGAGCCCGAGGCCTCTCCGGTGCTGTCCGGCGGCGCGCCCGGCCCGCACAAGATCCAGGGCATCGGCGCCGGCTTCGTGCCCGCCATCTATGATCCGTCGGTGGTCGATGGGGTCGAGCAGGTCTCCAATGACGACAGTTTCGACATGGCCAGAAAGGCCGCTCGGGTCGAGGGCATCCCTGTCGGCATCAGCTCGGGTGCAGCGCTGACCGCCGCCTTCCGCATCGCCGCGCGCGAGGAGAATGCGGGCAAGACCATCGTGGTGATCATCCCGTCCTTCGCCGAACGCTACCTGTCCACGGCCCTTTTTGAAGGCTTGTAAGCGGAGCCTTTAGGCCCTTCGCGTGTTCAATAACGGACGCGCGTGCGTCTCCGCTTGGGATGAGGGGCGACGCGCGGCGGATCAACAACGCCGGAGCGTTTCATGTCGGTCGCCGCCCTTCGCCTGATCGCCGTCGCCGGGGTCTCGGCCCTGGCGCTCGCCGCCTGTTCCAACAATGACGACAAGGCAGCGGTCGATCCGTCGATGTCGCCCGAGCAACAGGCCGCGGCCGCCGCCAACACCCGCGTGACTGCCCAGCCCCGCCAGATCCGCAATGTGCCGGTAGACGTGCAGGGCGTGACCGAGGTGGGCGCCACGGTGCGGGTCAAGGGCGTCGATCTGGCCGAGGATGCGACCATTCTGGACGTCAGCATCTCGTTCGCCAGCGACATGACCAACAGCGTCCAGATGGCGTCCGAGGCCACCTATGTCGAACTTCCGAACGGCCAGAAGCTGCGTCTGAAGCCGCCCGAGGGCAATCCGTACATGACCATCGCCAAGGGCGACACGATGAACGGCCGCCTGGTCTTCATGGGGGCGGTGCCGGCCGGGGTGAACCAGATTTCGGTCGTGTTCAACGAAGGCTCGACCTCGGACAGCATCATCGGCCCGTTCCTGCGCATGACGATCCCGCTGACCGCTCAGGCGGCCCAGAACCCGACGACCGGAGCGGCCGGATGACGGGACGGCACGCGCCCGCCATGGCGGCGGCGCTGTTGGCTGCGGGTCTGACGCCCTGCGTCGCCTCGGCCCTAACGGTGCGGCTGATGAGCGGCAGCGCCATCGGCATGCGCTCCACCTTCGAAAAGGACATGGCCGCGCCCCAATCCACCTTCGCCAAGGCGGGGCCGGACAGCGCGCTGGAAAGCGTGTTCGTCTCGTCCGAGGTCGCGCCCGAAAGGGTCGAGACGACCCGCAGCCTGCTGAGCGAACTGAACGCGCGGCGCACCGACGGGGTTATCGTGATCGACCTGCCGGCCGATGTTCTGTTCGACTTCGACAAAGCGACGATCCGGCCGGACGCCGAGCCGGCCCTGACGCGGGCTGCGGAACTTCTGAAAAGCTATCCGCAGGCCCAGGTCAGCATCGGCGGCCATACCGACGCCAAGGGCGACGACGCCTATAACGAAGGCCTGTCGCTGCGCCGCGCGCGGGCGGTGGCGGCGCGGCTGCAACGCGAGGCCGGGCGCACCCTGGGCGCCGAGGGCTTTGGCGAGCGGAGACCCGTGGCCCCGAACGTCAAGCCTGACGGCTCGGACGATCCCGATGGCCGTCAGAAGAACCGTCGCGTCGAAATCCGCATCACGCCGCGCGCGGGAGGCTGAGCATGGCCCTGATCCCTTGCCCCGCCTGCGGGCGTCAGGTGTCTGAGGCGGCGGTCGCCTGTCCCAACTGCGGCCATCCGATCGCGGGCGACGCGGCGCGGCCGTCGGGCACGTTCAAGGAAGCCCTGACACGCCCAGAGACGGTTAAGAGCGGCATCACCGTCCTGGGCGTCTTCGTCGCCGCCCCGTGGATCGCGCGGGTGCTGGCGGTCGTCGCCTTCGTGATCCTGGCCATCGTGGTGGTGGTCAACAAGAGCTGATCCGGCTCACGCCCGGTTAACCGCTCGCTTCTAAGGTGGGGGGATGGGCGATCTGGCAGCCATGATCGGGGAAGAGGCGACGCCGCCGCCGCTGCGTGCGCGCCGGGCGCTGCTGAAGCGTCTGGCCGACGTCGTGTCGCTGCCCGCCAGCCGCATCAACGCCTTCGAGCGGGCGGTGACGGGCGATCTGCTGGTCGAGATGCTGCGGCTCGCCTCGCACGATGAACGCAAGCGCGTGGCCGCGCGCCTGGCGCCGCTGGCCGAACTGCCCAACAGCGTGGCGCGCATCCTGTTGCGCGACGATCCGGACATCGCCGGCCTGCTGATCGAACAATGCGCCTCGCTGAGCGATGCGGACATCGTCGGCTGTGCGCGCGACGCCAGTTTCGAACACCGGATGCTGCTGGCGGTGCGCCGGGGCCTGTCGGAGATCGTGACCGAGACCCTGTTCTCCTTCGGCGAGATGGAGGTGATCGAGGCGGTGCTGCGCAATACGACCGCGCGCCTGTCGCAGCTGGGCATCGAGACGGTGGTGGGCCTGAGCCGCCAGTCGCCGAGCCTGTGCAGCCCCCTGCTGAAACGGCCCGAGCTGAGGCCGTCGGGGGCCTACGTCATGTTCTGGTGGTGCGCGCCCGAGGATCGCCGCACCATCCTGCAACGGTTCGCCGTGTCGCGCGAAGTCATGCAGGAGGCGTCCGAAGACGTCTTCGCCATCGCCAATGACGAAAGCTGGTCCGATCCTGTCGCGCGCAAGGCGCTTCAGTTCATCGAGCGCCGCCAGCGCAATCGCGCCGCCATTCAAAAGAGCCCGTTCGACAATCTGGAACACGCCGTCATGGTCGCCGCCAGCAATGGCCTGACGCGCGAGACGGCGTCCGAGATCGCCTTCCTGGCGGGGATCAAACCGCTGACGGGGGCCAAGCTTCTGGGCGATCCCGGCGGCGAGCCGCTGGCGATCCTGTGCAAGGCGACGGGGATGTCGCGCGTCGATCTGACCCATCTGTGGCGCTCGATGCGGCGACCCGAGACGACGGCGGACGGCAAGATCCATCCCGACTGGGAGCGGGTGCAGATCACCTATGAAATGCTGGCCGTCGATCGCGCCCAGACGGTGCTGCGTTACTGGAACTGGTCTTTGTCCTCGGCCCTGACACCCACGCTGTTGCGCGCCATTCGCGACGGCGAGGATGACGCCGTCGATGAATATTCGGCGCCGGAGCGGGCGGCGATGATGGTGCTGGCCGAAGACTTCGGTCGATAGGTCTGATCACTAAAGCCGAATGCATAGACGTGCATATCGCACCGCTTATACGCGTGTTTGCTTTCGCGGCGAAACAACCCTATGACGCTATTGGGGTCGTTCGGTTGGAGAATCAGCCGAACTCAATAAATCAGGAAAGCGAAGCCGATAATGGAAGATAAGCCCGAACTGCTCGAGATGACCGCAGACATCGTGTCGGCCTATGTCGGCAATAACTCGGTCTCCGCAGAGGCCCTGCCTGCGCTTATCGCCAATATTCACGCCGCCCTGTCGGGTGTGTCGAACGGTCCGGTCGAAGCCGAACCTGAACCCAAGGAACCGGCGGTGCCGATCCGCAAGTCGATCGCGCCCGATTTCCTGATCTGCCTGGAAGACGGCCGCAAGTTCAAGTCGCTGAAGCGCCACCTGCGCACCAAATACGACATGAGCCCCGAAGAATACCGCACCAAATGGGGTCTGCCGAAAGACTATCCGATGGTCGCTCCGAACTACGCCAAGGCGCGTTCGGAACTGGCCAAGTCGATGGGCCTGGGCCAGGGCGGCCGCAAGCCGGCCCGCGCCGCCGGAACCCGCGCGAAGAAATAAGCCGAGCCCGTTTTCGGTATAGAGACGCCCGCCTCCGACAGGAGGCGGGCGTTTTTGCTTGGGGCTTTGCAAGGTTTTCGCCCTTCCTTTGTGGGGAGGGCGGATGAGGTGCAGTATCCGCCTAACGACGCACCATATCGACTGTGCCGATAGGTCCGCCGATGGGCAGCAGACGGACCCTCAGATCGACCACGCCGGCGAATCCCTGACGTGTTCGATCTGTCAGGGTGAAGGTCATCCGCATGCCATTCCCGCCTGTCGCGATGACGAGCCTGCCGTTTCTGATCCGGCATTGGGCCGGTTCGGCATCGACTGTGCAGTTCAGCCGATCGCCTGACCGCGCCGTGATCGACAGCGGTTGAACGAGTTGGCCGCCGTTTTTGGACTTGAAGGTGATCGTGCGCCCATCGCCTTCGGCGGGCGTCATCCTGAGCGACCATTCGCCAATCACGTCACGACTGGTGATGGCAAGCGCCGTCTGTGCGATGGCTGCACCGCCCACGAGCGACGACATCAAAATCGCCGATGCGACGATGTGCCGGTCTCTCATGGTCACCCTCCCAAGATTCACCGACAGGATGTTCGGAGGTTGACCGCCGGTTTGCACGTGAATCTTCGGAAAGCTTGGTCGGCTCTCACACAGGGTGGGGCTGTCGTGGCCATACGACGTCCCACGGATCAGGTCTGCCACAGGGGTGCGCCCGGGCCGGGCCGGCCCCAACCCGGTCGCTGCGCGACCACCCTCGCCCGCAGCGGGAGAGAGACGCCGGCGTGTGTAGCTTACGCCGCCTGGGCGGTGCGGCGCATGCGCCAGAAGCGCAGGGTGCGCAGGGCTGCGTCGCGGGTCAGTTCGCCGTACATGCGGCCGTAGGCGGCGGCCTTGCCCATCGGATTGTCCTCAGCCCCCAGGACGGCGACGGCGTAGGTCAGATAGACGGCGCGGTCCATGTCGGCCGCCTTGCAGACCACCGACAGGGCGTCCAGGTCCTTGCGCTCGACGATGCCGCGCGCGGTGTGGAAGTCGATGTCGGCCAGCTTGGACAGGGCGATCAGGAAGGGCGTGCGGCCGTTGGAGCGCAGGAAGCGGATCAAGGTCTGAGGCGTCAGCTGGCCGGCGGCCTGAAGCTCGTCGATGTAGGCCAGGTTCTCGGCATAGTCGGCCGGCAGGGCGCCGTCGTCGGTGGCGACCCGGGTGCGGCCGGCGGCCAACGCCGCCTCCAGCAGGGCCGGATCCATGCGCGCGTTCTGCTCCAGAATCTGGTGACGCAGCCGGGCCTCGACGACGAAATACATCTCGTTCAGCAGGTCGGCGGGCAGGCTCTGGCGCTCGACCGTGGCGGCGTGCAGGGCCGGATTGGCTTTGGCGCGCTCGATGGCGGTTTCGGAGGCGGCGCGCGACAGTTGGGCGCCGTCGTTGCGCAGCAGGGTGTTCAAGGTGTCGTCGTCGCCGTGCTCGACGATGACGTCGGAAACCGCCTCGGACACCGTCGCGCGGCCCGAGACGGCGCGCAGATGGCCCTGGCTGCGCTTGCGCACGACCTGGATCAGATCTTCATCGGTCAGGACGGTGGAGGCGCGCAGAACCTGTTCGGCGACCTCGATCTCGTCGTCGGCGAAACGGCGGATCAGGCTGTGGGGGGCGTTGGGGGCCTGGGCGAAACGGGCGGCCAGTTCGGCGCGGACCGCGACCTCCATCTCGGCCGACAGCTTGGCCAACACCGTGCCGTAGAGCGCGGTTTCATTGGCGTTGGGCGCCGGCGCGCCAAAGAAGTGGGCCGTCAGTTCGCGCAGCAGCAGGCGACGCTTCTCGCTGGACTCCTCGCTGGCCAGGGCGATGAGTTCGGGCAGGCGCGAGCCCTTGATCTCGGCAGGTTCGATCACGGCGCGATCGTTCATGGCAGGTTGTCGGCTTCAGTCTGTGGCACGGCGCGCAGGGCGCCGTTGGCGTTGCGGATCAGGGCAGGCGGACCGTCCGGCTGGGCCAGATCGCTGGACTGCGGCGTCTGGGCCATCTGGACAGGCATGGCGTCGAGGTAGGTCTGCTGCGGCGCAGGGATGGCGTCGGGGTGACGGCCGGCCTGGCGGTGGACCGAATAGTAGCGCGCGCTGTTGTCGCCGGCTGTGGGCGTCGGGGCGGCCTGACCGCCTGCGGCGACGGCGGCGGCGTCCAGCGGCGCGCCGGCCTGGGGCCGTTGCAGGCGATAGATGGGGGCGTCGCGACGCGGGGCCATCGGGTCGGCGACGGCCGCCTGAGCAGGCTGGGGGGCGGGCTCGGGCTCGGCCTGCGCGGCCTGTTGCGGGACAGGCGCCGGCTTGGCCTGCATCTGGGGTTCAGGCTGAGGCTGAGGCGCGGAAGGCTGCGGCTCCGCAACATAGGGCGAGGGCGCGACGCGCGTCGCCTGCACCGGTGCGGTCTCTGCGGGTGCGGCCTCTACGGGGGCGGTCTGTGCAGGCTCAGCCTGCATCGGGGCACGCTGGGGCATCCAGGCGCTGGCGGGCGTCAGGCCGTTGCTGCGCGGCGTCGTGACCGAGGGGGTGACCGAAGGGGCGGGCGACAGGCGGGCCAGGGGGATGGCGCCGGGCAGGGTGCGGTTGGCGGCGGTCACGGTCGGGACAGGCGTCTCGGCCTGGATGACGGCGGGCGTCGGCGTCGCACGGGCGGAGACCTGCGGCTTGCCGGGCCAGGACAGGTATCGCAGGCCCGACGCGTTGGTCGGCGCCTGTTGCGCCACGGCGGCGCCGGCCGCCAGATTGACGGCGGTCAGGACGATCGTAACTGCGAGGGCGCGGCGCACGGCGGCTCTCCGGAGAGGAATTCCAGCGCATACACTAGGGCTCGGACCCTTAATCCCGCGCTAATGTGAAGCCAGGATTCGACAACGACCGCGTGTCAGCCGCGACCGGGCAGATAGTTGTCGGTGAAGGCGTCGCGCCAGTTCAGGCCGGCCTCGTAAACCCCGGCTTTCGAGGTCACGTCGAAGAAGGCCTGCCAGCGCTCCTCGGTCAGGGCGCCCAGGCCGTAAAGCGCCGCGTCGCCGCCATCGACGATGGCGTAGTCGCGCAGGTGTTCGCGGGCCTGATCCAGCATGGCCTGGGTCATGTCCGGGTTGTCCTTGCGGATCAGGGCGTCGGCGGCCGAGGCGTCGCCCCGGATATAGTCGCGCCACCCTTCGGCCGAAGCGGCGATGAAGCTGCGTAGCGCCGCTGCATTGTCGCGCGCGAAGGCGTTGGGCGCCAGGACCATGGCGGCGTAGGAGGGATAGCCCTCGTCGGCCAGCAGGAAGACGCGCGGGTCGAAATTGGCCGCCTGTTCGATGGCGTAGGGATCGCTGGTCAGATAGCCCTGCTGGACCGCCCGCGCATTGGCGATGAAGGGGGCGGGGTCGTAGGCGAAGGGGCGAAGCTGCTCGTCGGTAAAGCCGTATTTGGCCTTCAGCCAGACCCAGAAGGTGCTGATCCCCGCTTCGGACAACAGGAAGGGCCGGCCGGCCAGATCGGCGATAGTCTCCAGCGCCGCGTCCGGATGGGCCATCAGGACCTGCGGATCCTTCTGGAAGAAGGCGGCGACCGCCTTCACCGGCGCGCCGGACGCGACCAGGTTCAGGGGGATGAAGCTGTTGGAGCCCATGCCCAGTTCGACCGCGCCCGAGGCCAGCAGTTGCGGCACGTTCACGCCCGGGCCGCCCTGGACGATCTGGACGTTCAGCCCGCGCTTCTCATAGGCCCCGCTGGCCAGCGCCTGATAGAAGCCGCCCTGTTCGGCCTGGGCGCGCCAGTCGGTGGCGAACCGCAGGCGTACCCGGCCCTGTTCATCGACCGGCGCCTCGGCCCGCCCGCAGGCCCGAAGCCCGATCGCCCCCGCCGCCACAGCCGCCCCGCCCGCGATCAGCGCACGGCGACGGGTCAGCAGACGATTCCCCAACAAGCTCATGCCCCTGACTTACGGGGGGATAGGGGCCTTGGGAAGGCGGGGCGTCAGTCGGCCGCGTTGTCGGCGCCACAATTGAGCGAGGGGACGAAGCGTGCGGGCGGACCCGTGCTCTTCGTCCCCTCGCCAAGTCCGGGTTGGACTTGGCCGTTCGGGTCTGGACCTCGGCGTCAGCGTCGTTTCGGGCGAACCCGAAAGGGCGGTCGGCTGTATCCTGTCGCGCTCCTGGTCTTCGGCGTCCCACGGCATTGCGTCCGCGTCGTCCGTCGATCCCGATCCGGTTCTCCTGTCTGTCGTCGATCCGAAGACCGTCGAGGACTGGAGCCTGGATCCCGCCTGTCGCACGTTACGATCCAAAGATCGCCCGAAGCGCCGGGTCGGAGAGCCGGGCCGGTTCGCTGGAGGTCCAAGTCTCCCTGGATTTCCGCTGCCCCGTGTCCCTTGGCCTGTTGACGTTCGGACGAAACCGGCTATGAGGCAAGCGTCCGAACTCGCCCCGATGTGCACGATTGGCCCGGCGGCGGTGGACAAGCCTGTGAACATCGGTGGACGGATCAAATTCGCGATTGCGGATCAGCGTCTTGCCTTGTCCACAGAAAGCCGACGATAGAGCCTTATGTCCGGCGTCGGACACATTGCGCTGCAACCCTGCGGCGCGCTTTGGGTTCTGTGATCAACGGACAAAAGTCCTTGGGGGAATTCGTTGTCCAGCACCGGGTCTGACCACGCCTTGTCTATCGGTATCAATCGCAGCCAGCTGGCCCAGATGTTCGCCCATGCGCCGGGGTTCATGGCGCTGGTCACGGGGCCGGACCATCGGTTCGAGCTGACCAATCCGAACTACCAGAAGGTGATCGGGCACCGCGAGGTGATCGGGCGCACGGTGGGCGAGGTGCTGACCGATGCGGTGGCGCAAGGGTATCTGGACCTGCTGGATCAGGTTTACCGCACCGGCGAGGCGCACCGGGCCGACAGCGCCCTATATGCCGTTCAGGCCGAGCCAGGCGGCGAGGTGGTGGAGCGCTACGTCGATTTCGTCTTCCAGCCGCTGAAGGAGGACGGTCGGGTCTGGGGCATTTTCATCCAGGGCATGGATGTGTCGGATCGGCACCGGGCGGACCAGGCGCTGGCGCTAAGCGAAGCGCGATACGGCGCCCTGTTCGCGGCGATGGCGACAGGGTTCTGCGTCATCGAGATGAAGTTCGACGCGGCCGACCGGCCCGTCGATTACAGGATCGTCGAGGGCAACAAGGCCTTCGAGGAGATGACCGGCCTCGTTGACCCCTACGGCAAATGGGTCAGCGAGATCGCGCCAGGCCTGGAGCAGCACTGGTTCGATCTTTATGGCGGCGTGGCGCGCACGGGCGAGCCGGTCCGGTTCGAAAACCCGGCCGACATCTTCGGTCGCTGGTATGACGTGCAGGCGCTGCGGATCGGCCAGCCGGGCGCCTGGCAGGTCGCCATCCTGTTCAACAACATCACCGAGCGAAAGCAGAGCGAGACGCGCCAGAACGCGCTGCTGGAGCTGAACGACGCGATCCGCGACCTGACCGACGCCGGCGATATCGCCCAGGCCTCGGCCGAGGTTCTGGCCCGCACGATGGGCGTCAGCCGGGCGGGTTACGGGACGGTGGATACGGTCGCGGAGACCATCACCATCGCGCGCGACTTCAACCAGCCGGGGGTGAGCAGCATCGCCGGCGTTTTGTCGTTCCGCGACTACGGGTCCTATATCGAGGACATCAAACGCGGCGAGACGGTGGCGATTGACGACGTCGCCCGCGATCCCCGCACAGCGGATACGGCCGAGGCTCTGAAGGCCATCAGCGCCGGGTCCTTCGTCAACATGCCGCTGATGGAACAGGGGCGGGTCGTGGCGATGGTGTTCGTCAATCATGCGACGCCGCGTCATTACACCGACAGCGATCTGAGGCTGATGCGAGAGGTGGCGGAGCGGGTGCGCTCGGCGACCGAGCGCGCGCGCAGCGAGGCGGCCCTGCGCGAGAGCGAGGCCCAGTTCCGGGTCTTCGCCCAGGCCACGCCGATTCAGATCTGGGCCAGCTGGGCGGACGGGTCGCTGTATTGGTTCAACCCGCAGGTCTATGCCTATTCCGGCCTTGCAGAGGGCGCGTTGGACGGCACGACCGGGTGGGGCAAGGTCGTTCACCCGGACGACCTGGACTGGGCGTCCGAGCGATGGGTCCAGGCCCTGACCAGCGGCCAAGTCTATGAGAACGAGTTCCGCATCCGCCGCCACGACGGCGTCTATCGCACCTTCATGGTGCGGGCCGAGCCCGTCCACGACGAAGAGGGGCGGATCCTGCGCTGGGTTGGCTCCAACACTGACATCGAGGACCTGCGCCGCCAGTCGGCCGAACTGGCGCGATTCAACGAGACGCTGGAAGAACAGGTCGCCGAACGCACCAGCGCCCTGATGCAGGCCGAGGAGGCGCTGCGTCAGAGCCAGAAGATGGAGGCGGTCGGACAGCTGACCGGCGGTATCGCCCATGACTTCAACAATCTGCTGGCCGGGATCAGCGGCAGTCTGGAACTGATCACCAACCGGATCGCCCAGGGGCGCCACGCCGAGGTGGAGCGGTTCACCGTGGCGGCGCAGGGGGCGGCGAAACGGGCAGCGGCCCTGACGCACCGGCTGCTGGCCTTCTCGCGGCGTCAGACGCTGGATCCCAAGCCGACCGATCCCAACCGCCTGATCCGCGGGATGGAGGACCTGGTGCGGCGTACGACAGGGCCAGGCATTGAGGTCGAGGTGGTCGCCGGCGCCGGTCTGTGGCCCGTGCTGATCGATGCGCACCAGCTGGAAAACGCGGTGCTGAACCTGTGCATCAATGCGCGCGACGCCATGCCGAACGGGGGACGGCTGACCATCGAGACCGGCAACCGCTGGATCGACGCGCGCACGGCCAAGGCTCAGGATCTGGAGCCGGGCCAATATGTCTCCATCTGCGTCAGCGACACCGGCACGGGCATGGCGCCCGAGGTGGCGGCCCGCGCGTTCGAGCCCTTCTTCACCACCAAGCCGCTTGGCGAGGGGACGGGCCTGGGTCTGTCGATGATCTATGGCTTCGTGCGCCAGTCGGGCGGGCAGGTGCGGATCTATTCCGAGGCGGGCGAGGGGGCGATGATCTGCCTTTATCTGCCGCGTCACTTCGGCGAGGTGGACGACGCCGATCTGATCCCCGAGGTCGAACAGGCCCCCCGCGCCCAGGCTGGCGAGACGGTGATGGTCGTGGACGACGAGCCGACGGTGCGAATGCTGGTCGCCGAAATCCTGCATGAGCTGGGCTATCAGTGCATCGAGGCGTCGGACGGCGCAGCGGGGCTGAAGCTGCTGCAATCGGGCGCGCGGATCGACCTGTTGGTGACCGATGTCGGTCTGCCGGGCGGGATGAACGGGCGTCAGATGGCGGATGCGGCGCGGATCGATCGACCCGATCTGAAGGTGCTGTTCATCACCGGCTATGCCGAGAATGCGGTGGTCGGCAACGGGCACCTGGACCCCGGCATGCACGTCATGACCAAGCCCTTCGCCATGGAGGCCCTGGGCAGCCGGATTCGCGAACTGATCGAGGCCCGCTAGAGCCGGGCGTTCAGCCAGGTGCGGATCGCCTTGCGGGCGCCGCGCGCGGCCGGGCCGCCGAAATGCAGGAAGCCGTGCGGGGTGTCGGGCACGCGGATCAGGTCGGAGTCCGACGCCTCGCCCCAGCGCGTGGCCATCAACAGACTGTCCTCGAAAAGGGGATCCTGTTCGCCGGCCAGGAACAGGGCTGGCGGCAGGCCGGTCAGGTCGGCATACAGGGGCGAGACGTCAGACTGGCGCAAGGCCGCCTCGTCGCGATCCGGCGCCAGGCGCGCCAGATCGGCCTGCATCGTCGGGCCATTGAACAGCAGGGTCTCTGGTCCCGCAGAGCGCACGCTTTCGGTGCCCGACAGGTCGAAGACGCCGTAGGTGAAGACGCAGCCCTTCACCAGATCGATCAGCCCCTGGTCGCGCAGGGCGACGGCGGTCAGGGCGGCCAAATGCCCGCCGGCGGATTCGCCCGCCAGAAACAGGGTCGAGGCGCCCAGTCGATCGACATTGGTGACCGTCCAGTAGGCGGCGGCCAGACAGTCGGCGATGGCGGCGTCGATATAGATCTGGCGCCGTTCGGACAGCAGGCGATAGTCCACCGAGACGACGCAGAAGCCATGGTGCGCCAGATGGGCGTTCAGCCGGTCGTTCAGCCCCGCGCTGCCCAGCACCCAGCCGCCGCCGTGGATATCCAAGATGACGGCGCGGGGCGTGCCCGTCGGATGCAGGATGCGCAAGGGAACGGGGTGATCGCCGTCCGTCTGGACGATCTCGACGGTCACGCCGCGCTTCCTGAGACGCGGCGTGGTGACCCGGCCGGCGGCGGCGTCAAGCCACAGCGACAGCCGCTGGCCCGCATCGATCCGCCAGCCGTCGGTGCGCAGACGCGGCGCGCGGGCGAGGACGGCGTTGATCCGCCGCACCGCCGCCTGCTGGGGCGGGGCGAACTCGACGAGGTGGCTGCGCAGGGTCATGAAGCTTGAGTGTGCGGCGGCGGGTTTGGTTTCAAGTCGGCGCCTTCGGCTCAGCCTCGTCAGCCACGACAAAGCCGGTTATCGTCCGCCCCATGAAACGGCTTACCCCCTTCGGCGTCCTGCTGATCTTCGGCCTGATTGGGCTTTTGACGGGCAAGTTCGGCCTGTGGTTCGCGTTCGGCCTGGTCGCCTGCATCGCCGTCAGCGTGATGCAGAACCGGGGCGCGGCCAAGACGCCGCCCGGGGATCCAGACAGTCAGGGTTAGGACCTCAAGCCGTCCTCGCCAGGGTGACGAGCCGTTCGGTCTCTAACCCGCCAGAGCCGCCTTCTTCTCTTCCAGCTCCAGCCATTCCAGTTCGGCGGATTCCAGGTCGGCGCGGGCTTTTTCGGCAGCCTTCATGGCGGCGTCGAAGGCCTTGGGATCGCGAGCGTAGAGGCCGGGGTCGGCCAGGGTCGCGTCGTGTCTGGCGATAGTCGCGGGCAACGCCTCGATCAGGGCTTCCAGCTCCTTCAGGCGGTGGGCATCCTTGAAGGAGAGTTTGGCGGTCTTCTTTGGGGCAACGGCGGGCGGGGGCGCCGCGGCGGCGCGTTGGGCGGCGGCCTTGTCCTGGGGTCGGGGGTTCGCGCCGGGCTGGAGGAAGCCGGGGTTCTGGCGGATGAAGTCGGTCCAGCCGCCGGGGGTCTCGACGATGTCGCCGCGCCCGTTCAGCGCCAGGGTCGAGGTGGACAGCCGGTCGATGAAGTCGCGGTCGTGGGAGACCAGGATCAGGGTGCCGTCATAGCCCTCCAGCAGCTCTTCCAGCTTGTCCAGCGTGTCCATGTCCAGGTCGTTGGTCGGTTCGTCGAGGATCAGCATATTGGCCGGCTTGGCCAGGGCGCGGGCCAGCAGCAGGCGGTTGCGCTCGCCGCCCGACAGGGTCGAGATCGGCTGACGCAGCTGGGCCTCGGAGAACAGGAAGTCCTTGGCGTAGGCGGCGACGTGTTTGGACACGCCGCGCACCAGAATGCTGTCGCCGCCGCCCGGCGTCAGGGCGTCCCACAGGGTCATGTCCGATTTCAGCCCCTCGCGCGACTGGTCCAGATAAACCGGCTCGAGATTGGCGCCCATGCGCACCGTGCCCTCGTCGGGCGCGAGTTCGCCGAGCAGGGTTTTGACCAGGGTGGTCTTGCCCGCGCCGTTGGGACCCACGATGCCCAGACGGTCGCCGCGGATGATGCGGGTGGTCAGGTCCTTGAACAGGGTGCGGCCGTTGAAGCCCTTTGAGACGTGTTTGATCTCGGCGACCAGCTTGCCCGAGGTCGAGCCGGAATCGACGCCGAGATACAGTTCGCGCGGCACGTCCTTCATCTTCTCGGCGCGTTCGGCGCGCAGCGCCTGAAGCGAGCGGGCGCGGCCCTCGTTGCGGCTGCGGCGGGCGGTGATGGAGGAGTAGAAGGTGGCGGTCTCGCGCTCGATGGTCTTGGTCAGGCGACGCAGGGATTCGGCCTCTTCCTCCAGCACCTTGGAGGACCATTCGTCGAACTCGACGAAGCCCTTGTTCAGGGTGCGGACGCGGCGCCCCTCTAGCCAGTGGACAGTGTTGGTGACGCGGTTCAGGAAGGCGCGGTCGTGGCTGACGACCAGCAGGGCGAACCGGGCCTGGATCAGCTCGTTTTCCAGCAGTTCGATGGCCAGGATGTCGAGGTGGTTGGTCGGCTCGTCCAGCAGCAGCAGGTCGGGCTCTTCGGCGAAGGCCTTGGCCAGCGCTGCGCGGCGGGTCTCGCCGCCAGACAGGCCTTGCGTCGACTTCGCCGGGTTCAGGCCGAAGGTTTCAAGCCAGCTTTCGACCGTCCAGGTCTCGGCCTCGCCCGACGACGCATAGTCCAGCAGAGTCTCGCCGGTGATGACCGGCTCCTGCGGCACATAGGCGAAGCGGACGGCGGACTGGATCGAGCGGTCGCCGCTGTCCGGCTCGATCAGGCCCATGACGACCTTCATCAGGGTGGACTTGCCCGCGCCGTTGCGCCCCACCAGGGCGGCGCGGCTGCGCGGTTCGACCGCAAGGTCGACGCCGTCGAAGAGGGGGCGCTGGCCGTCCTGAAGACGGACGTCCTTGAGTGCGACGAGTGGGGGTCTGGCTGCCATGGGCGGCCATATAGATGAGGGGAAGGCCAACCGCCATCGGCGTTGACGGTTAGCGGCCGACACGGTGTAGTTCGTGCGCGGTTTGCACGCGGGGGATGCAGGGATGGATATGACGTCGAACGGACGCGGGGACGCCCCAAAACGAAAGCCGGGGCGGATCTTCTATCTGCTGGCCGCGCTGCCGGCGATCTGCGGGATCGTGGCGATGGTCGTGCTGCTGGCGACGAAACTGCCGGCGCTGGACGACGGGCTGGAGCAGATCGTCGTGCCGGGCGGCCGCGATCTGGCCTTGAAACCGGGCGACCACACGGTTTTCCTCGAATACCGCAGCGTCGTCGATGGGCGGGTCTATGTCGTCGAGGACGTGAACGGACTGGCGGTGAAGGTCCAGGCCGCGGATGGAACGGCGGTGCCGACGCGGACGCCAGGCGCCAGCTCGACCTATACGTTCGGCGGACGGCAAGGGCAGTCGATCCAGGCGTTCCGCATCGACAGGGCCGGGACCTACCGCGTGTCGGCGGATTACGACGGCCGTGATGGGCCGCAGGCCGTGATCGCCGTGGGGCGGGGCTTCATGACCGGGATGTTTGTGACCATCCTGTCGGCGCTGGGGGCGTTCTTCGGCGGTGTATTCCTGTCGGTCATCGGCATCGCCTGGGTGGCCTGGAGCCGACGGCGGACACCGCGCTGACCTTGGCAACGAAGGCGGATTGACAGTTACCGTCCGGTTGGTATGTAGCGGAGATGGACAGCACCACACGCCGTCGCGCGCCCGACGACACCCGCGCCGAGATCATTGAAAAAGCCCTGGAGGTCGCCGCCGAGCTGGGGGCGTCAGGCTTTACGCTGGATGCGGTGGCGGGGCGGACGAGCGTCAGCAAGGGCGCCCTGCTGCATCATTTCTCCAGCAAGATCGCGCTGTTGGAGGGGATGGTCGATCATCTGGGGCGGATGCATACGGACACGATTCTGGCCGAGGCGGCACGCGATCCCGAACCCTATGGCCGGAATGCGCGGGCCTATCTTAGGGCGACGGTCAATGAGCCGGTGACGCCGCAGGACGTCAGCATCGGAAGGGTCATCATGGCCGCCTGCGCCATCGATCCGGCGTTGGCGCAACGCTGGAACGGCTGGATCGACAAGGTGAAGGTGGACGATCCCAGCGATCCGGTCGGGGCGGACGATGCCCTGATGCTGAGGCTGATCGCCGACGGCTTGTGGATGTCGGACCTGTTCGGCACCCATGCGGTGTCGCCGGAACAGAGACAGGCGCTGCTGTCGCTGCTGACGCCCGGCCATCCGATCACGGCGAACGACGCATGAGTCTCGTGACGTGGGCCGCGCTGCTGGGCGCCATCGCGCTGGAGGTGGCGGGCACGACGATGCTGCAGGCCTCGCAGCAGTTCACCCGGGTCTGGCCCACGGCGGGGATGGCGGTCTGCTACGCCCTCGCCTTTTACCTGCTGTCGCTCGCCTTGCGGCAGATGCCGGTTGGGATCGCCTATGCGATCTGGAGCGGGTTGGGGGTGGTGCTGATCTCGGTGATCGGAACGGTGGTGTTCCGCCAGCGGCTGGACCTGCCGGCCATGGTCGGGCTGGCGCTGATCGTCGGCGGAGTGGCGGTGATCAACCTGTTCTCCAAGACCGTCGGGCATTGAGGCTGTGACAAGCGACGGCGCGGCGCGTATGAGGCGCGCCATGCAGCCCTACTGGGAAACCAAGACCCTGGCCGAGATGTCGCCTTCCGAGTGGGAGGGCCTGTGCGACGGGTGCGGGCTGTGCTGCGTGATCCGGTTCGAGGACGAGGATACGGGCGAGGTCATTCCGACGCGGGTGCACTGCAAGCTGTTCGATCCGGAGGCCTGCGCCTGTTCGGACTATGCGAACCGCAAGGCCCAGGTGCCGGACTGCATCAAGCTGACGCCCGGCAATATCGAGGCGTTGGAATGGATGCCCAAGTCGTGCGCCTATCGCCGGCTGCACGAGGGGCGGCCGCTGGCGAAATGGCATCATCTGATCTCGGGCAGTCGCGAGACGGTGCATACGGCGGGCGTGTCGGTGCGGGGCCAGACGATTTCGGAGCTGTCGCTGGCCGAGCCGGAGGATGCGCTGGATTTCGAGGCGCCGGAATGGGCGGTCGAGCGGGGCCGGTAGTGATAGGGTAGCACCCCCTAGCCAGCGCAATGACGCTGGTTGAAAGGCTGCGAAAACAATCCGTTGGCGAATTATGTGAGCGTTCTTCCGGCCTGAGGACGCTGGTCCGCTATGGTTTGGGCATGACGGGAAATCAGGACGACGAAGAGAGCGGCTGCGGCGCGCGCGAGACGGCTGCGTCTTGCGCGGGGTGGATGGAGCCCCTGTTCCTGATGATGAAGGCCAAGATCGAGGAGACCGCGAAGAGCGTCTGCGAGACCGACGTCAAGGACGCCGCCGTCGCCGAAAAGGTCGCGCGCCAGATCGGGGTGATCGCGCGGTCGGCCAAGGCGGTCGAGGCGATGCGGCTGCTGTGCCTGAGCGACAACGAAGAGGACGAGATGGGTGGACGAACCTACGACCCCGCCGAGGACGAGCGAATCCGAAGAGAACTGCTCGTTGAATACGCGCGGCTTGATCGAATTCTGGAAGAGAAGAACGCCGAAGCTGCTGAAAGAGCGCGAGCTAAGGCTGCATCGCAATCACTGTCGGCTGGCGAAGCATCAGTTTCCGCCGACTGACGACGACCTGAAGACCTGGCTGCTGCTGGGCGGCCGGGGATCGGGCAAGACCTTCGCCGGGTCGGTCTGGATCGACATCATGGCGCGAGAGCTGCCCGGCATCACCCTGGCCCTGGTCGGCCCCGCCCTGCACGATGTGCGCGAGGTGATGGTGGAGGGGGCGTCGGGGATCAAGGCGCTGGCGGAGCCGGGCGACCGCCCGCGTTGGGAGGCGGGGCGGCGTCGGCTGGTTTGGGACAATCAGTCGGCCGCCTACGCGTTTTCGGCCGAGGATCCCGACAGTCTGAGGGGGCCGCAGTTTCACGCGGCCTGGGCGGACGAGTTCTGCGCTTGGCGGCGGCCGGAGATGGTGCTGTCGAACCTGAGGTTCGGGTTGAGGCTGGGGGCCTCGCCGCTGCTGGCGGTGACGACGACGCCCCGGCCGATCCCGGCGCTGAGGCGGTTGATGGCCGAGGCGGGGACGGTGACGGAACGGGCGGCGACGGCGCTGAACGCGCAGAACCTGTCGCCCGGCTTTCTGGCGCATCTGAACGACGTCTATGGCGGGACGCGGCTGGCGGCGCAGGAGCTGGAAGGCGTGGTGGTCGAGGGCGAGGGCGCCCTGTTCCGCATTGCGGACCTGAAGCGGGCCAGGGGCGCGCGGCCGGCCGAACTGGACCGGATCTTCGTGGCGGTCGATCCGCCGGCGACCGCGACCGGAGACGCCTGCGGCATCGTGGTGGTCGGGCGAAAAGGTCGCCAGGCCTTCGTGCTGGCCGACCGGACGGTGCAGGGGCGCTCGCCCCAGAGCTGGGGCGGGGCCGTCAGCGCGGCGGCGCACGAATTCGGCGCGCACGAGGTGGTCGCCGAGAGCAATCAGGGCGGCGACATGGTGCGCTCGGTCCTGGCCATCAGCGCCTGTCCGTGCCGGATCGAGATGGTCCACGCCTCGCGGTCCAAGGCGGCGCGGGCCGAGCCGGTGGCCCTGCTCTACGAACAGGGGCGGGTGGTCCACTGCGACGCCTTCCCGGCGCTGGAGGAAGAGATGCTGGCGCTGGGCAGCGAGGGCGGACCCAGCCCGGATCGGGCCGACGCCCTGGTGTGGGCGATCACGCGGCTGATGCTGGGGCCGCAGTCGGCGGGACCGCGGTTGCGGGGGCTTTAGAGCCTCAAGATTTCAACGACAGGAGAGACGATATGCCGGCCATTCCGGAGCGGGACGGATTGCTGAACCATGGGCGCGACGCGGGCGGGCCGGCGAGGCGCGCGGCGTCAGTGACGCCCAACGATGCGGCCGATCTGACGATCTATGCGAAGGCGCTATACGTCGGTGGGGCAGGCAATGTCCGCGTGCTGACGGTCGGGGCTGAGGACGGGGACGCCGTGACCTTCGCCAACCATCCGGTGGGGTGGTTGCCGGTTCAGGTGCGCCGGGTGCTGGCGACCGGGACGACGGCGACGCAGATCGTGGCGGCCTTCGACTGATGTCGGGTGTCGAGATCGCAGCGGCGACGGCGGCGCCGGGCGGGGTGCTGGGGAGGGCGCGGTTTTCCGTGCCCGACCTGCCCGTCTGGTCGGCAGCGGTCAGGACCATGCAGGCGGGTGGGCGCGAGGCGCGGCTGCTGTGCATCGGCGACAGCGTGACCCAAGGTTATGGCGCGGTCTCCGGAGGCTGGACGCCGAACGGTCGGGCGAGCGCCTGGCCCGAGCGGCTGGCGGCGATGATGAGCGCGCGGGGCCTGCCGGCCTCGGCGGCGTCGGTCGCGGGCGCGGGGGCGGCGGATGGGGCGAGCGGAGGCTATTCGGCCTATGACCCGCGCGTGACGATGGGCGCCGGCTGGAGCGTCAACGCCCTGACCGGGATGGGCGGCAAGCTGTTTTCAGGCGCGGCGTCGTCGACGGGCGTCTGGAGTTTTCAGCCGGACGGGCCGGTCGATCGGTTCGACCTGTGGGCCGTAACCAATACGGCGCTGGGCGTGCTGACGGTCGAGACGGACGGGTTGGTGCGGGCGACGGTGAACACCACCAAGGCGGCGTCGATGGAGGTTGCGACCGTGGCCTTTCCCGAGACGACCGGGCCGGTGAGCGTGCGCTGGGCCTCGGGCGGGGCGGTGTTCATCGCGGGCGGGATCGCGTGGCGCTCGGACGTGCGCCGGACGCGGGTGATCAACGCCGGGTGGGGCGGGGCCCGGATCGCGGACTGGATCACGACGGATCAGCCGTACCGGGCCTATGGATCGATCCCGGCGGCGGCGCCCGATCTGTCCGTCGTGTGCCTGACCATCAACGACTGGAATGCGGGCACGGCGGTCTCGACCTACAAGGCCGGGCTGGGGACGCTGGTGGATCGGTGCCTGACGACGGGGGACATTCTGCTGATGACGGGCTGTCCGTCCGACCCGGCCCAGGGCAAGGCGAGCTATGCCGCGCAAGCCGCATTGCGGGACGCGGTGTTCGAGGTGGCGGCGACGCGAGGGTTGGCGGCGCCCATCGACGGGACGGCCCTGTTCGGCGGCAGTTTCGCCAGCGGTCTGATGTTCGATTCCGTCCATCCCAATGCGGCGGGCCAGGCGAGGATCGCCGAGGCGGTGCGGGCGCGGATGATGATCTGAGGTTGGCGCGCGCGCTCGTGCGATGGTAACCGTGGCGGATGGGGGAGCGGTTCCACGGGGTGCAGGCGCTGCGGTTCGCGGCGGCGACGGCGGTGGTCGTCACGCACGCCGTGGACCTGGCGGGGACGCGGCTGGGGCTGGAGACGGCGCTCACGCACGGTAGTTTGGCCGGCGGCACGCTGGAGAACTTCGGCGCCATGGGCGTGGACGTCTTCTTCGTCATCAGCGGCTTCATCATCGCCACGACGACGCAGGGGCAGACGGGTGTGGGCGCGGCCGGGGCCTTCCTGTGGCGGCGGTTTCGGCGGGTGGCGCCGATCTACTGGCTGCTGTCGCTGCCGATCCTGATCGGCATGGCGCGGGGCGGGACGCTGAGCCCGGAGGTGGCGGCGGCGACGTTCCTGTTCTGGCCATTCAGCGGACTGGAGATGACGTTTCCTGCGCTGGGGCCGGGGTGGACCCTGTGTTTTGAAATGCTGTTCTACGCCGGGTTCGGGCTGGCCATGGCGGGCGGCCGTCGGTTCGGCTTTGGGCTGGTCGGGGCCTATGCGGCGATGCTGGCGGCCGGATTGGTCGTGGCGGCGCCGGTTCTGAGGTTCTGGGGCGCGCCGATCATTCTGGAGTTTCTGCTGGGCGTGGGGATCGCCTGGGTGTGGCGGTCGGCGCCGCGTCGGCTGGGGGTGTGGGCGGTCGGTCTGGCGATGCTCGGGTTCGGGCTGGGCCTGGTCTTCGGCTATGGCGGCGTCGACGATGTGCGGGCGTTGAACGATCCGTGGAACGGGTTGAGGCGGGCAGCGGTCTGGGGGTTGCCCAGCGCGCTGCTGGTGTTCAGCGTGGTGCGGATGGAGCGGACGGACCGGGCGCCGGGACGGCTGTCGCGGGCGGCGGCCTTCATGGGGGATGCGTCCTATTCGATCTATCTGGTCCATGTGCTGGTCATCCGCGCGCTGGGGCGCATGTTCGAGAGCGGGATGGTGGCCCCGCCGGGGGATGCGGTGGTGGGGCTGACCGTGATCGCTAGTCTGGCGGCGGGGGCGGTCGTGCATGTGTGGATCGAGCGGCCGCTGTTGCGGCTGATGACGCCTTAAAGACACCGCCCTTTGCTTCACACGCCGTCATCCTAGGCCTTGTGCCTAGGATCCATAGAACACCGGACTTAAGCGGCGAGCACCGTGAGTATGGGTCCTCGGGACAAGCCCGAGGATGACGAAACTAAAAGGAAATCGACACGATGGTTTCGATCCGGTGGCCGTTCGGCCAGGCGGGGCGCGTGCGCGCGCCTGAGGGCAAGGAGAGCCGGGCGGGCGGGGTGATCGCCTTGTCGGGGGTGGGACGGCCGCGGTGGACACCCAACGACTACGCCAGCCTGGCGCGCGAGGGATATCAGAAGAATGCGGTGGCCTATCGCTGCATCCGCATGATCGCCGAGGCCGCGGCGGCTGCGCCGTTCGTGGTGTTTGTGGACGGGGTGCGGAGCGATGATCATCCGCTGGCCAAGCTGATCCGCAGGCCCAATCCCGAGCAGTCGGGGGCGGAGCTGATGGAGGCGGTCTATGGCGCGTTGCAGGTGTCGGGCAACGCCTATGTCGAAGCGACCGGGGATGCGGACGGGGACGGGGCGCCGGACGAGCTGTGGGCGCTGCGGTCGGATCGGGTGAAGGTGGTTCCGGGCCGCTCGGGCTGGCCCGAGGCGTGGGATTATTCCGTAGACGGACGGTCGGTGCGGATCGGGCGGGCGGCCGACGGCTGGGCGCCGGTGATGCACCTGAAGCTGTGGCACCCGCTGGACGACTGGTACGGGCTGTCGCCGCTGGAGGCGGCGGCGCAAGGGGTGGATGCGCACAATGCGGCCGGCGCCTGGAACAAGGCCCTGCTGGACAATGCGGCGCGGCCGTCGGGGGCGCTGGTCTATGGGGCGCGGAACGGCGAGCGGCTGACGGACGGACAGTTCGAGGCGCTGAAGGATCAGCTGTCGTCCGTCTATGCCGGGGCGACAAACGCCGGGCGGCCGATCCTGCTGGAAGGCGGGATGGACTGGAAGCCGCTGAGTCTGACACCGGCGGAGATGGATTTCACGGCCGGAAAACATGCGGCGGCGCGCGAGATCGCCCTGGCGTTCGGGGTGCCGCCGCAGCTGCTGGGGATACCGGGCGATGCGACCTACGCCAACTATCGCGAGGCCAATGCGGCCTTCTGGCGACAGACGGTGATCCCGCTGGTGAAGAAGGCGGCGGGGGCGATGACGGGTTGGCTGGGCGAGCGGTTCGCGGGATGCGAGATCCGCGCGGACCTGGATGCCGTCTCGGCGCTGCAGCCCGAGCGGGACGCCCTGTGGGCGCGGCTGGAGGCGGCGAGCTTCCTGACGGACGAAGAGCGTCGGCGGATGGCGGGGTTGGGGGCATGACCGAACATCATATCCGGCGCGTGCCGACGGCGCTGCTGATCGCCGTCGTGGTGCAGACGGTGGGCGGCCTAGTCTGGGCCGGGGGCGCCGCAGCGCGGATCGCGACGTTGGAGCAGCGGGTCGGGGAACAGAGGCTGGTCGCCGAACGACTGGCGCGGCTGGAGGTCCAGGGCGAGGCGACGGCGGCGGCGGTGGAGCGGATCGAGCGTAGGTTGGAGGGGAAATGAGCGCACTGGCCATCGAAGGCTACGCCTCCCTGTGGGGCGTGGCGGATCTGAACGGGGACGTGGTGCAGGCGGGGGCGTTTGCGGACAGTCTGGCCAAGACGGGGCTGAAGGGGTGAGGATGCTGAATCAGCACGATGCGCGGGCGCCGGTCGGGGTCTGGGAGCAGATCGTCGAGGATGCGCGCGGCCTGTTTGTGCGCGGCCGGATCGAGGACTGGTCGGCCGAGGCGCGGTTCGCCGGGGCGCTGAGCCGGGCCGGGGCGCTGGACGGGCTGTCGATCGGCTACCGCACAGCGCGGGCCCGGCGTCAGGGACGGCTGCGCGTGCTGAGCGCGGTCGAGCTGTGGGAGGTGTCGCTGGTGACGTTTCCGATGCTGCCGGGGGCCCGGTTCAGTTCGGTTTGAGGGTCGGGCAGAGACTTGGAGACGACGACGGCCGGAGGCGCATCCGTAGTCTCTCCGCAATGCTGACCCGGCATGACACGCACGGCCACTGCGGGCCCGGCATCGGATCGTCTGGGATGAAAGAACAATCCAAACACGGCGCCTCCCCTTCTAACTTTGAGTTGGGAAGCGAAGCCGGAGCCGCAAAGCCTTGCCAGTTTCAGTTTGGCTTGAGGGCTTGGAAGGCGCCGTTGCGGTCGAGGGTTTCGGCGAGGGCGGCCATCTGGGCGCGGCCCTTCTTGCCGTGGAGATAGCGCAAGGCCCAGCCGGCGAGCACCAGGCCGAAGATCCAGCCGACGTGCAGCACCAGGTGGGCGAACAGGATGAAGACGGCCGCCAGCGCATAGGCGCCGAGATAGACCAGGGCCAGTTGGCCGCCGCGCGAGGCCGTGGGGTTGGACAGGCCGGCGATCATCTCGGCCAGGCTCGGTGCCGCGGCGGCGGACGGCAGGGCGTGGTCGGAGGGCTTTGAAGCCGGCTGGGGCGCCGGTTTGGATTGCGCTTTCGGCGCGACCTGGGCGGCGGGCGCAGCGGCCGGTCGGGCGGCGGGTTTGGGCCTGGGCGAGATCGGATCCGGCGTGCGCCGGGCGGGGCGGAACAGGATCGAGCGGCCCGTTTCGTCGACGGTGAAGACCTCTTCGAAGGCGGTGGTCGAGAAGTCGATGTCGCGGGTGTCCTGGCCATAGCTTTGGCCGTGCAGGGCCGTCAGCCGGCCTTGGCGCAGCTCGATCTGGAAGCCGACCGGGTCGGCCAGGCCGGCGATCATCGCATGGACCGTGCCGAACAGGCCGGTGGCGTCCGGGTTGGCGATCGCGCGGTCCGCATCGACGACGATCTGGGAATAGAGGCCTGCGCCGGTGTTGCGACGCAGGCCCGGCGAACTGGCGGCGACCTGGGCGCGCAGGTCCGGCACGCTGTCGCCCATCTGCCAGATCATGGCGTCCATGACGGCGCTTTCGAGGGGCGTCAGGTGGGACATGGGGAGGGCGTCACAGAGCAGGGAAGGGGCGACGACCGGAAGCTTTCGCCTCAGCGACGTAGTGATCGTTCATCTTGCGCAGCTGTGCTCGAAGGAAAAGCAGCAAGGCCAGTACAAACAAGGTCGTGAAGACAGGCCAATACGGGATGGTCGGTATCCCCAAGTGGCGGCTCAGGAAACCCAGCGGGTCGCGCAAGCCCGCCACCGCGCAGAACATGATCCACACGGAAATGGATACTACGTCGATCACGTTGTCGGTCGTTTTGGAAGGCGGAGCTCCCCATCGCGCGATCAACGCCTGAATGGAGCGTGGCACGGTTTCGACAGGCGGTTTCTTGGTGATGAGCAGGAATTCGCCGAGAGGAACAGGATCGAGTTCTTGCGATGTCTGAAGACGCTGTAGCGGCGACAGGCGACGCGCAAGAGCGCGCCGTTTGCGACGTGCGACGAAGGCGAGGCCATATTGAAGGCCCAAGGCGCCAAAGATCGCCAACACAGGCAATGCATAGACGATTTCGGGAACCGACCACTTCGTAGTGGTTCAAGACGGCGACGGCCGTTAGCGGTACGAACGGCGCCCATATCCAGACGAGCTTGAGCAGCCAGGAGCGCTGCAAACCGTCCAATAATTTCGAGATCGTGTCGGTCACGCCTCGACCCTAACCGCAACACGCGGTTCTTCAACCGGAGATATCATGAAAGAGACCAAACAGGCTTCCGGCTCGCCGGAGGCGCGCGATGTCGTGCGCGAGATGATGGCGGCGTTCGAGGCGTTCAAAGGGGAGAACGACGCCCGGCTGGGCGAGATCGAGAACAAGGCGGCGGCCGATGTGCTGCTGGAGGAGAAGGTGGCGCGCATCGACCAGGCGGTCGCCTCGGCCCAGGCGCGGCTGGATCGGGTGATGAGCCAAAGCCGTCGCCCGGCGATCGGCGGCGAACCGGCCGAGCCGGCGTCTGCGCCCGAGGCGAAGGCGGCGTGGGACGGCTATTTGAAGACAGGTCAGTCTGGCGCGCTTGAGGTCAAGGCGGGCCTGTCGGGCGGCGCGACCTCGGGCGGCTATGTCGTGCCCTATGAGACCGAGCGGGCCATCGAGCGGCGTCTGATGGCGGCCAGTCCGATGCGCGAGATCGCCACGGTGCGCACGGTCGCGGCGGGCGTGTTCCGTAAGCCGGTGTCGACGGCGGGCGTGGCCTGCCGCTGGGTGGCGGAGACGGCCGCGCGGCCCGAGACGGACCCGGCGACCCTGGCCCTGCTGGACGACGCCATGGTCGATCTGGACGGATTGCCGGAGCCAAGGTCGCCCTCGCGGCGCGGGAGATTCAGCTTTCGTCAACGTCGACGGGTTGAACAACCCTAAGGGCCTGCTCTCCTATTCGCCCTTCGGGTTCGGGCCGAAGCGGTTTTCGCCCTTCTGGCTGTCGGCGATGCCGATCCACAGCAGGAAGGCCAGGCCCAGCAGACCAGCGATGGCGAACAGGCCGAAGGCGGGGCCCATCAGGGCGAAGACGGCGGCCGGGTTACCCTCGTAGTAGTCTTCCGAATAGCCGTTGGCGACGGCGGCGGCGACGACCATGGCGAAGCCGGCGAAGAAGGCCACGACCGAGCCGACCCAGGGAATGGCGATCAGCCAGCCGGTCTTGCCCATGTCGTGCAGGCGCTTCACCGAAATGGCCAGGTTGGGCCAGATCAGCACGATGCCGAGCAGGTTGATGAAGGGGATCCAACTAATGACGACGTTGACGCCCAGCAGGATCAGCCAGCCGATCCAGAAATGGCTGCGGCGGACGCGGCCCTCGAAGGACAGGAACAGCTTCTGCCAGTCGAAGCCGGCGACGGCGGTCGAGGTCGAGCTGGCGTAACCGCCGGCGACGCCGGTGGTGGTGGGAGAACCCGCCAGGATCAGGATCTGGGTGGCGGCTGAGCCCTCGGGCACGAAGTCGACGCGGACGCCGGCGGCGGGCACGGCCGGCGATTGCAGCGCGGCCGAGGTGAAGTCGTAACGGGCGCCGTCGTCGCCGCTGATCAGACCGACGCCGGTCGTGGCGTCGTAGCTGAGAATTTCACCGCGCACTGAGATCTCCATGACTGGCGCCCAAGCCGGCGCGGCGGCAACATCGCCGACCCGTGCAATCCCAGCAACCCGAAAAGGTCAAGCTGGCCGATCCTGACGCGTTTGTAATGCGCGCGACCCCTTGGGCGGCGCGCCGTGGACGTTCGCTTCGGGTTGCGAGGGTAGAAGGCTGACGATGAAGGTGAACAGGCCGCCGACATAGGGGACGAGGCCGATCAGGATCAGCCAGCCGCTGAGCCCGACATCATGGAAGCGGCGGATGGATACGCAGACGTAGGGAACGATCAGCGCGAAATACACCAGGGCGACGATGCAGATCCAGGCGACGCCCCAGGCCTCCATATCGTAGCCGGCCTCGGCGTCGAGGACGGCCAGACCGATGATCGGCATGAAGGCGAGCATCAGGATCAGGAAGTGGAACAGGGCGAAGGACCAGTATTCCTTTCGCCGCGCCCGACCGTGGCCTTCGATATAGAGGTCGGAGATGCAGCGGACGAAATAGCCCCATAGGCCCAGGTCCGGTTCGGGGGCGTATACGGCCGGCGCCAAAGGGCCGTCGCGCAGGACCATCAGGCTGAGCGCCTGGTCGTCCTGAACCACGAAATCGACGCGGCGGCCGGGTTCGAGACCGGCGGCGGCCGAGGTGAAAGCATAGCGCTGCAAGTCGTCGCCGCTGATCAACCCCTCGCCGGTCGTCGGATCGTAGCTGAGAATTTCGCCGCGCAAGGCCGTGTCCAGGAAAAACGCGGCGTCGGCGCCGCCGCCAAGGTGTGGACCGCGCGGGCGGCATTGCACAACAGGAGAGTGTTCATGGGCGCCTTTCAAGAGGTGCGCCTGCCCGCGCGGCTGGCGTTCGGTTCGACCGGCGGGGTGGAGCGTCGGACGGAGATCACGACGCTGGCGTCGGGGTTCGAGCGGCGCTCCACGCCCTGGGCGCTGGGGCGCAGGCGGTATCTGATCGGGGCGAACCTGAGGTCGCTGGACGACATGGCCGAGCTGGTCGCCTTCTTCGAGGCGCGGCGGGGTCCGTCGTGGTGTTTCTGGACGATCGGCTGGCGCGCGCGGAGATCGGGCGGAGCGAGCGAGGACTGCCGCTGGTCTGTCGCGCGGGGCCGGCTGGCGCGGCGCCGGGTGGAGCGGGGTTCAGCGACGCCCTGTTCGTGGCGAGGGGCGTGCATGATCGGCCTTGGTCGCCGTCTAGTCTGACGGTCGAGACGTCGGCCGAGGGTCTGGCAATCCGTTGGACGCCGCGTGCGCGGCTGTTCGGCGATGGCTGGGACGGGGAACCGACAGCGGTCGATCCGATGCGGTTCCGGCTGCGTGTGCGGGACGGAGATGTCGTGGTGCGGACAATGGAGGTGGAGGGCGTGTCGGGCTTCTATGCAGCGGCTGACTTGGCGGCGGACTTCCCAGAAGGCGCGACATCGATGGCGCGGATCGCCGTGGCGCAGTGGGGCGAAGGGTTCGGGTGGGGCTCAGAAGCAGAGGTGGAGGCGGAAATCCGGCAGGTCTGACGAAATAGGGCGGGTCCAGCCCTTTGCGCGGGGCGGGGCATGGCTTAACTGACGGCCTCTCGACCTTTTTCAGCTGGAGCGACAACGGACGTGGCAGGCGACCCCTACAAGGAACTGGGCGTTTCGAAGGGCGCGAGCGCGGACGAGGTCAAGAAGGCGTATCGCAAGCTCGCCAAGGAGCTGCATCCCGACAAGAACCCCGGCGACAAGATCACCGAGGACAAGTTCAAACGGGTGACGGCAGCCTTCGACATCCTGGGCGACAAGGAAAAGCGCGCCAAATACGACGCGGGCCAGATCGACGGCGACGGCAACGAACAGTATCGCGGCTTCGGCGGGGGCGGTCGCGCCGGCGGCAACCCGTTCGGCCAGGGCGGCAATCCGTTCGGACAAGGCGGCGGGCCGGGCGGCCGCGCCAACTTCGAAGGCGTTGATCTGGACGATCTGTTCGGCATGTTTGGCGGGGCCGGGCGTCAGCGCGGCGCGCGGGACTTCACCTCACGCGGCCAGGACGTGAAGGCGACGCTGGACATCAGTCTGGAAGACGCCATCGCCGGGGCGACGCGGCGGATCCAGTTCTCGGATGGACGCACTCTGGACGTGACCATTCCCAAGGGGGCGTCGGAAGGCCAGACGATCCGCCTGCGCGGCCAGGGAGCGCCGGGGCGCGGGGCCGAGAACGGCGACGCCCTGATCGAACTGAGGATCGAACCGCACCCCATCTACAAGCGCGACGGGGCGGACCTGACGATGGACCTGCCGGTGTCGGTGCCCGATGCGGTGCTGGGCGCCAAGGTGCGAGTGCCGACGCCCGAGGGCGTGGTGCAGATGACGCTGCCGGCCGGATCGAACTCGGGCAAGGTGCTGAGGCTGAAGGGGCGCGGCGCGTTTGCGCAAGGTAGGCGCGGCGATCTGCTGGCGCGGGTGATGGTGACGCTGCCCGATACGCCGGACGCCGAACTGACCGCCTTCGCCGAGGATTGGCGGGCCAAGCGGCCCTATACGCCGGGGCGGTGAGCGCGCTCAAGCCGCGCGAAGACTGGCAGCGCCAAAGGGAAAGAGCATGAGCACGAAGCCTGATGTGAAGCCGGCGCGGCCGTGGTTTTCGGCGGGGCCGACGGCGAAGCGGCCGGGCTATGCGCTGGGTGGATTGCCGTCCGACCTGCTGGGACGCGGCATTCGCGCGCCGGAGGTGGTCGAGCGGTTCGCGCATGGCCTGCGGCTGACGCGCGAGGTGCTGGAAGTGCCCGACAGCCATGTGATGCTGTATACGCCGGGGTCTGACACAGGCGCGGTCGAGGCGGCGCTGTGGGGGATGCTGGGCGCTAGGCCGGTGCATGTCGTGGCGTTCGAGAACTTCGGCCTGACCTGGCTGGCGGACGTGAAGGATCATCTGGGGCTGGAGCCCGAGGCCCTGACGGCGCCCTGGGGCGAACTGCCGGATCTGAGCCGGGCGGACTGGTCCAAGGACGTGGTGTTCCCGTGGAACGGCACGACCTCGGGCGTGCGTGTGCCTAACGCCGACTGGATCGCCGATGATCGCGAGGGGCTGGCGATCTGCGACGCGACGTCCGCCGCCTTCGCCATTCCGTTGCCGTGGGACAAGCTGGATGTCGTGACCTTCAGCTTCCAGAAGGCGCTGGGCGGCGAGGCGGGCATCGGGGTGATGGTGCTGTCGCCGCGCGCGGTCGAGCGGCTGGATACATACCGGCCGGATCGAGCGATTCCCAAGCTGCTGCGGCTGACCGACGGCAAGGGACGGTTTGATCGGGCGCTGGCGGACGGGGTGGCGATCAACACCTTCTCGATCCTGACCCTCGAAGACTGGATCGACGCCCTGGGCTGGGCGAAGGACATCGGCGGATTGAGCGAACTGATCCGGCGGACAGACGCCAACTACGCCGCGTTGGCGCAATGGGTGGAGCGAACCGACTGGATCGCCTTCCTGCCGGATCGAGCGGAGATCCGGTCGACGACCTCGGTCTGTCTGAAATTCACCGATGCGCGGATCGCGGCGCTGGACGACAAGGCGCAGAAGGCCTTCGTCGTGCGGTTCAAGGCCCTGCTGGAAGGCGAGGCGGCCGTGTTCGACATGGAGCCGCATCGCAATGCGCCGCCCGGACTGCGCCTATGGTGCGGCTGCACGGTCGAGACGGCCGATGTGGTTGCGGCGACGCCCTGGCTGGAATGGGCGTTCGAGACGGCGGTCGGCGAAGTCGGATAAATCCGCCTGACGGGACGACATCGGACGATTCCCTCGCTATAGGCTGCGCCCGCATTCCAGTGCGGAGAGACGGTTTTGGCGAACGTAGCGGTGGTCGGCGCCCAGTGGGGCGACGAGGGCAAGGGCAAGATCGTGGACTGGCTGTCCAACCGCGCCGACATGGTCGTGCGGTTCCAGGGCGGCCACAATGCGGGCCATACGCTGGTCGTGGACGGCAAGGTCTACAAGCTGGCGCTGCTGCCCAGCGGCGTCGTGCAGGGCAAGCCGTCGATCATCGGCAACGGCGTGGTCGTCGATCCTTGGCATCTGGTCGGCGAGATCGAAAAGATCGCTGCCCAAGGTGTGGCGATCAGCCCCGAAATCCTGACAATTGCGGACAACGCCTGCCTGATCCTGCCCATCCACCCGGCGCTGGACGTGGCGCGCGAGGCGGCGGCCAGCGCGCCGGGCGCCAAGATCGGCACGACCGGGCGGGGCATCGGTCCGGCCTATGAGGACAAGGTGGGGCGGCGCGCCATTCGGGTCTGCGATCTGGCCAACGAAGACGATCTGAAGGTCAAGATCGACCGGCTGCGCTCGCACCACGATCCGTTGCGCGCCGGTCTGGGGCTGGAGCCGATCGACCCCGACGCGCTGCTGGCGTCTTTGCTGGAGATCGCGCCGAAGATCCTGCCCTATGTGAAACCGGCCTGGCGCGTGCTGGATCAGGCGCAGAAGGACGGCAAGCGCGTCCTGTTCGAAGGGGCGCAGGGCGCCTTCCTGGACGTGGATCACGGCACCTATCCCTATGTCACCAGCTCCAACACGGTGGCCGGTCAGGCGGCGGCGGGGTCGGGCATCGGGCCGCGCGGCGTCGGCTATGTGCTGGGCATCGTGAAGGCCTATACAACGCGCGTCGGCGAAGGCCCCTTCGCCTGCGAACTGGATGATGAGGTCGGCGCGCATCTGGCGACCGTGGGCCGCGAAGTCGGGGTGAACACCGGCCGCGCGCGCCGCTGCGGTTGGTTCGACGCTGTATTGGTGCGCCAGTCCGTTGCGATCAACGGCATCGATGGGATCGCCCTGACCAAGCTGGACGTGCTGGACGGGTTGAAAACGCTGAAGATCTGCGTCGGCTATAAAGTCGATGGCGAGGTGCTGGACTATCTGCCCTCAAGCCTGAAGGCCCAGGGCGCGGCCGAGCCGGTGTTCGAGGAGTTGGAAGGCTGGAGCGAAAGCACGGCCGGCGTCCGCAGCTTCAAGGACATCAACGCCAACGCCATCAAATATGTGCGGCGGATCGAGGAGTTGATCGGCGCGCCGGTGGCCCTGCTGTCCACCAGCCCCGAGCGCGACGACACTATTCTGATGCGTGATCCGTTCCAAGGCTGAGACTTTGGAAGGGGCGGCGTGAGGCGGCGGACTACGCAGAAAGACCTATTCAACAGGTCTTAACCCGCGGGCAGTAAGGATAATGGCTCCAAACTCGGAGTCTGATGTGTTCGCCGCAAACGCCAGAACCATAAGCCGCATGGAGCCTGCGCTTCGTCGGGTGGTCATCGTGGACGCCAATCTGTCGTCGGCGCGACTGCTGACGGACATCGTCAAGGGCATGGGTGCGCGCGAGGTCTATTCAGAGGGTGACGAAGAACGCGCGCTGGAGCTGCTGCGCGACGTCGAGCCGGGCGTGATCTTTACAGAACGGTCCGGAGACAGGCTGAACGGCGAGACGCTGGCGCGGCGCATTCGGCGCTCCAGCATGTCGTGCCGCATGTCGCCGATCATCATGGTGACGGGCGAGGCGACCGCCGCGGCGATCAAGGGCGCGCGCGACGCCGGCATCCACGAGTTCCTGAGAAAGCCGTTCACGACCGGCGACCTGTTCAAGCGGGTCGAGAATGTGACGTTGAAGCCCCGGCCCTGGATCGAGGCGGTGGGCTATGTCGGACCGGACCGTCGCCGGTTCAACTCAGGTGAATATTCAGGCGCCCGCAAGCGCCGCAGCGATGGTGCAGCTGGAGGCGGCCCTGCCGAAATCCGAGATCAGGCATCGCGAATCCTGGTTTCGGCCATGTCGCAGTTCGAGCAGGACCCGTCGCAGGCGACGCGCGCCATACGGCAGCAGGCCGAGACGCTGAACGGTCTGGCCATCAAGACGGCGGACGCGCGACTGGCGATGGCTGTCGCGACCTTGCAGGCCTATGTGGCCAGCGGTCAGGTGACGAAGGCGGGACTGGCCCAGCCGATCGGCACGGTCGTAGCGGCTGCGAGAGCAGCCAACGATGCAGCGCCGGTGGCGCGCGCGTCGTGACGATAGACGGTCCGCCGCACCGTTGAAGGCGAAGCGGACCGAGTTGCTCAGGCGTCGACCAGGTTCCGCTCTTCGGCTGCGGCGCGCATGGCCTTTTGCAGCTTCTCGAAGGCGCGGACCTCGATCTGACGCACGCGCTCGCGCGAGACGCCGTACTGGCCGGCGAGCTCTTCCAGCGTGACCGGATCGTCCTTGAGGCGACGTTCCGTGAGGATGTGCTTCTCACGATCGGTCAGCTCTTCCATGGCCTCCTGAAGAAGGCTCATGCGGATGCCCTTTTCCTCGTCGTCGGCGAGCTGGGTTTCCTGAGACACGGCCGTGTCATCGGCCAGCCAGTCCTGCCACTCGCTTTCGCCGTCGGCGCGCAGAGGCGCGTTAAGCGAAGCGTCGCCGCCGAGACGGCGGTTCATGTTGGTGACCTCTTCCTCCGTCACGCCCAGTTTGGTGGCGATGGCGGCGAGGTGTTCAGGATGCAGATCGCCTTCCTCGAATGCCGAGATCTGGCTCTTGGCCTTGCGCAGGTTGAAGAACAGCTTCTTCTGCGCCGCGGTGGTGCCCATCTTCACAAGCGACCAGCTGCGCAGGATATACTCCTGGATCGAGGCGCGGATCCACCACATGGCATAGGTCGCCAGACGGAAGCCCTTGTCGGCGTCGAACTTCTTGACGGCCTGCATGAGGCCGACGTTGCCCTCGGAAATCACTTCGCCGATCGGCAGGCCGTAGCCGCGATAACCCATGGCGATCTTGGCCACGAGACGAAGGTGTGAGGTGACGAGACGGTGGGCGGCTTCGGGGTCCTGGTGCTCGGACCAACGCTTGGCGAGCATGAACTCCTCGTCCTTGGTCAGCATCGGAAACTTGCGGATTTCCGTCAGATAACGCGACAGGCCTTGTTCAGGCGACATCACCGCGAGCGTACTATTGGCAGCCATATACAGGTCCCTCCGACCGTCTTGAACGAGCGGGCTCTTCGTCATCGGCCACGGTGTGTGCGCCGACGTCTCACCCCTCAACCGGTAAAGTAGCGATGGGTTGCCGCCATTTTTAGAGGCGGATCGTCACACGAAAGCGTGACCGTGGCCCTGGCGCCACTCGCGCCGATCGACGTCCTATATAGAACTTTGTCAGTTGCTATTCAAGACCTGCCTGGACCAGCGGCGGTTCAGAGTTCGGCGAGGCGCGTTTCGAGACGCTGCATGTCGGACGGCGGCGCGGTCTCGAAGCGAAGCGTCTCGCCCGTGACAGGATGGACAAAGCCCAAGACGGCGGCGTGGAGGGCCTGACGTTCAAGGCCCGCTTCGGCGATGGCGGCGCGGACGGGTATGGCGGGGCTGCCTGAGCCGTAGGTCGCGTCGCCGAGGATGGGCGCGCCCTTGGACGACAGGTGGACGCGAATCTGATGGGTGCGGCCGGTGTGCAGGGTGCAGGCGACGCGCGCGGCCATGGGCGCGCCGCCGGCTTTGGCTGGTTCGCCGTAGGTCGCCTGAACGGCATAGTCGGTGATGGCCTCGCGACCGCCGGCCTTGAGGACCGCCATCTTCTTGCGGTCGCCGGTGGAGCGGCCGATGCGGGTGTGGATGCGGCCGGTCGCGGGCGATGGCGTGCCGCGCGTCAGGGCGATGTAGGTGCGCTCGATGTCGTGCGCAGCGAACAGGGCGGAGAGGCCGGCGTGGGCGCGGTCGGTCTTGGCGGCGACCATGACGCCGGAGGTGTCCTTGTCTAGCCGGTGGACGATGCCGGGGCGGGCGACGCCGCCGATGCCCGACAGGCTGTCGCCGCAATGGGCCAACAGCGCATTGACCAGGGTGCCGTCCGGCGTGCCGGGCGCAGGGTGGGCGGCCATGCCCGCAGGCTTGTCGATGACGATAAGGTCGGCGTCCTCGTAGAGAACGGTCAGGAGAATGGCTTGGGGCTGGGGCGTGGCCGGCGCGACGGGCGGCAGGGCGACGGCATAGAGGCCGGGCTGGGCCTTGGCGGAACCGCTGGTCAGGACCGCGCCATGGCGACTGACGGCGCCTTCGGCCAGCAGGGCTTGGAGCCGGGCGCGCGACAGGGTGGGGAAGGCGCCGGCCAGGGCCTTGTCCAGGCGAACGCCGGCCGCGTCGATGCGGGCCTCCAGCACCTCGGCGGGGTCGCCGGTCGCGGGGTCTTCGTCTTCGTCGATCTGATCTTGGGCGGACACGTCGTCTCCCTAGCACGACCGGCCGCTTGCGCGAGGGGCGCGGGTGAGGCGATAGTCAAGCTTGGGGGCGTAGGGGACATCCGATGAAGCGGTTGATGATCGCCGGGGGAGCGTTCGCCGCGGCGGCGTTGCTGAGCAGCTGCACGACCATGAGCAAGGACGAATGCCTGGCCGGGGCCTGGGGCGAGAAGGGCTATGCGGACGGGGCGTCGGGCTATCCGATGACGCGGCTGGACGACCACGCCAAGGCCTGCGCCAAGTTTCAGATCGCACCCAATCCAGCCGCCTATGGCTCGGCGCGTGAGGATGGCTTGCGGACCTACTGCACCTTCCAGCGCGGTTGGGAGGAGGGGCGGGCGGGCAATACCTATTACGGCGTCTGTCGGCCGGAGGACGAGCAGGCGTTTCTGCCGGCCTATCGTGACGGCCGAATTCTGCATGAGGTCGAGGACGCCTACGAGACGGCGCAAGGCGCGCTGAGCAGCGCAGAGGCCCGGATCGAGAACCGCGAAGACAAGCTGGAAGCCAAGGAACGCGAACTGCGCGGCGAAGGCCTGACGGACGAAGAGCGGGAGCGCATTCGTGACCGCATTCAAGAGGTCAGAGGCGAAATCCGCGATGCGCGTCGCAATGCCCGAGAGGCACGCGACGCGCTGGATCAGGCGGAATGGGACGTTCGCCGGGTGCGGCGCGAACTGAGCGGCCGCTACCCGGTCTAGACGACGGTCCTAGGCGGCCTTGACGGCGGCGCCGCGGAAGGACGGATCGAGGTCGCCCGAGGCGTAGCGTTTGGCCATCTGGGCGGTGGACAGCGGGCGGATCTTGGAGGCCTGGCCCTCGCAGCCGAACTGCTGATAGCGCTCCATGCAGAGCTTCTTCATCGCCTCCTTGGCGGGCTTCAGATAGTAGCGCGGGTCGAACTCGCCCGGCTTCTCCATCAGGGCTTTACGGATGGCGCCGGTGATGGCCATGCGGTTGTCGGTGTCGATGTTGACCTTGCGCACGCCGTGCTTGATGCCGCGCTGGATTTCCTCGACCGGCACGCCCCAGGTCTGGGGCATTTCGCCGCCGTACTGGTTGATGATGTCCTGCAAATCCTGCGGCACCGACGACGAACCGTGCATCACCAGGTGGGTGTTGGGCAGGCGGCGGTGGATTTCCTCGATCACATTCATGGCCAGGACCTCGCCGTCCGGCTGACGCGTGAACTTGTAGGCGCCGTGGCTGGTGCCCATGGCGATGGCGAGGGCGTCGACCTTGGTGGCGGCGACGAAATCGACGGCCTGATCCGGGTCGGTCAGCAGTTGCGAGTGGTCCAGCTTGCCTTCGAAGCCGTGGCCGTCCTCGGCCTCGCCCATGCCGGTTTCCAGCGAGCCCAGCACGCCCAGTTCACCCTCGACCGAGACGCCGCAGGCGTGGGCCATTTCGGTGACGCGACGGGTGACGTCGACGTTGTACTCGTAAGAGGCGGGGGTCTTGGCGTCCTCCTCCAGCGAGCCGTCCATCATCACGCTGGTGAAGCCGTACTGGATGGCGGTGGCGCAGGTCGCCGGGCCGTTGCCGTGGTCCTGGTGCATACAGACCGGGATGTGCGGATAGAGTTCGGCCAAGGCGTCGATCAGCTTGGCCAGAACGATGTCGTTGGCGTAGTTCCGGGCGCCGCGCGAGGCCTGGATGATGACGGGGGCGTTGACCTCGTGGGCCGCCTCCATGATCGCCAGACCCTGTTCCATGTTGTTGATGTTGTAGGCGGGCAGGCCGTAATCGTTCTCTGCCGCGTGGTCGAGCAGCTGTCGCAGCGTGATGCGCGCCATGGGGTAGTCTCCTGAGCCGAATAGTCTTTTTTGGTTGGGCGAGAGATTAGACGCCGGACAGCGCGAAGTCACGCCGTGTTACAGCCGTTTCAACGCCGATTTCAAAGACAGGATGCCGGCGTGATCCGCCTGCATCGCTAAGCCTTTAGGCGCGCAGGGCCTCAACGCCGGGCAGAGGTTTGCCCTCCATCCATTCCAGGAAGGCGCCGCCGGCGGTGGACACGAAGGTCAGGTCTGCGCTGACGCCGGCATGGCCGACGGCCGCGACCGTGTCGCCGCCGCCCGCCACCGCGATCAGGGCGCCGGCTTTGGTGCGCACGGCGACGTGCTTGGCGGCCGCGACCGTGGCGGCGTCGAAGGGCGGCACCTCGAACACGCCCAGCGGACCGTTCCAGATCAGGGTCTTGGAGCCGTCGATGGCGGCGTTCAGGCGCGCGACGGTGTCGGGGCCGGCGTCCAGGATTTTGTCTTCAGTCGAGAGGGCTTCGCCTGTCTTGACGGTGCGGGCCTCGGCGCCGGGCTTGACCTCGGTCGCCACCACGACATCGACGGGCAGCAGGATGTCGCAGCCCTTGGCTTCGGCTTCCGCCAGGATTTCGCGCGCGGTGTCCGCCATATCCTTTTCGGCCAAGGAGCCGCCGATGTCGACGCCTTGGGCATAAAGGAAGGTGTTGGCCATGCCGCCGCCGATGGCCAGGGTGTCCAGCTTGCCGACCAGGTTCTTCAGCAGGTCCAGCTTGGTCGAGACCTTGGAGCCGCCGACGATGCCGACGACCGGCTTCTGTGGATTGCCGAGCGCCGCGTCTAGCGCGTCGAGTTCGCGGCGCATGGATTCGCCGGCGTAGGCCGGGATGTGGTGGGCGACGCCTTCGGTCGAGGCGTGGGCGCGGTGCGCGGCCGAAAAGGCGTCGTTGACGTACAGATCGCTGAGATCCGCCAGCTTCTGGGCGAAGACCGGATCATTGGCCTCTTCCGCCGCATGGAAGCGCACGTTTTCCAGCAGGACCACGCCGCCCGCGTCCAGATCGCGAATGGCTTCTACGGCATAAGGACCGATGCAGTCCTCGGCGAAGCGAACGGGGGCGCCGAGCAGTTGTTCCAGCGGCTGGACGACCGGCTTCAGGGTCATCGACGGAACGCGCTGGCCCTTGGGGCGGTCGAAGTGGGCCAGCAGGGCGACCTTGGCGCCGGCATCGCGCAGACGCTGGATCGTCGGCAGGGCGACCCGCAGCCGGGTGTCGTCCGTGACCTTGCCGCCCTCCATCGGGACGTTGAAGTCCACGCGGACCAGAGCCGTCTTGCCGGCGAGATCTGCGGCGTCGTCGAGAGTGCGGAAGGTCATGACGTTATCCCAAAACAGTTTTGATGGCGCTGAAGAGGCCTAGGCCGGATGCCGCCACGATCAAACATGCCATCATCGAAATACTGGCTATTGGTCTGCGGACGGGCGCGCCGTCCAGAAGTTCGGAAGATTCAAAGCGGGTTCTGTTGAACCAGGCCAGGGCAAGGAAAAGCCACCAGCACAGCAGGGCGGCCGTCCACGCCGTCGCGTTGATCCAACTGCCGCCGAACTTTAACAGAAGAAGCTGCTTGGAGGCCTCAAGCATGAGGCCGCCTGAAAGCGGCGCCGCGACAGCCGTCAACAGAATCAGGATGCAGCCTGACCCTGCGTTTCTGACAGCCGTGCGACGCCCGGCTTTCAAGTTATAGGAACTTCGCCATCTGCAGCGCGGTGTCGCTCATGCGCGTCGCGAAGCCCCATTCGTTGTCGTACCAGCTCAGAACGCGAGCCAGTTTGCCATCGACGACCTGGGTCTGGGGCAGGGCGGCGGTGGACGAGGCGGCGATGTGGTTCAGGTCGTGCGAGACCAGCGGGTCGGTCGTCGTGAACAGCACGCCCTTCATGGGCCCGTCGGCAGCGGCCTGAAGCGCGGCGTTGATCTCTTCGACAGTGACCTCGCGACCAGCGACGACCTTCAGGTCCACGACCGAGACGTTCGGGGTCGGGACGCGGATCGAGGATCCGTCCAACTTGCCCTTCAGCTCCGGCAGGACGAGGCCCAGGGCCTTGGCGGCGCCGGTCGAGGTCGGGATCATCGACAGGGCCGCAGCGCGGGCGCGGTACAGGTCCTTGTGCATCGTATCCAGCGTCGGCTGGTCACCGGTGTAGGAGTGGATGGTGGTCATATAGCCGCGCTCGATGCCGAATAGGTCGTTCAGCACCTTGGCGACGGGGGCCAGGGCGTTGGTGGTGCACGAGCCGTTGGACACGACGATGTCGTCGGCGGTCAGGGTTTCGTGGTTGACCTTGTAGACGATGGTCTTATCGGCGTTGTCGGCGGGCGCCGAGACCAGGACGCGCTTGGCGCCGGCCTTCAGGTGGGCGCTGGCCTTGTCCTTGGAGGTGAAGATGCCGGTGCATTCGAAGGCGATGTCCACCTTTAGCTCGGCGTGCGGCAGGTTGGCGGGGTCGCGCTCGGCAGTCACCTTGATCTTGCCGGTGCCGACGTCGATCCAATCCTCGCCCGAGGTCACCGTGCCGGGGAAGCGGCCGTGGACCGAATCGTAGCGGAACAGGTGGGCGTTGGTCTCGACCGGACCCAGATCGTTGATCGCCACCACCTCGATGTCCGTGCGGCCATGCTCGATGATCGAGCGGAGGACCAGACGGCCAATGCGGCCGAAACCATTGATGGCGACGCGAACGGTCATGGGAAGCTCCTCTGAACGGTAGGGTGTTGTGCGCTACATATAGGTTGGCGTCTCAATGGAGCGGTCGCGGACGGGTTTCAACCCCGCACACGTAACATGATGTGATGGACGGTTACGCTTCGAAAAACGCCTGCGTCAGCTTGAGGTAAGAAACACCCCTAGCGAGGTTCTTTTCGATCCCCTGCGCAAAATTATTGCGACAGGGGTTGTGCGACTCCAGCGGCTATGGTTTCTTGGAGTCAGAACAGGGAGCCGCCCGTGGCCACGATGACGCGCGACATGACGAAGGGACGCACCGCCAAGGCGGCCGCAGCCGTTCGCGCGCCTGTCGGCCTGGAAAGCCCTGTATTCCTCATTACCCTCGTACTTCTCGGCCTGCTTACGCAAGCGGCGTGGATGCACGCGACCTGACCTTAGATACACTCAGGATCGCCTCGCACCACCCCGCCTCCGAAAGGAAGCGGGGTTTTTAGTGCGCGGCGGTTCGAAACGAACCGGACCGATGACGCAAAATTCTACCTCCCAGCCCAAAAAGCCCAACGCGCGCAGCGCGGCGGTGACGGCTGGCCCGAACCGGGCGGCCGCCCGCTCATATCTGCGCGCCGCCGGCATGCAGGACGCCGACTTCGACAAGCCGATGATCGGCATCGTCAACACCTGGTCGACGGTCACGCCGTGCAACATGCACCTGGACCGTCTGGCCAAGGATGTGCGCGCCGGCATCGTCGCGGCGGGCGGCTATCCGGTCGATTTCAACACCATCGTCGTGACCGACGGCATCTCGATGGGCACGGCGGGGATGAAGGCCTCGCTGATCAGCCGCGAGGTCGTCGCCGACTCCATCGAACTGGCCATCGAAGGCCACCAGCTGGACGGCGTGGTCTGCATCGTCGGCTGCGACAAGACGATCCCGGCGGCGGCCATGGCCCTGGCGCGGATGGATATCCCCGGTCTGGTCTATTACGGCGGCACCATCATGCCCGGCGTGATCGGGACCAAGGAAGTCTCGGTGCAGGAAGTCTTCGAGGCCATCGGAGCCCATTCGGCCGGGGCCCTAGACGACGAAGGTCTGAAGGCGGTCGAACAGGCCGTCTGCCCCGGCGCGGGGGCCTGCGGCGGCCAGTTCACGGCCAACACCATGGCCATGGCCCTGTCGGTCATGGGCATCTCGCCCATGGGCGCCAACGACGTTCCCGCCGTCGATCCGAGCAAGGCCGCCGAGGGCGAACGCTGCGGTCGACTGATTGTCGAGCGCGTCTTCTCCGGCGACACGGCCCGCAAATACATCACCCGCGCCAGCCTGAAGAACGCCGCCGTCGCCGTCTCGGCCTCGGGCGGGTCGACCAATGCGGTCATGCACCTGACGGCCATCGCGGCGGAGGCCGGGGTCGAGTTCGGCGTCGAGGACTGCCATCAGGCCTGCGTCGAGGCGCCGGTCATCTGCGACCTGAAGCCGGGCGGCCGCTTCCTGGCCTCGCACCTGTTCGCCGCCGGCGGCACGCGTCTGGTCACCCAGCGGATGGCCGAGGCGGGCAAGATCGTGAACACCCCCACCGTGACCGGCCGCAGCCTGTTCGCCGAGGCGGCCGAGGCCGAGGAGACGCCGGGTCAGGTGGTCGTGACCACCTTCGATGCCCCGGTCATGGATCGCGGCAGCTTCGCCGTCATCTATGGCGACGTCGCCCCGGAAGGCGCGGTCATCAAGCTGACGGGTCACAAGGTCGATACGTTCGAGGGGCCGGCCTGCGTCTTCGACAGCGAGGAAGACGCCTTCCACGCCGTTCAGGACGGATCGGTCGGCGAGGGCGACGTGATCATCATCCGCTACGAAGGGCCCAAGGGCGGTCCGGGCATGCGCGAGATGCTGCAGGTCACCGCCGCCCTGAAGGGTCGCAGGATCGACAATGTCGCCCTGCTGACCGACGGCCGGTTCTCGGGCGCCAGCTACGGCTTCGTCGCCGGACACGTCTCGCCGGAAGCCGCCGTCGGCGGTCCGATCGCTCTCATTCGCGATGGTGACCGCATCACCATCGACGTCACCAACCGCCGCATCGACGTCAATGTCGATCTGGCGACGCGCCGGGCGGGCTTTACGCCCCACGTAGTCCGTCCGGCGCGAGGTGTCTTCGCCAAATACCGCGCCTCGGTCGCCTCGGCCGCCCAAGGCGCCGTCACCATTCCCAACCCGCCGCCGGCCCAAGTCCCGGCAAGCCACAAAACCAACGCTGCTCAGGACGCCTGACCCATGGCCATCACCATCTACACCAACGAAGACATCAAGCCGGGCGCCATCGCCGGCCAGCGCATCGCCATCATCGGCTATGGCTCGCAAGGTCGCGCCCACGCCCAGAATCTGAAGGACAGCGGCCATGACGTGGTCGCCGGCGTCCGTCACGGCGGCACGGGCTGGAAGCACGCCACCGCCGACGGCGTGCCGACCGCCGAGCCGGCCGAGGCCGTCAGGGGCGCCGACATCATCGCCATCCTGACCCCCGACATGGTTCAGGGCGACGTCTATCGCGACATCATCGAGCCGAACGCCAAGGAGGGCTCGGCACTGCTGTTTGCCCACGGCTTCTCCATCATCTACGAGCGCATCACCCCGCGCGCCGACATGGACGTGATCCTGGTCGCGCCGAAGGGACCGGGCGACCTGGTCCGTCGTGAGTTCCAGCGCGGGCGCGGCGTGCCCAGCCTGTTCGCCGTCGAGAAGGACGTCACCGGCAAGGCGCGCGACCGGGCCATGGGTTACGCAAAGGGCAACGGCGGCGCGACCGGCGGCCTGCTGGAAACCACCTTCCGCGAAGAGACCGAGACCGATCTGTTCGGCGAACAGGCCGTCCTGTGCGGCGGCGCCAAGGAACTGGTCATCCAGGGCTTCAACACCCTGGTCGAGGCCGGCTACCAGCCCGAGATCGCCTATTTCGAATGCCTGCACGAGCTGAAGCTGATCGTGGATCTGTTCTACGAGGGCGGCATCTCCAAGATGCACCACTTCATCTCGGAAACGGCCAAATACGGCGCCGTCGCCAGCGGCCCGCGCGTCGTGACCGAAGAGACCAAGGCCCGCATGAAGACCATTCTGGACGAGATCCAGGACGGCACCTTCGCGCGCAACTGGATCGCCGAGAACGAGGCCGGCAAGCCGCAATACGAGGCTTGGCTGAAGGCGGACCGCGAGAGCCAGATCGAACAGGTCGGCGCGCGTCTGCGCGAACGCATGGCCTGGCTGAACACGCCCAAGGCAGAAGCGGCCTGATCGCCGCCTGAACGACCGGATGACCCTGATGACCGCCGCCGCCTTCAAACCCTCAGCCGAGACCGCACCCCAGTCAGGTGCGCGTCTGCTGGTCTCCACCCTGGAGCGGCTGGGTGTGGAGGTGGTGTTCGGCTATCCGGGCGGCGCCATCATGCCGGTCTATGACGCCCTGGCCGGCTCCAAGCTGAAACACATCCTGGTCCGCCATGAGCAGGGCGCGGCCTTCTCGGCCGACGCCTATGCCAGGAAGAGCGGCAAGGTCGGCGTGTGCATGGCGACGTCCGGTCCGGGCGCCACCAACCTAGTCACCGGCATCGCCAATGCGATGATGGATTCGGTGCCGATCGTCTGCATCACCGGCAATGTCGCCCAAGGCTTGATGGGCACCGACGCCTTTCAGGAGATCGATATCCTGGGCGTCACCCTGCCCATCGTGAAACACTCGATCCTGGTCCGCTCGGCCGCCGAGGTGCCTGCCGCGATCGAGGAAGCCTTCCATATCGCCCGGTCGGGTCGCCCCGGCCCGGTTCTGGTCGACCTGCCCAAGGACGTGCAGTTCGAGACGACCGGCGACGACTACGGATTTTCAATCCCCAACGAGACGGCACGCGTCGATCACGACGCCATTGCCGCCGCAGAGGCTGCGGTCCGCACGGCGAAGAAGCCGCTGGTCTATATCGGCGGCGGGGTGAAGATCGGCGGCGCGACCGAGGCCCTGCGCGCCTTCGTCGCCGCGACCGGCATCCCCCAGGTCTCGACCCTGAACGCCCTGGGCACGATCCCGACTGACGCGCCGGGCATGCTGGGCATGCTGGGCATGCACGGCACGCGCGCCGCCAACCATGCGGTGCAGGACAGCGATCTGCTGATCGTCGTCGGCGCCCGGTTCGACGACCGCGCGACGGGCAAGCTGGCCGAGTTCGCGCCGAACGCCCGCATCGTCCATTTTGACATCGACGCGTCGGAAGTCGGCAAGCTGCGCAGCGCCAACGTCGCCGTCGTCGGCGAACTGCGCGAAGGCGTTGAGGCGCTGACGGCGCGGATGCGGTCGGGCGCGGCCCTGGACATCCAGGCCTGGGCCGACGACTGCGCCGATGCGGCCAAAGCGGGCGCTCACCGCTATGATGCACCGGGCGAGGGGGTCTATGCGCCCGCCCTGCTGAAGGAAATCTCGGAAGCGGCCGGCGATGACTTCGTCGCCGCCTGCGACGTGGGCCAGCATCAGATGTGGGCGGCCATGCACTGCCGCTTCGCCAAGCCGGAAGCCCACATCACCTCGGGCGGCCTTGGCGCGATGGGCTTCGGCCTGCCCGCCGGCATCGGCGCCAAGCTGGCCGATCCTTCGGCGACCGTCGTCACCATCGCCGGCGACGGCGGCTTCATGATGAACATTCAGGAGCTGGCGACGCTGAAGCGTTACGGCATCCCGTTGAAGATCGTGCTGATCGACAACTCGTCCCTGGGCCTGGTGCGCCAGTGGCAGGAGCTGTTCTTCGCCGAGAACTATTCCGAGATCGACCTGTCCGACAATCCGGACTTCGTGAAGGTCGCCGAAGCCTTCGGGATCGAGGCCTTCCGCATCGATCGTCGCGATCAGGTGTCGGACGGCATCCAGCGCCTGCTGGCCGCCGACGGCCCCTGCCTGGCCCATGTGGTCATCGACCCCCGAGACAATGTCTGGCCGCTGGTTCCGCCGGGCAAGAGCAATGCTGAAATGATGGAGGGCTCCTGAGATGAGCAACACGATCCACATCCAGATCGACCGTGCGGACGGTTCGCTTCAGCGTCTCATCGGCCTGGTGGAGCGCCGCGGCTTCCACATCGACGGCATGGCCCTGGCGGACGAGGGCGCCTTCCGCCGCATCGCCCTGACCGTGCGCGGCCGCGACGCCAGCCGCTGCATGGACAACCTGGGTCGCCAGATCGACCGGCTGTTCGGCGTGCGCCGCATCAGCAACGACATTATTCAATCCGAGGCCGCGTGATGCACCCCGACAAAGTACGCGTATCGGGCGTATCGCGCACCGAGGAGATCGCCGCTGACCCCAACCGCGTCATCGTCTTCGACACGACGATGCGCGACGGCGAACAGGCCCCCGGCTTCTCCATGTCCGCCAAAGCCAAGGTGAAGATGGCCCATGTCCTGCGGGATTTGGGCGTCGACGTCATCGAGGCCGGCTTCGCCGCCGCCTCGCCCGGCGACGAGGACTGCATCCGCCGCGTGGCGGGCGAGGTCGAGGGGCCGGTCTTCTGCTCCCTGTCGCGCGCCAACGAAAAGGACATCGACGCCACCTTCCGCGCCTTGCAGCCGGCGCCGAAGTCGCATCGGCGTTGCCACACCTTCATCGGCACCAGCCCGATCCACCGCACCGCCAAGCTGAAGATGTCCACCAATGAGGTGCTGTCGACCGCCGTGCGGTCGGTGGAATACGCCCGCAGCCTGTTCGACGACGTGGAGTTCTCGGCCGAGGACGCCTTCCGCACCGAGCCGGAGTTTCTGGCCGATGTGCTGGAGGCCGCCGCCGACGCGGGCGCCCGCACCCTGAACGTGCCCGACACCGTCGGCTATGCGACGCCGCAAGAGGTGCGCGAGCGGTTCGCCGCCCTGGCCGCACGGATCAAGAAGCGCCATCCGCATGTGATCTTCTCGGCCCACTGCCACGACGACCTGGGCATGGCGGTCGCCAACTCCCTGGCCGCCGTCGAGGGCGGCGCGCGTCAGATCGAGGGCGCGATCAACGGAATCGGCGAGCGGGCCGGCAACTGCTCCATCGAAGAGGTCATCATGGCGCTGAAGGTCCGCGAGGATCGCTATGGCGTCACGACCGGCGCCGACAGCCGTCATCTGGTGCGCGCCTCCAAGATTCTGTGCGAGATCACCGAGACGGTCATCGCCCGCAACAAGTCGGTGGTCGGCATCAACGCCTTCGCCCATGAGGCGGGAATCCACCAGCACGGGATGCTGGCCGACAGTCGCACCTATGAGATCATGCGGCCCCAGGACGTGGGCTTCGAGGGCAGCTGGTTCGTGCTGGGCAAGCACTCGGGGCGTCACGCGATCGCCAAACGCGCCGAGACCATCGGCCGTCCCATCGAGGGCGAACGTCTGGCGGCGGTGGTCGCGGGCTTCAAGTCGCGCGCCGATCAGATCGGCGAGATCAATGACGCCGAACTGATCGCCATCATCGACCGGGTCGATGGCGTGTCCGAGGTCGTGGCCCAATATGCCTGATCCCAAGACCCTGTTCGACAAGGTGTGGGACGCCCACGTCGTGCGGCCGGAAACGGCCGACACGCCGGGGGTGCTTTATATCGACCTGCATCTGGTCCACGAAGTCACCAGCCCCCAGGCCTTCAGCGAGATCGAGGCACGCGGGCTGAAGGTGCGCCGTCCCGACCGGACCTATGCAACCCTGGACCATTCCACCCCGACCCTGCCGGCGGGGCTGAACGGGCTGAAACCCTATGTCACGACCCAGGCCGAGGCCCAGGTCCATACGCTGGAGCGGAACTGCACCGCCCACGGCGTGCCGCTGGCGGGCTGGGGATCGGACGATCGCGGCGTGGTTCACGTCATGGGGCCGGAACTGGGTCTGACCCAGCCGGGCATGACGGTGGTCTGCGGCGACAGCCATACGGCGACGCACGGCGCCTTCGGCGCTCTGGCCTTCGGCATCGGCACCTCCGAAGTCGGCCACGTGCTGGCGACCCAGTGTCTGCTGCAACGCAAGGCCAAGGCCATGCGGGTGACCGTGACCGGCGAACTGCAGCCGGGCGTGTCGGGCAAGGATGTGGCGCTGGCCGTCATCGCCGCCATCGGCTTTGGCGGCGGCACCGGCTATGTCATCGAATATGCGGGCGAGGCGGTGCGGTCGCTGGACATGGAAGGGCGCATGACCCTTTGCAATATGTCCATTGAGGCGGGCGCCCGCGCGGGCATGATCGCGCCGGACCACACCACCATCGACTGGCTGCGCGGCCGTAAGCACGTGCCCGTCGATTATGAGACGGCGACGGCCGAATGGCTGAAGTTGGCCACTGATGCAGGCGCGGTCTTCGACAAGGAAGTGACCCTCGACGGCGCCGCCATCCGACCCATGGCGACCTGGGGCACGACGCCGGATGCGGGCGCGCCCATAGGTTCGCCTGTGCCGCAGCCTCAGTCGGACAGCGACCGCAAGGCCATCGCCTATATGGGCTTTACGGCCGGGGAGGCGACGACCAGCCAGCCGGTGGATGTCGTTTTCATCGGCTCCTGCACCAACGGGCGCCTGCCTGATCTGCGCGCCGCCGCCGAGGTGCTGCGCGGCCGCAAGGTCAAGCCGGGTCTGCGCATGCTGGTGGTGCCAGGGTCCGAGGCCGTGCGTCGCGACGCAGAGGCGGAAGGCCTGGATCAGGTCTTCATCGCCGCCGGGGCCGAATGGCGCATTCCCGGCTGTTCGATGTGCATCGCCATGAACGGCGATTTCATCGCGCCGGGCCAACTGGCCGTCTCCACATCGAACCGCAATTTCGAAGGGCGTCAGGGCAAGGACGCCCGCACCATCCTGGCCAGTCCGGCGACGGCGGCGGCGACGGCGGTCGCTGGGGTGCTGACCGATCCGCGCGTCTATTTGCGGGAGGCCGCCAATGTCTGAACCGTTTCGGGTTTTGACCTCCAAGACGGTCACCCTCAGTCAAGCCAATATCGATACCGACCAGATCATCCCGGCGCGCTTCCTGACCACGACCACGCGCGAAGGGCTGGGCAAGGCCGCCTTCTATGACTGGCGCTACGAAGACGACGGCTCGGAAAAGCCCGAGGCCATTCTGAACCGCATCGATCCGGCCGAACATCGCATCCTGCTGGCGGGCCGGAACTTCGCCTGCGGCTCGTCGCGCGAACATGCCCCTTGGGCGCTGATGGACTACGGGTTCCGGGCGGTGATTTCGACCGAAATCGCTGACATTTTTACATCGAATGCGCTGAAAAACGGCCTGCTGCCCATCGTCGTCAGTCAGGCGGTTTGGGACGATCTGGCGTCGCAGCCTGACCAGCCGGTTACGATCGACCTCCAGGCCAATCAGATCCAGCGCGGCAATGCCGAACCCGTGCCGTTCGGGGTCGAATCCTTCGCCCGCCAATGCCTGCTGGACGGGGTGGACACCCTGGGCTGGCTGCAAGCAAACATGCCTGAAATCGAAGCCTACGAGCGATCGAAAGAGACCGTAAGATGAGCACCGCCGCCACCAAGACCTACAACATCGTCCTGCTGCCCGGCGATGGCGTCGGACCGGAGGTCACACGGGCCGCGCGCGATGTCCTGCGGGTCATCGGCGACTTCTATGGTCATCATTTCGAGTTCGCCGAGCATCTGATCGGAGGCGCGGCCCTCGACGAAACGGGCGAGCCCTTGCCCGAGGCCACGCGCGCCGCCTGCGTCGCGTCCGACGCCGTGCTTTTGGGCGCCGTAGGCGGGCCGAAATGGGATGGCGGCAAGGCGCGTCCGGAACAGGGGCTGTTGGCGATCCGCAAGGCGATGGGCCTGTTCGCCAATCTGCGGCCGTTGCAGGTGTCGCCGGTGCTGGCGCACCGCTCGCCGCTGAAGAAGGAGATCGTCGAGGGCGTCGACCTGATCGTCTTCCGCGAACTGACCGGCGGCGTCTATTTCGGCGAGAAGACCCGCACCCCTGATCGCGCCACCGACCTGTGCGAATACACCGTGCCGGAGATTGAGCGGGTGACCCGCGCCGCCTTTCAGACCGCCCAACAGCGTCGTGGCAAGGTGACCTCGGTCGACAAGGCCAATGTCATGGAGACCAGCCGCCTGTGGCGCGAGGTCGTGACCCGCATCCATGCCGAGGAGTTTCCCGACATCACCCTGGAGCACGCCCTGGTGGACTCCATGGCCATGCACCTGATCCGCAAGCCGCGCGACTACGACGTCATCCTGACCGAAAACATGTTCGGCGACATCCTGTCGGACGAGATTTCGGTGCTGGGCGGCTCCATCGGCCTGTTGCCGTCAGCGTCGCTGGGCGCGGGCGGGCCGGGCCTGTTCGAGCCGATCCACGGCTCGGCGCCGGACATCGCCGGTCAGGATCTGGCCAATCCGGTCGGCACCATTCTGTCGGCGGCCCTGCTGCTGCGTCACAGCCTGAAGCTGGAGGACGAGGCCGATTCCATCGAGGCCGCCGTCGCCGCCGTTCTGGCGGCCGGCGCCGTGACGGCTGACCTGGGCGGCGCGCTGGGCACGCGTGCGGCGACCGAGGCCGTTATCGACGCCATCCGCGCCATCCACTGGGCGGCGGCGCATCGGGTGCAGATGCATTGGGCCTGACGACTTAAACTGACGCTGAAAATCCTGCCGCTGAGCTTGGCTTTTCGGCATGGCGAATCCGATATCGCGCCGCGCGATCGAAAGATCGTGCGGCCCTGATCTTTTTGTTCATAACCGTTGCAAGAAAGTTGCGCCGTTCACGGTCTAGCCCCTTGCGCCTATCGCAAATGCGGTAAAATCTTCGCAACTGCGAGATTGCATAGGGGGTACTAGCTCATGTTGCAGACCACGAAACGACTTACGGGAGCGGCTGCGCTCCTTCTTCCCACACTCTGTCTGATGGCGGCAGGCGCAGCCAATGCGCAGGACGCCGCGCCCACCTTGCTCGGCCACCAGGCTGCGCTTGAGCTGGACAGCGCCGGGGCCTCATGGCTCGGCACCTCGACCGCCCTGGTTCTGCTGATGACCCTCCCCGGTCTGGCGCTGTTCTATGGCGGCATGGTGCGCAAGAAGAACGTCATCGCCACCATCACCCAGTCCGTCGGCGTCTTCGCCGTAGTTTCGCTGGTATGGTTCATCGCCGGCTACAGCCTGGCCTTCGGCAAGAACGAAAGCGCCGGCCTTCAGCCCTTCATCGGCAGCCTGGACATGCTGTTCCTGAACGGCGTGTCGCTGAAGACCGCCAACGCCCTGCTGCCGGGCATTCCCGAGTTCCTGTTCATCTCCTTCCAGATGACCTTCGCCATCATCACCCCGGCGCTGATCACAGGCGCCTTCGCCGAGCGGTTCAAATATTCGGCGCTGCTGCTGTTCACCGCCCTGTGGTCGCTGCTGGTCTATGCGCCAATCTGCCACTGGGTTTGGGGCGGCGGCTTCCTGGGTTCGGCCGGCGTGCTGGACTTCGCGGGCGGCGCGGTCGTTCACGTCAACTCGGGCGTCGCGGGCCTGGTCTGCGCCATCTTCCTAGGACGGCGTAAGGGTTACGGCACAGAGGTTATCACCGCCCACAACCCCGTCCTGACCATGATCGGCGCCTCGCTGCTGCTGGTCGGTTGGATCGGCTTCAACGCCGGTTCGGCGGGCGCCGCTAACGACCTGATGGGCGTGGCGCTGCTGAACACCATCCTGGCCGCCGCCGCCGCCGCCCTGACCTGGAAGGTCGTCGAATATATCGAGAAGAAGAAGGTCTCGCTGATCGGCATGCTGTCGGGCGTCGTCGCCGGTCTGGTCGCCATCACCCCGGCGGCCGGTTTCGTCGACCCCAAGGGCGCGGTAATCATCGGCCTGATTGCCGGTCCGGCCTGCTACGCCTCGTCGGTGTGGATCAAGAAGCTGCTGCGCTACGACGACAGCCTGGACGCCTTCGGCATCCACGGCGCGGGCGGCCTGATCGGCGCCCTGCTGACCGGCGTGTTCGCCACGACCGCGATCAACAGCCTGTCGGAAGGCGCCAATGTCGGCGCCCAGGCGCTGGGCCTGCTGTGGACCATCGTCTACAGCGCCGTCGGCACCCTGATCATCCTGTTCATCTGCAAGTTCACCACGGGCCTGCGCGTGAGCGAGGCGGAAGAAGCCGCCGGCCTGGACACCTCGCTGCATGGCGAGGCGCTGGAACACTGAGCTGAGATCGGGCGCGGCTCCCAAACCCGCGCCCGGCCTCGACCTCGTACAACGACAACAAGGGGATAGACTATGAAGAAGACCATCATCCGCGCGGCAGCCGCCGCCACGCTGGCCGCAGGTCTGATCGGCCTCGCTGCGCCGGCCTCGGCTCAGAGCACCGTCGATGTCGCCTGGAACGTGGGCGTCGTCAGCGACTACGTCTTCCGCGGTTTCAGCCAGACCAGTGAAGACCCCGCCATTCAGGGCGGCGTCGATCTGACCTCGGGAAGCTTCTACGCAGGCGCCTGGGCCTCCAACGTCGATTTCGGCGACGACACCGATGCGGAGGTCGATCTCTACGGCGGCTATCGTACCGAGGCCGGCGGCTTCGCGCTCGACTTCGGCGTGATCGGCTATCTGTATGTCGGGGAGCCGGACGGCGCGGACTATAACTACGCCGAGTTCAAGGCTGCGGCCTCGCGCGCGGTCGGTCCCGCCACCTTTGGCGCGGCCGTCTATTACTCGCCCGACTTCTTCGGCATCGACGACGAGGCGACCTATGCCGAGGTCAACGCCGCCTTCTCGCCGGCGCCCAAGTGGACGGTGTCGGGCGCGCTCGGCAAGCAATGGCTCGACGTCAGCGACGACTACACGACCTGGAACATCGGCGTCGGTTATGCCCTGACCGACAAGGTGGGCGTCGATGTCCGCTATCACGACTCCGATGTGGACGGCGTGCCCGGCGCCGAAGATCGGATCGTCGGCGCGGTGAAGCTCACCTTCTGAGCCGCGTCAGCCCGAAATGAGTACGGCCCCGGAGCGCGATCTCCGGGGCCGTTTTCGTATCAGCGGGCGTAGCGGTCGTGGACGGGGTCGTAGCTGTCCCAGACCTTACCGTCGGCCAGCGACCGAAGCAGCTTCAGATACTCCGCGTGGGTCCAGGCCAGGGGCGTCGCCGAGTCCGTATTCTGACCCACGGCGTAATCCTTGGCCGTCGGGTTTCCGACGCCGTCCCACACCTGTTCGGCCAGCATCAGTCCGCCGTTGGCAAACCGCTCCATGCCGCGCACATAGGTTTGACGGATGGCGGCGATGTCGGCGGCCGAGGGGGCGCCGTTCACGCTGACGCGGGCCAGCTCATAGTGACCGCGCTCGCCCGTGAAGAAGGGCCAAACCCGGCCGCGCTGACCTGGGCTCATTTCTCCGCCGACGCCATAGTTGGCGCCCGTCAGATGGTCCTCGCCATAGCCATCGACGCCATAACGGCGCCAGCCCGGCGTCTTGTCGCCCTCGGGACCGAAGTCGTAGCGGACGCGATAGAGCGGCTCCAGCGACTGATCGTCATAGACGGGCAGGGTTGCCAGGATGTGCGGATCGTCGGCCTTGCGCACGCCATAGCGCACCAGTTCCAGGAAGCCGCCGTCCACGACCCGGTCTTCGGCCGGGGCGATCTGGCCGTTGGCGGCGCCGATCGGGGCCTTGTCGTTCGGGTTTTCGTTCTGGGTGATGCGGATGAAGTAGCGACCGTCGCCGAAGTCGCCGTTGGTGGTGAACATCCGGTCTTCGATCCTGGATGCATAGCTGTCGGCCGCGATCTGGTACCGCGTCGCGCCGGCGGCGTCGCCTGAGGCGCGCGCCATTTCGGCAGCCACAGTCAGGCCCGCGACCACGGCGGCGGTGCTGGACGGCGAATAGCCCTGCTGCTCTTCCCAGCGTTCCTGCTGAGTGAAGGGCGGCTTGATCTCCGCGTCGTTCCACATCAGCCCAATTTTGCCGCCGTCGACCAGGAAGTCGGCCGCCGGCTTCAGCATGGACCGATAGTGTTCGGTCATCTGGGCGTCGGACAGCCAGCCCATCTTCCACAGACGATAGCCCAGCATGATCGGCATGGCGGTCTGATCCAGCTGGACCGCGACCCACTCCAGTTCGCCGTCCACGTGCGTCTTCTGCAGGAACCAGCCGCCGGCGCCGGTGTTGCCGGGCGTGTTCGGTCCGACCTGGACCTGGGGCAGATAGTTGAAGGCCGCCAGCGGCGTTTCCTTGTCGCCCAGCGCCGCCAGAGCCATCGCCACCTGATAAAAGTCGCGCGGCCAGACGGCCTTGTAGCCGGTGGAGGACTTGGACGCGTCCACCGTATCGCCCCACGGGTTCGACAGCGACGCGATCAAGGCGCCCGCATGGGTGCGATCCTCCTGCACCTTCAGCATCAGGGCCGAGGCGTAGGCCAGCTTGCCCCCGTCGGTCGCCTGTTCGGCGATGCGCGGCAGTTCGCTGAGAGAGCCGACATAGTCTTCCCAGCCGACGCGCTCGCCCTCGCCGTTGAAGCGGGCCAGCACCTCTTCCAGACCGGTCGCGAACGATCCGTCCGCCGTCGCGCGCGCCTCAGCTTCGCTGGCGCCGAAGCCGATGACGAAGTCGCGCGTGATCCGGCGGCTTTGGCGCAGGCGCGGCAGGGCCCCGGTCATCATCGTGTTACCGGTTTGATCGCCGGTCGAGGCGTAGGTCCAGTCCAGCTTGCCGTCCTTCAGATCGGTCAGACCGTCCGAGGCGCCGACGAAGCCGACGCTGGCCTTTTCGAAGGCTTCGCTGGGCTTCAGGAACAGGTGGGTATCGCCTTCCCAGGCGTGGAAGCCGTCGCGCGTGACCTGACCGCGATCCTCGACGCCGGTGTTGGCGACGTGCGGCTCCAGCATCAGATAGGGCGTCACATCGCCCTTCAGCGCCGTGATGGTGACGCGCAGCACCAGGGCGTTGCGGTCGGGATCGCTGAAGATCTGCTTTTCGATCTGGAAGCGGCCGTTCTTGTCCTGGGTCGTGACGCGATAGGCCGGCGACAGCGGACGCCCCTGGGCGTCGACGTGCAGATATTCGGTGCGGCTGGTGGTGTCGTCGCCTTCGACGACCAGACCGTCCTGGGTCACGCCGGCGAAGCGCAGCGTCTTGATCTGGGCCTCATGGATCAGGCCATACATGGTCTCGGTGAGGACGCCGTCGGCGATGGAATACCAGACCTTGGACACCGCGCCGGTCGGGCCGCCGTCGCGATACTGGCCATCGACATAGGCCTCGTATGAGGCGCCGGCGCCGGTCTTGGCCGCGCTGGACCAGACGGGCGGGGCGCCGGGCGCGCCGGGCGCGACGCCCGATTGGGCGTTTGCGGCGGAAGCAAGCGCCAGGCCGGCGGCGCCGGCAAGGCAGAAGGTACGGAAGTGACGCATTGTGGTCCTCACGGGTTGCGCGTGGGGGCGGGGGAAAGAAGGAAGGTCAAAGGCACGTCCAGCCGCTGGTTCCAGGACGCCTCGTTGTGGTGGGCGCCGGGGAAGACCAGGCTGCGGAAATCGCCGAGGCCATAGCCGCGACGGCGGAAGGTCTGGTCCACCTGGGTCTGGAAGACGGCGTAGAACTGATCCAGCGTCTCGTCGCCCCGGTCGAAATAAAAGCGGTGGTCGCCCGGCTCGGGCAGGCCGCGTTCGATCACGCCGGTCCAGGCCGCGACTAGGCGTTCGCGCCAGGCGTCCAGCGCCGCGCCGGGTTCAAGCCCTTCGACCTTCAGTGGCCAATGGGTGGACAGGCAGGCGGCGGCGGAAAAGACCTGCGGCCGTTTCATCACCGCATACATCGAAATCAGGCCGCCCATGCTGGAGCCGGCGATCATCGTGTCCTGCGGTCCGCTCAGGGTGCGGTAGGCGCCGTCGATGAAGGGCTTCAACTCCTCGACCAGGAACCGCAGATAGGCGTCGGACAAGGACGGACCGCCGTAGACGGCCTGGACTTCGTCGCGCATGTCGGCGGGAAGGGCGGCGATCAGGTCGGCGGGGACATATTCCCGCAGCCGCAGGTCCGTGTTCCAGATTCCCACCACGATCGGAGCCCGCACCTGACCGCTCGCGATCAGCCGCGTCAGATGCTCGTCGACGCCCCATTCGCCGAAGTTGGCCGTGGCCGGATCGAACAGGTTCTGGCCGTCGTGCATATAGAGGACAGGCCAGGCGGCGTCGGTCGCCTCATATCCGGGCGGCAGCCAGACCGAGACGTTGCGCGCCTTCACATGGGCCGACGCGACCGCCTCATGCAGTACCAGCCGTCCGCCCGCGAGGGCGCCGTCGCCACGCGCCGGGCTGGCGAAGGGCAGGGCGGCCATGAAGGCCAGAAGACCCCGACGGTTCATCCGCGATGCTCCTTGACCATCAGCGCGCTGGCGGCGGCCAGAACGAAGGAGACGGCGCCCAGCACCAGGGCCCAGATCGCCTGACCATCGAACAGGGTCTTCAGGATCAGGCCCAGAATCGTCGCGGCCAGCAGCTGGGGCACGACGATGAAGATGTTGAAGACGCCCATATAGACGCCCATTTTTCGGTCCGGCACCGCCGCCGACAGGATGGCGTAGGGCATGGAGACGATCGAGGCCCAGGCGAAACCGACGCCGATCATCGGCAGCCACAAGAGGCCCGGCTCGCGGATGGCGAAGACGCCGAACAGGCCGGCGGCGCCCAGCAGCAGCATCAGGGCGTGGGTCGCCTTGCGTCCGATCCGTTTGGCGATGACCGGCAGGGTGAAGGCCGCCAAGGCCGCCACGCCGTTATAGACCCCGAACAGAACCCCCACCCAGTCCGCGCCAGTGGCGTAGGCGGCCGAGGTGGTGTCGGTGGCTCCGTAATGGACGCGGGTCACGGCCGCGGTGGTGTAGATCCACATGGCGAACAGGGCGAACCAGCTGAAGAACTGAACAACGGCTAAACCGCGCATCGTCTCGGGCATGCGGAAGATGTCGTTCAGGATTTCGGTCGCGGCGTTGGTGATGCGGCGACGTTGCATCATGCCGACGGCGATCTGCAGCAGGCCGAACCCGGCGAAGAACCCCGCCAGGATCAGTAACTCCTTCTCCAGATCGAGCGCGCCGATCAGCACGAAACCCATCCCGCCGAGGACGGCGCAGACCAGGCCCGACGTCATCCAGCCCTGAACGCTGCGGGCCGGCGCTTCGGCCTCGACGGGCGCGGTCGGCGCGTCGTCTCGGGCGCGTTCGAAGGCCGCGATCTGTTCGGGGCTGTATTCCTTGGTCGACAGCACCGTCCACAGCACGGCCGAGAACAGGCCGGCGGCGCCGACGTAGAAGGCGATCTTGACCGACAGGGGCACCACGCCCGCCTCTGCGGTCGAGGCGATATCGAAGACGTTGGACAGCAGCCACGGCAGGACCGAGGCGAAGACTGCGCCGGCGCCGATGAAAAAGCTTTGCATCGCATAGCCGGCGGTGCGCTGCTCCTCCGGCAGGTTGTCGCCGACGAAGGCGCGGAACGGCTCCATGGTGATGTTGATCGAGGCATCCATGATCCACAGCATGGCCGCGGCGAACCACAGGCTGGGGCTGTTGGGCATGGCGATCAGGGCCAGGGTGGTGGCGATGGCACCGACCAGGAAATAGGGCCGCCGCCGGCCGAACCGGGTCCAGGTCCTGTCGCTGAAATGGCCGATGATCGGCTGGACCAGCAGACCCGTCAGCGGCGCGGCGATCCACAGGATCGCCAGGCTGTCGACCTCGGCGCCCAGCGTCTGGAAGATCCGGCTGGTGTTGGCGTTCTGCAGGCCGAAGCCGATCTGGATGCCGAAGAAGCCGACGCACATGTTCCAGATGGCCAGGCCGGACAGGCGCGGGCGGTGCGAGAGCAGGGTCATCCGCGTCGTGCCCGGCCGACCGGCACGAACCGGATCGCCTGACCGCCGCCGGGGGCCAGCGCCAGGGTCAGAGTGTCAGACGACGTCACCTCGCGCTGCTCGATGACGATGTCCTCGCGCTTGCCGCGATAGTCGGCGTCCGGTCCGTCGCGATAGATTTCGGCGCGATATCGACGGCCGGCGTCCAGGAAGTCGAGCGGGGCCTTCAGCACGCGAGGATGCTCGTCGGTGACGGCACCCAAGGCCCAGACATCCGTGCCGCGCTGCTTGCGAACCGTGACGACATAATCGCCCATGGCGGCGTCCAGCGTGCGGCTCTCGCTCCAGTCGACCGGCACATCCTTGATGAATTGGAACGGGCCGGGGTTGGCCTCGTAGTTGACCAGCAGATCCGCCGCCATCTGGATAGGGCTGTAGATCACGACATAGAGCGCCAGTTGCTTGGCCCAGGTCGTCTGCACGCCTCCGGGGCTGCGCGTCTCCATGCCGAAGATGCCGGGCGTATAGTCCATCGGCCCGGCCAAGAGGCGGGTGAAGACCAGGTTCGGCTCATGCTCGGGCGGATTGCCGGGATTGCCCCAGGCCGAATATTCCATGCCGCGCTGGCCCTCGCGGCTGATGATGTTCGGATAGGTGCGGCGAAGGCCGGTGTCCTTGAACGGCTCATGGGCGTTCACGGCGACCTTGTGGCGATAGCCGGCCTCGACCACGCGCATATGATGCTGAGCCATGGCCTGGCTCTCGTGCCAAGCCATGACCATTTGTCCGTCCGGCCCGGCGACGCGGGCGCCTTGCGCGTCGGCGACATAGCCGGTCTTCACTGAATGGACGCCGAGGCGCTCATAAAGCGCCATGGCCGGCTCGAGCTGCTGCTCATAGTGGAAGGCGTTGCCGCCGGTCTCGTGGTGGCCGATCAGTTGCACGCCCTTGGACCGAGCGTGGGCGCAGACGGCCTCAATGTCGAAATCGGGATAGGCCTCGGTGAAGCTGAAGTCCGCGCCGTTGGCGAACCACTGGCCGTCCCAGCCCTTGTTCCAGCCTTCGACCAGAACGCCACCCAGGCCGTGTTTGGCGGCGAAGTCGATGTGTTTGATCGCATTCTCGGTCGTGGCGCCGTGCTTGGGCCCGGAGTTCCAAGTCTTCAGGTCCAGGTGCATCTCCCACCAGACGCCGACGTATTTCATCGGCTTGAACCAACTGACGTCGCCCAGCTTGTTCGGCTCGTTCAGGTTCAGGATCAGGCTGGAATCCAGCAGGCCCGCCGCGCCGTCGCTGATCTGAAGCGTCCGCCAGGGCGTGTTGAACGGCGCCTCGCGCACCACCGCCGCATTGGTCAGGCCCGGCGTCAGCTGGGCGCGGAACTTCGTTTCCTCCGACCGGCGCAGGTTCATCCCGGCGTAGTCGATGCAGGCGGCCTCGTGGATCGAGACGTGTAGGCCCGACTGGCCCCGAACCGTCATCGGCGTCTGGGCGCTGCCGACCGCATCGATGGGCGTGCGGCTGTAGAGATATTCCTCGCGGTTCCATTCCCAGGCCGGGCACCATAGGGCCTCGCCGTTTTCGGCCAGGTTGAACTCGGTGATTTCCGAACCGATCCGGACGGTGGTCAGGCCGGCCTGCTGCGGGAACTCGTAACGGAAGCCCAGACCGTCGTCGTACAGGCGGAAGACCACGTCCACGCGGCGTCGCAGACCGCCGGTCTCGGCATAGGCGACGCGCCATTCGTTGTAGTGGTTGCGGATGAACTGCCGCTCGCCCCAAGGCTGCTCCCAGGTGTCGTCGACAGCGATCGGCTGGCCTGCGGTCAGGGTCAGGCCGCGCTCGATGGCTGGTGCGTCGGTCAGCAGGAAGCCCAGCTTGGACGGCGCCACGACGACCCGGCCCTGACGCAGCACCGAATACATCGGCCGCCCGTCGTTGTCAGTGAAGGCCTCGACCGTCAGCACGCCGCCGGGCGAGGACGCCCGGGCATGGTTCGGCGCGGTTTGGGCGCGCACGCCCGTCGCCCCCAGAGCCAGGATCGATACGCCGCCAAGGGCCAGGAAGGATCTGCGCTGCATCATGGGAACTCCGTTACGCCGCCTCTTGCCAACCGCCGCGAACGGTGGCTGAAATATTTGCAGAAAATTTTGCAGCTTCACCATGCTGCTGTGAGGACCCGCGACCTTGAGCCGCAAGACCACCCGTCTGGAAGACATCGCCCGCCTGGCCGGCGTGTCCATCGCCACCGCCTCGCGCGCCCTGAACGACAGCCCCGCCGTCAACGATCGCACCAAACAGACGATCTGGAAGCTGGCGAAGGAACACGACTACCCGTTCCGCCGCCACATGCCCGCCGGCCCGATCGGCGCCCAAGGCACGATCGCCCTGGTGGTGCCCCGTCCACAGGGGCGCGAAGGTCGCCTCAGCGATCCCTTCTTCCTGGAGCTTCTGGCCGGGGTGGGCGAGGCGGCACGCGAACGCGGTTGCGACCTGCTGATGAGCCATATCTCGCCGGCCAACTATGACGAGCTGTCGGCCGCGCTGAACACCAGCCGGGCGGACGGCGTTATCTTCCTGGGCCAATCCAGCCTGCATTCGGCCTTCAACCGTCTGGTCGACGCCGACCATCGTTTCGTCGTCTGGGGCGCCGAACTGCCCGACCAGGACTATTGCTCCATCGGCTCGGACAACATCTCCGGCGGGCGCCGCGCGACGTTGCATCTGGCGCGGCTGGGGCGAAAGCGCATCGTCTTCCTGGGCGACCTGGATCCGCCCGAGGCCATGCAGCGGCATCGCGGCTATCTGGACGCCATGAGCCAGAGCGGGCTGGACGTGGACGCCGACCTGATCGTGCCTGCCCATTTCGAGGTCGAATCCGCTGAGGCCGCCGTGGACGCCCTGATCCGACGCGGCCTGGCTTTCGATGGCGTCGTGGCCGCGTCCGACCAAATCGCGCTCGGAGCCGTAAGGGCGTTGTTGCACGCCGGCGTCGAGGTGCCGGGCCAGGTCTCGGTCATCGGTTTCGACAATGTGCCGTTCAGCCGCTACTCGCGCCCGGCGCTCAGCACCATCGCCCAGGACACCATGAAGGCCGGCCGGTTGATGGTGTCCAAACTGCTGGATCACGGCGGCGCCGCAGCAGGCCGTTCCGAGCGCGTTCCGACCGAGTTGATCGTTCGCGAGACCTGCGGCGGCTGACCCCGTCATCCGGCGTCGGCGAAGATCAGGCCGGCCAGCGGCCTCAGCGTCGACCCGTCCGTCTCGGTCCAGTTGACCGCCGCGATCCGGCGCGCGCCGGCAGGCGCAAACCAGTCCACGGCCTCGAAGCCCAGGTTGAACACGCACAGCAGACGCTCGCCGCCCTCGGCCCGTTCGAACCGGCGGAAGACCACGAGGTCGCCCGCGCTCTCGATCTCCAGCCCTCCGGTCCGCAGCGCCGGATGGGCCTGACGCAGGGCGATGATGCGGCGCGCGGCGTGCAGGATCGATGTCGGGTCCGCCTCCTGCGCATCCACGGCCAGCGCCAGATGACGCGGATCGACCGGCAGCCAGGGCTCCACCGTCGAGAAGCCGGCGTTGGGCACCGAGGCCACCCAGGGAATCGGCGTGCGGGCGCCGTCGCGGCCCAGAGTCTCAGGCCAGTTGGCGATGGCCTCGGGGTCGACCAGCCGCTCGAACGGCACCTCGGCCTGAGGCAGGCCTAACTCTTCGCCCTGATAGACGAAGACATTGCCGCGCAGGCACATCAGCAACAGCAGGGCCATTTCCGAGAAGGCCTTCTCGTCCCGGCCCTGGGCCCAACGCGACACGGCGCGCGGCGCATCGTGGTTGGAGAAGGTCCAGGACGGCCAGCCCTCGCCCTGCTGATCCGGCCACATCCCATCGCCCACGCCGATCAGTTCGCTCTTCAGCGTATCGGCGTAGAGATAGAGGAAGCCGTAGGCCGAGTGCAGACGGTCGTTGCCGGCGGTGAATTCCTTCATCTCGCGGTCGGCGTGATCGCCGCCGACCTCCGCCACCGTGAACCGGCCTTCATAGCTGTCGGTCAGGGCGCGGATGCGGTTCAGGAAGCCGATGATGTCCGGGTGGGACTGGTTGTAGATCTTGTCCTGGAAGTCGAACGGCCGCGTGCGCTTCTTGCCGTCCTGGATCGGCGGATTGTCGCGCAAGGACGGGTCGTGGATGGCGAAGTTGATCGCATCCAGGCGGAAGCCGTCCACCCCCCTGTCCAGCCAGAACCGCGCCGCCGCGATCAGGGCGTCCTGAACCGCCGGATTCCTGACGTTCAGCTGAGGCTGGGAGGCGAGGAAGTTGTGCATGTAATACTGGCCGCGCCGCGCGTCCCAGGTCCAAGCCGGGCCGCCGAACACCGACTGCCAGTTCGACGGCGGCGAGCCGTCCGGCTTGGCGTCGGCCCAGACATACCAGTCGGCGTGGTCGCCGTTTCGGCTGGCGCGGCTGTCGGTGAACCAGGGATGTTCGTCCGAGGTGTGGGAGAAGACCTGATCGATGACGACCTTCAGCCCCAGGGCATGGGCGCGCGCGATCAGGGCGTCGAAGTCGGCCAAAGTGCCGAAGATCGGATCGACGTCGCAATAGTCCGACACGTCGTAGCCGAAGTCCTTCATCGGCGATGTGAAGAAGGGCGACAGCCAGATGCCATCCACGCCTAGAGAGGCGACATGGTCGAGGTGCTGGGTGATCCCCTTCAGATCGCCGACGCCGTCATCGTTGGAGTCGGCGAAGCTGCGTGGATAGATCTGATACAGCACCGCGCCGCGCCACCAGTCGTGCGCCAATGCGGGGGCGGCGTCAGCCGTGGAAAGATCGAGGGGCAGGGCAGTCACGGCACGCTCTTGCAGACGAGGTAATCGAGGGGGGGCACGCGAACGGCGACGCTGGCGGGCGCGGAGGAGTCGGGTGCGCAATCGCCGCGCACAGCTTGCCACCGCAGCGAGCCTGGCTCCACCTCGACTTGGGCGGCGACGGGCGCAGTGGAGGTGTTGAACAGGGCCAAGACCTCCGATCCGTCCTCGCCGATGCGAGACAGAGCGAACAGACCGGGCTTGTCGCCATAGGCGCGCACGACCTGACGGCCGCGTCGCAGGCCCGGCTCTTCGGCGCGGATGCGGGTCATCTCTGCGATTGCCTGATACAGCGGGGCGTCGGTGGAATAGGCCGGCTGGCGACCGCCGATCGGCGTCTCGTTCGCATAGACCGGCGTGCGGCTGGGCCACATGTCCTGGCGGGAGTTTCCGTATCCGCCCGCGCCGGCGAAACCCTGCTCATCCCCGTAGTAGAGGGTGGGCACGCCCCGGCTGAACATCATCAGGGCATGGGCCAGTTTGATGCGCGCCAGCACCTCGGCGTCGTCGGCGTTCGGATTGGCCTGTTTCACGAAAAAGCCGACCCGGCCCATGTCATGATTGCCCAGAAAGGTCGGCAGGATGGCGGCGGTTTCAGCGCCCTTGTCATAGATCGTGTCGGCGTCGAACAGCGTGGCCAGGGCGTCGGTCCCGACCTTGCCGGCCGCCACATCGGTCGCCTGTTTCTGGAACGGGAAGTCCAGCACCGCCGGATAGCCGTCGACCCGCGTGAACCGCGCCGTCACCGCCGGATCGGGATCATAGACCTCGCCGAAGATGTGGAAGTTCGGGATGCCCTTGGCCTCGGCGCGGGCGATCATGGCGGGGATGAAGGCCTGCCAGAAGCTTGGGTTCACATGACGGGCGGTGTCGATGCGGAAGCCGTCGATCCCGTATTTGTCGATCCAGCCGCCGAAGATGTCGATCATGCCCTGGATGACCACCGGGTCCTCGGTCAGCAGGTCGTCCAGCCCGGCGAAGTCGCCGTCCAGGCTGCTTTCGCCGGTGAAGGTGCTCTCGCCCCGGTTATGATAGTGGATCGGGTCGTTCAGCCAGGCCGGAACCTTGGCGTTCTCTTCGCCCGCCGGGACATAGGGCGTGTAGGCGTAGTCGGGCCGGGTCAGGCGCGAAAAGTCCCGACCGTCGAAACCCTCATTGATCGGCGCACCGTCGACGCCGCCGCGACGGGTGTAGGGATAGTCGGCGCGGCTGCGATAGGCGCAGCGACCCTCCGGGCATTCGCGATACTGGATGACGTCGGCGGTGTGGTTGGCGACGATGTCCAGATAGACCTTCATGCCGCGCGTGTGGGCCGCCTCGACCAGGGCGCGCATCGCAGCCTCGTCGCCGAAGTGTGGATCGACGGTGGTGAAGTCGGTGATCCAGTAGCCGTGGTGCGCCGCGCCGGTGTAGCCGCCATGGCTCTGCACAGGCTTGTTCTTGAACACCGGCGCCAACCAGACCGCCGTCGCGCCCAGCCCCTGGATATAGTCCAGCTGTTGGGTCACGCCGGCCAAGTCGCCGCCGTGATAGAAATCGGTATCGGCCGGATCGAACCCGCTTTTCAGCCGGTCGGCGGCGTAACCGCCGTGGTCGTTCGATGCATCGCCATTGGCGAAGCGATCCGGCAGCAGGAAGTAGATCACCTCGTCCTGTGGTAGGCGTTGACGCAGGGCTGACAGGGCGTCTTCGGCCTGGCGGGTTTGCGCCGTCGTCGGCGTTGCAAAGCCGCTCAGCAGAGCCGCCGCCGCCATCGCGGCGTGCAGTCCGGCCCTTCTAGGGGTTCCCCTTGCCATGACGCTCACTCCCTTGCGTCTGGAAAGTGCAAAGCCTTCCAGATCGATTTGCAAGATTTTGCAGCAATGGGCGGGGCTGTCAACGCGTCGCTGAAATGCTGCGATGCGCCATGGAAATAGCGCGAAACCGCACATTCTCGCGCCTTGGCGGGCCATGAACGGGCGCGAAGTGCCACGGAAATCAGACGCCCGCATTAACTGCTTGCAACATTCCAAAAGATTTGCATATTTTTGCGACGGCTTCAGATCGCGACGTTCAGAATCGCGGTCAGCCCCAGGGAGGATGACCATGTTCCAACGTCTCAACCGGCGCGCGCGCCTGCTATCCGGCGTCGCCTTCGGCGCAGCCGCCCTGATGGCGGTCGGCTCGGCCCACGCACAAACCGCCGCCGCGACAACGCAGGCCGACGATCAGGCGACGCAGGTCGATGAGATTGTCGTCACCGGCATTCGTCGTTCGATCGAAGCCGCGATCTCGGCCAAGGCCAACAACACCTCGATCGTCGAAGTCATCTCGGCTGAAGACATCGGCAAGCTGCCGGACGTCTCGATCGCCGAGTCCCTGGCGCGCCTGCCGGGCGTGACCATGCAGCGCCTCGACGGCCGCAGCCAGGCGATCTCCATCCGGGGCTTGGGCCCTGACTTCACGACCGCCCTGCTGAACGGGCGCGAACTGGTCACTACCGGCGACAACCGCGGCGTCGAGTTCGACCAGTTCCCCGCCGAACTGCTGAACAGCGTCGTCGTCTACAAGACCCCGGACGCGGCTCTGATCGGTCAAGGTCTGGGCGGCACCGTCGATCTCCGCACCGTTCGCCCGCTGGCCTATGGTCGCCAGGCCATCGCCATGAACTATCGCCACGAGTGGAACGAGCTGGGCGCCCTGAACTCGGGCACGACCGATAACGGCGACCGCTACACCATCTCCTACATCGACCAGTTCCTGGACGGCACGCTGGGCGTGGCTCTGGGCTACGCCCACATGAGCTCGCCCTATCAGTCCGAGCGCTTCAACGCCTGGGGCTATCCCAACTACACGGACGGCAATCTGCTGACCGGCGGCGTGAAGCCCTATGTGATGTCGTCGGAGCTGGAGCGCGACGGCTATATGGGCGTGCTGGAATGGCGCCCGAACGATCGTATCCACTCGACGATCGACGCCTTCTATTCCGAGTTCAAGAACACCCAGGTCCTTCGCGGCATCGAATTCCCGCTGGCCTGGGGTGGTTCCTCGGGTGACTGCACCGTGAACGTCCCGTCGGCGGTCTGCCGTCCCGGCCCCGCGCTGCGCCCTGGCTACACCGTGCAGGACGGCCTGATCGTCGCCGGCACCTGGGACAACATCAAGGGCGTGGTCCGCAACGACCTGAACAAGCGCGACAGCAACATCACCGCCCTGGGCTGGAACACCGAGTTCACGCTCAGCGACGATTGGTCGGCGAACCTGGACCTGAGCTATTCGAAGGTCGAGCGTAACGACATCATCCTGGAAACCAACGCCGGCACCGGCCGCAACGTCAATGGCGCGCTGGACACTCTGGGCTTTGAACTGACCGACGATGGCGTGACCCGCTTCACCAGCCGTCTGAACTACGCCGATCCGAACCTGATCAAGATCACCAGCCCGCAAGGCTGGGGCGGCGACGTCATTCCGGGCGGTCAGGCCGGCTATATGAACACGCCCTCCATCGAGGACGAGATCAAGGCGGCTCGCTTCTCCGTGACGCGCCAACTGCACCAGAGCCCGTTCAAGTCGATCGACTTCGGCGCCAACTATACCGAGCGTCAGAAGAGCTTCGTCAACGATCAGTTCTATCTCGGCGTCCCCGGCGGCGGCGATTTGACCGTGCCTTCGGCCTTCCTGCTGGACCCGACCGACCTCGGCTATCTCGGCATCAGCGCCGTGCTGAGCTACGACGCTCTCGGCCTGGTCAACAGTGGCGCGCTGAACCGCGTCCGCAACCCGAACGCCGACGTCACCGCAGGCAACTGGGAAGTGACGGAAAAGGTCTCGACCGCCTACGTCCGCGCCAACATCGATCACAACTTGTTCGGCCGAGCCCTGACCGGCAACGTCGGCATGCAGTTCGTCTATACCGACCAAAGCTCCAGCGGCTTCTCGGCGCGGCAGGTCGGACCGGGCGTCTCCGAGACCATCGCGGTGACGGGCGGCGACGAATATCTGGAGATTCTGCCTAGCGCGAACTTCATCCTGGAAACCGGCGAGGACATGTTCGCGCGTCTAGCGGTTTCGCGCACCCTGGCCCGTCCGCGCATGGACGATATGCGCGCCTCGCGAAACTACAGCTATAACCCCAGCTTGGCCCAATCGACCGACATCAACCGTTCCCCCTGGGGCGGCGGCGGCGGCAATCCGGAACTGCGGCCGTACATCGCGGACGTGATCGACGTGTCGTTCGAGAAGTATTTCGCCAACCGCAAGGGCTACATCTCGCTGGCGGCTTTCTACAAGAACCTGGAAAGCTACGTCTTTAATCGCAATCAGATCTTCGACTTCACCGGCTATCCGATCGGCGTGATTTCGCCGACAAACCCCGAGCCGGCCTTGCGCCAAGGCCTGGTCGGCGCGCCTGACAACGGCGAAGGCGGCTGGATCAAGGGCCTCGAACTGTCGATCTCGGCGCCGTTCGACATCTTCCATCCTGCCCTGGAAGGTTTCGGCGCCCAGTTCAGCGCTTCGACCACGGACAGCGAAGTCCAGCCCGATCCGACCCAGGCCCCGACCGCTCTCCCGGGTCTGTCGGAAAACGTGATCAACGGCTCGCTCTACTACGAGCGCTATGGCTTCCAGTCGCGGATTTCGGCCCGCTATCGCTCGGATTACTTGGGCGAGGTCGCCGGCTTCGGCAACGGCCGCACCCTGCGTTCGGTGGCGGCTGAAACGGTCGTCGACGCCCAGGTCGGCTATGAGTTCCAGTCCGGTCCGCTGGAAGGCCTGTCGGTTCTGGCTCAGGTCAACAACCTGACCGACGAGCCGTTCAAGACCTTCGAGAACGGCGATGAGCGCCGGACCATCGACTATCAGCACTACGGCCGCACCTTCGCTGTCGGGCTGAACTACAAGTTCTGATTTCCCCTCTCTTCTGAGCAAACTTGGGCCGCCGCGTTCGCGAGGCGGCCCTTTTCTTTGCCTGCGCCACGGGGTGGGGGAAAAGTTTCGTTACAGAGCGCGCTTTTCGGCTGGACGCGCCTTTCGCGATGGCCGAACCAAGCAGGATGAGAACCGCGCGACCACAGCGCGGCCGTTCGATTTCACTGGGGGATCATTCATGACCGTTCCGGACGCCGGAAAACGCCAGGGTGCAGGCCTGGCCTTCGCCTATGTCACCACGCTGTTCTTCGCCTGGGGCTTCGCCACCTCGCTGATCGATCCGCTGATCGCGGCGGTGAAGCGGGTGTTCGACCTGAACAACGCCGAGGCCTTCCTGACCACCTTCGCCTGGTTCATCGCTTACGGGCTGATGTCCCTGCCGGCCGCCTCGGTGCTCAGCAAGCTGGGTTACAGCCGCTCGATCATCGGCGCCCTGATCGTCATGGTCGCGGGCTGCCTGATCGTGCCGGCCGCAACCGCCGCCGACTGGTATCCCGGTGTCCTGGTCGCTCTGTTCGTCATCGCCTCGGGCGTGACCCTGCTGCAAGTCGCGGCCAACCCGCTGGTCGCCGAACTGGGCAGCCCCAAGGGCGCCTCCAGCCGTCTGAACCTGTCGCAGGCCTTCAACTCGCTGGGTACGACTGTCGGACCTTATCTCGGATCACACGTTCTGCTGACGGGCGGCGTCTTCGCCGCCGGCGCCGTGGTGACCGCCGCAACGCGCACCCAGTCGCTGCGCAGCATCGACATGGCCTTCCTGGGCATGGGCGCCTTCTTTGCCTTGATCGCCGTCTTCATCTTCACCGCGCGCAAGAAGATCAATGCGGCGGCGCCGGAGTTTAACAACGCGGTCTCGCCGCTGAAGGCGCTGTCGTCGCCGTGGGCCGTGTTCGGCGCCCTGGCCATCTTCCTCTACGTCGGTTCCGAAGTCGCCATCGGCGGCATGTTGACCAACTTCCTTGAAAGCCCCGACATCCTGAACGCCCCGATCGAGACGGCGGGCAAGATGGTCGCCCTGTACTGGGGCGGCGCCATGGTCGGCCGCTTCATCGGTTCGCTCGTGCTGACCAAGGTTCGCCCCGGCATCGTCCTGGCCTTCTGCACTGTCGCAGCGGCCGTCCTGTGCCTGACCGTCAGCCAGATCGGCGGTCCGACGGCGGCCTATGCCGTCCTGTCGATCGGCCTGTTCAACTCGATCATGTTCCCGACCATCTTCACCCTGACGCTGGAGCGGTCGACTGCGCCGACCTCTGCGACGTCGGGCCTTCTGGTGTTCGGCATCATCGGCGGCGCTCTGCTGCCACAGGTCGCGGCGCATATCGCCGATGCGGCCGGCAAGCTTCAGCCCGCCTTCATCGTGCCGATGCTGGGCTACGTCGGTCTGACCATCTTCGCCATCGGCTGCATCCGCACCAAGGCGCGGACCGAAGTGACCTCGACCGCCTCGCACTGAGCCGGTCGCCAGACAAGACGAAGGGCGCGGAGGTCAGCCTCCGCGCCCTTTTTCATTTCGGCGATGGGATCAGCCGTCGATCAGGGACTGAAGAATGGGCGCCAGTCGGTCGCGCATTTCCTCACATTGGGCGGGTTCGATGTTGAAGCTGCCGCCGCCCAGCTCACGACTGACCGACATGCCCATGATGAAGCCTGCCAAGAGCCGCGCGCGGACGGTGGCGTCCGGCCCGCTCAGCCATTCCTCCAGCGGACCGAAGAAGCGCTGGGTGCAGGTGTTCTGAACCATCTCCGACGCCTTTGCCGAGCCGATGGAGCGCAGCATGATCGACATGCCCTTCAGCTTTTCGGCCTTCTTGGGTTCAAAGACGATCTCATGCGCCACGCGCCGTCCGAAGTCGGCCTTTTCGCCCTGCATCAGGGCGCTGCCGTCGCCGCAACTGTCCAGCGCGGCCAGGAACAGGTCGTCCTTGGAGCCGAAGTAGCGGCTGATCAGCGCCGCATCGACACCGACGTCGCGCGCGATGTCGCGCATGCCCACGTCGTCATAGCTCTCGGCCGCGAATCTCTCGCGTGCAGCATCGAGAATGGCCGTGCGTGTGGCGGCGGCGTTTCTCGGGCGTGGGCCGGGACATAACAAGGTGATGACACTCCACAGACAATAACCGTAGATCACATATGGCTTTGTCAACGCCTGTTGACAAGCGCCACGGCTCCGACCATTAAGTCACCACGCGTTGACAAGGCCGACTCCCCATCGGCCTCTGTCCGCACGACAGGGATTTACCTCCGACAGGGAGATGCGCAGATGCGCGGGCTGAAGATTGCGGCGGTATCCGTCATGGTGACGGGTGCGCTTTATGGTTGTTCCCCAAAGGCAGAGGCGCCGGCGCAAGGCGCGCCGCCCGTGACAGTGGCTGTCCCGCTGAAGCAGCAGGTACGGGACTGGGACGAGTTCACCGGGCGCTTCGAAGCGGTCGAGAGCGTGGACGTGCGCGCCCGCGTCGGCGGCTATATCCAGGCCGTTCACTTCCGCGACGGTCAGATGGTTCAAAAGGGCCAGCTGCTGTTCACCCTGGATCCGCGCCCCGCTCAGGCCGCGCTGGCCCAGGCTCAGGCCCAGGTGGCCCAGGCCCAGTCGCAACTGTCGCTGGCCCGCGCCAACCTGGCCCGCAGCGAAGCCCTGCTGGCCTCGCAGGCGGTGTCCAAGGCCGAATATGATTCCAACAAGGCGGCCGTCGATGCGGCCCAGGCCAATCTGGCGGCCGGCAACGCCGCCGTCCGCAATGCGCGTCTGAACCTGGAATACACCCGCGTCACCGCGCCGACCTCGGGTCGCGTGTCCGATCGTCGCGTCGATCCGGGCAATGTCATCGCCGGCGGTTCGTCGGCCGGCGACATCCTGACCACCATCATCTCGGGCGGCCCGATCCACTTCGTCTTCGACGGTTCGGAAGCGGTCCTGCTGAAATACCTGCGTCAGGGCGGCGCCAATCAGGGCGCGGTCGTCAACGTGCGCCTGCAGGACGAAAGCACCTACAAGCACACCGGCCGGCTCGACTTCTCGGACAACGCCGTGGACACCGCCTCGGGCGTGATCCGTCTGCGCGCCATCCTGCCTAACGCCGACGGCTTCCTGCGCCCCGGCATGTTCGGCAACGCCCAGGTCGCGGGCGCGGGCGCCTATGACGCCCTGCTGGTGCCGGATTCGGCCATCGGCACCGATCAGGCCCGCCGCACCGTCGCCGTCGTCAACGCCGACGGCACCGTGACGAACAAGGCCGTCCAGCTCGGCCCGATCGTGCAGGGCCTGCGCGTCGTCCGTTCGGGCCTGGCTCCAACCGACCGCGTCATCATTGCGGGTCTGCAACGCGCCGCCCAGCCGGGCTCCAAGGTCACGCCCAAGAACGGCAAGATCGAACCCATCGCCGGCGATGCGTCCCAGGCGCCAGTCACCCAGGCGGCGCCCGCGTCCAGCGCCTCCTTCGCCAACAGCCTGCCGGCCGGCTAAGCCATGAATATCTCCCGCTTCTTCATCGACCGGCCGATCTTCGCGGCCGTGATCGCGGTGGTGATCTCCATCATCGGCATCGCCGCCTATCCGCTGCTGCCCCTGTCGCAGTATCCTGAGATCGCGCCGCCGACGATCACCATCAACGCCGCCTATCCCGGCGCCTCGGCCGAGACCCTGGCCGAAACCGTCGCCGCCCCCATCGAGCAGGAGGTGAACGGCGTCGAGAACATGCTGTACATCTCCTCCTCGTCCACATCGGACGGGGCAGTGGCCATCACCGTGACCTTCCAGCCCGGCACGGACCTGGATTCCGCACAGGTGCTGGTCCAGAACCGGGTTGCCCTGGCTGAACCCCGCCTTCCCGAGGCGGTTCGCCAGACGGGCGTTGTGGTCAACAAGGCCGAGAGCGGCTTCCTGATGATCCTTGGCCTGACGTCGCCCGACGGCACGCTGGATAACGACTATGTCGGCAACTACGCCAACTCCACGCTGCGGGACCGCCTGCTGCGGATCGAAGGTGTGGGCGCAGTGCAGGTGTTCGGCGGCGGCAACTATTCGATGCGCGTCTGGATTGACCCGGCCAAGGCGGCCGAGCGCGGTCTGACGGGCCCCGAGATCGTCTCGGCCCTCCGCGCCCAGAACGTCCAGGCCGCCGCCGGCTCCATCGGCCAGCCGCCGTTCCCCAACAGCGCAGCCGCCTTCCAACTGCCGGTTCAGGTCCAGGGTCGCCTCAGCGATCCCAATGAGTTCGCCAACGTCGTCCTGAAGACGGACGCCCAAGGCCGTGTCACCTATCTGCGTGATGTGGCGCGGATCGAACTGGGCGCCCAGGATTACGGCATCCGCGGCTTCTTCGATGGCCAGCGGGGCGTCGGCATCGCCATCGTTCAGCAGCCGGGCGCAAACGCCTTGGGCACCGCCGACCGCGTGCTGAAAGAGGTCGAGGCCCTGAAGTCCGAAGTGCCCGCCGGCATGAAGGTGGACGTGCCCTACAACCCGACCGAATTCGTCGCCGCTTCGGTGGAGTCGGTTCAGCACACCCTGGTCGAAGCCGTCATCCTGGTCATCATCGTGGTCATGGTCTTCCTGCAGACCTGGCGCGCGGCCATCATCCCCATCGTCGCCATTCCCGTCGCCCTGGTCGGCACCTTCGCGGTGCAGCTGGCGCTGGGCTATTCGATCAACTCCTTGTCTCTTTTCGCCCTGGTCCTCGCGGTCGGCATCGTCGTCGATGACGCCATCGTCGTGGTCGAGAACGTGGAGCGGGCCATCAGCGAGGGCCTCAGTCCAAAGGAGGCCGCCTATCGATCGATGCAGGAGGTGTCCGGCGCCCTGATCGCCATCGGCCTTGTGCTGGTGTCGGTGTTCGTGCCGACGATGTTCGTGCCCGGCATCCCCGGCATCTTCTATCGCCAGTTCGCGGTCGTCATCGCCTCGGCCTCGGTCATCTCGCTGTTCGTGTCCCTGACCCTGTCGCCGGCCATGGCCGCCCTACTGCTGAAGCCGCACAAGAAGGATCACGAGCATGCTCGCAAGCCGGGCGTCCTGGGCACGGTCGTCTATTACGGCGGCTGGGCCGGGCGGAAGTTCAACGAGGGCTTTGACTGGCTATCGGATCGTTACGGCCGCCTGACCGCGCGTCTGGTGCGCACGGTCGGTCTGGTTCTGATCATCTATGCCGGTCTTCTGGGCCTGACCGCCTGGCGTCTGGTGGATACCCCCTCGGGCTTTATCCCTGAACAGGATCAGGGCTTCCTGATCGGCGTCATCCAACTGCCGGCCGGCGCATCTCTGGACCGCACCCAGGCGGTGATGGAACGCGCCACCAAGATCATCCAGGGCACTTCCGGGGTGAACGGCACCGTGGCCTTCGCCGGTCTGGACGGTTCCAGCTTCTCGTTCGGCTCCAACGCCGCCACCATCTTCGTGCGCCTGAACGGCTTCGAGGAACGCTCCAAGGAAGAGGCCGCCACGGCCCTGGCCGGCGCCATCACCCAGGCCACCGGACAGATCGAGGACGCGCAAATCTTCGTCATTGCCCCGCCGGCGGTCCAGGGTCTGGGCACCGGCAACGGCTTCTCGATGATGATCCAGGACCGCGAAGGCGCCGGCTATCGTCCGCTGGAAGGCGCGACCTTCGCCATGATGGGCGCCGCCGCCCAGAAGCCGACCGAGGTCAGCCAGGTCTTCTCGACCTACAACACGGCCTCGCCGCGCATCACCGCCGACGTCGACCGTGACAAGGCGCTGATGCTGGGCGTTCAACCCAGCTCGGTCTTCGACACTCTCGGCGTCTATCTGGGCTCGTCCTACGTCAACGACTTCAACATGCTGGGCCGCACCTTCCGGGTGACGGCACAGGCGGAGCCGACGGCGCGCGACGACATCGCCGACATCGCCAATCTGAAGACCAAGTCGTCCACGGGCGCCATGGTGCCGATCGGGTCGGTGGCCAATCTGGTCAACGATTCCGGCCCGGCGCGGATCGTGCGCTACAACCTGTTCCCGGCCGCCGAACTTCAGGGCAACGCCGCGGCAGGGGTCTCTTCCGGCGAGGCGCTGCAGGTCATGGAAACCATGGCCGCCCAGACCCTGCCGCAGGGCTTCTCCTACGAATGGACGGGTCTGGCCTATCAGCAGAAGGCGGCGGGTTCCGGCGCGACGGTCATCTTCCTGATGGCGGTGGTGTTCGTCTTCCTGGTGCTGGCGGCTCAGTACGAAGCGTTCACGCTTCCGCTGGCGGTCATCCTGATCGTGCCGATGTGTCTGCTGGCGGCCATCATCGGGGTGAACCTGCGCGGCTTGGACAACAACATTTTGGTCCAGATCGGTCTGGTCGTTCTGATCGCCCTGGCGGCCAAGAACGCCATCCTGATCGTCGAGTTCGCCAAACAGGCCGAGGAAGAGCAGGGCATGAACCGGTTCGAGGCTGCGGTCGCCGCCGCCAAGACCCGCCTGCGTCCGATCCTGATGACCTCGTTCGCCTTCATCCTCGGCGTCGTGCCGCTGATGCTGGCCTCGGGGCCGGGCGCGGAGATGCGTCAGTCACTGGGCACGTCCGTCTTCTCGGGCATGCTGGGCGTGACCTTCTTCGGCCTGATCTTCACCCCGGTCTTCTATGTGGTCAGCCGCTGGCTGTCCTCGAAACTGCCGCAAGGCAAGAAGCCGACCCCGACGCCTGACCGTCCTTCGGACCGGGCCGTGCGTTATGACGAAACCAGCGACCTGACCGATCCCAACGCGCCTGCACCCGCGACCGGCCGGGGAGGGGACATCTGATGACCCGCAACAAGACCCTCAGCTTCCTGACCGCCGCGGCGTCGAGCGCCCTGCTCGCCGCCTGCGCGGTCGGACCTAAGGCGCCCGTCGCCGACCTGCCCGTCGCCGGCACGGGCGCGTTCGTCGGCTCGGCCAGCCCCACTGTCTCGACCGCTGCGGCGAGCGACGACTGGTGGCGGCTGTACGAGGACCCCACGCTGGACGCCCTGATCCAGCAGGCCTTCGCCGAGAACAACCAGCTCGAAGCCGCCTTCGCCAATCTGCGCGCGGTACGGGCGTCGCTGTCGGAGGCCCGCGTCGGCCGTTTCCCGACTACGACGACCAGCGCCCAGGCCCAGCGCAGCCGCGCCTCCGCCGCCACGGTCCAGGGCCTGCCAGCCGGGCAGGATGCGCCCGAGATCGACACCTATGACGTCGGCATTCAGGCGGCCTATGAGGTCGACCTGTTCGGACGGGTGGAATCCACCATTCGCGCCGCCCGCGCCGACGCCCGCGCCGCCGAGGCCGCCCTGGCCACGGTCCAGGTGACGGTCGCGGCCGAGACGACCCGCGCCTATGCCGACACCTGCTCGGCCAATGCGCAGATCGCGGTGGCCGAACGGACGCTGGAGCTGCAACGCAACACAGCCAACCTGACCCAGACCTTGCTTGACGGCGGGGCGGGCACGGGGTTGGACGTGGCCAGCGCCCGCGCGGCCCTGGCCCAGACGGCGGCGACCCTGCCGACATTGCGCGCAACCCGTAACGAGGCCCTGTTCCGCCTGGCGACCCTGACCGGGCGCACCCCGGCCGAAGCCAGCCAGGCCGCCGCCGCCTGCGTGCGTCCGCCCCAGCTCAGCCAGCCGATCCCGGTCGGCGATGGCGCCGCGCTTCTGGCCCGCCGTCCCGACGTGCGCCAGGCCGAGGCCGAACTGGCCGCCGCCGCCGCGCGCGTGAACGTGGCGACCGCCAACCTGTTTCCGCAGATCAGCCTGGGCGGCTCCTTCGGCTCCACCGCGCTGGAATCGGGCGAACTGGGCGACGACCAGAACTTCCGCTTCAGCTTCGGTCCGCTGATCAGCTGGTCCTTCCCCAACGTCTTCGCCGCCCGCGCCCAGATCAAGGCCGCCGGCGCCCGTTCGGACGCGGCTCTGGCCACCTTCGACCAGACCGTGCTGACGGCGCTTCAGGAAACCGAGACGGCGCTCAGCAACTACGCCAACGAACTGGACCGCCGTGCGGCCCTGACCGAAGCCAGGGATCAGGCCGCCCGCGCCGCCGACCTGTCACGCCTGCGCTTCAACGCCGGCGCCGACAGCTTCCTGTTGGTGCTGGACGCTGAACGCACCCAGGCGGCGGCCGACGCGGCCCTGGCCCAGTCTGACGCACTGGTCACCACCTATCAGATCGCCCTGTTCCGCGCCCTGGCCGGCGGCTGGCAAACCGACAGCTGATCGCCGCGCCATACACAAAACAAGAGGGCCGGGCGACGTATCGCCCGGCCCTTTTTCGTTCTGATCAAATGATCTGCGGTCAGGCCAGCATTCGCACCTTGGGCTCCCGATCCCACTGGCGGGTGCGGGCGGGAGCGAGGAAGCCTTTGGCGTCCTTGGACAGGTCGATCACGCCGGCGTCCGGTTCGACGCCCGCCTTATCCAAGAGGGGCTGGGACTCGGGCGTGTGGCCGATGGCCTTGAGGTGGCCGAAGGCATCCTTGGCGAAATCGACTGCGGCGCCTTCTTTCAACATCTGGGCGCAGCCGTCCTCGGACAGAACGATCGCTACGGCGTCGAACAGGACCGACGGGCTGCCGGCCAGTTGACCGTCGGCCGCCAGCGTCTTGCCGTCCTTCAGCTTGGCGCCGCCGATCTTGGGCGCAACGATGAAGACCGAGCCGCCGTCACCTTCAACCGCCGCCTTGACCGCATCGACGACAGCGCCATCCGAACCGTCGGCGACCAGGATGGCGACCTTTCGGCCCTTCAGGGTGTCCGGATATTTGCCGACGATGCGAAGCGCCGGCGAGGCGTCCAGATCGATGGGGGCCACACCGGGCTCGGACGCCTTGGGCAGGGGCAGGTTCAAGCCGTCTGCGACACGCTGGGCCAGGGTCTCGTCGACGTTCTGCAGATTGGCCAAAACGCGCTCGCGAACGTGGGCGAGCGACACCTTCGACAGTTCAAACACGATGGCGCTGGCCAAGTGGGCCTGTTCGATCTCGGTCTGTGAGCGGAAGAACAGCCGCGCCTGGCTATAGTGATCGGCGAAGCTTTCGGCGCGCAGCCGGACCTTTTCGCCCTCGACCGGGATGGCCGCGGTGCGGAAACCGCCCTTGGGATCTTCACGCGGGCCGCCGTCCTCGCCCGCCTCGGACAGGCTGTTGGGTTCGTAGTTGGCGCGGCCCTTGGGCACGGCCATCTGCATATGCCCGTCGCGCTGGAAGTTCTGGAAGGGGCAGCCCTTGGTCTGATTGATCGGGATCTGGTGGAAGTTGACCGTCCCCAGGCGCGACAGCTGAGTGTCCTGATAGGAGAACAGACGGCCCTGCAGCAGCGGATCTTCCGAGAAATCGATGCCCGGCACGATGTTTGTCGGCAGGAAGGCGACCTGTTCGGTCTCGGCGAAGAAGTTGTCGGGGTTGCTGTTCAGGACCATGCGGCCGATGACGCGGATGGGATAATCCTCTTCCGGCACCAGCTTGGTGGCGTCCAGGACGTCGAAGGGCAGGGCGTCGGCCTGCTCCTGAGTGAACAACTGCACGCCGAACTCCCATTCGGGGAAGTCGCCCTGATCGATGGCCTCATACAGGTCGCGGCGGTGATAGTCGGGATCGGCGCCGGCGATCTTGACCGCTTCGTCCCAGCAGGTCGACTGCGTGCCCAGCTTGGGCCGCCAGTGGAATTTGACCAGGGTCGCCTCGCCCTCGGCGTTGATCAGGCGGAAGGTGTTAACGCCGAAGCCTTCCATCATCCGCAGCGAGCGCGGAATGGCGCGGTCGGACATGGCCCACATGATCATGTGGGTGCTTTCCGGCATCAGGCCGATGAAGTCCCAGAAGGTATCATGAGCAGACGCCGCTTGTGGATAGCCCTTGTCGGCTTCCATCTTCACCGAATGGATCAGGTCCGGGAACTTGATCGCGTCCTGGATGAAGAAGACGGGAATGTTGTTGCCGACCAGATCCCAGTTGCCTTCGGTCGTATAGAACTTGACCGCAAAGCCGCGTACGTCGCGCGGCGTATCGACCGACCCCGCGCCGCCGGCGACGGTCGAGAAGCGTGTGAACAGCTCGGTCTTCTTGCCGACCTCAGTCAAGATTTTGGCGGTGGTGAAGTCCGAAAGGCTGTCGGTCAGTTCGAAGAAGCCGTGGGCGGCCGAGCCGCGGGCATGGACGATCCGCTCAGGGATGCGCTCGTGGTCAAAATGCTGGATCTTCTCGCGGAGGATGAAGTCTTCCAGCAGGGTCGAACCGCGCGCGCCGGCCTTGAGCGAGTTCTGGTTGTCGCTGATCGGCGTCCCGTGATTGGTGGTCAGGCGGGTGTCAGGCGTCGAGGCGGTCTGGTGCACCTCGCCGGCGTTGCCGATTGTCGGCGCGCCGGCCGGCTTTGAGGTCTTGGCCATCTTGGGAGTCCTTTGGTGCAGCAGCGCAAGCGGGAGCCGCGCGCGTTCCCGAAGACAACTCGGTGGAGGCGCAATGGTTCTGTGCGACTTCGCGCACAGCCGCGCCCGATCGTCGCTAGAAAAGTTCGCTCCGTATGCGGCGCGCCCTTCGCAGGAGGCGAGGCGGCGTTTATGAGGCGAAAATGATCGCACGCCTTCGCCCCGTCCCGTTCGACCTCGGTCCCGTTCATTTCGTCGGCATCGGCGGCATCGGCATGAGCGGCATCGCCGAGATCATGCTGAAGATCGGCTATTCGGTGCAGGGCTCTGACGCCAAGGCGAGCGCCAATACTGAGCGGCTGGAACAACTGGGCGCCAAGATCTTCATCGGCCACGACGCCGCCCATGTGGGCGAGGGCGTTTCAGCGGTGGTCTATTCGACGGCGGTCAAGGCCGACAATCCCGAGATGAAGGCGGCCCGCGAGCGCCGCATCCCGCTGGTGCGCCGGGCCGAGATGCTGGCCGAGCTGATGCGGCTGCAGTTCTCGATCGCGGTTGGCGGAACCCACGGCAAGACGACCACGACCTCTATGGTGGCGGCCCTGCTGGATGCGGCGGGCCTGGATCCCACGGTGGTCAATGGCGGCATCATCAACGCCTATGGCACCAACGCCAAGGTCGGCGACGGCGACTGGATCGTGGTTGAGGCGGATGAGTCGGACGGCAGCTTCCTGCGCCTGAAGTCGACGGTGGCCATCGTCACCAACATCGATCCCGAACATCTGGACCACTACGGCGACTTCGACGGGGTGCGCAAAGCGTTCGTCGATTTCGTCGAGAACATCCCCTTCTACGGCTTCGCCGCTGTCTGCCTGGACCATCCGGAGGTGCAGAAGCTGGTCGCCGCCATCGATAACCGGCGGCTGGTGACCTACGGGGTCAATCCGCAGGCCATGGTGCGGGCTGATAATGTCGAGATGGGGCCCGACGGCTGCCGCTTCGACGTGGTCATCCAGAATGGCGAAACCCATGTGATCTCGGGCGTCCATCTGCCGATGGCCGGCTGGCACAATGTGTCGAACGCCCTGGCCGCCATCGCCGTGGCGCGCGAGCTGGACGTGTCGGACGACGCGATCCGCACCGGCCTTGCCGGCTTCGGCGGGGTCAAGCGGCGCTTCACCACCACGGGCGTCGTGGGCGGCGTTCGCATCGTCGACGATTATGGCCACCACCCGGTCGAGATCGCCGCCGTGCTGAAGGCCGCGCGCCAGGTGACCGACGGTCGCGTCATCGCCGTGGTTCAGCCGCACCGCTACACGCGCCTGCGCGACCTGATGGACGAGTTCTCGACCTGCTTCTCGGACGCCGACGGCGTGATCGTGGCCGACGTCTATCCGGCGGGCGAACAGCCGATCGAGGGCGTGGACAAACACGCCCTGGCCGACGGAGTGCGCCGCTACGGCCACCGTCACGTCCAGGCCTTGGAGAACGCCGCTGTCCTGCCACGCCTGATCAAGGATGAGGCCAAATCCGGCGACGTTGTCGTGCTGCTGGGCGCCGGCGACATCACCAGCTGGGCCTATGGCCTGCCGGCGCAGCTGGAGGCTCTGGCGTGATTGCTTTGCCCGAGGTGCGCGGCAAGCTGCTGCGGAACGAGCCGCTGGCGCCCTATACCTGGTTCCGGGTGGGCGGCGCGGCCGAGGCCCTGTTCATTCCGGCGGACGCCGAGGATCTGGCGGATTTCCTGGAGGCGCTGGACGCGGCCGTGCCGGTGACGGTTCTGGGCGTCGGATCGAACGTCATCGTGCGTGACGGCGGGGTCGAGGGGGTGGTGATCCGCCTGGCGGGCCGCCCTTGGGCGCAGATCACGACAGACGGCGACACGATCACGGCGGGCGCGGGCGCGCTGGACTCCATGGTCGCCAAGGCCAGCGCCAAGGCGGGGATCGCCGGGCTGGAATTCTACGCCGGCATTCCGGGCACGATCGGCGGCGCCCTGACCATGAACGCCGGTTGTTATGGTTCCGAGACCAAGGACGTGCTGGTTTCGGCCTGGGGCCTGACGCGGGCGGGCGAGCGTGTCGATTACGCTCTGGCCGACTTCGGCTACACCTATCGCCATTCTCAGGCGCCGGCCGACATCATCTGGATCGAGGCGACCTATCGCGGCGCGGCCGACGAACCCGAGGCGGTGGCGGCCCGGATCTCCGAGATCACCAGCCGTCGCGAGACCACTCAGCCGATCCGCGAGAAGACGGGCGGCTCGACCTTCAAGAACCCGCCCGGCCATTCATCATGGCAGCTGGTGGATGGGGCGGGCTGGCGCGGCAAGCTGCACGCCGAAACCGGGAGAGGGGCCAAGTTCAGCGAACTGCACTCCAACTTCATGATCAATCCCGGCGAGGCGACAGCCGCCGATATCGAAGGCCTGGGCGAGGCGGTTCGCGCCGATGTCCTGGCCAAGACCGGCGTTCAGTTGGAATGGGAAATCAAGCGGATCGGCCGATCGGGATAAAAAATCCCGCGCAAAATGGTCGGCGGACGCGAATGGTTGACGGCCTGTTAAACATGTAGGCCCCAATCCAAGGCGTCATGGCCCGCGCTTTCAAAGACCTTCATGTCGCCGTCCTGATGGGCGGCCTTTCCGCAGAGCGGGAGGTGTCCCTCTCGTCGGGCGAGCAGTGCGCGCAGGCGCTGGAGCGACAGGGCGTGCGCGTCAGCCGCGTGGACGCCGGGCGGGATCTGGCCAATGTGCTGTCCGGCCTGATCCGGCCCGACGTGGTGCTGAACTGCCTGCACGGCGCCTGGGGCGAGGACGGCTGCGTCCAGGGCGTGCTGGAGACCCTGCGGATTCCCTACACCCATTCCGGCGTGCTGGCCTCGGCCCTGGCGATGGACAAGGACAAGTCCAAGGCTGTGCTGCGGGCGGCGGGCCTCAAGGTGCCGGGCGGTGGTCTTTACGATCGTCACGAAGTCGCCAGCCGCCACGTCATCGACCCGCCCTATGTGGTCAAGCCCAATGCCGAGGGCTCGTCCGTCGGCGTCTTCCTGGTGCGCGAGGGCGCCAACCGTCCGGTCTCGGAAGTGGGCGAGCCGGGGTGGACTTACGGCGAGCAGGTCGTCGTCGAGCCCTATATCGCAGGCAAGGAGTTGTGCGTCACCGTGCTGGGCGAGGCGACGGGGCCGCGCGCCCTGACCGTCACGGACATCACCCCGACCAAGGGCTTCTATGACTATGAGGCCAAGTATGCGCCGGGCGGGTCGGTGCACGTCCTGCCGGCCGTCCTGCCATCGCACGTGTTCCAAAAGGCGCTGCGTCAGGCGGAGGCGGCGCACGTCGCCATGGGGTGCCGCGGCGTGTCGCGATCCGACTTCCGTTATGATGATGTTAAGGACGATCTGGTCCTGTTGGAGGTCAATACTCAGCCCGGCATGACCCCGACTTCGCTCGCGCCCGAGCAGGCCGCCCATACCGGGATGAGCTATGACGATCTGGTTCGGTGGATGGTGGAGGACGCCTCATGCCCGCGGTAGTTCGCGGCGGCCGGCGACAGGGTTCTAATCAGGCTCCACAACGCGGTGCGGCTTCCAAGGGCGGAGGACGGTCGCGCGGCGGGGCCCAGAACGCGTCCGCCGTTCCCGGCAAGATGGCCGCTATCGGCCGTGTCGATATTTCGCCCCGCACCGCCGTGATCGCTCTGGGCGCCGGCGCGCTGCTGCTGGTCGGGGTTCTGGCCACGGGCGCTCGCGCCGAGCGGATCGGCGCCTCGGTTTCGCATGGCCTGGACAGTGCGACGGCCGGCATGGGCCTGACGCTGAGGCGGGTGCACATCACCGGCGCCTCGCCTGAGGCCGAGCCGGCGATCCAGCGCGCACTGGGCCTGTATTCCGGTCAGCCGATCACCAGCCTGGATCTGGACGCCATTCGCACGCGGGTTCAAGGCGTGGGTTGGGTCAAGGAGGCGCGCGTGGTGCGCCTGTTGCCCGACACCCTGATCGTCGAGGTCAAGGAACACGACCGCCTCGCCGTCTGGCAGGAAGCCGGTCAGATCAAGGTCATCGACAACCGGGGCCAGGTCATCGACGGCGCCGACGCGCGTCGTTATCCGACGCTGCCGCTGGTCGTGGGCAAGGGCGCCGACGTCGCGGCGGGTGAAATCCTGCCTCTGCTGGCCCAGCGCCCCCGGCTGATGGGGATGGTGGACGCCCTGGTGCGCGTGGACGAGCGCCGCTGGGACCTGCGTCTGAAGGATGGCAGCCTGATCCAGCTGCCCGCCACCGAACAGGAGGCGGCCCTGATCCGCCTCGATGCGCTGGACCAGCGCGAACGCCTGCTCGACCTGGGCTTCGCCCGGGTCGATCTCAGAACCCCCGACGAGGTCGCCGTGCGACCCGCCGGCGACGCCTAAGGACCGTAGAGACATGACCAAGCAACGCGGCGCGGCGAATGATCACGGTCGGGGCATGGATCCTCGCGCCGGACGTGCGCCCGTGGTCGCCGCGCTGGATATCGGTCAATCCAAGGTGTCGTGCTTCATCATGAAGCCGGACGGCGTCCGTCACGCCGACCGCACCATCCGCGTCGCGGGCGCCAGCCATGTCCAATCCAAAGGCGTCAGGGGCGGGGCGATCATCAATATGGATGAAGCCGCCCAGGCCATCGGCCACGCGGTCGAACGCGCCGAGCGCGCCGCCCAGAGCCCGGTATCCGGCGTCGTTGTCACGACCGCCATCGGCCAGATGGCCAGCCACCGGGTCCAGGCCCGCGTGTCCCTGGGCGCCAATCCGGTCGGGGACGCCGATCTGGCGCGCGCCATCGGCATGGCCCTGGCGCAGATCCGCCTGCCCAACCGTCGCCCGATCCACGTCCTGCCCATCGCCTGGTCGGTGGACGGCGCACGCGGCGTGCATGATCCGCGTTCGATGCGGGGCGGCTCGCTGGGGCTGGATCTGTTGGTCGTCTCGATGGCCGAGAACGTGTTCACGACCCTCAGCCACTGCCTGGAGCTGGCGCACCTCGACCTGCAGGGCGTCGCCGCCGCACCCGTCGTCTCGTCGCTGGCCGCGCTGGAAGAGGACGAGATGGATCTGGGCGCCGTCTGCATCGACATGGGCGGCGGCTCGACCAGCGCCGCCGTATGGGGCGGCCGGTCATTGCTGCATATCGAAAGCCTGAATGTCGGCGGCGATCATGTCACCTCAGACATCGCCCGCGGCCTGTCGACGTCCAAGGCCGGCGCCGAGCGGCTCAAGACGCTGCACGGCTCGGCCATGGCCAGCGCCAACGAGGACCGCGAAATGCTGGAGGCCCCGCCGCGCGGCGAGGATGCCTCGGCCGGCCCGGTCATCGTCCCGCGCGCCATGCTGAAAACCGTCATCGCGCCCCGCGTCGAGGAAACCCTCGAACTGCTCCGTGATCGGCTAAGAAACGCAGGCGTTGGCCTGGAGCCCGGTGCAGGCCTTGTCCTGACCGGCGGCGCCAGCCAGCTGAACGGCGTGCGCGAGCTGGCCGTGCGGGTCTTCGACCGTCCTGTCCGCCTCGGAAAACCCCAACGGGCGCCACATTTGGCCGACGCCGCCTCCGGCCCCGCCTTCTGCGCCACCGCCGGTGTCCTCCTCCGCGCCGCCTACGGCCCGCGTGAGGCGGTGTCGGCGAGAAAGCTGATGGCGCGCCAGATCACGGCTGCGGATGCGCCGCGCATCCACCGCGGGAATGTGGTGGGACGCGTGGCGGGCTGGCTCCGCGACAATCTGTGACGCTGTCTATTCGCAGTCAAACGCGCTGCGACTCATCCACTTAAGCGCCCATTGCAGCGGCAGCAACTAACCAATCCTCGGTAGCTGAACTGTGTCACGATTGTAACATCATCGACGCATGGTGGCCCGATTTGGGTCACATTGGTTGCTTGACAGCCATATTTCGCTAGACGGTTTACGAGAAGCCATGGGCTTTTGCGGCTCGGCTGTTCGCAAATCGATTCTAGTGGGGTGACTGATTATGAAACTGAAGCGTAATTATTTGTTCGGGACGACGGTTCTGGCGAGCATTTTCGCTGTGTCGGCCCCCGCTTGGGCCCAATCGCAGCAAACCGCTGCTGACACGGCAGCTACACAGGTTGACGAAATCGTAGTCACCGGTTCGCGTATCCGCCGCGATCCTACGACCGCGCCTACACCGCTTATTCAGGTCTCTCAGGATCAACTGCTCGAAACCGGGCTTTCCACGGTGATCGATTACCTCGCCACGATCCCGGCTCTATCGAACTCGATCATTCCATCGGATACCACAGGTTCCGGCCTGAACGACGGAGGTCTGTCCGTCGCGAACCTTCGCGCTCTCGGTACAGGCCGCACGCTGACTTTGGTCGATGGTCGCCGTCATGTCGGTTCGATCGGTGGTTCGCTCGGCGTCGATGTCGATACTATTCCGCGCTTGTTGATCCAAAACGTCGAAATCATCACCGGCGGCGCATCGTCGGTTTACGGTGCCGACGCCGTGGCTGGTGTTCTGAACTTTGCTCTTCGTCACGATTACGATGGAGCTGAAATCGATGCTAACTATGCCATGATCAACCAAGACGGTCAGGCTGCAAAACGTATCTCCGCGCTGATTGGCAAGAACTTCTTTGACGATCGTCTTAACGTCTATGCGCACGCAGAGTATGAAAAGCAGGATGAAGTTCAGAGCCTGGATATCGACTGGTTGCGTCGGTCGCCGGTTTTGCTAGGCATTGATGCAGACCCAACGAGCGCCGCGATCGGACCAGCATACGATGGTCGTCTTGATAGCATGCTGTTCACCGATGTCGTGCGTCTTGACCGTCCGCGCTTCAGCCAAATGACCTTGGCGAACGCACAACAGCCAAGCCCCACATCTAATCCGAACGTAGCCCAAGCGAACTGTACAGCTTTCAACAGCGCGAATTGCTACTCGGTAGATCCGGCCAAGACTTGGTGGTTTGACGGCACGAGCGCCCGACTGGCGAACTTTGGCCAACGAGTCGGCAACACTGGCTCGAGCCGCCCCTACAACATTGGGGGCGACGGCGAGAGCCCCTCGCGCTTCTCTACTGACAGCCGCCTTCCGGAGTCGGAATCCTATCGTTACCAAGTGGGTTCTACCTTCAAAGTGACGAGCCATATTACCGCGTATGCGGAAGCCAAATATATCGACGAGCGGACTTTCGACATCAGTCAGCCGATCTTCTACGACATCAACTTCAGCGACGCGGCCGTGGCCAACACCCGGCAGGTTCAGATCACAGGAACATCGACAGCGAACATGCGCTGGTCGGACAACGCCTTCATCCCCGCCAACCTCAAGGCGGCGATCGCTGGCAACACCGTGACTAACTATGGCGCGCCCACGTTGAACGCGCCGGGTGCGGCGGGTACGCCAACGGCCGCTCCTTGGGCTCGACTGTCCGGCTTCGGCGATGACCGCTATCAGGAGAACCAACGCAACCTGCAGCGCTATGTCCTGGCCTTCAACGGCGACCATGGCGATGTCGGCTTCGTCAAGAACTTCGGGTGGGATCTGTCATACACCTACGGCAAGATGAACAACGAGAATTTGGAAGCGGCGGTCGATGCCGAACGCTTCTACTTCGGTGCGGACTCCGTCATCGATACGCTTGGCGTTCTGGGCAGTGCGGGCGCTACGGTTTGCCGCGTTCGACTTTTGAATGCGCAGGGCGTGGCCCTTCCCGACGCCGTTCGCGGCGGCACGGTGCAGGGTTCCGAAGCCGGGCGTGCGGCGATCAACGAATGCCAGCCCTACAACATCTTCGGCGCGGGCAACCAAAGCGAAGCCGGTAGGCAATATGTCGAAGCCTTCGTGACTGTTAAGGAAATCAACGAACAGCATGACGCGGTCGCATCGGTGTCGGGTCAGTTCTGGGACTTCTGGGGTGCCGGCCCGATCGGCGCAGCTCTAGGCGTGGAATATCGCAAGGAGCTCACCTCTGCGGAAGGCCGCGACCGTTTGGTTGGCAATCGCTTCCTGTTCTTAAACTCGAGCCCGGACTTCCCGGAGAAATATTACGAATCCAAGGAAGTCTTCGGCGAGTTGTCGATTCCGCTGCTTCGCGACAGCACCTTCGGCGAATACGCTGAACTGAGCGGATCCTACCGCTATTCAGACTATTCGACGGTCGGCGGCCAGGATGTGTACGGCGTGAACTTGGTCTACCGTCCGATTCGCGACATCGCGTTCAAGACCAGCTTCAACACGTCGATCCGCGTGCCTACGTTGTCGGAAAACTTCCGTCCGTTCTCGCAAACCTTCGTCGACGTTCAGGATCCCTGCACAACGGCGCGCATAACTTCGCCGACGCTGACAGCGGAAATCCGCGCCAACCGCATCACGAACTGCACCGCCCTGGCGCAGGCGAAGGGGCTGAGCTACGACTTCGCCGGAACGACGGCGACGACCGACGACGATTACATCCCGGTGTATACGTCGACGACCTCGGGTGTTAACGGCGGCAACGTCGATCTGGTCCCTGAAGAAGCTGAATCCTTCACCTTCTCGACCGTGTTCCAGCCTCGGTTTGCCCCAAATCTCAGTTTGGTGCTCGACTACTACGAGATCGAAATCACGAACGTCATTGCCGCCGTCGGTGCAGCTACTGTCGCAGCCAACTGCGTCAACGGCCCGACGCTAAATGCGCAAGCCTGTTCGACGATCTTCCGCAACACGACGCCAGTCGCGAACCCGGCCTCCGCGCAAGATCGCTCGGAAGCCTTCAAGGTCGGCGATTCGGTGACCGGCATCGGCTTCATTCAAGGGTCCTTGAACTACGCTAAACGGACAGTTCGCGGTCTTGATTTCATCGGTCGTTACACCTTCGATACGCAGGACGTGCTGGGCCGCAACTTCGGTCGCTTTGACTACTCCATCAACGGTTCGTGGCTGATAGAGCAGAAGCAGTTCAACAACTCGCAGAACCCGAACGACTTCACGGAGTTTGCGAGCACTCTGCAAACAGGCGGTTCCTTCCCGCGTGTGCGCTTCACCTCGACCCTAGCCTGGGAGCCGAACGAAGATTTACGCATCTCTTGGATTGCTGATTGGCAAACATCGCAAGACATCATCCAGTACCGCGACTTCATTGCTAACGCTGACTCTCGCCCAGTCGAGTATCTGCGCACGGGCAACTTTGTCCGCAACGACTTCCTTGTTCGCTACAACGTGAGCGACGATGTCACGTTGCGAGCCGGCGTCACTAACGTCTTTGATGCGGAGCAGGCACCATATTTGGGTACCACGCTATACTCGAATTTCGATCCATTCGGCCGTCGCTTCAACATCGGTCTGAACTTCCGCCTCTGATTGCGGCGTGAGTTTTTCAACTGGAGGGCGGCTCGAAAGAGCCGCCCTTTTTCTGTGGTCGACAGGAAAAGTCCAGCAACGCTTTCGGTTTGGGGTGTTCTTCGGTCCGACTCACATTATCGCCGTAACCTTCTCTTAACCTTCATGGGCGCAATCCTTAACGCGCTCATAACCAAAGCGATTCGGCGGGGCGGTCGGTTGGTTTGAAGGGGCGGGTCAGCAGGTCGGAAACAGAAAATGTCGCTCTCATTGGTCAAGCCGCAACACACTGAACTGAAGCCCCGCATCGTCGTGTTCGGCGTCGGCGGCGCTGGCGGCAACGCCGTGAACAATATGATCGACGCCGGCCTCGAAGGGGTCGAGTTCGTCGTGGCCAACACCGACGCGCAGCACCTCAGCTTCGCCAAGACAGATCGCCGCATCCAACTGGGCGAGACCATCACCCAAGGCTTGGGCGCTGGCGCCCACCCCGAAGTCGGCATGAACGCCGCCGAGGAATCCGCCGACGAGATCCATCAGCACCTGGAAGGTGCGCACATGGTCTTCATCACCTGCGGCATGGGCGGCGGCACCGGCACCGGCGCGGCGCCGGTCATCGCCAAATGCGCGCGTGATCGCGGCATCCTGACCGTCGGCGTGGTGACCAAGCCCTTCACCTTCGAAGGGCGTCACCGCATGCGTCTGGCCGACGCGGGCGTCGCCGAGCTGCAACGCTATGTCGATACCCTGATCGTCATCCCGAACCAGAACCTGTTCCGCGTCGCCAACGAACGCACGACCTTCGCCGACGCCTTCGGCATGGCCGATCAGGTCCTGCACTCCGGCGTCCGCTCGATCACCGATCTGATGATCCTGCCCGGCCTGATCAACCTGGACTTCGCCGACGTGCGCGCCGTCATGTCCGAGATGGGCAAGGCGATGATGGGCACGGGCGAGGCCACGGGCGACGACCGCGCTCTGTTGGCCGCCCAGAACGCCATCGCCAACCCGCTGCTGGACGAGACCAGCCTGAAGGGCGCCAAGGCCGTGCTGGTGAACATCACCGGCGGTCTGGACATGACCCTGCTGGAAGTCGATGAGGCCGCCAACGCCATCAGCGCGGAAGTGGACGGCGACGCCAACATCATCTTCGGCGCGGCCTTCGACCCGGCTCTGGACGGCAAGATCCGCGTCTCGGTTGTCGCGACCGGCATGGACGAGGGCGAGGTGCGTCGCATCGAACCCATCGCCCCGCCGGCCGCCAGCGCGCCGCTGGCCAGCCATGATGCGCGTCGCTCGGCCGGCGGCCTGTATGGCACGCAAGCCTCGCGCGCCCCGGAACCGACCCGCGACACCTATCGCGAGCCGGTTCGTGCAGAAGCTCCCCGGGCGCCCGAGCCCCGCATCGAGCCGGCGCCGGTCGTGCCGACCTTTCAGGCCCCTGCAGCTCGCGAACCGGAACCGCGCCCCGAGCCGGTGATCCGCGTGGCCGAGCCGCAGCCGCGCACTCTGGACCCCATCGTCGATCCGTGGGTCGAGGAATATGAAACCCGCGCACCGGCTCCGCGCGTCGCGCCGCAAGGTGATCTCTACGAGCGCGCCGCGCCTGCGGCCCAGCAACCCCAAGCCGACGATGGTTACGACGACCGTGACCACCGCCGCAGCGGCTGGAGCCTGTTCGGACGCGGCAAACGCACCCAGCCTCAGCACGAGACGTCCTATGCGCCGCAATCGTCGCATCCGGCGCGCTCGTCGGCTCAACCGGTCCAACATCCAGAACCGGAGGCGGGACAGGCCGATGACGACCTGGAAATCCCATCCTTTCTCCGCCGTCTGGCCAACTAAACATCGCAAATGACAACGAAGCGCCCCGGAGCCCGCCTCCGGGGCGCTTCTCGTTTCCGGATGTGTCTCACACCGAAACAATCCGAAACCGGACTTTGATTTCGCGCTTGCGGCATGACCGCTACATAAAACCCAGGGCGCAATCCGCACGGCGTGCGGCGCGCAAAGGAAAGAGTGAGTTCAGGTTTGTCGGTCAGAAGCGACCATCACGAACGCACCATCGTCGCCCCGGCCATCATCGCCGGGGTCGGGGTGCACACCGGCCGCCGGGTGCGGCTGGCGGTTCGGCCTGCGCCATCGGGCACGGGCATCGTCTTCGTGCGCACCGACATCACCGACCGGGACAGCCGCATTCCGGTGTCGGGCGAGGCCGTCGTTGACGCCCGCCTGAACACCATGATCGAGAACGGCGCGGGCGTTCGCCTGTCGACGATCGAGCATCTGATGGCCGCCTTCGCCGCCCTGGGCGTGTCGAACGCCGTGGTCGAGGTGGACGGACCGGAGCTGCCGATCCTGGACGGCTCGGCGCTGGAGTTCGTGAAGCTGCTGGACCGCGCCGGTTTCCGACCGCAGCCGACGCCGCAGCGATATATCGAGATCCTGGAAACGGTCCATGTCGTCGAGGGCGACAAGCATGCGGCCCTGTTGCCGTGCGACCGCTACGAGATGCGGTTCGAGATCGACTTCCCGTCGGCCGTGATTGGCAATCAGGTGATCGACTTCGTCGTGGACGAACCGACCTTCCGCAAGGAGATCATGGCCTGCCGCACCTTCGGGTTCGCCCATGAGGTCGAGGCGCTGCGCAAGGCAGGCCTGGCGCGCGGCGGTTCGCTGGAGAACGCCGTGGTCATCGACGGCGGCGAGATTCTGAATCCCGGCGGCCTGCGCATGGAACGCGAGTTCGTACGTCACAAGGCGCTGGACGCCATCGGCGACCTGTATGTGCTGGGCGCGCCGCTGCTGGGTCGTTACGAGGGCTATAAGGCCGGCCACGCCCTGAACAACAAGCTGGTCCGTGCCCTGCTGGCCGCCCCGCACGCGTGGCGTGAAGTGACCCGCGTGCCGGAGCTGGCGCGCGCGGGCTGACATTCGGTTGACCTCACTGCGCATTTTGGCGTGAGTTGAGGAATGCGCAATCTTGATCCGACGATGTCGCCAGAGGCTGTGACGCAGGTCGATGCACTGCTGCGGCAAGTTCGGATTGACCATCAGGTCCATATTCCGCTGGCGATCGAGAGCGGCAGCCGTGCGTGGGGATTTCCCTCACCGGACAGCGATTACGATTGTCGCTTCATCTATGTCCGCCCCGCCGCGCAGTCGTTGTCGATCTGGCCGAAACGTGACGTGATCGAGATGCCGCTGGTGGGCGACATGGATGTCAATGGCTGGGACCTTTCGAAGGCCCTCCGACTGCTGCTTAAAGGCAATGCGGTCGTTGTCGAATGGTTGAATTCCCCGATTGTCTACAGCGGAGACATCATATTCCGTGATGAAATGCTGTCATTCGCCAATACCTGGCTCGATCGCGGCCGCATAGTCACCCATTACCTTCACCTCGGAAGACGACAGCTTGATGTGCATCTGGAGAACGACGGCACCATTCCATTGAAGAAGCTGTTCTATGCGTTGCGTCCGGCGATGGCGTTACGTTGGCTGCGTCTCCATGCTGGTTCAGCCGTTGCCCCCATGAGCCTTTCTGTCTTGGTGGATGAGGCGGAGACACCACGTGCGTTGCGCGCCCAGTTGACGGAGCTGGTGGAGTTGAAAGCCAGCACTAGAGAGATGGGGCGAGGACAGGCGCCGTCCGTCCTTATTGAGTTCATTCAGCAAGAATTAGAACACGGCGTTCAGTTTGCGGGGAACACCCCTCCAATCGCAGACGAAGCTATGGTGGCGGCAGACGCCCTTTATGAGAGGACAACCCGTCGGCTCGACCTGTCCCTTTAAACTCCAATCACGCTGATCAATCGACCGAAGTCCGGCTCGCCGTGCTGGAAGGCGCGGCGGTTCGAATAGAAACGCTCTGCATCCGCGCATGTGTCGTGACCGGTCCAGACGGCCTGGCCGACGCCCGCCTGCTGCAGCCGCCACAGGACGAAGCCGGGTAGGTCGAACTCGCGTTTGTCGTCGGTTTCGCCCGGGTGGAAGAAGCGGTCGCTGCCAGGATCGTGGTGGGTGAAACGATCTTCGAAATCGACGCCGACCTCATAGCTGGCGGGTGCGATGCAGGGGCCGACGACAGCAACCATCCGCCGGGGCTCGGCGCCCAGAGCCTGCATGGCGGAAACGGCGGAGTGGATGACGCCGCCCAGCGCGCCCTTCCAGCCGGCGTGGACGGCGGCGACGATGCGGGTCTCGGGATCGGCCATCAGGATCGGCGCACAGTCGGCGGTGAGGACTGAACACAGCAGACCGGGCTCGGCCGAGACGACGGCGTCGCCCTCCGGCCTGTCGCCATGCCATGGACCTTCGGCGACACGCGCCACGGCGGAATGGATCTGATAGCAGCCGTTGAGGCGGTCGGGGTCGGCGTTGAAATGGCCCGCGACCCGCCGGCGGTTTTCAGCGACGGCGGACGGGTCGTCCTTGGAGCCGACGCCGGCGTTCAACCCCTCGTAGAGGCCGGTCGAGACGCCGCCCGCGCGAGTGAAGAAGCCGTGGGCGATGCCGGCGGCGGTCAGAAGCGGGTGGGTGATGGGGGCCAGGTCGCTCATGCCCCCACCTATATCAGGCGTCCCAGCCGGGCACGACCAGGGATCGGGGGGCGAAGATGGCGGCGGCCTTGAACAGAGTTCCCATCTGGTCGTCGCCGGTCAGCCGGTCCAGCTGGCGGTCGATGACGCCCGAGGCGGCAGGCCGGCCGGCTTTCAGCGCCTCGGCGCGCGCCTCGATGCCCAGCCGGCGCAGGAACTCGCCCTGGGGCAGGCTGCCGGTGACGTCGGCGCCGGTTCGCACCGCGGCTTCCAGCACCAGGGGGAAATCGGCCCATTGGGTCAGATCGGCTTCGCCGGGCGTGGCGAGGGGATCGACCTTCTGGTGACGACGCAGGGCCTGGAGCGTGTCGCCGGCTTCGGGTCGGGCGCGGCCATAGTCGATCAGCAGGGCGGCGCCCGAGGCGGCCTTCATCAACAGGCCGAGGTCGCGGCCGAAGATCGCCTGCTGGTCCGAAATTTCCAGAATGCCGCCCGGCGCGATCTCGAAGTCCGGCTTTTGAAAGCCGCCGGAAATGGCGGTCAGGCCAAACATCAGGTCGCCACCGTCTGTGACGCCGATGCGGCGCTCGGCCCAGCCGCCGTCGGTACGGACGAACTGACGGGCGGGCATGCAGTCCAGCACTTCGTTGGCGATCAGGATGACCGGCGCGTCGGTCTCGATCGCCGTCAGGCTGCGGACCCAGCGCGGCGACAGGTCGGCGTCGGCCAGGGCCTTGGCCTGCAGATCGCGCAAGGGGGCGCTGGGTTCGATCAGGATCAGATCGCAGGCTTCGAGAAAACCTGGGACCAGACGGGCGGCGCGCAAGGCGTCGCTCATCAATGTGCCGTCGCCGGGGCCGACCTCGACCAGCCGGAACCGCTCGGGCGCGCCAAGCCGGTTCCAGGTCTCGACCGCCCACAGGCCGATCAGTTCGCCGAACATCTGGCTGACCAGGGGGGCGGTGATGAAGTCGCCGCGCGCGCCCAGATCCGGACGCGACGCATAGTAGCCGCCCTTGGGATCGTGCAGGCAGCAGGTCACATAGTCGGCGACCGTCATCGGGCCCGTCAGGGCGATTTCCCGCGCCAGACGAGCCTTCAGGGTTTCGGCCTGGCTCATGCCTCAGCGGAGGCCGGCGGACGCTTCCACGCGCGCCAGATCAGCCAGGCGCCGACCAGGATCATCGGGATCGACAGCATCATTCCCATGGTCAGGCCAAACGGGAAATCCGGCATGCCGATATCCGGCTCGCGCACATTCTCCAGCGCCGCACGGCAGACGCCATAACCCACCAGGAACAGGCCGGTGATATAGCCGGGCTTCTTCAGCAGGCCGAACTTCCAGATCGCGACGGAAAGGACGGAGAAGAGGATGATCCCTTCAAGACCGGCCTCATAGAGTTGGCTGGGGTGGCGGGGCGCATCGCCCGCGGGGCAGAAGCCGTACGTCTGTTCGATGCGGGCGTTGCAGAAGCGCACGGCCCAGGGGACGGTCGTCTCTCGCCCCCACAGCTCACCATTGATGAAGTTGGCCAGACGGCCGAACATCAGGCCGATCGGCACGACGGGCGCGACCAGATCGCCGAGGCGCAGCATGTCGATCTTCTGCGACCGGGCATAGAGGACGATGGCCAGGCAGACGCCCAGGAAGCCGCCGTGGAAGCTCATGCCGCCGGTCCACAGCTGGAACAGTTCGAACCGCTCGCCCAGCGTCTGGCCGGTGAATAACTGACCGTACATGGCCGGCTTGTAGAAGAGGGCGTAGCCTAAGCGGCCGCCCAGGATGATGCCCAGCACGATCCACAGCACCAAGTCGTCGAGTTGCGTCGTGGTGACGGGCGGCTTGCCGGGCGCCCACAGCCGCTGGGTCTTGGCCAGACGCGCGGCATACCACCAGCCCAGCACGATGCCGGCGACATAAGCCAAGGCGTACCAGCGGATCGGAAGCGGTCCGAGGTGGATCAGGACCGGATCGAATTCGGGAAAGGGCAAGGGGCGTTCCTGTGCGGGACTGTCTTTGACAGCGGTTTAGCAAGCGTCGCCGCCGTCGTCGCCTGTGAAGACGCATCACGACGCCTTGATGGCGCCCGCGAAGCAGCAGAAAGAAAGGTTTCGTTCACCATAGTCGGTGAACCTTCGTTAACGACGTTGAGGTCGGAGCCGCCATGCAGACCCGCAATCCCATTCTGGACGAGTTCGCCAAGCTGACGACCGGCGCCATGGGCCTGGCCCAGGCCGCAGGCGAAGAGGCCAAGACCGCCTGGCGCGCCCAGGCCGACCGGATCGCCGCCGAAATGGACCTGGTCCGTCGCGACGAGTTCGATGTTCTGAAGGACGAGATCGCCGCTTTGCGGGCCGAGATCGCAGAGCTGAAGGCGGCGAAAAAGCCGGCTGGAAAGCCCGCCACTGAGGCCTCTGGGGGAACGTCCACAGATGGAACTCAACCCGGGGACGCAGCCGGTTGAGCCGAATCTGCGAACAGGCTTACCGTTCTGTTAACGCCCGCGATTCTCGCGGACGCAGCGTGAAAGACACTTGATGGATATCGCCCGGCCAGAAGAAGTGGACGTGCCCTTCGACCCGCTTGAGGTCGTCGAGCATGTGCTCACGGCCGAGAATCTTCCGTTCGACCGCACCGACGACGGCGACCTCGCCTTTGCGCTGGCCGGCGACTGGAAGGACTATGAGCTGTGGTTCGCCTGGCGTCCCGAGGGCGACTGTCTCCAGCTGTGCTGCGCGCTGGATTTAAAGGTGGCCAAGAGCCGCAAGACGGCCGCCTATGAGCTGGTCGGCCTGATCAACCAGCGCACCTGGATGGGTCATTTCGAGGTCTGGGCCGAGGACGGCGAGATCGTCTTCCGCCATTCGCTGGCCTTGCCGATGGGCGAGCGCCCGACGCTGGCCCAGGCGGCGTCGATGATCGACGCGGCCATCGAGGCGTCGGATCGCTACTATCCCGCCTTCGACTTCATGGTGCGCGGAAACAAGAAGCCGCAGGAGGCGATCGACGCCTGCCTGTTCGAGACCGTCGGCACCGCCTGATGCCAAGCGCGGCATCTGTGCCGGGTCCCGTTGTCCTGGTCGGCTGCGGCCGACTGGGCTCCGCCATTCTGGAAGGCTGGCTGCTGACCGAAACGGTGGCGGCGTCTGACCTGATCATTCTCAGCCCGTCAGAAAAGCCGGCTGCCGAAACGGCGCGGGCCAAGGGCGCGCGGATCAATCCGCCGCTGGAGGTCCTGACTGACGCGGCGGTCATCGTGCTGGCGGTGAAGCCGGCGCTGTGGCGCGAGGTCATGGCTCCGCTGGCGCCGTTCCTGAACGATCGAGCCATCATCCTGTCGGTCATGGCGGGCGTGACGGCGCCGACGCTGGCGGAAGGCCTGGGAGGCTGGCCCATCATGCGAGTGATGCCGACGACCGGCGTGTCGCGCGGGCGCGGCGTGGCCTCGGTCTGGTCGGCGGACCGGCGCGCCCAAGACATCGGGCAAGCCTTGTTCGAGCCGATGGCCGAGACGGTCGTGCTGGCCGACGAGGCGCTGATGGATGCGGCGACGGCGGTGGCCGGCTCGGGCGCGGCCTATTTCTACGCCTTTACCGAAGCGCTGGCCCGGGCGGGGGAAGCGGCGGGTCTGGATGCAGAGACAGCGGATGTGCTGGCGCGCGCGACTCTGAGGTCCGCAGCCGACTCCATGGGCGACGACGCGCTCGAAGCCCTAATCGGCCGCATCGCCTCGCCCGGCGGCTCGACCCGCGCCGGGCTTGACGCCTTGGCGAAGGACGGCCGCCTGACGGCGATGTTGAACGAAACGGTCGCGGCGGCGGTAAAGCGCAACCGCGAGATGGGTTAGAAGCGTCCGCGCTCGATCTGATCGCCGAAACGCTCGAACGCGCGGTTGGCGTCACGCCAGACGCTGTAGCCCCAGACGTCGTTGATGCTGGGCGTGAAGTAGGAATAGTCCACCGGCCGCGTCGCGCCGTCCGCCAGGACGATCTCACCCTTGATGGCCGCGCCGCCAACGGACACGCTGCGGATCGGGTCGAGGCCCGGCGTCTGACGGACCTGTTCGAACGTCGGCCGGTTGGGCTTCAGATCGACGAGCACCAGATTGGCGGTCGCGCCCGGATAACGCTGGGCCAAGGCCTTGCCGACCTCGGCCTGAAGGCCGGCGATCTGTTCATTGACCTCGCGGTCGCCGAGCTTTTCGACCTCGCGCTGAAGCTGCGGCCCGACCGTGACGTTCACCGTCGGTGCTTGAGCCTGAGCCATGGCGGCGACGGCGAGCGTCGCGGCCAGCGGTGCAAAGAAGGCGAGTTTACGCATCGAAATCATCTCCAAGCCCTGTCGCCCTCAAGATGACCCTTGCAGCGTCGTTTCGCCAGACCCTGCTGACGAAAGCTTTTAAGCCTTAGGCGGACTCGGCGACGGTGACCGCGCCGGGGATGCGGATGGTCGCTTTCAATCCGCCCAGTTCGCTGCGAGCTAGGGTGACGTCGCCGCCATGGCCGCGCGCCACATCGCGCGCGATGGCCAGGCCCAGACCGACGCCCTTGCGGTTCTGGTTGCGAGAGTCGTCCAGGCGCGAGAAGGGCCGGAAGGCCTCGTCATACATGGCTTCGGGAATGCCGGGTCCGTCGTCCTCGACGATGATCTCCAGCCCGCCCGACGCCAGGGCGCGGCCCGACAGCCGCACGTGCTCGCCGTGAGAGGCGGCGTTGCCGGCCAGGTTCACCAGGGCGCGCTTGAAGGCGAGGGGGCGAACGGAGGCGGTCAGGCCCTCGGCGACCAACACCTCGACTTCGGCGCCAGCGCGTTTCGCATCCTCGCCGGCCGCTTTCAGCAGGTCGGAAAGCGACACCGGCTTAGGCGGCTCTCCCGCCTCGCCGCGGGCGAAGTCGAGGTATTCGTCGATCATATGCTCCATCTCGTCCAGGTCGCCGCGCATGGCGGACTGCCGCTTGAACGGTGGAGCCAGAGCCAGTTCGAGACGCAGACGGGTCAGGGGCGTGCGCAGGTCGTGGCTGACCGAGGCGAGCAAGGCTGTGCGCTGATCGATGTGGCGCTGAATCCGGTCGCGCATCGCCATGAAGGCGACGGCGGCGGCGCGGACCTCGCGCGCGCCATGCGGCTTGAATCGGGGCACGGTTTCGCCACGTCCGAACGCCTCGGCCGCGTCGGCCAAGCGCTCGATGGCGCGGACCTGATTGCGGATGAACAGGATGGCCACGCCCATCAACAGGACGGTCGCCACCGCCAGCCACAGGACGAAGATGTGGGCCTGGGTCGCCACCGCGCGCTCGCGTGGGGCGATAATGCGAAGCACCCCTTGCGGCTCCTGCACCTGGATGTCGACGTAGGCGGGATAGCGGGTGGTGTCGAACCAGTAGGGGCGGTCCAGACGCGCATCCAGGGCCTTGTCCAGCACACGGTCCACCACGCCGATGGCGCCGCGGCGTTCTTCCGTCGGGAGGGTGCGTCCGTCCTGAAGCACGATGGACAGGGACATGGACCGCTCGGCGCGATTGGCCAGCTTGTCCAGGTTCGCCGGGCTGGGGTCGTCCTCATAGCTTTCGATGGCCCAGGCGATGTCGCCGGCCAGGCCCTCGGACAGGCGCGCGGTCACCGTCTGCCAATGGGCGTCGAAGAAGACCCAGGTCACCGCCATCTGCATCACCAGCACCGGCAGGACGATGATCAGCAGCGACCGGCCCCACAGCGAGGTCGGCAGGCGCCGCTTCAGGAATCGCGGCCACAGATAGGCGGGCAGAAGCCGCATCGGCTCAGTCGGGGGCCAGCATATAGCCGACACCGCGCACCGTCTGGAGATAGCGCGGGTTCTTGGGGTCGACCTCCAGCTTGCGGCGCAGGCGGGTGACCTGGACGTCCACCGCGCGGCCGGTGATGTCGGCGGTGTCCGGCGACAGGCTCATCCGCTCGACCGGGGCATGGGCGTGGAGCGCCAGGGTCTTGAGCAACTGAGCCTCGGCCTCGGTCAGGCGCTGGGGCGCGCCGTCACGGCTGAGCTCCAGCCGTTCCATGTCGAAGACGGCGGTGCCCAGCTTGATCTCCTTGGGACCGATCGGCTTGCCGCCAGTGCGACGCAGGATGGCGTCGATGCGGAGCACCAGTTCGCGCGGCTCGAAAGGCTTGGACATATAGTCGTCGGCGCCGCGCGACAGACCCTCGATCCGGTCCTCGGCATCGCCGCGCGCCGTCAGCAGCAGGACCGGCGTCTTGGACAGTTCGGCCTTGTTGCGGACCCAGCTGGTCAGGTCCAGGCCGCTTTCGCCCGGCATCATGACGTCCAGCACGACCAGGTCGAATTCGATCAACTCCATCATCCGCTTGGCGGCTGCCGCGTGCGCGGCGCCGGTCACGCGATAGCCTTCGCGCGCCAGGAATTCCTTCAGCAGTTCGCGGATGCGATCGTCATCGTCGACAATCAGCAGATGGCGGCCGACTCCGGGGCCGGCGATAGGGCCCGAGCGGCCATGCGAACGCGATTCCGTCATGCTCATGCGACGTTTCCCCCGCTTGCGGCGTTGACCTGAGCGATTCGTGCGGCTCTAAGACCGTCAGTTTCGCGGGAGACGTATTTCAATGGCCTTCGTTCCTTTCGACGATCGTGACGGCTTCATCTGGGTGAATGGCGATTTCGTCCCCTGGAGGGAAGCGAAAACGCACGTTCTGACCCATGCCCTTCACTATGGCTCGTCGGTCTTTGAGGGTGAGCGTATGTACGGCGGCGAAATCTTCAAGCTGACGCAACATTCCGAGCGCCTGAAGCGGTCCGCCAACCTGCTCGATTTCGAGATACCCTACAGCGTCGCTGAAATCGACGCCTTCTGTAAGGAAACCTGCGCCAAGAACGGTCTGACGGACTGCTATGTGCGTCCCGTCGCCTACCTCGGCCCGGAACAGACCAGCGTCTCGGCCCTGAACAACAAGGTCCATCTGGCCATCGCCGTGTGGGACTGGCCCAGCTATTTCGACCCCGAGGTCAAGGCGCGCGGCCTGCGTCTGGAGTGGTCCAAGTGGCGTCGTCCCGATCCGGCGACGGCCCCGACGACAGCCAAGGCGGCGGGTCTTTACATGATCTGCACCATGTCCAAGAACGCCGCCGAGCGGCGTGGTTTCGCCGACGCCCTGATGCTGGACTGGCGCGGCTATGTCGCCGAGGCGACCGGTGCCAACGTCTTCTTCGTCAAGGACGGCGTCATCCACACGCCGAATGTCGAGCACATTCTGGACGGCATCACCCGCCAGACCGTGATCGAGATCGCCCGCGAGAAAGGCATCGAGGTCGTGGTGCGCGAGATCAAGCCGGAAGAGCTGTCGGACTTCACCGAATGCTTCCTGACCGGCACGGCCGTCGAGGTGACGCCGGTCGCCGAGGTGGGCGAATACCGCTTCACCCCCGGCGCCCTCTCGCTGGACCTGATGGATCATTACGGCAAGCTGGTGCGCGGCCAACTGTAAGCCGAGGCGCGACGACAGGATGAGGGCGGTCCCTTAAGGGGCCGCCCTTTTTTCGTTTCGCTTGCCAGCCGCGTCACTTTGTCCTTGAAGCGAATGAAGACCGGCAGACGCGCCGGATGCGGGGATCGTTTTTCATGTTCAGCCTCCTGAACCTCCAGAGCCTTTTGGGTCTGGTCGTCATCGTCGCGGTCTGCTGGGCGATCTCGGAGAACCGCAAGGCGTTTCCCTGGCGGCTGACGATCGGCGCGATCCTGGTGCAGGCCGGGCTGGTGCTGGCCCTGTTCGCCATTCCGGGCTCGCAGGCGGTCCTGGCGGCGGTGACGGGCGCGGTGGATGGCCTGGCGGTCGCCACGACCGAGGGAACGAAGTTCGTGTTCGGCTATCTGGCCGGTGGAGACCAGCCCTATACGGTCTCGAACCAGGGCGCGCTGTTCACCTTCGCCTTCCAGGTTCTACCGCTGATCCTGGTGATTTCCGCCCTGTCGGCCCTGCTGTGGCACTGGAAGATTCTGAAGTGGATCACCCTGGGCTTCGGCTTCCTGTTCCAGAAGACGATGGGTCTGGGCGGCGCCTCCGCCTTGGCCGTCGCGGCCAACATCTTCCTGGGCATGATTGAAAGCCCGATCGTGATCCGCGCCTACCTGGACAAGCTGACGCGGTCCGAGATCTTCCTGATGATGGTGGTGGGCCTGGCGACGGTCGCCGGGTCGACCATGGTGGCCTATGCGACCATTCTGTCGCCCGTCCTGCCCAATGCGGCGGGCCACGTGCTGGTGGCCTCCATCGTCTCGGCGCCGGCCGGCGTGTTGCTGGCGCGGATCATCATCCCCGAGAAAGAAGGGATGGGCGGCGCGGTCGCCGACTATGACTCGGCCCTGAAATACGACAGCGCCATCGACGCCATCGTCAAAGGGACGTCGGACGGCCTGATGGTCGTGCTGAACATTTCAGCCGTGCTGATCGTGTTCGTGGCCCTGGTCGCCCTGGTCAACGTCATGCTGGGCGGGTTCGTGGTGTTCGACGCGCCCCTGACCGTCGAGCGGATGCTGGGCTGGATTTTCGCGCCGGTGGCCTGGCTGATCGGGGTCGAGTGGAAGGACGCCGACGTCGCCGGCTGGCTGCTGGGCGTCAAACTGACCCTGACCGAGTTCGTCGCCTTCATCGACCTGGGCAAGGTGCCGGCCGCCGAGATGACCGAGCGTACGCGCATGCTGATGACCTACGCCCTGTGCGGCTTCGCCAATATCGGCTCGGTCGGCATCACCGTCACCGGCCTGTCGGTCCTGATGCCCGAACGCCGCGAAGAGGTGCTGGGCATGGTCTGGAAGGGCCTGTTCGCCGGTTTCCTGGCCACACTGATGACCGCGGCCATCGTCGGCGCGATGCCCAGCGTCGTCTTCGGCTAGGACACGCTCACCGCGGCGTGAACTTGCGGATGACGCCGGAGAAGGTCATCAGCAGGCGCTCGCCGGTATTGATCTGACCCCGCACGAAGATCAGGCTCTTGCCGGCCTTGGTGACCTGACCGGTGGCCTCGATCAGTTCGCCGACATAGCCCCCGTCGATGAAGGTGGAGTCCAGTTGGACCGTGACCCCCGAGGCGCCTTCCATCTCCTGGTAGGCGATCTGGAACATGGCGATGTCGGCGAAGGTCATCAGGCAGCCGCCGTGCATCCGCCCGCCGGCGTTCATGTGCTTCTGCTCGGCGCGGAAGGCGCAGCGCATGTGCCCGTCGGGATCCGGCTTGCCGTAGAAGGGGCCGACCACCGTGTCGAAGGTGTCGTGCAGATCGTAGGTCTGCCAGCCGGCGAACTCGCCTTCGGTGATGGTGATTTTCTTGGGCATGCAAACTCGGCCTTACTTATGGGCGTGCGTTGCAGCATATAGGCGCAATGAGCGACCCGATCGAAACCGCAATCCTGAACAAAATCGCCGCGCTTGAGCCCGGCAAGAGCATTGAGCCGGCGGAAGTGGCCAAAGAGCTACAGCCCGAGCAGTGGCAGCGCATGCTGCCCAAGGTTCGCGCGACCGCTCTGGGCCTGATGCGCCAAGGCAAGCTGACCATCACCAAGAAGGGCAAGGCGGTCGATCCGGACAACTTCCGTGGCGTCACGCGCCTGCGTCAGGCGACGGAGGAAGAGACGGCCCTGGCGTTGAGCCGCCGTCCGCCGGTCGTCGAGGGCGATGAAGACTGATCTCCAGGATATTCTGACCGACATCCGCGCCTGTCGCGCCTGCGCGGGCGTCCTGCCGCACACCCCGCGCCCGGTGGTGCGGGTCTTTCCCGAGACACGGCTGCTGATCTGCGGCCAGGCGCCGGGGAGACGCGTTCATGAGAGCGGCCTGCCGTTCACGGATCCCTCCGGTGATCGTCTTCGTGACTGGATGGGCGTGGACTACGAGACCTTCTACGCCGACCCGCGCATCGGGGTCGCGGCCCAGGCCTTCTGCTATCCGGGAACTGCGCCGAAAGGCGGCGACTATCCGCCGCCGACACGCTGCGCGGAACTGTGGCGACCGCAGTTGCTGGACGCCCTGCCGCAGATGGAGCTGACCCTGCTGGTCGGCGGCTATGCGCAGGCGTGGGCGCTGGGCGATAAGGCCAAGCGGACCATGACCGACACGGTGCGGGCGTGGCGTGAGTATGCGCCGAATCTGCTGGTGCTTCCGCATCCGTCGTGGCGCAATACGGCCTGGCTGAAAAAGAATCCGTGGTTCGAGGCGGAAGTGCTTCCCTATCTGCGGGAACGCGTTCGGCGCATTCTGACTTCTGCAAATCCGGCGGCCGTTCGCTCCTGCGAGACGGACTTGCCGGTGGTATCGTGAGCGCTGCTTGGGACACATGGCCTTGATCGCCTCCAGACTTACGCCGCTGGCCGCCGCGCTCGTTCTGTCGGCCTGCGCCGCACCCCATATTCAGCCGCCGTTGACGCCGCCGCCGGGCTTTGTCGGCGCCCATGTCGAGGATCGTGCCTTGGTCATGTCGGACGGCGCGCGCCTGCCGTATCTGCATTGGGGTCCAAAGGATGGGGCGCCCTGGGCGGTGATCGTGGCCCTGCACGGCATGAACGATCACGACGCCAGCTTCCGTCTGGCCGGCCCCTGGTGGGCCGAGCAGGGGATAGAGACCTGGTCTTACGATCAGCGCGGCTTCGGCGGGGCGCCGGGGCGGGGCGAATGGGCCGGGCAGCAACGGATGACCGATGATCTGCGCGAGATCACCGCGATGGCGCGCGGCCGCTATCCTCATGCCGTCATCGCCGTGGTGGGCGAGAGCATGGGCGGGTCTGTCACCGCCGCCGCGTTCGGCTCCGACAATCCCCCGGATGCGGACCGCATCGTGCTGCTGGCGCCCGGCGTCTGGGGCTGGTCGACGCAAGGACCGTTGAACAGCACGGCGCTGAACATCGCAGCGCGGGCGCTGGGCGATGTGGCGCTGGAACCGCCGGAGTTCATCACCCGCGACATCCACGCCTCATCCAATACGCTGGAGCTGATCCGCAACGGGCGCGATCCGAGGAGCATCCTCGCTACCCGGTTCGACACCGTCTATGGGCTGGTCGATCTGATGGAGACCTCGTCGCGCAGCCTGGGGCGCATCCGAGGCGACGCCATCCTGATGTACGGCGCCCACGATGAAGTGGTGAAGAAGGGGCCGATGAAGCTGGCGCTGGAGCGGGCCGAGCGGGAGGGCGGGACGCTGCGGACCGCCTGGTATCCGAACGGCTGGCATCTGCTGAACCGCGATCTGGACGCCGAGATCGTCTATCGCGACGTCGTCTCGTGGTTGAGAGATCCGAAAGCCCCTCTGCCGTCCGGTGCGCCGGCCGTCTTGCCGGAGCTTCAGGCGGGCGAGGCGCGCCCTTAAGCGGGTCTTAACGCGACGTTTACCATCCAGGCGGCATTTTCTGCCTAGCGGGGCGTTCGTGTCTCCCGCGAGTAGGGGGCGGGGACGCGTGGGCGGCTTCACAGCGGCGTTGCAGAAGTTCGGGATCGGCCGTCTGGCTGCGGTCCTCGGCGTCGCCGCGGGTGTGGCCGCCGTGCTGGTCGCCGTCATGCTGCGCGTGGGGCAGGCGCCGGACGCGCTGCTTTATTCCAATCTTGATCTGCGCGAAGCCAGCGAGATCAGCGCCGCCCTGGATCAGGCCGGCATCAAATATTCGTCCAAGGGCGACGGCTCGACCATCATGGTCAACCGCGACGAGGTCGGCACGGCGCGGATGCTGGTCGCGGGCAAGGGTTTGGTCACGTCCGGATCGGTCGGTTACGAGTTGTTCGACAGCCAGTCGGTGCTGGGCCAGACCGAGTTCCAGCAGCAGTTGAACGAACAGCGCGCCCTGCAGGGCGAGTTGTCGCGCACCATCATGTCCATGCGCGGCATCACGGCCGCTCGCGTCCACATCACCATGCCGCGCCGCGAGATGTTCACCTCGGCCGCCGGCGAACCGACCGCTGCCGTTCTGGTGGGGCTGGGCGGGCGTGACCTGACCAGCGACCAAGTGCGGGCGATCCGCAACCTGGTGGCCTCGTCCGTGCCGAACCTGAAACCCGACCGCGTCACCGTGGCGGACCAAACCAACCGCACCCTGGCGGCCGGGAGCGACGACGGAACCTTTACCTCCGCGTCCGCCGCAGAGGCCAAGGGCAATACCGAGAGCCAGCTTCAGGCGCGCATCAAGGACATCGTCGAAGGCGTCGTGGGCGCCGGCGCCGCTCGCGTCCAGGTGACGGCTGATATCGATCAAAGCCGCGCTACGACCCAGGAAGAAAAGTTCGATCCCGATGGTCAGGTCGTCCGCTCGACCACGACCAACGGTTCGCAATCCGCAGACAATAGCGTCCAGCCAGACGGCGGCGTGACCGCGACCAACAATATCCCCGGCGGCGCTGCGCCCGGCGCGACGCCGGCCGGTTCGACCAACTCGGAAAACGCCGAGACGACCAACTACGAAATCTCCAAGACTACGACGACCACGACCAAGGAGCCGGGTGAGGTCAAGAAGCTGGCCGTCGCCGTCGCGGTCGACGGCAAGTGGACGCCGGCCAAGGACGGCAAGGGCGAGCCGACCTATGCGCCGCGCACGGCCGAGGAGATCGCCCAGATCAAGTCTCTGGTCGCCGCCGCCGCCGGCATCGACGAGACGCGCGGCGACAAGATCGAGGTCATCAACGTCCGCTTCAACCACGACACGGGCATCGAGGGCGGTCTGGACGGCAAGTCGTCGCTGCTGGACTTCTCCAAGAACGACATCATGCGTTTCGTCGAGCTGGGCATTCTGACGGTCGTCGCCTTGCTGCTGATCTTCTTCGTGCTGCGTCCTCTGCTGAAGACGGCGGCGGGCGGCGGGGCCAATCTGCCGGCGCTGGCGGGCACCAACGGCGTGCCGGTCACCACCGTGGCGACCACGGTGATCGGCCCGGACGGCCAGCCCCAGCTGGTTCAACTGCCGGCGCCCAGCGAAATGGAACAGAAGATCGACATCGCCCGCATCGAGGGTCAGGTGAAGGCGTCGTCGGTCAAGAAGGTCGCCGACTTCGTTCAGTCGCATCCCGATGACGCGGCCGGCATTCTGCGGACCTGGGTGGCCGAAGGCTGATGGCGAAGCTGGTCAACAAGAAAGCTTCGATCGACGATCCCAACAAGCTGTCGGGACCGGAGAAGGCCGCCGTCATCCTGCTGGCGCTGGGTGAAGAGCATACCGCCCTGTGGGAGCGGCTGGACGACGACGAGGTCAAGGAAATCTCCCAGGCCATGGCGACCCTAGGCAACGTCAGCGCCGAGGCCGTCGAGGCCCTGATGATCGAGTTCGTCTCGGGCCTGTCCGGCTCGGGCTCGGTCATGGGCAGCTACGAGCAGACGCAAAAGCTGCTGGCCGCCTTCCTGCCCAAGGATCGCGTCGATGGCCTGATGGAAGAGATCCGGGGGCCGGCCGGTCGCACCATGTGGGACAAGCTGGGCAATGTGAACGAGGCCGTTCTCGCCAACTATCTGAAGAACGAATATCCCCAGACCGTCGCCGTCATCCTGTCCAAGGTGCGCTCGGACCACGCCGCCCGCGTCCTGACCAGCCTGCCGGAAGACTTCGCCCTGGAATGCGTCCAGCGGATGCTGCGCATGGAGCCCGTGCAGCGCGAGATCCTGGACAAGATCGAGGCGACGCTGCGCACCGAATTCATGTCGAATCTGGCGCGCACCTCCAAGCGCGACAGCCACGAGATGATGGCCGACATCTTCAACAGCTTCGACCGCCAGACCGAGGCCCGCTTCATCGGGGCTCTGGAAGAGCGCAATCGTGAATCGGCCGAACGCATCCGCGCCCTGATGTTTGTCTTCGAAGACCTGTCCAAGCTGGACCCAGGCGGGGTGCAGACCCTGCTGCGCGCCGTGGACAAGGATTCGCTGGGCCTGGCGATGAAGGGCGCGTCCGAAGGACTGCGCGAGATGTTCTTTTCCAACATGTCCGAACGCGCGTCCAAGATCATGCGCGAAGACATGGAGTCGATGGGGCCGGTGCGTCTGAAGGATGTCGACGCCGCCCAGATGGCCATGGTCCAGGTCGCCAAGGATCTGGCCGCCAAGGGCGACATCATGCTGGCCGGTCAGGGCGCCGACGACGAGTTGATCTACTGACATGACCCAGTCCCCTGAAATCCGGCGCCTCTTCGCCTTCGACACTGAGTTCGACGCGGACGGCACGGTCGTGCGCCCCGGCGCCTGGACGCCGGCCAAGCGCTCCTATCTGCCGACCGAGGTCGATGCCCTGGTCGCGCAAGGGCGTCTGGAAGCGCGCGAACAGGCGCTCAGCGAGGTCGAAAACATCCGCGCCATGGCCCTGAGCAACATCGCCCAGGCTGTGGCCTCGGCCATGCCGACCCTGAAGGCTGTGGCCCAGGCGCACCGCGAACAGGCCGCTGACTTGGCCTTGGCTGCTGCGCGCGCCATCGCCGGGGCCGCTCTGGACCGGTTTCCGCATGCGCCGCTGAAAGCTGCTTTGGAACTGTTGGCGCAGGAAATCGACGCCTCGCCGCGTCTGGTGGTTCGCGCCTCGGGACTGGATGACGAGGCGCGCGGCCTGATCGAGCGCGCCTGCGCCGACAGCGGCTTTACCGGCGTGGTCGCCTTCCGCGATGAACCGGGCATGGCCCAGGCCGCCTTCCAGTTGGAATGGGCCGATGGGCGCGCTGATCACGATCCGCAAGGCTCGGCCGACCGCGTCGCTGAGGCCCTGACCGCCGCCTTGGCCGCCGAGTCTGGACACGCCGAAACCCTTCCCGTCGACAGGAGCATATTCTGATGGCATCCGACGACCTGGCGCTGGAGGAATTCTCCGGCCTTTCGGGCCTGCCGCCCCTGGACGACAGCGGCGAAAAGAGCGCCGCCGACCTGGCCACCGTCTTCGACGTGCCGGTCAACATCTCGGCCGTTCTGGGCAAGTCGCACATGTCGGTGGCCCAACTGCTGAAACTGAACAAGGGCTCGGTGCTGGAGTTGGACCGCAAGGTCGGCGAGGCGATCGACATCTTCGTCAACAACCGCCTGATCGCGCGCGGCGAGGTCGTCGTCGTCGACGACCGGCTGGGCGTGACCATGACAGAAATCATCAAGACCGAGGATAGCGGCGCCTGATCGGCGACGCGCTCGAAACAGGGATAGAGGAGAAGAACGATGCGTCTTCTGGTGGTAGGCAGACTGAGCGGCCAGCTCGCTTCGGCGGTGAAGATGGCCATGGCGCACGGCGCCAAGGTCAATCACGTCGAGCGCGCCGACCAGGCGACCGAGCAACTGCGCCGTGGGCAGGGCGCCGACCTGCTGATGGTCGATTATCAACTGGACATCGCCGCCCTGATCGCCGCCAACGAGGCCGAGCGGATCACCATTCCGGTCGTGGCCTTCGGCGTCGACGCCGATGCGCGAGAGGCGGCCGCCGCCATCAAGGCCGGCGCCAAGGAGTTCATTCCGCTTCCGCCGGACGCCGAACTGATCGCCGCCGTCCTGTCGGCCGTCGCCGACGACGAAAAGCCGATGATCTCGGCCGACCCGTCGATGAAGGCGGTGCTGCAACTGGCCGATCAGGTCGCGCGCTCGGAAGCCTCGATCCTGATCACCGGCGAAAGCGGCGTCGGCAAGGAGGTGATGGCGCGGTATCTGCACGAGCATTCGCGCCGGTCCGAGCGCCCCTTCATCAGCGTCAACTGCGCCGCCATTCCCGACAATCTGCTGGAATCCGAACTGTTCGGTCACGAGAAGGGCGCCTTCACCGGCGCCGTCGCGCGCCGCATCGGCAAGTTCGAGGAGGCCGACGGCGGTACGCTTCTGCTGGACGAAATCTCCGAGATGGACGCCCGGCTTCAGGCCAAGCTGCTGCGCGCCATCCAGGAGCGCGTCATCGACCGCGTCGGCGGCTCCAAGCCGGTCTCGGTCAACATCCGCATCATCGCCACCTCGAACCGCGATCTGGCCAAGGCCGTGGCGGAAGGCACCTTCCGTGAGGACCTGCTGTATCGCCTGAACGTGGTGAACCTGCGCCTGCCGTCCTTGCGCGAGCGGCCCGGCGACATCGTGGTTCTGGCCGACCACTTCATCAAGAAATACGCCGCCGCCAACGGCGTGCCGGTGCGTCCGATTTCGGCCGCCGCGCGTCAGGCCATTTCGGCCCACCGCTGGCCGGGCAACGTCCGCGAGCTGGAAAACGCCATGCACCGCGCGGTGCTGCTGGCCACCGGCCCCGAGATCGACGTCGACGCCATCCGCCTGCCGGACGGTCAGCCGCTGGGCGGCATGGGCGCCGGCATGATGGCGGGACAGGCCTATGAGGCGCCGCAAGCCGGGGTGGCCGCCCGCGCCGCCCAGGCGGCCAACGCCGTGACCCGCAGCTTCGTGGGTCAGACTGTGGCGGCGATGGAGAAGACGCTGATCCTGGACACCCTGACCCACTGCCTGGGCAATCGCACCCATGCGGCCAACATCCTGGGCATCTCGATCCGCACCCTGCGCAACAAGCTGAACGAATACGCCGACGAGGGCACGGCCATTCCGGCGCCGATGAGCGGCGTTTCCGCCTCGGGCTACGCGGCCTGAACCCATGCGCGCACCCGTGGAGCGCCGACGCGTCCTGACGGGGTTGGCCGCCTTGAGCGCGGTCGCCTGTTCGCCGCGCGCGGAATCACGCCCTGCGGCGCCCGCCCCTGTGTCAGACGAGGTCATTGACCTGTCGGACCTTGAAACGCGCAATGGCGGTCGTCTCGGCTTCGTCGTTCAGGACGCGGCGACAGGGCGAAAGCTGGTTTGGCGCGGCGACGAACGCTTCGTCTATTGCTCGACCTTCAAGATGTATCTGGCCGCCGCCACGCTTTTGCGGGTGCAGGCCGGGCAAGAGCGCTTGGATCGCCGCATCCCGATCACGGCGGCTGACATGATCAACCACGCTCCGGTCACCGAGCCCGCCGTCGGCTCCAGCCTGACGGTCGAGCAGTTGCTGAAGGGCGCGGTGGAGGTCAGCGACAACCCCGCCGCCAATCTGTTGCTGAAGGCCATGGGCGGGCCGTCGGCGATGCAGACCTTCTATCGCGGCATCGGCGACGACAGCACTCGCTCGGACCGTTTCGAGCCGGAGATGAATCGTCTGGACGGCGACAAGGATACGATCCTTCCCAACCAGTCGGTCGCCAATCTCCAGCGTCTTTTTCTGGATCCCGCCTCGCCCCTGACCGCAGCGTCACGCGCCCTGTTGCTGCAATGGATGACCGATACGCCCACGGGTCAGAATCGTCTTAGGACTGGGGCGCCTGCGGATTGGCGGGTAGCGCACAAGACGGGGACGGGAGGCTATGGGCCGACCAATGACATCGGCCTGTTGTATCCGCCGAACGGCCAACCCGTGATTGTCGCCGCCTATTACCATGCGACTGGGGCGACGTCGGACGACGCCAATGCGGCCGTGATCGCCGAGGCGACGCGTCGCGCACTGAAGGTCTTGGGTCGTGGCTGATGCGCCGATCCTGATGAAGGACGGCATGGCGCGCCCTACGGGACGCGACGTGATCGGCTGGCTGAACCGCGGCGAAGTGCTGATGGCGGTCGGCGTGATCGGCGTGATCATGCTGCTGATCCTGCCGGTGCCCAAGTTTCTGCTGGATCTGCTGCTGGCCTTCTCGCTGGTGTCCAGCGTGCTGATCCTGATGACCGCAGTGATGATGAAGCGGCCGCTGGACTTCGCCATCTTCCCGACGGTGTTGCTGGTCTCGACCTTGTTCCGTCTCGGTCTGAACCTGGCCTCCACGCGCCTGATCCTGACCCACGGCCAGGAAGGTCACGATGCGGCCGGTCAGGTCATCAACGCCTTCGGCCAGCTGATGATGGGCGGCAACTTCATCATCGGGGTGATCATCTTTGCGATCATTCTGGTGGTGAACTTCGTCGTCATCACCAAGGGTTCGACCCGGATTGCCGAAGTGTCCGCCCGCTTCACCTTGGACTCCATGCCGGGCAAGCAGATGGCCATCGACGCCGATCTGTCGTCGGGCCTGATCACCGAGGACCAGGCCAAGCTGCGTCGCAAGGAGCTGGAGCAGGAATCGACCTTCTTCGGCGCCATGGACGGCGCCTCCAAGTTCGTGCGTGGCGACGCCGTCGCCGGGCTGATCATCACCTTCATCAACGCCATCGGCGGCATACTGATCGGCACGCTACAACACGGCATGCCGGCGATGGAGGCCGCCAACACCTATGTCCAACTGACCATCGGCGATGGTCTGGTGACTCAGGTGCCGGCCATCATCATCTCGATCGCCGCGGGCTTCCTGGTGTCCAAGGCCGGCGTCGAAGGCACGGCGGACAAGGCGATGGTGACGCAGCTGGCGACCAATCCCGTGTCGCTGGGCGTGGTGTCGGGCGCCGCCGGTCTGATCGGTCTGATCCCCGGCATGCCGCTGATCCCGTTCGCGGCCCTGGCCATCGGCTCGGGCTTCATGGCCTGGCGGCTGGGCCGCAATCGCTTGAAGCCTCAGCCGACAGAGGCGGAGATCGCGGCGGCGGCTGCGGCCGCAAAACCCAAGGAAGACGTCGAAGAGCCAATCGCCAACGTGCTCACCATCGACGAGGTGAAGATCGAACTCGGCTATTCGCTGCTCAGCCTGATCAACGATCTTGAAGGGCGCCGCCTGACCGACCAAATCCGCGCGCTGCGCCGATCGCTGGCCCAGGAATACGGCTTCGTCATTCCCCAGGTGCGCATCCTCGATAACATGCGCCTGCCGACCCAGGGTTACGCCATCCGCATCAAGGAGATGGAGACGGGGGCGGGCGAGGTGCGGCTGGGCCACCTGATGGCGATGGATCCGGCCGGTCGCCAGGTCGAACTTCCGGGCGAGCATATGCGCGAACCCGCCTTCGGCCTGCCGGCGACCTGGATCGAGGAAGGTCTGCGCGAGGAGGCGACGTTCCGGGGCTATACGTTGGTCGATCCGTCGACGGTCCTGACGACCCATCTGACCGAGATCCTGAAAGACAATATGGCCGATCTGCTGTCCTACGCAGAGGTGCAGAAGCTGCTGAAGGAACTGGGCGCCGAAGAGAAGAAGCTGGTCGAGGAACTGGTGCCCAGCGTGGTCACCGTCACGACGCTGCAGCGGGTGTTGCAGTCTCTCCTGCGCGAGAAGGTGTCGATCCGCGACCTGCCGGCGATCCTGGAAGGCCTGGCCGAGGCCGCGCCGCACAGCTCCAGCGTCACGACCCTGGTCGAACACGTTCGTGCGCGCCTGGGCCGCCAGCTGTGCTGGCAGAACAAGGACGGCGAAGGGGCCCTGCCCATCGTCACCCTGTCGCCGGAATGGGAAAACGCCTTCGCCGAAAGCTTGATCGGCAATGGCGAGGACAAGCAGCTGGCCATGGCGCCGTCCCGCCTCCAGGACTTCATCCGCGCCGTGCGCGACACCTTCGAGCGGATCGCCATGACGGGCGAGAATCCGGTGCTGCTGACTGGCCCGATGACGCGGCCCTATGTGCGATCGATCATCGAACGTTTCCGCGGCCAGACCGTCGTGATGAGCCAAAATGAAATCCATCCCAAGGCCCGGCTGCGGACCCTGGGCCAGGTCTGATCCCGCCGACTTGGCAGTTTGGCGTTTGACGCGACGACGCGCCCCGCTAAAGCTCCGCCGTCATGAGTCCGAACCCCCGATCCCAATGGTCGCGCCTGCGCGACTTCATGCGTACGCCGTCGTTGGCCCGGTCCATGTCGGCGATGCTGGTCCTTGTGTTCGGGCTGTTGATCCTGGTCAATGCGACGACGTTCGTGATGATCCAGCGCACGGCGTCGGTGAATCAGACCATTGAACACGCCCAGCAGATGCGCCGGGCGGCGCGCACGACCCTGATCGCCATGCTGAACGCCGAGACGGCCCAACGCGGTTTCCTGTTGACCGGGCGCAGCGACTTCCTCGAACCCTATCGCAAGGCGCAGGCGGACATGGCGCCGGCCTTGGCCTTCCTGGATGAGGGGGCGGCGCTTGACCCGACCCTGAAGGCGACCGTCGACCCCATTCATCGCCTAGCCGATCGCAAATGGGCGGAGATGGAGCGCACCGTGTTGCTGGCCCAGCAGGGACGGATTGGTCAGTCGATCCAGTCCGTGCGCTCGGGCGAGGGCAAGCGCTATATGGACGAGCTGCGCGCGGCTATCGACACGTTCGACGCACTGAAATCCAGACGGATCGAGGATCGACGCATCGCCTCGGAGCGGTCCGGGGTTCTGACGGTGGCCATGAACGCCATAGCGGGGCTTCTGGTCATCATTCTGGCCTTGCTGTCGGCTTGGCTTGTGCGGCGTTATGTGGCCGAGATTCAGGCGGCTCGCGCGACGCTCGACGCCGCCAACGCCAGCCTGGAGGACAAGGTTCGCGAGCGCACCGGCGACCTGATGCGCGCCAACGAAGAGATTCAGCGCTTCGCCTATATCGTCAGTCATGACCTGCGTGCGCCGCTGGTCAACGTCATGGGCTACACCTCCGAACTGGAGCAGGCGGGCAAGATCGTCGACAAGGCGATATACGAGGCCGAGAAGACGCGCGTGGTCGATCCCGAGATCGTCACCGCCGTGCGCGAGGAAATGCCCGAGGCCATCGGCTTCATCCGCGCCTCGACCGAGAAGATGGACCGGCTGATCAACGCCATCCTGAAGCTGTCGCGTGAGGGGCGTCGCAACCTGCTTCCAGAGCCGCTGGACATGACGACGATGGCTCAGAACATCGCCAACAGTGTCCATCACCAAACCGAAGCCTCAGGGGCGCGCATCGAGGTGCAGTCGCTGCCGGAGATCGAGAGCGATCGCATTTCGATGGAGCAGATCGTCGGCAATCTGATCGACAACGCCGTCAAATATCTGGATCACGACCGCCCGGGCGAGATTGTCGTATCGGGCGAGGACGTGCCGGGCGGCTGGGTCGTCTACCGGATCGCGGACAACGGCCGGGGCATCGCCCCGCGCGACCACGAGCGGATCTTCGAACTCTTCCGCCGCTCCGGAAAGCAGGACCGTTCCGGCGAAGGTTTGGGGCTGGCGTTCGTCAGAAACAGCGTGCGCCGCCTGGGCGGCACCATCGACGTGGAGTCCGAGCTGGGTAAAGGCTCGACTTTCCTGCTCAAATTCCCCAAACGACTGATCCTGTCTGAACCCGGAGGCGCGCTGTGACGCAACCCGTCAAAATCATCATGGTCGAAGACGACCACGGCCACGCCAAACTGATCGAAAAGAACATCCGCCGGGCCAACATCAACAACGAGATCAAGCATTTCGACGACGGCGGTTCGGCGCTCGATTATCTGTTCAGCGATGAAATCCTGACCAATGGTCCGCTGCTCATCCTGCTGGACCTCAACTTGCCGGATATGTCGGGCACGGACATTCTGGAGAAGGTGAAGGCCAACGAGCGCCTTCGCCGCGCGCCGGTGGTGGTGCTGACGACGACCGACGACAAGGTCGAGATCCAGCGCTGCTACGATCTGGGCTGCAACGTCTACATCACCAAGCCGGTGGACTATGAATCCTTCGCCGGCGCCATCCGTCAGCTGGGCCTGTTCCTGTCGGTGATCCAGGCGCCGGAGATCTGACGATCGACGCGTCCCAGCCCATTCGCCTGCTCTACATCGACGATGATCGGGGTCTGTCCCGACTGGTCGAAAAGGAGTTGGGGCGTCACGGCTATGCCGTCACCTGCGCGCCGGACGGCGATGCGGGGCTGGAGCTGTTGCAGCAGCATGACTACGACGTCTGCGCGCTGGACCACTATATGCCGACGCGAGACGGGCTGGACGTCCTGCCGGACATCCTGGCCCTGACCACGTCGCCCCCGGTCGTCTATGTGACGGGTGCGCAGGATGGGCGGATCGCGGTTGCGGCCCTGCGCGCGGGCGCGGCGGATTATGTCATCAAGGACGTGTCCGAAGACTTCACCTCCCTGCTGCGCTCGGCCCTGGAAGACGCTCTGCTGCGTCGCCGGCTGGAGCGCGAAAACGAACTGGCGCAGGAAGAAATCCGCCTGGCGCGGGATCGCGCCGAGGCCATGCTGCGCGAGGTCAACCACCGGGTCGGCAACTCGCTGCAGCTGGTGTCCAGCTTCATGTCGCTGCAGATGCGCCACGTCACTGATCAGGGGGCCAAGGACGCGCTACGCGAGTCCCAGGCGCGGATCGAGGCCGTCGCCCATGTTCACCGCCGGCTCTATACGTCGGGCGACATGAGCACGGTCGCCATGGACGAGTATCTGGTCGGGCTGATGGACGAGCTGTCAAAGTCCATCGGACCGGACGAAGGATCACCCAAACTGACGCTCGACGCCGAGCCTCTGTCGGTCACCACCGATCAGGCCGTGTCCATCGGCGTAATCGTCACCGAGCTGGTCACCAACGCCGTCAAATACGCCTATGCGCCGGGGCAAGGAGGCGAGATTCGCATCCATCTGCGTCGCGAAAGCGAGCATCGCGTGATGCTGACGGTGGAGGACGACGGCCCCGGCATGGGTGACGGCACGCCCAAGGGGACGGGGCTCGGCGCCAAGATCATTTCCGCAATGGCTTCTGGTCTGCGGTCGGCGGTCGAGTTCGATGGCGCCCACGCGGGTGTGCGCGCCAGGTTGTCGTTCGACCTCTAGGGTCAGCTTTCATCATGTTGCAGTTCGGCGTTCGCAAACCCGCTTCGGATTATCGTCACCGCGCCACCGCGTTCGGCATTGTCGAGCGTGACGGCCTGATCGCCTGTGTGCGCGTCGAGCGCGAGACCGGTCCCTATTTCGACCTGCCCGGCGGCGGCGTGGATATGGAGGAGACCGAAGTTCAGGCCCTGATCCGCGAGTTCGTCGAGGAAACCGGCCTGACGGTCACGCCGCTGAACCGCATCGCCGAGGCCAGCCAGTATTTCGTGCGGTCCACGCGCGAGCCGGTGAACAACGTCGGCGGCTTCTGGACGGCGACGGTGGCGGCCGAAAATCCCGATGCGAAATGCGAGAACGATCACACGCTGGTGTGGCTGGATCCGACCTTCGCCATCTCGCGCTTGCGACACGATTCCCACGCCTGGGCTGTCGCCGTCTGGCTGCGCCGTCCAAGCTGAGCCTTACGGAACGGGCCCTTGGCGAAGTCGTTTGTTTTCGGAACCGCAACGTTACGTCGCGGCGATGAAAATTAGGAGATTTCCATGGCTGACCATGACCGTATCGAAGGCGCCGCCAAGAACATCGGTGGCAAGATTAAAGAAGGCGTCGGCAAGGTGACCGGGGACACCAAGATGCAGGCCGAAGGCAAGGCCGATCAGGTCGAAGGCAAGGTCCAAAATACTGTCGGCGGCGTCAAAGACAGCCTGCGCGACAAGGCCTAAGCTTCCCTAGAATGCGCGAAGATGCAAAGCGCCGTCCGCGAAAGCGGGCGGCGCTTTTCTGTCCTATCAGTCCTTGTCGCCCCACAGGGTCAGGGATAGCCCCTTCTTGTCGGCGCCATCGACCGGGCGGCACTCAGAGCTGAACCCGCCCCCGACCGGACGCGGACGACAATCCATTTCGCGCAGGCTCGAGGGCGCGGCCGCCGTGCGTGACTGCGGGCCGCACTGAACGGCGTAGTCCGAACCCCCGGCGCTGGCCCGGATCATCTGGCAGTCGCCGGCCATGCCGCTGGGGCGCAGAGCTTCCGGCAGGTCCGGTCCCATGGCGATGGCGAGTTGTTCGCGCACCTCGGTCTGGCATTCGGCCATGGACGTCTGGCCGCGCACCAGCGGACTGCACCGTGCGCGCTCGAAGCCGAACGGATCGGCCAGGCCCCAGGCAGGCACATTGTGCTCGGGCGGCGGCGCTGGCGTTTCGACGACCGCCTCCGGCGCGGGCGCATCCCACACGACGGTCGGCGCAGTCTGTTGGAGGATAAGCAAGGCGAAGGCGGCGGCGATCATGGTCGGACCCTTCGTAAAGGTTCAGGCGGTTCGCCCGAACGTCCTCTACCTTGTCAGGGCGCGCATCGCCTTGTCGAGGCCTTCGAGCGTCAGCGGGAACATCCGCTGCTCCATCACCTCACGCAACAGGCCGACGGAGGCAGTATAGTCCCAGTACCGCTCCTGAACCGGATTCAGCCAGACCGACTTCTCCCACTGTTGGCGCGCCCGCTTCATCCAGACGGCGCCGGCTTCCTCGTTCCAGTGCTCGACGGAGCCGCCGGGCATGGTGATCTCATAGGGGCTCATCGTCGCATCGCCGACGAAGATGGCGCGCCAGTCGCCGGGGTATTTGTGAAGCAGATCCCACGTCGGGATCCGCTCGGTGTGCCGGCGGCGATTGTCCTTCCAGACGCCTTCGTACAGGCAGTTGTGGAAGTAGAAGAACTCCAGGTTCTTGAACTCGGTCTTGGCCGCCGAGAACAGCTCTTCAACCAGCTTGATGTGACCGTCCATCGAGCCGCCGATGTCAAAGAACAGCAGCACCTTGATCGTATTGCGTCGCTCGGGCCGCATCTGAATGTCCAGCCAGCCCTGACGCGCGGTGCCGTCGATGGTGCCGTCGATATCCAGTTCGTCCGGCGCGCCCTGTCGGGCGAACCGGCGCAGACGACGCAGCGCCACCTTGATGTTGCGGGTGCCCAGTTCGACCGTGTCGTCCAGGTTTTTGAACTCGCGCTTTTCCCACACCTTGACCGCCCGGCCATGCTTGCCCGGACCGCCGATTCGAACGCCTTCGGGATTATAGCCGCCGTGTCCAAAGGGGCTGGTTCCGCCCGTGCCGATCCATTTCGAGCCGCCGGAGTGACGCTCCTTCTGCTCTTCCAGGCGCTGCTTCAGCGTCTCCATCAGCTTGTCGAACCCGCCCAAGGCCTCGATCTGAGCCTTCTCCTCGGCGGTCAAATATTTTTCGTTCAGCAGCCGCAGCCAGTCCTCGGGAAGGTCGGTGCTCAGGTCTTCGCCCGACCCGACCGACTCGACGCCCTTGAACACCGTGCCGAACACCTGATCGAACCGATCATAATGTTTCTCGTCCTTGACCAGGGCCGCGCGCGACAAGTGATAAAAGGCCTCGACCTCCCGCCCCGCCACGTCGCGATCCATGGCCTCCATCAGATGGAGCCATTCCTTCATCGACACCGGAACCTTGGCGTCGCGCAGGGCGGTGAAGAAGGGCAGGAGCATGAGAGGGATGTGAACCCGGATCAGTCGCGCCGCAAGATGAACTCGTGGTCGCGCCAGGCGCCGACGGGATAGTCGTATTCTCCCGCCTTCTCGAAGCCATAGGCGGCGTAGAGGCGCTGGGCCTTGTCGTTGCCGCTCCAGACGCCGATCCAAAGCGGTCCGTCCGTGTGGGTTTGCATCCAGTCCAGAGACAGCTTCAGCAGTCGGGTTCCCAGCCCCAGACCTTGCGCCGCCTTTGACACATAGAGCCGGCGCAGTTCCATGTGCGACGATCGAGCCTCGGGGTGGGGCAGACCATTGGGGCCGGCGTTGGCGAAGGCCAGCAGTTCGCCTTCGCGCTCAGCCACCCACCAGGCGCAGTCGGGCTCCGCCAACTTCTTCAACGTCGGTTCCAGATCGAAACTGGCGTCCAGAAACGCGTGCAGATCAGCTTCAGGGTAAGGAATGCCGAATCCCTCGACAAAGGTGTCGATAAAGGTCTGACGCCCCAGGGCGCCCAGGGCGGCTGCGTCTTCCGGGCGGGCAGGGCGGATCACGATCTCGGTCATGCGTCGGCTGTAGCGCGCGCCTTGGTGCGCGTCACGGGCGACAAGTCCAAAAGCCCGGCGTATCGTCGCTTCAATGTCCCTGCCGATCTTCACACATCCCTCCATGCTGTCCCACACGCCGGGCGCGGGCCATCCCGAAAGTCCCGAGCGGCTCAAGGCGGTTCTGGATGCTCTGGAAGATGCAGGCCTGGCCTGCGACCGGCGCGCCGCGACCCAGGCCGAGGTTGCGGATCTGGAGCGGGTGCATCCCGCGGCCTATGTCGCACGCCTGCTGGACGCCTCGCCGGTCGAAGGCATGGTCCAACTGGATGCCGACACCGTCCTGTCAGCCGGCAGCGTGCCTGCGGCGAGGCTGGCGGCGGGGGCGACGATCGATGCGGTGCGAGCCGTGGCGCGGGGCGAGATGGATCGCGCCTTCGCCGCCGTGCGCCCGCCGGGCCACCACGCCGAGCCGGATCGCGCGATGGGATTCTGCCTGTTTTCCTCCGTCGCCGTCGCGGCGCGCGCGGCTCAGGCCGAAGGGATGGCGCGGGTGGCGGTGGTCGATTTCGACGTTCACCACGGCAATGGCACCCAGGCGGCGTTCGAAGACGACGACAGCCTGTTCCTGGCCTCCATCCACCAAATGCCGCTCTATCCCGGCACGGGCGCGGCGTCCGAGACGGGCGTCGGCAATATCGTCAACGCCCCGGTGGCGCCCCATGCGGCGCGCGAGAACTGGCGCGCCACCTTCGCCGGCGGATTGATGCCGGCGCTGGAATCGTTCCGGCCGGACCTGATCCTGATCTCGGCCGGTTTCGACGCCCACCGGCGCGATCCGCTGGCGCATCAGTCGCTGGAGGCCGAGGATTTCGCCTGGGCGACGCGTGCGATTCTGGAGGTCGCGCGCCGGACCTGTTCGGGCAAGGTTGTGTCGGCGCTTGAGGGCGGTTACGACCTTGAAGGACTAGGCCGCTCTGCGGTCGCCCACGTCGTTGCGCTCGGGGAGGACTGAGGACGCTTAACGCCTTGAAACCAAAGGCCCGTCCGTTTGTCATGTCAGCCCCCGCTCTGTCCCTCGATTCGACCGAACCGTCCGTGTCCCCGCCTGACGCCGCGCCATCTGTCGGCGCGCTTGTCGCTGTCCGTCCCGGCGCCATCATACTGACGCGTCACGGCGAGCCGGCCCTGTCGCGCAAATGCCTGATCTCGGCGCGCCAGTACGGCGACTGGTGGGCGAAGTATGAGATCGGCGGCCTGCTGGCCGGTCAAACGCCGCCGCCCGAACTGGTCGCGGCGGCGCAGGGCGCTGGAGCCATTTACGCCTCGACCCGTCAGCGCGCTCAGGAAACCGCCGCTGCGGTCGCCGCCGGGCGCGAGGTCATGGCCGACGTCATGTTCATCGAGGCGCCCCTGCCGCCGCCGCCGATTCCGGAATGGATCAAGCTGTCGCCCAAATGGTGGGGCGTGGTGTCGCGCTTCTGGTGGCACGCCTTTGATCACCACGGCGGCCAGGAAACCCGCGCTCAGGCCGAGGCGCGGGCCGATCAGGCGGCGCAGAAGCTGATTGCGCGCGCCGAAGGCGGGCAGGACGTGCTGGTTTTCGCCCACGGCTATTTCAACCACATGGTCGGCCGGGCGCTGAAGGCCGACGGCTGGAAACTGGTCCAGAACCAGGGCTTCAAATACTGGTCGCAGCGTCGCTACGAGAAGCGATAGCCGCTTCTGGCGTTGATGCGCCCCGCGCGCGCCTCTAGGGTCCGCGCCATGACCGATACCGCCGCCGCCATCCCCGCCGATCTCAGCTTCGAAGACGCCCTGAAGCGCCTGGAGACCATCGTGTCTCGCCTGGAATCCGGCCAGGCGCCGCTGGAGGAATCGATCGCTCTCTATGAAGAGGGCGCCAAGCTGAAGGCCCACTGCGAGGCGCGGCTGAAGGCGGCTCAATTGCGTGTTGAAAAGATCGTGGTCGGCCCCGACGGCCAGGCCAAGGGCGTCGAGGCGGCGTCCTTCGAATGATCCCTGCATCGTCTTCGAGCCTGGTCTGGAGCCGGTTCTCGTGAACCGCGTCATCGCCGCGAACTCGCCGGAACAGGCGGTGATCGATCGCGTGGCCGAGGTCGCGGATCTGGTCACGGTCGCGCTGGATGAACTGCTGCCGCGCGCCGAGGGCCCCGAATCCCGTCTGACCGAGGCGATGCGCTATGCAGCGCTGGGCCCTGGCAAACGCTTGCGGCCGTTCTTCGCGCTGGAGGCCGCACGCCTGTTCGACATCGATGAGCGGTCGGTGCTCCGCGCCGCCTGCGCTTTGGAATGCGTGCACGCCTACAGCCTGGTTCACGACGACCTGCCGTGCATGGACGACGACGACGTGCGCCGGGGGCGGCCGACCGTTCATCGGGCCTATGACGAGGCGACGGCGGTGCTGGCCGGCGATGCGCTGCAGACGGCCGCCTTCGACATCATCCTGCATGACGACACCCATGAGGATGCGGCCGTGCGCTGCGAACTGGCGGCGCGGCTGTCGCTGGCGTCCGGCGCGCGGGGCATGGCGGGCGGTCAGATGATCGATCTGCTGGGCGTGCGCGACGATCTGGGCGGGGTGGCGCGGATGCAGCGATTGAAAACCGGCGCCCTGTTCGCCTACGCCTTCGAAATCCCGCTGATCATCGCCGACGCCTCTGCCCAACACCGCCATGCTCTGATCAGCTTCGCCCACGACGTCGGCCTGGCCTATCAGATCGTCGACGACCTGCTGGACGCCGAAGGCTCAGCCGAGGAAATGGGCAAGGCGGCGGGGGGCAAGGACGCGGCTCTCGGCAAAACCAACTTCGTCACCCTGCTGGGTCTGGAGGCGGCGCGGCAAAGGGTCGCGCATCTCGCAAACCAGGCCCAGTCGCATCTGGAGCCGTTCGGCGACGAGGCCGAAATCCTCAGGGCCAGCGTGGACTTTGTGCTAAAGCGCCGGTCCTGATACGAAACGTTGAACCGACCTGCGGGTTGATCGACCAGACTTTCCAAGGTTTTACGGCTGATGCCCGACACCCCGCTACTCGACACCGTCAAGACGCCCGCCGACACGCGGGACTTCGATATCGCCCAGCTGAAACAGCTGGCGCAGGAGGTGCGGGCCGAAACGATCGACGCCGTGTCCGTCACCGGCGGCCATCTGGGGGCGGGTCTGGGCGTGGTCGAACTGACCACGGCGCTGCACCATGTGTTCGAGACGCCCAAGGACGTTCTGATCTGGGACGTCGGGCATCAGTGCTATCCGCACAAGATCCTGACCGGGCGGCGCGACCGCATCCGCACCCTGCGTCAGGGCGGCGGCCTGTCGGGCTTCACCAAGCGCAGCGAGAGCGAATACGATCCGTTCGGCGCGGCGCACGCCTCGACCTCCATCAGCGCCGCCCTGGGCTTCGCCGCCGCGCGCGATCAGAAGGGCGAGAAGAACCGCGTCGTGGCAGTCATCGGCGACGGCTCCATGTCGGCCGGCATGGCCTATGAGGCGATGAACAACGCCGCCGAGGCGACCAGCGGCCAGCTGATGGTCATCCTGAACGACAACGATATGTCGATCGCGCCGCCGGTTGGCGGGATGAGCGCCTATTTGGCCGGCCTTGTGTCGGGCGGCGCCTATCAGAACGTCCGCCGCCTAGGCAAGACGGTGGCCCAGCACCTGCCGCGCCCGTTCCGCAAGGCGGCCAAGAAGGCCGAGGAATACGCTCGCGGCATGGTCACCGGCGGCACCTTCTTCGAGGAGTTGGGCTTCTATTACGTCGGTCCGATCGACGGCCACGACATGGACAATCTGGTGCCGATCCTGAAGAAGGCGGCCGCCATCGAGGACCGCCCGGTGCTGGTCCACGTCGTGACGCAGAAGGGCAAGGGCTACGCCCCCGCCGAAAGCAGCGCCGACAAACTGCATGCGGTCGTCAAGTTCGACGTGGTCTCGGGCAAGCAGGCCAAGGCCATCTCCAATGCGCCCAGCTACACCAAGGTGTTCGGGACCGAGCTGATCAAACACGCCAAGGTCGATCCGTCGATCGTGGCGATCACGGCGGCCATGCCGTCGGGCACAGGTCTGGACCTGTTCGGCCAGGCCTTCCCCGAGCGGACCTATGACGTCGGCATCGCCGAACAGCATGCGGTGACCTTCGCGGCCGGGCTGGCGGCGGACGGGATGAAGCCGGTCTGCGCCATCTATTCGACCTTCCTTCAGCGCGGCTACGATCAGGTCGTCCACGACGTGGCGATCCAGTCGCTGCCGGTGCGCTTCGCCATGGACCGGGCGGGTCTTGTCGGATCGGACGGCGCGACGCACGCCGGATCGTTCGACATCGGCTTTATGGGCGCGCTGCCCGGCATGGTGCTGATGGCCGCCGCCGACGAGGCCGAACTGGCGGCGATGATCTCGACCAGCCTAGCCATCGACGACCGGCCCAGCGCCTTCCGCTATCCGCGCGGCGACGGCGTGGGCGTGGAGATCCCGGAACTGGCCGCGCCGCTGGAGATCGGCAAGGGCCGTATCGTGCGCGAGGGGACCTCTGTCGCCATCCTCAGCCTGGGCACGCGTCTGCAAGAATCGTTGAAGGCGGCGGACATGCTGGCCGCCAAGGGCGTGTCGGCGACGGTGGCGGACGCCCGGTTCGCCAAGCCGCTGGACGCCGATCTAATCCTGCGTCTGGCGCGCGAGCACGAGGCCCTGATCACGGTCGAAGAAGGCGCCATGGGCGGCTTCGGCGCCTTCGTGCTGCAACTGCTGGCCGAAAAGGGTGCGCTGGACGGCGGGCTCAAGATCCGCACCCTGAACCTGCCCGACGTCTTCCAGGACCAGGATGCGCCCATGGCCATGTACGCCCAAGCCGGCCTGAACGCCGAACACATCACCGCCGCCGCGCTTCAGGCCCTGGGCGTGTCCGCCAGTCAGGCCGTCAGAGCCTAAATTTCGGGCCTAGAGTTGGCCCATGGTGTTGTCGTGATCCACGGCTTGCTTCTTTAGCCAGCCGACGAAGGCGGTGGCGCTGGGTGAGGGCGGGCGGTCGCGGGGCTGGACGACGTAATAGGCGAAGCCGACCGCTTCCGAGCCATCGGGAAAGGGCGCGACCAGACGGCCGGACGCCAGGTCCGCCTGGGCCAGGGTGCGTTTGGCCAGGGCTACGCCGCGCCCCGATATGGCGGCTTCGATCAACAGACCCGACTGGTTGAAACGCGAGCCGCGACGCGGGTCGGGGTGACGAATGCCGCGCGCCTTCAGCCACATCGCCCAGTCGGGGCGGCTGGGGTCGCCGTCGTTGGACATGTCGTGCAGCAGGGTGTGGCCGATCAGGTCGGCGGGTTTGCGGATCGGCTTGTCGCCATCTATCAGCGAGGGGGCGCAGACCGGCAGCACCGTCTCGGTCATCAGCCGATCGACCGTCAGGCCGGGATAGTCGCCGGGACCGTAGCGTACCGCCAGATCGACCTTGCCCTCGCTCAGGTCCGCCGGCTCCATGTCGGCCGAGATCCACAGTTCAATCTCGGGATGGGCGGTGTGGAAGTCGTCCATACGCGGCATCAGCCATTTGGAGGCGAAACCGGGCGCGACGCTGATCGACACCTGTTTGCGACGCGGCGGTTCGCGTAACAGGGCCGAGGCGTCCATCAGCCGCTCGAACCCCTCGCGCAGCAGCGGCACGGACGAGCGGCCGAGATCGGTCAGTTGAAGCCCGCGCGCCTCGCGTACAAACAGCGGCCCGCCGACGATGTCTTCCAACAGGCGGATCTGCTGGCTGACCGCGCCGGGCGTCACCGACAGTTCGTCGGCGGCGCGCGAAAAGTTCAGGTGACGCGCAGCGGCCTCGAAGGCGCGCAGGGCGTTAAGCGGGAGCAGGGATCGGACCATCGCGGATAGAAATCCTATCAGCGAGGCAAAGGCAATCTGGTTTGCGGCTCTGGACCCGGAAGACGAAGGTTCGCGCCCTGCCGTCGTCCCTGTTTCCTCTCCCGACGGCCCAGAAAGCAAGACGATGCGTGTATTCCTCGCCTCCATTCCGCTGGAGGCCGCAAAGATCGTGATCATCGGCGGCGGCGAGCCGGCGCTGGCCAAGCTGCGACTGTTCCTGAACACGCCGGCCGAGGTGGTATGGTTCGCGCCCGACGGCGCGCCTCCCAAGATCGAGACGCCGTTGACGGCGCCGGAGCCGGTGCTGCGTTCGCCAGAGGCTGACGACTTGGCGGGCGCACGGCTGGTGTTCATGGCGCTGGACGACGCGGACGAACTTGCGCGGCTGGGCACCCTGGCTCGGGCGGCGGGGGCCCAGGTCAATGTGGTGGACAAGCCGCATCTGAGCGACTTCCAGACTCCGGCCCTGATCGATCGCGACGAGGTGGTGATCGGCGTCGCGACCGGCGGATCGGCGCCCATCCTGGCGCGGGACATCCGCACCGCCATCGAAGGCGTGCTGCCGGCAGGCCTGGCCAATGTGGGCCGGATGGCGCGCGAGTTGCGTGATACGGTCAAGGCCAGCGTGCCGGACTTCATGGCGCGCCGTCGCTTCTGGGAAAAGGCCTTCCGGGGATCGGCCGCGACCCTGGCGGCGGAAGGTCGGACGGCCGAGGCGCGGCGTGAGATGCTGCGCCTGCTGAATGTCGCCACGCCGGAACAGGGGATGGTCCACATCGTCGGCGCGGGGCCGGGCGATCCGGAGTTGCTGACCCTGAAGGCGCTTCGCGTATTGCAGGACGCTGACGTCATCATCCACGACCGACTGGTGCCCGAGGCGGTGCTGGAGCGGGCGCGGCGCGACGCCAAACGCTTGTATGTCGGCAAGGCGCGCGGCGACCATTCGGTGCCGCAGGATCAGATCGAGGCCCTGATGATCGAGGAAGCCCGCGCCGGCCACCGGGTCGTGCGGCTGAAGGGCGGCGATCCCTTCGTCTTCGGTCGCGGCGGCGAGGAGTTGGACGCCATGCGGGCGGCGGGGGTGCCGGTCTTCGTGGTGCCCGGGGTGACGGCGGCCCTGGCCTGCGCGGCCTCCGCGGGCATACCTCTGACCCATCGCGACCACGCCCAGGCCGTGACCTTCGTGACAGCCCAGGCCAAGCCGGGCGGCGTCGACGCGGATTGGACGAAGCTGGCCGGCCCCAACCACACCCTGGCCATCTACATGGGGTCGGATCGGGCCGACGAGACGGCTGCGCGACTGATCGCGGCGGGGCGCTCGCCGTCGACGCCCGTCGCCATCGTCGAGAACGGCAGCCGCCCGGATGAGCGGGTTCTGACCGGGCGCCTGGATGGGCTGGGTGCCCTGGTGCGCGGCGCCGACCTGACCGGTCCGGCCCTGTTGTTCGTCGGCGAGACGGCGGCCTTCTCGGCGTCGGTCGAGACGCGGACGGAGGCGGCGGCGTGAAGATCGTGACCGCAAACCGCCTGTCGGACGGCCGCGTCATCTATGCGGGCGTCGACAACCAGCCGGTCGATCACATCGATCAGGCTTCGGTGCTGGACGAGACGGCGGCCGAGGTCGTGCTGGCTGACGTCGCCGGGCGGCCAGACGTCTTCGTGAATCCTTATCTGTTCGACGTTCAGGATCACACGCCGTTGGGCCGCGATCGGCTGAAGGAGCGCATCCGCTCGGCCGGGCCGACCGTTGGTCACAGCGTCGTCGGAGGCGTGGGCTGATGTATCGCTATGACGAGTTCGACCATGCCCTGGTGCGTGAACGGGTCGATGAGTTTTCTGATCAGGTGGCGCGCCGCGCGTCAGGCGCCCTGACCGAGGATGAGTTCAAGCCGCTGCGGCTGATGAACGGCGTCTATCTGCAATTGCACGCCTATATGCTGCGCGTCGCCATTCCTTACGGGGTCATGAGCAGTCGTCAGATGCGTCGGCTGGCTCATATCGCGCGGACCTATGACAAGGGCTACGGCCACTTCACTACCCGCTGCAACATCCAGTACAACTGGCCGGCCCTGACCGACCTGCCGGCGATCCTCAGTGATCTGGCCGATGTCGAGATGCACGCCATCCAGACCTCGGGCAACTGCATCCGCAACACCACGACCGACGTCTTCGCCGGCGCCGCCGATGACGAGATCGAGGATCCGCGCCCCTGGTGCGAGATTATCCGCCAGTGGTCGACCATCCACCCGGAGTTCAGTTTCCTGCCGCGCAAGTTCAAGATCGCGGTGATCGGGGCCGAGAAGGATCGGGCGGCGATCCGCACCCACGACGTCGGCCTGCAGATCGTAAAGGGTGAAGACGGTGGAACGGCCTTCCGCGTCTTCGTCGGCGGCGGGCAGGGGCGTCTGCCCCATATCGGTCAGGAGATCGCCTCGGCGGTCCCGGCGGCGGACCTTCTGGCCTATCTAACCGCCATCCTGCGGGCCTGGAACCTGCTGGGGCGGCGCGACAACATCCACAAGGCGCGGATCAAGATCTTGGTCGCGTCGCTAGGCATCGAGGCCTTCCGTGAGGAGGTGGACAAACACTACGCCACCCTGCGCCGGGAGGACTTGCGGATACCGGAAGATGAGGCCGCGCGTATCCAGGCCTACTTCGCCCCGCCGCTGTTCGAGACTCTGCCCAAAGTGAGCGGCGCGTTCGACCGCGCCCTGTTGGCCGATCCGGACTTCGCCCGGTTTGCGCGCAACAACGTCCGTCGTCATCGCCAGCCGGGTTACGCCTCGGTGGTGGTGTCGCTGAAGCCGGTCGGCGGGGTGCCGGGCGACATCACGGCGGACCAGATGGACGCGGTGGCGGACCTGGCCGAGCGCTATTCGTTCGACGAACTGCGCGCCGCCTATGAGCAGAACCTGGTCCTGCCCCATGTGAAGCTGGACGATGTGCCGACGGTCTGGCGGGCGTTGCGCGAGGCGGGGCTGGCCACGGCCAACGCCGATCTGGCGACCGACGTGATCGCCTGCCCGGGCCTGGACTATTGCAGCCTGGCCAACGCCCGCTCGATCCCGGTGGCCCAGGCCCTGTCCAAGCGTTTGGCGGACATGGACTATCAGGAGACGCTGGGGCCGGTCCGCATCAACATGAGCGGCTGCATCAACGCCTGCGGCCACCACCACGTCGGCCACATCGGCGTGCTGGGCGTCGATCGCAAGGGCGAGGAATACTATCAGATTACCGTCGGCGGTTCGCCCGACGAACAGGCGGCGCTGGGCGACATTGTCGGCAAGAGCCTGCCGGCAGACGAGGTTGCGCCTGCCATTCAGCGGACCCTGGACCGCTATCTGCAAATCCGCACGGACGGCGAGCGGTTCATCGACACGGTGCGCCGCGTCGGTCCCGATCCCTTCCGCGACGCCATATATGAGACGCTCGATGCAACGGCTTGAGGGCATACAGAACGGGCTGCGCCTGTCGGTGACGACCCCGCTGGAGGAGGTCGAGGCCGCCGCCGCGAGCGAAGACACGCTGGTGCTTGAGTTCGACGCCTTCCGCGACGGACGCGGCTTCTCGCTGGCGGCGGTGTTGCGAGAGCGAGGTTACGCCGGGCGTCTGATCGCGGCGGGCAAGGTGCTGCCGGATCAGGCGCGACACCTGCGGCGTTCGGGCTTCGACGCGGTGGAGCTGGCCGAGGGGGCGGATACAGCGGCCTGGGACCGGATGGATCAGGTGTTCAGCGCCGCCTATCAGCCCGCCGTCGATCCTGCGCCGACGATCTGGCAGCGTCGGCGCGAGGCGTCGAACGACCGCGACCTGGACGCCCTGGCCGATCGGCTGAACCGCGAGACGGAGGGCAAGGACGCGTCCGAGATCGTGAAGGCGGCGCTGGATCCGGCGCTCGGCCTGCGAGTCGGCGCCATCTCGTCGTTCGGGGCCGAGTCCGCCGCCCTGCTGGACATCATCGCTGGCGAGGACAAGGCCGTGCCGGTGATATTTCTGGAGACGGGCCAGCATTTCCTCCAGACCCTGTCCTATCGCACCCAACTGACCAAGGCGCTGGGGCTGGCCGACGTGCGGCTGATCACGCCGGATGCGGGCGAGAAGGCGACGCTGGATGCGCGCGACGACCTGTGGAAGACTGATGCGGACGCCTGCTGCGATCTGAGGAAGGTGCGCCCGCTGGCGCGGGCGACCGCCGGGTTCAATGCGCTTATCACCGGGCGCAAACGCTATCAGGCCGCGACGCGGGCCACGCTGAAGCCGTTCGAGGTGTTGGACGGGGTGCTGCGGATCAATCCGCTGGCGATCTGGGACGGCGACGACGTCGAGGCCTGGCTGGAGGAGAACGATCTGCCGCGTCACCCGCTTGTCGAACAGGGCTACCGATCCATCGGCTGCTGGCCCTGCACCCGCGCGGTCCAGGACGGCGAGGATGCACGCGCCGGACGTTGGTCGGGCATGGACAAGGTCGAGTGCGGCATCCACTTAGGGCAACGCCAGGCCGCCGCCTGATCCGCCCTGTTTCGACCTTCGCCTGAAAGCCTGACCTTGTCCGCTACGTCATCCGTCATCGACCTGATCGGCAATACGCCGCTGGTGCGCCTGAACCGCCTGTCCGATGCGACGGGCTGCGAAATCCTGGGCAAGGCCGAGTTTCTGAATCCCGGTGGGTCGATCAAGGACCGCGCCGCCCTGTCGATCATGCAGGGCGCGCGGGCGTCGGGCGCGCTGAAACCCGGCGGGACGATCGTCGAGGGCACGGCCGGCAACACCGGCATCGGCCTGGCCCTGGTCGGGGCCGCCTTGGGGCATCCGGTCGTCATCGTCATTCCGCGCACCCAGTCGGAAGAGAAGAAATCCGCGATCCGTTCGCTGGGCGCACGGCTGGTCGAGGTGGACGCCGCGCCCTTTTCCAGCCCGAACCATTTCGTCCACTATTCCGGGCGTCTGGCCGCCGAGCTGAACGACAGCGAAGAGGCCGGCGCCATCTGGGCCAATCAGTTCGACAACACCGCCAACCGCGAGGCCCACTACAACACGACCGGCCCCGAAATCTGGACGCAGACAAACGGTCAGGTCGACGCCTTCGTCTCGGCCGTCGGCTCGGGCGGCACCATCGCCGGCGTCGGCGCCTATCTGCGCGAACAGAAGCCGGATGTGACCATCGCCCTGGCCGACCCAGCGGGCGCGGCCATGTTCAACTGGTTCACCAAGGGCGAGATGACGGGCGAGGGATCGTCGATCACCGAGGGGATCGGCGTGGCCCGCATCACCGGCAATCTGGAGGGCTTCAAGCCCGACTACGCCTATCGGATCGAGGACGCGGAGTTCCTGCCGATCCTGTTCGACCTGGTGAAGCACGAAGGTTTATCGCTGGGCGGATCGGCGGGGGTGAACATCGCCGGCGCGGTGCGGCTGGCGCGCGAGCTTGGGCCGGGCAAGACCATCGTCACCTGCCTGTGCGATCCCGGCTCGCGCTATGCCTCCAAGCTGTTCAACCCGGAATTCCTGCGGTCGAAGGGATTGCCGGAACCGGACTGGGCATAAGCCGCACAGCCTATTTCGCCTTCTGCTCCGCGATCCAGGCGTCCATCCGCTGGTCCAGCAGCGCCAGCGGCAGCGGGCCTTCGACCAGCAGGGCGTCGTGGAAGGTGCGGACGTTGAACTTCGGCCCCAACTCCCGTTCGGCCCGCACGCGGATTTCGCGCAGGCGGATTTCGCCGATCTTGTAGGCCGTGGCCTGGCCTGGCCAGCCGATATAGCGCTGAAGTTCGGTCTCGATGTTGTGAGGCGCGAGCGCCGAGTTGTCGCGGAAACAGGCGCGGGCCTGTTCCTCGGTCCAACCCATCCAGTGCAGGCCGGTGTCCGCGACCAGTCGGCAGGCGCGCCACATTTCATAGGACAGCCGGCCGAACCGTTCGTAAGGCGTGCGGTAGAAGCCCATCTCCTCGCCCAGATATTCGGCATAAAGGCCCCAGCCCTCAGTATAGGCGCTGACATTGGCCTGGCGACGGAAATAGGGTTGGCCGGGCGCCTCCTGTTGCAAGGCGATCTGGAGATGGTGGCCGGGAACGGCCTCATGCAGGGTCAGAGCGGGCAGTTCGTACAGCGGACGCTGATCCAGCTTGGACGTGTTGACGATGTAGTGGGCGGCGACGCCATTTTGCATCGAACCGCCGTTGTAGCGGCCGGTGGTGTAGTTTTCCTCGATCTGCGGCGGTACGGGCTGCACGTCGTAGGTCAGCCGGGGCAGGGTGGCGAACAGAGGGGGCAGGCCGCCATCCGCACGCTTCGCCATTTCCGACGCCTGCTGCAACAGAGCCTCGCGGCTGATCGCATAGAACTGAGGATCGGTGCGCAGGAAGTTCAGGAAGCCGGCGAAGTCGCCGGTCCAGCCCGACGCCTTCATCTCCACATCCATGCGGGCGCGGATGCGCGCGACCTCGTCCAGACCGATCTGATGGATCTGGTCCGGCGTCAGGTCGGTCGTAGTGTGGCCGCGCACCAGAAAGGCGTAGAGTGCCTTGCCGCCGGGCCGATTGCCGATGCCCGGCTGGACCGGCGCCTTGGGCAGATAGTCGCTCTCGAGGAAGGCCAGCCAGGCCCGGCGCGCGGGAATGATCGTTCCCGAAACCGCCGCCGTCGCCGCTGCGGTCAGGCGATCCTTATCCGCCTGAGACACGGTCGAGGGCAGGGTCGCCAAGGGTTTCAGCAGCGGCTCGGCGTCCGGCTTGATCGCCACATCGTTTCGCGCCAGCGTCAGCGCGCTTTCGGTCACTGATCGCGCCTGGACCAAGCCGGTATCCAGGCCGCGCCGGGCATTGGCGGTCGTCTGGGCGTAAATTTGGCCGAAGCCCCGGACACGCTTGATATAGGCCTCGGCCTCCGCGACCGAGTTCAGCCGCGTGCTGCCGCCGACGTAGAGCGCCCAGGTTCCGGGGCCGCCTTCGGAGTCAAACGCCAGGCGGCTGGTGTCGTAGTCCAACCCTTCCAGGCTGCGGTTAAGCGTGTAGAGCAGGAAGGCGTGGTTGATGCCGCCGGCGTGGGAAAGACTTGCCGGGGCGATGGCCGTCAGCCGCCGCACGAACCCTTCCAGCGGCGCGCGCTGGGCCAGTTCGAACTCTTGCGACAGGTCAGGCACCCGGCCCATCGCCTCCACATCACCCTCTCCGCTGGCCGAGATCGGATCGACCGACTTTAGATAGGTCTCGTAGTCGGCGATGACGGCGTTCAGCGCGGCGTCTGCCGGGGCGGTTGCGACGGCGGCGGGCGGCGTCTGCGCGACGGCCGCAATCGGCGATGCAGCCGCAAGTATGGCTGCGATAGCCAGATAAGAAATCTTCATGACGCCCCCTCCTGTCAGGAGAGGCACGCAAGCCGAGCAGAGCCGATGCGTCAACCGCAGACGGTGAAGAACCGCTCGATTTGCACCTTTGCGGCGGGATGGGCGGCGTAGACGTGACGTTCGTCGTCAGCCCAGGCGGCGATCCAGCCCAAACGGCGGAAGCGCTGGAAGACCGGATCCTTGGTCTTGGCCTGCGCCGTCAGCAGTTCACCGTCATGCACGACGGCTGGTTCAGACGCGGCGCGATAGCGCTCGGTGTCGCCGCCGGATTCCAGATAGATTTCGCGGCCCGGCTTGTCGCTGGCGGCCGTCAGTTCCAGTGTGCTGGACCCGGCCTGACAGGCCAGCTTCAGCTTGACCTCGTCGCTGTTGGCGACGCCGTAGGCCAGCATGGCCTCCTGTCCATCGGTGTTCAGAAACCAGTCGTAACCGGACGTGGGCGCGGGCGCAGATGCAGTCGCCGCAGAGCCGGCTGCGGGCATTGGGGCCTGGGTCGCGCAAGCCGCAAGGGCCGAGACGGCGATCAAGGCTGATATCGATCGAAGACGCATGCGTGAGTTTCTCAACCGGCGCAGCGATCGGCGAAGCGACGCAGCTTGGCCATGTGCGGACGTTCGACGGTGATCGTGCTGGTGTCGTCGCCGACGGCGATCGTCATCCGGCCGTTCGACACGAAGGCGGAAAAGGCGGGATGTTCGACGGGGATCGCCGTCTCCAGCTTGCCGCCACGCCCGACGCGCGCCTCGCTGGTCGCCGTCGACCCGCCCGAGGTGATGCGGGCAAAGCCGGCGGACGCATCCCCGCCATAGACCGCGACCGAGACGGCGCCCGAACCCGGCAGGCATTGCAGCGTGGCGCGCAGGCTGGCGGTGTCGGGGATGTCGTTGGCCAGCACCATCGGTCCTTCGCCTTCGTACAGGCTCCAGGTCCAGCCTGCACCGGGCGCAGTCTGTATCGCGGCCGCCATCAGGGCGGAGAGTATCAGCATCATGTGTCAGCCCCCGCCGACGACGCGCAGCGCCGCGTCGCCGTCAATGTCGTCAGACGCGGCTGTGACCGCAAGAGATCGGACGACCGCATTTCCCTTGAACGCGGTTATCCGTCAGCAGTTCAACTCGCAGGGTCAGCGCGCGTCAGAACGGGCTGAAGCGTTCCGCCAGCGCCTGACCGACGGGCGGGGCCTGGACGCGGCTGACGTCGCCGCGACCGCCGTAGGAGATGCGCGCCTCGGCGATCTGGGTGTGGTTGATGGCGTTGGCCGATGAGATGTCCTCGGGGCGGACGATGCCGGCGACGGTCAGTTCGCGGACCTCGCGGTTGGTGCGCACTTCCTGCCGACCCTGGATCACCAGATTGCCGTTGGCCAGGACGTCGGTGACGACGGCGGCGATGGTCAGCGACACCTTTTCGGCGCGGGTGACCGAACCATTGCCCGACGACTTCAGATCGCCTTCCATGCCGACCATCTTCGATGGATCGAAGCCGCCGGGGAAGGCCCGGCCCAGGCTGCTTTCTAGGCCGAACAGGTTGCTGACGCCGGCGTTGATCTCGTTGGAGCGCGAGCGCTGGGTCGAGTTCTGGGTCTGGGCGCGATCGTCGATGTCGATCTTGACCGTCAGGATGTCGCCGATGTGGCGCGCGCGCTGGTCGCCGAAGAAGGTTCGGGCGCCCGTGCGCCACAGGCTGTTGGCGCTGGCCGGCGCGGTCTCGCGCGCGGGCAGATAGGCCTGCTGCGCTGGGATCAGCGCGGCGGGATAGCCGATGGGGGCCAGTTCTGGACCGCGCACCGTTTCGGCGACGGTCGAGCAGGCGGCGAGCGGGGCGAGGGCGGCGAGGATCAGGACGGCTTTACGCATGACTTGGATTCCCTAGCGGGCGGCGAACTGTTGGGGATTGGCGCGGGCCATGTCGGCGCCGGGGCCGGCGATGGCCTGGCCGGGACCGGAGGCGACCGCGTCGATGACGCGATTGGAGGTGGTGTTCATGATGGCGACCGGTTCGCCCAGACCGGCGCTGCGCATGGCCTTGCCCATGACGGCCAGGTTCACGCCGCCGACCTGATAGGTGACGCGCACCATATCGTTGCGGGCGATGACCTGCGGCGCGGCTCCGGGGCGATAGGCGGCGCGGGCGATAGGTTGGGCAGCCTGGACGGCTTCCGTTGGCACGGCCTCGGCCACGGTTTGAACGGGTCCGGCCGAACGGCGCACGGCGACGCGGCGCAGGCCATTGGGATTGCTCCAGTCCAGACCGGCTTGGCGCGCCTGGGCCTGAAGCTGACCGGCGTCCAGCACGACCGAGGGACCGACGCGCTCCGCGACGGCGACATTGGCCGCAGCGCCCGCGCCCTCGAAGATATCGCCCAGGGTGACGCGACCGTCGTCGTCCACGGGGTTGGCGCGCAGCACGACGGGGTTGGCGAGGGCGGCGCCGGCGAAGGCGTTGACGGCGGCGGCGAGCAGCAGGGAACGGATCACGGTCATGGCCCTAGCCCTTCACTTGCGAGGCGACGGACAGCATCTGGTCGGCGGTGCTGATGACCTTGGAGTTCATCTCATAGGCGCGCTGCGCCACGATCAGAGCGCTGATCTCCGCCACCGCATCGACGTTCGACGCCTCGGTGTACGACTGCATGATCTGGCCATAGCCAGCGTCGCCGGGCGTGCCGACGATCGCCGGACCGGACGCGGCGGTTTCTAGCAGCAGGTTATCGCCGATGGCTTCCAGACCCGCCTCGTTGAAGAAGCTGGCCAGTTCGATCTGCCCGACCGTGGTCGGGGCGGGCTGTCCGGCCTGGGTCACCTGAACCAGACCGGTCTTGGAGATCGACACCTTGGTCGCATCCTGCGGAATGGTGATCGCCGGCTCCAGCAGATAGCCGTCGTCGGTCACCATCTGACCTTCCGGATTGACCTGCAGATTGCCGGCGCGGGTGTAGGCCTTTTCGCCCGAGGGCAGGCTGATCTGGAAATAGCCCTTGCCGTCGATGGCCATGTCGTAAGGGTTGCCGGTCATCTGCGGCGTGCCCTGCTCGGTAACGCGATAGACGGCCCCCGCCTTGACGCCCGCGCCGATCTGGATGCCGGTCGGAACCACGGTGCCGGAGGCCGAGGACTGGGCCCCCATGCGTTCGACGTTCTGATAGAGCAGGTCCTGGAACTCGGCGCGCTGCTTCTTGAAGCCCACCGTGTTCATGTTGGCGATGTTGTTGGAGATGACCTCCACGTTCAGCTGCTGGGCGGCCATGCCCGAGGCTGCGGTGCGAAGTGCGCGCATCTTGAGGGGCTCCCTTAGGCGGCCTTACCGAGGCGCTCGACGGCGCGACGGCTAAGGTCGTTGGTGTTGTCGATCAGCTTTGAAATGCTCTCGTAGGCGCGGCTGATCTCGACGAGATTGGTGATTTCAATCAACGGATTGACGTTGGAAGACTCCAGCGAGCCCTGATGAACCTGGGCGTCGGCTGCCTCGATCGGCTGGGCGTTGGACTTATTGCGGTAGAGACTGTCGCCGCCCTTTTCGAGCACGCCCAGCGTATCGAAACGCACGACCGACAGCCGGCCGGTGACCTGTCCGTTCTGGGTGATCGTGCCGTCGGCGCCAACGCTGGGCGCGCCGAGCGCAGGATCCAGCACGATCTCCGCGCCGCCGCCAAGGACGGCCTGACCCTGTTTGGTGGTCAAACGCCCCTCCGGGTCCAGGGTGAAGGCGCCGTCGCGGGTGTAGGCCTCGCCGTTGGCGCCGTCCCGCACGGTGAAGAAGGCGCCCTCGCCGGAAATGGCGAAGTCCAGCGAGCGGCCCGTCTGCTGCATCGAGCCTTGGCCGAAGTCACGGCCGACGCCATTGTCCAGCACGAAGCTGGCCGACGGGCGGATCGAATCGTTGCGCGCCCGCTGGCCGATCTCGGTTCCGAGCATCAGTTGCTCGACCTTGAATCCGGTCGTGTTCGCGTTGGCGACGTTGTTGGCCACGATGTCCAGTTCGCGACGCAGCGTCATCTGGCGTGACAGTCCGATATAGGCGGCGTTTTCCACGAGAGGCGTGCTCCTTCGTCTCAGCCTCTCGCAACGGCCGTGCCAACAGAGTTAATTCAGGTAGAATGCGGGTTTGAGCAGGATCAGGCCGCTTCCGACCCGGCAAATCCTGCCCATTGTAAACGTCGCGTTAACCAAACCGGACGATCCTCGTCATGAGAGAGTCTCCGGGGCGCGCGCATGTTCAAGTTCGGCAAGAAGAAGGGTGCGCCTGCGGCCGACGCCGACGCGAACCTGCCGGCCGTGACCGAAGGCGAGGCCGCCGAGGGCGACGCCGCCGCGCCCAAGAAAAAGAAAATCCCGCTGCTGTTCATCATCGCGCCGGTCGCCTTGCTGGTGCTGGGCGGCGGGGGGGCGGCCGCCTTCTTCATGCTGAAGCCCAAGCCTGCCGAAGCGCACGGCGCCGAGGCCGAAGCCGGCCACGGAGAAGAGAAAGCCGATAAGGCCGAAAAAAAGGAAGAGAAGAAGGAAGGCGGCGGTCACGGCGGCGGCAAAGAGGGCGAAGCCGATCCTGCGCTGGGCGTCATTTCTGAAGGGCCGGATGGCGTCACCTTCTACACCCTGCCCGACATGGTCATGAACATTCAGTCTCCCGACGGCCGTCCGACCTTCCTGAAGCTGAAGCTGACGCTGGAAATGCAGGACGCCGAGGTGGCGACCCATCTGCAGGAAGAGATGCCGCGTCTGCAGGACATGTTCACCGGCTTCGTGCGCGAACTGCGCCCTGAGGATCTCAGCGGCTCGGCCGGCACCTATCAGCTGCGCGCCGAAATCCTGCGCCGCGTCAATCTGATCGCCGCTCCTGGCAAGGTCGACGCCGTGCTGATCGAAGAAATGCTGGTGCAATAGGCATGACGGACGCGGCGCAACTCGATCCGTTCGGCGGTCTGGGCGATCCTGGCGACGCCCTGTCCGAACGCGTCCTGAACCAGGATGAGATCGACAGCCTGCTGGGCTTCGATCTGGGCGACGACGACGGTTCCGAACGCTCGGGCATCCGCGCCATCATCAACTCCGCGCTCGTCAGTTACGAGCGTCTGCCGATGCTGGAGATCGTGTTCGATCGCCTGGTGCGGTTGATGACGACATCCTTGCGCAACTTCACCTCCGACAACGTCGAAGTCAGCCTGGACAATATCTCGTCGATCCGGTTCGGCGATTATCTGAATTCGATCCCGCTGCCGGCCATCCTTGCGGTGTTTCGCGCAGAGGAGTTGGACAACTACGGGCTGCTGACCGTGGATTCCAACCTGATCTATTCGATCGTCGACGTGCTGCTGGGCGGTCGTCGCGGCACGGCGGCGCTGCGCATCGAAGGCCGGCCCTACACCACGATCGAGCGGGTTCTGGTGCAACGGATGGTCGAGGTCGTGCTGAACGACGCCCGCCAGGCGTTCGAGCCGCTGACCCCGGTCCACTTCAACCTGGACCGGCTGGAGACGAACCCGCGCTTCGCCGCCATCGCGCGTCCCGCCAACGCCGCCATCCTGATCAAACTGCGGATCGACATGGAGGATCGCGGCGGTCGCATCGAACTGCTGCTGCCCTATGCGACGCTGGAGCCGATCCGCAAGATGCTGCTGCAGCAGTTCATGGGCGAGAAGTTCGGCCGCGACAACATTTGGGAAGGCCACCTGGCCACCGAGATCTGGACGACCGAGACCGAAGTCCGCGCAGTCCTGGACGAACAGCAAATGCCCCTGTCCAGCGTGCTGAACCTCAAGGTCGGCGACACGATGATGCTGAACGCCACGCCGGATTCGGAGGTTTCGATCCGCGCCGGCTCCATTCCGCTGACCACAGGCCGAATGGGTCGCAAGGGCCAGCACATCGCCATACGCGTCGAAGGACCGGTCAATCCGGAAGTCGCCGCCCGCCTGGGAGTGAACGTCTGATGGCCGGAATGATCATGGACGGCGTGCTGATGGTGCTGCTGATCGCGGCGGTCGGCTACGGCATCAAGCTGGAACGCAAGCTGGCCGCCCTGCGCGCCGGACAGCTGGCCTTCGCCCAGGCCGTCACCGAACTGAACGCCGCCGCCGGCCGCGCCGAAAACGCGCTCGCCACCCTTCGCGCCTCGGGTCAGGAAACGGACCTGCTTCACGACCGCATCATCAAGGCGCGTGAGGTCAAGGCCCAGCTGGAAACCCTGATCGCCCGCGCCTCGGCCATGGCGCCGGCGCGGATTGTCGAAGAAGAGCCCGTCCGTCGCGCGCCCCCGGCCGCCCTCGCTCCGGCGCCGGCTGCAACAGAAGACGAGGAACGGGCCGAGCGCATGGCCGCCCTGGCGCAACGCATCCAGGGACTGGCCAGTCCCGCTTCGAACCGTCGCAACGAAGCCGTCGCCCCCGCCGGGCGCGACAATGTCGCCGCCATCGTCCAGGCCCTGACGGCCGGACGCTCCGCTAACCATTCCGCCAAACAAAGCCTCAACGCCGCGCGTCGTAATCTCGACGACGACCTGTTCGCCGCCTGAGTTCGGAACCCCACTTCATGGCCCGCCTTCCTCGCATCCTGCCCCTGATCGCCATCGCCATCGGCGGGGTCGTCGCCGTGCGCGCCGTCGGCGTCGCGCCTGGCCTGTTCGACGGGGCCAAGGCCTGGGCCGAGGAGGCGGTTCCCGCTGCGGCCGGCGCGCCGCCCAAGCCCGCCCTGCCGGGAACCTGTTCCGCCCTGTCGCCCGAGCAACTGGCCCAGCAGGCCGGGATTTCGCCGGCCGAACTGAAGATCATCCAGTCGCTGTCGCAGCGCCGGGCGGCGCTGGATGCGCGTGACCAGGACTTCGCCACCACCCTGCCGCTGATGGTCGCCGCCGAGCAGAAGCTGGACGCCAAGGTCAAGGCGCTGGAAGCCTTGAAGACCGAGATGAAGCAGATGCTCGGCCAGGTGGACGAGCGCGAGAAGGCCGAGATCGACCGTCTGGTCCAGGTCTATTCCGCCATGCGTCCCAAGGAGGCCGCCCCGGTCATGGCGGCGCTGGAGGACCGGGTGCGCCTGCCGGTCGCCGCCGCCATGCGCCCGCGCACCCTGGCCGCCATCATGGCCCAGATGAGCGCACCGCAGGCCAAGGAGCTGACCGAAAAACTCGCCGCCCGCTTCCAGGCCCAGCAGATCGCCGCCCGCGCCGCCGCCGCCGAGGCTGCGACGCCTCCGGCCGCGACGCCCTCCGCTGCTGCGCCCGCTGCCACGACCCCGCCTGCGACGCCAACGGCTCAGCCTGCCGCCGCCCCGACGACCCGTCCGACGCCGCGCCCGGCCGCCAACCGTCCCGCTGCGCGACCGGCGGCCCGCCCAGCCGCGACCCCGGCGCGCCGTCCCGCCGCCACGCCTGCGACTGCTCCCGCTGCGACCGGCCCGCAGGCCTATCAGCCGTCAGCCGCCCCCAACGCCCAGCCCCGTCAAACTGTGCAGTAACCTTAAGTGTGATCTCGGCGCTGACGTTTCGTCTCGACAGCGCGCGCTGTTCGACCAATGATCTTCGAACGCTCCGTCAGAGAGCGATGACATCGAGGATCCGCGCCATGATCGGCGAACTGCTTTACGTCGCGCACCGCATGCGCCGGGCCATCATACTCGCCGTTCCGGCGGTCGGAACCGTGATGATGGCCGCTGTCGCCCAGCACTATCACCTGCTGCCGTAGTTCATTGAGCCCGGTTTCGGATTGGCAGGGCGCGCCTGCGCGTCTATCACCGCGCCTTCCCGAGATCTGAGCCCGACCAACGCCATGTCCGACACGCCCCCCGATCGCCTTTCGGTCGACCCATCCAGCCCGCATCACGACGCCGAGGTTCTGCAACGCGGCGTCGGCATTCGCTTCAAGGGCGAAGAGAAGACCAATGTCGAGGAATATTGCGTGTCCGAAGGCTGGGTCCGTCTGGCGCTCGGCAACCGCGTGGATCGCAAGGGCAAGGCCCTGACCGTGAAACTGCAGGGTCCGGTCGAACCCTATTTCCAGAACGATTGAACCTACCTAGGGTCCGGCTCTCATCTGAGTCCGGAGCCTGCCTATGTCCATCCGTCTGCTGACCGCCAGCGCCGTCGCCCTGGGTCTTGTCGCGTTTATCCCGGCGGCCCATGCTCAGGATGCGGCGGCGGTGCAGCAGGCGATCGTCGTGCGCGACGCCGCGATGCGTTCGAACATCGCCATGGACTATGTCACCCAGCTGACGACGCGGTTCGGCGCGCGCCCGGCGGGTTCGCGCTCCGAGCAGCAGGCCGCCGCCTGGGCCGCCGACTATCTGCGCGCCAACGGCTTCCAGAACGTCCGCATCGAAGAGTTCCCGCTGGTCGGCTGGGAGCGGGGCGAAAGCTCGGCCGCCATCGTCGGCGACAACGCCCAGGCCCTGGTCGCCGCCGCCCTGGGCCACTCTCCGGCCACGCCAAGAGGCGGCGTCGAGGCGGAGATCGTGCGTTTCTCCACCTTCGAAGACCTGCAGGCCGCGCCCGAGGCCGCCGTCCGCGGAAAGATCGTTTATGTTGATCTGGGCCAGATGCACCCTATGCAGGACGGCTCTGGCTATGGCCCTCAGACCCGCGTGCGCGGCGCCGGCCCCGGCGTGGCGGCGGCCAAGGGCGCGGCGGCCTTCGTCATGCGCTCGGTCGGCTCTGACGAGGACCGGATGCCTCATACCGGCACCACCCGCTATGTGGACGGCAAGCCGACCATTCCCGCCTTCGCCCTGGCCGCGCCCGACGCCGATCAGGTCAGTCGCCTGGTCGCTTTGGGCCAGCCGGTGCGCCTGCGCCTGACCTCGACCGCCCGCACCTATCGCACCACCAGCCAGAATGTGATCGGCGATCTGCCGGGCGCCACGCGCCCCGACGAGATCATCGTGCTGGGCTCCCACATGGACAGCTGGGACCTGGGCACCGGCGCCATCGATGACGGGGCAGGGGGCGCCATCACCGTCGCCGCCGCCAAGGCCATCGCCGACAGCGGCCGTCGCCCGGCCCGCACCCTTCGCGTCATCTTCTACGGTTCGGAAGAAGTGGCCCAGCCGACCGCCCAGACCGGCAACGGCGGCGGCGTCTATGCGCGCGGCCAAGGCGCGGCGCTGGACAAGCACATCATCGCCGGCGAGAGCGATTTCGGCGCCGACCGCGTCTATGCCCTGCGCCTGCCCGCCGGCGCGCAAGGGTCCGAGTTCCAGAAGGCCGCGACCCGCGTCCTCTATCCGATCGGCGTCCTGGCCTCGGATCGTGTCGAGACCGAAGGCGGCGTCGATGTCGGACCGATGGGCCCGCTGGGCGTGCCCTTCTTCGGTCTGGCCCAGGACGGAACCCGCTATTTCGATCTGCACCACACCGCCAACGACACCCTGGACAAGATCGATCCGGCACAACTGAACCAGAACGTCGCCGCCTGGGCGGGCCTGCTGTGGCTGATCGCCGATTCCGACGTGGACTTTCGGGCAATGAAGCCCGCGACCACGCCGGCGACCCCGACACGCTGATGACTTGGAGACCCAGCCCGGTTCCGTCTATAGGAGCCGAACCGGGCCAGACCGGGCTGCGGGCGTGGCGAAACTGGTAGACGCAGCAGACTTAAAACCCACTACCGTAGATTTACGTATCTAAATCAATCGGTTAGAGCGGGTAGACACTTACACACGACTTACACATTTGCCGCGAGCGGCAAGGAGGTCATGTGTCGGAGTCTCACTCGCTCATGGAGGGCAAGCTCCACGTCTATCGTCGCGAGAACAGCCCATACTGGCAGTGCGCGACCTATCTGAGCGGCCGCAACTACCGTCAGTCGACGAAGGAGACGAACGTCGCCATCGCGCGCGAGTTTGCGCGCGATTGGTATCTCGATCGGCTCGCTGAAGATCGTCTCCGCAAGTCCGGGAAGCTCCCGTCGATGCCGGAGATGCCTGTCGTCGTCCCGGAGCGTGTGACGCCGAAGCGGCCGGGAGAGAAGATCTTCCGTGAGGCGGCCGCCGTCTTCGAAAAGGAGTTCGAAGCGATGACGTTGGGTGAGCGGAATGCTCACTACGTCGCTGGGAAGGGGCGGGTGATCCGTCTCTACCTCAACCCGTTCTTCGGCGATTTGCCGATCACCGAAGTCTCCGCCGGCCGGATCCAGGATTACCGGCTTCACCGCGTCACGCCACCTGACGAGCCGCAGCGTGTGCGGTTCGTCTCGGAGGGGCAAGAACGGATCGGAAAAGCGAAGATCTGGAAACGGCCGAGCCGGCAGACGCTCCATAACGAGATGGTCTGTCTTCGGCAGATCCTGAAAACGGCGAACCGGAAAGGGTGGATTTCCGCCCTTCCGGACATGAGCAACCCGTACCGGGCATCCGGCAAGGTGAGCCACAGGGCTTGGTTCTCACCTGAAGAGTACAAGCGCCTCTACGAAGCGACGCGCGAGCGCGCGAAGAACCCGAAAAAGGAGCGCTGGCGCGAGGAGTGCGAGCAGTTCCACGACTTCGTGCTGTTCATGGTCAACACCGGGCTGCGTCCCGACGAGGCGCAGCGCCTCGAGTTCAGAGACGTCTCGATCGTTGAGGATGAGGCGACCGGCGAGCGCATCCTCGAGATCGAGGTGCGGGGCAAGCGTGGGGTAGGGTACTGCAAGAGCATGCCCGGCGCCGTCCGTCCGTTCGAACGGGTGCTCAAGCGCAAGAACGGCCAGCCGACCGATCTCGTCTTCGGTCTGGTGCAGCGCGAACTGTTGAACGCCATCTTGGACGAACTCGGTCTGAAGAAGGACCGGGATGGAAGGCCTCGTACCGCCTACAGCCTGCGGCACACCTACATCTCCATGAGGCTCATGGAGGGCGCCGACATTTATCAGGTCGCCAAGAACTGCCGGACCAGCGTGGAGATGATCGAGAAATACTACGCCTCTCACATCAAGAACGTGCTCGACGCCTCGGCCATCAATGTCCGAAAGCCCAAGCCGGCGAAGCGAAAAACAGTGGATGCGAATGGTGCCTGATCGCGGCGATCAGCCAGCGAACTTGATTATTTCAGTGAAATGGTCTATTTCAACGTAATGATGAAAATGGAACTTTCAGTGAAAGAGGCTGAACGCGCTCTCGCCGGGGAGCTGCGGGACGTACTCGCCGTCGTCCCGACCGTAGAGGTTCGGTCTATCGATATCGAGGGACCGGGCGACGCCCCGCGCGTCGATATCATCGCCGATGTCTCGATCGCTTCCAGAAGCTTCACGATATTGATGGAGGTGAAGAGTTCCGGACAGCCGCGGGTGATCCGGAGCGCCGTCGATCAGGCGCTTCAAGCTGCCGCTAACCTCGGAATGAAGTCCATCGTGCTCGTGGGGGCCCCCTATATGGCGGATGCCGCCCGGCGCCTGTGTGACGAGGCCGGCGTCGGCTGGCTCGATCTCGCGGGCAACGTCCGCATCGTCGGCCCGGGCCTCTATATCGACCGGCAGACGGCCGAGAAGCCCAAGGCAGTCGCGCGCGAGCTGAAGTCGCCGTTCGCACCGAAATCAGCGCGCGTTCTCCGTTGTCTCCTTCAGACGCCCGGTCGGGCCTGGAAGGTGACGGACCTCGCCGAAGCCGCGCAAGTGAGCTTGGGCCAAGTCAGCAACGTGCGGCGCGCGCTGATCGACCGTGAATGGGCCTCTGCCGATTCCGAGGGCCTGCAACTGACCGATCGCGAAGGTCTCCTGCGCGGCTGGCGGGAGGCCTATGAGGCGCCCGTTGGGGAGCGGCGGCGCTACTATACGACCCTGCACGGGAAACGGCTGGATGTGGCCCTGCGAGACGCCCTGCGTGAGGCTCAGTCCTCAGGCCGGGCCGCGGCGATGTCCTTCACGGCCGCCGATTGGTGGGCGCCTTACGCACGCGTGCCGATGACCTACCTCATCGCCGAACCCAGCGCCCTGCCGGCCTTGGTCGATCATCTGGAGCTCAAGCCCGCCGAAAGCGGGGCCAATGTCGAGATCCTGATCCCCGACGAGGCCGAGCTGTTCGACGATCTGCGTCAGCCGGCTCCAGACCTCTGGACGACCAGCCCGCTGCAGACCTTCCTTGATCTCGGGACCGGCGGCGAACGCGGGCAGGAGGCGGCAGACCATCTGCTCGCCAGCGTGTCCCTGTGGTGAAGCCGGAACCGCAGAGCGCGGCGGACTATCCCGCGCGCAGCACCGCCGCCGTCCGCCAGACCCTCGTCGAGATCGGACAGATCCTCGGCAGCTATGAAGGAAAGTTCGCCGTGGTCGGCGGCGCTGTGCCGTGGCTGTTGCTCGAGCCGGACGACATGATCCACGTCGGGACGTTCGACATCGATCTCGCACTCGACCCGGTCGCGCTCGCGGATACCGAATACGCAGACCTGGTTCACGCGCTTCAGGCTCATGGCTACGAGCGCGGCCCCGAGGATCGGGCATTCCAGCTGACGCGGAAAGTTCCTGCCGAAGATGACGGTCCCCCGATCAAGGTTGTCGTCGACTTCCTGATGCCGCGGGACGCGGAGGTGCCGAAGCGGGAGCGGCCGCTCGTGAAGGACTTCGCCGTCCAGAAGGCGGACGGGGCCGATCTGGCGATCGACTTCCAGGCTTTGGTCGAGATTGAGGACCGGATGCCGGGACGGTCGTGGACCAATCGCGTAAAGATCGCGGTGGCCTCGATCCCGGCGCTTCTCGGCATGAAAGGCCACGCCCTCGTCGGCCGCTTCAAGCGGAAGGACGCCTACGACATCTACTATTGCGTCCGAAACTACCCGGGCGGGCCCGAAGCCCTGGCCGACGCCTGCCGGCCCCTCCTGGAACGGGCTAGCGCTCTTCAAGGCTATGAGAAGATCGCCAGCAAGTTCAGGGATGTCGATGACCACGGACCTGCCTGCGTTCGCGAGTTCGTAGAGACAAGCGCGGCCTTGGGCGACCGTACTCCGGAGCAGTGGCAGACGGACGCCTATGGGCAGGTCCGAGCCTTCCTGGATGCGCTCGGGCTCTAGCCTCCTGCGAGCGCCAGTTCCTGTGCGGTGTATTCCGCCGATCCGCCCTGGATCGACTTGAACGCCTTCTTGTGAGCCGCTGACGGGATCGGCAGCGACTCGGACTGCAAGGCCCCGATCTTCTCCGTCAGCTCGGACAGGCGCGACCGGAGCGCCGTAACGTCCATCATGCCGACGTCGATCTGGACGAACTGGCGCAGAGCGCGCCGGAGGACGCCGTAGGAGACGCCGCTGCGGTGATGTTGCGACGCCCGTTCGGAAGGGTTGAGAAAGGTCATCAGGGCTGTGATGGCAGCGCCGACAAGCGCGAGCGAACCGCCGATGGCAGGGTCCATATTCGCCAGAATGGTGGCGCCGGCGGTAGCGCCGATGAGCGCTGCGGGAATGCCGAGCGAGTAAGTGCGACCGCGCCAGTCGCTGGCGGCCTCGAAATGACCCTTCTCCGAATAGAGCGCGTCCACGGCCAGTCGCCGGGCTTCCGCCAGAATGGCGTCGCGAGGGTCGCTTTCGATCGGGCTGACGGTATCGGTCATGACAAAGGTCCAATCGCGGAGCCGAACAGCGACCGCCATTCCGCGCTCGCCCTGCGGTCGGCGTTTACCGCCTCATAGTGACAGGCGCGCTGGGCGGTCGCCAAGGCCGTTCGCGCTCGTGAGGCCCAGGCGTCGCCGATCGACACCCACTCGCCGGTTCCAGGCATCTGGACCGACCCGCCGACATACCGGAGCATGAACTCGAAGAAGTCGCGGACCATCCAGTCCTCATAGCCTGCGGTCGCGTGCTGCCAGGTTTCGAGGAAGGCCACGGCCAGGCGCTCGAGCATGAACGACTTGATCGGCGCATGGGCATGACGCTGCCACTGCTTGGCCATCCGGATCAGGCGGCGCGTGGCGCCGAAGGTTGCGCGATCCGACGCTTCAAGCACCGAGAGCTCAGCCCACGGATCGGTGGTGCGGTACGAACCGCCGCCATTCGCATCGGCGATCAGATATTGACCGGTGTCGAGGCGGAAGGCCGGGATGACCTCGACGGGCATGGTCGCGAAGGGCACGACAACGACCTGGCCATCTCCACGGATCGCCGTTTGAGGGTAGGTCTGCGAGAGCGCCGAGCGAACTTCCTGGAGCAGTTGGGACTGGCGGTTGCCGGCGCGGGCCTCGTAGCGATGGAAGATATCGACAGGCATGCAGAACAGGACGTCGATGTCGCGCGGTGGGGCCACCCTCAGCGTCTTCGCCCAGGACCCGATCAACAGGCTGTTCTGCGTCGCCTCGCCATGGCCGTAGTACCAGCGGTTCAGGGCTGCCCGAACGCCCATCTGCTTGCGTGTACCGTCGACCGCCTGTTGCTCGGTGATCCCGAGCCTCTGCATGAAGGCCGAGAAGCGCTGCCCAACGAACATCCACCTGGGCGGGGGCACTGGCGGCGCGGGCGACAGCGGAACGAGGAAGCTCAAGGGTGGACCTGGGAACGGCGGCGAAGCGTCGGCATATCGCCGATATAGGGAGCGCTTGCGCCTATGCGAGAGCAGCGCGCGCTTTGGGGGTAATCGCGCCCGGAGACAGGTCGCCGCGTCCCGGTGGTTGAAGAATGCCCGCCGCCTTGGCGCGCGGGCACGAACACAGGTATAGAGCCCGCTCGGCTGGCGGGCGTGGCGAAACTGGTAGACGCAACGGACTTAAGCTGAGGATTGAGTGCGCCGGGGGAAATCCCGGACGTAGAACCGCTCAAAGTCGGGGAACCCTGTCAGATGGCGATCCCGAGCCAAGCCCGTCTCCGGACGGGAAGGTGTAGAGACTAGACGGGCGGCGTCTAAGGCCTTCGGGCTATGACGAAGGGATAGTCCAGACCACGAACGTCGGGCCTTCCGGGGCAGGCGGCGGCGAAAGTCGAAGTGGTACGAAAATCCGTCGGGCATTGCCCATGCCGGTTCGACCCCGGCCGCCCGCACCACCGAAACTCGAGGATCCCGCTTCAGCCGGCCTCGGCGGCGGGAGCGGCTCTCGCCTGGAGGTCGGCCAGGATGTGCTCGGCGACCTCGATCACGGTCGCGAAGTCACAGATCATTTGCCCGTGGAAACGAACAGGTCGCGCGCCTTCGCCGAAGGAATGCATCATTACCGGCTCGAAAACGCCGAGCCGCCGTTGGGCGGCGATGATCTCGGGCCAGCGGGCCCAGTCCCACCCTGGGCCGCCGACCTGCGCTTCCAGCCTTGCGAACTCCGCCGCGGCCGCGTCGTCGAGTTGTTTGGGCGGGATGTAGAGCGGAATCCTGTGGGCTAGGGCGTGGCGATACTCTTCCAGATAGCCAAACCACTGATCCGTGCCTACCAGATAGGCTTGGCTTCGCGCCGACAGGCTGCCTCTGAGGTCCGCGTTGTCGGGCGTCAGACCGATCCGGCTGCGGTGAAGGGGACGTCCATTAGGGCCGCGCACGTCGGCTTCCAGACACCAGAGCCAGGCCAGGTTGTCCATGGCTCCGAAGATGTTGATGACGAAGGCCTGAAGGAAGGCCGTGGCGTCCCCGATCGCTTCGCGGCTCGGCTCGGCCTCCTGCGGCGGCAGCGTCTCGAAGACCCGACGAAGTCCATGCTTCAGGTCGGAAAGGCGGCGGCAGACGCCGTGGGTCATCATTTCTCTGGCCTGCGGAACCTGAAGCTGGAGACGGAACAGTGAGCTGGTCAGGGCGCCCTCCCGCTCTAACCAGTCATCACAGCGGTCCTGCATCTCGGCGACGTCGTCATCGGAATAGGCCATGGAGCCATTCTAATGACGGAACCCGTTGAGCCCCTAGCGCGGAGTTGGGGACACATACCCAGCGTAATGGAAGGCTCGAGCCGACTCTCACTAGAGCAGCGGTCATGACCCACGATGAGCTTGACCGCACTCTCGACCGTATGTTCTCAGCGGCGGCGTCACCCGATGATCAGCCGGGTGTCGTCACTGTTCAAACGGACGAATGGTTGGGAGTCCTGTCCACGGCACGGGCGACCTGCGCGTCCCTTCAGGACGGCCTGCGCTATCGGGAAATCCAGGTTCTGGTCTCGTCGCAGTTCGAGACCCGGGTGCTGTCACGGACCGAGGCCGGGGGGGCGCGGCGAACCTTATCGCGAATTGCGCGACCGGACCGCAGATGACCTACGCGCTCCGGCCTAGTGGATGGAGACGGGCGGCCCCTCTGACGGGCAACCGGTCATGACCAGGCTTGCGACCATTGCGTCGATCTCAACCAGAAGCTCGGTAAGATCCTGACCGTCGAACCGCGTCCGGGCCGCCTCGCGCCACGCGCTCCGCAGTACATCGCGGGCGTCCTCTGGCGCGAGATCCTCAGGATAGATTAGGCCCCGTTCAGCCAATAGCCTCCGTGCGACGACGCCGGCCTGTTCGGCGAGATCGCTGTAGATCTCCGTCTCCTCGGCGGTCAGCTCTTCGGCCATGGCGATCCTGGTGGGACAAGAATGGGGGACGGGCCTGGAACTTCTGCGAAGAAGCCCGGGGTTTCAGGACCGGCCGCCGCCGACGTCAGGGACGTCCCCCGGCTCAAGGTCGGTCCCTATCGTTCCGGAACCCGTCATCGGTCAGCCTACAGGCTCGCAGCCCCGACGCAATCAACGCAGGTCGCCGCGAAGGACGCATCGCGAGAATCGGTTCGATGCGATAGGCGGGACCGCCGGACCGCGACCGACCTTGCGCCCGGCAGCGGTCCCGCGCCGACCCGCCGTCGGCCGGGCCGCACCCTTCACTGCGAGGCCTCCGCCATGAAATCCCTGATCGCGCTTTCGCTCTCGGCCGCTCTGCTGTCCGGATGCGTCGGGTGGATGCCGGCGCGCGACGCCGACGGGCTCAAGATCGCCAGCTGGAACATGGAGCATCTCGCGGAGCGGGACGGGGAGGGCTGCAGTCCGCGCTCCGAGGCCGACTACGCGCGGCTGCGGGCCCATGTCGCGGCGCTCCGCGCCGATGTGATCGCCTTCCAGGAGGTGCAGAACAAGGCTGCGGCCGAACGCGTGTTCGATCCGGCCATCTATGACGTCGTCATGTCCGGTCGTCCTCCCAGCACCCGCAGCGGTGAATGCCGGGGGAGCCCCGGCCTCTTCATCCAGAATCAGGCCGTCGGGTTCGCCATCAGGAAGGGCGTGCCCTGGACCCGGAACGCTGACCTGAGCGCCCTGGCGTTGGGCAATCCCGACCTGCGGTGGGGCGTCGACGTGACGGTGTCCCAGGGAAGGCCGATGCGGCTTCTGGCGGTGCACCTAAAGTCCGGGTGCAATTCGGGGCGCGAGCTGACCGACCCCGACTGCCCGGTCCTGTTCGACCAACTCCCCGTACTGGAAGACTGGACGGAGGCGCGGGCCCGCGAAGGCCAGGCCTTCGTGGTGCTGGGCGACTGGAATCGCCGCCTCGCCAGCCGCGACGACGCCTTCTTGGCGGACCTCAACGACGGCGACCCGGCCGGCTCGACCCTGATTCTCACGTCCGGCGGTCAGGCGGCCGGCTGCAAGGCGCGCTATCGGGAGTTCATCGACTTCATCGCGACGGGAGACGCGGCGACCGCGCGTATCGAACCGGGGTCATTCGAGGAATATCGCTACGGCGGGATCCCCGAGGCCGAGCATCCCTCGGATCACTGCCCGATCTCGGTACGGATCGCCGGCTAGGTCCGTTCCGAGCGAAGCGCGCGGCTACCGGCTCTGTGCGAGGTCGAAGATCCGTCGGGCGGCCTCATAGTCGATCGCGTGGAACCCGTGCGGCGTCGCCGTCACGAAGCGCCGAATTTCCTCAGGGGCGAAGGAAAAGGTCGAGGGGAGGGCCAGCTTCCTCTTGGCCGTTCCATCCGCGCTGTTGCACTGCTCGCAGATGACGGTGTCGGGGAACCGGCTGGATCGACCGTCGGGCGGCACCCGCCCGTATCGGATCACATCGAGATTATGATCATGATGCCGGTGATAGCCGCCGGCCCAGCCCCAGAACCGGGTCGGGAGCTTGGGAAAACGCAGGGTCCATCGCAGGATCTCGAACTTGCTGCGAGCGCAGCCGGGGCAGCGCCAGTCCTCGGACAGACTCTGATAGCCGGTCTCGCGATGGACCCAGTCCGGCCAGATGTGCTCGCGGGTGAAAGGCCCCGAGCCGTCACAGTAAGGGCACAGCTTTTTCATCGCGCGACGCCCGCGTCGAGATGGAGGGCGGGGGTGAAGGGCGTCAGGATCATGGCCCTTTCATCGCCTGATCGAGGACGGTGGTCGAGCGCGCGCTTGAGGCGGGCGGCGCTCAGCCGAAGCGGCCGTGAATGAACCAGGCCTGCGACCCGGTTGAGGCGTCCTCGCCGTCGCCGGCGCGGAAGAGCCAGAAGCGTTCACCGGCGTCGTCCTCGACCTGGAAGTAATCTCGTACAGCCCACATCTCGGCGTCGCGGCGTCCCCATTCGCCGAAGATCCGTTCCGGGCCGTCGGCCCGGCGGATCCGGCGGCGGACGCCGCGCCAGGTAAAGTGGGTCGGCGGATTGTCGGGAAGCAACGCCATGGTCTCTATCGGCTCGGGCCTGCGGAACAGGCGAGCCGGGCGCGGCCAGTCCGCTGTCCACGCCAGCCCCGTCGGCGCGGCCAGCGGCGCGACCTTCCGGGTCGATCGCTCGGGGACGTCGCTCTCGACCGGCGCCAGTCGATACAGTCGGTCGGCTCCGATCCGGTTAGCCAAGGTATCCACGAGCAGGGAGACGTCCGGCTCCGCCTCCGCGCCGAGGTGCGCGGCGGCCGGACGCCAGTTCAGCGGTTCGGCCGCGCGCGCCGCGAGCGTCATCCGTTCGATGCCGAACCCCGGCTCGATGGTCTCGATCTTGTCGGTCAGCAATCGGGTCAACCGGCGAATGTCCCGCACCGGCTGGGCGAGGCCGACGCGAACGGCCTCGATCCGGTTGTCGACCCGATAGCAGAGCTAGTCGAGGCGCCGCGCGCCGAGGCCGCGCGTTTCCAGAAGACCGCACAGGGTCTCGACGAGCACCCCTGCATAGCGGGCGATGGTCTCCGGCGCGCCGATCGGCTCGGCGAAGACCCGTTCGACGCGGGGCGTCTCGGGCGCCTCGACCGGGATCAGTGGCTCGGTCGACCGGCCATAGGCCTGATCGAGCCGTCGCCCCAGTTCCGCGCCGAAACGCAGCTGGAGCGGCGCGCGCGGTCGGTGGGCGATGTCGCCGATCCGTTCGAACCCCATGCGCCGAAGGTCGGCCGGCAGGGCCGCCGGGAGGCGCAGGGCTTCCAGCGGCAGGGAAGACAGGGTTGCATCGACCCCATTGTCGTCAATGATCTGCACCTCGGTCCGGAACCGGGCGGCTGCATGGGCGGCGCCGTAGGTCGGCGCGACCACGCCTCGGCCGGTCACGCCGACCCGTTGAAGCCGCGCCGTCAAATCGCGCAACAGCGCCGCTTCGCCCCCCTTCAGGTGGGCGGCCCCGGTGATGTCGATCGCCAGTCCGTCCGGCGGATCGGCCTGGCAGACGGGGGCGTAGCGGTGCATCGCCCAAAGGGCGAGACGATCCAGGGCGTCGGCGTCTCCGACCGGATCGGCGTCCCTGACGTCGAGGTCAGGAATGAGAGCCTGGGCCTGGGTCGCGGCCATGCCGACGCGCGCGCCGCATGCGGCGGCGGTGCTGTTGCAGGCCGTGACGACCCGCCTGCGGCCGAGCCGGCCGGTCAGGACAAGGGCGCGGTCAGGCGGCGGCGCGTCGGCGCCCAACAGCCGGCGCAACCGCTCTACGGGCCAGTTCGGCAGGAAGAGCGAGACGACCCGTCTCATCGCAAGCGTCCAGAATGAAGTCCGCCGCGTCGGCGCCGCGGCAACGCATGAGTTCGATCCGCCACCGCGCTCGCCCGATGCCCGGGACCGGCAGGGGCGCCGACGGCTCGGCGCTGACGCGCCAGCGCGTCGCGGCGGCGGTCGGCTGGCCGAAGTCGGCCGCTTCGGCGGCCCGTCGCCATCGCCGAACCGCCAGGCCGATGACGCCCGACGTCTCGGCCGCGAGCTGGAGCCGGCGTGAGGCGGTCATGGTCAGGCGCGACGTTTCGCAAACGACCCCGGCCAAGCCGCCATGGCGAAGGCCCTCCTCGAAACAGGCCATCAGGGCCTTTTCGTCGCCGGCCTCGACATAGATGACCCGATCCGGCCCCAGCCCGGCGTGACTGAGGGCCGGAGCGAACAGGTCCGGCCGCGTGACGCACCAGAGCACGGAGCCCGGCAGGCGGGCGACGACGCCCGCCGCGAACAGCGCGGCGGCGGCGCCCCCCACGGCGTCGTCGCCGCCGCCCGCCACTTCGTGAAGCGCTCCCAGGGCGAGACCGCCGCCGGGGAGAGCGGCGTCCAGAGCCTCCACCTCGAACGGAAGCACGCCCACCGATTTACGGACAGCCTGCTCCAGTGCGCGCACCTGGGCGCGCAGATCCTCGAGATGGGCCGAACCGGCGGCCGGCATGGACGAACTCCTCCTGGCGTCTATAATGTTCCTGAAATGTTCTGGTTCGAAGCCGGCGTCGGAGTCAATCCGGTCGTCGCCTTATCCCCTTCGATTTGCGGCGACGCCGGAGCCGTGAAATCCTCGGCCATAGGTCAAAGGAGGTCGCGCGATGTGCAATGAATACCAGCTCATTCTGCCGTTCGACGACATCATCGAGGCGTTCGACCTGAGCGGAAACCGGCTGGTGTTTCCGGGCGGCATGCCGAATTTCGGACCTATGGCCTCCATTCGCATCGGCGATCGGGCGCCCATCATTCAGATGGGGTCGGAAGGGCCGGAAGCGGTGATGACGCCCTGGGCATGGAAGGGGCCGGGCGGACGACCGGTCTTCAACTTCCGATCGGACGGGCGGTCGTTTGAAGGGTCACACCGGTGCCTGATCCCGGCGGACGGCATTTTCGAGTTCACCGACCCGGAACCGGGCCAGAAGCGAAAGACCAAATGGCGCTTCACCCTGTCCGACCAGCGGCTCTTCTGGGTGGCGGGCCTGATCAAGGACGGCGCTTTCGCCATGCTGACCACCGAGCCGGGGGCGGACATCGCCCCCTATCATGACCGGCAGATCGTGCTCCTGCGCCCCGAGGACGGTGCGGCCTGGCTCAATCTTCAGAAGCCCGAGGCCGAGCTGTTGCGGGCTCTGCCCGCCGGGAGCCTTGACGTCGAAAAGGTCTTCCCGATCGCGGCCTGAGCCACCGGACTGCGAGCGGGTCTCGAGCACCGTGAGGCGTCGACTGCGGTGGGGGATCCCGAGGCGCCCCCTGTCTCGCATCTTTCTCGCGCCAGCCGGCGCGGCCTCTCGATGAGGCGGATCTGACCGAAACCCGGTCGGCTGGCGCAACCGCTCACGCGACTTTCATCCCCGGCCTGACGGCCTTCCTCGCGAAACAAGAAAGTCTCTTGCCACGGTCCTCCGCTTCGCTGCGGGGGCCTCGCTTCGCTCTCCCTGCGCGCCGCCCGCGCCCCGGTCTGCCGATCGCCATCGAGGCCGCGGCAGGCGTGGCCCGAAGCAAAGGAGAGACTGACATGGCCACCATCGGCACCTTCACCTCCCAGGGCGACGGCTACACCGGTTCGATCAAGACCCTCACCCTCAACGTCAAGTCGGCGGTCCTGCGGCCCAACGAGAAGAGCGACGACAAGGCCCCCGACTTCCGGATCTTCGCCGGCCAGACCGAGTTCGGCGCCGCCTGGAAGAAGACGAGCCAGCAGAACCGCGAGTACCTCTCGGTCAAGCTCGACGATCCCAGCTTCCCGGCGCCGATCTACGCCTCCCTGGTGGAGGTCGAGGGCGGACACAGCCTGATCTGGTCCCGCTGACCCAAGAGCCGCGGCGGCGCGGGGAACGCGCCGCCGCTCCTTCTTCCCGCAATCCATTTTCGAGGAGGCCGCCATGACGCGCCCCACCGATCCCGCACGCCTGGACGTCTACACCCGGATCACCCAACAGATCCTCGCCCAGCTCGAAGCCGGGGTCCGCCCCTGGACCCAGCCCTGGAAGAGCGCCACTTCGGTCAGCCGCCCCCTTCGCCATGACGGCACGCCCTACAACGGCATCAACATCGTCCTGCTGTGGGGCGAAGCGACCGGCCGGGGATTTACCCGATCGACCTGGATGACCTTCCGCCAGGCGCTGGCGCTCGGCGCCCACGTCCGCAAAGGCGAGCGCGGGGCGACGGTGGTTTACGCAAACCAGATCGTGCGCGAGGACATTGACGAGATCGGCGAAGGCGTCGAACAGCGAATCCCGTTCCTCAAGGCCTACACGGTCTTCAACGTCGATCAGATCGACGGCCTGCCGGATCGCTACGGCGAGCCCGAAGTCCAGGGCATCAATGCCGACGAACGGATCGCGCGTGTCGACGCCTTCTTCCGGAACTGCGGCGCGGACATCCGTCACGGCGGCGGGAGCGCCTATTACGCCCCGGGGCCGGACCATGTGCAGATGCCGCCGTTCGAATGCTTCGAGGATGCCGACGCCTATTACGGTACCCTCGGCCATGAGATGACGCACTGGACGCGTCACCCCACCCGCCTCGATCGGGACTTCGGCCGCCAGCGTTTCGGCGATCCCGGCTACGCTCGCGAAGAACTGGTCGCCGAACTCGGAGCCGCCTTCCTCTGCGCGGATCTCGGTCTCGCCCTCGAGCCGCGCGAGGATCATGCGGCCTATGTCGGTCACTGGCTCCAGGTGCTCAAGGACGACAAGCGGTTCATCGTCTCGGCGGCGGCTCACGCGCAGAAGGCCGTCGATCACCTGCATCGCCTCCAGCCAGTTTGAACTGGCGCCCGCGTCCTGTCCGGGGCAGCCTCGGTGAGGACGCGGGATCATGGCCGACAACAAGAATCAGCACTTCGTACCCAAGGCCCATCTCAAACCCTTCTCGGTGGATGGAGGGGGCAAGGCCATTCACCTGTTCAACCTCGACAGGGACCGCGCGATCCCGAACGCCCCGGTGCGCAACCAGTGCTCCAGCGATTATTTCTATGGCCAGGATCCTCAGCTGGAGGCCGCCATCCAGAGCGTCGAAGGGCCCTATGGTCAGATGCTCGCGCGTGTCCTTCCCAACGGCGCGATCCCCGGCGCCCTGGACCGAACGGTGCTGAGGCGCTTCATCCTGCTCCAACATTTGAGGACCGAAGCGGCCGCCGCCAGCGCGAGCCAGGTCCTGGCCGCGATGGCGCAGCTGCCTGGCGTCCTGCCGCCCGGCGAAGACTTCGACGTCAAGAAGGCCATGCGCGTCGCGGTCGAGGAGGCCATGCTGGTCTATGCCCGGCAGATGCGGATCGTCGATGATCTGAGGGTCACCGTGATCCGCAACGAAAGCCGGACGCCCTTCATCACATCGGATGACCCCGCCGTGCTGACGAACCGGTGGCATCTCCAGAATCCCAGAGGGCGATATCGGCCTTTCAGCCTGAGGCACGCGGGCCTGGTGATGCTGCTGCCGCTGTCGCCGTGCGTACTGGCGATGCTCCATGATCCCGACGTCTATACGGTCGCTCATCGCCAGGGCGTCGTCATCATCGATCGCGATCGTGACGCCGACGCACTCAACGCCCACCAGATCCTCAACTGCGCGGCCAATGTCTTCTTCCAGGACTGGGCGGGTCGGGATCAGCTGACAGAGGCGGTTCGTGCGGCGGCGCAGGACCGACCCGCACGCCGCCACCGGACTACCTATGCGGTGCAGGATCGGACCGTCGGCCAACACACCCGCTACGCCGTCGCGCCGCTCGAGGAGATCGACCCCGGCGCAGGGCGAGAGGTTCTGATCCACACCGAGATCCTTCGCCCTGGCGCCGGTGGACCTGGTCGTGCTCGAGCGCGAGGCGGCATCGCGAGGCCAGTCCCGAACCCAATGGACGGTCGCGCTGATCAGAGCGCAACTGCATGGCCGACCGCAGCTGAGCCGGAGCGAGGCGATCGCCTTTGTCGAGGTCCAGCGCGAGCTCCGACGCATCGGGGTCAACATCAACCAGATCGCCCGGGCGTTAAATACGGCGGTGATGGAGGGGGCGGTGCTGGACCTGGAGGTGGCCCAGCTTGCTGCCTTCTCGGACGAAATCCGCGCGCATCTGGTCGGAGTTCGGGACGCTTTCGAGGGCAATCTCGCCTATTGGGCGCCGGGGCCGTGAACGACTTCCGCGTCCCGGTCGGGTTCGAGGACGCCCTGCGTCCGCCGGTCCGTATGCGACGGGCGAGGTTGGCCCATGCCGTCCTGCGTGTCGGGCGGAGCGAGGACGCCGGCGCGGCCCGCGCCAAGCTCGCGCGCATGGTGCGCCGGGCGCCCGAGGTCATGGTCAAGATCACGGGCCGAACGCGGGACGGGGGGCACCTCCAGCGCCACCTCGACTACATCAGCCGCAATGGAAAGCTGGTCCTCGAGGGGGCTGAGGGCGAGCGTCTTCTGGGTCAATCAGAGGTGAGGGCGCTGGCCGAGGACTGGCGCGCCGAGCTGGATGTGTTGCCCGGTCGGCGAGACGCGCCGGTCTCCCTGTCGATCGTTCTGAGCATGCCGGCGGGTGTCGATCCCGGTCGGGTCCATGATGCGTCACGCGCTTTCGCCGCCACCGTGTTCGGAGATCGGCATCCCTATGTCTTTGCCCTGCATACAGATGATCGGCACCCACATGTCCATCTGACCGTCCGCGCGCTTGGGCGGGACGGCGAGCGGCTCAATCCGCGCAAGGCCGACCTTCAGCTCTGGCGAGAGACCTTCGCGGCGGCGCTGCGGGATCGGGGTGTCGAGGCCGAGGCGACGCCGCGGCGGGCGCGGGGCGTCGTGCGGAAGGCCGAGCGGACACCCGTGAGGAAACTCCGCGAACGGTTCGAACGCGGGGAGGGGGAAATGCCTGAGGTGATGAAGGGCGCGCTGAAGGCGGCGGCGACCTCACCCTCGGTCGAACCGCCTTGGGAGGCCCGGCTAAGCCAGAGGCAGGCGTACATAAGGCGCGCGCTGGTGGTCGAGGCGGTGCGGCTGCAAGCGTCCAGATCCGGCGACGACCGCCAGTTGGGGCTGGACCTTGAGCGCTTCATCCGCACACTGCCGCCCGTGGCGACCCAGCGGGAAATCCTCGCGCGGGCGCTCGCGGTCGATCGTGAGGCCGCCCGGACACCGGGTGGGCGTTCGCGCTAGCGGCGCCTGCGCTCGATCTCGGCGGAGATTTCGTCCCACCGGCCGGCGTCCGCATCGACATAGGTCTGCGGATACCCGTGAGCCAGATCTGCGAACGGGGGTTCGCCAGCCGTGTGGACGGCGAGGATTGCATTGGCGGAGAGCGGTTCGGTCACATGCAGATCGAACGCCTTGGATTCGACCGAACACCCCAGCAAGCGGGCGTAGGCGGCCATCACCGCTTCAGCGGCGGAGAATCCGTGGGGCGTTTTCGAAAGCGGGGCGGCGACCTCCACGACCCGTGGGCGTCCGAGCTTGGCGACCCGGGCCTTGAGCGCCGCGTCGGAGAGCCAGAAGTAGACCCCTTCGCCACCCCAGTTGCCCAGCAGCAGCTCCACTCCGCCATCCGCGATCTCGAGCGGGTGCGATACCATCCAGAACCGCCCCGACCGGATCTGCGACTGGCTGCGCTGGAAAGGGCTGGCGGTAAAGATCGCATCGGCCTCAGCGACGGTGAAGGCGCCGGCCGCCACCTGAGCGTCAAGGCGGACGCGGATCGAAGCTGGAGAGGGCAAGCGCACGCCGTCCCGTCGGAACTGGTCCACCTCGGAATCGGTCATACGGGTGTAGTGCCAGCCCCGGATGATGCGTTGGTTCATCACCGTCATCAGCGTCTCCGCCAGCGCAATGTGGTCGGCTGCGAACGGATTCTGCGGATAGGGCCCCGTGCGATCCGACAGCTCGCGCTGGATCAGGTTCTCCCGCGATGTGGCGTGGTAGTTTCGGAGCAGGTCGGCGTGGTCGCCGAGCATGTCGCGTAGCTCCGGATCGAAGCTCGCGACATCCCAGACATCAAGAATCCGTTCGGACATGGGGGACTCCAGCGCAGCGCGGGGAAGTCTAACGCTCCCGGCGTCGTTCGGCTCGCCGGTTCTGCTCCCGGTCCGGCTTGTCTCGCGCCCTGTCAGCGTCGGGTCGCACCCGGGCCCAGGCGCGTTCCATCAGCCGCGCCTGCGCAGCTGGATCGGCGATCAGGGTGCGGACAACCATGGCGGCCATCTCCAGGCGACGTTTGATGTCATCGCGCGCAGGGGGCTTCTGACGGGAGGCGTCCCGTTGGGTGTTGGGTTGAGGAACCTCATTGGCCGCCTGGCGGTCGCGCTCCGTCGGCCGGTATCCGGCGACCTCAAGCCCGAGCGTCCTGGCCTGCACCCAGACCTCGCGGCGAAAGGCGTCGTCGCCCGTCACCTTGATGTTCGACCAGCCGCGGTGCTGGGCGATCCGCAACATGGCGGCGATCGAGTCCGGATAAGCCTGATGGGAAGACAGGGCGCGCCCATGGTCTCTGAACGACGGGTCCGCAGTTTTGTGGTCGCGATAGTAGCGCTCCGGTCGGCCTTGCCGATCGCGCTCGACCAGATAGCGGTCCAACAGCTGGGCGGGCACGTCGCCCTTGTCGAGCGAGCGACGCTCGGAGGACGAAGCGGTTCGGGGCGAGATCCGGTTGCCGGATGATGGAGAAGGGCGAGCTTCGGTCATGATCTGCGCCCCCGCGAGGGGAGAGCGGCGGCCGGGGCGGTGACGACCCGATCCAGCCAGGCCTGAACGTCTTTCTCGGAAGCGCCAGGCGGCGGGGGCGTCAGGCCTTCGGCGGCGAAGCGACGAACGATGCTGTCGAAATCCATGTCTGTCCCCGCTTCTGAGGACATCGGGACGGGGTGAACAGGCGTTATGGGGCGCGGCGGAGTCGGGGCGACCGACACGTCAGGCGGAGGGCGCAGCCTGTCGGTGAAGCGGCGGTCCGAGAAATAGACGAGCTTGCGTCCGCGCGTGGGGGCGAGTCCTGCCTTCAGCACGATGAAAGCATGCTGCGGAAACTGCATCAGCTCCTGCGGAAGCATGAGCGCGCGTCGCTGGTCGGAGTCCGTCAGACTGCGGCGACCCTGGCCCAGTCCCATCGGGCGACTGCGGCTTCGTGCGCGATAGGTGTAGTAGCCAAGCCGCTCGCTCAGCTCCTGCGCTACCTTCAATTCTTTGGGCGCGAAGACGATCTCCAGCCCGCAGTTGGTGACAATGTCCTCCGTCACGTCTGGCCCATAGAGGGCGCGGAGTTGTGACGGGCTCTGGATCACCGGGAGCAGACGCAGCCCGTATCCCGCCACCCAGGCGAAAGCGTGCGCCAGCACCGGCGCGCGGCCTAGACGGGCGAACTCGTCCAGCAGCACCAAGGTCTGAGGATCGCCAGCATCAGGCAGGGCGCGGCTGTTCAGGTCGACCAGCTGCTGGAACAGGAGGGCGTAAAGCGGCGCGACCCGGTCCATGTTCTCCGGGGAGGCCGTCAGATACCTGGAAAAGACCTGCGCAAAGCTAAGGGTAAGAACCCGGATCGAAGCGGTCGCCGTGGCGGTTCGCGCAGGCCTCATCGACCCAGACGACGAATAAGGGCGAGAAAAGGGGGCGGGCCTGGAACTTCTGTACGGAAGCCGGGTGTTTCAGCGCTGATCGCCGCCGACGCCTTCGCGTCCCCTGGCTCTCGATCAACGCCTATCCGTTCCGGAACCCGCCGCCATACAGTCTAGGGTCAGCTCCCCGGTCGAGTCGATCCTCTCGCGCGAGCGGCATGCGGTCAGGTCTGGCGGATTGAAGCTGCTAGACTGTGCGGAGCGATTGCGAGCGACAGGTGACCTGATGTCCTACCCTTCTTTCACGAGCGCAGAGGCGACGGTTGATCGCTTTCTGGAGATCCTGTCGGAACACGGCGTGGATCTGGCGGGCGCGTCGCAGGATGAGGCGCTGCAGATGACGAACGTCATCGAGATGTGGCGAAATCCTGCTCTGAGGCCGCTGGATCCGCGGCCTGTACTGCGCGCGGCGATGGGTTTCGTCGATCTCGCCGGCAAAGTGGTGAGAGTCGCCGAACACAAGGATTTCGGGGAGCTGATCCCCCATCTGAAGATGCTGGCGAAGACGACCGTGCTGCAGAATGCCGCCAGCCCGGTGACCGATGACGCCGGCAACAAGGTCATCGAGCTCTATGTCGCCGCCCTGGCCATGACGTTTGCTGACGAGGTGAAGCTGGATCACCCCTCGTCCTCGAAGGGCGACAATCCGGACGTTATGTTGACCTTCCGCTCCAGGCGTTGGGCTCTGGCCCTGAAGACCCTGCACAGCCGAAGCGCCCGAACGATTTACGACAACATCAAGAAGGCCTCCGATCAGATCGAGGCGTGCGAGGCGGACCATGGGCTGGTGGTCCTGAACGTAAAGAACCTGCTCGACTACGATGCCCTGTGGCCCGCGCCTGCGACGGCATTTCCCGAAGCAGCGGTCATCTCCGACTATTTCCGGCAGGTCGAGGGCATCATCGCGCCGCTCGCCGAGATTACGAACGAGGACTGGCTCGCCGCGCTTGGGCCGGATCGAAAAGCGGCGTTGCCGGTGATGTTCATTGGCCAAGCGGCCGCGTTCGCTCAACCGACGTACGGCGGCGGGCCTCATCCCATGGCGATCAAAGGCATGGTGTCGCACATGGTCCCGGCCGGCGACCCTGTGGGGGCGATGAGATTGGCGAAGGCGCTCAACGATGCCGCCCAGCAGTTCACCTGACCGGGACAACCACGACCGTCTGAAATGGTGGAGGCCGAGCGTCGCACCTATGCGTGAGGACCGTCGCATTGCGCATGGTTTCCGAGCGCCTCGATTACCCGGCAATCGGAGATCCGCCCACCCGAACAACTCGCCGCCTGAATCCGGGCGAGCTCGGCGTGGAGCGTCTGAAGCCCGGCAATGCGAGTCTCAACCGCCGCAAGCTGGCGCTCGGCGATCCGGTTGACCTCCGTGCAGGGGTGGTCGGGTTCGTCGGACAGCGCCAGCAGGGCGCGGATGTCGTCGATCTCGAAACCCAGCTGTCGCGCGTGACGAATAAAAGCGAGCCGCCGCGTCGCCGCCCCGTCGTAGAGGCGCCGATCGCTTGCCGTGCGGGGCGCTTCCTTCATCAGGCCAATCTGCTCGTAGAACCGGATCGTCGGAACCTTCACGCCGGTCTCGGCTGAGAGGCGACCGATCGTCCGGAGCGGGGGAGGGGATGGGTCTCTGGCCATTCGCGAAATATAGGGCTTGATCCTCTAGTGGCTAGAGGATGCATGAAGGTCGCATGACGACGCCCGCCCCGACAGAATCCTGCGCCCCGTCACGAGGCTGCTGCGGCCATCAGGTCCGGTTCGACGGGGCCTCGCCCGCCTATCGGCGTGTGCTGGTGGCCGTCATCGCCCTTAATTTAGGTGGGTTCTTCGCGGTCGCCGCCGGTGGTCTCATGCAGGGCTCGGCGGCTCTCGCCGCCAACGCCATGGACTTCCTGGCCGACAGCGCCACCTACGCTATCAGCCTCTGGGCCATTGGCAAGTCCGTGCAGGTGCGGTCCGGCGCTGCAGTCTTCAAAAGCGCAAGCCTCCTCGTCATGGCCGTGAGCATTCTCGGCTACGCCGTCTGGAGAGCGGTCACGGGGCAGCCGCCCGAAGGCGTCGTCATCACCGGTCTGGGACTGGTCGGCTTCGCCGCGAATCTAATCGCCGCCCTGCTGCTCGTGCGTTTCCGTGACGGTGACGCCAACGTGCGCTCCGTCTGGCTTTGCACACGGAACGATCTGATCCACAGCCTGGGCGTCGCCGCGGCCGGCGGGCTGGTCTGGCTGACTGGATCCCGGTGGCCGGACTTGCTGGCGGGCCTTCTGCTGGGCGGAGTCTTCCTCCAGTCCGCCATTTCGATCTTGGTGCAGGCTAGGGCGGAGAGCCGCGCAGCCCACGCCGCTGCTCGGACTTTGTAACGCATTGCCTGACTTCGAGAACGAAAGTATGCAGCGCGCGATGACCTGGTCGATGACGACATGGGCGAAGCTGATCGTGGCGATGACTCTTGTCTTCGCCGCCTTCTTCTTTGCGCCCGCCGTCGACGCCGCGACCTGTCTGCCGGAACCGCCTGCGGCTCACGCGGTCGTCGATCATGATCAAAGCGACGGCGACCACAGCGGCAAGAGCGGCGGTCACGGGATCTGCTCGCACGGCCACTGCCATCACGCCTCAACGGCGCGCGGTCCTGCCGTGGACGCCTTTGCTCCGTCGTTCGGCGAGCCTCCTCTGCAAAGCGGCCGACAGGATGACTTCCGGGCGTCCATCACGCCTGACGGCCTGAAGCGTCCTCCCAGAGTCTGACCGAAGACCTGCGCCTTAGCGCGCCTCTTCGTCCTCAGAAACTCTGGAAATGAATCATGTCTCCCACATCTCGCAGGCGGCCGCGTTACGCGGTCGGCTGCGCCCTCGCTGCGATCGCGGCGACCCTGGCCAGTCCCGTATGGGCTGACCCAGCTCCGACCTATGCCCAACTCCTCGCTCAACTCGGGAATGCGCCTGCGACCCTTGAGGCGGGCGCCAACTACGACGCAGCGGAAGCCCGTGTCCGTCAGGCACGGGTGCGTCCCAACCCTGTCCTCGGCTTCGATGTCGAGAACGCCTATGGCTCAGGCCCCTATTCGGGTCTGAACAACGCGGACATGACCCTGGCGATCAGTCAGGATCTCGAGCTGTGGGGACGTCGTTCGACGCGCATAGCCGCCGCTCGCGCCGAGGCCGGCGCAGTGGGCCTTCAACGAGACCTTGCGGTCATCGACGCCGCAGGCCGCCTGGCCCTGGTCTATGCCGAAGCGGAGGCCGCGCAGAGGCGAGCCACGCTCGCGGAAGAAACCCTCACCCTGACCGTCGCGGATGCCCGCGCGGCCCTGACCCTCGTGGAGGAAGGTCGCGAACCTCTCCTCCGCGGCATTCAGGGGGAGGCCGAGGCTGCCTCGGCGCGCGCGACGCGGGATGAAGCTGTCGCGGAACGCGACGCGGCCTATGCCCGTCTCACGGCTGTCGCCATGATCCCGGTTCCGGTCACGCAGATCGAAGACAGCCTTCTCGACGAGGCGCCGACGACGATCGGATCCGTGATCGAGGATGCGCCGACGGTCCGCGTCGCCGAAGCCCAACGGTCCGCCGCCGAACGACGCATCGATGTTCAACGGGTTCAGGCCCGCCCCGACATCAACGCCAGTATCGGCATCCGCCGCTTCGAGGCGGAAGATGCGACGGCGCTGACTTTCGGCGTCAGCATGCCGCTGCCGTTGTTCGACCGGAACCGGGGAAACATCGAAGCGGCGCAAGCCGAGTTTCGCGCTGCCGACGCCCGGCTGATGAGTGCGCGGCAGGAAGCCCAGGCGGACCGCGCTGCCGCGGTCGCTCGCCTTTCGGCCTCGGTCAGTCGCGTCAACGCTGCTGACGGCGGCGTCGCCGCCGCAGAGGAAGCCTATCGCCTGTCCCGCATCGGCTTTGAGTCCGGCCGCATTTCCCAGGTCGAACTGCGGGTGACCCGCACCGCCCTCGTCAACGCCCGGTCTGCAGCGGTCGACGCGCGTCTCGCGCGCGTCCGAGCCGAGATCGATCTCGCGCGCCTTGATGGCCGCGCCCCCTTCGAAGGAGCCCAGTGATGCGCAAGCGCACATCGAACAAGACCCTGCTGATCGGCGGCGTCGCCGCCCTGGTCATTCTCGGAGGCGGCGGCCTCTGGTTGGCCACCCGGTCCTCCGAACCCGCCGCGCCGGCTGCCGCCGAAGGCGAAGCCGGCCATGCCGAGGAAGAGGGGGGACACGCCGAGGGGGAGGCCGCCGGGGCAGAGACCGAAGGTCGGATTGAACTCACCGCAGCAGAGATCCAGGCAGCGGGCATCACGGTCGTCGGCGTCGGCGGCGGAGGAGGAGGGGAGACCCGGCTCGCCGGCCGCGTAGAGCCGATGGTCGATTCTCGCGCTGCCGTGGGCGCTGCCGTCGGAGGTCGCGTCGAGCGCGTTCTCGTCGCGCCGGGTCAGTCGGTCCGCGCCGGTCAGCCGCTTGTGAACCTTGTCAGCGGCGAGGCGGCGACCTTCCGCGCGGACGCCGACGCGGCCGGGGCATCCGCTGAAGCGGCGCGCCAGGCCTATGAGCGAAATCGCAGTCTGGCGGATCAGGGCATCGTCGCGCGGCAGGAGGTCGAAGCGTCACGCGCCCAGTTCCTGAGCGCCGAGGCGGCGACCCGCGCCGCTCGCGCCCGCTCGGCGGCCGCTGGCTCTCCGAACGCTTCGGGCAGGCTCAGCGTGACCAGTCCGATCTCGGGCGTGGTCAGCAGCGTCCAGGTCGGTCCGGGCGGGTTCGTCGCCCAGGGCGGCGTGGTGGCGGAAGTCAGCAATCCTGCTCGTGTCGAGATGGTCTTCAACGCACCGCCTGCCCTTGCGGCCAATGTGCGTGCCGGTGCGCCGATGCGCGTGACCGGGCCGAACGGCGAGTTCGACGCCGTCGTCACCGGCGTCGCCGCCGACGCCGGTCTCAGCGAAAGCGGCGCGACCGTGATCCGGGCCCGACCCTCTGGCGCGTCTCTGCCGCCAGCCGGTTCGGCCGTCACTGGCGCCATCGTGACCGGCGAGGCGACTGGCGGGATGACCGTGCCCACCGAGGCGGTCCAGACCGTCGATGGAAACACCGTGGTCTTCGTGCAGGTCGAGGGCGGCTTCCAAGCCGTGCAAGTGCTCGCAGGCCGCCAGGCCGCGGGCCGCACCGAGATCCTGCGCGGGCTCACCGGATCTGAACGCGTGGCGTCCGCCAACGCCTTCCTGCTCAAGGCCGAAATGGCCAAGGGCGAAGCCGAGCACGGGCACTAGGGGGCGTCATGTTCAAAGCACTTATCGAAGCCTCGGTCCGCTTCCGATGGTTCGTGGTCCTGGCGACGGCGATCGTCGCCGCCTTCGGCCTCTACAACCTGACGCAGCTACCCATCGACGCCGTGCCGGACATCACCAACCGGCAGGTTCAAATCAACACCATCGCGCCAGCGCTCGCGCCCGAGCAGATGGAACGTCAGGTCACCTATCCGCTCGAAACCGCGATGGCGGGTATTCCTGGCATCCAGACCACGCGGTCGCTGAGCCGAAACGGCTTCAGCCAGGTCACGGTCATCTTCTCCGACAACACGGACATCTACTTCGCCCGCCAGCAGGTGGCCGAACGGATGGCCCAGGCGCGCGAACGGTTGCCCGAAGGCGTGGAGCCGGCGCTTGCGCCCATCACCACGGGACTGGGCGAGGTGCTGATGTGGACGGTCGACTTCAAGCCGTTCAACAGCGCCAACCTCGCCAAACCGGGTGAGCCCGGCTGGCAGGCGGGCGGCGCCTATCTGACGCCCGAAGGCGAACTCCTGACCACGCCCCAGGCCCGCGCAACCTATCTCCGCACGGTTCAGGACTGGATCATCGCCCCGCGCATGCGGACCGCGAAGGGACTGGCCGGCGTTGATGTGAACGGCGGCTATGTGAAGGAGTATGCGGTCCGACCCGACGCCGCGCGTCTGGCGGGTTACGGTCTGAGCCTGAACGATCTCGTCGTCGCGCTGGAACGGGCCAACACCCAGGCTGGCGCTGGCTATGTCCAGCGGTCCGGCGAAGCCTTGACCGTGCGGACCGACGCCCTGGCGCAGACCATCCCGGATCTCGCCCAGGCCCCCGTCGTCAACCGCAACGGACTGGTCGTCCGGGTCGCCGACGTCGCCACCGTCGAGATTGGCCAGGCGCCGCGTCTCGGCGGCGCCAGCCGCGACGGCCACGAGGCCGTGGTTGGTACGGCGCTGATGCTGGCCGGCGGCAACAGCCGGACGGTGGCCCAAGCCGCAGCCGAACGTCTCGAGGAGGTTTCCGCGAGCCTGCCGCCGAGCGTTGTCGCCGAACCGGTCCTGAACCGCAGCTCGCTGGTCAACAAGACCATCTCAACCGTCGCCAAGAACCTGATCGAAGGCGCTCTGCTGGTGATCGTGGTGCTGTTCCTGCTGCTCGGCAACATCCGTGCGGCCTCGATCACCGCCCTGATGATCCCGATCAGCTTCCTGTTCGCGGTCATCGGCATGAACCGCTTTGGCATCAGCGGAAACCTGATGAGCCTCGGCGCGCTGGACTTCGGCCTTCTGGTCGACGGCGCGGTCGTGGTGGTCGAGAATACCCTGCTGATGCTCAGCCAGCGGCGGGCCGAAGCCGGTCGAATGCTAACACGTCGGGAGCGGCTCGAGGTTGCTGGAGCCGCGGCGCGTCAGATGGTCAAACCGGCTGCTTTTGGCCAGCTGATCATCCTCCTGGTCTTCACGCCGCTGCTGATGCTTGAGGGCGTGGAGGGCAAGACCTTCATCCCCATGGGCGCAACGGTGATGCTGGCCCTCGTCGGCGCCTTCATCTTCTCCTTCACCTTCGTGCCGGCGATGACGGCCCTGCTGGTCCGGGATCCGAAGAAGGTCGAGGTCGATGAGCACGGCCACGCCCACGAGCACGAGACCTTCATCCTCCGATACGCGCGGCGCTGGATCGAACCGGCGATCCGCGCCGCCGTCGACCGGCCCAAAGTCGTCCTGGCGTCCGCGCTCGGCGCCCTCGTCATTGGCGGCATCGCCTTCAGTTCTTTGGGGCGGGAGTTCATTCCGACCCTGGATGAAGGCGATATCGCCATGCAGGCGTTGCGCGTGCCGTCCGCCTCGCTGGAACAATCGGTGGCGATGCAGATGGCCCTCGAACGCGTCATCAAGGCCCAGCCCGAGGTGAAGACTGTCTTCGCCCGGACCGGGACGGCGGAGGCGGCGGTGGACCCGATGCCGCCGAACATTTCGGACGCGGTCATCGTCCTGAAAGACCGCAAGGAGTGGCCCGATCCGAACCTTCCGAAAGAGGAGCTGATCGAACGGTTCGAAGAGCTCGCCGCCGGACAACTCGGCAACAGCTTCGAGTTCAGCCAGCCCATCGAGCTGCGCTTCAACGAGCTGATCTCGGGGGTTCGGACCGACCTCGCCGTGATGGTCTATGGCGACGACTTCACCCAGCTGCAGGCCACTGCGGACCGGGTCGCCGCCGCCCTTCGTGCAACGCCCGGATCGGCCGACGTTCGCGTCGAGCAGGCGTCGGGTCTGCCCACCCTGACCGTCAGCGTGGATCGTTTCGCGGCCGCCAACTACGGCTTGTCGGCCGCCGATGTCTCCGAGGCGGTTTCGGCCGCGGTCGGCGGCGCCGAGGCCGGGCAAATCTTCGAAGGCGATCGTCGCTTCAGCGTCGTCGTCCGTCTCGCGGATGATGCACGGAATGATCCGGCGGCCCTTGCGGCTCTGCCGGTAACGACCGCCACAGGCGTGACCGTGCCGCTCTCCTCCGTCGCCCGGATTCAGGTCGCGGAAGGACAGAACCAGATCAGCCGCAATGACGGCAGCCGGCGGATGGTGGTGCAGGCCAACGTTCGCGGGCGCGACCTGGGCGGCTTCGTCACCGAGGCCCAGGCCAAGGTGGAGGCCGATGTCGATCTTCCGACCGGCTACTCCCTGACCTGGGGTGGCCAGTTCGAGAACCTGAAGCGGGCCGAACAGCGTCTGGGGCTGGTCATTCCGATCGTCTTCATCCTGATCGGGGTCTTGCTTTTCATGGCTCTGGGATCCTTCGCCGAGGCGGGCCTGGTGTTCGCGTGCGTTCCGTTGGCTCTGGTCGGCGGCGCCCTGGCGCTTGTCCTCAGGGGGATGCCGTTCTCGGTTTCCGCAGCGGTCGGTTTCATCGCCGTGTCCGGCGTCGCGACCTTGAACGGTCTCGTGCTGATGCAGGCCATTCGGGAGCGTCTCACGGGCGGAGCGGCGCCGCGTCTTGCCGCCATCGAAGGCGCGACAAGCCGGCTTCGCGCCGTCCTGACGACGGCTCTCGTCGCCATCGTCGGGTTCATCCCGATGGCATTCGCTCACGGCGCCGGCGCCGAAGTGCAGAAGCCGCTGGCCACCGTGGTCATCGGAGGCCTGCTCACGGCCACCGCGCTGACGCTCCTTGTCCTTCCGACCTTCGCGGCCAAGGCCGTGAAACACCGGAAGGCGGAAGGGATCGAGGAATGAGCGGGGCCCACGAAACAGAGCAGGTCCAGCGCCGCACCCTCCTGGTGGTGCTGTTCCTGAACGCTCTGCTGTTCGTGGGCCTGGGAGTCGGCGGCCTCGCCGCCGACTCCAGCGCTCTGCTCGCGAACGCCGTCGACAACGGCTCCGACGCGGCCGTCTATCTGATCAGCTTCCTCGCCGTCGGGCGCGCGCTGATCTGGAAGACGCGGGCGGCTCAGGTCTCCGGCGTGATGCTGCTGATCTTCTCGGTCCTCGTCCTGCTCGACGCCCTGCGCCGGACGCTGACGGGAACCGAGCCGGTCGGACCGACCATGATGGTGCTCGCTGTCGTAGCGGCGGTTACCAATCTGATCTGCCTGCTGCTGATCCGTCGGCAGCAGAGCAGCGACGTCAACATGAAGGCGGCCGAGACATTCAGCCTGAACGATTTCGCCTCGAACGGCGGCATCCTCGTCGCAGGCGGCCTGGTGATGTGGTTGGACCAGTCGTGGCCCGACCTGCTGGTGGGGGTGCTGGTCGCCGCCATAGCCGCCAAGGGCGGCTTCGACATTCTACGCGATGCGCGCCTTGCGCGACGCGACGCGGAGAGCTCGGTGACATGAGCCCGCCGTTGATCGACATCGCCTCCGTCCAGCGCTGGCGCAAACTCTTCATCGCCGCCGGGTTGTTCGCCCTGCTGGCCTGGACCGCTCTCGTGAAGGCCCAGCCACAGCTCGAGCATCCCGTCGAACATCTCGGGCTGATCGCCATCATGGTTTGCGTCCTGGGGCGCGCCTGGTGCTCGCTCTACATCGGCGGCCGAAAGAAGCAGGAGATCGTCACCAGCGGGCCCTATTCGCTGTGTCGAAACCCGCTTTATGTTTTCAGCTTCATCGGCGCATTCGGGATCGGCGCACAGACGGGCAGCCTGACCGTCGGCGCCACCTTCGCCGTCGCCTGCTGGATCGTGTTCCGCATCGTCGCGAGCCGAGAGGAAAGCTTCCTGACGTCGGCCTTCGGCGACACCTACCGCAGCTACGTCGTGCGCACCCCCCGCTTCGTTCCGAACCTGCGCCTCTGGCGTGATGAGGCGGAACTGTCCGTCCGGCCGGCCTTCTTCCTCCGGACTGTCCGCGACAGCCTTGTCTTCCTTCTGGCGTTGCCCGTGTTCGAGGGACTGGAGCACCTCCAGAACCTCGGCTGGCTCGACGCTCTCATCGCCCTACCGTGAGGTCGAGATGAACCGCAAGCGACTGGTCATCCTCCTGAGTGCGGCTTTGGCGATCGCCGCCTTCGTCGCTGGAGCCGTCGCCCAGCGCGCCGGGATGTTCGTGCCCGACCGCTCGATCCCTACCCGTGATGTCTCCTGAGGAGCCCGATCATGCCCAAGACCCTCCGCCTCAACATTCCCGTCCTCCTGCCTCATGCGCCCGATGTGCAGGACGGCTGCGTTGGACGGCTGATCGCGCTGTTGCGGGCCGAACCCGGCGTCTCTGAGGCGCATGTCGCCGAAGGCGAGGGAGGCCCAGAGCTTTGCATCCATTACGACCCCGACCAGCTGTCGCTGGCTCAGGTCCGTCGCCGTGCGCGTCAGGCCGGAGCCGAGGTCAGTGAGCGTTTCGGGCATCTCGTCGGGCGAGTGGAGGGTGTCCGCCACGCCCGGCACGCCCGCACGCTCGCGGCCGCGCTCGGCGAAGAAGCCGGCGTGATCGAGGCGGTGCTGGATCCGGCTGGCGCTCTGCGCCTGGAGTTCGACCGGCAGATCACGAACCGTGAGACGCTTGTCGATCGCCTTGCGAGCCACGGCCTCGCACTGGTCGGAGCGACGGAGGACGCTGCTTCAGCCACTGCAAAGCGCCCTGATGCGCAGCCGACTGCGCCATCCGATGACGAGGCCAGTCATACGCCCGATGACGGTCACGGCCATGGCCACTTCGATGGCGATGGCCATGACCACGGACATTCCGAAGGCGACGGGCACGACCATGGTCATGGCGGCTTCCTCGGACCCAACACGGAGCTCATTTTCGCGGTCGGCAGCGGTGTCGCGCTCACGATTGGTTGGCTGATCGAGAAATTCATTCCGGGCGTGCCGGGATGGCTGCCCTTCGGCCTTTTCCTGATCGCCTATGCCTTGGGCGGCTGGTTCACGGTCGGCGAGGCTGTCGGGAATCTGCGGCGCAAGCGTTTCGAGATCGACACCCTGATGCTGGTGGCCGCAGCCGGCGCCGCGGCGCTCGGAGCCTGGGCGGAAGGGGCGCTGCTACTGTTCCTGTTCAGCCTCGGGCACGCCCTCGAACACTTCGCGATGGGTCGCGCCAAGAAGGCGATCGAGGCTCTGGCCGCCTTGGCCCCGCGCACCGCTCATGTGCGGCGAGGAGAGGCCGTCGTCGAACTTCCGGTCGAAGAGCTGGAAGTCGGCGACCTCGTCGTCGTCCGGCCGAACGAGCGTCTCCCGGCCGACGGCTTCGTCGTGAAGGGAACATCCAGCGTGAACCAGGCTCCCGTGACAGGGGAGAGCATTCCGGTGGACAAGCAGCCTGTCCTGAACCCCGAGGAGGCCCGCGCCAAGCCGGCGAATGTCTCGGCGGCGTCGGTGGTCTTCGCCGGCACCATTAACGGCGGCGGCGCCATCGAGATCGAAACGACGCGTCGATCCAACGACACCACCTTGGCCAAGGTCGTCCGGATGGTGAGTGAGGCCGAGACCCAAAAGTCGCCGACCCAGCGCTTCACCGATCGCTTCGAGCGCGTCTTCGTGCCCCTCGTGCTCGGTCTGGCCTTCGTCCTCCTGTTTGCATGGGTTGTCGTCGACGAGCCGTTCCGCGACAGCTTCTATCGGGCGATGGCCGTGCTGGTAGCCGCCAGTCCGTGCGCTCTCGCGATCGCCACGCCGAGCGCGGTTTTGTCCGGGGTCGCCCGGGCGGCCCGCGCCGGGGTTCTCGTCAAGGGTGGCGCGCCGCTCGAAAACCTGGGAGCGCTCGACGCCATCGCGTTTGACAAGACCGGGACGCTGACCGAGGGGCGGCCGCGGATCACCGATGTCGTTCCGTTCGGCCAGACGACAGAGAGCGAGCTCCTGGAGATTGCTGTCGCGGTCGAACGGCTCAGCGATCACCCCTTGGCGGAAGCGATCGTCCGCGACGGAAGCCAGCGGTTGGTCGCCGCCCCCGTTCGAACCGCAACGGATTTGCGCAGCTTGACCGGCAAGGGCGTCACTGCACGCCTGGACGACCAGGATGTTTGGATCGGCAAGCCGGAGATGTTCGGTTCGGACTCCATCGCACCGCTCGGACCGGAGGCGGAGATCGCTGTAGCGGCCCTGCGCAACCAGGGGCGGACGCTGATGGTGGTTCGACGCGGGACAAAGGATCTCGGGATAATCGGCCTTCTCGACACGCCTCGGGCCAAGGCGCGCGAGACGCTTACGGCGCTCCGCGCGCTCGGCATTCGCCGCATGATCATGATCTCGGGCGACCACCAGAAGGCGGCCCAGGCGGTCGCCGGCCAAGTCGGGCTGACCGAGGCGTGGGGCGACCTGATGCCGGAGGACAAGGTCGAGGCCATCAAGAAACTGCGGGCGGAGGCCAAGGTCGCCATGGTCGGCGACGGCGTCAACGATGCTCCGGCGATGGCCACCGCGACGGTCGGCGTCGCCATGGGCGCGGCCGGATCGGACGTTGCTCTGGAGACGGCCGACGTAGCCTTGATGGCGGACGATCTGTCCAAGCTGCCCTTCACCGTGGGTCTTAGCCGTCAGACCCGCCGCATCATCCGCCAGAACCTTTTCGTCAGCCTCGGGGTCGTGGCGTTCCTCGTCCCGGCGACGATCCTCGGTCTCGGCATCGGACCCGCCGTCGCCCTCCACGAGGGTTCCACCCTGCTGGTCGTCTTCAACGCGCTTCGCCTTCTGGCCTGGCGCGGCCCGCGCGGCGTCGAGTGACCCGCCTTCAGGAAAGCAAAGGATAGTCCCATGAAACGTCTCGGCTGGGTTGGCGTCATCGCCGCCTTTCTCCTGATCTCGGTCTTCGGCTTCGGGATGCTCTCGCGGCAGGGTCGCCCGGCGCCGGAGCCGACGGCAGTCGATGCGCGCCCGATCGACCAGCATGCCGGGCACGGCGATGCCGCCGCGGATGACCCCGCCACCCGCTCCTACAAGGAGGCGAACGAGCGGATGCACGCCGCTATGAACATCGACTACAGCGGCGACGCCGATGTCGACTTCATGCGCGGGATGATCGCCCACCACGAGGGGGCGGTCGCAATGGCCAGGATCGCGCTAGACCAAGGTTCGGATCCCGAGGTCAGGGGCCTCGCGGAGGAGATCATTCGCACCCAGGAAGCGGAGATCGTCCGGATGCGGGTGTGGTTGGCGAACCGCGCGGCTCGCCCAGCGGACGCGCAGGGCTGAAGCCATGGGGGGCAAGCGATCCGCGATCCGGAGCAAGGCTCCCCGATGGCGGCCGGGCCGTTACAAGGGTCGCGGCCGGTCCAAGCTGTACGGGAAGCCAGAGCCGTTCCGGCCGGTGCAGGACACACTGATCGCGGTTGGCGCGAGCCTCGTCGCCGGCGCGATCGTCTTCTGTCTCGCCGTGCCCCTGGCGGCGACCTACCGCATCCCGGTGTTCGTGTCGTTCGGCGTTCTCATGTCGCTTCTGGCGATCATGACCTATCGTCTTGGGCGGAAAGGGCAGGCCGGTCGGGTCATGACCGCCGCCATGGCGGCGGTCTGTCTTCTGGGGTTTGGCGTTCTTGTCCTGGCGCGAGATCAGTTAGAGTTCGCTCCGCGTCATCACGACCACCCCGCAGCGGCCGGAGCGGCACGATCTTGATGACCACACCGGAGACCGCAAGACCGCAGCCGGTCAGGATTTCGCGCGGCGGTTGGCTCGACATCCTCCGCTTCGTCGCCGGCGCGCTGATCATCCTCTATCACTTCCGCGAAGCCGCCCCGACGCCTTTGGGTCAGTTCCACCCCGTGTTCGACCGGGGCTATCTCCTGACGAACTTTTTCATCATCGACTCCGGCTACGTCCTTGCCCGGATCTACGGCGACGGCTTCGCGGCCCGGGCGATCCCGCTACACGCCTATGTCCGCCAGCGCTTTCTCCGCGTCGCCCCCTCTCATCTGGTGGTCGTCGGCGCGCTGGCGCTGTTGATCGCCCTCGCCGGGCTTTTCGGGGTCGCTCCGAGCAATCCGCAGTGGTTCGATTGGGGTCAGCTGCCGGCGCAGGTCTTCCTGGTTCAGGCGTACGGTGTTCCAGGCGGGCTGGGGTGGAACGCGCCGACCTGGACGCTATCCGCCCTTCTCGGCTGCTACCTTCTACTTCCCTGGATATGCCGCCTGCTCTGGCGGCTCGATCCTTGGACCGTGGTGATCGGCGCCGGTTTGTTGATGATTGCCACAGACTGGGCGTGCCGAACATGGCTAGGCGAGCCCCTCTACCGCCTGCCTCTGAGGTTTGGATTCATTCGAGCGCTTCCGCTGTTCCTCCTTGGGGTCGCCGCCGCTCTTTTGGGATCACGCATCTATTCGACGCCGATATGGGCCGGCTGCATCGGTCTGCTCGCTTTGGTCGGTCTCGTCGCGGCGCAAGCCATCGGCCACTTCGCTCTGGTCTCGGTGGTCCTGCTAACCGTTTTGATCTGGGCGGCCGGAGCCTTGCCAACCGTGCGGCCGTCGAGGTTGGTCGAACACCTCGGACTGATGTCGTTCGCCATGTTCCTCACCAATGAGGTGAGCCGGATCGTCTGGTTTGGAGCGTTCGACGCCTTTGGTCAGTCCGACTGGTCGGATGCCGTTCGGTGGGGTGTGTGGACGGCGGGGATTATCGCGGCTTTCCTTGGCGCTGCGGCTTTTCGCTACGGCTTCGATCGCCCGGTTCAAACAAAGCTGAATCTGCCTCGGGCCCGGACACCGTTGCCCGGGACAAGCGCCGATCGACCAATCGCCTGATGGTGCTCAATCCTCGTCATCATCGGGTACAGCCGGGGGCGGCGCCCAACCACCCGCTTCGAACAGAGCGGCCATCTCAGCGAAGGATTCTCGGCGGCGCGACCCGAGAGGCATCTGGTAGAAGCGGTTCCGAGCACCCACAGAGGGACGCCGTCCCGCCCCGCATTCCTGACAATGCTTGGATGCGGGTCTCGCAATCGAGACTACGGCCGGTGCGTGGGTTAGCCGCGATCATGGCTGATGAGGGGAGGGCCTGTCAGACGCGTAGAGAAGCGGAAGGCCCGGATCGGCCAAATATTAGGAGCCCGAGTATGCGAATTTTCAGTCCCGCGCCCTTCATCGCCGTCGCGGCGGCCGTCGCCTTCTCCGCCGGGCCGGCTGCGGCGCACGCACGACTGGTCAGCGCGACACCCTCGGCGAACTCGACAGTGGCCGCGACCCGAACGCTAAGTCTGACGTTCAGCGAGCGCTCCGTGCCCGCATTCTCAGGCTTTGATGTCGTCAATGCAGCGGGCGAGAAGCTCGCCATTCGGACCTCGTTCGCCGAGGACGGCAAGACGTTGACCGGCACGCTAGTTCGCCCGCTGGCGGCCGGCGCCTACCGTGTCGACTGGCGCATCGCATCAAGCGACGGCCACCGCATGACAGGGTCTTACACCTTCTCGGTGCGTTGACGCCGTGCTCGAAATCGCGGTCATCGCGATTCGCTGGCTTCAGTACAGCGGCGCCGTCGTCCTTCTCGGCGCGCCGCTGTTTCTGCTCTACAGCTTCAGAGCGGCTGGGGGACCGAACCTGGCTTGGGCGCGCTCCGCGCTGATCCCGTCGGCGCTTGTCGTTGCGCTTGGGTCGTTCGCCGCTCTGGTGGCCCAGACCGCCGTGATGGCCGGCTCGCTGAGCGAAGCGGTCAAACCGGCGTCACTGTCGTTCATGGTCACCGGCACGGCCTTGGGAGTGGCCATGGCTGGCCGAGCGGCCGTCGCCGTCGTTGGGCTCGTTGCGATCCTCGCCCTGAAACCCGGGCGCCTCCTCTGGAGCCTGACGGTCGTGGTTGGGCTGATCGTCGCCGCCAGCTTCGCCTGGACGGGACACGGCGCGGCCTCCGTTGGGCCCGGCGCGCCTTTCCATCTCGGGGCCGACATCGTCCACACCATCGCCGCCGCCTTGTGGCTAGGCGCTCTGGCGTCCCTGACGATCCTACTGATACACCGGACCTCGACGGACGATCGCGCGCTCCATCGCGCCCTGCATGGGTTTGCCGGCCTTGGGACCTTGGCGGTCACCCTGTTGGTCTTGAGCGGCCTCGTGAACAGTTGGTTTCTCATCGGGCCAACGCGGGTCGGAGAGATGGGGACCAATCTCTATGGCCAGCTGCTTATCGCCAAGCTGGTTTTGTTTGTGCTGATGCTCGCCTTGGCCGCTGGAAACAGGTTCCGACTTACCCCGGTGTTGGGCTCGGCCCTGGCGGGCGGGGGAGACGTTCAACGGGCCCTCGCCCACCTCCGACGCAGCGTCGTTATAGAGACGCTGGTCGGGGCCACGTTGCTGGCCGTCGTCGCGGTGATGGGCACGCTCGCTCCGCCGTCAGCGATGTGAAGCTGCGAGCGGGCTAGCTGGGCGCGCGCGACGACCAATGGATGTGGTGGATGCGCCAGCCTTCAGCATGCCGCTTCAACACCATCGTCTCAGTGGTCAGCCGATCCACGGCGCGACCGTTGAACTGGCCCGTGGTTCGGCCTTCGCTGGTGATCAAGGCGACGTCCCCATCCGCCCATCCCGATCTCCGCGCGACCGTAGCCTCAGACGCGGCGGCGAAGGCGGCGTCCGAGCTGAGGTGGTGGGACTCGTATTCCTCTCGCGATCGCTCCGCGCCGCCCTCTTCGAAGATCATCACATCCGTCGCCAGGAAGGTCAGGGCAGTCGCCGTGTCGCCGGTCTTGAGGGCCGCATGGAAGGCGTCGACGGCGGCGGCTGCGTCCGTCGCCTCCGCTGCGACCGAACTGGCAGCATGGTCGGGACTGTGGGCGTGGTCCTGAGCGAAGGCGGGCGTCGTCAAAAACACGGTGAGCGACGCGGCAAGGGCGAGGGTTTTGCGGGACATGGCAGGCTCCGGTTGATTGATGTGAGTGAGTCGATCGCGATCTGCGTCAGGTGGGCTGATTGTGGCGGGCGAACAGGCGAGTTCCTCCCGACAGAAGCACCAGGAGGGTGTCGTAGGGATCCCTATGCCCCTGCGGCGTCTCCATGCCGGGCGAACCGAGCGGCATGGCGGGCACGGCGATGCCGATCGCTGTCGGTCGCTCGGCCAGCAGGCGGATGACGTCCTGAGCCGGCACATGACCCTCGACCAAATAACCGCCGATCAGCCCAGTGTGGCAGGAAGCTAAAGCGTCCGGCATTCCCCGACTGCTACGGACCGATTGCAAGCTCGGAAGTACCGTGATGGTGGTGGTGAAGCCCGCCTCGCGCATGTGGGCGATCCAGGAGTCGCAGCACGCGCAGGTCGGCGTCTTGAAGACCGTCAGTTCCCTTGATGGGTGCGTCTGCGCGCAGGCGATTCCCGCCATGCCGACGAACACCACGGCTCCCAAGACAAGGCGACGGTTCGGTTGGTTGGGGTTCAAAAGGGTTCTCCCTGATTGCTGTGAGCGGATCGTCTGGCCTCAACTGCATCGGCGCGCCTTGGCGTCATCCTCGTCCGGAGCCATCGCCGGCCTGGCTGCTCGATGAAGACATGGATGGCGGCGGCCGCGACGAGGGTCGACACCAGCAGACCGGAGAGCTCGCCCAAGCCCATCCGATAGTCTCCAGGCCAGCCGGCGACCGCTTGAACGGCGTTGCGCCACACCATCAGGATGGGAATGTGGACGAGGTAGAGGGCGAACGACGCCTCACCCGCGAAGAGGGCGGTCGGGTTCGACAGGAAGGTCGTCACAGGGGCTTTGGCCAATAGGGCGAGCGACAGAATGAAGGGGCCCGCGGCGGCCACGATCACGCGGTCGTCGGCGCCGACCTGCATCAAGGCGAGCAGCGTGGTCGTGGTCCCCAAAGCGACGATGACGGCCACGCGCGGCGAGAGGGTCCAGCGCTGGCCGAGGTAGTAGAGACCTATGCCGTAGAGGAACTCGGGAAGGATGCGCAGAATGCCCAGGCTGTCTTCAGCCCGTGGCAGGACCGGCCCGAACTGCGTCCTGTAAAAAGCGTCAAGCGCTACGAACAGCAGCGAGGCGAGCGCGATCAGAACCCACGGCCTCGACCGCAGGCGCAGGGCGACAGCAGCGTAGACCGGAAAGGCCAGATAGGCGAACCATTCGGCAGACAGCGACCAGGCTGGTCCGTTCCAGAGCGCCATGGTTTCGCGCGGCAACCAGGCCTGAACGAGCAGCAGAGTGCCCGCGAAATCGGCGGGATTGAATCGGCCCGGCTCCAGACCCACGCCGACCATCGGGGCGATCAATACAAGCCCCAGCATAGCCACGAGGATGAATAGGTGAGCCGGATAGATTCGGGCGAGCCGAGCTGCCAGGAACCGCTTGTAGTCGGGCGCGCCTTCCCCTTGCAGATAGACGTGCGTGAGGATGAAGCCCGACAGGATGAAGAAGACATCCACGCCAAGCCGGGCACGATTCAGCAGGCCAGCGCTCTCCGCAGGCAAGGTCCAGTAAAGTTGGAAATGGAAGAGCACGACGCCGAGCGCGAGGAAGAACCTTACGCTGGAGAGGGGATCGAGCACGTCCGGAAAAGGAGCCCGGGCGGGGCCTGATCTGTCGCTCACATCGATCCCCTTGGACGAAACGGCTATTCCGGTCGTTCTCTGGTATCTACGCGGGGTCGGACCTTTCCCCTCACGAGGGGAAGCTCAAACCGGCGCGTATGGAGGAGGGGGCGTGAGGCAGGTGCGCAATGACTGACGACATCGAAAGACTGATCGGAGCAGCTGCGCCCGGCGACGCTGCACGCCTTGCGGGCGTGGAGGACGCCGTCTGGTCCCGGATCGGCGAGCGCCGGGATCGCGCCCGAATGGGTCAGGTGCGGATCGCCGCCGTAGCGATCGCCCTTGTCGTCGGCGGTGCGAACGGCGGTCTGATGCTCATGACCCCACGGCCAGAGCCTTCAGAGATGCGCATCTTTACGGTGTCAGCAGGCCTGTCGCCTATGGCCAGCCTGGATGTTTGGGGATGAGGGCGACCTGGAAGTCGATCGTCGCCACAGCGATCCTGGCCGCGCTCGCCAGCGGGGCAGCGACCTGGGCGAGCGCGACCTGGATCATGCGCGAGCGCCAGCCGCCGAGCCTGCACAGCGTCGTCCATGAAAAACTCGACCTCAGCCCAGAGCAGGACCGCCGTCTAGACGTCATTGAAGCCCGCTTCGCCGCACGTCGCCCGGCGCTGGAGGCGGAGGTTCGCGCTGCGAATCGCGAACTCGCGGCCGCCATCGCCGCCAGCAACGGGGACACGCCGCAGGTCCAGTCGGCTGTCGATCACTTCCATACCGCCATGGGCGATCTGCAGAAGGCGACGATAACCCATGTGTTCGAGATGCGATCCGTCCTGACCCCGGCGCAGGCCGAGGTGTTCGACGCGGCCGTCGTCGATGCCGTGCGCTACGACGCCGGCTAAGCGCGGCGCGTGGGGGCTAAAGCCAGCATCGAGGTCCGAGCGGCGGGTGGAGACCGGGCCGCTTTCACTGCCTTGATGACCGCCACCAAGGCTGACCTCTACCGGTTCATTCGCCGCTACGTAGGCGACGAGGCTGAAGCGCATGACGTGCTTCAGGAAGCCTATGCCTCCGCATGGCTCGCCATGCGGCGATATGATCCGGCGCGGCCTTTCGATGTCTGGCTGCGTTCCATTGCCTTGAACAAATGTCGGGACTGGAGCCGGCGGCGTTCCGTTCGCCGTGTCGTGCGCGGCGTGATGGGCCTTGATGCCCCCGAGGCCACGGCAGTGGGCGAAGACGCACCCATGCCTGAAGCTAGGCTGGACGATCAGCGCAGGGCCCAGGACCTACAACACGCGCTGTCTGAGCTTCCCGACGCCCTGAAGGCCCCGCTCCTGTTGGCCACACTTGAAGGGCGTTCTCATGCGGAGGTCGCATCCATATTGGGCATCACGCCGAAGGCCGTAGAAACGCGGATCGCCCGCGCAAGAAAAAAGCTGGTCGACGCCTTGGCTTGAGCGCCGGCCGGCGTCGCGGTGACGAGCGCGCGCAAGGGCGTGATTTCAAAGACTTTGGCGACTTAGCGCGAGGGATGCGCCGCTCAGATGCGTATCTGAACGAACGACTCACCTGCCGACCAAGGAAAACTTCGCTGATGTCGACCGCTCGCCTTGATCGCCGAACGCTTCTCCGGGGCGCCGCCATCGGCGGTGGATTGCTCGGACTGCAAGGCTTGCTTCCAGCCTGGGCGCAGACAGGTTCTGCGGGTCTGCGGGCGGACCTGCCGACCCTGACGGGGCCGAACATTGATCTGACCGTGGGCCACTCACCGTTCACGGTTGGTGGTCGCACCGGCCATGCGGTGACCACCAATGGCGTCCTGCCAGCGCCGCTCCTGCGCTTTCGGGAAGGCCAGAACGTCCGCCTGGCGGTGACCAATGGTCTGGACGAGGACACCTCGATCCATTGGCACGGCTTGCTGTTGCCGTTCCAGATGGACGGCGTGCCAGGCATCAGCTTCCCCGGCATCAAAGCCCGAGAGACCTTCGTCTACGAGTTCCCGATCAAGCAGTCGGGGACCTTCTGGTATCACAGTCACTCTGGCCTGCAGGAGGCCATGGGCCACTACGGCCCAATTGTGATCGACCCGGCTGGCGCCGATCCGGTCGCCTACGACCGCGAGCATGTGCTGGTCCTCTCGGACTGGAGCTTCATGCATCCGCACGAAATCCTCGCCAAGCTGAAGAAGAGCCCTGGGTACTTCAACCAGCAGCGCACGACCCTCGCTGGTCTCATTGACGGCAGCGACCGCATGAGCCTGGAGGAGCGGCGCATGTGGGGGCAGATGCGGATGGACCCGCGCGATATCCTCGACGTCAACGGCTCGACCTACACCTATCTGATCAACGGCCACGGACCTGAGGAAAACTGGACCGGCTTGTTCCGGCCAGGCGAGCGGGTGCGTCTGCGCATCATTAACGCTTCGGCCATGTCGATCTTCAACGTCCGCATTCCGGGCCTGGCGATGACCGTGGTCCAGGCCGACGGTGAGAACGTCCGCCCCGTCGAGACCGACGAGTTCCAGATTTCGGTGGCCGAGACCTATGACGTGATCGTCCAGCCGACCGAGGATCGCGCCTACACAATCGTCTCCGAGGCCATCGACCGATCCGGCATGGGAAGGGCCACTCTGGCGCCCCGCCTGGGCATGACCGCCGAGGTCCCGCCGCTACGTGAGGTCCCAAACCTGACGATGCGCGACATGGGCATGGGCGGAATGGACCACGGCTCAATGGGCGACATGTCCGGGATGGATCACGGGTCGATGGCCGGCATGAATCATGGAGCGGCAGGCCAAGAGGCGGCGCCGGTGGGCGAAATGGCTGGTATGTCCATGGCCGGCATGAACATGCGCGATCCCGAGAACGCGCCGCCGGACATGGCGGTGGGCGTCGGGGTCGATGCGATCGCCATGGACCCCGCCAACCGGCTCGGCGAGCGTCCCATAGGTCTCGCCGACGTCGATCACCGCGTCCTTGTCTACACCGACTTAGTGTCGCTCCAGCCCAACAAGGACCAGCGGCCGCCATCGCGGACGATGGAGATCCACCTGACCGGCAATATGGAGCGGTTCATGTGGGGCTTTGACGGCCGCAAGTTCAGCGAAATCGTCGAGCCGATCCGCTTCGAGCGCAACGAGCGGGTGCGGGTGACTCTGGTCAACGACACCATGATGGCTCACCCGATCCACCTGCATGGCCACTTCTTCGAATTGGTGACGGGCGGCCCGGCCGGGCATCAGCCGCTGAAGCATACCGTCAACGTCGCGGCCGGCGGCAAGGTGACCTTCGACCTGACGGCGGACGCGCCCGGCGATTGGGCCTTCCACTGCCACATGCTGATGCACATGCATGCGGGAATGTTCAATGTGGTGACGGTGCGCCCCATGGACGGAGCTGCATCATGAACCGCCTCGCCGTCGCCATCGCGCCGCTGATCCTCGCCGCCAGCGCCCTCAGCGCACAGGCTCAAGACACTCACGCCGGTCACGTCAGGCTGGCAGCCCCGGCACCGACGCGACCCGTCCCCGCTCCGGTCGTCCCGCCTGCCCGGCCGGCTACGCAGGATCCGCAGGCGGGTCACGTCATGCCGCCGGCGCAGACGTCGCCTGCGACCGATCCTCACGTGAGCCATAAGATGCCGGCTGGGCCCCAGACCGTTGATCCCCATACGGCGCACGACATGTCGACAATGAAGCCGATGGCGCAGCCCGACCCTCACGCGAGCCACGACATGTCCACCATGGCTCCCGTCCAGGCTGATCCGCACGCCGGGCATGACATGTCGACGAGGGTGCCCCCGGCGCAGCCCGATCCGCACGCGGGCCATGACATGTCCACCATGACCCCGGCCGAGGCCGATCCCCACGCCGGGCACGACATGTCGACGATGACCATGGGGCCGCCCGATATCCCGACCAGCGCCGACAACTTGGGCCGCCCTCCGGAGGAACCGTTCCCGGCCGCTGCCCGGGGCAACCCGGTCCACGCCGCAGATCTCGTCTTCGGAGCCGAGGCAATGGCCGCCTCACGCCGCACCCTTATACGCGAGAACGGCGATGTCCGCACCACGGCGGTCGTCATCGACCGTTTCGAAGCCGGCTTCGGCAACGACGGCGAGTCTTATCTCTGGGATGCGCAGGGTTGGAGCGGCGGCGACATCAATCGCTTCTGGTGGAAGTCGGAGGGTGAGGGCGACTTCAGCGGTGGTCTGGAGGAAGCCGAAGTCCAGGCTCTATACAGCCGCGCCGTGGCGCCTTTCTGGGACGTGCAGGCCGGGGTTCGTCAGGATTTCCGGCCTGACGGCGAGGATACGACGCACCTCGTTCTGGGCGTCCAAGGGCTGGCGCCCTATTGGTGGGAGATCGATGCCGCCGCCTTCCTGTCGACAGAGGGCGACCTGACCGCGCGCGTCGAGGCCGAATACGACCAGCGTATCACCCAGCGTCTAATCCTCCAGCCGCGTTTCGAACTCGACGCCTCCGCCAGCGACATTCCTGGCCTCGAAATCGGCTCGGGCCTATCCTCGATCGTGGCAGGCCTTCGGCTGCGTTACGAGTTCAGGAAAGAGTTCGCCCCCTATGTCGGCGTCGAGTGGAGCCGCGCGCTTGGAGACACCGCCGACTACGTTGAAGCCCGCGGCGGCGCGGCTGATGACACCCGTTTCGTCCTCGGCCTCAAGGCCTGGTTTTAACCCAAGGAGACCAACTCGTGATCCGCATCCTCGTTCTCACCACCGCACTGGCGTCCGCCGGCGCCGCTGCCGCTCAGGATCCGCACGCCGGGCACGCGATGCAGGCGCACACCGTCGCGCCCCAATCCGGCATCACTACGGTTCCGGCCAACGGCGCCATGATCTCCGGGTCCCCGGAACGCTTCAGCGTCACCTTCCCACACGCTATGGTCCTGAAGACCGTGACCCTGAACGCCGAGGGGCAGGCGCCACTCGTCGTGACGGCTCCCGCCGCGTCGGCCGCCACAACGGTCAGCGTCGCCCTTCCTCGCCTCACCGCGGGCACCTACACTGCCGCCTGGGCTGCTGAAGGACCAGACGGCCACAAGATGTCCGGCTCTGCCAGCTTCATGGTTCACTAGGAGAACAACGATGAGAATTTCCACTCTTTTGGCCGCCGCTGGCGTGGTGTTCGCTTTGAGCGCTGGTGCGGCCCTGTCCGATGTAGGCTGCGAATGCTGCAAGGACATGGCGCCTGACGCCGAGATGAAATGCTGTGACGAAATGAAGCCCCCTGCGGGAGAGCCGACGCCCGAGCCCGAGGCGCCGCAGCAGGCGCCCGCTGCGCCGACGTTAGCGCCAGGGAGCTGATGCGCTTTGTCTCTACTTAGGCCCTCGTCCTCAAGGCCGAATTCTGGATATCGGGTCAGGCGCCTTCCCCTTGGAAGGCCGCGATTATCGGACAGGGCCCTGTGTCCTTGGACTGACAGGCTTGTGCCAGACGTCTCAGGGCGGCGCGCGCCTGCTCCAGATCGGAAATGGTGCGATCCAAGGCAGCCAACCGTTCGGCAGCCAGCTCCCGCGCGCGAATACGGTCCTCGCCGGCGTCCAGTGACAGCAACTCCTTGATCTGTTCGAGCGTGAACCCGGCGACCTGAGCTGACCGTATGAACCGGAGGCGGCGCACATCGTCTTCCCCGTAGCGGCGGATGCCGCCGGCGCCTCCGCTTGACCAGCGATCCGGCGTCGGGATCAAACCCCGCCGCTGATAAAAGCGTACCGTCTCGACCCCGACGCCGCCCTCGCGCGCCAGTCCGGCGATCGTCCGAACATTCATGCTTGACTCCGTATCATGGTACGGAACCTAGGGTGTGCGCCTCGGACTGAGAATGTCGAGGAGACCCAGATGACCAAGACCGCCACAATCTATCGCATGGTGATGCCGGAGCACACCTGTCCGTGGGGACTGAAAGCCCGTCACCTGCTCAAGAGCCGCGGTTATAAGGTCGAGGATCATTGGCTGACGACGCGTGAGCAGACCGACGCCTTCAAGACCGAGCATGGGGTTAAGACGACGCCCCAGGTGTTCATCGACGGAAAACGGATCGGCGGACACGACGACCTGCGCCGCTTCTTCGGCCTCAAGGTCCGCGATCCGAAGGCGACGACCTACACGCCGGTGCTCGTGGTGTTTATGACCACCGCCGTCATGGCCGCAATGCTCAGCCTGGCAGTCGATGGGACGCCGTTCACGGTGCGCGCTGGCGAGTGGTTCATCGCTCTGTCGATGATGGCGCTGGCCATGTTCAAGCTTCAGAACGTCGAGAGCTTCTCGGCGATGTTTCTTAACTATGATCTTCTGGCCAAACGGTGGGTGCCCTACGGCAAGGTCTACCCCTACGCCGAGTTTGGGGCGGGGGCTCTGATGGTAGCGGGCGTGCTGACTTGGCTGTCTGCTCCGGTCGCTCTGTTCATCGGCGGCGTCGGGGCAGTCTCGGTGGCCAGGGCGGTATCCATCGACAAGCGCGAGCTGAAATGCGCCTGCGTTGGCGGCGACAGCAATGTCCCGCTAGGCTTCCTGTCGCTGACTGAGAACCTGATGATGATCGCCATGGCGGCCTGGATGCTGGTTATGGAGTATGGCCGGGTCGGCGAAATGGCGATGTAGTTTGCCGCGACGGCGAGATGGATCAAGGCTGCGGGCCGTCGGCATTGCATCGCCTTGATCGCTCGTGCCTTGTATTTTCGCTGGATCGTTCATCCATCGAGCGGGGAGACGGGGCTTGATCTAAAATCATATTTCGACGATAGTAGAAATATGGAATCAACTTCAGCACTCCTTTCCCTCGCGGCGTTGTCGCAGGCCACACGGCTGGACGCGTTTCGTCTCCTCGTGCTCCACGAACCCGACGGTCTGCCGGCCGGGGAAATCTCCAACCATCTGGCAATCCCGGCCAATACGCTGTCGTCTCATCTCGGTGTCCTTACCCGGGCGGGGCTGATCAAGTCGGAGCGTCGCAGCCGGTCGATCATCTATCGGGCCGACTTGGACCGGCTTCGCGATCTGGTCCTGTTCCTGCTCAAGGACTGCTGTGGGGGCAGAGCGGAACTGTGCGAGCCATTGTTGGCCGAACTCGCGCCCTGTTGCCCCTGAGGACATGATGGACATCGTTATCTATCACAACCCCGCCTGCGGGACGTCTCGCAACGCCCTGGAACTGATCCGGCACGTCGGGATCGAGCCTCATGTGGTCGAATATCTGAAGACCCCGCCGTCGCGCGCCATGGTCGCCTGGCTGGCCGGGCGGATCGGCGCCCCGCTGCGCGACCTGCTGCGGGAGAAGGGCACGCCCTTCGCCGAACTGGGTCTCGAGAACCCCGACCTGACGGATGAGCAGCTGCTCGATGCGATCGAGGCCCATCCGATCCTGCTCAACCGTCCGATCGTGGTCAGCCCCTTTCGGGTCCGCCTGTGCCGCCCGTCGGAGGCCGTGCTGGATCTGCTGCCGGGCGAGGACCTGAAGCCCTTCACCAAGGAGGACGGCGAGGTCGTCATCGACGCCGACGGCCGCCGGGTGGGACGATGACCGACGCGCCCGCCGCTGCGCCGCGCCGCCTGTCATTCCTCGACCGCTGGCTGACGGTGTGGATCTTCGCCGCCATGGCTGTGGGCGTTTTGCTCGGAACCGTGGCGCCTGGCCTGCCCGCGTGGGTCGACAGCCTGTCGGTGGGGACCACCAACATCCCGATCGCCATCGGCCTCATCCTGATGATGTACCCGCCGCTGGCCAAGGTGCGCTACGAGGCCCTGCCGCGCGTGTTCGCCGACAAGCGGGTTCTGGCCCTGTCCCTGATCCAGAACTGGATTCTCGGGCCGGTGCTGATGTTCGCCCTGGCGGTGATCTTCCTGCGCGATCAGCCGGAGTACATGACCGGCGTGATCCTGATCGGCTTGGCGCGCTGTATCGCCATGGTGCTGGTCTGGAACCAGCTGGCGCGCGGCGACAACCAGTATGTGGCCGGTCTCGTGGCCTTCAACTCGATCTTCCAGATCCTGTTCTTCAGCCTCTACGCCTGGCTCTTCCTCACCGTCCTGCCGCCGCTGTTCGGCCTGCAGGGCAGCGTGGTGGACGTCAGCGTCTGGACCATCGCCGAAGCCGTGCTGGTCTATCTCGGCGTTCCGTTCCTGGCCGGTTTCCTGACCCGCCGCAGCCTGATCGCCCGCAAGGGCGCCGATTGGTACGAGCGCCGCTTCCTGCCGCGCATCGGGCCGATCACCCTGATCGCGCTGCTCTTCACCATCGTGGCCATGTTCAGCCTCAAGGGCGGAGAGGTCGTGGCCCTGCCGCTGGACGCCCTGCGCATCGCCATTCCGCTGACGATCTACTTCCTCGTCATGTTCGTCGTCAGCTTCCTGATGGGCAAGCTGATCGAGGCCGACTACCCGCGCACCACGGCCCTGGCCTTCACCGCGGCGTCCAACAATTTCGAGCTGGCCATCGCGGTCGCCATCGCGGCGTTCGGCCTGGCCTCGCCGGTCGCCTTCGCGGCCGTCATCGGCCCGCTGGTGGAGGTGCCGGTGCTGATCCTGCTGGTGTCGGTCGCCCTCTGGATGGGCCGGCGCTGGTTCCCGGACACCGTCCCGCCGGCGGACGCCGGGTGATGGTGGTCCTCTATCTGATCGAGGCGACCGACGCCGGCCTGATCGCCGCGTTGCGGGCCGAAGGCCTGCCCGCGCCTGAGGCCGGCCGCTACTTCAGCGCCGATCACCACGGCGCCGTGGTCGGCTACGTCGGTCTGGAAGGGGAGGGACGCGACCTGCTGCTCCGCTCCCTGGTTGTGCTCGCCGACCGGAAGGCGCGCGGCCTCGGAGCCCGGGTGCTGGCCGCCGCTGAAACCGTCGCCGGTGATCTGGGCGGCGAACGCCTGCATCTGCTCACCACGACGGCCGAGCCCTTCTTCGCCCGGCACGGCTACCGGGCGGCGAACCGCCAGACGGCGCCGGAGACGATCCGGCGGACCCGCGAGTTCGCGGGGCTGTGCCCGGCGTCGGCGGCTTATCTGACCAAGGATCTCTGATGACCTTCGACCGCCTGCGACCGCTGCCCGATGCGGATCATCTGCCGGCCTTGGACAAGGCCTATCTCTCGGCCGATACGGCCCGCGGTCTGGGACCGCACGAGCATCCGCCCCGGATCCTGCTCCTCTACGGATCGCTCCGCGAACGGTCCTATTCGCGCTTCTGCGTTGAGGAGGCGGCCCGTCTGCTGCAATGGATGGGGTGTGAAACCCGTATCTTCGATCCGTCTGACCTGCCCCTCCCGGGGTCGCCCAGCGACGACGATCACCCGGCGGTGAGAGAGTTGCGCGAGCACGCCCTTTGGTCCGAGGGCATGGTGTGGTGCAGCCCGGAGCGGCATGGCCAAGTCTCGGGCCTGATGAAGCTGCAGATTGATCATCTTCCCCTGAGCATGGGCGGCGTGCGCCCGACCCAGGGCCGGACCCTGGCCGTCATGCAGGTCTCCGGCGGGTCGCAGAGCTTCAACGCCGTCAACACCCTGCGGCTGCTCGGCCGCTGGATGCGGATGATCACCATCCCCAACCAGTCCAGCGTGGCCAAGGCCTTTCAGGAGTTCGATGACGCCGGGCGGATGAAGCCGTCCGCCTACTATGAGCGCATCGTCGACGTGATGGAGGAGCTGGTGCGCTTCACAATCCTCACCCGGCCGCACGCCGCCCGACTGGTCGATCGCTATTCCGAGCGCAAGGCGGCCGGGGTTCCGGTCGACGCCGCGACCGACCTGTCCTCCATCGCCATCGCCGCCCAATAGGCCCGCCGGGAGCTCGCCATGCCCAGTACCGACCGCCGCTTCTCCGTGCTCTTCCGGCGCACGGGCAATTCCGCGCGCTCGATCATCGCCGAATCCATCCTGCGCAAGATCGGGTCGGATCGCTTCATCGCCCATTCCGCGGGCTCCGCGCCCAAGGGGGCCGCCCATCCCGCCGCCCTGCGCGTCTTGGACTCGCACGGCTATCCGACCGAAGGCCTGCGCTCGAAAGGCTGGGACGAGTTCGCCGCCCCCGGCGCCGACCCGATCGATATCGTGGTCACCGTCTGCGACAACGCCGCCGGAGAGGTCTGCCCGGTCTGGCCCGGGCATCCGGTGGCGGTGCACTACGGTCTTGAGGATCCGGCCGCCGTCGAGGGCGACGAGGCCGAGATCGATCGCGCCTTCGGACGGACCCTTAAGGAGTTGCTGGCCCGCATCAGCCTGCTGACCCAGCTGCACGTCGAGAGCTTGGACCGCCTGGCGCTGAAGGCCCAGCTGCAGGCCATCCACCAGACCGCCGGGGCGGACGAGAACGGCTAGAGCCGCGTTCTCAGCGACGGGTCGATCGAGCGGCGCCAATCCTCGCCCACCTGGGCGGCGTCGGCGAACTCCGACCATCGGGGAACCGTGTCATGTCCACTTTCAGAGCATCGCCTTGAGGGCGGGCGCGCTTGGCACGCAGCCCAGGTCAAGGCGCCTTCGCCAGTAATCGTGTCCGAATGCTGCAGGGTCGCCCGCATAACTCGCCATTTTTGGCGAACTGCGGTGGCCCAGGGGCTGTAAGTCGCCACAAGTGGCGACTTGTGACCTCTGCAGACGAGCGACCGCTTTGGCGACGACCCCAAAGCCTACGACTGTACGCCTGCGTCAGCCGGCGGCCGCCGCCTTCGCGCTCGATCGGGACGCCCGGAGGAAGCCGACCACGAGGACGAGGAAGGTGAGCAGCTGAAAGAGGACGCCCTCCAGGGTCGGATACAGGCCCAGGATTTCGGTGCGGGGAATCCAGGCGACCGGATGGACGTCGATCCAGCCCGCTTCCTGCAGGGCGGCGACGCCCTTGCCGACCAGGACGACCGACAGGACCGCCATCAGGATCGAGCTGAGAGAGAAGAACTGACCGATCGGCAGGCGCTTGCTGTAGGTCAGCAGGGCCCAGGCCACGACCGCGAGCACGGCGACGGCCGAGAGGGCGCCGGCCAGCATGCCGAGATGACCGCCCTGGCTCCAGATGGCGGCATAGAACAGGATGGTCTCGAACACTTCGCGGTAGACCACCACGAAGGCGAGCAGGAACAGCAGCCAGGCCGATCGGCCCGATAGGGCCCTGGAGAGCTTGTCGCGGATATAGGTCTGCCAGGCGTCGGCGTGCGACTTGCCGTGCATCCAGATGCCGACGGAGACGAGCACCGCGCCGGCCAGGAGCGAGCCGAAGCCCTCGGTCAGTTCGCGGCTCGCGCCGCTGATCGAGATCAGGAAGGTGGCCGCCGCCCAGGTCGCCCCGCCCGCCGCCAGGGCGGCGATCCAACCGCCATGAACGTAGCGCAGCGCCTCGGGGCGCTCCGCCTTGCGCAGGAAGGCGATCATGGCGACCACGATCAGCAGGGCCTCCAGCCCTTCGCGCAGGAGGATGGTGAAGGCGCCGGCGAAGCTGGCGACATTGTCCGCCTCCTGGGGCGCCAGGGCCCGTTCGGCGGTGTCGAGCAGGGCGCTGAGGCGTTCGACCTGGGCCTCGACCTCGCTGGTCGGGGCGCCCCGGCCGATGGCGGCCCGCAAGCCGGTCATGGCGGTTTCGACCCGTCGCAGCAGAGCGCCGTCGCGGGCGCCGAGCGCCGGCTCCACGGGCTCGAAGCCGTCGAGATAGGCCGAGAGCGCCAGATCGGCGGCCTGTTTGCGGTCGCCCGCGCGATAGGCCGTCAGGCTCTCGGTCAGGCGCGTGCGGGCGAGCGTCAGCGCGCCGCCCGAGGCCGGCGGCGCCGCGTCCGGATGCCGGCGCAGATAGGCGGTGACGGCGCGGGCCTTGGTCTCGCCGATACGCGACGCCAGGTCGGCGGGCGTGGTCTGGGTGACCGCGGCCAAGGTGGGGAAGGCGGCCCGGATCGCCGGATCGCTCTCCCACAGGCGCTGGCCTTCGGCGGCTTCGGCCTCGGTGAAGGCGAAGCGTCCGACGTAGAAGGCGAGGGCCCAGCGATCCTCGGCCGGCAGATGCGCGAAACTGGCCATCGCCGTGCCGTCCAGGCCTTGGTCGATCACCTGATAGAGGCCGAAGACGCTGCGCTGGCGAGCCCGCTCGACATCGGCGAAGGCGATGGGCGCGGGGTCCAGCCCCTGAGCCCCTTCGCCGTCGGCGCGGCCCGTGACGCCGTGGCAGACGGCGCACTGCTCCTGGTAGAGGGCCTGCCCTCGCGCGAGATCGGGCGGGAAGGACGGCGCCAGCGGGCTCGGATAGGCGGCGAGCAGGGCCGCGGCCAGGGTCTTGGCCTGGGCTGCGACCGCCTCCGGTGCGGCCTTGTCGCGGATGCGGGTCTCCAGGGCGGCGGCGTCGCGCACGAGTGCGGCCTTGCCGGCGGTCGCGGGCAGGGCGTCGATGCGGGTGCGGATCTGGCCCGCGAACTCGGTCATCTCGCCGTATTCGGCCGGGTTTACGATCTGGCCGTTCGCGACGGCGCCGGCGTAGTCGACCGACACATAGTCCAGCAGCCGCCAAGCGACTTGGGCTTCCGAGGCGGCGGGCGCCTGGGCTTGGACCGGAGCCGAGGACCCGAGGAGCAGGGTCAAGAACAGCAACTGAAGGAGATGACGCATGGCGGGCCTAACTGTGAACGGCTCGCATTATCACTGGTGCGTCAGGGTGTCGCGCTCGAAAGTGAAGCTCGCCCGCCGGCGTCGTGCCCATGACCGCAGAAGGCGTGGTCATGCAGCACCTCGATGACCTTGCAGGCGGAGACCCGGCCGCCGGCGCATTCGGTCGTCATGCGCGACAGCTCCGTCTTGAGCGCCTCAAGCTGGGCGATCTTCTCGGTGACGTCGCTCAGATGGCGCTCGGCGATCGCATTGGCCTCGCCGCAAGCCCGGTCGGGATGATCCGACAGGTCGAGCAGGGACTGGATCGAGCCGATGTCGAACCCCAGCTGGAGCGCGTCGTGGATTACGGAGAGGCAGCGGGGGCGGAGCCGTCATACAGGCGGAGATCGCTGGCGGTGCGCGACGGGGTTGGCAACTAATACGATGTGCTCATAGACGCGGATGGCCCTGAGCGATCAATGTCGTCATCGAGACATCGGCCACACGCGCGGCCCCGACCGGGACCGCTGTTGGCAGGACGCCACCCAACTAGGAAGCCCGTGTTGGATCCTGAGGGCTGGGACCCCGACTACGATGGTGAGCGTAATCGGCGGCTCTTGAGCGGTCGACTCTCAATCGACCGCCGGGTGCCCCGGCTCAACGGCAGCAAAGCCGCACATGGACCGGCGTCCCGCCGTCTTGCGGAACCTCGCGGAATGCGTGGTGGTGGCATGCGATGACGAAAAAGCCCGATGCGCCACACTAGGGACTTGGACTTCCTGAGGTCAAGGACGGTGGGCGGTCGACGTAGAGCCTCGGGACCGATGTCAAACTTCCGGCAGTGAAATAGCGTCCGCTCCTAGTGCATATCGGGCGCGAGGATAGGAGGGCGTCTTAAACGTCTGTTGCAATCGTGCTCGCTCGCGCGGCACCTCGTTCACCGTGCTCCGTCGCATGAGCCTTGAAGCGTCGCACTCGCACTTGGACTTACACAAGTTCTTACACACGTCCTAGATTTGTGATAGAAACTCGAAAAGTTTCAAGCCGTTGATGCTGCCGTGTGCGACTTAAAATCTGCCGGACGAAAGTCCTTGCCGGTTCAAGCCCGGCCGCCCGCACCACTCCGAACGCTACTCGATCAGAACGGGAAGAAGATCGGGATGGCGACCATGGCGGCGATCCAGGTGATCAGGTTCAGGGGCAGGCCAACGCGGACGAAGTCCATGTAGCTGTAGCCGCCCATGTTGAAGACCAGCACATTGGTCTGATAGCCGAACGGGGTGGCGAAGGCGGCAGAGGCCGCCATCATAACGCACACCAGGAAGGGGCGGGGATCCACGCCCAGGCTTTCGGCCAAGGCTACGGCGATGGGGGTGATCAGGACTGCGACCGTGGCGTTGGACAGCAGTTCGGTGGCGAACAGCGTCACGCCGTAGAGCACGATCAAGGCGCCCAGCGGCCCCAGCGGCCGGATCACGCCGATCAGACGATCTGCGCCGGCGGACGCCAGCCCCGTCACTTCGATGGCCGTGCCGACCACGACCATGCCGGCGATCAGCAGCAAGATTTCGGGGCGCAGTCCGGCATAGGCCTCCTCGGGCGTGATGACGCGCAGCAGGATCAGTCCGACGGCTCCGGCGAAGGCCGAGGCGGCGATCGGCGCCCACCCCAGCGCCGCCGACAGGATCACCAGCACGAAGACGCCCAGCGAGATCGCCGCCGGCCTGAGCCGAAGCGGGCGATCCGCGGCCCCATACAGTTCCACGTCGCCGAGATGCGCGTCGCCCGATCCGTCGACCTGATTTCGTGATCCGCCCAGGCGCGGCAGGCCGAACGGCAGCAGGCGCTTGCGGCGATTGATGGCTTCGGCCTCTGCGCGACGACGCGCCTCTTCCATTTCCGCCAGACGTGCGGCTTCCGCCTCGTCCATGGCGACCGATCGACCCAGTTGGCGCGCACCCACGAAATAGAGCCACAGGCCGCCGACGACCGCGATGGCCAATCCTACGGGCGTGATCTCGAAAAGGCCGAACACCGGCTGGCCGGCGTTGCGGGCCATGTCGTTGACCAGCAGATTGGTCGATGTCCCGATCAGCGTCAGCAGACCGCCCATGACCGTGACGTGGCTGAGCGGCATCAGAAAGCGTTTGGGCGACAGGCGAAGCGACTGGGCCACGTCGCGGATCACCGGCGCGGCCAAGACCACCACAGGGGTGTTGTTCAGAAAGCCGCCGACCGAACCGCACAGGCCGATGACGATCCAGATGCCCCGGGCGCCGATCCGGGCGGACAGCTGCGTCGCCTGTCGGATCAGCCAGCCCAAGAGGCCGGACAGTTCGATGGCGTAGGCGATGACGAACAGACCGGCCAAAGCGATGACCGCGGGACTGGCGAAGGCGCCCTGCACCTCAACCGGCCGCACGACGCCCAGCAGCAGGAGGACGGCGGCGCCCGTCAAGGCGACGACATCCGCCCGCATCTTGCCATGGATCAACACGCCCACGACGGCGACAAGCACGGCTAGGGCGGCGATCTGGTCGAAAGTCATGATGCTGTGCAGACCGTCCCCCATCGTTCGCGTCAACCTTTTTCGGGTGAGCGCATCCCCATCAGCGGTTCGCGTGTTAGGGTGGTTCCATGCTCGAAACGATTGCGTCGCCTCGGTATTCGATAATCGCGCTTGCGGCGTCCCTGCTGGTGCTCGCCGCGTGCCAGCGTGAGCCGCAGCCCGCACCCGCTCCGGCTGAGAAATCCGAAACGCCGCCGGTAGTGACCGTCGCGCCTGCGCCGGTGCTGGATCGCGCCGGCCTGCTTGAAGCCATGGACATCGCCGCCTCGGCCTTCGCCGCAGGGCGAGAGGTCGGGGGCGCGTCTCTGGCCGGGCGACGGTTCGTCGTCCGCCAGGCCTTTGGCTGCGGGGCGCCGAGCGAGGCCGCCGAAGCTGCGGCCGATGGGCTGGCGACGGTCGCCTGGGCGAAAGACCGCCAAAGCCTGAAGTTTAGTTTGGCGCCGGCGGATTGGCTGCAGTCCGGTGTGGTTGGAGGCGACGACAGCGGGCTGGAGGCTGTCGAGGGATTCTGGCTTGCCCGGCCGTGGCTGCTCACCGAGGCCTGCCCGGCGATGGCGCCCGGCGCCTCGGCTTCAACTCAGGCCTCGCCTCAGACGGCGGGGCTGGCCGCCGTATTCAAACCGAACGGCGCTCGGACCGGGCGCCGAAACGGCCGCGCCTATGAGTTCACCTTGCGCGGCGAGGACGGTCAACCACCCGTGCCGTCGGCGCAAGGATACCGTCTTGTCCTCGAAGGCCGGATGACCGCCTTCGCCGACGGCCGCGCGATCCACTGTCGGGCCGCCGCCGCCGATCAACGGCCGGCTTGCATCGGCGCAGTGCAACTCGACCGCGTCGCCTTCGAAGACGCCGACGGCCAGATGCTCAGCGAGTGGCGCGACGGTTAGGTCTAGAACAGACTGACCGGGAAGCCGATCAACCCCGACGATTGCAGGTGCTCGATGCCTTCCATGACGGGGACGGCGGCGAGGAAGACCAGGCCGTCGCGCAGGGTGCGGACGAAGAAGGCGGGACGGATGGTCAGTTCCTCGGCGTCGCGCCAGCGGGTGGGATTGGGCAGGAAGCGCGGCGTGCGGGCGCAGTAGGCGGCATAGGGCGCGCCGAAATGTTCGGCCAGCCAGGCCTCTTCGCGACCGACCGTGCGCAGAAAGACCAGGAAGGTCGCCACGGCGAAGATCGCGCCGATCGTCACGCTGCCGGTCTGGGCGCCGACGCCGAAGGCGCCGATGAAGCTGAAGACATAGAGCGGGTTGCGCGTGATGGAATAGGGGCCGCGATCAACGATCTCGGCCTTCTTGCGTCCGCCGATATAGAGCGAGCACCAGGCGCGGCCGACGATGGCGACGATTATCGCGGCCAGGCCCAAGGCCTCGACGCCCTCATGCCATTCGCCGTCGAGGGCGGCGACCGAGCGGACGCTGGCGGTCAGGACGATGAGGGCCAGCAGAACCAGGCCGGCGAACCATTTGCGACGGCGTTGGACGACGTCGAGCGACAGGGCGGGGGGAACAGGGCTCATGATGGATCTGTTCAGTGATGCTGCTGGGCGCGGACGAGCAGGGCGCGGGCCTCGGCCTTGCGGCCACGGTCGGCGACGGCGCGGCCGGGACGGGCAGGGGCGTCGATGGCCTTTTGCAGATAGCGGGCGGCGCCGTTCCAATCGTGTTCACGCACCAGCAGATCGCCCATGAAGAAGTTGGCATCGACGTCGTTGGGCGCCATGGCCAGACCACGCTGGAGATAGTCGCGGGCGCGCTGACGGTTGCCGAAACCGATCGGGGCGCCCGGAACCTGGGCGTAGAGCGAACCGAGGCTGACATAGACCGAACCGTTCAGCGCGCGCGGATTGATCCGCTCGGCCTGTTCCAGTTCGGTGCGCGCCTCACGCACCAGGCCCAGGGCGCCGATTCCGCCCTTCAATCCCGCTTCCGAAGCGGTGATGATGGCGTCCCAGACCAGAGGTTCGGCGCGGTTGGGGCATTGGGCCACGACGGCGTCGGCCTGGGTGTTCAACCGCGCCATTTCCGCCATTCGAACGCCTTGCGGGACCTCGAAATTCACATGGTCCCACGACTGCTGGAGGCCGCGCGCGCGGTCGTCGCAGGCGTCGGCGTGGGCGACGGAGGCGACCGTCAGGGGGGCGGCCATCAGGGCCAGGGCGAACAGGGCGGTCTTCATGGCGTGTCTCTCCTTTTGTTCTGTGGTTCAGCCGGCGAACAGGGCGCGGGCCTTCAGGTCGTTGGATTTCAGGGCCCCGTCGATCAGGCCGGGCGCCAGGGCGTTGAGGCGGACGAACAGGCTTTCGGGGAAGCCGAGATAGACGTCGCGGCGATCTGAGCGGATGGCGGCGACGATGCGGTCGGCGATCGGGTCCGGATCGTCCACGGCCATGCCGGTCAGACGCGCATATTCGTCGACCTTGGCGGAGTTGAACGGCGTAGCCACTGCGCGGGGCGCGACATAGGTGACGCCGACGCCCGTGCCGGCCAGTTCGCGACGCAACGATTGGCTGAGCGCCCGCATCCCGGCCTTGGCGCTGGAATAGCTGGCGAAGTGGGCGAAGTTGATCGAGCCGAAGATCGATCCGACGTTGGCGATCTGGCCGTGCTTGCGGGCCTTCATGCCGGGCAGGACGGCCTGTGCCAGACGCGCCGGCGCGACCAGATTGACCATATAGGTCGCCAGCAGATGCTCGGGCGTCTGCTGCTCCAGCGGGCCGAAATGCTGGATGCCGGCGATATTGATCAGAATGTCCCAGGCGCGGCCGCCGGCCTGTTCGGCGACGCTGTCGAGGCCCTGCGGAGTGGACAGGTCGCCCACCAGGGTGTGATGGCCCGCCACCGGCGCGCGGGCGACGATCGTGACCCGACCGCCCTCGCGCTCGATCCGCTCGACCACACGACGTCCCAAGGCGCCTGAGCCGCCGGTGATCAGGATGTTGCGATCCTCAAACTGCATCGACCGTCTCCCGCGCTGCGATGTGGGGGATGGAGGCGAAGACCCCGCCGAACAGACCGAACATCACCTTGGCCATGTGGACGATGGCGGCGCGGTCGTCGGCGTCCGACACTCCGTCCAGCAGTTGCTTGAGGAAAAGGATGTGATCCTGATCCAGAGCCCCGTGGGAAATCAGATAGGTGAAGGCGGCGGGCGGCAGGCCGAGGCTCTGTTGCACGGCCTCGGCGCCGACGCTGGCCAGTTGGATGCTGGTGCCTTCCAGCACATAGACCATGCCGAAGAAGGCCATCGGATTGATGCGCTGGATGGTGTCATAGGCATAGGCCACCATCAGTTCGGTCGCGACGTTCGGGCCGTGCTGCACGGTCTGATCGGGGTCGCCGCCGGCGGCGCGGATGTCGTTCAGAATCCACTGCTCGTGGCCGGTTTCCTCGGCGATGTAGTCGTCGAGCGCGGCCTTGAAGACGGCGTGATCATCGTCGAGCCGCGCCCGGGCGGCCTGCATCAACGGCACGGTGTGGCGGACGTGGTGATAGGCTTGGGCCAGATAGGCGACGTAGGTTTCGCGGCTGATGCGGCCGGCCAGACCGTCCCTGATCTGGGGGATGGCGCTGAAGGCGGCCCGCTCGGTTGCGGTCGCGGCGACCAGGGTTTCAAAAAACGACATGCGAACTCTCAGGCGGCTTGCGAGGGGGAGGGGGCGTAGGTGCGCAGCAGGGTCTCGCGACGCGGACGACCGTTGGCGGTGACCTGACCGGCGGCGGGATCGAAGGGCGGGACCAGACGCCAGTCGCCGATGCGGGCGTAGTCGGGCAGGCGGGCGTTGGCGCGTGCGACGGCGGCTTCGATCTGGGCCGGTTCGGCGCCGGGCATCGCCACGATCAGGGCCGACAACGACGCCTCCGCCTCGCCCATCGCCATGGCCTGAAGGATCTGGGGTTCGGCCAGAAGCTCGCTCTCGACCCATTCGGGCGCGACGTTGCGCCCGAAGGCGGTGATCAGGGTGTTGGCCTTGCGGCCTTCGATGCTGAGCCGTCCATCGGCGTCGAAGCGGCCGATGTCGCCGGTGTGCAGACGCTCCGGCGCGGGCGCCTGGCCGACATAGCCGAGGAAGGGATGGGGCGAGACCAGGATTTCGCCGTCGTCGGCCAGATGGACCGCAAGGTGAGGCAAGGGCCGGCCGACCGTGCCGGGGCGAGCGTCGTCCGGACTGTTGAGCGCCACGACCGAGGCGCATTCGCTGAGGCCATAGCCCTCGACCACAGGCAGGCCGGCATTGGCGGCGGCCTCCAGCAGCGCCGGGGACACCCGGGCGCCGCCGACCGCGATCATCTCCAGCCGATGATCCAGCCGCATCGCGCCTTGGGCGGCGATCAGGCCGCGCAGCAGTTCGGGAACCAGGATCAGGGTCGTGGCACCGGTCTGGACAGCGGTGGTCAGCAGGCGCGCAAAGTCGGGGCGGAATGCCTCGCCCATCCCGGCCTCGGCCAGGCTGGCGGCGTGATAGCAGCCGCCGGCCAGAAGCGTCGCATAGAGGCCGGCGACATTCTCCAGCAGCACCGCCAGCGGCAGCACAGGCAGATGCAGCCCTGCGCGGTCCCGGCCCAGGACCTGAACCAGAGAGGCGGCGACCGCCTCCATCTGATCCTGCGACAGGCAGACCCCCTTGGGCGCGCCGGTCGAGCCGGAGGTGTAGGTGATCTTGGCCGTGCCGGGATGCAAATCACGCACCGGCAGCCCCGTCGGCGTCAGCCGGATCGGCGCGCCGCCCGCCGTCAGCTCGCCTGGAGCGCCCGGCGTGATCAGCAGCCCCGCGCCGGCATCGGCCAAGGCATGATCGCGTTGAGCGGCCGTGAAGAAGGGCGGGATCGGCACGCTCGGTCGCTGGGCGAGGATCAGCGCCAGATCGGCGACGACCCAGGCCGCCCCGTTGTCGAGCAGGACCCCGACCGGAGATCGGTCGTCGGCCAGGGCGGTCGCCAGCTGACCGACCTGCGCCAGCAGTTCGGCCGCGGTCAACGAACCTTCGGCCCACTCGATCACCACATCATCGGGCGTGGTGCGGGCGCGACGCGACAGGGCGTCCAGAACGGCGCTCATTAGCGATCCTCGTAGTGCAGGCGGGTGCGGACGGCCCGTCCGACCGGCGCCGTTTCGGAGAAGTGATCCAGCGGCGCGGTCGCCGCGTCGATCGAGCCGGCCAGCACCACGGGATCGGTCTGATAGTAGGCGCCCCAGCTGCCGCCGCCGTCGTCGAGGCGGCGCGGATCGGCGCGCGCGAGCTGAAGCGCGCCCAGACCGGCCTTGTGGAAGATGCGGCGCAACTCGTCGGTCGCGGTGGCGACGGCGAACCTCAGACCTTCGGACTGCAGATGATGGGCCATGGCGGCGAACAGGAAGACGGTCGCGCCCTGTCCGCTGGAGGCCAGGCTGCCGATCTCGACCACCTGCGCGCGGTCGATGGCGCCGATGGCCTGGCTCAGGACCGTCTCGACGGAGCCGTCCAGATATTGTTCCAAGTACAGGGGCGCCTCGGCGGCGTGCCGGAAGCCGACGGCGGCGTAGATGACGCCAGCCTCGTCCTGAACGCTCATCAGGGTCGGGAAATGGGCCTGGATCTGGCCGCCATAGGCCTCGGCATAGGCCGCCTCGATGAACTGCTCCACGCGGCGACGTTCGCCTCGGCAGGGGTCGTCGAACCGGATGATGCGCGACGACAGCGTGCGGCGCGCGCGCGGCCGAACCGGATCGGCGTCTTCGGGCAGGCGGAGTGGAAACATGCGGGCCTCGGGCCAAGGGACTTCGGGCCAGAGACGACGCGGTGCGGCGACCCCCACAAAAAAATCTTTCGCCGTCGCAATCGCGGTTGCCGCAGAGTGCGCAGCAACCCACGATGGGGTGGTGAACGCCTCTTCCGGTCCCCCTCAGCACGACCCGAGCCGACCGGCGCGGCAAGCCTTGGCGGACGCGTGGCTGGACAGCCGCCCGGCGCTTGTGCGCTTTCTGACGGCGCGCACGGGATCGTCGGCTGCGGCCGAAGATTTGGCGCAGGATGTCTGGGTGCGGCTGCAATCCGTGACCGAGGAGGCCGCCGCCGAGGTCCGCCATCCGCAGGCCTTCCTCTATCGGATCGCCGCCAATCTGGCCCTGGATGCGTCCAAGGCGCAGCGTCGTGCAGGCGCGCGCGATCTGGAATGGCGGCGCGCTTCCGCTATCGATGATGCGGCCGAAGCCCAGGATGCGCCGTCGGCCGAGGACGCCGTCTGGGCCAAGCTGAAACTGGAAAAGGTTGTCGCCGCGATCGACCGGATGCCGCCCAAGGCCGCGGAGGCCTTCCGTCTGCACAAGATGGCCGGGCTCAGCCAGGCCGAGGTGGCCGAGCGGATGGGCGTCTCGCGCAGCGCGGTCGAAAAATACGTTTCCGCCTCGCTGAAGGAACTGCTGCTGCGGGTCGGTTGGCCATGACGACTGTTTTTCGCCATTTTTCATTGAGGATGCGGCGCGACCGCGTCGTCTCTCCCACAAAGCCCGCTCGGGCCCGGACCGGATCATGACCCAGGACGCTGTCATCAAGGACGAGGAGATCGCCGCCCAGGCCGCCGCCTGGGTCGTGCGTCTGCGCGCCGATGACGTGACGATTGCGGACATCGACGCGGCGACGGCCTGGCTCGATCAAGATCCGGCCCATCGGCGCGCCTTCGACGAGGCCGAGGGGCTTTGGGCGGCCTCGGATGTCCTAGACGACCGTTCCGACGTTCAGCCGGCGCCAGTCATCGACCTGTCGGCGCATCGCGAGCGGCGCAAGGGACCGGGGCGGCGATGGATGGTGGCGGTCCCGGCGATGGCTGCGGCTCTCGCCGCGGCGATCTTCCTAGGCCCGATGCTGCAAACCGCGCCCACCGTGGTCTACAGCACCGCGCCCGGCGAAACGCGGACGGTGACCTTGGACGACGGATCGCGGCTTCAGATCAACGGCGGCTCGACCCTGTCGGTGAAGATGGAGCGAGGACGGCGTCTGGTGCATATGGATCAGGCCGAGGCGACCTTCGATGTCGCGCATGACGCCGGCCGACCCTTCCTGATCGATGTCGGCGAAAGCCAGGTGCGCGTGGTCGGCACGGCGTTCAACATCCGAAGATCCGCCGATGACACCCAGGTGGCGGTGCTGCGGGGCGTCGTCGAGGTCAGCGACCTGAAACAGCCCGCGCGGCGGGTGCGTCTGACGGTCGGTCAGTCGGTCCAGCGCGACGACGCCGACGACCGCATGACCGTGGCCCCCGTCGATGTCCGCACCGCCGCCGCCTGGACCCAGGGGCGACGGGCCTATGACGATCGGCCGCTGCGCGAGATCGTCGCCGACCTCAGCCGCGCCTTCGCTACGCCGGTGACCGTGGCGCCGAACGCGGCGAACCTGCGCTTCTCCGGCACGCTGGTTCTTGATGACGAAGCGGCGGTGATCGGCCGGCTGGAACGGTTCCTGCCGATCAAGGCCACTCGCGGGCCGCAAGGGGTTCGTCTAGAACGGCGCTGAACCTGCTTCGGACGTCGCCTTTTGGTACGAGCCTTCCTCTGCGCGCTGGTCGTCGTTTGCGGTGTGACCACGCCGTCGATCGGCATGGCTCAAGGCCGTTCCGCGCTTCAGGTGTCGGTCTCGCCTCAGCCCTTGCGGACTGCCGTCCTCGACTTCGGTCTGCAGGCGGGCGTCAGCATCGACGCCGCCGGAACCGAGCGATGCGGCCCAACGCGCGGGGTGAGAGGCCGACTTTCCGTCGACGCCGCCTTGTCCAGATTGATGCTGGGCACGCACTGCGTCGCGACCCGCGTCGGCGACGGCGCCTACAGGATCGTGCGGGTCGCCGCCGCGCCGCCTGCCGTCGCGCGGACGATTGCAGCGCCGCCCGCGCCCGTGGCCCCGACGACGCTGGATGAAGTCGTGGTGACGGCGTCACGCACGGACAATCTGCTGCTGTCGCGCGCCCCCTACGGCCTGTCGTCGCTGGATGGGGTGACGCTTGAACGGGCAGGGGTTAGCGACCTCGACGGCGTTGCCGCGCGCGTCTCGGGCCTGACGGTCACCAATCTGGGGCCGGGGCGCGACAAGCTCTTCATTCGAGGCCTGGCGGACGGACCCGTTGCGGGACAGGCGCAAAGCCTGATCGGGCTCTATCTCGACGATGTGCGCCTGACCTACGACGCGCCCGACCCGGCGTTGCGTCTGGCCGACATCGAACGGGTCGAGGTTCTGCGCGGGCCGCAGGGGGCGCTGTACGGCGCCGGTTCGATGGGCGGCGTCGTCCAGATGGTCAGCCGCGCGCCGGACTTGGACGGCGTCTATGGACGCCTGACGGCGGAGGGGGCGCTGACGGCCGGCGGCGCGCCGGGCGACGCCGTCGAGCTGATGATCAACGCCCCGATCCTGCGTGATCGCCTGGCGGTCCGGGTCGTCGGCTATGACGAGACGGTCGGGGGCTACGTCGATGATCAGGCCCTCGGACTGAGCAATACCGGCGGCATGCATCGACAGGGGCTGAGGGCGGCGGCGCTGCTGCGTCTGACCCCCGGCTGGACCTTGAAGACGGGCTTTCTGGCCCAGACCATCGACGTCGACGACAGCCAGTACGCCAACCTGGGCGCCGACCAACCCTATTCGCGTCGTCGCAGCCTGACGGAGCCCAGCCGCAACGATTTCGACGGCGTCTGGGCCTCGGTGGATGGGGATTTGGGCTGGGCGCGGCTGCGGGCCTCATCCAGCGTTCAGTCGCACGGCCTCGATGCGCGCTACGATGCGACGCCTGCGGCCGGATTGTTCGGGCTTACGGGAACAGCGGCGCTGGACCAGGCCGACGACCTGTCGGCTGCGGTGCATGAGGTGCGGTTGAACGGCGACTTCGGCGCGCGACTGAAGTGGAGCGCCGGGCTGTTCTTCTCGGAATATACCCACACCCGCACCGTAGGAATCTCGGACGGGCAGGGCGGGCCGGGGGTCTATCGACAGCACAGGCGCGACCATGTGGACGAGGCCGCCCTGTTCGGCGACGCCGCCTATGCGCTGAGCGACCATCTGAAGATCACGGCCGGCGCGCGCCTGTTCCGCATCGGGGTCGAGCATCGCAGCGAAACCGATGGCGATCCGACGCAGGTGTCTGGAGAAGACGCCCTGGTCGATATCACCCCGCGTCTGGTGGTCGAATATGATCGTGGGCCCTTCGTCTTCTACGCGCTGGCGACGGAGGGCTATCGCGGGCCGGGCTTCAACGCGGGCGCCGTGCCGGGCGGCGATCAGCAGCCCGCGCGACGGGTGAAGCCGGACGAGATCGTCGCCGGCGAGGCGGGCGCGCGCTTCACCCTGTTCGAAGGGCGACTGCGCGGGCGAAGCGCGGTCTTCGTCGCCGATTGGCGCAACATCCAGTCGGACCGGTTCGACGCCCGGGGCCTGCCCTTCACCGCCAATCTGGGCGATGGCCGCAATCGCGGGATCGAGGGCGAGGTCGAATGGCGCGACGGCCCATGGACGCTTGATGCGCACGCCGTCGTCAATGATCCCGAGTTGACCCGACCGGACCCCGGTTTTGCGCTGGGGACCGACACGCGACTGCCCGCGGTCGCCGATTTCAGCGTCCAAGGCGGCGTCGTGCACGAGGCGCATCTGACGCATGCGACGGTGCGATCCGAGCTTCGTCTGGGCTATGTCGGCCCGACCGATATCGCCCTGTCGCCGACGTCCACCGGCGCCTCGGCCGGCTATCTGACCAGTTCGCTGGGCGTCGGCGTGGAGATCGATCGCTGGGCGATCAGGGCGTCGGTGGACAATCTGTTCAACCGCAGCGACGACACCTTCACCTTCGGCAATTCCTTCTACGCCTCAGGCGACATCAGCACCCCGCAACGACCGCTCACCGCCCGCCTGGCCCTGACCGCGCGGTTCTGATCAGGCGGCGATGTGGAACAGGCGGCCCACGCCTGCGGTGATGGCCATGGCGAGCGCGCCCCAGAAGACGACACGCAAAACCGATCGTCCGACCGGCGCGCCGCCTGCGCGGGCGCCCAGGGCGCCCAGCACGGCCAGACCCAGCAGGGCGGAAGCCGCGACCCAGATCGCCAGCGTGTCCAGCGGCGCAACGGCGGCGACGACCAGAGGCAGGGCGGCTCCGGCCGAGAAGGTGATCGCCGAGGTCAGCGCCGCCTGGATCGGCCGCGCGGTGGTGATCTCCGAAATACCCAGCTCGTCGCGCGCATGGGCGCCCAGCGCGTCATGCGCCATCATCTGACGCGCCACCTCGGTCGCCAGATCCGGCGCGACGCCTCGCCCGACATAGATGCCGGCCAGTTCGCGCGTCTCCGCCTCATGATCGCCGGCCAGTTCGACCGCCTCACGGGCCAGATCGGCCTTTTCGGTGTCGGACTGCGAACTGACCGAGACATATTCGCCCGCCGCCATCGACATGGCGCCTGCCGCCAATCCGGCGACGCCCGCGATCAGGATGCCGCCATGACTGGTCGCCGCCGCCGCGACGCCCACCACCAGACTGGCCGTCGACACCAGCCCGTCATTGGCCCCCAGCACCGCCGCCCTGAGCCAGCCGATCCGATCGACCCGATGGGTTTCACTGTGGGGCATGCGCCTTCTCCGTGGTCGTCGCACCAAGCATGGACCGATCGATGGTTTGAAGCCAGGCGCGGTGCTTGGATCCCGACGACCGGGCAACTTCGCGCGCCCGGCGACAGCCGCTATGCTGCCGCGATGAGTCGGGCCGCGTCATGATCAAATATATCGGCTCCAAGCGCGCCTTGCTGGGGCATGTGACGGGTGCGGTGGCGGGGGTGCTGCCGCAGGGCGGGCGGGTCTGCGATCTGTTCTCGGGCACGGCGCGGGTCGGGCACGCCCTGAAGAAGCAGGGGTTTCAGGTCTGGTCGAACGACCTGAACGCCTATGCCCACGCTCTGGCGACGACCTATGTCCAGGCGGACCGGGAGCGGTGGGTCGCGCGGGCCGAGGGCGTGCTGGCCGAGCTGCGGACGGTGAAGCCCGAGGCGGGCTGGTTCACCCAGGCCTTTTGTCAGGATGCGCGGTACTTCCACCCGGACAACGGGGCGCGGATCGACGCCATGCGCGACCGGATCGAGGCGATGGGACTGGAGCCGGAACTCAAGGCCATCACCCTGGTCAGCCTGATGGAGGCGGCGGATCGGGTGGATTCCACCGCCGGGGTTCAGATGGCCTATATGAAGCAGTGGGCGCCGAGGGCGCTGAAGACGCTGGAGCTGCGCACCCCGGATCTGGTCCCGGCGGTGAACGGGCCATGCCGCGCGACGCAGGGCGATGCGGTCGAGATCGCCGAACAGGTCGAGGCGGACCTGGTTTATCTGGACCCGCCCTACAACCAGCATTCCTATCTGGGGAACTACCATTGCTGGGAGAGCCTGGTGCTGTGGGACAGGCCCGAGACCTATGGGGTGGCCAACAAGCGGGTGGACGTGAGGACGCGCAAGAGCGCCTTCAACAGCCGGCCCGGCATCGGCCCGGCGCTGCGGACCGTGATCGAGCGGGTCAAGGCGCCGAACCTGATCGTCAGCTTCAACGACGAGGGGTATCTGAGCCGTGCCGACCTAGTCGAGATGCTGTCGGCGCGGGGTCATGTGCAGGTCCTGGAGATGGCGCATCCCCGCTATGTCGGGGCCCGGATCGGGATCCATAATCCCAAGGGTGAGAAGGTCGGGCAGGTCGGGCGGCTCAAGAATGTCGAGCACCTGTTCGTGGTGACCGAGCGGCCGGTCTCCCTGCCCGTGGCCGCATAGACACCAATGAAAACAACGGAGGGTAGGGCGGAACGCGAATCGTTGCGTGCCGTTGTGGAACTATGCAACCGCACCCGTACACCGCCCCGAAGACCGATCGCAGCGACGACTACCGCGTGCGTCCGGCAGCTGAGCCGCGCTCGTGGGCGCCGCGGACGGCGGATGCGACCTTCACCCACAACGCCGCGCGTTATACGCGGCCGGTCGAGGCCGTTCAGCCGGTCGAGCAGATCGATGTCGAGCCCGAGGTGGCGCCGCCGCCGCGCTGGATGATGGCGATCGCCGGGGCGGCTGTGGCGGCCCTGATGGGCGCGTTGCTGGGCGGCTTCCTGCACATCTGAGACGGCGTCAGGCCTCCTGCAACAGCGCCTTGATCGGCGACCAGCTGCGCCGATGGGCGGGGCAGGGGCCCAGGGTTTTCAAGGCGTTCTGGTGGATCGGGGCGTTGTAGCCCTTGTGGCTGGCGAAGCCGTAGCCGGGGTATTGGGCATCCAGATCGATCATCAATCGATCCCGTGCGGTCTTGGCCAGAATCGAGGCCGCCGCGATGGAGAGCGACAATCCATCGCCGCCGACGACCGTCTGGATTTCGCAGGGAAGCTTGAACCGATAGTTGCCGTCGACCAGGGCGGCGACCGGCTGGACCTGCAAGGCCTCGATGGCGCGGCACATGGCAAGGCCCGTGGCGTGCAGGATATTCAGTTCCTCGATCTCGTCCACCGAGGCGAAGCCGACGCCCCAGGCGACAGCGCGGGCCTTGATCTCGGGCTCCAGGGCGGCGCGACGCTTTTCGGTCAGGGCCTTGGAATCGTCGATGCCGGGCGGCAGGTCGTCAGGGTTCAGGATTACGGCCGCCGCCGAGACGGGCCCGGCCCAGGGACCACGTCCGGCCTCGTCCACGCCGCAGACGTGACCGTTGACGCGCTGGATCAGCACCGTTTCCAGCGCGAGGGTCGGGAAGGCTTTCGGATTTGCAGGGGCTCTAGCCATGGCTCGCCATCGCACGAACCTGGGCGTGACGGAAGCAAGTCGTCTGGTGATCGTTGACCATGCCGACGGCCTGCATGAAGGCGTAGACGATGACCGGGCCGCAGAAGTTGAATCCGCGTTTCTTCAGCGCCTTGGCCATGGCGACGGACTGTTCGGTTTGGGTCGGGGCCTGACGATAGTCGGCGTAGGGGGTCTGGATCGGTTCGCCGCCGACGAAGGACCAGAGCCAGGCGGAGAAGTCCTCCCCGTCATCGCGCATCTGGAGCCAGATCTGGGCGCCCCGGATGGCGGCGTTGATCTTGGCGCGCGAGCGGATGATGCGCGGATCGTTCAGCAGGCGCTGGATATCAGCCTCGTCGTAGCGGGCGACGATCTCGGGATCGAAACCGTCGAAAGCGTCGCGGATGCCCTCGCGTTTTCTGAGGATGGTGATCCAGGCGAGACCGGCCTGAAAGCCGTCGAGCACCAGTTTTTCCCACAGGGCGCGGGGATCGCGCTCGGGTACGCCCCATTCGGTGTCGTGATAGGCGACATAGAGGGGGTCGGTCCCGCACCAGCCGCATCGGCCGCCGAGACCCTCTGGGGCGTGTGAGTCGATCATGGCCTGAAGTTGCCAGTCTGTTCCGATTGAGGGAAGGGTCGTAGGCGTCGGGGCGATGGAGGAAAAACACCGTCTAAAGTGTCTAATTCGTCTAATCTCAGGGTGGTGGTTGGAAATTGCACTGCACCTCAAGAACGCGTGCAAAGTGCAAGAAAGTGCAATTTCGAGGTGTGAAGTTGGACGGCGGAAAAGCAGTCCAATGAATCCAGGTCTTCATCTCCCTTGATCGTCAAACTGCGCATTGTAAGGACGCTTGAGGGGAGGGGGTGGTCGATTGACGCTGCTGAAAGCTAAGCGACTGAAGTCCTTTAAAATATCCTGCGCGAATAGGATGTATCTCGTCTCCTCCCCATGAAATGGGGAGGGGGACCGCAAAGCGGTGGAGGGGTTCTTTGAAGTCCCACAGGCGGCGGTGAGGCGGCTAAGAGCCCCTCCGTCACGGCGCAAGAGCGCCGCGCCACCTCCCCATCGCTACGCGCTAGGGAGGAGACGGTCATCATTCAGTCTCGGACCAATCCGCCGTCCACGACCAAGTTCTGGCCCGTCACGGCGCGGCTCCACGGGGAGGCGAAGAAGAGGACGGCGTCGGCGAACTCTTCGGGCGTCGTCACCGAGCGCAGCGGGGTCATGCCGGCGATCAGGTCGAAGACGGCCTCGGGCGTGGCGGCGCTGGCGTCGGTGGTGCGAAGCAGGCCGCCCGAGACCATGTTGACGGTAATCCCGTCGGGCCCCAGGTCGCCGGCGGCGGTGCGGGTCAGGCTGAGCAAGGCGGCCTTGGCGGCGGTGTAGTCGTGGTAGGGCACGACCGGGTTCTGGAACAGGTTGGTGCCGATGTTGACGATGCGGCCGAACCGGGCGGCGGTCATGCCGGGCGCGGTCGCCTGGATCAGGTTCAGGGCGCCGCGCACGACGGTCGAGAACTGGCGATCCATCTCGTCCCAGCCGATGGCGGTCATCTGGGAGCGGGCGTCGCCGTTGAAGCTGTAGTCCAGGGCGTTGTTGACGACGGTGGTGACGGGGGCGCCGAAACGGCTGTGCGCAGCCGCGACCATGGCGTCGACCGCGGCGCGGTCGGTCACGTCGGCCTGGAGGGCGAGGGCGCGCTCGCCGATCTCGGCGGCCAGGGCGTCTGCCGCCTCGCCGCTGTTTCTCCAGTTGATGACGACGCGGGCGCCTTCATGGGCGAAGGCGCGGACGCAGGCGGCGCCGACGCCGCGCGCCCCGCCGGTGACGAGAACGATCTGATCGGCGATCTTCATGGGGGGACTCAACGGTTGGGGACGGGAAGAACGTCCTCGCCCATCCAGGCGGGTTTGCGCAAGCGCACCGGGCGGCCGTCCACGGTCAGGTCGCCGTCGAGGCGGTCGATGCGCAGCAGGGCCATGACCGAACCGTCCTGCCCCGAGAGGACCTCGCCCGCGCGGAGTTCGCCCTTCAGCACCTCGGCGCCGAAGGCGGGGGGCGGGCCGTCGAAGTCCAGCGGCAGCATCCGGTTCTTGATCGTGCCCCGGCGCTTCATCCGCGAGGTCGTTTCCTGGCCGACGAAACAGCCCTTGTGGAAATCGATGCCGTTCAGCAGGTCGAAATCGGCCTCGATCGGATAGGTCTTGTCCTGGGGCGCGTCGGCGGTCGGATCGGGCAGGCCGACGGACAGGCGGTGGGCGTCGTAGTCGGCCTCGGAGGCGTCCGGAATCGCCTGGCCATAGAGACGGCCGCCCATCAGGGGCGTGCGGGGGTCGGGGATGAAGCCGGCGGGCGCATCCGGCCAGGCGGCGAAGATCGGGCGGTCTTCGGCGGCGACCTCGACCTTGGCGCGCAGCTTGTACATCGACAAACGTTGGATCAGGGCGTCGCGACGCTCGGCGGCGACATCCAGAACGACGCCGTCAGCCTGTCCCAGAAGGAAAAGGTCGAACAGCAGCCGGCCGGGCGGGGACAGAAGGGCGCCGAACCGCAGTTCGCCGTCGGCCAGCGTCTCCACGTCCTGGGTCAACAGATTATGCAGGAAGGGTTTCGCCTCCTCGCCCGTGACGGAGATCAGGGCGCGACTGTCGAGACGGGCGATGGGCATGGGGCGAAGATAGGGCCGACGGCGCGGCTTCAGAAGACGCCGCGCCGAATTTAGGCGACGGCGGCCGCCGCATCCTCAAGGCCGGGATCGAAGGTGCGCCAGTCGCTGGCGCCCCAGGCGGTGACGCGCATGACCAGGTCGACGATGTTCATCGGCTTGGCGATGCAGTCGTCCATGCCGGCCTGTTCGTACTGGGTCAGCTGTTCCGGCAGGGTGTTGGCGGTCAGGGCCAGGATGGGGGTGCGGCCCACGACACCGGGCAGGGCGCGGATGGCGCGGGTCGCCGCGACGCCGTCCATTACGGGCATCTGGATATCCATCAGGATCACGTCCCAGTCGCCGGTGCGGGCGGCCTCGACGCCCTGTTCGCCGTCGTTGGCGGTGGCGCAGACGATGCCCTGGGCCGTCAACACCGCCATGACCAGGGCGCGGTTGCTGTCGTGATCGTCGACGTAGAGGACGCGCAGGGCGGGGGCGTCCTCATTGGCCGGCGGGGCGGGCTCGGCCGGGGTGTCTGAGGGCGCCAGGGGAACGACGTTGTCGGCCGACAGGTCGATCATGTCGTTGACGACGGACAGCAGGCGCTGGCCCGCGCCATTGATGCGGGCGGCCTGATCGGCCTGTTCGTCGGGCAGGCCGGCCTTGGACAACAGGTCGGAAAAGCCGATGACGGCGTTCAGGGGCGTGCGCAGTTCGTGCGACATGTCCGTCAGGAACTTCTGCCGGGCCTCGGCCATCGAAGTCTTCTGCTCGGCGGCGACGCGGGCCTGTTCGGCCTCGACCCGTTCGGTCACGTCGATCTCGTTCAGCAAGACGCCGAGATGGCCCGTGACGGGGTCCGTCACGGGGCGAATGTCCAGGTGGTGCCAGCGCACGCCCTCGCGCGTGATGATCTCGCAGACGTCGGAAATCGCGGCGCCGGACAGGGCGGTCGCCAGCATGGGCTGGGCGCGTTCGGGTTCGGCGAACCGGGCCTCGAAGGGGTGCGCCGTTGAGCCGTAGGCGGCGAAGGCCGACGGGTTGGAGAAGATCGGGCGGGCTTCGCTGTCGAACAGGGTGATCAGGGTCGAGGTGTGGCGCAGGGCCTCGACCGCGCGACGCTCCTCGTTTTCGACCGTGATGGGCGCGGCCTCGAACAGCAGGACCGGCGTGCCGTCCGTCAGGCGATAGGTCGAGATCACCGCCGACACCGTCAGCGGTCGCCCGTGCGGGTAGAAGGTCCAGTCTTCCGTCAGGGTCTCGCCGTGCGCCGTCTCGCGCGCCAGACGCTCGGTGCGGGCCAGGACGGCGGGGGAGACGTTGCTGAAATCGCGCGCCAAAAGGGCGTCGAGATTGTCGGAGCCCCAGAGGTCGAGCGCGGCCGCATTGGCGTAGACGCCGCGCAAGGCGACCGGATCGAACATCCAGATCGGTCGTTTCAGCGCGTCCCAGGCCTGCATCGACGGCGTGCCCTTTCCAGCGACGGCGTTACGGATTTCACCGTAGGGCCAAGGGCTTAAGCTTCGGCTAAGCTTTCGGCCGATCCTGGGTTGTCACCGCATATCGCGCGACGACGCCGTCCGGCTGGAAGTCGTGCTCGGCCAGCCGGTCGAGGGACATCAGGACGCGCGCCGAGAAGGCGTCCGGGTCGCCGTCCTCGATGGCCGGTCGCAGCCAGTCGGTGACGACGGCGCGGGCGGGATAGGTCCCGACCGGGCCGGGAATGCTGAGCGCGACCTCGATCCCTTCCGCGACCCAGCCGGCGACGGTCACGAAGAAGTCGGGCGAGGCCAGGAAGTCCGAGCGGCGCAGGACATACAGGGTGATGACCCCGTCCTCGACGCCGTCGGGGCGGACGATGACGCCGCTGCGATCCGGTCGCCAGTCGTCGGACAGCTCGACCACGCGCCACAGGCAGAACCAGATGCGGCAGGTGTTAGGCCGGATCGCGTGAACCGAACAGCCGGCGCCATCGACGCAATAGGCGCACAGCTCGCCCGTCGGCTTGGCCAGTTCCGGCAGGTTCAGCGGAATGACCCGGCAGCATTCGACGCAACCGCCGCAGGTCCGGCCGGGGAGAAGGGGCAGACTCACCCGGCCGAACGCTCCAGCCGGGCGATGCGGCGATCCATGTCGGCGACGACCGCTTCCAGGCGGGCCTTTTCGGAGGCCATGTCAATCGGCGTGCCGTCCTCGTAGGAAATCGTCGCGCCCTTGGCGATCAGGTCCAGCCGATAGATGGCCGTGACGCGCTGGGCCTTGAAACGTTCGAGAGCGGCGGCTTCTGGATCGGGGGCTAGGTCGGGCGTCTGGCTCATGCGCGTCGCTGTAGCGCATGGGGCCTTCCTGTGGAAACACGCGTTTGGCGCTGAACCGCAGATAGAATCCCTGTATCCGTCGACGGATGATCGGGCGGTTTCCCATCCTGTACATCGCCGAGGCGGACGCCGAGAACGCCGTGCTGTCCTCAGGCGTGCTGGCGCATCTGGTCGAGAGCCTGCCGCACGCGACCTTCACCATCGTCGGATCTGCCGCCAGCGCGCCGCTGTTCGCCGATACGCCGCGCCTGACGAAGTTGATCGTGCTGGAGCGCGAGGGCCATTTCGAATGGATCGCCCTGTGGAACCAGGTGCGGGCGACCAAATGGGGGCTGGTCGTGGACATGCGCGGCTCGGACCTGTCGGGCAAGCTGAGGCGGCACAAGCGCGCGGTGCGGGGCAAGGATCAGCCGGGCCTGCATGCGGTCGAGGCGGCGGCGGCGGTGCTGAAGCTGGAGCCGGACGAGATCCCGGCGCCGAAACTCTATGTCTCGGACGAGACGCAGGCCCAGGTCGAGGCGCTGATCCCGACGACGGGCGGCGACGGGCCGATCCTGGCGGTCGGGCCGGGCGTGGAATGGATGGGCAAGCGCTGGCCCGCCGAACGCTACGCCAAGGTGGCGGCCAAGCTGCTGGCCGACGACGGGCCGCTGGCGGGCGGGCGGCTGATGATCGTGGGCGAGGAGATCGACCGGGAGGCGGCGCACACGATCCGCTACGCCGTGCCGCGCGCGCGGGTGATCGAGCTTCAGGGCAAGCTGACGCGGCTACAGACGGTCGCAGCCTTGACGAAGTCGGTGCTGTACATCGGGGCGGACTCGATCTGGACCCAGCTGGCCGTGGCCTCGGGCGTGCCGGTGGTCGCCGCCTTCGGACCTTCGGATGAGACCGTGCGCGGGCCGTGGAAGGGCGAGGCCGTGCGCGGGCCGCGGACCTATGAAGAGTTCAAGAAGCTGGATCCGCGCCTGAACCAGGCGATCCAGCATATGATGGATCTGCCGTGGGAGCGGGTGCTGAAGGCGGCGCAGCGGATGTTGAAGGCGCGGGGCTGAACACGATGTCTCTCCCCGGGGAGGGAGAAACTTTCGCCGCTTTCGCGAACGAGGCTGCATCCGCTAGAACCGTCGAAACACGCGCAGGATTTCCCATGACCCAGACCTATGACCTGATCGTCCGTGGCGGCGAGGTGGCGAACCATGCGGGGCGGGGCATGGCGGATGTCGGGGTGATCGACGGCAAGATCGCCTTCATCGGCGACCTGAGCCAGGCCTCGGCGGGCGAGGTCTTCGACGCGACGGGCCTGACCGTGCTGCCCGGCGTGATCGACACCCAGGTCCATTTCCGCGAGCCGGGGCTGGAGTGGAAGGAAGATCTGGAGACCGGAAGCCGCGCGGCGGCCCTGGGCGGCGTCGTCGCCGTGTTCGAGATGCCGAACACCAATCCCAACACGACCGATCCCGACACCATGGCCGACAAGCTGGCGCGGGCGAAGGATCGGATGTGGACCGACCACGCCTTCTACGTCGGCGGCACACACGAGAACGCGGACTATCTGGGCGAGTTGGAGCGGCTGCCCGGCTGCTGCGGGGTCAAGGTCTTCATGGGCGCCTCGACCGGGGACCTGCTGATCGCCGATGACGAGGGGGTGAGGAAGGTGCTGTCCAATGTGCGCCGCCGCGCCACCTTCCACTCCGAGGACGAATACCGTCTGGTCGAGCGACGCGGTCTGGCCCGCACCGGCGACTGGACCAGCCACCCCGAGGTGCGCGACGCCGAGAGCGCCATCCGCTCGACCCGTCGGCTGGTCGGCCTGGCCAAGGAGACGGGCGCGCGCATCCATGTGCTGCACGTCACGACCCGGGACGAGATGGAATATCTGCGCTTCCACAAGGATGTCGCCACTGTCGAGATCACGCCCCAGCACCTGACCCTGGTCGGATCGGAAGCCTATGAGCGGCTGGGCAGCTATGCCCAGATGAACCCGCCGATCCGGTCGCAGGAGCATGTGGATGCGCTGTGGCTGTGGGGGATGCAGCAAGGCGTGGCCGACGTGCTGGGCTCGGACCATGCGCCGCACACGAAGGAAGAAAAGGCCAAACCCTATCCGGCCTCGCCGTCGGGCATGCCGGGCGTGCAGACGCTGGTGCCGCTGATGCTGACGCACGTCGCAAACGGGCGGCTGTCGCTTGAGCGGTTCATCGACCTGACCTCGGCGGGGGCGCAGCGGGTGTTCGGCACGGCCAACAAGGGACGGATGGCCGTCAGCTATGACGCCGACCTGACCATCGTCGATCTGAAGGCGAAGCGGACGATCACCCACGATCAACAGGCGACTCGCTGCGGCTGGACCCCGTTCGATGGGGTCGAGGCGACCGGCTGGCCGATGGCGACCATCGTGCGCGGTCGGGTGGTGATGCAGGACGGCGAACTGATCGGATCGGCGCACGGGCGCCCGGTGCGGTTCATGGAGACGCTGTGAGGGACAGGCTCGGCCTGATCGGCTTCGGCGCCTTCGGGCGGCTGACGGCGCGGCATCTGTCGGCCGGGTTCGAGATCCTGGCGCATGATCCGTCAGCCAGCGATGACGAAGGCCTCGCGACCCTGACCGATCTGGCGACCGCCGCCGCCTGTCCTACGGTGGTGCTGGCCGTGCCGGTCGAGGCGTTGGAGGCGACGCTGATCGCCATCGGCCCGCACCTGAGGCCCGACGCCTTGGTCATCGACGTGGGCTCGGTCAAGGTGAAGCCGGCGCAGGCGATGAACGCCCTGCTGCCGCCCGGCGTGCGGATCGTGGGCACGCACCCCCTGTTCGGACCGCAGAGCGGCAAGGACGGCATCGCGGGCCTGCGGATCGCCGTGTGCGAGGTGCGGGGGGCGAAAGACGCCCGCCGCGTCGCCGCCTTCTGCCGCCGCGCGCTGGGGCTGAAGGTGTTTCAGGTCAGCCCCGAGGACCATGACCGCGAGGCCGCCACGGTGCAGGGCCTGACCCATCTGATCGCCCGCGTCCTGATGGCCATGGAGCCCCTGCCGACGCGCATGACCACCGCCAGCTTCGACCGTCTGATGCAGGCCGTCGACATGGTCCGCCACGACAGCCCCGCCGTCTTCCGCGCCATCGAACGCGATAACCCCTTCGCGGCGGAGGTGAGGGATCGGTTCTTCGCCCTGGCGGACGAGGCGCGGGCTGGCTCAGAGAACCATCCTCGGCCGTCCGATCAATCACAGGACTAAAGCTGGTTGTGTTCGCCGTTCTCTGTTTGGAAAAACGGGATGATCGACATGAGGTGGCGAACATAGACATATGGCGTCCGGAGGATGCCGATGTCTTTAATCTTAGCGCTCATGTTGCAGGCCTCCGTGGCGGCCTCGTCGACTGCGAACTGCACAGGGGCGAGACAAGGTGAGGTGTGTACCGAAGAAGGGCGCGCCGCACTGAGGGCCGCATTGGACGTGAAGCCATTGCAGGCTGAGACAGCCGACGGCGTCGAGGTCTATCGCGCCTTCTACCTCGAGGGCGGGGGAGGCTTACCCGCCGTCGCCTTTGTCAGACGTCCCGGTCACAGCCCGTCGGTGGAAGTGTCGTCTGGAGCCAACCGCAAGATGACTGCCGATGTACCGCAGGAGGTTTGGCGGCAAATCCAGCAGGCTGGCGACGAGTTGCTCGTTCCCGTGGAGGTCAGAACGCCTGCGCCCATCGATGTCTGTATGGATGGTGGAGCCATCTTCGCCGAGATCGGGCTGCCCTCTCCTGACAATCGATCGCGGGCGAGGATCAAGCAACTGTCGTCAAGCAGCTGTGAGAGCAATGCGATCGTCTCCTTCGCACGTCTTGCGGCCAAGCTTGCTGAGCCGCTGTTTCCAGCGTGCGCTGCGATTTCAGGAGATGCCGCGCCCGACGGCGTTTTCCGACTATCGAATTGCTTTCGATTTAGCGGCGACGAGATGGCGGCGGCTGAGGTCTTCAGTCGCGCGAGGCAGGATTTGCGAATCCTGAAAGATGACTCGATCACCCGCAAACGACTGGAGTGGCGGCGGGTAACAGGGGTCGATCCTTGGACCCGACTTCAGTGGGCAGGGCGCGACATTCCAAGAAATCGCGTCGGCCATGATGAAGGCGGTGCAACCGACTTCTTGATCGCCCGGGAAGGCGAATGTCCTGGATTGAGTTTTGAGCCTGGCAAGCTTCATGGGGTGTCATCGACAGTCGTCGAAGTCGATGGCTTTGCATCATGCCGACCTGCTGATCGCCAGGGGAAGAGTGTTTACGCCACCTATCGTCAGGTCTGGCGACGCGCGCCTCACAGCGACTGGCGTGTGATGGAATGGGTGGTCGGACCGTTCGCTCCTGTCACATGACGGTCGGCCAGATCATGGCGTTGAAGGCTTAGATCTAATGAGTGCTTTCTGTTTCCCGAATGAACGTCGCCACATCCTGCGCCACGCCTGGCGCCAGCGGTAAGGCCGGGTCGGCGTAGGTCGCCAGATTGGCGGCGCGGTCGGCGGGGGCGGTCTTGAGTAGGTGGTTGACGCCGTCCCAGAGTTTGAGCGTGGCCTTGGGGTCGGCGGCGGCCAGGGCTTGGGCGTCCGTGACGCCGATCTGAAGGTCGGTGGTTCCCTGGCCGATGAAGACCGGGCCGTCGTAAGTGGCGAGCAGGGCGGCGGGGTCCAGCGGCAGCCACGAGATCAGATAGGGCTGGACTGACGGGCGGAACAGGGCCGCCAGCGCGGGCGGCGTGTCGGCGACGGTGCGGCCGGCTTCGAGCACGGTCAGGACGGCGAAGGCCTGGGTCTTCAGGGGTTCGGGCAGGCCGGCCTGGAGTTGTTCGCGGATCACCACGCCGGCCGGACGACCGGCGCCAGACAACAGGATCAGGCCGCAGACCTTGTCGTCGCCGCCCTCGACCGCCTTCAGCGCGACCAGGGCCCCTTCGCTGTGGCCGATCAGCCAGGCGCACGACTGATCCGTGCGCGAGGCGGCCTCGGCGGCCCAGGCGCGGGCGTCGGCGGCGTAGTCGTCGAAGCGCAGCTTGGTTTCGTCGAGCCCGGCAGGGGCGCTGGCCGCAATGCCGCGCTTGTCGATGCGCACGGTGGCGATCCCCTGTTCCGCCAGGCCCTCGGCCAGCATGCGATAGGTGGAGGCGGCGACGCCCATCGGGCTGTTCCCGTCCCGATCGGTCGGGCCTGAGCCGGGCAGGATGACAGCGACGGCCGTGGACGCCTCCGGCGTCAGCAGCGTGCCATGCAAGGGCGCCGGCTGGGCGGGCAGGGCGATGTCGGTCGAGGCCGGGCCCGCGAGCAGGCTGGCGGCGAGAAGGGCGTGGGTCAGCGTCAGCATGGCAGTCTCCTTCAGAAGGGTTGGCGGTCGGGATCGGCGCGCCACACGCGCCAGCTTTCGAAGATCGAAAGGCCTGCGACCACGATGACGGCGGCGATCAGGGCCATGACGCCATAGGGCGGGGGCGCAAGCGGCGCGGCGATCAGACCGACCAGACCGACCAGGCAGAACAACCGGCCGGCCAGACGGTTCGAGCGATCCCAGGCCAGACGGCTCTTGTAGTTCCAGGGGGTGCGCACGCCTATCAGGGGATTGGGCGCGACCCGGCCGAGAAAGGCGCCGACGACTAGCAGGATCAGCGACAGGGCGCCGGTCAGGACGGCAGGGCCGCTGTCTATGCTGGCGTGACCCAAGCTGGCCCAGGCGATGACCAGACCGACGGCGGCGACGATGAACACGGTCAGCCCCTGACCGATCCGCATCGAGCGACGACGTGAGGCGTCGCCTTGATCCTCGGCGCGCAGGGCGGCCAGACCCAGGCCGGCGGCGGCGATGAAGCCGATCACCGCCAGGCCGCCCGCGAAGGTCGCGAACTCGACCCGGTCGCCCCAGCGGTCGACCTGCCAGTCCGCATTCCAGTGCATCGGCATGGGCGTCGTCGGACCATTGACGCCGATGTGGAGGGCGAAGGCCGCCTGCACGCCGAAGACGGCGAAGGTCAGATAGTCCAGCAGGGACAGGCGATCCTTCATCGGCGTGGTTCCTTTGAGGGCTGGGGCAGGGGTTCGGTCGCTTCGCCGGTTCCGACGATGTCCATCAGAAAGGCCATGGCCTCCTCGACCGCCGAGATTTCCAAACGGTAGCGGATGGTCTGGCCCTCGCGCTCCGGGCTGACCAGGCCGGCCTCCTTCAGGGCGTTGAGGTGGCCGGTGATGGTGGGCCAGCTCATGTCAAAGGCGGCGGCGATATCGCCGGAGGCCAGCGGACCGGCGCGCAGCATGGCGATGATGCGACGACGCACGGGATGCGACAGGGCCTTGAACAAGGTGTTCATAGCGACCTTCCTAATTAGGAAATCGGCTAAATGCAATATGTCGCGGGTGCGGCGGATTGCATTGCACCGAGCGATCGGGCTAGGGACGCGCAACTTGATTTTGAGAATGCGTATCAAAATGCCCTGCCTTCGCCGTGCCTCCGTTCTTTTTACCGCCAGCGCCCTGGCCCTGACGCTCGCCTCGCCGGCCCTGGCGCAGCAGGCGACGGCCCCGGCGGAGCTGGGGGAGATCGTGGTGACGGGATCGCAGGTTCGGCTGACGGCGCCGGCGGCGGGCGGTCAGGTGGCGCGCGGTGGACGCATTGGTCTGCTGGGCAATCTGGGCGTTATGGACACGCCGTTCTCGACCGCCAACTACACCGAAAAGCTGGTGCGTGATCAGCAGGCGCGCGGCATCGGCGACGTGCTGCAGAACGATCCGACGGTGCGGGTGTCCAAGGGGTTCGGCAACTTCCAGGAGCTGTATGTCGTTCGCGGTTTCCCGGTCTATTCGGACGACATGAGCTACAACGGGCTCTATGGCGTTTTGCCGCGCCAGTTCGTGGCGGCCGAACTGGTCGAGCGGGTCGAGGTGTTTCGCGGCGCCAGCACCTTCCTGAACGGCGCTGCGCCGGGCGGAACGGGGGTCGGCGGCGCCTTCAACCTGACGCCGAAGCGGGCGGGCGACGCCCCCCTGACGCGCCTGACCGGAGGCGTATCGGGCCGTGACGAGATCTACGCCGCCGCCGACCTGGCTCGCCGTTTCGGCGATGAAGGCGAATGGGGCGCGCGCCTGAATATCGCCAGCCGTGCGGGCGAAAGCGCCGTCGAGGATGAGACCGGCCAACTGCGGGTCGTGGGCCTTGGACTGGACCGCCGAGGCGATCGCGCCCGGTTTTCAGCCGATCTGGGCTGGCAGGATCACCGGATCGACGCGCCCCGTCCCAGCGTGACGCCTGGAACCGCCATCCCGGACGCGCCCTCGGCCGACAAGAACTTCGCCCAGCGCTGGACCTACACCGACGAGGAGCAGCTGTTCGGCGCCGTGCGCGGCGAGCTGGACCTGACCGACAGCATCAGCGCCTGGGCCGCTTTCGGCGGGCGTCAGGGCGAGGAAGACAACAGCCTGGCCAATCCGCGCGCCGACGCGGCGGGTGCGATCCGCGGCTATCGCTTCGACAATATTCGCGAGGACACGGTGTGGTCAGGCGACATCGGCGTGCGCGCCGACCTGACGACCGGCCCGATTGAGCATCGCCTGGTCGCCTCGGCCTCGCAGATCCAGTCCAAGTCGAAGAACGCCTGGGCGGCGTCGAGCTTCGCCGGCTATGCGATGGGGACGCTGACCAATCCGCTGCTGTCGCCGGCGCCGGCCATCGCCAGCGTCTCGGGCGATCTGGATGATCCAAACGTTACAGAGCGGGTCAAGAACACCAGTTTCGCCGTCGCCGATGTCTTATCCTTACTGGACGGACGGCTGCTGGCGACCGTCGGCGTCCGCTATCAGGAGATCGAAACCCGATCCTACGCCTATGCCGACGGCGCCTTCACGTCGGGCTATTCCAGCGACGCGACGACGCCGGCCTTCGCCGTGGTCTACAAGCCCAGCAACGCGATCTCGCTGTACGCCAACTATGCCGAAGCCCTGGTTCCGGGCACGACCGCGCCGGCGGTGGTCAATGGCGTGACGGTGGCGAACGGTGGCGACGTGCTGTCGCCGTTCCGCGCCGAGCAGGCCGAGATCGGCGCCAAATACGACGCTGGTTCATATGGCGGCACGTTGAGCGTCTTCCGCACGACCCTGCCCAGCGCCTTTTTCGATCCGAATACCGCTGTCTATTCGGACGGCGGCGAGCAGGAAAACAAGGGCGTCGAGCTGACGGTCTATGGCGAACCGGTCGCAGGCTTGCGTCTGATCGGCGGCGCGACATGGCTGGACGCGGAGATCAATCGGTCGCTGGCCGCCGCCAATGCGGGCAAGTCGGCGATCGGCGTGCCGGACTTTCAGGCCAATCTGAACGTCGAGTGGGACGTGCCGATGGTCAGCGGCCTGACGGTCGAGGGCCGGGCGGTCCATACCGGCGCCCAGCCGGCCAATGCGACCAATACGCTGGAGCTGGAAAGCTGGACCCGGTTCGACGCCGGCGTGCGCTACGCCTTTGTGGCGGGCGAAAAGCCGGTGACGCTGCGGGCGCGGGTCGAGAATGTCGCGGACGAGGATCAGTGGGTCGCGGTCGGCGGCTATCCGGGATCAAACTATCTGACGCTGGGCGCGCCGCGGACCTGGCGTCTGTCGGTCTCGACCGAGTTCTGATCCGCGCCGGCCGATGCACGCCCGGACGATCCGCGCCTGGACCTGGACGCACAAGTGGTCGAGCCTGATCTCGACCCTGTTCCTGCTGATGCTGTGCGTCACGGGACTGCCGCTGGTGTTCAGCCACGAGCTGAACGAGGCGCTGCTGCATGAGCCGTGGGCGCCGAAGAACCCGGACGGCCGACTGCTGACGCTGGACGAGGTGCTGGCCGCCGGTCTGGCCAAACATCCGGGCGAGGTTCCGGCCTTCATGAGCTTCGACGAGGACCGGCCGGTGGTGAACGTCACCAGCCGCGCCCCCGACGCCCCGGCCGGCAAATACAGTTTCGAGCCCATCGACCAGACCAGCGGCGAGGGCGCGCCGCTGGTCGCCGGTCATCCGGCGATGGAGTTCCTGCTTCAGCTTCACACCGACATGTTCCTGGGTCTGCCGGGAATGCTGTTTCTGGGCACGATGGGGCTGTTGCTGGTCGTCGCCGTGGTGTCGGGCGTGGTGCTGTATGCGCCCTTCATGCGTCGGCTGCCGTTCGGGACGGTGCGGGTCAAGAAGGCGGCGCGGACGCGGTGGCTGGACTACCACAATCTGCTGGGCGTGGTGACAGCGGCCTGGGTGCTGGTGGTGGGGCTGACAGGGGTGGTGAACACCCTGGCCACGCCCATCCTGGCCTATTGGAAAGAGACGGCGCTGAAGGAGTTGACGGTCGCCTACGATGCGCCGGCCCCCGCCCAGGGCCGGGCCTCGCTGGATGCGGCGGTGGAACGGGCCAAGGCGGCGCTGCCGGGCATGAAACTGCAGTTCGTGGCGTTTCCGGGAACCGACTATTCGACCGACCACCACTATGCCGTCTTCTTCCACGGCGACACGCCGCTGACGACGCATATGACGACGCCGGCCCTGATCGACGCGCGGACGGGCGAACTGGCGGCGGTGGCGCCGATGCCCTGGTATGTGAAGACCCTGTCGCTGTCGCAGCCGCTGCACTTCGGCGACTATGGCGGGCTGGCGCTGAAGATCCTGTGGGCGCTCTTGGACATCGCCACCATCGTGATCCTGGGGTCCGGCCTTTATCTGTGGCTGGGCAAGGGGAGACGGAAGGCGTGAGCCGTCGCCGTCACAATCCGAGGGATCTGAGCCTGTGGGCCATCTTCCGCGCCCCCATCGTTCTGTTCGCGCTCAGCCTGATCGGGCTGGTGGGCGCGCTGTTGCAGGATGGAGTGTGGGACTGGGTGTTTGCGGCCTTGCTGGCCTCGCCCATCCTGGCGACCGGCTGGGCCGTCGTCAGATCGAGAAGCTGACGCCGCAGCCGCAGCTGGAGGCCGCGTTCGGGTTCCTGACCACGAACTGGGCGCCGGCCAGTTCATCGACATAGGCGATCTCGGAGTTCTTCAGGAAGGGAACCGAGACGGGGTCGATCAAGGCGGTCTGGCCGTCGGTCTGGATGCGCAGATCGTCGTCCTCGGCCGTCTCGACAAGTTCGAACCGATACTGGAACCCCGAGCAGCCGCCGCCGTCCACCGCGACCCGCAGCATCAGGGTCTTGCCCTCGGCCGTGCCCAGCTTGGCCAGCCGCTTAGCGGCGCTGGCGGCCAGGATGATGCCTTCCGGCGCGCGCGTGGCGACGGTGAAGGCGGGTGTGGATGGTTCTGTGGATTGGACGGTGCTCACGGCTGTCTATATGAGGCGGGCAGGGCCGTTCGCAAAGGGCCGCCGCTTTAAAGTTGATGACTTGAGCCAGACCGATCTCGCCACCTACGCCGAACGCGCCGACCTGACCCAGGGCCGCCGCGTTTTCGAGCCCGCCAGCCGCACGCGCACCGCCTTTGCGCGGGACCGTGACCGCATCATCCATGCGACTGCGTTCCGGCGGCTGAAGGAGAAGACCCAGGTCTTCGTGGCGCATGAGGGCGATCACTACCGCACCCGCCTGACCCATTCGCTGGAGGTGGCGCAGATCGCGCGGTCGCTGGCCCATGCGCTGAGGCTGGACGACGACCTGGCGGAAACCATCGCCCTTGCCCACGACCTGGGCCATCCGCCCTTCGCCCATGCCGGCGAGGACGAGCTGGTGGTGCAGATGCGCGATCATGGGGGGTTCGATCACAACGTTCAGAGCTTCCGCGTCGTGACCGAGCTGGAGAACCGCTATCCGCAATTCGATGGGCTGAACCTGAGCTGGGAGACGGTCGAGGGCGTCATCAAGCACAACGGCCCGGTGTCGCACCGGCTGGACGAGCCGGCCTGGTCGGTCGTGCGCCCCTATGCGGCCGGCGGCGAGGCGGGGTGGGACCTGCGGCTGGGGACGTTCGCCTCGCTGGAGGCCCAGTGCGCAGCCATCGCCGACGACATCGCCTATAACAATCACGACGTGGACGACGGGGTGCAGGCGGGTCTGATCACCCTGCGCGATCTGGATCAGGTGCCGCTGATCGGGCCCATGTTGGCCGAGGTGCGCCGCGAATATCCCGACATCGACGACCGGATGCTGCGCATCGAGGCGGTGCGGCGGATGATCGGCGTGATGGTCGAGGACGTGCTGGCCGAGACGGCGCGGCGGCTCGAGGAAGACCGGATCGTCACGACCGAGGACGTGCGGATGGCCAGGCGCACGATGGTGGATTTCTCGCACGCCATGCACGTCGATCTGGCGGTGCTGAGGAAGTTCCTGTTCGAGCGGATGTATCGCCACTACCGCGTCAACCGCACCCGCAGCCAGGCGCGGCGCGTGCTGTCGCAGCTGTTCGAACTGTTCATGGCCGAGCCGGAGGTGATGCCGCCGGAGTGGGGCGAACCGGCCATGACCCCGGACAAGACACAGCGGGCGCGCGCCGTGTGCGACTATATCGCCGGCATGACCGACCGTTACGCCATAGAAGTGCACCAGAAGCTGTTCAGCCTCGACCTCGCCCTCGATCTGTGATTCGAAAGATGCACGCGGGGGCGTAGAGTGATCGTTCGGCGCGCCGATTCGCGCCGACAGACGGCGGAGCGCGACCATGTCCTTTGAAGACGACAACAAACCCGGCCGGGGCGCCTATACGCCGCCGACCGACGACGACCTACCGTTCCGTCGCAACAGCTACGATCCGCGCAGCGGCCGCAATGTCGGCTCGGGCGGGGGCAAGGCGCCGCCGGTGACATTGATCATCAGCGCGGTGGTCCTGCTGCTGCTGATCGTAGCGGTGATCTTCTTCTATCGGTCCGGCATGCGCGCCTCGACCGACGCGCCGCCGGCCGTGGGTCAGCCGGTCGGCGAGATGAAGACCGCCGCGCCTATCGACGCCCAGCCGATCGATCCGGCCGAGGGCGTGCGCGTCTACCGCGACGAGACCGAGACCACCGATGCGCCCGTGACCTTCACCCCGCCGCCCGAGGCGCCCCAGCCGCGTCCGGCCGCGCCGCCGACCGCCGCACCGACCGGACAGGGCCTGCCGCCCGCCAATACGGCCACAACGGCCGCGCCTGCGCCGCGTCCGACGGCTCCCACTGCGCCCGTCGCTGCGCCGGCGACCAAGGCTCCGGCCGCGACCGGCGGATCGGCCTCGGTCCAGATCGGCGCCTTCTCCTCGACCGAGATCGCGGACCGGGAATACGCCGCCGTCGCCGGCCGCTTCGGCGCGTTCGCCTCGGGTGCCGAAAAGCGCGTGACCGAAGTGACCTCGTCCAGCGGATCGACCCTGTACCGCACAGCCTTCTCGGGCCTGTCGCGCGAACGGGCGGTAGCCTTCTGCAACGCGCTGAAGGCAGCGGGCCGGGACTGCATCGTCCGGTGACGTCCGCCGCCATCTATGGCTGCCTGGGACATCGGTTGACGGAGGCTGAAAAGGCCTTCTTCGCCGAGGTCCGACCCTGGGGCTTCATCCTGTTCCGGCGCAATATCGACACGCCGGAACAGGTGCGGGCCCTGACCGACGAACTGCGGGCGTCCATAGGCGATCCCGAGGCGCCGATCCTGATCGACCAGGAAGGCGGTCGGGTCCAGCGGATGGGGCCGCCCCACTGGCCCAAATATCCGCCGGGTAACGCCTATCTGAAGGCGACGAACGAGTTGGCGCAGGCGCGTGAGCTGACGCGGCTGGGCGCGCGCCTGATGGCGCACGATCTGCGCGAGGTCGGGGTGACCGTCGACCTGCTGCCGGTGCTGGACGTGCCGGTTCCCGGCGCCCACGACATCATCGGCGACCGCGCCTATGGCGTCGATCCCGAGACGGTCGCTGTGCTGGGCCGCGCGGCGGCGGAAGGCCTGCTGGCGGGCGGGGTTCTGCCCTGCATCAAGCACATGCCGGGCCATGGCCGGGCCTTTGCGGACACGCACAAGGATCTGCCGACGGTTCACGCCGATCTGGACACGCTGGACGCCTGGGACTTTGCGCCGTTCAAGGCCCTGTCGGACATGCCGATCGGCATGACGGCGCACATCGTCTTCACCGCGATCGATCAAAAACACCCGGCGACGCAGTCGAAGAAGGCCATTCGCCTGATCCGCGAGCGGTTGGGATTCGGCGGCCTGCTGCTGTCCGACGATCTGGTGATGAACGCCCTTTCGGGCTCGCTGACCCAGCGCGCGCACAAGGCGCTGAAGGCAGGGTGCGATCTCGTCGTGCACTGGAACGGCGACATGGACGAAATGCGCCAGGTCGCCGAGGGCGTCGGGCCGCTGAAGGGCGGGGCGCGCCGCCGGGCGGACGCCGCGCTGGCCCGGATCGTGCGCACGCCCGAACCGCTGGATCCCGTCGCGGGGCACGATCGCTTCTTCAAGGCCATGCGCGGTCGGATGGACGCCGCCAAGGGGCCGGACGTGGGTGAGGCGCAGGCCTAAGGACCTATGACGGAGTCTTTCCAGCCAAACCTGGATTTCAACGCCGAGGAGGTCGAGGAGCGCGAGGCCTTCGTCGTCGATCTGGAAGGCTATGAGGGACCGCTGCACGTTCTGCTGGCCTTGGCGCGAAACCAGAAGGTCGATCTGCTGAAGCTGTCGATCACCCAGTTGGCGGAACAGTATCTGGCCTTCGTGCACGAGGCGCGCAGGCGCAACTTCGCCCTGGCGGCGGACTATCTGGTGATGGCGTCGTGGCTGGCCTATCTGAAGTCGCGCCTGCTGCTGCCGCGCACCGACAAGGGCAAGGCCGAAGAGCCGCCGGCCGAAGAGATGGCCGCCGCCCTGGCGTTCCGGCTGCAGAAGCTGGAGGCGATGCGCAAGGCCGTCGAGCAGCTGATGGCCCGGCCCCAGCTGAAGCGCGACGTCTTCACGCGCGGCGATCCCGAAGCGACGGTGATCGTGCCGTCGGACCGGATCGACGCCAGCCTGTACGAACTGATGAGCGCCTATGTGGTGCAGCGTCGGCGCGAAGAGGCCCGGCGCTACGCCCCCGGCCAGCGGGTCGAGGCCTTTCCGCTGGAAGCCGCGCGCGACTGGCTGCGCGAGATCATGCCCAAGCTGGCCGACTGGACGCCGCTGGAACAGGTGGCGCCCCATCGTGAGGACGAAGAGGGGCCCAGTCAGGCCAGCTTTACCGCCTCGACCCTGTCGGCCAGTCTGGAGCTGGTGAAGGAGGGGGCGATGGACATTCGGCAGAGCGAAGCGTTTGCGGACCTGTATCTGAAGCGGCGTGGACCGGGCCAGCCGCTGGAGTTGACGCCGTGAGCGACCTGTCGTTCCAGCCCGACGAGGCCGAGATCGAACGGCGGGTCGAGGCCCTGCTGTTCGCCGCCGCCGGGCCGTTGACGGCGGCCGAGATCGCCGCGCGCCTGCCCGAGAACTGCAATGTCGCCCGCGCCATATCGGGTCTGCGCGCCCGCTATGAGGGGCGGGGGGTCGAGCTGGAGTGCGTCGCCGACCGCTGGCGGTTCCGCACGGCGCCGGACCTGGCCTTCATGATGACGCAGGAGCGCGAGGAGCCGCGCCGTCTGTCCAAGGCCGCGTTGGAGACGCTGGCGATCATCGCCTATCACCAGCCCGTCACCCGGGCCGAGATCGAGAGCGTGCGCGGCGTCAGCATCTCCAAGGGCACGCTGGATCTGTTGTTGGAGATGGGGTTCGTGCGGCTGCGCGGACGCAGGCGCACGCCGGGACGGCCCGTCACCTATGCGACCACCGACCGGTTCCTGGAGCATTTCGGCCTGGCGACCCTGTACGACCTGCCGGGCGTGCAGGAGATGAAGGCGGCGGGCCTGCTCGATCTGTCGCTGCCGGTCGGGTTCGAGGTGCCGGATCCCAGCCGCGCGTCGGAGGCCGATGACGAGGACGGCACATTGCCGCTGGAAGACGAGGCGCCCGAGTTTGCGCAGGACTTCGTCGGCGAACGAAGCTGACCCAGCGTGATGTTCACGCCGTCTTAGTCTGCGCGCCGTAAGCCAGACCGTATGAGTGGCGTGACATCGAAGACGGGTTGGCGGGCGTGGAGCACGTTCAGGATCGCAATGATCCTGATGCTGTCGTCCATCGTCGGAATGGCCGGGGTTCTGGCCATCGTCAGCCGCGGCATCGACGCCCACCAGGCCAGCAAGGAAGAAGGTCTGGTGCGCCTACGTCTGACGCGCGCGCTGGAGACCATTGGCGAAAACCTGACCACCGCCTCGGTCTGGGACGAGGCCGTCGATCGGATGACGGCGGGCGATGTGGCCTGGTACGACCGCAACTTCGGCGCCTTCTACGCCGCCCAGCACAAGCATCAGTTCACCCTCGGCTATGACGGGACCGGGCGGCTGTTTCGCATCAGCACACTGGGCCGACCGGCCGAGGCGCAGATCGGCGAGCCATTCGGCCAGGCGGCCCGTCCGCTGATCGATGCGCTCAGGGCCCAGGCCGCCGGGCGCGATCGATCGGTCACGGCGGATGCCGGGGTGCGTCTGAAGGCGGCGTTCGTTCGCGTCGGCGACGACGTCTATGTGCTGGGGGCCTCGACCGTGGTGAGGCATACGGCGGGCGGATTGACGCCGTCATCCGATCCGCTGGTCGCGTCGTTCAAACCCTTCGCCGGCGAGCTCGATCTGCTGCGAACGCGACTGGCGCTGGACCACATTCACTTCCAGCCCGGCGATGCGGAGCCTCCCAAGGGCATGATCGGCGTCGATGTCCGCGATGTCGGCGGCGCCCTGTTGGGCCGAGTTGTCTGGGCGCCGGAAAAGCCCGGCTATCAGATTTTGACCAAGGCCGGGCCGCTGCTGCTGCTGCTGTTCATCGTGCTGCTGATCGGCACCGGGTCGCTGCTGTGGAACACGACGGCGGACGTGCGGCGCCTCAAGGCCTCCGAGGTCGCCCTGTCGGCGGCGCTGGAGCGGGCCGAGGCGGCGAACCGGGCCAAGACGCGGTTTCTGTCCAACGTCAGTCACGAACTGCGCACGCCCCTGAACGGCGTTCTGGGCATGGCCGAGATCATCGGGGCCGATCTGGTGACGCCGCAGCAGCGCGAGCGGCTGGAAATCCTGAAGGCGTCGGGGCGTCAGCAACTGAGGCTGGTCGAGGAGTTGCTTGACGTGGTGCGGCTGCGCGACGGGGCGGTGGCGCTGGAGACCCGGCCGTTCCGGCCTGACAACCTGTTGCGGCGGGTCGCCAACGACTTCCGGGGCGCGGCCGAGGCCAAGGGGCTGAAGATTTCGGTCGAGGCGGCCGAGGGCGAATGGCTGGGCGACCCGGTCCATGTCGAAAAGCTGATGGCGGCGCTGACGGACAACGCGGTGCGGTTCACGCGCACCGGCGGGGTAATGCTGCGCGCTGTTGCAGGGGCGGGTGCGGGCGCGGGCCTGGCGTTGGAGGTCGAGGACACGGGGCCGGGCATGGAGCCGGCGGAGGCCGCGCGCCTGTTTGAGGCCTTCACCCAGGGCGATGAAAGCGCGACGCGCACCGCCGAAGGGCTGGGACTGGGATTGACGGCGGCGCACGGTCTGGCGGCCCTGATGGGCGGCAAGATCGAGATCGTCACCGCGCCCGGCGCTGGCAGCACCTTCCGCGTCGTCCTGCCGTTGAAAGCGGTCGCCTAGGCCGTCAGCAGGCGCGGCAGTTTGAAGGTGACGGTCTCGCGCGCGCCGTCGTCTTCGGTCACGGTGGCGTCAAAGCGCGCACGGATGGCGTCGACCAGGGCCTCGATCAGCGGCTCGGGCGCCGAGGCGCCGGCGGTGACGCCGACGGTGTTCACGCCGTCGAACCAGGACCAGTCCACCTGGGACGCATCGTCCACCAGATAGGCGGCCGGGGCGCCGGCGCGCATCGCGACCTCGACCAGGCGCACCGAATTGGACGAGTTCTTGGATCCGACGACCAGCACCAGGTCGCAGCCCTCGCCCAGCGCCTTGACGGCGTCCTGGCGATTGGTCGTGGCGTAGCAGATGTCTTCCTTGTGCGGATCGGGCAGTTCGGGGAAGCGGCGCTTCAGCACCTTCAGGATGCCCGCCGTGTCGTCCACCGACAGGGTGGTCTGGGTGGCATAAGCCAGGGGCGCGTCGCCGGGGCGTTCGAACGATTCGGCGTCGGCCTCGGTCTCGACCAGGGTGATGGCGCCGGGCGGCAACTGGCCCAGGGTGCCGACGACCTCGGGGTGGCCTGCGTGGCCGATCAGGATGATGTGGCGGCCGGCCGCGTGATGACGCTCAGCTTCGACGTGCACCTTGGACACCAGGGGGCAGGTCGCGTCCAGGAAGACCAGTTCGCGCGCCCGCGCCGTCGCCGGCACGGACTTGGGCACCCCGTGGGCCGAGAAGACGACCGGCCGGTCGTCGGGGCATTCATCCAGTTCCTTGACGAAGACGGCGCCCATGGCCTTCAGCCGCTCGACCACATGTTTGTTGTGGACGATCTCGTGGCGCACATAGACGGGGGCGCCGAACTTTTCGATCGCGCGCTCGACGATCTGGATCGCGCGATCGACCCCGGCGCAAAAGCCCCGCGGGGTGGCCAACCGCACCGAAAGCGGGCGAAGCGGAGCGTTGGGGACAGAAACATGCGCATTCATGGCGGCGAACCTAGTCGTTTGCGGCGCTGACCGCCATCGGAGCCGAAGGGCGGATGCGACGGATTCTGTCGCCCGCAGCAGCGGCGCATCGTCACGGCGGGCGGCTGCGAATAGAAAGACGATATTGTACAATGCCTTAGCGCATGATCACGACGCCTTGACCTGTAGGCCGCTCACGATTAGTTTCCGCGCCGAATTCAGACCCGTCCGGACGCACCGTCTGGACGCCGAACGCACAGGTCCTATCCCCCATGTCGGAATCGCGCGAAGAGGCGATCAAACGCCTCCAAGACAGCGCATCCGCATTGGAGGCGCGGACCACGGCGGAGAAATCCGCCGAACTGACCGGCCATCAGGTGTCGGGTCAGGCCTACAAGATCATCGCCGAGTTGCTCGGCGGCGTCTTCGTGGGACTGGCGTTCGGAGCGATCGCAGACTGGGCCCTCGGGACCCGTCCGTGGGGTTTGATCGGCGGGGTCCTTCTGGGCTTCGCCTTGTCGATTTACATGGCGCGTCGCACAGCCAACCGGCTGATGGCGCAGGCCAAGGCGCAAGGGACGACGGCTCCGGCCGAGCCCTACGTCGAGGCCGACGAAGACGGGGAACGATAGGGCTTCATGGCCGATCCGATTCATCAGTTTGCGATTCAGAAGGTCGTCGACCTTGGCGACGTCACCCTGCCTGTGCTGGGGACGGTCGATCTGGCGATCACCAACTCGCACATCGCCATGACGGTCGCCTTCGTGCTGATCGTCGGCTTCCTGGCCGCCGTGACCGCGAACGCCCAGGTCGTGCCCGGCCGGCTGCAAGCCGCCGGCGAGGGCCTGTTCGGCTTGATCGACAATCTAGCCGATTCCATCATCGGTCACGAAGGCCGCAAGTATTTCCCGTTCATCTTCACCCTGTTCATCCTGATCCTGGGCATGAACATTCTGGGTCTGTTCCTGACCTTCACGGCGACCTCGCAGCTGGCCATCACCGCCACCTTCGCTCTGATCACCTTCGGTCTGGTGCTGGTCGTCGGCTTCGCCAAGAACGGCCTGGGCTTCTTCAAACTGTTCTGGCCGATGGGCGCGCCGCTGGCGCTGCGCCCGGTGGTCGGCCTGATCGAGTTCGTGTCCTTCCTGCTTCGCCCGGTCACCCTGGCGCTGCGTCTGTTCGGCAACATGCTGGGCGGTCACGTCGCGCTGAAGATCTTCGCCGGCTTCGTCGTGTCGCTGGGTCTCCTGGGCCTGGGCGGCGGCATCGGTCTGCTGGCCTTCCCGGTTGCGGCCCTGTCGCTGGGCATGGTCGTCGCCCTGACCGCTCTGGAGTTCCTGGTGGCCTTCCTCCAGGCCTTCGTCTTCGCCGTTCTGGCCTGCATCTATCTGAACGATGTGGTCAACCTGGACCACGCCCACTAAAGGGCCGGACCAGTCTCTTCACCCCAACCACCAACGACTTTAATCTAGGAATACAATCATGGACGCTGAAGCCGCGAAGTACATCGGCGCTGGTCTCGCCACCCTGGGCATGATCGGTTCTGCCCTGGGCGTGGGCAACATCTTCGGCAACTTCCTTGCCGGCGCCCTGCGCAACCCGTCGGCCGCCGCCGGCCAAGTCGGCAACCTGTTCGTCGGCGCCGCTCTGGCCGAAGCCCTGGGCATCCTGGCCTTCGTGCTCGGCATCCTGATGATCTTCGGCTGATATCAGTCGATCACGGCGCGCGGGGTTCGCCCGCGCGCCGCTTCATCTGATCCTGCAGTAGACGGTTCATGGCCAGCACCCACACCATCGACGCGGTCCCGCCTTCGGTCGAAGCGGACCTGCACGCCGAGACGGCGACCCCCGCCGAGCACGGCTCGGGCGGCCTGCCGCAATTCCAGTTCGAACACTGGGCGGGCCAGATCGGCTATCTGCTGATCCTGTTCGTCATCCTGTACGTTCTGGTTTCCAAGGTCTTCGCGCCACGCCTTCGCAAGGTGATGGACGAACGGGCCGACACCATTTCCACCGCCGTTGCGACCGCACGCCAGGTTCAGGCCGAAGCCGCCGAACAGGCCGCCCAGGCTCAGGCCGAAGTCGCCAAGGCTCGCGCTGACGCCCGCGCCACGGCCGAGGCCGCCAAGGCCCGCGTGACTGAAGAAGCGAACGCCCGTCAGGCCGCCGAAGAAGCCGTGGTCAACGCCCGCATCGCCGAGGCGGAAGCCTCGATCGGCAAGACCCGCGACGCCGCCATGGCCAATGTCTCCACCATCGCCTCCGACACGACCGCCGCCATGGTCGAACGTCTGACCGGCAAGGCCGCGACCGCCGCCGAGTTGGCCGCCGTCAAGGGAGCCGCCTGATGAACCTGATCTTCGAACACGGCATCTGGAGCTTCGCCAATGCGGAGATCTGGGTCGGCATCGGCCTGATCATCTTCTTCGGCATCCTGATCGCCGCCGGCGTGCCCAAGATGGCAGGCAAGGCGCTGGACGCCAAGGCCGTCAAGATTCAGGCCGATCTGGACGAGGCCGCACGCCTGCGCGCCGAAGCCGAAGCCCTGCTGGCCCAGATCCGCAAGGAGAAGGCCGAGGCTGAAGCCCAGGCCGCGGAGATGATGGCTCAGGCCGAGGCCGACGCCCGCCGTCTGGAAGTCGAGACCAAGGCCAAGCTGGAAGAAACCTTGGCCCGTCGTCAGAAGATGGCCGAAACCCGCATCGCCCAAGCCGAAGCCCAGGCCTCGGCCGAGGTGAAGGCCGCCGCCGCCGATCTGGCCGCCAAGTCGGCGGAACAGGTTCTGGCCGCACGCCTCGCCAGCGGCGCCAAGGATCCGCTGCTCGACAGCGCCATCGCCCAGATCGGCGATCGCCTGAACTGATCAGGGCTGATCCTGAATGAAACAAGGCCCCCGACGTCGCCGTCGGGGGCCTTTTTCTTGAGCGATCAAGCCGTGATCAGTGCGCGTGGGCGCCGCCGATGATGGTCGCGCCCATCCGCTTGTCGCGCGCCACCAGCCGAGCATAGACGTTGCCCAGCACGATGCCGAAGACCGCGTGGGTGATCAGCAGCCAGGCGAAGGTGCCGAAGCCTGCGCCGGCCGTGAAGGTGCGGTAGTTGCCGAACATCACGATGGCCGCCATCATCAGGATCCAGGCGCCGACGGCGAAGACGATGCCCTTGGTCTCGGGCGTGTCCGTCGGCAGGCGGGGACACAGGACGGCGAACAAGGGCCCCAGGATAAACACGCCGCTGATGACATGGACGACCCAGCCGACGGCCAGATTGCCGGGCATTCCGAGCATACTGGCGATGACCCCCTGGAAGGGATCGAACCAGTTCAGGAACATATTGGGTATTTCGAGCAGTGAGACAGCCACGGTCGCCGCAACGCCGGCGATCAGACCTTTTTGTACGCGTGACATCATGACCTTAGCGCCTCCCAACGCCTAAGTGGTTCTCTGATAACGCGCACACAGGATACGCCTGACTTGGGAGAGCGGTGTTCACGATCCTGTGGTTAGCGGTTGCAGCAACGCAACCGCGAGATCAAACGCCAACTAGCGGAATAGTTTGCGGAAATATCTGCGAACGTTCTTGCGGCCGCGCGACAGGCGGCGGCCGGAGCGTTTGGTCACGATCTTTTCGGCGCGCAGGGCCTGTTGCCAGAAGACCGGCGCGAACTCCGGCTTCTTTCGCATCAGGCGACGAAAGGGATAGACCCATTTCGGCCGGGCATATTGGGCGCGAATGAACTGGCGCTTGGCCCAGAACGAGCTTTTCAGGATCAGCATCAGGCCGACGGCGATGACGGGAATGCCGCCCGGGCCGGGCAGGGGGGCGATCAGAATGCCCAGCAGCACGACGAACAGACCGCCGACCATCAGCGCCCAGCGTTTGACGACCCGCAGCGTGGAGGCGCGCGGCTTGTCAGAGCGGACGAGGGGAACGGGAAGTGAGGTCACGAATACGCCAGATGGGGAGGGGGATCGTCATGACAACGGTCGCCACGGACGCGCGATCCCTCGTCGGGAAAGGAAAAGGCGACCGTGACGACCTTGCCACAAGACACCTTAACGCCCTGCGTCCATGGCGGATGGATGTCCGGCGGGTGAAGCTTTGGTCATGAAGGGACGATCTCGACGCGCCGTGGCGCGGCGGACACGTCTCGCGCCGTCAGCCGTAGGCGACCCCCGTCAGACGCTCTGATTCCGTCCAGAGACGCCTGGCCACGTCTGCGTCCCTGGCCTGGCGCTTGATCACCGCAACGCCGGGCGGCCCCTTCATCTCCTGAAAACCCGTGGGGCCGTAATAGCCGCCGGGCGTCGGGTCCGGCAGGGTCGCGGCCATCAGGATCGGCAGGGCGCCGTTGGCGGCCGAATGGCTGAGCACGGCCTCCAGCAGCCGGGCGCCGCGCGCGAACAGGCCGGGCTTGCCGGCATGGCCGTTGGCGATCAGGTCGGTGCGGGCGAAGCCGGGATGAGCCGCCACGCTGGTTAGGCCCCAGCCGTGGGCGTCGCTGCGGCGCTGAAGCTCCAGGGCGAACATCAGCATGGCCAGCTTGGATTGCTGATAGACCGGCCACGGGCTGTAGTGGCTTTGATAGTTCAGGTCTTCCAGGCGGATATGGCCACTGCGGTGGGCGACGCTGGACAGCTGGACCACGCGGGCCTTTGCCCTAATCAGCAACGGCAGCAGGCGGCCGACCAGGGCGAAGTGGGACAGGTAGTTGGTCCCGAACTGCATCTCGAACCCGTCGACGGTCGTCTGGCGCGTCGGCAGGGCCATGACACCCGCATTGTCGATCAGGATGTCGATGGGGCGTCCCGTCGCCAGATACCGCTCGGCGAAGGCCTGGACGGAGGCCAGGCTGGCGAGGTCCAGCAGATCGAACCGCACGGCGGCGTTCGGATGACGAAACCGGATCAGCCGTTCGGCCTCGGTCCCCTTGTCGGGACTGCGGGCCGCCAACACGACTTCCGCGCCCTTGCCAGCCAGCACAATGGCGGTTTCCAGCCCCAGCCCGCCGGTCGCGCCGGTGACGATGGCCAGTCGGCCGGAAAGGTCGGGGATGTCGTTCGTCGTCCAGGTCATGGCCATGACCTAGCGATGGATCCGCCCCACGTCAGCCCCTTCCCGCAGGAAGGGGCGACTTCGGGATCAGGCCGCCTTGTTGGAGCCTTCCGGCGCGGTCCAGCGCAGGACCGGCGAGCGGGCGGCGCGGGTTTCGTCCAGGCGCTTCAGCGGCGCGTGGAAGGGCGCGCCCTTGAAGCGATCGACGTCGCCGGCCTTGGCGGCCCCGGCCAGGGCGCGCATCGCCTCGATGAAGCGATCCAGCTCGGCCTTGGACTCGGTTTCCGTCGGCTCGATCAGCATGGCGCCGTGGACGACCAGCGGGAAATACATGGTCATCGGGTGGAAGCCTTCGTCGATCATCGCCTTGGCGAAGTCGAGCGTGGTGATGTCCGTGCCCTTCAGCCATTCGTCGTCGAACAGGGCCTCGTGCATGCAGGGGCCGTCGGGGAAGGCGGCCGACATCAAGTCACCGAGCCGGGCCTTGATGTAGTTGGCGTTCAGGACGGCGTCCTCGGCGACCTGACGCAGGCCGTCGGCGCCGTGCGACATCATGTAGGACAGGGCGCGGGTGTACATGCCCATCTGGCCCTGGAAGGCGCACAGACGACCGAAGGCTTGCTCGGCCTCATCCTCCTCGCGCTCGATCAGGCGATAGTCGCCTTCGTCATGCACAACCCAGGGGGCCGGGGCGAAGGGGGCCAGGGCTTCGGACAGCACCACCGGACCCGCGCCCGGACCGCCGCCGCCGTGGGGCGTCGAGAAGGTCTTGTGCAGGTTGATGTGCATGGCGTCGACGCCCAGGTCGCCCGGACGAACGCGGCCGACGATGGCGTTGAAGTTGGCGCCGTCGCAATAGAAATAGGCCCCGGCCTCATGCGTCAGGCGGCTGATCTCCAGGATGTCCCGCTCGAACAGGCCGCAGGTGTTCGGGTTGGTCACCATGATGGCGGCGACGTCGTCACCCAGCTTGGATGCCAGGTCGGCCACGTCCACGCGGCCGTCCTCGGTCTGGGCCACTTCGACCACCGAATAGCCGACGAAGGCGGCGGTCGCCGGGTTGGTGCCGTGGGCGCTGGTGGGCACCAGAACCTTGCGGCGCTTCTCATGCTGGCCCGAAGCCTCGTGCGCGGCGCGGATCGCCATCAGGCCGCACAGTTCGCCGTGGGCGCCGGCCTTGGGCGACAGCGCGACGGCGGGCATGCCGGTCAGGGTCTTCAGCCAATGGGCCAGGGTGTCCATCAGTTCGAGCGCGCCCTGAACGGTCGAGATCGGCTGCAGCGGGTGGATGTCCGAGAAGCCGGGCAGGCGGGCCATCTTTTCGTTCAGGCGCGGGTTGTGCTTCATCGTGCACGACCCCAGCGGATAGATGGCCAGGTCGATGGCGTGGTTCTTCTGGCTCAGGCGCACATAGTGGCGCATGGTTTCCGGCTCGGACAGGCCGGGCAGGCCGATCGGATCCTTGCGGACCAGGTCGCCCAGATCGGAGCCGTCCGTCTTGGGGTCCGGCAGATCGACGCCGGTCTTGCCCCAGCCGTCGCCCTCGAAGATCAGAGCCTCGTTCTGCAACAGGCCGCGGCCGCCAGTCAGGGTGGCGGGCTTGGTCTGGACCTGGTTCGGGGCGGTCGGGCGGCCGACGGTGTTCATGGTGCTCATAGTCAGTATCCCTTACGCGCCGAGGACTTTGGAGAGCGACTTGGCGAGGATCTGGATGTCTGCATCCAGCGTCGTCTCGGTCGCAGCGACCAGCAGGACGTCGTCCATGCCGGCGTCAGGGGCCAGGCGGCTGTAGGGCACGCCGGCCAGGACGTGATGGGCGGCCAGCGTATCCACGACCTCGGCTGCATTTTTCGGCAGGCGCACCGCAAACTCGTTGAAGAAGCGATCGGTCAGGATTTCCACGCCCGGAATGGCGGCCAGGGCGTCGCGCGTGGCGACGGCCTTTTCGTGGTTGAGCAGGGCCAATTTGCGCAGGCCCGTCTCGCCCAGCAGGCTCATGTGGATGGTGAAGGCCAGGGTGCACAGGCCCGAGTTGGTGCAGATGTTAGACGTCGCCTTGTCGCGGCGGATGTGCTGCTCCCGGGTCGACAGGGTCAGGACGAAGCCGCGCTCGCCGTCGGCGTCCACCGTTTCGCCGGTCAGACGGCCGGGCATCTGGCGGATCAGCTTCTCGCGCGTGGCGAACAGGCCGACATAGGGACCGCCGAAGTTCAAGGCGTTGCCGATCGACTGCCCCTCGGCCGCGACGATGTCGGCGCCCATCTCGCCGGGCGACTTCAGAAGGCCCATCGACACGGCCTCGGTGACCACGACGATCAGCAGGGCGCCGGCGGCGTGGGCGGCCTCGGCGATCTTGGTCACGTCGGTGGCCGTGCCGAAGACGTTGGGCGTCTGCACGACGACGCAGGCGGTGTCGGGACCGATCTGGTCGATCACGGCGGCCTCGGCGTCCACGGCGGCGGGCAGAGCCAGGGTCTCGACGCCGACGGCGTGAACCACGGTCTCGGTCGCCTTGATGTAGTGCGGGTGCACGCCGCCCGAGATCACCGCCTTGTTGCGACGGGTCACGCGGGTCGCCATCAGCACGCCCTCGGCCATGGCGGTCGAACCGTCGTACAGGCTGGCGTTGGCGACCGGCATTCCCGTCAGGTTCGCGACCTGGGTCTGGAACTCGTACAGGTACTGCAGAGTCCCTTGCGCGATTTCAGGCTGGTAGGGGGTGTAGCTGGTCAGGAATTCCGAGCGCTGGATCACGTGGTCCACCGTCGCCGGGACATGGTGCTTGTAGGCGCCTGCGCCGCAGAAGAAGGGCACGGCGCCGGCCGTGGCGTTCTTGGCCGCCATGGCGGACAGGGCGCGCTCGACCTCCAGCTCGCCTGCGACGCGCGGCAGATCGACGGGGCCGTCCAGACGGGCGGCCTGGGGCACGTCCACGAACAAATCATCGATGGATTTCGCGCCGATGGCGGCGAGCATCGCCGTGCGGTCGTCGGGCGTCAGGGGGAGGTAACGCATGGTCGTGTCCTGGGCCGTGAAAGGCCGAAGACCCGCTGACTAATCAGCGGGTCCGATGGGGCTTAGAGGGTGGCGAGGAAGGCGTCGTAGGCGGACTGGTCCATCAGGGCGTCCAGTTGCGAGGCGTCCGAGACCTTGATCTTGGCGAACCAACCGTCGGCCTCGGCGCCCGAGTTGACGGTTTCCGGGGCGGTCGACAGGGCGTCGTTGGCCTCGACCACTTCGCCCGACACGGGGGCGTAGACGTCCGACGCCGCCTTCACGCTCTCGACCACGGCGAAGCTGTCGCCCTTGGAGACGGTCTTGCCGACTTCAGGCACTTCGACGAACACCACGTCGCCCAGGGCGTCGGCGGCGTGTTTGGAGATGCCGACGGTGGCGATGTCGCCGTCAAGGCTGACCCACTCGTGATCCTTGGTGAACTTCATGGTCTGATCTCTCAGGCTTTGGGTTTGCGGTAATAGCGTTGGGCCACGAAGGGCATGGCGACGACTTCGGCGGCGGCGGTCTTGCCCCGCACGATGACCTTCAGCGCCGTGCCCAGTGCGGCATGGGCCGGCGGGACGTAGCCCATGGCGATGTTCTTGCCCAAGGTCGGGGAGGGGCCGCCCGAGGTGACCTTGCCGATCACGTTACCGTCGGCGTCGGCGATTTCGGCGCCTTCACGGGCCGGGGCGCCTTCCTTGACGATCAGCCCGACGCGAACTCGCGAGGGGCCGTCGGCCAGTTCCTTCAGGATGCGCTCGGCGCCGGCGAAGTCCGCGCGTTCCTTGCGTGACTTGGACAGGGCGAAGGTCAGGGCGCCTTCCACCGGCGAGGTGGTCGGGTCGATGTCGTGGCCGTGCAGCGGCAGGCCCGCTTCCAGACGCAAGCTGTCGCGGGCGCCCAGGCCGATCGGCTTGACGCGAGCGTCTTCCAGAATGGTGTTCCAGATGCGCTCGGCCTGATCTGCCGGGACCGAAATCTCATAGCCGTCCTCGCCGGTGTAGCCCGAGCGCGAGACGTAGCAGTCGGCGCCGAACAGCATCAGACGGGCGCATTCCATGAAGCCCATTTCGGCCAGGATAGGCTCGTGCGCGGCCATGACCTCGGCGGCTTCCGGCCCCTGGATGGCGATCAGCGCGCGGTCCAGCACCGTCAGCTTGGCGTCGCCTTCGAGGTTGGCTTCCCAGAAGGCGAAGTCCTCGTCCTTGTTGCCGGCGTTGACGACGACGAACAGGCCGTCGTGATCCGGCCGTCCGGCCATCAGGTCGTCGATGACGCCGCCTTCGCCGTTCAGCAGCAGCGAATACTTCTGTTTGCCGGCCTTCAGGATCGCATAGTCGCCGGGCACGAAACGCTCGAACTGGGCGGTCGCGTCCTCGCCGGTGATCTTGCACTGGCCCATGTGGGAGACGTCGAACAGACCGGCGTGTTCCCGCGTCCAGCGGTGCTCGGCCAGAACGCCTTCGTACTGGACCGGCATGTCATAGCCGCCGAAGCCCACCATGCGGGCGCCCAGCGCGCGGTGCGCGGCGTTCAGGGGCGTGGTCTTCAGGGTCTGGTCGGTCATGGTTCAGGCTTTCACGGTCGCGTGTTGTGGCGGAGCTCCGCCGTCCTCGCGCCCCCGCTGTCCTGAAGCCTGAGAGATTCCGGCGACCAAATCATGTCGCCTTGCTCCGTCGGCGCGCCCGAATGGGCGACTTTCCAGCGTCCGTATGCTTCGCGGTCCGTTTGCCTGAGCGTTTCCGGGGCGGTTGCGCCTTCGGCGTCGAACCCTGTTTCCAGCGCCCGATCTCTCCCGCGAGAGCCTGCGACCTAAGGCATCGACTCAAGCGCCAAGTCAAGCGGGCCGGGAACAAGGATGCGTGCGGCGGGTTGTCGTTCCGAACCCCGAAACCAAACCTAGGAATGCGAAAATGTCCATTATAGACAAGCTGTTCGGCGACAACGACAAGCCGCGCGATACGCCTGCCAAGGCCGATGGCCCGATGCAGAAGGTTCTGGACGAACTGGCGTCCCTCGGCGGCAAGCCGATCGAGACCCTGTCGCCAGAGGAGGCCCGCCAGCAACCGACCCCGACCGATGCGGTGAAATCGCTGTTGCGTAAGGACGGCAAGGACCCCAGCGACGACATGGGCGTAAAGACCAGCGACATCACCATTCCCGGCGCCGCCGGCCCGATCCAGGCGCGCATCTACAAGCCGCACGACCATTCCGAAGACAAGCTGCACCCGGTCGTCGTCTATTTCCACGGCGGCGGCTTCGTGATCGCCGATCTGGACGTCTATGACGGCGGCCCGCGCGGCGTGTCCAAGATGGCCGATGTGATCGTGGTCTCGGTCCATTATCGCCAGGCCCCGGAACATCATTTCCCCGCCGCCCACGACGACGCCCTGGCGGCTTACCGCTGGGTGCTGGAGAATGCGCAGACCTTCCGCGGCGACCCGCAGAAGGTGGCCGTGATGGGCGAAAGCGCAGGCGGCAACCTGGCCATCGGCGTGTCGATGATGGCGCGCGACGCCGGACTGCCGGCGCCCAAACATCAGGTGCTGGTCTACCCGGTCGCCGGCGTGGACATGGACAATGAGTCCTACGTCGAGAACGCCGACGCCAAGCCGCTGAACAAGCCGATGATGAAGTGGTTCGTGAAGCACATCTTCGCCAACGAGGCCGATGCGCAGGACCCGCGCATCAATATCGTCGAGAAGGCGAACCTGTCGGGCTTGCCCTCGACGACTGTGATCTGCGCCGAGATCGATCCGCTGCGCACCGAAGGCGAACTTCTGGCCGAAAAGCTGGAGCAGGCGGGCGTCGACGTGCGTCACAAGACTTTCCACGGCTCGACGCACGAGTTCTTCGGCATGGCGGCGGTCGTGCCGGATGCGGCGGCGGCCCAGACCTTCGCCGCCCACGAACTGAAGCGGGCGTTCGGTACGGCGATCCTGCCGATCTGATCAACGACGCCGAAGGATAAGGAAGCGCCCCGGTTTTCGCCGGGGCGTTTTCGTTGTCGCTTCGCCCTGCCGCCTTGCCCTGGGGCCTGTCCCCCGCCAAAACGGCGCAACGCCCAGAACCGGACCGACCGCATGACCCGCACACGCCTTGACGCCCATATCGCCGCCCTGGATGCGCCCGATGGGCTGAAGACGGTTCTGACCGTGGTCGCCGCCACCTGCGCGGACATCAGCAAGGTCGTCGCGGGCGGGGCCCTGGCCGGGGCGCTGGGCGCATCGGGACAGATCAATGTGCAGGACGAGGAGCAGAAGAAGCTCGACGTCATGACCAACGACATGCTGACCGAGGCCCTGCTGGCCAGCCCGGCCGTCGCCGGGGTCGCGTCGGAAGAGATGGACGACGTCCAGCCGGCCTCGAACCCGGCCGGCGACTATCTGGTGCTGTTCGACCCGCTGGACGGTTCGTCCAACATCGACATCAACGCCCCCGTCGGCACCATCGTCTCAGTGTTGAAGTCCGCGACCGCGACCCCGACCGAGGCTGATTTCATGCAGCCGGGCCGCAATCAGGTCGCCGCCCTCTACGCCGTCTATGGGCCGCAGACCATGCTGGTGCTGACGACGGGCGCGGGCGTAAAGGGGTTCACCCTGTCGAACGACGGCGACTGGATCCTGACGCACGACGACATCGCCATTTCGCCGGACACCAAGGAGTTCGCCATCAACATGTCGAACCTGCGCCACTGGGCCGAGCCGGTGCAGACCTATGTCGGCGACCTGCTGAAGGGCGATGAGGGGCCTCGGGCCAAGAACTTCAACATGCGCTGGGTCGCGGCCATGGTGGCGGATGTTCACCGCATCCTGATGCGTGGCGGGGTCTTCCTCTATCCCTGGGACCGGCGCGAGCCGAACAAGCCGGGCAAGTTGCGGCTGATGTACGAAGGCAATCCGATGGCCTTCCTGGTCGAGCAGGCGGGCGGCAAGGCGACGACGGATGGTCGTCAGGCCATTCTGGACGTGCAGCCCGAGCATCTGCACCAGCGCATCCCCGTCGCGCTCGGTTCGGCCAACGAGATTGACGCCTACGCAGGCGTGTGATGGGCGACGCCCTTCTGGTCATCGATCCGCAGAACGACTTCTGCGAAGGCGGCCGTCTGGCGGTGGCGGGCGGTGCGGGGATCATGCCGCTGATCAACCGCCTGTCGGCCCGGTTCGACCGGGTGATCGTGACCCAGGACTGGCATACGCCGGATCAGATCAGCTTCGCCTCCAACCACCACGGCGCGGCGCCCTTCACCGAGATCGAGGTGGCCTACGGTCGCCAGATGCTGTGGCCGGATCATTGTCTTCAGGGCACGCCTGGCGCCGACTTTCATCCTGATGCAGCGCCGACGGTCGACAAGGCCATGGCCGTGATCCGCAAGGGCTATAATCCGGCGGTCGACAGCTATTCCGGCTTCTTCGAAAATGATCACCGCACCCCGACGGGCTTGGCCGGCCTGTTGCGCGAACTGGGCGTGACGCGCGTCTTCCTGTGCGGTCTGGCCTTCGACTACTGCGTCCGCTTCACCGCCGAGGACGCGGTTCGCGAGGGGTTCGAAGCCGTGGTGATCGCCGACGCCAGTCGGGCCATCGCGCCGCAAACCGAGGCGGCTCGGGACAGTTTCCGGGCCTTGGGCGTGGCGGAGATCGCGGCGGCGTCCCTGCTGAGCTAGGTGGGCCTCACTCCCAGAAATCCTCGGCCTCGGGGATGCGGGTGAAGGCGATCTTGGCGCCGATATAGTCGGGCAGGCCGGCCTTGGGGCCGATGCTGACGGTGTCCTTGCCATAGCGGCGGTTCAGCGCGTCCAGCGCCTGGGACAGGCGCAGGGACGGGGCCTCGCCGTCCTGATCCGGGCCGGCGGCGAACAGGTCGGTCTCGAAGGCGTCGCGTGATTTCAGGCCGTGCACCCCGACCCCGACATAGCTCAGGCGTCCCGCCTCCAGCTCCGGCTCGACCTTGCGCCACAGACTGTCGAGCGCGGCCAGAAGGGCGAAGGTGTCCTGCGTCGGCGCGATGGGACAACTCATCGCCGCCGTTTCCCAACCGCGTCGACCACTTCGGGGCGTCGCCTTCGGCCCCATGTCCAGATGCAGGGTCAGGCTGGCGCCGGTCAGGCCCATGCGGCGCAGACGCGCCCCGCACTTGACCACCAGCCGCCGCGCCACGGCGCGCGCCTTGTCCGGGGTCCGCATGGCCTGGGCAAGGACGTGGCTGTGGCTGATCGAGGCGGGCGGTTTCTCCGGCGTCGGTTCGCTGTCCAGACCGTGCAGGCCGCGCCAGATGCGTTCGCCCTCGATGCTGTTCCAGATCGCACGGGCCTGTTTCGCGCTCATGTTCCAAAGGCCGGCCGTGTCGGTGACGCCCGCCGCCTGCAACCGGATCTGCATGCGGGAGCCGATGCCCGGATATTTCGACAGCGGCAGGTCCAGCAAGGGACCGGGCAACTCGTTGGCGCGCAGCACCGTCAGCCCGGCGGGCTTCTGCATGCCGCAGGCGGTCTTGGCCAGGAACCGCGACGGGGCCAGCCCGACGGACGACCGCAGACAGTCGCCGACGTTTTGCAGGATGCCCGCCTGAATCCGCCGGGCCAGGGCGACGGCGTTCGCCTCCAGCCGTTCTGAACCGAGCAGTTCGCACGAGCATTCGTCGATTGATCCGACTTTCCACACCCGCACATGGCGGTCGATCTCGGCCATGATCTGCTGATGGATTTTGACGTAGAGGTCGGGGCGCGCTTCGGCGACGATCAGATCGGGGCACAGTTTGCGCGCCTCGGACACCCGCATCCCGGTATGAACGCCCCAGGCCTTGCTCTCATAGCTGGCGGCGATGGCGCCGGTGTATTCGCTCTCGGCCGGCCGCACGATGACCGGCTTGCCCTGCCAGGCCGGATTCATCTGCTGTTCGACGCTGGCGAAGAAGGCGTTCAGATCGACGAACAGCCAGCGGAGGTTCGCGCTGTCTTCAGCCTTGGTGCCAGCCTGGTCCATCGACGGAACATATCAGGAACATCTGGTTCGAGGAAGCGATCACCTGTCCCTTTCGTCATTCCGGGCGCAGCGTAGCGAAGACCCGGAACCCAGGGCCGCATCCTCTCTGCACGATACAGCTGAGGCCGGATGTGAGCCTCCTGGGTTCCGGGTTCGTCCTTCGGACGCCCCGGAATGACGAGAAGGGAGGGTTCAGCGCTTCGCGTAGGCCTCGACCTCAGCCACGAACGCCGCCTTCTCCGCTTCGCCCAGGAACGAGCCTTCGAAACTGTTCTTGGCCAGTTGCGTCACCTGATCGCGTGTCAGGCCGACGGCCTCGGCCAGCCGGCTGTAGTTGTCGTTCACATATCCCCCGAAATAGGACGGGTCGTCCGAGTTCAGGGTGACGTGCAGGCCCCGGCGCAGCATCTCGGGGACGGGATGGTGCTTCAGGTCATCGACCACGCACAGCTTCAGATTCGACAGAGGGCAGACGGTCAGGGTCATCTGCTCGGCGGCCAGCCGCTGCACCAGCGCCTCGTCCTCCATCGAGCGATTGCCGTGGTCCATCCGGTCGATATTCAGAAGGTCCAGCGCCTCATGGACATAGGCGGGCGGGCCTTCCTCGCCCGCGTGGGCGCACAGTTTCAGGCCCAGCTCACGCGCGGCGGCGAAGACGCGCTGGAACTTGGACGGCGGATGACCGACCTCCGACGAATCCAGACCCACCCCGATGAAATGATGCAGATAGGGTTTGGCGGCCTCCAGCGTCGCAAACGCCTCGTCCTCGGTCAGGTGGCGCAGGAAGCTGAGGATCAGGCCGCTGCTCACGCCCAGCTCCGCCCTGGCCCGGTCCATGCCCGCGATCAGCCCCTCGACCACCACGCCGAACGGCACGCCCCGATCGGTATGGGTCTGGGGATCGAAGAAGATTTCGGCGTGGCGCACATTATCCGCCGCCGCGCGCTGGAAATAGGCGAAGGCCAGATCCTCGAAATCCTGCCGCGTCAGCAGGACAGCTGCCCCCGCGTAATAGATGTCCAGGAAGTCCTGCAGGTTCGAGAAATCATAGGCCGCCCTGACCGCCTCGACGCTGTCGTAGGGAATGGACACGCCGTTGCGCTGCGCCAGTTCGAACATCAGCTCGGGCTCCAGCGAGCCCTCGATATGCAGGTGCAGTTCAGCCTTGGGCAGGCCGGCGATATAGGCGTCGAGATTAGACATGAGGAGCGGCTCCGTAACGGCCGCCAGCCTAAAGGATCAGGTTCGAGGCGTCATCCGAAACGGCGATCCTCCCCCGCATGGTGGGGGAGGGGGACCATGCGCATCATGGTGGAGGGGGCGAAAACAGGCTCGGTTCTGACCGGCGGGCGGCGGGCGTATCCGCTCCCTCCACCGCTTCGCGGTCCCCCTCCCCCGTGAACGGGGGAGGATCGAGACCTGCTTACATCCGCTCAGGCGTGTCGATGCCCAACAAGCTCAACGCGATTTCAAGCTGGCGCAGAGCCGCAGCAGACAGGGCCAGACGCGAGCGTTTGGTCGCTTCGTCCGGCGCGATCAGCACGGGGCAGGCGGCGTAGAACTTCGAGAAGGACTGGGCCACGCGATAGGCGTGTTCGGCGACCAGATGCGGCATCCGCTTGTCGTAGGCGTCCGACACGGCCGTCGAGAAGGCGTCAAGCGTCAGGGCCAGATCGCGCTCCGCCGGTTCGGCGATGACGATGGCGCCGGGCGTCAGTCCCTGTTCGGCGCCCTTGCGCAGCAGGGATTTGATACGGACCGACTGATACAGAAGATACGGCCCGGTCTTGCCTTCGAAGCTCATGAAGCGGTCGAGATCGAAGACGTAGCTGGTCGTGCGCGCGTTCGCCAGGTCGGCGAACTTCAGGGCCGCGATGGCCACCTTGTGCGCGATGGCCTCGAACTCTTCCGGCGACAGGTCGTCGCCCAGCTTGGCCTCGTGAAGACGCTCGCGCGCCTTTTCGGTCGCCTGATCGATCAGGTCGCGTAGCTTCAGCACCCCCCCCGCGCGGGTCTTGAAGGGTTTGCCGTCCTGTCCGTTCATCGTGCCGAAGCCGAGATGCTCCAGCGCGCCCTCTGCGGCGTAACCGGCCAGATAGGCGGCGCGGAAGACCTGTTCGAAATGCTCGGCCTGGCGTTCGTCGACGACATAGAGGGCGAGATCGGGCGACAGGGCCTTCTTGCGGTCCAGGATCGTGGCCAGGTCGGTCGTGCCGTACATGGCCGAACCTTCCGAGCTGATGACCAGCAGGGGCGGGGGGGACGGGGCCTCGATCACCGAGCCGTCGGCCAGCTTTTTCTTGCGCGTCTCGCCGGGCTTGGCGACGTGGACCACCTGGGCGCCGTCGTCCTCGACCAGCAGGCCGGTCTTTTTCAGATGCGCCAGCATTTCCGGCATCTGCGGATCGGCGTCGCTTTCACCGTTCCACAGGTCGAAATCGACCGACAGGTCGCCGTATTCGCGCTTCAGCGCCTCACGGCTGACCGCCACGAAATGCTGCCACAGCGCGCGATAGCCTGAACGTCCGTTCTGGAGTTCCGCCGTCGCCTTGCGGGCGCGGTCGCGGAAGGCCCGATCCTCCTTGGCCTTGCCGGCGGCCTGCGGATAAAGGCGGTCCAGGTCGGCCAGGGTGACCGGGCTTTCGGCCGGGAAGGGGCCGTCACCTTCGGCCATAAAGGCCTCGGCTAGGCCTTCGTCGCCGCAGGCGACGATCAGCAGGCCCATCTGGAAGCCCCAGTCGCCGAAGTGGGCGTCGCCGGTGACATGGTCGCCGCGAAAGCGGAACAACCGCTTCAGGCTCTCGCCGATGATGGCGCTGCGCAGATGGCCGACGTGCATCGGCTTGGCGACGTTGGGACCGCCGTAGTCGATGACCACCTGACGAGGCTCGGCCACAGTCGCGGCCCCCGCGTGGGCGGCGTCGTTCGCCACCTCGGTCGCGCGTTCGGCCAGCAGCGCGTCGGAGAGTTTCAGATTGATGAAGCCGGGTCCGGCGACCTCAACCGAGGCGAAACGCGCATCCGCGCTTAGCCGCTCGGCGATCTTGCCGGCCAGTTCGCGCGGATTGGCCTTCAGCGCCTTGGCGGCGGCGAGCGCGCCATTGGACTGGAAATCGGCCAGGTCAGGGCGGTCCGACGCGGTGACGCGGGCCAGGGCCGGGGCCACGCCTTCGGCGGCGAAGGCGGCGGCGACCGCTTCGCTGAGGACGGTCTTCAGATCAGACATTATTGGCTCGGTGCGGAGGCAGGCGCGGGGGCGGCCGGCGTCGTGCCGGCGTTGACGCGGAAGCGGCTGCCCGAGCGATTGAACTCGGCCATTTCCGGCGTCACGTCGAAACCGACCAGGATTTCGAAGTTGCTGCCGCTTGTCTCGATGCCGGCGCGCGGAATGACGATGGTGCGCTTTTCTGTGACCGAGGCGGTGCGCTGGCCTTCGAAGTTCACCGGCAGGTCGAAATATTCCTTGGACAGGATGGCGTTGTTCCGCTCCGTCACCGCGATCCAGTAGCGGTAGGTGCGCTGCTCGCCCGTCGCCTGTGGTCCGCGGCCCAGGTTGAACAGCACGTCCATGTCGACGCGAATCGGATCGGCCTCGCGATATTCGCAGTCCGAAGAGATGCCTTCGATCTCGCCGGTGTAGCCGACATTGGCTACGGCGGCGCGGCCGCCTTCCAGCTCGACGTAGCGGGCGGCGTCGTAGAGGATCTTCACATAGGGGCAGGGGCCGGCGTTGGCGCGGCGACGCAGGGGGGCGATGCGCGGCGCGCGCGACGGCGCGGCGTCTTCACCCGAGGCCTGCTGCTGTTGCCCGCTGCGCTCGCGTTGACGCTGGGAGGTCTGGGCCTCGGCGGCGACGGGCAGGATGGAGGCCGCGATGGAGAGGGCGGCCAGGGCGGTGAACACGCGACGCATCAGCTTATTTTTCCGACAGCGAGAGAGGGCGCACGACGATCGGCGGCCGATCATCAACGCTCGCCGCTGATAGCGGCTAAAGCGAGGCGCGGCAAACGCTTGCTGCCCTCAGCGCTCCATCACCAGGCAGGTCGAGGTCGCGGTCGCGTAGAGCTTGCCGTCCAGGCCGCGCAGATCGGCCTCCGAGAAGGCCGCGCGGCGACCGGCCTGAACGATCCGACCCTCGGCCCGAACCGGCGTGCCGGCCGTCAGCGCCTTGTGAAAAACGGTCTTCAGCTCCAGCGTCATATAGGTCTGGCCCGGCCGAAGCGTGGAATGCACGACGCAGCCGCAGGCCGAGTCGAGCACCGTCGCGATCCAGCCGCCATGCACGGTGCCGAGCGGATTATAGACGGCGGTGGTGGGGATAGCCTCGAACACCACGCGGCCTTCTTCCACTTCGGTCAGCTCGAAACCGACGGTGCGGGCGATGGGCGCGATGAAGCCGCCCGTCATGCCCAGGCGCAGCTGGTCGATCCCGGACAGGGCGGCGATATCGACGGTTTCGGTCATGCAAACGGCTCCTGATCAGGTCCGTTTACAATAAGGACGGACGCCCTCGTGGCAAGCGTCCGTCGTATCGGTTCTTACAGGCCTGGCAGTTTGAAGCCGCTGCCGCGACGTGGCTGGATCGTGATGGCCTGCTGGCCGCCGGTCAGGGCCTGGAGGCGGGCGGCCTCGGTCGAGGCGTCGATGGTCTTCTGGCCTTCGGCGGTCTGACGAACCGTTGGCGCCTGGGTCGAAGCGTCGTCCTTGCGCCAGAACATCAGGCGGTTGGCGAAGCTTTCGTCCTTGTGCGCCAGATCGCCGAACTCGTCATCGACGACATAGCGGGCCAGCGGGTCGGCCTGCTCGCCGCCGGCCTGGGCCACCAACACCTGTTCGCCCGGCGTGCGGGTGACGGCCTGACGCTGACCCAGAAGGATCTGACGCGCGGCGCTTTCCGGGGCCAGCTCCTGCGGGCGCGGCTGGCCCGGCGCGGGCGGACGCAGGCCGTATTCCGGCGGAACGCTGAGCGGGGCGGTCGAGACGGTGACGAACTCGTCCGGCACCACCTTGGTCAGGCCGATGCCCTGTTTGATGCCGCCGCAGGCCGAGACGGCGAGCGCGGAGGAGGCGACGAGGGTCAGGACGGCGACACTGCGGATACGCATGGTTTCAGGCTCTGGTCGGCTGATGCAGGAAGCGCCGCGATGGCGCAGTCGGCATAGTGAAGACGGGGTGATTACGACTTTTCGACGGCCGCGCCAACCTTGGCGGGTTTGTCAGACACCAGACTGTCGATGATCAGCAGCACGACGCCGATGGTGATGGCGCTGTCGGCGACGTTGAACACCCAGGGAAAGACGCCGGTGCCCGAGAAGTCGATGAAATCGACCACATAACCGAAGCGGATCCGGTCGATCACATTGCCCAGCGCTCCGCCCATGACGAAGCCGATCGCGGTGATCAGCAGGCGACGGTTCGACTGCGTCGCCCACCACGCCAGGCCGGCCGAGACGACGATGGAGAAGATGGCCAGGCCCCAGCGGGCTTCGCCGCCGCCGAACAGGCCGAAGCTGACGCCGGTGTTCTCGACCCAGCTAAAGTTCAGGATCGGCGGGAAGACGGGGATGCGGCCGACTTCCTGCAGCGACAGGCCGCTGATGATCCAGGCCTTGGTCAGCTGATCCAGAACGATGATCAGGAGGGCGAACACATAGGCGGTGACGGCGAGGCGCGTGATCTTCATGCGGCGCCGTTAGCAGGAAGCGGCGCCGGGGCGAAGCGGAAAACGCGGATCATATCCGCCGCCGTCAGAACAGGCTGCCCTGATCGGCGGCGGAAGGCTTCGGCTTGGCCGCCGGACGCGGCGGGAACGGACGGGGTTCGCCGCCGTCGATTGTCGCGGGCTGAACGCCGTCGCCGAACACCAGCCGGACCGCCTGACCCGCCTCCAGCGCCTTGGCCGAGGTGATCCAAGCGCCGTCTGAATCTTCAACGCGGGCGAAGCCGGGCTTGGGGCGGCCGGGGTCCAGGGTCGTCAGCGCGCGCGACAGCGCCGCCAGGCGAACCGTCTCACGTTCCAGTCGATGCTTGGGAAAGGCATCCAACCGCGCACCGACGGCTTCAAGCCGGGCTTGACGCTGGTCTAGCCGTCGATGCAGCGGTTCGGGCGACAGGCGGGCCGAGACCTGCAACAATCGCCGCTCGCCGCGCGCCACGCCCGCCTGAAGCGCGGCGCCCAACCGGTCGCCGGCGCCGCGCAGCCGATCCTGCCCCCGCTCGATCCGCGTGCGCAGCAGGGCCGGGCTCAGCTTGCCGCCGGTCACCGCCAGATGCCGCTCGTGCAGAGCGACGTTGCGTTGCAAGCCCGATCCCAGCCGGCTCGACACATGGTCCAGCCGTTGTTGCGCCAGGGCCAGCAGGTCCTCGGGCCGCGCCGGCAGACCGCGCGCCACCGCCCGCAGGCGCGTGCGTCGATCCTCGATCAGCCGTCCGCCCGCCTGCACCATGCGCCGGTCCATGTCGGCGACGGCATAGCGCAGGTCCGCCAGCACCGGCGTCGCCATTTCGGCCGCGCCCGTCGGGGTCGGCGCCCGGCGATCCGAGACGAAGTCGATCAGGGTGGTGTCGGTCTCGTGCCCCACGGCCGAGATGATCGGAATGCGCGCCGCCGCCACGGTCCGCGCCAGGCCTTCGTCGTTGAAGCACCACAGGTCCTCGACCGACCCGCCGCCGCGCGCGACGATCAGCAGGTCGGGGCGGGGGATCGGCCCGTCCGCAGTCATCGCATCAAAGCCGCGGATGGCGTTCGATACCTGGCCGCAGGCCGATTCGCCCTGAACGACCACAGGCCAGACGATGACGCGGCAGGGCCAGCGTTCTGCGATCCGGTGCAGCACGTCGCGGATCACCGCGCCAGTCGGGCTGGTGATCACGCCGATGGTCGCGGGAAAGGCGGGCAGGGGCTTCTTGCGACCCGGCTCGAACAGACCTTCCTCACGCAGGCGGACCTTCAGCCGCTCCAACTGGGCCAGCAGGGCGCCGGCGCCGGCCGCCTCCATGCTCTCGATCACGATCTGATAGGATGACCGCGCCGGATAGGAGGTGATCTTGCCGGTGACGATGACCTCAAGCCCTGCTTCTGGCTGGACGCCCAGGCCGCGCACCGATCCCTTCCACACCACGCCGTCGATGGCTGACTTGTCGTCCTTCAGCGTCAGATAGACGTGGCCCGATGCGTGGCGGTTGACCTTGGAGACCTCGCCGCGCAGCCGCACATGGCCGAAACGGTCTTCCAGCGTGCGCTTCAGCGCGAACGACAACTCCGAGATCGACAGGGGCGGATTGTTGTCGCGAGGGGCAGGGACCTCGGCCGGGCCTTCGAATACGTAGGAGTCGTCGCTCATGGGGCCCACCCTAGCCTGCGTCGATCCGTCCGGGAACGCTGCGCGCGCCCTGTCGTTCGACTTTCATGCCCGCCGACCCGCCCGGAACCGATCCTTCTGACCGCGACCCGCACGAGCGCGATCTGTCGCGCCGCGCCGGGGGCGGCGGGGCCATGAGCCCGTGGCTGATCATCGGCTGCATCATTCTGCTGGGGCTCGGCGTCTATGTCGTCTCGGCGCTGCTCTAATGCCCAAGGAGGCCGTATGAACCGCTTCGTCCCGCTCGCCGCCGTGCTTTGCCTGACCGGCGGCGTCGTCGCCTGCTCGGATCGCGACGACGATGTGGTCCAGGCCCCTGCGCCCGGCGCGGCGCCCGTGGCCTTTCCGGGCCAGCAGGCCGATGCCGCCGCCTCGAACGCCGCCTTGGCCTTCAACATGACCCGCGACCAACTGGAAGACGCGGATCTGTATTCGCGCGCCAACGTCGATCTGGGCGACGTGGAAACCTTGGTGCTGGACGCCTCGGGCGCCCTGACCCATCTGGTCGTCGAACTGGAGGGACCCGGCGACATGAAGGTGCTGGTTCCGGTCGCGGATGTGTCTCCGATCGACCGCAACGGCGACCGGGATCTGGTTACCGATCTGACGCCCGGTCAGCTTCAGGCCCTGCCGGCCTGGACCCCACCAGCGCGCTGATAGGACGCTGAATGCGGCGTTAAGTCTGACGGGCGCTTGACCGGCCGGCGCCGGCCGGTCATTGCCCGATCTCATGAACATTCTTCTCGTCGGATCGGGCGGCCGCGAACACGCCCTGGCCTGGAAGATCGCCCAGTCGCCGCTGGTCACGCGCCTAGTGGCGGCACCAGGCAACCCCGGCATTGAGAAGCTGTGCGAGCTGCGCGCCATCAAGGCGGACGACGCCGACGGCCTGGCCGCCCTGGCCAGAGAGATCAAGGCCGACCTGGTCGTCGTGGGGCCCGAGGTGGCGTTGGCCGCTGGTCTTGCCGACCGTCTGGCTTCAGCCGGCATTCCGTGCTTCGGGCCGACCGCCAAGGCGGCGCAGCTGGAAACCTCCAAGGCTTTTTCGAAGGGCTTTCTTGAGCGCCACGAGATCCCGACCGCCGGTTACGGCGTCTATGACACGGTCAAGGACGCCAAGGCGGCGCTGGACGTGTTCCGACCGCCCTATGTCATCAAGGCCGACGGCCTGGCCGCCGGCAAGGGCGTGGCCATCAGCCCCGATCGCCCCGACGCCGAGGCCGAAATCGAGCGCATGCTGGGCGGCCGGTTCGGCGCGGCCGGCGCTCGCGTCGTGATCGAGGAGTTCATGGACGGCGAGGAAGGCTCGCTGTTCGCCCTGTGCGACGGTCAACGCGCCCTGTTGTTCGGCGGCGCCCAGGACCACAAGCGCGCCTTCGACGGCGACCTTGGCCCCAACACCGGCGGCATGGGCGCCTATTCGCCCGCGCCTGTCTTTACGCCCGAGCTGGTGCAGCAGGCCGACGCGCTGATCGTCCAGCCGACGATACGCAAGATGGCCGAAGAGGGCGCGCCCTATCGCGGCGTCCTCTACGCCGGCCTGATGGCGACCCAGGACGGCCCCAAGGTGGTCGAGTTCAACGCCCGCTTCGGCGACCCGGAATGCCAGGTCCTGATGATGCGGATGGCGGGCGACATCGTGCCCTATCTGCTGGGCTGCGCGCGCGGCGACGTCTCGGGACTGGCTTCGCCCGCCTTCAAGCCTCAGACGGTGATCTGCGTGGTCATGGCGGCCAAGGGCTATCCCGATAGCCCGCTGGAAGGCTCGATCATCCGCGGCGCCGATCAGGACTTCGGCCCCCACGTCCAGGTCTTCCATGCCGGGACGAAGCGCCGCGACGACGGCTTGCTGGCCGCCTCGGGCGGCCGCGTCCTGAACGTCTGCGCCGAGGGCGACGACATCGCCCAGGCCCGCGAACGCGCCTATGCCGCCATCAAGAAGATCGACTGGCCAGGCGGCTTCAACCGCTCCGACATCGGCTGGCGCGCGCTGGAGCGGGGCTGAAGCCTACGCCGCTGCGAACAGCAGTCGGCCTTCGCCCATGCGTTCACGCAAGGCCGGCAGGTCGGTGTGGGCGACCGAGAAACAGCCGTAGCTGCGACCCAGCTTGCCTTCACGCGCCAGGAAGTCGGGATCGGCATAGTCTGCGCCGTGGACGATGATGGCCCGCTCGCGCGCCTTGTCGTTGGAATATTCCAGCCCGTCCAGCAGCACGTTCGGCCCCTGTTGCGCGCCCCAGTTGGCGCCCGCGGTCGCATAGGCGCCGATCGAGGACATGTTGGAATCCGGCGTATTGGAAAAGCGCTGGGCATAGCCGGTGTGGCTGGGGTCCGATCCTCGACCGTGGCAGGTGCGCAGCACCTTCACTTCACCCGCGATGAGGTCGACTTCGTACAGCCGCTCCTCGCCCGAGAATTTCTGGAAATCGACCAGATACATCCGGTCGCGCAGAGGCAAGCGGTGATGATGGGTGTCCAGCGCGGTCATGGCGCGCTCCATCAGTTCCTTGCGAACGTGACCGCGTGGATCCAGCGGTGGCGGCGTCAGGGCGGAGGTCTGGACCGTGGGCAGACCGACCTGCGGCATGGCGATCGGAGTCCCGTTCTGAGCCGTCGTCAGCGGCGCCGTAGCGCTCGCACTGGCGCATCCCGCCAGCATGGCCGATCCGCCCAGAATAAGTCCTCGTCTCGATAGCCGCATGCGACGCCCTCGTTGCGGTTGGTCTTGAGGCGTGTTTGTTTCAGTTGGTTACGGGCGAGGCAACCTGAGCCTTGTGGGGCATTTTTGCGGCCGACGCGTCGCGGGGAGAGATCGATGAAACGTTTCGGAATCGCGCTGGCGGCGCTGATGGCGTCGGCGGCAAGCGCTCATGCCCAGCAAACCCCCGTGTCCACAGGCGTTTCGACGCAACCCGACACAACGTTCGTTGAAGCCGGAAGGTTGCTTGCTGATCCATCGAACGGCGTTGTGCAGCGCGATAAAACTCTCGTGATCAGAGGGAACCAGATCGTCGAAGTGCGCGACGGCTTCGTCGGCGATGCCTCTCAGGGCAAGGTCGTGGACCTGCGCCAAGCCTTCATCCTGCCCGGCTTGATCGACAGCCACGTCCATCTGACGAGCCAGCAGAACCCGAACGCACGCCTTGAAGAGGTGACGCTTTCAGACGCGGATCAGGCGATGGTCGGCGCCCGCTATGCGCGTCGCACCCTGATGGCCGGTTTTACGACGGTGGCGGATCTCGGCGCCTCGAACCAGGCCATCTTCGCCCTGCGGAACGCGGTCAGGAACGGCGACGTGCCGGGACCGCGCATCATTGCGGCAGGGTCGTCGGTGTCGATCCACGGCGGGCATGGCGACATCAACGGCTATCGCGAGGACGTCATGCACCTGCTGTCGTCCGAGAGCATCTGCTCGGGGCCTGAGGACTGCATGCGGGCCGTGCGCACCCAGGTTCGCGCCGGCGCCGACATCATCAAGATCACCGCGACGGGCGGCGTGCTGTCTAACACCGCCGCCGGCCTGAACCAGCAGTTCAGCGACGACGAACTGTCCGCCATCGTCGGCAGCGCCCACCGCATGGGCCGCCAGGTGACCGCGCACGCCCACGGGGTGGACGGCATCAACGCCTTCCTACGGGCCGGCGGCGATTCCATCGAACACGGGACCTATCTGGACGATCAGTCGATCCGCCTGTTCAAGTCGAACGGCGCCTGGCTGATCCCGACCCTGCTGGCCGGGGATTTCGTTGCGCGCATCGCCTCGGGACCCGACAACTTCTTCACCCCCGCCCAGACGGCCAAGGCGCTGGAGGCCGGGCCCAAGATGCTGGACATGGCGCGCCGCGCGCATGAAGGCGGGGTCAAGATCGCCTTCGGCACCGACTCGGGCGTCTCGGCCCACGGCGACAACGCCCAGGAGTTCGCGCTTCTGGTCCGCGCCGGCCTGAGCCCGCTCGAGGCCATCCAGGCCGCCACGGTCGGCGCCGCCGAACACCTGCGCATCGCCAATGAGGCCGGGAAGATCGCCGTAGGCATGCCTGCCGACATCGTCGCCGTCTCGGGCGATCCGCTGACGGACGTGACCGAGCTGGAGCGGATGAAGTTCGTGATGAAGTCCGGCGTGGTCTATCGCGCCGACTGAATCCTGTCCTTCAGGAAGGCGGCGAAAGCCGCCTCGTCCTCGAACCGGGCGACGACCGGCCAGGCGACGACATCTTTGCGCTGCTCGGGCGTCAGCCGGACCCAGTCCTTTTCCGTCGTGACCAGGCCGGCGTCGAACACCGCCGCCCGGTCCGTCAGGAACGTCATGTCGGCGGCGCTGTAGGCCGCATGGTCGGGAAAGGGGACGAAGTCGATCAGGTCGCAGCCCGCCGCCTTCAGCGAGCGCTCGACCTTCCAGGGCTTGGCGATGCCGCCGAACCCGACCTGGGGCCCCGACGGCGGCGGCCCCTCGGGCGTCAGGCGCGCGACGAAGACGGGCAGGGCGCCGAAGACCGCCAGCAGTTCGGGATCGGCCTCTTCGACATCGGTCGGGAGCATGACCACGACGGCGTCGGCGCGCGCCAGCCCGGCCTTCAGCGGCTCGCGCATGGGGCCGGACGGAAAGACCGATCCGTCGCCGAACGGCCATTCGTCGCCGCGCGTCTCGCCGTCCACTACGATCAGGCTGACGGTCTTTTCCAGGGCCGGGTTCTGATGGCCGTCGTCCAGCACCAGAGCCTGCGCGCCGTCTGCGACGGCGGCCTTGGCGCCCGCCACACGATCGCGCGCGATCCAGACCGGCGTCCCCTGCGCCAGCATCAGCGGCTCGTCCCCGACATCGTCGGCCGTATGGATTTGAGGATCGACCCGAACCGGTCCTTCCAACCGCCCGCCATAGCCGCGCGACAGGCCATGCGCCTCGACACCCGCCGCGCGCAGCAGCCGCAAGGTTTCGCGCGCGACTGGCGTCTTGCCTGATCCGCCGACCGTCAGATTGCCGACCGAGATGACCGCGCAGCCGGGGTCGGCGGGCGCCGTCTTGGCGATCCGACGCGCCGTCACGGCGGCCCAGATCCAGCCCAGCGGTTTCAGCGCCGTGCGTGTCATCCGGGCGTGGTTGCTGTCGCGCACATACCACCAGCGCGGCGTGTTCAGCTTCATCGCCGGCCCTGCCTCTGCGGCATCAGCGGCGACAGCAGCGCCCACAGTCGCTCCAGCCCGCCTCCGGCCTCGACCGCCGCGCGTCGTCCCCGCTCGCCCATGGCCCTGGCCGCGTTCAGGTCTTCCAGCAGCGGCTCGATCACGCCGGGCAGGTCGGACGGCGCCTGAACCAGGGCCAGGCCCCCCGCCTCGACCAGCGCCGCCGTCACCGGCGCCCAGTTGGATGCATCCGGCCCCGTGATCGTCGGCTTGCCCAGCCGCGCGGGCTCCAGCGGATTATGCCCGCCGACGGGCGGCAGGCCGATGGCGGGCGCGAACGAGCCGCCCATCACCACCACGTCGGCGAGGCGCAGAAACAGGCCCATCTCGTTCAGGGTGTCGGCCAGATAGATGTCGGTGTCCGGCCCGATCGTCTCGCCGCGCGAACGCATGGCGAAGGCGTAGCCGTCGCATTGCAGGGCTTGGGCGATGTGCGCCCCTCGCTCGGGATGGCGTGGCGTCAGGATCAGGCAGACACGCTCGCTCAGATGGTCCAGCGCCCGCACGATGGCGATCTCTTCGCCCTCATGGGTGCTGGCGGCGACGATCACCGGCCGGTCGCCGATGGCGGCGCTCAAACGGCTGAAGGCGGCGGGGTCGTGGGGCAGGGCCTCGCCGGACAGTTTCAGGTTCACAAGCCCGTCGATCCGCGCGCCCATGCCCTCCAGCCGCTGGGCCGAGACCGCATCCTGCGGCAGGATCAGATCAAAGGCGCCGGTCAGCGCCTGTGCCGAGGCCGGAAATCGCGCCCAGCCCTCGACCGTCTTTTCCGTGATCCGGGCGCTGACCAGGGCCAGTTTTACGCCCCGCCGACGCGCCTCCAGCAACAGATTGGGCCACAGTTCGCTCTCGACGAAGACCGCCAGATTGGGCCGCCAATGGTCCAGGAACCGCTCGACCACGCCCGGCGCATCGACCGGCGCATACTGGTGGATCACGCCCGCCGGCAGCCGTTCGGTCAGAATCTGCGCCGAGGTCACGGTGCTGGAGGTGACCAGAACGGTCAGGTCTGGACGCGCCTTCGTGAGCCGCTCGACCACAGGCAGCAGCGACAGGCTCTCGCCCACGCTGACGCCGTGCAGCCAGACCAGATCGCCGGCAGGGCGCGGGGTGCGGGTGAAGCCCATCCGCTCGTCCACCCGTACGGGGTCTTCCTTACCCCGCCTGGCGCGCGCATCCAGCAGGCGCGGGGCCAGCGGCTCCAGCGCGCGCGTCGCCAGCCGATAGGCGATCAGCGGCAAGGGCGTCACGGCTGCGTCCTCACGGCTTCAGGCCCGTGATCGCATCGGCCCGTGCTTCGACGGCGTTCAGCCGCGCGGTCCAGTCGACGACAACATCGCCCATGTCCGCGTCAGCGGGATAGTCGGCGCGGTCCCACACGATGGCGCCCTTGCCGAAGGGCAGGGGCAGCACGGCCCGGTCCCAACTGTCCAGGCGGATCGCGGGATTGCACGACATGCCGATGAACAGCACCGGCGCCTTGGACAACTTCGCCATCAGGGGCAGGCCCTCGGCCATGACATTGGCCGGGCCGCGCGGCCCGTCCGGCGTGATGGCCAAGGCGCCGACCTTCAACTGTTTCAATCCGTCACGCAGCGCCTGGGTGCCGCCCTTGGCCTTCTCGGCTTTGTCCTTGTTGGCCGAGGATCCGCGCACGGCGGGAAAGCCCTGACGCGCCACCGCCTTGGCGATGAACTCGCCGTCGGCCGAAAGGGAGATCAGCGCCTTGGCCGGCTGCGCCCGGTCCAGCGGCCAGCATGACGGCGACAGGCCGATCCGTGAATGCCAGAACACGCACAGCACGCCGCCGCCCTGCGTCCAGACGGCCTCAGCGGCCTGCTGGTTTTCGTGCGTCCAGCGGATGGTGGAAAAGCAGAACTGCATCCACTTCGCCAGGGTCCAGGCCAGGGCCGACTGGACCGCCGGATTGCGAAGCGGCCTCATGCGACCGTCTCGACGCTGGGCGCGGCGCCGTCCAGCGACTGCTGGCGCGCCAGGCGGGAATACAGGCCGCCCTTGGCGACCAAGGCGTCGTGCGAGCCTTCCTCGACCACCCGGCCGGCCTCGATCACATAGATGCGGTCGGCGTTCCGGACAGTGGACAGGCGGTGGGCGATCATCAGGGTGGCGCGTCCCTGCATCAGCCGTTCCAACGCCGCCTGGACCAGGGCCTCGCTCTCAGTGTCCAGGGCGCTGGTGGCCTCGTCCAACAGCAGGATCGGCGCATCCTTGACGAAGGCACGGGCGATGGCGATCCGCTGGCGCTGACCGCCGGACAGGCGCAGGCCCGCCTCGCCCGCGCGGGTCGCATACCCTTCAGGCAGGGCCGTGATGAAGTCGTGGGCGGCGGCGGACCGCGCCGCGTCCTCGATCTGCGCCTGCGTCGCGCCCGGCCGGCCATAGGCGATGTTCGCGGCGATGGTGTCGTCGAACAGGAAGGGCTCCTGTGTCACCAGGGCGATATGGTCGCGCAGATCATGGATGCGAAGCGCCCGCACGTCGGCGCCGTTGATCGTCACCGCCCCGCCGGTCACATCGTAGAAGCGCGGCAGCAGGCTCAGGATCGTGCTCTTGCCGCCGCCCGAAGGCCCGACCAGAGCCACAGTCTCGCCCGGCGCGACCCGCAGGGAGACCGCGTCCAGCGTCGGCGCATCGGTCCCGGCGTAGGCGAAGGACACCTTGTTCAGCACAATCTCCACCGGCCCGGCGGCCAGCGGCGCGGCGTCGGCCGCCTCGCGGATTTCCGGCTGGATGTCCAGGGCGCCGAACAGGCGGCGGGCGGCGGTGAAACCCTCGCTCATGACCGTCGCCAGATTGGTCACCTGACGCAGGGCCTGCCCGGCGGCCAGCAGCATGCCGATGAAGGCGGCGAACCCGCCCACGGTCATGTCGCCTGACTGCGCCCGCCATCCGGCGTAGGCCATGACGGCGGCGACGACGATATAGGCGACCAGATCGCTGGACGGACCGGCGAAGGCGCGGGCGTTGGCGCCCTTGATGACGTGGCGCTGGCGACGGGCGACCACCTCGGCGACGCGGTCCTGTTCGGCGGCCTCGCGGTTTTCGATCTTGATCAGGCGAACCCCGTCCAGGTTCTCCATCAGGGCGGTGGACAGGTTTTCGGTCTCGGCCATGGCGCCGACGGCGGCCTTGCGCGTCTTGCGCCCGAACCGGCGCAGCACCAGCGCCACCAGCGGCACGCCCAGCAACACGACGATTGTCAGCTGCCAGTCGATGAAGCCCATGTAGATCAGCACCGCGATCAGGGTCAGCAGGTTCTGGGTGTAGTTGACCACGCCCGAGGTGAAGGCCTCGCGCACCATATTGGCGTCGAACAGCACCGAGGAGACGAAGCCGCCCGAGTGCTGACTGCGTAAACGCGCCAGATCCGCGCGGATCATGGCGCCGAACAAACGGATCTGGATGTCGCCGACGATGGTGTGACCCAGCCGGTTGACCAGAGCCGCCTGACCCAGCGCGGCCAGGGTCCGCGCAATGGCGACAGTCAGGATGGCGACCGGGATCCAGACGACGGCCTTGTTCGCCGGAAAGGTCACCAGGCCGAACAGACTGATCGGCTTGGTCCCGCCCAGGAACAGACCATTGACCGCCGGCTCCAGCAGCTTCAGCAGCGCCGCCGTCAGCAGGCCGGTCGTCGCGGCACACAGGACCGACAGGATCAGCGATCCCTTGTGCTTGGACAGATAGTCGCGCCAAATCCGCGCCAGCAGGGCGCGCAGCGGCATGGTTTCGGAGGCGGCGACGGTCATCGGCTCTCGGTCGTCCGAGCCGCCCTTCAAGTCAAGGCTTGTCCGGCGACGGTTCCAGGGCACGGCCCGGCTCGTCGGCGCGGATCAGGGTTTCGCCAGGCGCTTCCTGGATCCTGACGGCGGGCGGAACCGTGGGATTGGACGCGTATCGACGGCCGTCGAAAGGCACGGCGGCCTCATAGCCTTCGGTGATTCCGCCGCCCGCGACATAGACGCCCAGATCCCGTCGGCCATGGGTCTGTCGCTCCAGCAGCCGGATCGGCGCGCGCGCGACGCTGATCTCGCCGACCGAGCGATAGGTCGCGCCGGTGCGGTCGAGCACCAGCAGCCGGCATCCGCCCGAGCCGCACCAGTTGGGGCCGGTCAGATAGACCAGGGTCATGGCCCCATCCGGCGTGATCGCGGCCGTATAGCGGGTGGTGTCCAGCGCCTCCTTGGCCCGGTCACGCAGATAGGCGATCAGGGCAGGGTCTTCGGGCGGCGGCGTTTGGGCGGCGGCCGCGCCGGCCCACAGGCTGGCGACTACGACGGCGGTTGCGGCGAGGGTTCTCATCGGGCTGTTCTCCGGTCTCGACGAACATTCCAACGCATCAGGATCGAGATCGGATGACGCGGCGGCGCCCAATCGCTATCTGGCGGGCATGGCGCGCTTCGACCTCTCGACCGCGATGGGCCGTTTTCGGGCGCATTGGCATTATTTCTGGGCCGACCACGCGTTTTTGCGCGTGGCCTTTTCCAACGCACACTGGCTGGGCCCGGATCTGGTACGCACCAATCAGCCGTCGCCGCGCCAGCTGGCCTATTGGAAAAAGAAGGGCGTCAAGACGGTCATCAATCTGCGTGGTCAGCGGGATGAGGGCTATTACTGGCTGGAGAAGGACGCTTGCGAGCGGCTGGGCCTGACCCTAATCGACGCGCCGCTGGATTCGCGCGATCCGCCCGAGACGGTGCGCATCCACCGCGCGCGCGAGCTGTTCAGGACGATCCAGTACCCGGTGCTGATCCACTGCAAGTCCGGCGCGGATCGGGCGGGGATGATGGCGGTCTTCTATCGCCACTTCCACCTGGGCGAGCCGATCTCGGTCGCCATGAAGCAGCTCTCTAAGAAATATCTGCACTCCCGCGAGGGGCTGACCGGGGTGCTGGACTATACGCTGGAGAAATACGTCAACGAGATCGAGCCGAAGGGCATCAGCTTCATCGATTGGGTCGACAGCCCCGACTACGACCCCAAGGCCATCCGCGCCGAGTTCAAGGCCGGCTGGTGGGGCACGCTGCTGACCGACAAGCTGCTGCGGCGCGAGTAGGGGGCTTCAGCCCCAGGGACCGGTTTTCGGCTCGTCGCCGCCTTCGCCGTTCGCGCGGGCCTCGGCGGCGAGTTCGGCGTCGCGACGCGCCTTGCGGTCGGCCTCCCACCGTTTGAACCAGCGATCGTAGTAGATGTGGCCGCGCAGCGAAAAGCTGAACAGCGCCAGCACGGCCAGCAGGCTGACTAGTTGGAAGATCTGTTGCGGTTCAAGGTTCATCGTCGTGCTCGCCTACAGATCGAAACGTCGGATCGAGGAGCCGGTTCGGCTCCTCGATGTCGCACTCAATCCTCAGATCAGGCCGCGTCGCCGCGCGGATCGATCAGCTTGTGGGCGTGCAGGATGAAATAGCGCATGTGGGCGTTGTCCACGGTCGCCTGGGCGCGCGCCTTCCAGGCCTTCTTGGCTTCGTCATAGCTACCGAAAGCGCCGACGAACTCGACCTGCGACAGGTCGCGGAAGGTCGGCTCGCCTAGGTGACGAAGCTCGCCGCCGATCACGATGTGCAGAAGTTGCGGCGGGACGGCGTTCTGATCGGTCATCGGAAATCCTGAAGGCTGGGCCGGAGGGCGTTGGGGGGAGGGAGGTTTGCGCGCGGCATAGGCCGAGAACGCCCTCGGATCAATCTGGGCCGGGGTTTTTCCGTCCCCGCCTTAGGTCGAAAGCGGCACGTTTTTACAGCGCCGCACGATCATCGGCTGGATGATCGGGGCCGCGCAGACTAGGCTGGCCTGACGCGGATCAGGTCGGTTGAACGCCCATGGCCGCCCGTGGTGATCGCTGACCTTGGCGCCGGCTTCGGTCGCGATCAGCCAACCCGCAGCGACGTCCCAGTCCCATTTCGGCGTCAAGGCCAGGGCGGCGTCAAAGGCGCCGGCGGCGACCAGCGCCATCCGATAGGCCAGGGCGTTGCGCTTTTCGAACCGCATAGAAGGCCACGGTTCGTCGTCGAAATAGGGCGCTTCGATCAGTCGCGCATCGCCCAGGATCGAGGCGTCTTCCAGCGTATCGATATCCGAGGCGTGGATGGGTTTGCCGTTACGTCGGGCCCCGCCGCCACGCGTCGCCACATAGGTCTCGTCCACCTCGGGTGCATGGATGACGGCGGCGACGACCTCGCCGTCCTCGATCACGGCGATGGGCACGCACCACCACGGCGTCCGCTTCATGTAGGCGACGGTGCCGTCGATGGGATCGACCACGAAGATGCGTCGTTTTGACAGGCGCTCGGCCGTATCCGCCGTCTCTTCCGACAACCAACCATAGTCGGGCCGCGCCGACAGCAGCCTGTCCCGCAGCATGGCATCGACCTTCAGGTCGCCGCTGGTGACGGGCGAGCCGCCGACCTTGGACTCGATCGTCAAGCCCGCCTCACGCTCGGCGATGGCCAGCGCCCCGGCGTCGATGGCCGCCTGGCGGATCAGGTCGAGGTCGGCGTGCAAGTCGATCATTTGCCCGCGATGGCCACCGCGTCGAACATCAGGCTGGGCACGTTGAACCCGCCCCGGAACTCCAGGTCCGAGCCGCGCTCGAGGCGCTGATAGAGGTCGGTCAGCTTGCCCGCGACCGTGACCTCGCTGACCGGATAGGCGATCACGCCGTTCACGAACCAGAAGCCTGACACTCCGGCGGACCAGTCGCCGGTGTTGCCGTTCAGCGACGGGCCGAACATCGACGTCACCAGAAGGCCGGTCCCGGCGTCGGCCATCAGGCCCGCCAGATCGCGCTCGCCCGGCTCCATATGAAGATTGTGGGTGGAGACGCCGGAAGGTCCTGCCAGCCCCCGCGACGCATGGCCGGTGGTTGCCAGGCCCAGTTGCCTAGCCGAGGCGCTGTTCAACAGCCAGGTGGTCAGGACGCCGTCGTCGAACAGGGCGCGCTTTTCGACCGCTACGCCTTCGTCGTCGAACGGGGTCGATCCCATGCCGCGCGGGCGGAACGGATCGTCGATCAGGGTGACGCCCTCGGCGAAGACGCGCTGACCCATGCGGTCCTTCAGGAACGAGGTGCCGCGCGCGATCGAAGGGCCGGAAATTGCGCCGATGGCCGGCGACACGATCTGGCCCGCCATCCGGTTGTCGAAGATCACGGGCGCGGTGGTCGAGGCGATCTTGCGCGGGCCGACGCGCGCCACGGCGCGCTCGCCGGCGGTGCGGCCGATCAGGTCGGCGCCCGGCAGGTCGGACAGATGGCGGGTCGAACGGCTCTCGCCGCCGCGCTCCATCGCGCCGTCCTTTTCGGCGATGACGCCGACGCCCAGCGAAAAGGCCGAACCTTCATAGGCGCCGTCGAACCCATGAGAGGTCACCAGCCGCCAGCGGGTGGACGACCAGCCGGCGTGGCCGCCTTCCGACCGCGCCACGCCGGGGACCGCCAGGGCCGCCGCCTCGGCCTCGGCCGAGACCTGTTCCAGAGTTTCTGCGCTGCGTTCGCTCGGATCGAACAGGTCAAGATCGATGAACGGCCGCCGCGCCAGCCGATCTTCGGGTGCGAAACCCGCGTGGGGATCTTCCGGCGCCAGCCGCGCCATGGCCACGGCCCGCTCGACCAAGCGCGCCTGGGTCGTCGGCGAAAGGTCCGAGGCGGATACGGACGCCTGCCGTTGGCCCACGAACACGCGCAGGCCCAGGTCGCGCGATTCCTCACGTTCGACGTCTTCCAGCTCGCCGTTGCGCACCCCGACCGACAGGGATCGGCGATCGGCGCTGACCGCCTCTGCGGCGTCGGCGCCGGCCTTCAGCGCGGCCTTGACGATGTCGTTGAGAAGATCGGTGGAAACGGGCGCAGCCAGGGTTTCAGTCATGCCCCGATATGGCGGACGCCCCGCTGCACCGCAACCGCGTCAGACGACGGCGAACGCGATCAGGCCCACAGCGGCCGTCAACAGCGCCACCCAGGTCAGCAGCATGCCGACGACGCGTCCCAGCGACGGCCCGGTCTGCAGGAGCAGTCCCAGGGCGTGGGCGACCCGACCGACGAACAGCGTCGCGCCGACCCCGTGGATCATCCAGGCCGGCGCGCCGACGGCGGCCAGCAGCAGCATGGCGATCATGCCCGGCGTCGCATATTCCACCAGATTGCCGAAGGCGCGGCTGGCGGCCATCAGATCCGCGTTCCCGCCGTCGCCGAACGACACCATGTGTTTTCGCCGCCCGCTGACCACGATGCCCGACAGCACCAGCATCATCAGGATCAGCAGGCCGCTCCACAGGGCGGCGGCCTGAACGGCGTACATCAGCGGCGTGGTCATCGATCAGTCCTCACGCCCGACGGGGTAGAGCAGATAGTGGTCGTCATAGAAGGGCGTGCGTTCGTAGAACCAGGCCAGGCGCGCCTGCGGATCGGCGGCGAAGGCGGCGTCGCCTGCGACCTTGGCCTCGAACTCGGCCTTCAACGCCGGGTCCGCCGCCATCATCTTGTCCGCAAGCGGGGCGATGGCGTAGGCCTCGATGTATTCGACGCGGCTCATCACCTCGGGGAACATGCCCCAGCCGAAGAAGCTCTCGCTGGATTGCGGCTCCAGCAGCAGCACGACGATGTCGCCCAGCGGCTGATCCGTCGGCACCCGCACCGAGCCGGTCGGATACGTCCAGTCACGCTTCTCGACCTCGACGGTCTTCACCGACGCCTGCACGTGACCTTCATTGGCGCGGGTCGCCAGCTTGGGCTCGACCAGGCGCAGCATGGACAGGTTGACGGTGCGCGCAGTCTCGACCGTCTCCATTTCGATTCCGTGCGTCTTCAGCCGCTCGATGATGTCGGTGCGATAGCCCGGCACCCAATAGGCCGTCGGCCGCGTCAGGGTCAGCGTCGGCTTGGAGCCATAGAAGGGCATCTGCCACAGTTCGGGATCGGGACGGCCCAGCCAGCGGATCTCCTTCCGACCCGAGGCGGGACTGTCATACATCTCGTACAGCATGCCTTTGAAGGGTCGGGTGGATGACGGCGTTTCGTCGGCCTCGAAATTGGCGGGGATCTGCGCCGGACGCAGAGCCTTGTCCTGATCCGTGGCGGCGCGAAGACCGGCGCCCTGATCGGCCAGCAGACGCATCGCCTCCTCGATGAAGACATAGGTGCCCAGTACCCGCTGCTCATGCGGTTTCAAGCTGTGGTTTTCGATCAGGATCGTCGGCACATGGGCGGCCGCGCCCCAACCGTTGGAGAACCGCTCGCCCAGGCCGCCGTCCGACAGGCCCTTCTTGGGTTCGTCGACGTCGATGCCGAACACCAGTTCGCCGGGAATATGACCCTCGCGCTCCAGCGCAGCGTTCATCGCCGGCTTGAAGACGGAATCCAGCCAGGCCGAGCCGTTCGGCGAGCGGCTGAAGGTCCCGTCCTCGCCGTTGAAGCCGTAGGTGACGTCGTACTGGTAATCCATGCCGTCGGTGACGTGGACGTCGACATAGAGGTCCGGCCGGTATTTCAGGATCAGGCCGCGCACGGCCCGCATCTCGGGCTGGTCCAGCTTCAGATAGTCGCGGTTCAGGTTCTGGTTGGTCGCCGTATTGCGCCAGCCCTGGATGCGCGGTCCGCGCTGGTTCGGCCGGGAATAGGGGCCCGAACGCTCATGGCCGTCCACGCTCAGGATCGGGATCAGGATCAGGTTGACCCGGTCCAGCAGGGCGTCCTTCCCATAGAAGGCGATGTCGCGCAGCAGCATCATGCCCGCGTCCTTGCCGTCGATCTCGCCGGGGTGGATGCCGGCCTGGATCATCAGCACCGGCTTTGCGGGATCGAAGGCGGCGCCGTCCTTGGAGGCGATCACCGCATAGATGGGCCGTCCCTCTGGCGACACGCCGAACTGTTCGATGCGGATCAGGTCGCTGGCGGCGTCCAGTCGATCGAACCAGGCGCGGGTGTCGACATAGTTGGGGCTGAAGTCATGGCCCGGATCGGCCTCGAACGCCGTGACCCAAGGATCAGACGCATCGCGCAGCAAGGCCTTGGACGCGCCGTCCCAGGCGGGGGCGGGCGGCAGGAAGGCTTGATCCCAAGGTGCGGTGTTGGGAAGCGTCTGGGACATGGCGGGGCTCACGCTACAGGCAAGGGCGGCGACCAGCGCCGAAACCAGAAGAGGGGACTGCATGGCCTTTCGTGAGCCGATTGCGCGGCCCTGACAAGGTTTCAACCGCCGCCGCCCAGCGCGGGCGCCCAGCCGCCGGCCTTGAGCAGCAGGGCCGCCGCGTTCCCCATCTGCCAGAGACTGTAGAGCAGAACGACGACCAGGGCGCCGACCGCAACCCGGCGCCACGGCGCGAACGCCGCCGTCGCCGTGCCGATCACGAAGATGGCGACCCCGACCCACAACCGCACCGAGTCGGCGATCTTGGCGAAGCCGGGATTGAGCTGGGCCAGGATGATCACAATCACCGCCACGATCAGATTGGCCGCCAGGATGCAGCCGAACACCAGTCGCCGATGCGACCAGAAATGCGCGTCCAGATCGATCTTTTGGTCGCTGCCCTCGGCCGAAACGCGCGGGAAGGTCACGCTGGCGGCGACATAGAAGGTTGCGGCGATGGCCAGTGAGATCAGCAGCACGAAGGTGTTGAACGGCGCCCCGCGGAAGATGACCCAGGCCTGGTTCCAGAAGGTGGCGATGTCGATGGCCACGAACAGGGCTAGCATCGGCGTCAGCCAGCCGAACCGGATCCGCTGCTTCTCATGCAGCACCCGCGCGAACCCGCCGACCAATTCGGCCACGGACAGGCCCAGCAACAGGCCGTAAAAGCTGAAAAAGAACTCGAACGCGCTCACATCGCCCCCCGGCGTCACCAAAAGCCAAGCTTACTTCCAGATCGGCGTCCCGTCACCCGGCAGGCCGAGACGGCCCCACAGGTCGTTGACCCGTTCGACGACCGCTTCGTCCATGCGAATCTCCTCGCCCCATTCGCGCTTAGTCTCGGGCGGCCACTTGTCGGTGGCGTCCAGGCCGATCTTGGAGCCCAGTCCGCTCTCGGGGCTGGCGAAGTCCAGATAGTCGATGGGCGTCGACTCGATCACGGTGATGTCGCGCGCCGGGTCCATCTTGGTCGAGATGGCCCACATGACGTCCTTCCAGTCGCGGGCGTCGATGTCGTCGTCCACGACGATGACCCATTTGGTGTACATGAACTGGCGCAGATAGCTCCAGACGCCCAGCATCACCCGCTTGGCGTGGCCCGGATAGGCCTTCTTCATCGACACCACGGCGATCCGGTAGCTGCAGCCCTCGGGCGGCAGCCAGAAGTCCGTGATCTCCGGAAATTGCTGGCGCAGCAGGGGAATGAAGACCTCGTTCAGCGCCTCGCCCAGCACGCTCGGCTCGTCCGGCGGCCGGCCGGTGAAGGTGGTCAGATAGATGGGGTCGCGGCGCATGGTGATCGCGCTGACCTTGAAGACCGGAAACTTCTCGACCGAGTTGTAATAGCCGGTGTGGTCGCCATACGGACCCTCGTCCTCGAACTCGTCCAGCAGAACATGGCCCTCCAGCACGATCTCGGCCTGGGCCGGGACCATCAGCGGCACGGTCTTGCAGGGCACAAGCTCGGCCTTGGCGCCTCGCATCAGGCCGGCGAACTGATATTCCGACAGGGTGTCCGGCACCGGCGTCACCGCCGCCAGGATGGTGCCCGGATCGGCGCCCAGCACAACGGCGCAGGGCAGCGGCTCCTTGGGCCGGGCCTTCTTGTGCCGGGCATAGTGTTGCGCCCCGCCCCGATGCGCCAGCCAGCGCATGATCGCCTTGTCCTTGCCCAGCACCTGCATCCGATAGATGCCCAGGTTGAAGTCGTCCTCGCGGTCGTCCGACGGCCCCTTTGTCACGACCAGGCCCCAGGTGATCAGGGGCGCCGGCTCGCCGGGCCAGCATGATTGGACGGGCAGGGCGGTCAGGTCGATCTGGTCGCCCTTCAGCACCACCTCCTGCACCGGCGCCTTCTTCACCGTCTTGGGCCGCATCGACAGGACGGTCTGCATCAGCGGCAGCATCTCCATCGCGTCGCCCAGACCGCGCGGCGGCGTTGGGTTTCTCAGGAAGGCCAGCAGTTCCCCGACCTCGCGCAGTTCGCCCGCCGTCGTCCGGTCCTTGCCCTCCAGCGTCACCCCCATGGCCACCCGCTTCACCGTGCCGAACAGATTGGCCAGGCAGGGGATGGGACTGATCGTGCCGTCCGGCATGACCGGCTTTTCGAACAGCACCGCCGGTCCGCCATTCCTTAGCAGGCGGGTCTGGATCTCGGTCATCTCCAGCACGGTGGAAACGGGTTCGGACACCCGCACCAGCTCGCCCTTGGCTTCCAGCTGGTCGATGAAGTCACGCAGGGATTTGTAGGCCATGCCGCGACGCTTAGGCGGGAGTGGCCCCTCTGTCACGCGTCGCGCGACCGAACAGTCGATCCAGTCCGACGAGGCCGAGCCCGACGATCAGGAAAAACACCAGCAGCACGCCGAAAATCAGCACCACCCGGGCCAGCCCCAACTGATCCACATTGACGAACCCATAGGGCCACCAGCGCGTCGCCAGTCCATGAACCAGGGTCCAGCCGCCGTAGACGAGCGGAAACGCCAGCCATTTCGCTGGATCGATCCAGCGCAGCCGCCCTTTGGGGCTGAACCACAGCCAGTCCAGCACGAAGGCGGCCGGCATGACGTAGTGCAGCACCAGATTGACCACCAGCGACCAGCCGGTCGGGTTCCAATAGGGGTGCAGCAGGAAGTGGTACACCACCCCGACCACCACGATGTACATGGCGACGGCCGCCCTGACACCTTCGCTGGCGGACCAGCGGGCCAGCCACGATCCTTCGCCCAACAGCGGCCCGGTGAAGGCCAGGGCGACCAGGATGTTGGTCAGGATGGTGAAGAAGCTGAAGTAGTTGATCGTCCGTTCCAGCACGGTCCAGCCCTGGGCCGGAGCGATCATCAGCAGATACTGAAGCGCCAACGCGGTCCAGCCCACGACGGCGAACGTCGCACGCCACAGCCTAGGCTGGTCCCGCTTGCGAAACACTGGCGCCTCCCTTGTCGGTCAGGCGGCAGTCTTGTCCCATTCGAAGGCCGGGTCCAGCCAGTCGCCCAGGCGTTCGCCGCGATCCAGCGCGTCCATCCGCTGCATCTCCTCGTCCGTCAGGGCGAAGTTGAAGATGTCGAAGTTCTCGCGCGCGCGGCTTTCCTTGGTGGTGCGCGGGATGGCGATGATCCCGTGCTGGATCAGCCAGCGCAGGGTGATCTGGCCGTTGGTCTTGCCGTGCGCGCTGGCGATCTCGCTGATCGTGGCGTCGTCGGCGATCTTGCCCTGCGCCAGCGGCGACCAGGCGGTGATCGACGATCCCAGCTCGGCCGCGGTGGCGACCAGCTGATCGACCCCCAGGTAGGGGTGATGCTCGACCTGATCGGTCAGCAGCCGCGCCTTGGACAGGCTCTGCGCCTGACGGAATTCCTTGGAGGGGAAGTTGGACAGGCCGATCGACTTGGTCAGACCCTGGTCCTTGGCCTCGTTCAGGGCGCCCAGCGTCTCTTCGAACGTCGGCGTCGTCTTGGGCCAATGCAGCAGCAGCAGGTCGGGCGTCGTGCCCAGGCTGTCGGCCGATTCCTTGGCCTGTTTCAGCAGGGCGTCGTGGGTGAAATGCTCGACCCAGATCTTGGTGGTCAAGAAGATGTCCTCGCGCGCCACGCCGGAGTCGCGAATGCCTTCGCCGACCGCCTTCTCGTTCTTGTAGATCCAGGCCGTGTCGATGTGGCGATATCCGATCCGCAGGGCCTCGGCGACCATGCGCCGGGCATCGTCGGGCTCCAGCTGCCAGGTGCCAAAGCCGAGCAGGGGGATCTCAATACCGTCGACGGTGATCGTGGGTTGGTCGCCATAGGCCATGGGGCGCTCCTTGGGCTGGGTCCGCTTGAAGGCCGTAGTTAGGCGCCCGACCCCTCTGCGGTAAGGACCGGATGCGACTTGGACAGTTTTTTCGGGGCGATCCGACGCCAGCGCTTCTCAAGCGCCGCCCTCAGCCAGACGGGATCGACGCTGGCGATGCGCGCCAGGACGATGGGATGGTCGCGATAGTGGTCGGTGAAATGAAAGGTCGCCGGGTCCATCTCGATCAGCAGTTCGCGCTCATCCAGATTGTCCAGATGCACCACGATGCTGTCGTCCAGCGCCGGGCGCATCCAGGTGAAGAACTTGCCCGCCACCTTGAACGACGGCTCGCCATAGGACACGCCGTCCTCGACTCCGGGAAACGACAGCAACAGGGTGCGGACCTCGTCGAGTGTCATCGGCGTCGGTCGTCCCCGATGACTATGGTCGCAGCCTTGGCGTTTTCGGCGGTCTGGAGCACACGAAGTTGCGCCAGTTCCGGATTGTCCTTCAGCAGGCGCGCCGCATTGGCCAGCGAGCGCAGAGCGGCCTGTTCGCTGCGGGCGCGCTCCAGCGCCGCCAGCCCGTCCAGTCGCGCCCGCTCGACATCGCTCAACAGGCGGCGGATTTCGGGCGGCAGGGTGACGGCGCTGATCTCGATCCGTTCGATCCGCGCGGCGCCGACGATCTGGCCCACGTTCGCGGTGAGGATGTCCGCCGTCTCGGGCGCGTGGGCCAACAGGGCGTCCAGAGGGGTTTCGCTCGCCAGGCGGGTCAGGGCGGATTGGACGGCCAGTTCGATGCGCGGCTCGATGGGTTCACGCACCGATAGTTCGGCGTCGTCGATGCGGAACAGGACTGAGGCCGTCAGCCGCAGCGGCATCCGCTCCGACGACAGGACGTCGGCTCTGACCCAGCGAACCTGCTGATCCAGGCTGATGGGCGTGATCGTCAGACGGCCGTGACCTTTCCAGAGCCGGTGTACGCCGGGTTCCAACAGACGGTCGAACACGCCGTCGACATAGACGGCCGTCCGTTCCCAACCGTTGACCCGCACGCGTCGGAAGCCGTTCAGCAGGCTGATTGCGCCGATCAGGATCACGACAGCCGTCAGGACCAGGGCGTAGCTCGGAATCTCGCTCATCATCGTCTCCCGCGACACAAACGCCCGGCGCCGCGACGGACGGGCGGGGGCGCGAAGTCCGCATGGCCGGTCCACGGCTTGCCTTGCGGCCGGCGCCGGGCGTCCTTTGTGTTGTGACCAAACACGAGAGGCCACCCCTTTGCGGCTGACCGCGCCCGTGACCGGACGTCGCGCCGAGATGCCTCTGACGGGGCAAGAGCCCCGCCTCACCTTAGCGCCGGGCGACCCGGCGTCCAGCCTTCAGTAGGCCAGGGCGATCCCGTCCTTGCGCATCTCGGTCGCCGCGCCATAGGTCCAGCGCCCGCCGGGGTTCATCTGTTTCATGACGTTCTGATAGCCGCCGAAGCCGCCGTCCGGTTCGCCCAGGGTCCAGCCCATGGCGCGCAGCTGGGCCTTGGTCGCCTCGGGCACGCCGCTTTCCAGATGCAACACGCCGGTTCCTTCCTGCGGCTGACCGGTCGGTTCGGACGAGCCATAGTGTTGCCAGCGCGGGGCGTCGCCCGCCGCCTGGGGCTCCAGCCCGTAATCGACCATGTTGATGATGATCTGGGCCTGGCCCTGCGGCTGCATGGCGCCGCCCATGACGCCGAACGCCATCCAGGGCTCGCCGTCCTTGACCGCGAAACCGGGGATGATCGTCTGGAACGGGCGCTTGCCCGGCGCATAGATGTTGGGATGGCCGTCGCTCAGGGCGAACAGCTCGCCCCGGTCCTGGAACATGAAGCCCAGCGGTTCGGAGCCGTTGTCGGGCGCCAGGCCCGAACCCATGCCGCGATAGTTGGACTGAATCCAGCTGACCATCATCCCGTCGGCGTCGGCGACGCTGAAATAGGTGGTGTCGCCGTGGTGCGGGGCGTCGCCCGGCATGACGCGGTCCATGACCCGATCGGGTCGGATCAGCTTGGCGCGCTCGGCCGCATAGGCCTTGGAGTTCAGCCATTCGACGGGCGTCTTGGAGAATCGGTCGTCGGCGAACCAGCGCGCCCGGTCCTCGAACGCCAGCCGCTTGGCCTCGGCCTGGACGTGCAGCGAGGCGGCGGACTGGAAGCCCATCGACTTCAGGTCGAACTGTTCGCAGATGTTCAGGATCTGGTTGGTGCTCAGCCCCTGGGTGTTCGGACCCAGGCCGAACACGTCCACGCCGCGATAGTTGGTCTGGATAGGCTCCACCCATTCGGTGTGGTGGGCGGCCAGGTCGGCGCGCGTCATCCAGCCGCCGATTCGCTTGAAATAGGCCTCGATCTGATCGGCGATGGGACCGTTGTAGAAGGCGTCGCGCCCGCCCTCTGCGATCATCCGCAGGGTCTTGCCCAGATAGGGGTTGGCGAAGACCTCGCCTACCTTCGGCGTCGCGCCGCTCGCGGCCCAGATGCGCTTTCGGTTCTCGTTTTCCTCGATCGGGATCTGGCCCCGATCAAACGACGCCATGTTGCGTTCCAGATAGTAGGCGATGACCTGGGGCACGGGCACGCCCTGTTCGCACAGTTCGGCGACGGGCAGCAGCACCTCTTTCCACGGCAGTTTCCCATAACGCTGATGTGCGCTCCACCAGGCGTCCACCGTGCCCGGCACATTGACCGTCACCGCGCCATAGCGCGGCAGATGGCCGTCGATGGCCTTGGACCGCGCGATCTCGAGGCTGAGGCCCCGCGGACTGGCGCCCGATCCATTCAGCCCGACAACCTTCTTCTGTTTGGGGTCCCACAGCATGCAATAGGCGTCGCCGCCGATGCCGTTGGCCACCGGCTCCAGAAAGCCCAAGGCCGCATTGATGGCGATGGCCGCATCGATGGCCGATCCGCCGCGCCGCAGGGTGTCGATGCCGATCAGACTGGCCGCCGGGTGCGCCGTCGCCGCCGCCCCGTTCACGCCCCAGACCGTCGAGCGCCCCATGAACTTCGGTCCCGAAATCCGGTCGCCGATGCCGACGCCGGCATAGGGGTCGGCCGGGCGGGCCGGCGCTGGGGCCGCCTCGGTCGGCCTGGCGGCGGGGGAAGCCTGCCTGGCCTGGGCTGCGGTCGCCGCCAGCGCGCCGGCGGGCAGGGCGGACAGGAAGGTGCGACGACGCATGGGCGGACTCCTCGAACAACCGATGCGGCATCAAGGGTGCAGTCGATCGATCCGGCAAGCCTTGCGGCAAAGAAAAAGGCCGCGTCCCCTTCGGAACGCGGCCCAAATCCTGGAAAAGGACGAAGGTCCTATTCGATGTCTTCGTTCAGCAGGCCGACCTTGAAGAAGCCGTTCTCCTGCATTTTGTTCATGACTTCCATGAACTGCGAATATTTCACTTCCGGCTGGGCGCGGACGAAGACGCGCTCTTCCTGGCAGGCGCCGCCGCCCAGGGCGGTGCAGACGTCAGTGGCCAGGTTGTCGATCGAGGTTTGCTTGTCCGACAGGAACAGCTGACCGTTTTCCTGGATGGTGATGTACACCGGTTCCTTCTCTTCGGTCGGATTGGTGGGCGGCTGCGCGGGCGGCAGGTCCAGACGGATCGACACGGTCGCCATCGGCGCGGCGACCATGAAGATGATCATGAGCACCAGCAGAATGTCGATGAACGGCGTGATGTTGATATCCGCCGTCTGTTCGATCGTGTGCTTGTCCCCGCCGGAACCACCGAGCTTGGCAGCCATGCATCGTCTCCGTTACTCGCCGGCTGCGTTCCGCGCCGACATTTCCCTATGGATCGCCCGAAGGCTTGATCGGTTCTTGGCGTCCCGATGCGGGCTTGTAAAGCGGTTCTAAACGATCTGCCGTTCCCGAACGTCAATTATACACGACAGAGGGACGTCAGTTCGGCGTTCAGGCCTTGGCCAGCTTCAAAAAACGGTCCGCCAGGGCAGGATCGTCCTTGAACGCGCCGGTGAAGCGGGTCGTGATGGTCGAAACGTGCCGATGATGCACGCCGCGCGTGGTCATGCACTGATGCTCGGCGTCCACCAGCACCGCCACTCCGCGCGGCTGCAGGTGCGATTCGATGGCGTCGATGATGTCGTTGGTCAGGGTTTCCTGGTTCTGCAGGCGCCGCGCATAGATCTCGACGACCCGCGCCAGCTTGGAGATGCCGACCACCTTCTCGCCAGGCAGATAGGCGACATAGGCCTTGCCCAGGAACGGGGCTAGGTGGTGCTCACAGTGGCTCTCGACCTCGATGTCGCGCAGGATGACCATGTCGTCATAGCCGGTCACGTCCTCGAAGGTGCGGCTCAGTTCCTTGCCCGCATCGGCGTCATAGCCGTCGAACCATTCGCCGTAAGCGTCCACCACCCGCTTGGGTGTGTCGATCAGCCCGGGACGGTCGGGATTGTCGCCGGCCCAGGCGATCAGGGTGCGCACGGCCTCCAGCGCCTGTTCGCGCGACGGGCGTTGCACGGCAGCATCGCTGACGAGGACGGGCTTGGCGGGGGTGACGCTCATGAACTCGATTTCCGGCCGGGGCGGGCGGGTCGCCCGGTTTACCTTCTACAATCCGTCGGGACTGTATATCAGGCCGCTATATGGGACAGACCGTGCGTCCCGCAAGAAAACCCGCTGAAGACTGATCCATGCCGCTGCACATCCACGACACCCTGCGCCGTGAAAAGCGCCTGTTCGAGCCCCGGAACAAGGATCGTGTGACCCTCTATGTCTGCGGCCCCACGGTCTATGACTACGCCCACATCGGCAATGCGCGCCCGCCGGTGGTGTTCGACGTCCTGGTGCGGCTGCTGCGCCGGACCTACGGCGCAGACAAGGTCCTCTACGCCCGCAACGTCACCGACGTGGACGACAAGATCAATCAGAAGGCCGCGCGCGAAGGCGTCCCGATCGGCGAGGTCACGGCCCGCTACGAAGCCGCCTATCTGGCCGACATGGGCCTGCTGAACGTCACGCCGCCCGATATCGCGCCCCACGTCACCGACTACATCCCGGCCATCGTCGATCAGATTCAGGCCATCGTCGACGCCGGCTGCGCCTATGCGGCTGAGGGGCACGTCCTGTTCGACGTCTCGTCCTACAAGGCCTACGGCGCCCTGTCGGGCCGGAACCTGGACGACATGATCGCCGGCGCCCGTGTCGAGGTCGCGCCCTACAAGAAGAACCCGCACGACTTCGTCCTGTGGAAGCCGTCCAAGGCGGATGAGCCCTCCTGGCGGTCGCCGTGGGGCGAGGGGCGTCCTGGCTGGCACATCGAATGCTCGGCCATGATCGAAAAGACCCTGGGCCTGCCCATCGACATTCACGGCGGCGGCATCGACCTGGTCTTCCCCCACCATGAAAACGAGATCGCGCAGGGCGTCTGCGCCCACGGCCATGCCCATGGCGATCAGGCCCATGAAGAATACGCCCGCTACTGGATGCACAACGGCTTTCTGACCGTGGACGCCGAGAAGATGTCCAAGTCGGTCGGCAACGTCCTGCTGCTGCACGATCTGGTGCAGGCCATGCCGGGCGAGGTCGTCCGCTGGGCGCTTCTGTCGGCCCACTACCGCCAGCCGCTGGACTGGAACCAGGGGCTGTTCGACCAAAGCCGCAAGAACCTGGACCGGCTGTATGGCGTCCTGCGCGACGCCGATGCGGCCCTGGCCGACTTCGATGAGGCCACGCTGGACGAGGCCGAGATGGAACTGGCCGAGAACGCCCTGGACCCGGTGCTGGACGCGCTTGAGGACGATCTCAATACGCCAGGCGCGATCGCCCAGCTGTTCGGTCTGGGGAACGCCCTGCGCGAGCTGCTCAACGACGCCGAGGCCGACATCAACGATGTCGCTATGGCGCGCTGGAGCCTGAAGGAAGCGGCGGGGCTGCTCGGCGTCCTGTCGCTGACGCCGAACGCCTGGTTCGAGGGCGGCGATCCCGCCCTGAAGGTGGAGGTCGAGGCCCTGCTGGACCAACGCGCCAAGGCCCGCGCAGCAAAGGACTGGCCCGAGGCCGACCGCATCCGCGACCGCCTGAACGCCCTGAACGTCGTCGTCATGGACGGCCCCGACGGCGCCACCTGGCGCGTGAAGGGGTAGGGTCTGAACTCACTCCCGCCCATCGCGGTGCGAGGGGCGGGAGACGCGGTTCAGTTTGTCCGGCGGATCAGTTCGTCCGCCAGCGCCGGCGTCAGATAGCCGTCGGCGATCCTGTTGTTGGCGATCTGCCAGCGGCGCAGGGCCGCGCGGGTGTTGGAGCCGATCACCCCATCGACGCCCTGGGTATCGTAACCCAGTTGGGTCAGGGCGCGCTGCGCCCCGATACGCTGATCTCGCGTCATCGACGGATCGTTGGGCCAGGCCTTGGTCAGCCCCGGCTTGCCCATGATCCCGTCCGCCGTCAGGCCGATGGCCAAGGCGTAGGAAACCGAGTTGTTGTAGCGGCGGATCACATAGTGGTTCGGCAGGGCCAGGAAGGCCGGACCGTTCGCGCCCTGGGGCAGGAGGATGGTCGCTTCTTCCAGCGCTTCGGCGCCGTTCGGGGTGCCTCCTTGCGCCAGGCGCACGCCCTTGGTCGCCCAATAGGCCCAGTTGTGTTTCGGGCCTTCCGCCTCGGCATAGTCGAAGCCGGAGGGTAGGGTGACTTCATAGCCCCAGCCCTGACCGCGCTTCCAACCGGCCTGGGCCAGCAGATTGGCGGCGGACGCCAGGGCGTCGGCGTCGTCGCGCCAGATGTCGACCTTGCCGTCGCCGTCCTGATCTACGCCCAGGCGCAGATAGTTGTCGGGCATGAACTGGGTCTGGCCCATCGCCCCGGCCCAACTGCCCTTCAGGCCCGCGCGCTCGCGCCGGCCGTCCACGACGATGTCCAGCGCGTCCTTCAGCTGCCCCTCGGCCCAATCGCGCCTGCGACCGTCATAGGCCAGGGTCGCCAGCGAGCGGATCACGTCATAGTCGCCCTGCACCTGCCCGAAGGCGCTCTCCTGGGCCCAGACGCCGACCAGGATCTCGCTGGGCACGCCGAATCGTTGGACTACCGACCACGGCACCCGGTCGATGCGCTGTTTGGCCTGGGCGATTCGCACGGGGGTCACCGCATTCTGAACATAGGCGCCGGCAGGTTTGGAGAATTCAGGCTGGTTGCGATCCAGGCGGATCACCGTCGGATCGGGCGTCAGTCCCTCCAGTTCGCGGGCGTAGTCCGCGCGGCGGGCGCCGCCCTTGCGCGCCAGGAAGCCCTGTTTCCAGCCCTCGAAACCTTGCTGATCATAGGCGGCCAACGGCGGGGTCTGGGCGGCGGGGGCCGGCGTCGTGACCGGCGCGCCCGCCTGGGGCTGAGGCTGGGGCGTCGGCAGGTTCACCTGCGGCTCGGGCAGCATGGGCGCGCAGGCCGAGACGCAGCCGATCAGGAGAAGGCGGTAGGAAAAGCGCATGAGATTCAAACTAGAGCCCCCGGGGTCAGACACGAAATGACATCCGCGCGAACGGCCATTTCGACGCCCTAAAGCGCGCGCCGCGCGAATGCGTTGCCTGACCATTCCCCACTGGGGTGTAAGGCGCGCCGTTAACCACCTTTGTATTGGACGCCTTATGCGTGTGTGTCGTAATGACGCACCAGCTCTGACGGCCTGATGGCGGAGCGGCGACGCGGCGGGCGTGCAACCCCGTAAACCCTCCGTTCGACTCGGAGGTCAGGCCTCCATAGTTTTCTGAGCGTGCTATCGCCCTTCGGGCTGCTTGAGCACGTTAGGGGAAACAGCTCGCAGAGCAGACGGGGACTGGGTTTTCTGCGGTTTCGGCCTTTGGCGGCTTGACCTTCCGAACCCCTCTCTCTATACGACCGCCTCCGCCGCGATCCGACCGGGTCAGCGGCTTTCTTATTGGTTTCTTTCAGGACGTCCGACCATGAAGGTCCGTAGCTCGCTCAAGTCGCTGAAGACCCGCCACCGCGACTGCAAGGTCGTGCGTCGCAAGGGCGTCGTCTTCGTCATCAACAAGACCGACCCGCGCTTCAAGGCGAAGCAGGGCTAAGCAGCGTTCGCTGCGCGCCGCTTCGGGCGGCGTGCGCACGCTGGGTCGCGCTCAAGCCGCCCGAAGGGCGATCGCGCGCTTGAAAGATGACGATCCACAGGCTGCGGATTTCTGTCCGCGGCCTTTTTCGTGTTCGCGGTTGTCGCGCGCCTGTCCGCAGGGTTAGCGTCCGCGCCTGATTTCTGGAGTATTCCCCATGGCTGACGACGCCTCGTTCGACGGTGGTTCCGACGTTCTCACCGCCACGGCGCAGGGCCGCCTTCGCACCATCATCGAACGCCTTGAGCGTCTCGAAGAGGACAAGCAGGCCGTCATGACCGACATGAAGGAGGTCTTCGCCGAGGCCAAGGGCGAGGGCTACGACGTCAAGATCCTGCGCAAGGTCATCCGCATCAGAAAGCAGGACAAGGCCAAGCGTCAGGAAGAGGACGCCATCCTGGACCTTTATCTGTCGGCGCTCGGCGAGATCTGAGGCTGACCCGGCTTGAAGCGCACCCCCTTCAAGCCAGGAGGCGGGCTGTCGCGATCAGGCGGCCTGAAAGGCGTTGGCGCCAACAAGAAGCCGATGCCCAGCCCCTTCGAGATGCAGCGCGAGGCGGCTAAACGCGCTGCGTTGAATGCCTTGAAGCGCGCTCGCCGTGCGGCGGATAGGGCGGGCGTTTCCCTGTCCGAATGGGAGGGCGAGTTTATCGATTCGGTCAGCGAGCGCGTGAAGACCCACGGCCGCGCCTTTGCCGACCCCGAAAAGGGCGCACCGGGGCAAGCCTTGTCGGCCATGCAGGGCCGCAAGCTGAAAGAGATCACCGCCAAGGCCAATGGCGAAGAGCCGAAACGGCGGTGGGGTCGAAAGAAGCCGGAGTGATCGGGCTCACACCATAAATTGAGAGAGCCTCAGCCCGCTTCTTTCAGCTGACCTTCCAGGCCTTGTTCCCGGACCTTGCGATATAGGGTCGAACGGCCGATGCCGAGACGGCGCGCGATCTCACTCATATGGCCGGCATAGACCTCGATGGCGTGCTGGATCAGGTCGCGTTCGATGTCTTCCAGCGTGCGCAGATGGCCGCGCTCGTCCAGGATGCGGATCGGCTGATCGACCTGCGCGGCGGCGTCGGTCTGGGCGCCAGCGGCCGTTGCGGCCTGCAGGGGGTGGACGTCGGGCATGGGCGCGGCGACGCCTGAAATCGCGGGGAAATCGTGCGGCTGAAGGAAGGGCGCATCGGCCAGGACGATGGCGCGAAACACCGCATTTTCCAGCTGCCGCACGTTTCCGGGCCAGTCGAACCCTTGCAGCAGAGCCAGGGTCTCGGGCGCGCATCCGGCGATCCGCTTGCCTTCCTCAGCATTGAAGCGGGCGATGAAGTGATCGACCAGAGGCGCGATGTCCTCGCGCCGGTCGCGCAGGGATGGGGCCTCAATCGGGAACACGTTCAGGCGATAGAACAGGTCCTCGCGGAAGGCGCCGTCCTTGACCTGCTGGGCCGGGTCGCGATTGGTCGCCGAGACGATGCGCACGTCGATCTTGACCGGGCGTTTGCCGCCGACAGGATCGATCTCGCCTTCCTGCAGGGCGCGCAGCAGCTTGACCTGCATGTCCAGGGGCAGTTCGCCGATCTCGTCCAGGAACAGGGTGCCGCCGTCCGCTTCTCGGAACTTGCCCAGCGTCTTATCCACGGCGCCGGTAAAGGCGCCCTTCTCATGCCCGAACAGAATGGACTCGATCAGATTGGCGGGCAGGGCGCCGCAGTTGACGGCGACGAAGGGTTTGCCGGCCCGGTCGCTGGCGCCGTGCAGGGCGCGGGCTATGACCTCCTTGCCGACGCCGCTCTCGCCGGTGATCAGGACGGGGATCGAGGATTTGGCGGCCCGAGCGCCCAGCGCCTTGACCATGCGCATAGGCGGGCTGTCGCCCACGATATCGTCGAAGCTGGTGCGGCCCTGAACGCGCTTGGTCAGGCGCCCAACCTCGGCGGTCAGGCGCTTCATCTGCATGGCGTTGCGCACGCCGACCAGCAGGCGCTCGGGCCCGACCGGCTTGACGAAGAAGTCCTGGGCCCCGGCCTGCATGGCCTTGACCACCATGTCGATGCCGCCGTTGGCCGTCAGGACAATGACCGGCTCGTTGATCCCGGCGCTACGGAGTTCGGCCAAACATTCCAGCCCCGACATCTCGGGCATGACCATGTCCAGCAGGATCAGGTCGGCGCCGCCGCCTTGCGTCATCCGGTCGATGGCCTCGCCGCCGCTGGCGGCATGGACCACGGCGTTGCCGTCCCGCTCCAGCACGGCCTGAATCAGCCGGCGCTGGGTCGGATCGTCGTCAACGACCAGGATGGTCTTGGCCATGAAAATCCCTTGTACTGTCGCCCAACCCGTCACGGATGGATCGTTTCGGGACGATTCCTAGGATGGCGAGGTGAAAATCGGGTGACACGGCGTGGTGAGCGTCCCGTTAACGCGGCTCGGTTGCGTCGCATCGCACCTCGGGGCTGGCGCGCAATTTCTGGCCGTCGACGACCAGATCCGGCAGGGTCGCCGGCGCCGTCGCGACGCCCTTCGACAACCCCTCATTCATCCGCTCGGCATTTCGCCCGCAGGTGAAGCCATATCGGCCCGTCACGCGCCATTGGCCCTGGGCGTCCTGATCGAAGGCGACGATTTCACGAGCCGTGGCGACCAGCAGATCGGTTCGTCCATCGTCGTTCAGGTCCATTGATCGCACGACGCAGGGGGCTTCCGCATTGCAGCTGAACAGCACGTCCACCTGCGCGTCCAACTGTTCGACGAAGCTGGCGGGCACGGACTGGCCATCCGCGGCCTTCAGGCGGATGGCGGCCTTGCGCTCTTGCCGCCCTTGCGCGGTATCGCCTGATGGCCACGGGCGAGCCTGGGCGGCGCGGGCGTTCCGCGCGATGCGAGGATCAGTTGAGGCGGCCAGACGTCGCAGCGCCGCCTCGCCGGCCTTGCCGCTCTCGAACCGCAGGAAGTCATAGTCGAATATGTCAGCTGATACCGCCCCACGCTGCAAGCGTGCGACCTGATCCTGCACCGAGAGGCGGGCGGGATCGGCCAATGGGCTGAACAGGGCCAGGATGACCAAAACCGACAGGACCGCCGCAGCGACATTGGTCCGCTCCAGCGGCTTCATCCAACCGCCCGGTTTCACAGCCGCCAGCAGATAGCCTGCGCCATAAACCGCGCCGACCAGGGTGCAGGCGGCGGCGATGATCCGATCGGGCGTCAGGCCGTGCTGGCCGATCCGCAAGGCCAGCCCCCAGGCGGCCAAAACGATCAGCGGCGCGATCTGGACGGACGCGACCCGCACGCCATATCGCAGAACGACCGGCGGCAGATTGTCGGCGCGCCCGTCCTGATAGGCCGTATTGATCAGCACGATCAGGGCGGCGGCGGCCGACAACACCAGGGCGGTCGCGCTGCGTGTCGCCCACAGGCCGTCCAAGCCGGTGAAGGGCAGGGCGAGAAGAAAGCCGCCGACCAGGACCGCGATTACCAGCAACAGCCAGGACAGCAGCATCAACGCCACGGTCCGCACGCCCCGGATCAGGCCGTCGCGCACATCGGTCAGCTGGACCGCGGTCGCGAAGACCAGGGCGATGACCGGAATGGCGAACCACGCCTCGCTCAGCAAATGCTGCAGAAAGCCGAGGCCGATCATCTTGAACAGGGCCGCGCCCAGATGCAGCAGGATCCAGAAGGCGCCGGTGAAGCCCAGCGACAGGGCCAGTTGCACCCCCGCCTTCCACGCGATGTCGAAATAATCGGGATAATCGACGATCCAGCGTCGTTCGCGGATCGCGGGCACGATCAGGTGATGGGCGATGAACAGGGCCGCCGCGCCGAAGGCCAGCACGGGGAAACTCAGGAAGGGCGGCTCCTCATGCGGCTTCAGAACCTGGCGGGCGACGTCGTGGGCGCCCAGCAGAGCCAGCACGCCGGCTGCGGCGGCCGCCCACAGGATCAGGGCCAGCGGCTTGACCCGGCCCGCACCGGCGAGAACCACCACCGGCACATAGCCGGCCGCCAGGGCCAGGGCGCCGAACACAACCGGCTGGGTTTCGGGCCAGACGCGGCTGTCAGCCGCAAGATACAGCAGATAGAGCGCCAGGCCCTGAACCAGACCCGTCGCCAGCCGAATCGCAAACAGGCCCGAAGCCCCGCCAAGGCCCGTCCGGCCGGTGTCATGCTGCAGGGTTTCGGTCATTCACGCGTCTCCGAAAAGGCAGGATTGCACGGGCCGTGACGCCGAGAAAGCGCAAGGGGCGGTTGCGGCCGTCGCCGCGCATCCCCAGAACAGGGGCATGAACGCTCCCTTCAAGACGCCCAACACCGAAGCCCCGCTATGGGACCTGACCGACCTCTATGCGTCGCGCGACGACGCCAAGGTGGCCGCCGACTTGGACAAGGCGCGCGGTCTGGTCGAGGCGTTAAACGGGCTGAAGGGGCGGCTGGCGGTCGATCAGAACGCCCAAGAGCTGGGTCAGACGCTGGACCGCGCAATCCAGCTTTATGAGCAGGCGTCCGACGTCCTGGGCGCGCTGGGCGCCTACGCCTTCCTGTCGGCCTCGACTGCGCGTGATGATGCGACGGCGCAAGGGTTCGAGGCCGATGTGCGCGAGAAGATCACCGCCATCGCCACCCCGACCGTCTGGCTGACGCTGGAAATCAACCAGATCGACGATGCGGCGCTGGAAGCGGCGCTCACCGCCCATGCGGGCGCGGCGCGCTGGCGGCCGTGGCTGCGCCGGGTGCGGGCGATGAAGCCGCACGAACTGTCGGCCGAACTGGAAACCTTCATCGCCGAGCGCGGACCGATCACGGCTCAATGGCCACGCCTGTTCGATGAGCAGCTGGCCGCCCTGCGTGCGAAGGCGGGCCATGAGGAACTGACGCTGGCCGAGGCGCTGAACCGCCTTTCGGACGCCAAGCCCTCGCGCCGCAAGGCCGCCGCCGAGGGTTTGTCAGAGGCGCTGGCCGCCCGCGCCCCGACGCTGGCCCTGGTGCTGAACACCGTCTCCGCCGACAAGGCGATGGAGGATCGCTGGCGCGGTTTCAAACGTCCCGCAGATAGCCGTCACCTGGGAAACGAGGTGGATGGCGAGGCCGTGGATGCGATGGCCGAGGCGGTCGCCGCCGCCTATCCGCGCCTGTCGCACCGCTATTATGCGCTGAAGGCCAAGGCGATGGGCAAGGCGCGCCTGGACCACTGGGACCGCAACGCGCCTATCGAAACGACCGCCCCGCGCGCCTTCACCTGGACCCAGGGGCGCGAGATCGTGTTGGACAGTTTTTCGGACCTGGGCGGCGACTTCGCCGATCGGGCCGGCGGCTTCTTCGACAAGCCGTGGATCGACGGCCGGGCGCGGCCGGGCAAGCAGTCGGGCGCCTACGCCCACCCCGTCACCGCCGACCGCCACCCCTATGTCTTCCTGAATTGGATGGGCGAGCGGCGCGATGTCCTGACCCTGGCGCACGAGCTGGGTCATGGCGTCCACCAGACCCTGGCGGCCGATCAGGGCACGCTTCTGGCCGATACGCCCTTGACCCTGGCCGAGACGGCGTCGATCTTCGCCGAAGGGCTGACGTTTGATCGTCTTTTGGCCACGGCGCCAAAGTCCGAGCAGCGCGGCCTGCTGGCCGGCCGGATCGAGGATGGTCTGAACACCGTCGTGCGCCAGATCGCCTTCCACCGCTTCGAAACCCGCTTCCACGACGAGCGCCTGCAGGGCGAGGTCTCGCAACAGCGGATCAACCAGCTGTGGCTTGAGGAAATGGGCGCCTCGCTGGGGCCGTCGGTCAAGCTGAACCCGGGCTATGAACACTGGTGGGCCTATGTCAGCCACTTCGTCCATTCGCCCTTCTATGTTTACGCCTACGCCTTCGGCGACCTGCTGGTGGCGGCGCTGATGGAGGCGCGTCGCAACGATCCTCCCGGCTTCACGCCCCTGTATCGCGAGCTTCTGGCCGGCGGCGGATCGCGAACCTATGTCGAGGCGTTGAAGCCGTTCGGTCTGGACCCGCGCGATCCGGCCTTCTGGAGCGTCGGCTGTCAGAGGCTGGAGCGGCTGGTCGATCAGTTCGAGGCGCTGGGCTGACCACGGCAAGACTGCGGGCTTGAGCGGGGCGGTCGCCTCGGTGTAAGTCCGCGATAACGACGAGGGGATTCCACGAATGGCCGACCTGCACGACACCGCCAACGCACCTGCCGACGCCGATGCGCAAGCCTATCTGCACGGCCATATGGAAGTGCGCGAACAGGTCTCGACCTACCGCCTGTTCCTGAACCTGGCCAAGTGGGGCAGCCTGGCCATAGCCGTCTTGCTGCTGTTCCTGACCCTGTGGTTCCACCCGGGTGGCAGCTTCATGGCCGCCGTCATCGGCGCAGTCGTTCTGGGCGGCGTCGGCTTCGTGGCGCTGAAGTCCAAGCCGGGCGCCGCGCACTGAGCCTTGCGTCGGATCGCCTTGGGGCGGTCTGAAATCACGCGCCCTCGCCAAGCTTTGGCATAACCGTGCTTTGACGGCTTGCGCCGGAACGGCCTAACCTTCGTTCAACGAAAAGAACGAGGGGATTCGCTTGGCCGTCGCTATCGCCGTCACCCGTGAGCGTCGCGAAGGCGAGACGCGCTGCGCCGTCACGCCCGAAACAGTCAAGAAGCTGATCGCCCTGGGGGCGACCGTCACGGTCGAGGCCGGGACAGGCCTGGGCTCCTCCATTCCCGACGCCGACTATGCCGCCGCAGGCGCTGTGGTGAAGCCGGACACCCGCGCCGTGCTTGACGACGCCGACATCGTGCTGAAGGTGCGCGGGCCCACGGCCCAGGAAACCAGCGCGCTGAAGCCCGGCGCCATCGTCATCGCCATGCTGGACGCCTATCGCGACAAGGCGACGGTCGAGGCCCTGGCCGGGGCCAACGCCACCGCCTTTGCGATGGAGTTCGTGCCCCGCATCACCCGCGCCCAGGTCATGGACGTCCTGTCCTCTCAGGCGAACCTGGCCGGATACCGCGCAGTGATTGAGGCGGCTTACGCCTATGGCAGGGGCTTTCCGATGATGATGACGGCGGCCGGCACGGTCGCCGCCGCAAAGGTCTTCATCATGGGGGTGGGCGTCGCGGGCTTGCAAGCCATCGCCACCGCGCGGCGCCTGGGCGCCGTCGTCACCGCCACCGACGTCCGCCCCGCGACCAAGGAACAGGTCGAAAGCCTGGGCGCCAAATTTCTGGCCGTCGAGGACGAGGAGTTCAAGAACGCCCAGACCGCCGGCGGTTACGCCAAGCCCATGTCGCCCGAGTATCAGACCAAACAGGCCGAACTGACCGCCAGCCATGTGGTCAAGCAGGACGTGGTCATCACCACGGCCCTGATCCCCGGCCGTGCCGCCCCGGTGCTGCTGACCGCAGCGCACGTCGCCTCGATGAAACCCGGCTCGGTCATCATCGATCTAGCGGTCGAGGCGGGCGGCAATGTCGAGGGCTCCAAGCTGAACGAGGTCGTGACCACCGCGAACGGCGTCACCATCGTCGGCTGGTCGAACCTGCCCGGCCGCATCGCCGCAGACGCCAGCGCCCTCTACGCTCGCAACCTCACCGCCTTCGTCGGCCTGTTGATCAAGGACGGCGGTCTGGCGGTCGATCTCGAAGACGAGATCCTGAAGGCGGCGGTGGTCACCCATGCCGGCGACGTGGTGCACGAAGGGGTGAGGGGATGATCGGGCCTCGCTTTCGTAGTGCTCTCTCGGTTTTTTCCTTGATCGTGATTTTCGGCGGAGCTGTCTTCTGCCTGTTTCTGCTGATATTTGCATTCGTGCAGGACCAGTCTGGCGCAGCATTCGGCAGGGCGCTTACCAAGGTCGGGCCGATCTTTTTCGGCAGCGTCATCAACGGGGGAGCCCTGCGACTTCTCATCAGCATCGATGCTCGATTGGAACAGAAAGCCTGACATGGAACACGTCGATCCCACCGTCTTCCGCCTGGCCATCTTCGTGCTGGCGATCTTCGTCGGCTATTACGTCGTCTGGAGCGTGACGCCGGCCCTGCATACGCCGCTGATGGCTGTGACCAACGCCATTTCCAGCGTCATCATCGTCGGCGGCCTGATCGCGGCGGCGGCCGTGTCCGGTGACGCGACCGGCCCCAGCGCATGGATCGCCAAGGGCGCGGGCGTCATCGCCGTCACCCTGGCCAGCGTCAATATCTTCGGCGGCTTCATGGTCACGCGGCGGATGCTGGCGATGTACAAGAAGAAGGAGCGGCCCGTCGCTCCGAAGGGGGCGAAGTGAACGCTTTGCCGATGGACGCGGTCGTGACGGCGATCGGGGCCGTCGTCATAGCTTTAGTGATCGTGTTAGTGATTTTTAGCGGTCGCTTGTCCAAAGCCGTGCGATCCACCGTGGAGATTGTCGTCGGCATTCTCTTGTTTCCGACCGTAACCGGGCTTTGGGCCTGGCGGGCGATCGAAGGTGTGAGAGATCGCGATTGGCTCTACGCAGGTCTGATGGCCGTCGCTGCTGCGGTATTTGCTGTAACTGGCTTCTACGCCATTCGACGCCGCACCTTGGCGCCTTTTGACAAGCGTTCGAAATGACCGACGCTGCGCAGATCGCCATCACCGGCTCCTGGGTTGCGACCGGCATCGGCTTCGGCCTGTGGCTGTATGGCTGGTTCGGGACCAAGACCCCGATCAAGCGCCAGCGGCTGCACGACTGCGGCATCGCCCTGGTCTTTTCGGCCATTCTGGTTCGGGTGGTGACGCAGGACCGGCCGCTGGGCGTCTTCGAATGGGCCCTGTTCTTCATCGGCCCGCTGTTCATCGCCGCCGCCCTGTGGCGGCTGGCCCGAACGTCTTGAGGGGAGGGGCGTGATGAACGCATCGCTGGCCGCACTGGCCTATCTGGTTTCCGGCGTCCTGTTCATCCTGTCGCTGCGGGGGCTGTCCAGCCCCGAGACCAGCCGTCAGGGCAACACCTTCGGCATGGTCGGCATGGCCCTGGCCATCGGCGTGACCCTGCTGACGCTGGTCGCGACGGGGGTGCTGGATACCGTGACCCTGGCCCTGATCGCGGGCGGCGTCATCGTCGGCGGCGGTGCCGGCGCCCTGATCGCCAAGCGGGTCGCCATGACCGACATGCCGCAGCTGGTCGCTGCCTTCCACAGCCTGGTCGGCATGGCCGCCTGTCTGGTCGCCATCGGGGCGATCTATGCGCCCGAGGCCTTTGGAATCCTGTCCGACGACGGGAACGGCATCAAGACGCTGTCGATCATCGAACTTAGCCTCGGCGTCGCCATCGGGGCCATCACCTTCACCGGCTCGGTCATCGCCTTCGCCAAGCTGAACGGCAACATGAGCGGCGCGCCGATCATCCTGCCCGCGCGTCACCTGATCAACGTCGGCCTGGCCCTGGCGCTGGTCTTCCTGATCGGCATTCTGATCGGCACGAACGGCGCGGCGACCTGGGCCTTCTGGGGCGTCTTCCTGATCGCCCTGATCCTGGGCGCGACCCTGATCATCCCCATCGGCGGCGCCGATATGCCGGTGGTGGTGTCGATGCTGAACTCTTATTCCGGTTGGGCCGCGGCGGCGCTGGGCTTCACGCTGGAGAACATCGCCCTGATCATCACCGGCGCCTTGGTCGGATCGTCGGGCGCGATCCTCAGCTACATCATGTGCAAGGGCATGAACCGCAGCTTCATCTCGGTGATCCTGGGCGGGTTCGGCGGCGGCGATGCGGCGGCCGGTCCCGGCGGCGCCAAGGAGACGCGCCCGGTCAAACAGGGCTCGGCCGAGGACGCGGCCTTCATCATGAAGAACGCGTCCAAGGTCATCATCGTGCCCGGCTATGGCATGGCGGTGGCCCAGGCCCAGCACGCCCTGCGTGAAATGGCCGACAAGCTGAAGGAGGAAGGCGTCGAGGTGAAATACGCCATCCACCCCGTCGCGGGCCGGATGCCGGGCCATATGAACGTCCTGCTGGCCGAGGCCAACGTCCCCTATGACGAAGTGTTCGAACTGGAGGATATCAACGCCGAGTTCGCCACCGCCGACGTCGCCTTCGTCATCGGCGCCAATGACGTGACCAATCCGGCGGCCAAGACCGACCCGACCAGCGCCATCTACGGCATGCCGATCCTGGACGTGGAAAAGGCCGGCACCGTCCTCTTCATCAAGCGCGGCATGGGTTCGGGCTATGCCGGGGTCGAGAACGAACTCTTCTTCCGCGACAACACCATGATGCTGTTCGCCGACGCCAAGAAGATGGTCGAAGGGATCGTGAAGGGGCTTTGAGCCATGGCCAGTACGCCCAAGACCGGCCCCACAGACGCCTCTGTCGATGACTTCTTGTCTGCGATCGACGATCCACGCCGACGGTCTGACGCTCATGCCGTCGCCGCGCTGATGTCGGAGATCACCGGTGAACCGGCCGTGCTCTGGGGACCGTCTATCATCGGGTTCGGCAATGACGGCGGCCCCAAGGGCGGCTGGCCGCTGATCAGCTTGTCGCCGCGAAAAGCCAATCTGGTGCTTTATGTCGCTGGCGATTTCCCTGAACGAGCCCAGCTGATCGCCCGCCTGGGCAAGGTGAAGACCGGCGTCGGGTGCGTCTATATTTCGCGCCTCGAGGATGTCGATCAGGCGGTTCTGCGCGACCTTTGCGGTCGCGCTGTTCACGCGGTCGAAGCCAGCTCGGACTGAAGTCTCTTCAGACCCCTATCGCGCAACCTTGACCGGCGCTATCACGCGTCCGTGAACACCCTGTCCGGACCTATGCCTGCCGCCCATCGCCGTTTCGAGGCTTTGGATTCCCTGCGGGGTGTGTGCGCCATCCTTGTCGTGATGTTTCACATGCCGGTCGCAAGTCATTGGCGCGACTGGGGTTTCATTCAGCATTCCTATCTGTTCGTCGATTACTTCTTCGTCTTGTCGGGCTTTGTGATCGCCCACGCCTATGCGAACCGACTGAAGTCGGGACGTGACGCCGGACGGTTCATGGTGCGGCGCTTTGGGCGGATCTGGCCGCTGCATCTGCTGATGCTGGCGGCCTTTATCGGGCTGGAGCTGGCGCGTCTGATCTTCCATTTCGACAGCGCGCCGCCGTTCACGCGGGATCGGTCGATCGAGGCGATCTTCTCCAATCTGGCGCTGATCCAGGCTTGGCATGTGCATCCCTATCTGACCTGGAACGGGCCGGCCTGGACGCTCAGCGCCGAATGGGCCTGCTATCTGATCTTCGCAGGGTTGGTGCTGATCGCGCCCAGAAGGTTCCGCTGGATCGGGCTGGTGCTGGCGATCATCGGCGGCGCTCTGGTGCTCAGCTACGCCCGGCGCTGGATGAATACGACCTATGACTTCGCCGTGCCGCGCGCAGTCTATGGCTTCTTCCTGGGCTGCCTACTGCAAGGGCTCTGGATCCGAATTCCGCGGCTCAAGGGCGGCGCCGCGACTCTGTTGGAGATTGCGGCCATCGTCGCGGCCTGCGTGTTCATCGGCTATGCTCAGGGGCCGATCACCGTGGCCGTCACCTTGATCTTCGTGGCGCTGATCTGGGTCTTCGCGGGCGAGGAGGGGGCGCTGTCACGCGTGCTGGACCATCCGGCTCTGGTCACCTTGGGGCGGTGGTCGTTCGCCATTTACATGGTCCACATGTTCATCCTGACCGTGATGATGATCGTGGCCAGGAAGCTGGACCTGGTCCCGGTTCGTCGCATCAACTTCGGCTCTGTCTGGCTGAACGACCTGTTCGCCGTCGCCATGTTCGGCTTCATCGTCGCGGTCGCCGTTGTGGCGCACCGACTGGTCGAGCAGCCGGCCCAGCGTATGATCGACCGCTGGACCAAGCCGAAGGCGGCCTGATTTCAGGCAGCCATCCGCCACTCGGGGGCCGTGTCGCCGGCGCGGCCTTCGTCCCACAGCATGTCCTCGTCCGAATAGCGGCTGCTGGCGGCGGCCGAAATGACGTCGACCACCTGTTCCTCCAGCCGGTCCCAGATCACGGCGAGGTCGGACGACCCATCGGCCTCGCACGGGACGATGATGTAGCGGCTGGCGTTGACGGTCTGAGTGGGTTGGAAATGCGCCATCTGATGATCTCCTGAAGCGGGGGCCTCTTGTCGATGATGTCGTTATGAAGCAGTGTTGCGTCAGAAACGGACGTAGGGATCGGCGAAGGCATTGAGACACGACAAGGCGGCGATGGTGATCGATCTGGCGCGCCGCATGGCCGCCAGCGCCGAAGGGCTGAGCCTGGACGAGATCGCGCGCGACATGCGCGTCGGCCGACGCACCGCCGAACGGATGCGCGACGCGGTTCTGATGCTGTTTCCCCAGGTGGACGAGGTTTCGGACCCGCCGTCCAAACGCTGGCGCATCCGGGGCGGTCTATCGGCCTTCGAACAAGCTCCGACGGCGACCGAAATGCTGGAACTGTCCAAGGCCGCGACCGCCCTGCGCACCGCCGGCGAACCGGCGCGCGCCACGGCGCTGGAAGGGCTGGAGCGCAAGCTGAAGGCGGCGATGCGGTCAACCACCCTGAACCGCATGGCGCCGGATCTGGAGGCCCTGGTCCGGGCTGAAACCATTGCGGTCCAGGCCGGCCCTCGACCCTCCGCCGACGAGGCCATGCTGACCGCCATTCGCGCGGCGGTGCTGGCGCAACAGACGCTGGGCTTCACCTATTCCCGTCCGGGCGCCGAGCCGCGTCGGCGCAGCGTGGCGCCCTGCGGCGTGATGTTCGGCCGGGCCAATTATCTGGTCGCCGCCGACCGCGAGACCGGCCGCATACAGACCTTCCGCCTGGACCGAATGAGCCATGTCGCCCCGCAGGAGGGGTTGGCCGTGCCGCCCGCCGATTTCGACCTCGGTGTCTTCGCCAGCCAGTCCTTCGGCATCTATCAGGACGAGATCGAGGACGTCGTGTTGCGCATCGCGCCCGAGGGCGCGGCCGAGGCCAGGGGCTGGCGCTGGCACCCCACCCAGTCGTTCGAGGATCAGCCGGACGGCGGCGTGATCGTGCGGTTCCGCGCCTCAGGCATGCGCGAGCTGGCCTGGCACCTGTTTACCTGGGGCGAGCAGGTGCAGATCCTGTCGCCGCAGCGGCTGAAGGCCGTGATGGCCGGCGAACTGGCGGCGGCGGGCCGCGCCTTGGAACGGGCCTCAGCCTGACGAAACCGTAAGCTGACGCGACGCGTTGACGACCGCTAGGCTTCGCGCCGACCGCCCTTCAGGAGATCGCCCTTGCGCGTCCACGCTTTCGCCTTGTCCGCCGTCCTGGCTCTCGCCCTGATGAGCGGCGCCTGCGCCGCCGGGCCCATGTCGGCGCCGACGACCTTTCAGGAGGAAGGCGGACCCCAGGTGACGGTCACCCACGACGGCGATCACCTGAACATCGACTATCGCTTCGCGCGTGACGCGCCGGTCTGGGCCTTCCAGGATTCGGCGCTGGAACAGGATTCGCGCCAGCCGTGGCGGCCGCGCCAGTGGGCGGTCGAGACGCCCGGGGTCGTCATGGAACGACGCGGCCATTACGACATCATCCGCAGCACGGACGGCGGGCCTGTTCCCCGCGAGGTCCGCTTCCGCGTCCGGCCGCAGGCAGTGGATCTAGAGGCCGAGTATCCGACCCTGCTGTTCTCCAATGGCGCGGTGGCCCTGCCGACCCGGCAACTCGACGTCTTCGCCCTGCCGTCGGCCCAGGCGGCCGAACAGGTGCCGGACGACCTGAACCGGATCCGGCTGGATGGCGGTCCCTCGCGCGTGACGTGGCGGGACGAGAACGGACCCGTTTTATTCAACGGGCGCCGCCGCGACGAACTGACCACGATGGACGAGCGCAGCTACGTCCTGCTGGGCGAGGCGACGGTGACGCCGGGCGATGGCCTGTCGACCGTTATGGACCCCAATCTGCCGCCGTGGATCGGCGAAGAGATTCGCGGCTTTGCGCCGCGTGTCGGTCACTATTACCGCGATCGCCTCGGCGCGCCGGGCTCCGGCGGCGATACGCCCATCGTCATGGTGGCCTGGAACGGACCGACCGAAAGCATGACCAGCATGGGCGGCAGCGTCCTGCCGGGCCTGATCGTCATGTCGTTCGAGGGCAGGGGCGTGACCTCGCCCCAGCCGGAAATCGTGGAGCGTTCGCGCTGGTTCATCGGCCATGAGGGCGCGCATTTCTGGCTGGGGCAGACGGTGCGCTACGCCTTCGCCGACGAGGCCTGGATCACCGAGGGCGGGGCCGACCTGATGGCTGTGCGCGCCCTGAAGGCCCTAGACGCAAACTATGACGACCGGGCCGAGCTTCAGTCCGAGGTGGACGACTGCGTCAACCTGGCCCGCCAGCCGGTCGCCCAGGCCGGCGCCCGGGGCGAACACCGCGCCTACTACGCCTGCGGGGCTGTCTTCTCCCTGGCGGCGGAAGGCGCGCAACACCAGCGGACCGGCGGCGACTGGTTCGACTTCCTCAGACCTCTGTTGCGCCAACCGGACGGCGTGCTCAGCCGCGAGGAATGGCTGACGGCCCTGACCCGGACATCGCGCGACCCGTCGCTGCGCGGCGATGTCGAGCGGCTGCTGGACCAGGGCGCGTCCGATCCGTCCGCCGTCATCGCCCGCCTGTTCCAGCGCACCGGCGTGGCCTTCCGCATGATCGACGGCCGCGTGGTCTTGAGCTGAATCCGATCTCAGCCGCTGGCGCTGGTCATCGGATTGAACCCGAACCTTGGCCGTGGCGTTGTGGCGGGATGAAATCAGCCTTGATCCCGATGGCGGGTGCGATCGTACTTCTGGCCGCCTGCGGCGATCACGAGGTCAATCCGCCGAACGAACCGGCGGCGCCCCTGCGCACGCCCGAGGCCATGCAGCCGGTCGAACCGCCTGGACCGTCTTCTCTGGCCGGACGCGGGCCGCGCAGCTTCGTGGGGGTCTGGGCGGCGAACCCGCAATGGTGCACCCGACCCCAGGGCGAACGCAGTCCGATCACTCTGACGCCGCTGCGCTTCGACGCCTATGGCCGCAACTGCGACATCGCCAGCATCGACGAGACGGGTTCCGGCTACGTTTCTGTTCTGCGATGCGCGGGGCGGGCTCAGACCGAGCGGGTGCATATGAGCACGAGCGGCGACGTGATGAACCTGACCTATGTCGATCAGGACATGAAGACGACGAAACTGGCGCGCTGCCCCGGTTCGCCGCGCGCGCCCGATCCCGCCAATCCGCTGGAAAAGATGATGAAGAAGGACGGGGCCGAAACCCCGCCTGCCGCGCCGCCTAGTTGAACAGGAAGTTCATCACGTCGCCGTCCTTGACGACATAGGACTTGCCTTCGGCGCGCAGCTTGCCGGCCTCGCGCGCCTTGGCTTCGCCGCGCAAGGCGACGAAGTCGTCGAAGGCGATCGTCTCGGCGCGGATGAAGCCTTTTTCGAAATCGGTGTGGATCACGCCGGCCGCCTGGGGCGCGGTGTCGCCGACATTGATGGTCCAGGCGCGCGCTTCCTTGGGGCCGACCGTGAAATAGGTCTGCAGGCCCAGCAGCTTGTAGGCCTCGCGGATCAGACGGTTCAGGCCGGGCTCTTCCAGACCCAGGGTCTCCAGGAACTCCTTCTGCTCCTCGTCGTCCAGCACGGCGATCTCGGACTCGATCTGGGCCGAGATGACGACCGAGTTGGCGTTGTCCTGGGCGGCGCGCGCGGCGACCTTGTCGGACAGGTCGTTGCCCTTGTCGGCCGAGCCTTCCTCGACGTTCGAGACATAGAGGGCGGGAAGCGCCGTCAGCAGTTGCAGCATGTGCCAGGCCTTGATGTCCTCCTTGGACACCTCGGCGGTGCGGGCGGGCTTGCCGGCGTTCAGCTGGGCCAGGGCTAGGTCGACCAGTTTCAGCGTCAGGCCGGATTCCTTGTCGCCGCCCTTGGCGCGCTTCTCCAGCTGGGGCCGGCGGCGCTCCAGGCTTTCCATGTCGGCCAGCATCAGCTCGGTCTCGATGATCTCCAGATCGGCGATCGGATCGATGCGGTCCTCGACGTGGGTGATGTCGTCATCCACGAAGCAGCGCGCCACGAAGGCCACGGCGTCGCAGTCGCGGATGTTGGCCAGGAACTGGTTGCCCAGGCCCTCGCCCTTGGACGCGCCGCGCACCAGACCGGCGACATCGACGAAGGTGATGCGGGCCGGGATGATCTCTTTCGATCCGGCGATCTCGGCCAAGGCGTTCAGACGCGCCTCGGGCACCGCCACATCGCCGGTGTTCGGCTCGATGGTGCAGAACGGATAGTTGGCCGCCTGGGCCGCCGCCGTCTTGGTCAGGGCGTTGAACAGGGTGGACTTGCCGACGTTGGGCAGGCCGACGATCGCGACTTTAAGAGCCATGGTATTCCTCGTGAGGCGCGAGCCTTTACCCGGTTCGAACCGGTTTGTCAGGCTCGCGCTTCAACTGAGGTCAGTGGGCGCCGTGATCCATGCCGTCCATGGCCGGTTGGCGAACCTGCGCCTGAACCGTGATCGCCGGCGCCGACGCGAACTGGAAGGTCAGGGGCACGGTTTCGCCGGCGACGAGAGGCGCGGTCAGCTCGATCAGCATCAGGTGGTTGCCGCCCGGCGCCAGGGCCACGGCCTGACCGGAAGGCAGGGGCAGGCCCGCCGTCATCTCTGCCATCTTCATCATGCCGTTCTCGGTCTTCATCTCGTGGACCTGAAGCGATCCGGCGCGCGGCGTCGAACCACCCGTCAGCCGGTCGTCGGTCGCAGCAGTCAGGGTGACGTAGCAGCCGCCGGCCTTGGCCCCGTTCGGCGACGGGCGGCACCAGGCGTCGGTCGCGCTCACGGCGGCGGTCGCCGTCGGCGTCTCAGCGGCGGGCGCCTTGGCCGGCTCGGGCGAATTGCAGGCCGCCAGCGACAGGGCGGCGGCGGCAAGGGCGAGTTTGATCTTCATGGCGTCAGGTCTTTCACGAGGCGGCGGAACGGCGCCGGATCATCGGACGCAGGGCTCGGTCGAGCAATACGGCCGCGATCAGGCTCAGTCCCGTCAGGGGATAGAGGATGGCGAGGGGCAGGACGATGCCGAGGACAGCGGCGCGCGCGCGCGGTCCCGGCGGGGCGGGCGGCGCGCCCAGGCGTCGGCGCGACAGATTGGGCGGGCGGCGCTTCCACCACATGACCAGGCCGCTGATCGCCAGCAGCCACACGCCGATGCAGCCCATCAGCATGACGATGCGGTTCGCCTGTCCGAACTGCGTGCCCTGGTGCGTATAGATGCCGAACTCGATGGCCTTGGCGCCGGCGCCGAACTGGTGATAGCCGATGTCGCCCAGCAGCCGCCCGGAGGCCGCATCGACATAGAGCGATCGGCTGTCCTGAACTCGCGTCGCCTGGGTCGTCAGCGTATAGGCGGTGTCGTCGGCCTTGGGGATGTTCACCGTATAGGGGCGCGCCAGGCTGGCCTGATCCGCGACCCGCAGAACCTGCGCCAGGCCGCCATGGCCGGCGTGGTCGTGGGTCATCACCATGCCCTCCATGGTCCAGCCGGCCCCGACCGGCGCATCGTGGTGCTGCACCCTCTGCCAGGCGCCGGCGACGGGCGCGGGCGGCCGCCCCAGCCCCGTCTCCTTGACCGCCCCCATGACCTTGTCGCCCCAGACCGCCGACCACGGCATGCCGGTCACGGCCAGAAACAGCACGACCCCGCCGACATAGAACCCCGTCAGCGCATGTAGGTCACGCCAGAACGGCCGGCGGCGGCTGTCGGTCGTCTGCGGTGCAAAGGTCGCGACGCCCCGCCCGCGCGGCCACCACAGATAGAGCCCCGTGGCGAACAGGATGATCGTCCAGCCGGCGACGATCTCGACCAGAATGTTGAACGGCCGCCCCAGCAGGGTCAGGCTGTGCGTCTTCTTGACCAGCTCCATGAACCCGCCGGCCGGAATGACGCCTGTGGCCCGGCTGGTGTGCGGATCGACGAAGACCGTCTTCTGCACCCCATCGGGTCGATCGACCCGCAGCCGGATCGCCTCATCGTCGCGGGCAGGCATGACCAGATTGGCGACCCGCCCGCCGCCTGCGGCCTGGGCGGCCGAAGCCACCCAGGTTTCCGGCGCCGCCTGAGTTTGAACGGCCGGCACGCGGATCATGTCGCGATACAGAAAGCCGTCGATCTCGTCCTTGAACAGATAGAGACCCCCCGTCAGGGCCAGCAGCATCAGCACCGGCATGACGAAGACGCCAGCATAGAAGTGCCAGCGCCAGACCGCCCGATAGGCGCCGGACAGGTCGTCCGGCGTCGTCTTGTCGAGATTGCGCGCCATCAGTAGCTCATCCTGACGCCGACATAGGCCGAACGGCCTTCGCCGGGGAAGAAGACGGCCTTGGACACGGTGGCCACGCGGGCGTCCGTGACCGCGCCGAAGTTCGACACATAAGATTCGTCGAACAGGTTGCGGACATCGGCGAACACCGTCAGTCGGCGATTGACGGTCCAGCCCATGTTCAGGTTCGCGACGGCGTAGGACGGCGACCTCAGAGTGTTGGCATAATCGACCCAGGCATCCTTGATCGACCATTCCACGCTAGGCGCGATGAACCAGCCTGCCGGATCGTCATAGCGAAGCTCTGCGCGGTACAGATGCGGCGGCACGACTGGCAGATGGCCGTCGCCATAGACCTTGTCCCCGTCGAAATAGAAGTCGGAGAAGGCGTAGGTCTGGCGCAGCCGCCATCCCGGCGCGATCCTCCAATCCAGCCCCGCCTCGATCCCATGGTGGATCGTCGGGCCCGCGTTGAAGGTGGCGGCCGGGATGCCCAGGGCGGCGTTTACAGCAAAGTTCAGCAGTTCGTGTTTCAGATCGGCGCGATAGGCGGTCACGTCCCAGGTCAGCGGTCCCCGCCGACCCCGCGTGCCGACTTCCCAGGTCACGGCCTCTTGCGGCACGAGGGGCTGATAGCCGCCGGCAGTCGGCGACAAGGCCGAGAAGTTGGGCGGCTCGATCGAGCGGGTCACGTTGGCGAAGACTTGGGCACCGTCCTCGCTCTCCCACAACAGGCCGGCGCGAGGCGTGAACCAGTCGAAGGTCTTGTCGGTGGTCAGGTCGATCGTGCCGACGACGCCGGGAACGACATAGCTCTGATAGTCGCGCTCGGCGCGCCCCCAGGTTCCTCCCGCGACCAGCGCCAGTCGATCGGTCACGAACAGCCGCCCCTCGCCGAAGACATCCAGCCCCTTGCCGTTCTGGAAGCTGCGGGCGCGTAAACCGTTCTGCTGTCCGCCGACATTGACCCACTGTTTGGCGTCCAGATCACCCTGTCGATACCAGGCGCCATAGAAGGCGTCGGCGCGCAGGCCGCCGATCCGGCCCTGCCAGTCGAACCGGCCGAGGGCGCCGTAGTTGCGGCTCTGCTGGTCGATGACCTGGAAGATGGGATGGTCCAGATCTTTCCAGGTTCCATAGAGGGCGCCCTCGAACACCGTTGCGTCGTCCAGCCTCCAGCGCGTCTGCAAAGTGGTGCGAAGCGAGCGCATATTGCGCTGATAGTTGAGGGCGATATTGGCGGGATTGGCCGCCTCGGGATTTGTCAGGGCGTCGGACAGACTGACGCTGCCCGGGATCTCCTGATGGATGTCGCCCCACGAGGCCAACAGGCGAACTTCGCGGTCCTGTCCAAAGCTGCGCCCGATGTTGCCCGACAGGTTCAGCGCCTTGCCTTCGCTCTGTTGACGCCACCCATCGACGCTCTGGCCCGTGACGGCGGCGAAACCGTCCCAATCGCCGCGAACGCCCGCGACCTCGGCATGGGCGCGCACGGTTCCGTAAGAGCCGCCGTCCAGGCGCAGGTTCAGGTTGGACGAGGCCGTGCGCCCCGTCGGCGTCACCAGATTGACCGCCCCGCCCAGCACGGCTCCGCCGAACCGCAGCGCATTCCCGCCCTTGTAGACCTCGGTGTAGCGGGCGATCAGCGGGTCGATCAGCTGGAAGTCACCGAACCCGTCGGCCTCGTTGAACGGCACGCCATCCTGAGCCAGCAGAACGCCGCGATTGTGAACCGCATTGCCTATGCCCGATCCGCGAATCGACAGGCGAATGTCGCCGCCCCACTTCTTCTGGGCATAGACGCCGGGCGCATCGCGCAGCACGTCAGCGAGGTTGGCCGCATAGCGGTCGGCGTAAGATTCGGCTGAAATGACAGCAACGGCGCCCGGCGTGCGCGACAGCCGCTGTCGCGCGTCTGCGACGACGGGCGGATCCTCGGCGTTGCGGCGGCCGGTGACGATGACGCTGTCCAGCAAAGCCGGTTCGGGAGTTTGCTGGGCCAAGGCGGGGCTTGTCCAACCGGCGTTGGATAGGGCGGCGAGCAGCAGCGCGCAGGGCGCTGCGGGGGTCTTGAAGGACATGGGATTGAACCTGAAATCAGAACGAGACGGCGCGCGGGCGCTGGGGCCGGCGCGAGCTTGGGGTCTGGTTCAGGCTTGGGGTGGGGCGGTGGACGGCGGACGCGGCGGCGCGCGAGCGGGCGGCGGCGGGCTGACGCTGGCGGCGACATAGACGACGCGCTCGACGGTGCGGACCACCGGCGCCGGCTCGGGCGCAGGCGGGCAGGGCAGGGCGGCGGCCAACGGCATGACGCAGGCCGCGCATTTGGCCCCGACGTGCTTGTTGACCGGGCCGTCCATGCCGCCGGACTGGATGGTCTGGGGGCCTTCCGCCGAACAGATGACCAGCGGATGGCCCGGCTGAACCGCCGCCAAGGCCGCGAACGGCAGCAGGGTTCCGAGCACGAGCGCAAACACCGCCGCCAGGAAGGCGAGCGATTGCGAGATCGACCAATTGTCGGCCTGAGCGCGGGTCACGTCTGGCCTCTACGGCGTTTTGCGACGGCGCGATAGGCGGCGGTTTGTCCTAAAGCTCGCCGCGCGCGGCCTGGCGGGGGCTGAACTTCGGCGCGGGGGCCAGGCGCATGACCTCGCCCTGATAGCGTTCGTCGTCGCCGGCGATTGCGAAGGGCAGGGCGTCGGCGCAGGCCTGAAGCATGGCGTCCAGCCAGGGCTGTTCGGCCTTGTGAAAGTCCCCCAGGACGTGGGGCATGACCAGTTCCTTTTCGCCCGGATGGCCGATGCCCATGCGTGCACGTCGGAAGTCGGCGCCAAGATGACTGATCAGGGAGCGGATGCCGTTCTGGCCGGCCGCGCCGCCGCCGGTCTTCATGCGGAACCGCCCTGGGGCAAGATCGATCTCGTCGTGGAAAACGATGATTTCACTCGGCTTGATCTTGTAGAACCGCGCCGCCTCGCCGACCGCCCGACCGCTTTCGTTCATATAGGTCTGGGGCTTCATCAGCAGGACCTTGGTCCCGTCGACCAGACCCTCGCTGACGATCGACTGGAACTTGGCGCGCTCAGGCCCGAACCGCCACCGGCGCGCGATCTCGTCGGCGGCCATGAAGCCGATGTTGTGCCGATTCTTCTCGTATTTCCCGCCCGGATTGCCGAGCCCCGCGATGATGATCATGGCGTCCTCTTGCCGTTTGCGTCAGGCAAAGAAAAGCCCCGCACGGCGAACCGGGCGGGGCCTGATCTTGTCGAAGCGACGAAGGATCAGTCTTCGGTCTTCTCGACCGGAGCGGCCTCGGCTTCGGCGGCTTCGTCAGCGGCTTCCGACAGGGCGGCCGACGAGATCTTGACCGTGGCGATCACGAAGTCGCGGTCGGTGATCGTGGCTTCCGCGCCCTTGGGCAGCTTGATGTCCGAGATGCGGATGGTGTCGCCGATTTCGGCCTTGGCCAGATCGACAACCAGCTCTTCCGGGATCTGGTCGGCGCGGACCAGGATCTCAACGGCGTGACGGACGATCTCCAGCGAGCCGCCCTGACGCGAGTAGGGCGCTTCATCGGCGTTCAGGAAGTGCACCGGCACTTCGATCTTGACCGGAGCCTTCTCGTCGACGCGCATCAGGTCGAAGTGCAGGGGGCGGTCCGAAACGGGGTCGAACTGCACGTCCTTGGCGATGACCGGCTGGGTTTCGTCGCCGTACTTCAGGGTCACCAGGTGGCCCAGCAGCTTGCCGGTGTAGAGCGACTTGCGGAAGTCCTTCTCGTTCACCGAAATGGCGACGGGGGCTTGCTCGCCGCCGTAAAGGACGCCCGGCACGAAACCGGCGCGACGCGCAGCGCGAGCGCCGCCGGTGCCGACGCCATCGCGGACGTCCACGTTCAGAATGATCTCGGCCATGTGGCTCGCCTCAACAACAACGGAAACGCCGCGCCAACCCGGGGCTCTCGCGGCGGGGGTGATGAACCCTCGAATTCAAGAGCGCGGGCTATTACACGCATCAGGTCCAAGGCGCAACCGTCAAAGGTTCCGCTTCACGCCGCCCGCGCGCGATCCTTCAGCAGCGACGTCGGCGCTGCGACGATGCCAAGCAGTTCTGCGGCGTTGAACGGCTTGGCCAGGTGGTGGTCGGCCCCGGCTGCGCGTCCGGCGGCGACGTGCTCCGGCATGGCGTTGGCGGTCAGCATGACAATCGGCGTGCGATCCAGACCCATCGTCGCCTCGTGCAGCCGAATCTCCTGGGTCGCGGTCAGCCCGTCCATGACGGGCATCTGCATGTCCATCAGCACCAGGTCAAAAGTATCGGCCCGGAAGCTTTCCACCGCCTGGGCGCCGTTCTCGGCGATCACGATCTGCGTCGGCGTCTGCGCCAGAATCAGTTCGATCACGCGGCGGTTGGTCGGATGGTCGTCGGCGACCAGCACGCGGATCGTCCGCGCCTGTTCCGCGACAACGGGTTGGGTCGGCGCAGGCTCCTTGCGCGACGGGGCCTCAGTCTGTCTCAGCGGCAACGTCAGGATGAAGGCCGCGCCGCCGCCGGGTTCGCTTTCACAGCCCAGGTCGCCGCCCATCATCTCGGCCAGCTGGCGACAGATGGACAGGCCCAGTCCCGAGCCGCCGAACTTGCGCGTGATGCCGCCATCGGCCTGTTCGAAGCGACTGAACAGGCGCGCCCGCGTCGCGGCGTCGAAGCCGATGCCGCTGTCCTCGACGGTGAAGCGCAGCACGGGCAAGCCCTCGCGATCCGCCCCCCGCTGCACGATCAGACCGACGAACCCCTTGCTGGTGAATTTGACGGCGTTGGAAATCAGATTGGTCAGAATCTGCTTCAGGCGAACCGCATCGCCCAGAATCCAGACGTCGTCTTCCAGATCGATATCGACGTGGAAGTCGAGATGCTTCTCACGCGCGTTCTCGGCATAGAGCTGAGCCGCCTCGCGCACGACCGTCGCCAGCTCGAAGGCGTCTTCCGTCAGCTCCAGCTTGCCCGATTCGACGCGGGCCAGATCCAGAATGTCGCTCAGAAGGGTCTGCAGCGTCTTTCCCGACGCCTGCATCAGATCCAGCATCTCACGCTGTTCAGCCGTCAGATCGGTCTTGGCCAGGGCCTGGGATAGGCCGATCACGCCGTTCAACGGCGTGCGGATCTCATGGCTCATATTGGCCAGAAACTGGCTCTTGGCCACATTGGCGGCCTCGGCCGCGTCACGCGCTTCGGACAGGGCTTCGGCGTCGCGTTTCAGATCGGTGATGTCGTTGCAGACCGTGACCGTCCCGCCCTCGGACGTACGGCGATCCTGGATACGCAGCCAGCGTCCGCCGGCGACCTGTTGCTCGCTGTTTGATGACAGCTGACGACGTGCCTGCATGCGCTCGTTCAGCCATTCTTCTTCGCGGCCCGCCGCCTCCTGATAACGGCCCTCGTCGATGCCGATGCGAAGAGCTTCGCGGAAGGTCAGGCCGACGACCAGATGCGGCTCGAGCTCGGGGTTCACCTCGGCATAGCGCGCATTCCAAAGCACCAGCCGATCCTTGGAATCATAGAAGCCCAGGCCATCGGGCATGGCGTCCACCGCCTCGCGAATACGGCGCAACGCGGTGGCGCGCGAAATATAGGCCATCATGCCCAGGACGGCGGCAGCCGTGCAGATCATCAGCAGAATGGCGGCCAGCAGCAGTCGCATCGCCTCGCTGGACAGCCCTTGGTCGGCGGCGACCGTCGGGTCCGGCGTCACCGTGATGGCGGACATGCCGATGAAGTGAAGAACGATAACGGTCGCGGAAAGTCCCGTCGTGGTCGCCAGCAGGCGCAGCAGGCCGCCCCGACGATAGAAGAAGGCCGTCGCGCCGCCGATCGCCAGGGCTGCGACGATGGACAGGGCGACAAGGCCGGGATCCCAACTGATGTGCGCCGGCGCTCTTATGGCGGCCATGCCCAGATAATGCATGGCGCCGACGCCGGCGACCGCGATCACCGCAGCAAGCACGCACCACATGCGGCCCTTGCCCATCAACGTCGAGCCGATCGTCAGGCCGATCATGGCCAGCGCGATCCCAAGAGAGGCGACTGTCAGGAACGGATTGTAACGCACCGGCACGCCGGCCACGAACCCTTGCATGGCCACGAAATGGGTCGCCCAGATGGACAGGGCGCCGATCATGACGGCCAGCAGGACCGAACGGCGGCGTCGACCGGGATCGCGCCGGCCCATCCGCTGCATGACGTGGGTGGAGACGCCCAGACCGGCCATGCAGATCAGCGCAGCGAACAGCGTGATCCGCCAGTCGTGATCGTGCGCAATACAATGGATTATGCGGTCCACGAGGCCTCCCCTTGAGCGTACGATAGACAACAATTCTAAAGAAACCGTGCGGCGAAGCTTATGGGCGCCGCAGGCTGTCGGCACGCCGTCACAGAATCCGTGCAAGGATCGGAATCGTTCTTCAGTTCGAGGTCGCCCGGACCCATGCCTTACGAAGTCTCGCCATCGCCCGTCGCGCCGGTCTCCACCTCGCGGCTGTGGACGGTCGGCGCCAGCATCGGCATCGCCATCGTGACCCTGCTGGTGCTGGCGATCCTGCATCCCGAACTGGCCAACTGGCTGGTCGGCGGGGCGGTGATCGTGGCGGCCTCGGCCTGGCTTTTGAACATGAGCGAGGCGAGCAGGGCTGAGCCGGCGACCAGCCAAGGCACCGCGACCGAGCCCGCTATCGACATGATGACGGGCGATCTTCTCGACCGGGTGTTCGAGGCGCTGGACGATCCGGTGCTGGTGGTCAGCGGCGGCGAGCCGGACGACATCGCCGGGCGACGCATCGTCATGGCGAACGCGGCTGCGCGCGAGCTGCTGCGCATCCAGCGTCAGGGCGCCTTGCTGGTTCAGGTGATCCGCGAACCGGGCGTGCTGGAAGCGGTGGACGAGGCCCTGTTCGGCGGAACGGCGCGAACCACGGATTATGCGACGGGCGGCCAGCGTGACCGACGCTGGCGTGCCTGGACCCGTCCGCTGTCACTCGAAGCGTCAAGCAAGGCCGGGTCCGAGCTGGCCCTGCTGATCCTGCGCGACGAAACGGACTCGCGCCGTATCGAGATGATGCGCGTGGACTTCCTGGCCAACGCCAGCCATGAACTGCGTACGCCCCTGGCCTCGCTCAGCGGCTTCATCGAGACCCTGAAGGGCCATGCCCGTGAGGACGTGGTTGCGCGCGACCGGTTCCTGGACATCATGTCGGCCCAGGCGGACCGGATGGGGCGGCTGGTCGCGGATCTGCTGTCGCTCAGCCGGATCGAGCTGAACGAGCATATTCCGCCCTCTGGCCGCGTCGATCTGGACCGCGCCGCCTCTGACGTGGTTGACGCCATCAGCGTTCTGACGCGCGAAAAGGAGATTTCCATCGCCCTGGATCAGGGCGAGGCGAGGGCGTCGATCAGCGGCGATCGCGACGAGATATTGCAGGTGGTGCAGAACCTTCTCGACAACGCCGTCAAATATTCGTCACGCAATGGCACGGTCGAAATCTCGGTCCGTTCGGACCTGTCGTTCGACGAGGCCTGGGCCTCGCGCATGCCCGGCGCCACACGACTGCCGCTGGTCACGCCGGACCGCACGGCGGGCGTCTCCTATGCCGCCGTCACGGTGCGCGATCATGGTCCCGGCATGGCGCGCGAACATCTGCCCCGCCTGACCGAGCGCTTCTATCGGGTCGAGGGTCAAAAGAGCGGCGAGCGGCAGGGGACGGGGCTTGGACTGGCCATCGTCAAACACATCATCAATCGCCATCAGGGCGGTCTGGTGGTCGAAAGCGCGCCGGGTATGGGCGCGGCCTTCACCGCCTGGTTCCCTCAACCGATCGAGCGACGCTGAGGGCGCGACGGACGGTCGCTGTCACCCAACTGTCATCGACCCGTCGTAATCCGCTGACCATTCGCAGGCAGTAGTCGCGCCGCGTTGGTCCCGATGTTCAGGACCGTCGTCGATTCGCGCACGGCGCTTCGGACTTCTGAATGATCTGGATTTATCTGCTGATCCTCGTCGCCTTGAGTGCGGCCGCCTTCCTGGGCGGGCGCGCGTTGGCGCGTCGTCGTGCGATCGGCGCAAAGCCCCATTCCCGCCCCGGCCAGCACGGCGCCTATGCGCTGATCTGGGTCGCCGCGCCGGCTCTGCTGGTCTTGATCCTGGCCTCGGTCTTCGCCGCCCCGCTGCAGCGTCAGCTGACGGCCGCCGGCACGCCTGATGCAGTCGCGGCGCTGGAGCGCTTCCGTCGTGACGCCTTCTTCGCCGACGCCCACCGCGTGGGTCGTGGCGAGCCCGCCCTGCAGATCTGGGAGCGTCCGCTGGCCGAAGAGCTGCCGGTCGAGGCGCGCCGCATGGTTCGCATCGAACGCACCCTGTCGTGGGGCGGCGGCGTCGCCGCCATCCTGGCCGCCATCCTGGGCGGACTGTTCGCCCTGACGCAGATCAAGCCCCAGACGCGCGCCCGCAACCGGGTCGAGGGCTGGATCTACGGCGCCCTGTTCGTCTGCTCGGCCATCGCCGTCCTGACGACCCTGGGCATCATCGCCTCCCTGGCCTTCGACAGCTTCCGCTTCTTTCAGAAGGTGCCGGTTCTCGACTTCCTGTTCGGCACCCAATGGAGCCCGCAAATCGCCATCCGCGCCGATCAGGTCGGATCGTCGGGCGCCTTCGGAGCCGTGCCGCTGTTCGCCGGCACCCTGTTGATCATGGTCATCGCCATGTGCGTCGCCGCGCCGATCGGCCTGCTGTCGGCCATCTATCTGTCGGAATACGCCAGCCGCACGACCCGCGCCGTGATCAAGCCGCTGCTAGAGGTTCTCGCCGGCGTGCCGACCGTCGTTTACGGCTTCTTCGCCGCCCTGACCGTCGGACCCTTGCTGCGGGTCCTGTTCAACGAGGTAGGCCTCTTCCTGATCGGCGGACCGCTGGACGGGCTGGGCCAATACCTGGCCTTGGTTCAGAACCAGATGGCCCTGACGGCCGGCGCAGTGATGGGCATCATGCTGATCCCGTTCGTTTCGTCCCTGTCCGACGACATTCTGAACGCCGTGCCCCAGTCGCTGCGTGACGGCTCGTTCGCCATGGGCGCGACCAAGTCCGAGACGGTGAAGCGGGTTCTTCTGCCCGCCGCGCTGCCGGGTATCGCCGGCGCCCTGCTGCTGGCCGTGTCGCGCGCCATCGGCGAGACCATGATCGTGACCATGGCCGCGGGCCTGGCCGCCAATCTGACCTTCAATCCGCTGGACACCGTCACCACCGTCACCGTGCAGATCGTGACCCTGCTGACCGGCGACCAGGAGTTCAACAGCGCCAAGACCCTGTCCGCCTTCGGCCTGGGCCTGACCCTGTTCCTGGTGACCCTGATGCTGAACATCATCGCCCACCGGATCGTGCAGACCTATCGGGAACAATATGACTGACGCGACCCCCGATCAGATCGCCGGCGCGGCCGCTAACGGACGTCTGGACCGCCTGCGTGCGGGCCTGAAGCGTCGTCACGCGAGGGAAACGCGCTTCAAATGGTATGGCCGCCTGGCCATCGCCGCCGCCATGCTGTTCCTGGCCGTGCTGCTGGTCCGCATCGTCGAGCAGGGCCACACCGCCTTCTACACCCACACCGTCACCGTGCCGGTCTTCATGGACCCGTCGCGCGTCGACCGCGCCTATCCGCAGGGCTCAAACTTCGAGCAACTGGCCGCCGAGCAGCAGCTGGCCCGCATGGGCATTCAGGACGACGCGGCCGGCACGAAGGCCGCGCAGATGAAGCGGCTGTTCTCGTCTGAGCTGAAGTTCGTCGCCGCCGACCTTGTCGCCAAGCGCAGCGAGGTGATCGGCGAGACCGTGCCCCTGGCCGTGCCGCTGTCCGACGACGCCGATCTGTATCTGAAGGGCGAAATCTCCAAGGCCACGCCTGAGGATCAACGCCGCCTTACCGATCAGCAGATCGCCTGGCTGGATCGGATGAAGTCCAATGGCGTGATCGGCTCGCACTTCAACACCGCCCTGTTCACCAACGGCGATTCGACCCAGCCCGAGCTGGCGGGCGTCTTGGGCGCCGTGGTCGGTTCGGCCCTGATGCTGATGGTCACGGCCCTGATCGCCATTCCGCTGGGCGTCGGCGCGGCCATCTGGCTGGAAGAGTTCGCGCCCAAGAACAAGCTGACCGACATCATCGAGGTCAACATCAACAACCTCGCGGCCGTGCCGTCGATCGTCTACGGCCTCTTGGGTCTGGCCCTGTTCATCAACTGGATGCATCTGCCGCGCGCCAGTCCCATCGTCGGCGGTCTGGTCCTGGCGCTGATGGCCCTGCCGACCCTGGTCATCGCCACCCGTTCGGCGCTGAAGGCCGTGCCCCCTTCAATCCGCGAGGCCGCTCTGGCCATGGGCGCATCCAAGACCCAGACCGTGTTCAGCCATGTCCTGCCGCTGGCCATGCCCGGCGTCATGACCGGCGCCATCATCTCGATGGCCCACGCCCTGGGCGAGACCGCGCCGCTGCTGCTGATCGGCATGGTCAGCTTCGTGCCGGGCGTGCCGCACGCCATCGACCAGCCGGTCGGCGCGTTGCCCTCGCTGATCTACATCTGGGAGAACGCCTCGGAGCGGGCCTTCCACGAACGCACCGCTGCGGCGATCATCGTCCTTCTGGTCTTCATGATCATCATGAACGCGGCGGCCATCATCCTGAGGCGGCGCTTCGAGCGTCGGTGGTAAGAGAATGAAATTCCGTATTTTCCGCTCCGCCGAGGACCAGACCGGTGCCGGCTCGGTCGATCCGACCGAAGCGCCGCGCATGGGCGGCCAGGTCCTGCCCGAAATCGCTCCGTCCAAGGGCGCAGCCGCCGAACCGCGCGTCGAGGACGCTACGCCCCGGTCGGGCCCCGCCGTGGTCGACAGCCCGCCCGTCGGTCCGATCAAAATCGCCGCGCGCGATGTCTCGGTCTTCTATGAGGGCAAACAGGCGCTCTACGACGTCTCGCTGGACATCCCGGACAAGACCGTCACGGCCCTGATCGGCCCGTCGGGCTGCGGCAAGTCCACCTTCTTGCGGACCATGAACCGCATGAACGACACCATCGCCGGGGCCAAGGTCACGGGCCGCATCGCTATGGACGGCGAGGACATCAACGACCGCTCCATTGACCCGGTGCTGCTGCGCGCCCGCGTCGGCATGGTGTTCCAGCGTCCGAACCCCTTCCCCAAATCCATCTACGAAAACGTCGCCTATGGGCCCAAGATTCACGGCCTGGTGTCCTCGAAGGCTGAGATGGATGAGGTCGTCGAAAAGGCGCTGAAGCGCGCCGGCCTGTGGGACGAGGTCGCCGACCGCCTGCAATCGTCGGCCATGGGTCTGTCGGGTGGCCAGCAGCAGCGTCTGGTCATCGCCCGCGCCATCGCCGTGAACCCCGAGGTCATCCTGATGGACGAACCCTGCTCGGCGCTGGACCCCATCGCCACGGCGCGGATCGAGGAGCTGATCGACGAACTGCGCGAGCGGTTCTGCATCGTCATCGTCACCCACTCGATGGCCCAGGCCGCGCGCGTGTCGCAACGCACCGCCTTCTTCCACATGGGCCGTCTGGTCGAGACCGGGGACACGGAAGACATCTTCCAGAATCCGCGCGAACGGCGCACGCTCGACTACATCACGGGACGCTTCGGCTAATCCGATGAACCAGCACACCGTCAAAGCCTATGGCGACGAACTGAACCAGATCACGGCCGAGATCGCCCGCATGGGCGGCCTTGCCGAGGCCCAGGTCGCGGACGCCATCGATTCCGTCGCCCGGCGCGACATCGCCCTGGCCCGCGCCGTGGTGGAACGCGATCTGAAGCTGGACGCCCTGCACCGCGATATCGAGAAGAAGGCGATCCGCCTGATCGCCCTGCGCCAGCCGGTCGCCAGCGACCTACGCCGCACCCTGGGCGCCATGAAGATCGCCACCGATCTGGAGCGCACCGGCGACCTCGCCAAGAACATCGCCAAGCGCGCGCTGATCCTGGCCGAAGCCCAGCCGATGCAGCCCCTGACCCGTTCGATCGAGCGGATGGGACGGCTGGTCTCGACCCGCCTGCGTGATGTGCTGGACGCCTATACGGCCTCGGAACTCGATCGCGCCGTCGCCGTCTGGCAGACCGACGACGAGGTCGACGAGCACTACAACGCCCTGTTCCGCGAACTGCTGACCTACATGATGGGCGATCCGCGCACGATCGGCGCCTGCACCCATCTGCTCTTCATGGCCAAGAACCTGGAGCGGATCGGCGATCACGCGACCAACATCGCCGAGACCGTTCACTACGAGATCACGGGCGAGGACATCGTGGGCGAACGCCCGCGCGCCCAGCCCACGGCTGAGGATTCCGATCCGACGCCGAACCTTTCGACGCACTGACCCGAGACCGGAGACCCGACGTGCAGCCCTATATCCTTGTGATGGAAGACGAGGACGCGCTGGCGACCCTTCTTCAGTACAATCTCGAAAAGGAAGGCTACGACGTCGCCGTCGCCGCCGACGGCGAGGAGGGCATGCTGCAGATCGACGAGCGTCTGCCCGATCTTGTTCTGCTGGACTGGATGCTGCCCAAGCTGTCGGGCATCGAGGTCTGCCGTCGCATTCGCGGCAAGGCCGAGACCCGCAACCTGCCGATCATCATGCTGACGGCGCGCGGCGAGGAGAGCGACCGGGTTCGCGGCCTGGACACCGGCGCGGACGACTATCTGACCAAGCCCTTCTCGATGGTCGAACTGATCGCGCGCATCCGCGCCGTCCTGCGCCGCATCCGTCCCGGTCTGGCCGACGACCGTTTGAACCACGGCGACATCGTCGTGGATCGCGTCTCGCACCGGGTGAAGCGCAACGGCAAGGAGGTCCATCTGGGCCCGACCGAGTTCCGCTTGCTGGACCACTTCATGCAGCACCCCGGACGGGTGTTCAGCCGCGAGCAGCTGCTTGACGCGGTCTGGGGCTCGGACGTCTATGTCGAGGCTCGCACGGTGGACGTCCACGTCGGTCGCCTGCGCAAGGCCTTGGCCATCGCCGACGAAAGCGCCAATCCCATCCGCACGGTCCGCTCGGCGGGCTATTCGCTGGATTTGGAAGGCTGAGATCAAAAAAGGGCGGCTCCCCGGAGCCGACCTTTCTCGTTCAGATTTGCTCTGCGACCACTTCTTCGGGGTCCAGCGCATAGACCGTGGCGCAGTATTCGCAGGTGACGCGGATCTTGCCGTCGTCTTCCAGCATTTCGGCGCGCTCGGCCGGATCGAAGGACGCGAGGACCGAGGTGATCCGTTCGCGCGAGCAACGGCAGACGGCCGTCAGTTCTCGCGCGCCCTCCAGCCGCACGCCGTCCTCGTGGAACAGGCGGAACAGCAGCGTCTCGGGCGAGATCGTCGGATCGACCAGTTCGTCATCGCCCAGCGTGCCGAACAGGGCTCGCGTGCGGTCCCAGACTTCTTCGGTCGAGCCGCGGGCCTCGTCGCCGGCGATGATCTGGATCATCGCGCCGCCGGCGCGCCATTGCGATCCGGCCTCGGTCTGAACCTGGCCGACGGCCAGACGCACCTTGGTCGGCACCTGTTCTGACTGCTGGAAATAGTGTTCGGCCGCCAGCGACAGGCTTTCGCCCTCGATCGGCGTGATGCCTTGGGTGCGCTCGAAGTCCGGGCCGCGATCCAGCGTCATGATGAAGACGCCCTGGCCCAGCAGCGAGCGGGCGCCGGGACGGGCAAACCCCTGCGACGCCTCGGCGACCTCAGCCTCGTCATAGCGGCAATAGCCGCGCAGCGATCCGTCGGTGCCGTAATCGGCGACGACATAGCGGACGGGGCCGTCGCCCTGCGCCTGGACCAAAAGCCGACCCTCGAACTTCAGGCTGGAGCCGATCAGGGCCGCCAGCGCGCAGGCCTCGCCCAACAGTGCGGCGACCGGCTCGGGATAGGCGTGGGCGGCCAGGATCTTGTCGATGGTCGCGCCTAGGCGAACCAGACGACCGCGCACGGGCCAGCCTTCGATCTGGAAGGCGGCGGCCAGATCGTCGGAAACGGGAATATTGGGCGCGTGATCGGTCACGGCGAGGTCCTTTGGGGCGTCATTTGGGGATCGCGGCTATGTAGGCGCCCGCAGGCGACTTGATAAGGGGGCTAATCCGCTGGGTCTGGGGGAGGGCGACGGAACCGATTTCGGCGCGGATCGCTCTTTTGGCTCAAGCGGAGCCGTCGCTCCGTTCATGACGCCAATAACTGAAGAGGTTCCGCCGATGATCCGCGACATCGATCCGATCGAAGAGATTCGCAAACACCCCGGCATCACCGCCGGCAGCCTCCTCGCGGTCGCGCTCGGCGCCGTCGCCGTCGTCTATTTGACGCAACGCAGCGGCCCCACCCGTTACCAGCGCATCAAGTCGCGTATCGACCCGCGCGGCTGGGTCGATACGTCCGAACTGCGAGACCGTTTCCACGATGCCGTCGACGCCTTCCGCCACCGCGCCGAGGATGTCGGTGAACGCGCTGGCGCGCTGTCGCGCGACGCCCGCCATCGTGCGGCAGACGCCGCCTATGATGTACGCGACCGCGCCGACGACTGGTTCCGTTCGGCCCGCAAAGACGGCAAGAAGGCGCTGAAGAAGCATGGCAAGACGGCGCGCCGCTATGCTGACGACGCCGGTCAATATGCGCGTGATCACGCCCGCGAAGGCGGCGCGCTGCTGGCGGTGGCGACCATCGCCGCAGCCGTCGGCGCAGCGGTGCTCGAAAGCCGTCGTCCCGACAGCCACGTGCGCCGCATCGCGCGCTTCTGACATTTTCGTGCCGCCCGCCCGGTGAAAATCCTGGCGGGCGGCATACTTTTAGCGCATCTGCCCACAGTGAGCAGTATCGCTCGGCTTTGCCGCAGGCGCGAAGGCCGCTAAGACGCCGCCCATGAGCGCACGCCCCACCCTGATCTTCGACTTCGATTCGACCCTGGTCGATTTCGAAACCCTGGAAGCCTTGGCCGACATCGCCCTGGCGGATGCGCCCGGCGCTGCCGAAACCCGAGCCCAGATCGCCGCCCTGACGGATCAGGCCATGACCGGAGATATCGAGTTCGGCGAGGCTTTGCGTCGCCGGTTGGCTCTTCTGCCGCTGACCCGCGCCCATGTCACCGCCTTGGCCCAGAGCGCGTCGGACCACCTGACGGCGTCGGTGCGGCGCAACCTAAATTTCTTCCAGCAGAATAAGGGCAAGGTCGTCATCCTCTCCGGGGGCTTTCGCGAGGTGATCGCGCCCGTCGCGGAAGAGCTGGGCGTCGCTGCCGATCGCTTGCTGTGCAACGATCTGATCTATGACGCCGACGACCGCGTGGTCGGCGTGGACGACGCCAACCCGCTGTCGCACGTCAATGGTAAGCCGACCGCCATTCACGGCCTGAACCTGTCGGGCCGCGTCGTCATGGTGGGCGATGGCTGGAACGACGCCGAGGTCAAGATCGCGGGCGCCGCCGACGCCTTCTACGCCTTCACCGAGGTCGTGCGCCGCGCGCCGGTGGTCCAGGTCGCCGACGCCGAGGCCGCGTCGCTCGACGAGGTGCTACATGCCGAAGGCCTGGTCGGTCGCTGGTCCTTCCCGCGCAGCCGCATGAAGATGCTGCTCCTGGAAAACATCCACCCCGCCGCCGTCGAGCGGCTTGAGGAGGCGGGCTATTCGGTTGAAACCCAGAAGGGCGCGCTGGACGAGGACGACCTGATCGCGGCCATCAAGGGCGTCCATGTCCTGGGCATCCGCTCCAAGACCACGGTCAGCCGCCGCGTTCTGGAACAGGCTGATCGGCTGATGGCTGTCGCGGCCTTCTGCATCGGCACCAACCAGATCGATCTGGATGCGGCGTCGGATCACGGGGTGGCGGTGTTCAACGCCCCCTATTCGAACACTCGTTCGGTAGTCGAACTGGCCATCGGCCTGATGATCGTCCTGATGCGCGACGTTCCGGACAAGTCGGCGGCCATGCACGTCGGCAAGTGGAACAAGTCCGCCACCGGCTCCAAGGAGCTGCGTGGCAAGACCTTGGGCATCGTCGGCTACGGCGCGATCGGCAGCCAGTTGTCGGTATTGGCTGAAAACCTGGGCATGCGGGTGCTGTTCTACGACCTGTCCGAGCGCTTGGCCCTGGGCAATGCGCGCCGCATGCGCTCGCTGGATGCGCTGCTGGCCGAAAGCGACGTGGTCACCCTGCATGTCGATGGCCGCAAGGAGAACGCCAACATCTTCGGCGCGGCCCAGTTCGGCCGGATGAAGGAAGGCGCGCTGTTCCTGAACCTGGCGCGCGGCCATGTGGTCGATGTCGGCGCCCTGTCCCAGGCGATCGGCTCGGGCCGGGTCGCCGGCGCCGCCGTCGATGTCTTCCCCGAGGAGCCGCGCACCAACGCCGACCCCTTCGAGAGCCCGCTTCAGGGCCTGCCCAACATGATCCTGACGCCGCACATCGGCGGCTCGACCGAAGAGGCGCAGGAGGCCATCGCCGAGTTCGCGGCCGAACGTCTGCTGGGCTATCTGAACCGGGGCGACACGACCTTCAGCGTCAACCTGCCCAACGTCCAACTCTCCGAGGTTTCGGGCGCCCACCGCATCCTGCACATCCACCGGAACCAGCCGGGCGTGCTGGCCGAACTGAACCGCGCCCTGGCGTCGGCAGGCCTGAACATCCTGGGCCAGCATCTGAAAACGGACGAGCGCACGGGCTATGTCATCACCGATGTGGACCGCGACTACGACCCGGAGGCGCTGCGTGAACTCAAGACCGTGCCGGGCACGCTGAAGTTCCGCACGTTGCAGTGATACGTCGCTCGCAAATATCTTCTCAAAGCTGACCTCGCGGCATCTTGCGCTCTGCGCGAACTGGCGCATCCTCACGTCGAACGGCCGCGCAACGACGGCTGCGGGAGGATATTCATGTCACGCTTCATCACCGGCGGCGCCGTCGCTGCCTTGGCGCTCGCCGCCTGCGCCTTTGCCGGCTCGGCCTCGGCCCAGACCTACAACCGTCTTGTCGTCTTCGGCGACAGCCTCAGCGACAACGGCAACCTGTTTCTGATCTCGGGAGGGACCCAGCCGCCGTCGCCGCCCTATGCGCGCCGCTTCTCGAACGGTCCGACCTTCGTTGAACTGCTGGGCTTCAACGCCGCCAACTTCAACGGCTCGGTCACGGGCAGCATCAACTACGCCTTCGGCGGCTCGCGCACCGACGCCTCGGCCGGCGTGCCGTTCGGCATGCTGAACCAGCTGTCTCGTTACACCGCTGCGGGCGGCCGTTTCAGCTCGACGGATCTGGTCAGCGTCCTGGGCGGCGCCAACGACATCTTCCAAGGCTTGCCCGCCGCCGGCGCTTCCGCCAGTCCGGTCGCCGCCATCACCCCGGTCGCCACGACCGCCGCCGGCAACATCAACAGCCTGGTCAACACCGTGGCGGGCGCGGGGGCCGGGACCATCCTGGTCACCAACCTGCCCAAACTCAGCCTGACGCCTCAGTTCCGCGGCACGACCGCCGCGCCTCTGGCCGACTTCGCCGTCACCACCTTCAACACCGCGCTCCAGACCAATCTGACCGCCACGGCCGCCGCCCGCCCAGGCAGCAACATCATCATGATGGACCTGTACAAGATCGGCGACACCCTGGCTGGCAATCCGGGCCTGTTCGGCATCACCAACATCACCCAGCCCTGCTTCAACGGGGCGACGGTCTGCTCCAACCCCGACAGCTACTTCTACTTCGACGGCGTCCACCCGACCGCAGCGGGCCACCGGATCATCGCCCAGCTGGCGACCGACTATCTCTACTATGGCGACATCGGCGCCCAATCGACCTTGCAGGGTGAGACGACCTATCGTCACCGCGAGGACGCCCTGGACGCCGCCGGCGAGGCCCTGTCGGGTCGTCAGCCGTGGGAGGCCGGCGTGTCCGTCACCACCTCGGCCCTGATCGACAGCGTCGACACCGACGCGCGCGGCTCGGTCACCAGTTCGTCCAGCGACGGCTGGGGCGCCCGCATCGCGCTTGAGGCCGGCCCCTCGGCCAACTGGCGCTTCGGTCTGGCCGGCACGGCGCGCAACACCGACGTCGAAAGCCAGGCGCTGCAGTTCAACGTCGAAAGCTTCGGCCTGGACGTCTATGGCGGCTGGCGCTCGGGCGATGTCTTCGTCAACGCCGCCGTCGGCGTGGCGCGCGACAACATCGACGACATCGAACGCACCACCAGCCTGGCGCCGATCGTCCACACCGCCGAAACCCGCGCGCTCAGCAGCGGCGCGCGTCTGCAAGGCGGCATGTGGTTCGACATGGGCGGCGTCGCCCTGTCGCCCCGCGCCGCCCTGGCCTACGTCTCCAGCGACGTGGACGGCTATTACGAACAGGGCGTCGGCGCCCAGTATCAATACGGCGACCGCACCGTGAAGGCCCTGACCGGCGAGGTCGCCCTGCGCGCCGAGGCGGAAATGGGCGGCTTCGGCCTGTTCGCCGAGGGCGGCTACCGCGACGCTCTGGACGACAGCTCCGATCCGGTGCGCGTCGGTCTCTACAACAACCCGGCCCAGGTGCTGTCGCGCGAGATCGACGATCCGTTCGGCGGACAGTTCCTGGCCTCGGCCGGCGTTGAGGGTTCGGTCGGCCCGGTCAAGGTGACGGTCGGCTATCGCGGCCGCTTCGGCGACCACGCCGACAGCCACATGGGCGGCATTCAGCTGAAACTGCCGCTTTAAGCGGCAGGGGCGGGAAGGGGCCTCAGCGCCCCTTCTTCCTCACCCACATGGCGGCGTCGGCCTCGGTCAGCCAGACCTCGGCGTCGGTATGGCCGTCCCAGGCGCGCACGCCGAACGAGCCGCCCAGTTCGGTCTTCTGGCCGTCCCAGACGAAGCCCTCGGTCTTAAGCGCCTCGGCCAGCTGACGCGCCTTGGCCCGGCCCTCTTCATATCCCGCGTGCAACATCAGCAGGGCGAACTCGTCCCCGCCCAGCCGACCCACCGCATCCGACTCGCGCAGATTGGCCAGGAGCAGCTCGGCCACCGCGACCAGGGCCGCATCGCCGGCGGCATGGCCCAGGTTGTCGTTGACGCTCTTGAACCCGTCCATGTCCAGATACAGCAGCACCGCCGGCACCCCGTGCCGCTGGCAATAGGCCATGGTCCGCTGCATCGCCGTGATGAAGCCGCGCCGGTTCAGGGCGGGCGTCAGCACATCGTGGTCGGCGGCGGCCTCGGCGGCCGCGGCGCGCGTCTTCCACGCTTCCAGCTCGACGCGCAGGCGCGCGATCTCGGCGGTCAGGTCGTGTTCAGCCACGTCGGTCACGGCGCAGGGATGGCTCCGAAGGCGCGACTCAGTCTGCGTCGCGCGGTCGAACGATGGTAGAGCGTGATCCGCCGACATTGAAGGCCGACATTACGGGGCGACGCGGCTGAAATCACGGTGTTGCGGTTGCGGGCGTCACCCGCGTGCTGTAACCGGCGCCTTTCCGCGAGGGGCCTTGCAGACATGGCGACTTCCGAAACCCCGGTGGCGATCATCATGGGCAGCCGGTCCGACTGGCCGACCATGAAGCTGGCCGCCGATCGCCTGGATCAACTGGGCGTCGCCTGGGACGCCAAGGTCGTCAGCGCCCACCGCACGCCGCAGCGCCTGGTCGATTTCGCCACGGGCGCCAAGGCCGCCGGATACAAGGTCATCATCGCCGGAGCAGGGGGCGCCGCCCATCTGCCGGGCATGGCCGCCTCCATGACCGAACTGCCGGTGTTGGGCGTGCCGGTCCAGTCCAAGGCGCTGAAGGGCATGGATAGTCTGCTGTCGATCGTGCAGATGCCGGCGGGCGTTCCGGTCGCCACCCTAGCCATCGGCGAGGCGGGGGCCGCCAACGCCGGCATCCTGGCCGCCCAGATCCTGGCCCTGTCGGACGAAGAGTTGGCTGGACGCTTGGCCGCCTTCCGCGCCGCCCAGACCGAATCCGTCGCAGAAACCGTCGAGGACTGAGTGCCTGATCTTCCGCTTCCCCCCGGTTCGACCCTCGGCATCATCGGCGGAGGCCAGCTGGGCCGGATGCTGAGCCAGGCCGCCTCGCGCCTGGGCTTCAACGTCGTGATCCTGGACCCCGAGGCCGACAGCCCGGCCGGCCGGGTCTCGGCGCGCCAGATCGTCGCCGCCTATGACGACCCCAAGGCCCTGTCGGCGCTGGGCCGCGCCGCCGATGTCGTCACCTTCGAGTTCGAGAACGTGCCGGCCGAATCCATCGAGCGTCTGGCCGAGGCCGGCGCCCTCGTCGCGCCGGGACCGACGGCGCTGCGCGTGTCGCAGGACCGGGTGGACGAAAAGACCTTCCTGAACGCCGTCGGCGCCCCGACGGTCGCCTTCGCCGTCATCGACACGCTGGACGACCTGGTCGTCGGCCTAACCGAACTGGGCTTGCCCGCCCTCCTTAAGACCCGCCGCGAAGGCTATGACGGCAAGGGTCAGGTCTGGATCCACGCCATCGAGGACGCGCCCGCCGCCCTGGAAAGCTTGGGGGGGCGTCCGGCCATCCTGGAGGCCAAGGCGACCTTCGTGCGCGAACTGTCGGTCATCGCCGCCCGCGACTGGGACGGCCATATGGCGGTCTATCCGCTGGGCGAGAACCGGCACGAAGGCGGCGTCCTGCGCACCACCCTGGCCCCCGCCGCCGTGGACGAGAAGACGCAAGTTCGCGCCCGCGCCATCGCCGAGGCGATCCTGGACGGGCTGGACTACGTCGGCGTTCTGGGCGTCGAGCTCTTCGACCTCGGCGACGACGTGCTTCTGGTCAACGAGATCGCACCGCGCGTTCACAACACCGGTCACTGGACCCAGGACGGCTGCGTCTGCGATCAGTTCGAACAGCATATCCGCGCCGTCGCCGGCTGGCCGCTCGGCCCCACGAAGGCCCACGCCCGCATCGAAATGACCAATCTGCTGGGCGACGAGGTCGAGGACTGGCGCAAGCTGTCGGCCAAGTCCGACGAACGCCTTCACCTCTACGGCAAGGCCGAGGCCCGCCCCGGCCGCAAAATGGCGCATGTGAACCGGGTGTTGGGCGTGGTCTGATCAGTCGACCTTAGTCGCGTCACACCGCACGAGATTGAGCAGGCCGTTGGGAATCGGTTTGCTCTCAACCCAGCAGACCTTCGGTTTCACTTGTGACGGCGGCTCTTGGTAAGAGAGTGCGCCCAAAAGCGCTGACCCGGCCAAAACGCCCACGCCACTCAAGACGATAGTCTTTTGCATCCTACACTCTCCGTTAGAGCGAAGGGGTCGCATGGGTTGCGTTCTTCCGCAACCTAGACGCGTTCGCTTTACGCCCTCGCCCCAAACCGCATGCGGCTCAGCGCGTCGCTGACCTTTCGGAACGGCGCGTCGAAGTCCTTGCCCGCCTTCCACTTCTCGAAGGCCATGACGTTTTCGATCCGGCGGGCGACGAAAGCCTCGGCCGTTTCGCGGCCGTCGAACCAGCGCATGGTCAGGGCGGGAATCAGGATGCCCGACAGGATCGTCCGCTTCGAATAGTGATTCCAGTCGGTCGCCTCGTCCCCGGCCCAGCGCCACAGATGATCCGCGCTCTCCCAGGCCAGTTTCAGCCCCAGGTCGGCGTTGACGGGCAGGGCGAGGAAGGCGGCGCAGCGACGCGTGGCCTCCAGATCGGCGGCGCCCGCCTCCATCCGCTCGGACACGGCGCGGGCGATTCGCTCGCGAATCTTCAGCGATTTGGCGTCGATCTCACCCAGAGCCGCCAGCGCTCGCGCATCGTGGCGGCGCGACAGCAGGGCCGCCAGATCGCGCGCGCCGTTGGGCAGCAGCAGTTCCTCGTCCCCCTGCGACAGGCCGCACGCCTCACAGGCTTCGCGCAACAGACGCGCGTTCCAGCCCAGGGCGGGCGCGCGGGCGATGGCGGCGTCCAGCACGGTCTGTTCGGTCCGGTCGGCCCAGTCTGTCGTCTCGGTCATAAGGGCGATCATACGCCGGTCGTCATGGCGTTTCGAGCCTTGAAGAATGGTCGCGACGATCTGGACAGAAGGGGGCGGCTCGTGTATCAGCGCGCCTTCATCCGAGAGCCCGGCTGTCGGAAGACGATTTTATTTTGTTCGCCCGTCTCCCTCACAGGACGCGGCGGGCGGCCAAAGGAGAGTTTAACCTGGTTCAGATTTTCGTTCGCGACAACAACGTCGACCAAGCGCTGAAAGCCCTGAAGAAGAAGATGCAGCGCGAGGGCAGCTTCCGTGAAATGAAGCGCCACGTGCACTTCGAGAAGCCCTCGGAAAAGCGCGCCCGTCAGAAGGCTGAAGCCATCCGTCGCGCCCGCAAGCTGGCGCGCAAGCGCATGCAGCGCGAGGGCCTGCTGCCCGCGCCGAAGCCGCGCGTCCCCGGCGGTCGTTAAGACCCCGGCGAAAGCCGAAAGATTTAAGGCCGCCTCCTTCGGGAAGCGGCCTTTTTCTTTGCTTTTCGTTTCTGCGGAGCGTGGGGCAGGGCTCTTCAAGTTTTGACGGAAGAAGCGCCGCGCCACCTCCCCATCGCGACGCGACGGGGAGGAGACAACCGTGCCGCCTACGCCCGCCCGGTGATGGCCCGGCCAAAGCTCTTCCAGCTCAGCTTCACGTCTGACAGGGCGCCGGCGCGGAAGGCCCGCCCGGCGATCCACACCATGAAGGCGGCGGTCGCGAACATGCCGATCAGCGTCAGAATCACCTCCACCAGCGGCGGATCGCTGGGCGCGCGCGCGCTCATCAGGAACGGGGTGAAGAAGGGAATCCAGGACAACACCTTCACCACCGGCGCATCCGGGCTCGTCAGGGCCATCTGCATCACCAGAATCGGCACGACCAGGATCATCATGATCGGCCCCATCAAGGTCTGGGCGTCGCGCGGCGTCTCGCAGAAAGCGCCGATGGCGGCGAACAGCACCGCATACATCAGGTAGCCGCCGACCATATAGGCGATGAAATAGAAGATCAGGCCGTCGTGCAGCAGCACCTGTCCGACCGTTGCCGCCGTCTCGGGCGAGGCCGAGATCAGGGTGAAGGCCCCGATCCCGCCCCAGACGCCCATGACCGTCAGGGTCAGCAGCGCCACGCCCAGCACCTTGCCCGTCAGGATTTCGGTCGCCGAGGCCGAGGACAGCAGCACCTCCAGGATCTTGTTCGACTTCTCCTCCATCACGCTGTTCAGCAGGATCGAGGCCCCTGTGATAACCAGCGACCACAAGAGGAAGCCGACGCCCAGGCCGATGAAGGACGGGATCCGGTCACGCATCGACACCTCGCCCCCGCTGGCCGCGCTGGGCGAGAAGGACTTCACCTCAGGCCGGAAGGTCTGAACCTCCTGCGCCACGGCGGGGGCGACCCCGGCGGCGGTCAGAAGTTCGGTGCGCCGGGCATCGCGCAGGGCGTTGCGGACGAAGCCTGAGACGTCGTTGTCGGTGGCGCGCGCGGTCCAGACCTGGGCGGCGGGCTTCCCATCCGTGCGGCTCAAGAACACCACGGCGTCGAGGCGCCTGGCCTTGGAGGTCTGTTTGTCCAGCGCCTTGCGGATCGCCTCGTCACGCGCCGGGCCGACGGCGTCGGCGATGGCGGGCGGTGCGTCGACCAGACGGATCTTGGGGCCGGTGATGGAGGCGACGGCGCGCCCGGCGCCCGCCTGTCCCTTTTCGGCGGCTTCGCGCAGGCGCTCGTTCTGACGATCCACATCGGCTTGCAGAGAGGCGCGCACGGCGGCGGCCAGCCCCGTCGCATTGGGGCCTTCCTCGATCACCGCCACCGACTTGATCGGCTCGGAGGCCTTGATCAGCGCCGGAATGCCGCCGCCCAGCACGGCGAACAGCGGAAAGGCAAGAAGCGACAGCCAGAAGCCGACGGTCTTGGCGTAGGCGACATATTCGCGTCGCGCGATCAGCAGGGTGCGGTTCATCGGGCAGCCTCCACGGATGCGACGGGTTGGTCGGGATGGTCGCCGGTCAGGCCGATGAAGGCGTCGTGCAGCGTCGGCTCCTTCAGCGCGAAGCCGCGCACGTCCAGCCCGTTCAGGAAGGCCGTCTTCAACGTGTCCTGACCCCCGGCGCCGGGCGCCAGGGCGATCTTCAGCCGACGCACGCCATCGACGTTGGACAGGGTCTCGACGCCCGCGACGCCGGGCAGGGCGGCGGCGTCGTCTGCGCTGATCGCGCCGTCCAGATACAGGAAGCGCGGCGAGGTGGCCTTGGCCTGATCCACCGTCCCTTCGAATGCCTTCTTGCCGCGGGCCAGCAACACGACCTTGTCGCACAGCCGCTCGGCATGCTGCATCACGTGGGTGGAGAACAGCACCGTGGCGCCGTTCGCGGCCAGCCCGCGAATCATCGCCTCCAAGCCCTGCTGGTTCATCGGGTCCAGACCGGAGAAGGGTTCGTCCAGGATGACGAACTCCGGCTGATGCACGACCGAGGCGATCAGCTGCACCTTCTGCGCCATCCCCTTGGACAGCTCCTTCATCTTCTTTTTCTGCGCCTCGCCCAGCCCCTGCTGCTCCAGCAGGGTCTTGGCGCGCTTGCGGCCCTCGGCGACCGGCAGGCCTTTCAGCGCGCCAAAGAAGGCGATGGCCTCGACCGGCGTCATCTTCTTGTAGAGGCCGCGCTCCTCGGGCAGGAAACCGATCCGGTCGCGCACCTTGCGCCCGTCGTCGGCGCCCAGGATCTCGATCCGCCCCGACGTCGCCGGCTGCAACCCCAGGATCATCCGTAGGGTCGAGGTCTTGCCCGCCCCGTTCGGTCCCAGAAAGCCGCAGATCGCCCCCTTCTCGACCTGAAAACTCAGATCGCGCACGGCGTGGAAATCGCCGTATCGCTTGTTCACCCTATCCAGCGTCAACGCCGCCATGTCGCCTCCCAAATCCCTGTCGTCAGACTAGAATCCGACGACAGGGGACGCCAGCGACTTCGGCGCGGGGGCGCCTATTTCACCACAGGCAGGTCGATGTAGGAGGCGTCGTCGCCCGCGTGATGGACGGCGTTGTCGGCGACCACGCCCTGGCTCTCGGTCTCGTTCGCCCCGCCCGTGTTCAGGTTGCGCACGAACTTGGGGAAGTTGGAGCTGGTGACTTCGACCCGGATGCGGTGACCGGGCTGGAAGGTGTTGCTGATGGTCAGCGGCGTGGGCTGCACGGTCGCCACTTGTCCCGGCGTCAGGGGCGCGGGGCGGTCATAGCCGTTGCGATAGCGCGCCCGCATGATGGTGTCGCCCAGGATATAGGCCGTGCCGTCCGGCGCCACATCCACCAGCTTGACCGCGAAATCGGTGTCGGGGGCAGAGGACGACACCTTCAGCACCGCATCAATGAAGCCGGTGACCTGCATCGGCTCGGTCAGCGCCTCCGACGTATAGACCAGCACGTCGTTGCGCGCCTCGATCGGCCGCTGATCGAAGGCCCCGGCCGTGACCAGCCCGCCGTTGCAGCAATCGCCGCCGCCGATGGTCTGGACCGGGTTCATCGGATCATAGCGATAGCGGTCTGCCGGCTCGCCGGCGGGCGGCGCCTGAAGGCTCAGCAGGCCATCGCCGTTCAGGCTGTTGGCCCCGCCGCCCGAGCGCAGATACATCCGCACCGTCTTGACCCCGGCCGGCGGCCACTGCGCGGCCGTGCGCCAGGCGTTTTCGCCCATGTTGAAATACTGCACGTGCGGCGTGCTCTCGGGGAAGGCGCGGCGCTCGCCCTTCAGCCAGCGGTCGAACCAGGCGTGCACCAGGGCGTCGCTGTCGAAAGTGGCGTCGCCCAGCGGCCGGTCGCCCGACTTGTAGTTCGGCCCCAGGCCGCCGAAGGCGCAGTGGTTGTTGGGGCCGACCACGACGTACTGGTGCTCGGCCGCCTCGCGATCCTGGGTCGTGGACCGGGCGTGGTTGAACAGCTCCATGTTCGGCCCGATCGAGACGTCATACCAGCTGTTGAACCACAGGGACGGCACGCCCCAGCCCATGTCGTCGTGATACAGGCCGCCCTGACGCCAGTCCGGATCGGACGGGGTGCGCGCGATCAGTTCCTCGAACGTGCCGGCCGGCTCGCCCAGGTCCTTCAGCATCTCGTTGACCGGCAGATGCCGGATCTGGCTGGGCCAGTTCACATCCGGCTTCTTGGCGTCCAGGTCGTTGTAGCGAACGATGCGGGCGCGGGTTTCCTGGTCGAGATCCATCGGGATCTGGGCACGCTGCGGGTTATCCACGCCGTACAGCCACACGAAGAACAGGTTGCGCGGCACGCCCCCGGTGTACCAGTTGCCCTGTTCCTGGAACCGTCCAACCTTGCCGATGCCTGCGCCCGAGGCCTGGGGCACCATGGCGGCGTGGGCGGGGTGGTTCTGTGCCGCCAGGGCCAGCTGCCATTCGGCGGACGACGAACAGCCCAGGGTGCCGACCTTGCCGTTCGACCAGGGCTGGGCCGCAATCCACGTCAGGGCGTCATAGCCGTCGGTCTGGGGATAGCCCAGGATCTGATAGTCGCCGCCCGAGAAATACCGTCCCCGCTCGTTCTGGATGACGAAGGCATAGCCCTTGCTGACCCAGCTCAGGGCCGAGCGTGTGGTGCGGGCGTTGTAGGCCAACTCGTTATAGGGCGTGCGCACGAACACGGTCGGCAAGGGGCCGGACGCGTTCTTGGGGCGATAGACATTGGTGGCCAGTCCCACGCCGTCGCGCATCGGCACCATGACCGCCATCTGCACATCCGCCAGGCGCGACAGCTCGGTCTGTGCGGCGGTTTCGCTGTAGCGCCCGTAGTCCTGCGCCGAGGCGGCGATGGGCGTGGCGGCCAACAGCCCCGCGACGACGGCGGCGACGATCTTGTTCATATTCATCCCTCCCAGAACGAGAGGGGACACTAGGATGTTTGCGACGTCCGTCGCAACGCAAGGGGCGTCAGCCCTTGGCCTTGACCGTCACTTCGAAATGCCGATCGACCACCTTGATCGGATTGACCTGGGCGCCGCCGCGACGGACCTCGAAATGCAGGTGCGGGCCGGTGGAATAGCCCGTGGAGCCGACCAGGCCGATGCGCTGACCGGGCGCGACCGCATCGCCGTTCGCCACATCGATCCGGCTGAGGTGGCCATAAAGGGTGCTCATGCCGTTGGGGTGGCGCACCTCGATGAAGTTGCCATAGCCCTCGGGGTCGTACCCCGTGCGAATGACTTCGCCCTCGGCGGCGGTGAAAACAGTCGTGCCCTTCGGCGCGGCGATATCCACGCCCTTGTGCGCGCGCGCCTTGGCTTCGATGGCCAGTTTGCGAAGGCCGAACGGCGAGTTGATCGCATAGCCCCGCACCGGGGCGGTGAAGGCGATCTGGCGCGTGATCGGACCTGCCTTCTCGACCTCGGCCTTCAGGGGCGGCGACACCGGCGCGGCGATCTGGGTCGGCGGCGACAAGGCGGCCTCACGCGCGGCGTTTGGCGCGGCGGCGGCGGCGAAAACGGCCACGGCGGCGAAGGCGGCCGTCTGGCCGGAGTGGATCAACAGGGTCTTGCACCGCGCCATCGGCGCGTTGGATAGCAGGCGTCGCATTCGGCGGCCTCTCCAGCGTCTCTACGCTCTGGAATGAAGGAAGCGGCGCCCCGACAGCGCACGGCGTTCCGTGGGAGGGCGGCTTATGCCAGCTGGCTTTGGCGACTTTGGGGCTAGGACAGGGCGGCGGATGGTCGCACGGCGGAACCGGCCGCCCGCCCGGCCAGATCAGGCGATGATGTCGGGTAGGATACGGTCTTCCAGCTTCACGATTTCGTCCTTCAGCGCCAGCTTCTTGCGCTTCAGCCGGGCGATCATCAGCTGATCGGGAATGGCGGCCTGACCCAGGGCCTCGATCGAGGCGTCCAGGTCGGCGTGTTCCTGACGCAGATGGTTCACCCGCGCCTGAAGCTCGGCCATTTCCTCGGTGATCGCAGGCGTGTCGTCGTTCATCGTGTCATCTCCACGCCGCTCGTCTCAGGCCGCTTATAGCCACGCTGATCTCAGGCCGGAAGGGCGTCTGCGAGCCGGATCAGGGCCGGGCGCGGTGTCACGTCCGCCCACATCCGGGCGGTGGCCGCCAGGCCGTCGATGATCGGGCGGGCCGGCCCGCCGGGTTCGGGCGCCAGCGCCTCCAGCGCGTCCAGCAAATGCCGCTCCGCCTCCAGCTCCAGCGCCTTGATGCGGTTGCGCACGCTTTCGCGCGAGCCGTCGTCGATGTCGGGCACCGGCGCCTTCAGTATCCGCCGCACCGAACGCAGCGGGGCGACCACGACGCTGTCCCAGGCCCGGGCGGTGTCGCAAGCCGCCTCAATCGTCTCTTCGTCGGGCTTTCGGCCCGTCGCCGCGCCCCAGGCGGACCACAGCAGCAAGGGCACGTTCTGGTCGTGGCTGTCCTGCAGCGCCAGACACGCCTCTCCAACGCCCGGCGCTCCATAGGCGGCGACCGCCCAGTCCCACAGCCTCATGACTTCAGGCCTTCCCAGCGCCGCACCGCGCCCCAATCCAGGCCGAACAGGTCCAGCGTCCGCCCTACCGACTGATCGACCATCTCCATGATCGAGTTCGGCCGAGCGTAAAGCGCGGGCAGGGGTGGGGCGATGGTCGCGCCCATTTCGGCTAAGGCCGTCATGGTGCGCAGGTGGCCCAGGTGGAACGGCGTTTCGCGCACCATCAGCACCAGCGGTCGCCGCTCCTTCAACGTCACGTCCGCCGCGCGTGTCAGCAGGGTCGAGGTCACGCCCGTCGCGATCTCGCTCATCGTCTTGATCGAGCAGGGCGCCACGATCATGCCCAGGGTGCGGAACGAGCCGGAGGCGATCGTCGCTCCCACGTCGCCCAGCTTGTGGACCACCGACGCCTTGGCCGTCAGTGCGTCGGGCGACAGATCGGTCTCCTGCGACAATGTGAGCAGGGCGGCCTTGGTCACGACCAGATGGCTTTCGACGCCCAGATCGTTCAGCGCATCCAGCACCCGGGCGCCATAGACGGCGCCGGAAGCCCCTGAAATTCCGACCACCAGTCTGTGGGGCGGGTTCCGTATGGCTCCGTTCACATCATCGTCCATTTTGGGGGTCAGCCTCCTTCGGGTCCGGGGCGACGGGCTGTCACTGGAAAGTGATTACACAGCGCGCCAAACCGGGCGCTCACTCTACTGGTCCCTAACCAAAGGAGGCGCAAGCCATGACCATCGAGGCTCGTATTCGCGAACTGGGTAATCGTCATCGCACCCTGGATGAGACCATCCAGAAGGAGCTTACCCGCCCGTCCACGGATCCGTTGCAGGTCAGGGCGCTGAAGCAGAAGAAGCTTCGGCTGAAGGAAGAAATCACCAGTCTGGAGGCGCGCGCGACCTAGCGCCGATCTCCCTGAAAACGACGACGGCCCCGGAGATCGCTCTCCGGGGCCGTTTTCGTTGCGCGAAGGCAGATCAGTCCTTGGTGCCGAACACCGATTCCGCCGTCGGCTCGGCGCCGGGACGTTGGCGGGCTTCCGGCACGAACTCGGGCTCTGCCTCGACCTGTTCGACGGGCTGGATCGTGCCGCCGCCGTTCTTCAGGTCGTCCTTGGCCTTCTTGTCGGCGGCCTTCTTGACGATCTCGTCCAGCGCCAGCTGTCCGACCAGGCCTAGGGTCACCGGATCGACCGGCTTGATGTTGGCGCTGTTCCAGTGGGTGCGGTTGCGCACGCTCTCGATGGTGGACTTGGTCGTGCCCAGCATCTTGGCGATCTGGGCGTCGGTCACCTCGGGGTGGTTGCGCACGAACCAGGCGATCGCGTCGGGGCGGTCCTGGCGACGCGACACGGGCGTATATTTCGGCGCCGGCTTTGCCGACTTCAGCAGTTCGGCGTGGCGGCTGACGATCGCCTTCATCCGGTAGTTTTCGTCACCCTGGGCCTTGTCCAGTTCTTCGCGGGTCAGCTGGCCGCCGGTGACGGGATCCACGCCACGGATATCGCGCGCCACGTCGCCGTCGGCGATGCCGCGGACTTCCAGCGGGTGCAGGCCGCAGAAGTCGGCGATCTGCTCGAAGCTGAGAGAGGTGTTGTCGACCAGCCAGACCGCAGTGGCCTTGGGCATCAGAATGTCGCTCATGGGGCGTTCGTCCCGGTGTTGTTGAGCCGCCGAAAGGGGCTTCGGCTGGCGTTGGATACGACGGCGCCCGGCCTTTCGACCGGGCGCGTATGATGCCGATATAGGCCTATTCGACACAAAAGAAAACGCTGAGCGACAATCCCATACAGCAACGGTTCATCCGCCCTGACGCAACCTTCGCGGTAATGAAGCTTTTCAGCTTCGGGAGAGGAGAACCACCATGTCCATTCTGCTTGGCGCGGCTCTGGCCGCAGCGATGGCCTCGGGCCAGGACTATGCACAGCAACGCGTCGCCCCGCGCGGCGGCTACACCCAGTCATGTTCGGAAGCCTATGTGAATCGCGGTCGTCTCTATGCCGATTGCCGCGATACCCGCGGCCGGATGCGCGGCACGTCGATCGAGCTGAACCGCTGCGGCGGCGAGGAGATCAACAACGACAACGGCCTGCTGGTCTGCGGGCGTTTCCGTGGCGACTATGAAGACAGCCAGCCCGGCCGTCCGGGCGGCGGCTGGGGCCCCGGCAACGGCGGCCCCGGCTGGGGCGGCGGCAATGGCGGCGGTTGGGGGCGGTCTTCAATCACCGTCTATGAGAACGCCAACTTCCGCGGCGCTTCACGTGAGTTCACCAGCGAGGACCGCAACCTGGGCCGCACGCCTTTCAATGACCGCATCAGTTCGATGCGCGTCGAAGGCCGCTGGGAAGTCTGCACCGACGCCGAGTTCCGGGGCCGCTGCCGCATCGTGGAGGGCGACGTCCGTTTCCTGAGCGGCGGCTTCAATGACAGCATCTCGTCACTGCGCCCCGTTCGCGGCGGGCGCTACTAAACGCTGAGCACAATCTTGCCGATGTGCCCGCCGTCTTCCAGTTCGGCGTGCGCATCGGCCGCTTGCTCCAACGCGAACACCGCCTGAACCGGCGGCTTCACCTTGCCGGATGCGACCCACGGCCAGGCGGTCGCCTCGACAGCCGCGGTCAGACGCGCCTTTTCGTCCGCCGGGCGGCTGCGCAGCGTCGATCCGGTCAGTGTCAACCGCTTCAGCATGATCCGCTGCAAATCCATCTCGACCTTGGGGCCGGTCAGAGAGGCGATGACGACCCAGCGCCCGCCCACATTCAGACTGTTCAGGTTCAGGGCGGCGTAATCGCGCCCCACCATGTCCAGAACCACGTCCGCGCCGCCCGCCTCGCGGATCTGCGCCTCCAGATCATCGCTCTTGGCGTCCAGGCTGATGTCCGCGCCCAGCGCCTTGGCGGCTGCGGCCTTGTCCGCCCCGCGTGAGGTGGCGATCACCCGGGCGCCGGCCGCCTTGGCCATCTGGATGGCCGTCACGCCGATGCCGCTGGTCGCGCCATGGATCAGCAAGGTCTCGCCGGCCTTTAAAGCGCCGCCCTCGAACACATTGGCGAAGACGGTGAAGACGGTTTCCGGCAGCACGGCCGCCTGTACGAAATCCAGACCCCCGGGGATCGGCAGGATGTGACGCGCATCCACCACGGCCAACTCCGCATAGCCGCCGCCGCCCAGCAGGGCGCACACCCGGTCGCCGACCGCCCAGCGCGTCACGCCCTCTCCGATGGCCTCGACTTCGCCGGCGATCTCAAGCCCCAGAATATCCGACGCACCGGGGGGAGGGGGGTAGGCGCCGGCGCGTTGCAGCAGGTCCGGCCGGTTCACACCCGCCGCCCGAACCCGGATCAGCACCTGACCCGGCCCGGCCACGGGATCGGGCCGTTCGGCGATCTTCAGGGCCTCGGCGGGTCCGGAACCGCCTTCGATTTCGATCACGCGCATCGCACTCGCCTTGCATTCGTCCGTATCCGGGCGTTCAGATAGGGACCGTGGACCGTCTTGGCCATGACAGCGCGAAAGGAAGGCGACGATGTTCGAAGATCTTGAACCCCGCCCGCAACGCGGCGAACCGCTGCGGGCCCTGTCACGCGAAGACCTGGATGTTTACGCCGTCGAGGATTTGCAGGAGCGGATCGCCGCGCTGGAGGCCGAGATCGCGCGCTCGCGCGCCGCGATCGAGACGAAACGCTCCAAGAAAAACGCCGCCGACGCCCTGTTCAACTTCGGTTCGTGATCGCGAATGATCCGCTGGCATGGCATGAGCGTTGCATCTTTCGTGCGAACGGCCCCGCCAGGCGCCGATTGCAGGACGGACCCGACCTTCTCTGATGATCAATGCTCAAATGACCTCCGCTCCGTCCCCCGCTGACCGCAGCCGCACCGTTCGCGATTTCGCCCGGTCCGAGCTGTTCGATCGCACCTTCCGCGAAGGCATGGAGCTCGTCGAGGAAACCGCCGCCTATCTGGACGGCGAGGGCCGTCGCGATTCCAAGATGCTGTCGCGCGCCGCCGCCTTGGCCTATGCGGCCGAGAGCATGAAGCTGACCACCCGCCTGATGCAGATCGCCTCCTGGCTCTTGGTCCAGCGCGCCGTGCGCGAAGACGACATGTCGCCGGAAACCGCCTGCGAGCCGCGCTATCGCCTGAACGAGCGCCGCATCGACGCGGAGCCGAGCCACGCCGAACTGCCGATCGCCCTGATCGAATACCTCGTGCGGTCGGAAAAGCTGTTCGACCGCACCCTGTATCTGGATCGCCGTATGTATTCAGACGATCAGGAACAAGCCCCGGAAAACCCGGTGCTCAGCCAGATGGGCATGCTTGAGGCGGCCTTCAGGGGCTGATCGCCCCCTTTACGGCCCGACGTCGTTGGCGTCGGCCCGGCCGTCGTCGATGGGCTTGGGCAGATTGACGCCGATGCCCAGCGCCTGCGCCAGCTTGTCGTCGCGGCCATAGACGTCCTCGCGGAACGCCACCCGGCCCTGACCATCCACGAAGGCGGTCCAGTACAGCAGCCGCACCGAGATCTCGCGTCCGGTGGTCACGCGCGTCGTCTCGCGCGTGTCCTGCGCCGTGTCGAACTGGGCCAGTTTGGTCGGATCGGGCGACAGCAGCAGGCGGGCGAATTCCACGGCATTCTGCACCCGCACGCAGCCGTGGCTGCGCTGACGCGTGGACAGGTTGAAGGCGGCCTTCGACGGCGTGTCGTGCAGGAAGATGGCGTAACTGTCGCGCAGTTCGAACTTCACATAGCCCAAGGCCGAGCGCGGACCGGCGCGCTGGATGACCGTGCCGTCCTTCACATACATATCGTTGGCGGCCAGATACCCCGGCCCCTTAGGCAGGATTTCGCGGCGCGCGATGCCGGCCGGCACATACCAGGGCGGATTGGCCACGACCGAGGCGAACGGCTTCTCCAGGCTGGGCGTCTGGTTCTCGGCCGAGCCGACGACGACGCGGTTGGAGTGAACCGGCTTGCCGTCTTTCCAATACACCATGATGGCGGCGGCGGTGTTGACCTCGATCCGCTCGGGCGCGACCTCGCGCTTCAGCCAGCGACGACGCTCCAGGTTCAGCGCGATCTGACGCGCACGGTCCTCGGCCGAGGCGCCCAGCGAGCGCTGGGTGCCCGCGCCGATCCGCCCGTCGGCGCCCAGGCCATGGCGGTTTTGGAAGCTCTGCACCGCACGTTGCAGTTCGGCGTTGTAAACTAGGCCCTGCGACTTCAGCCGTGCGCCGTCTGCGGCCGACAGGTCGCCCTCGGCCGTCAGGCGGTCGATCAGGGCGGGGATGCGGCGATCGCTGTTGCCCGGCTCGATGGTCGCGCCCTGGTTGAAGCGGGGCCAGCCGCCCTGCGCCGCCAGACGACGATAGCGGACATAGCCGGCCGACAGGTTCTGATAGCCGATGTCGGTTGGCGCCAGGCCGTCGTACCATTGGCCCAGCACATTGCGGGTCAAGGCGTCGCTGAGACCGCGCGGCAAGTCCACGCGGTTCTTCTGCATTTCCCACAGGTCCTCGACCGTTTCGGGCCGCACCTTGCCCTCGGCCAGGACGCGCGCGTAGGCCAGCGCCGCCGCCGTGGTCCGCAGGTCCGCACTCGCCGGATCGGCGGCCAGCCCCACGAAGTCGAAATAGTCAGAGCCCGCCAGACCATGGCGATTGGCGCCGGCCGCGACGGTGTTCAAGGCGCGCACCCGGTCGGCGTTCCACACCGACCGCCAGCCGTTCATTTCATAGAAGGCGCGCACATCCGCCTGCTGCGTCTCGGGCAGACGCGAAATCTGGTCGTTGAAGCTGTTGTAGAAGGCGGTCGCCTCCGGTCCGCGCTGCACAAAGACCTGCTGCGCGCGCGCCGCCGAGCCAAGGGTCATGGCCGCCGTCGCGACGCCCAGACCCAGTTGCCGTCTATTCATCGTCTTCCGCTTCTTCGATCGCTTCGGCCAGCGTGGCCGACGCCCCTGGTACCCGAACGCCCCCACATTATCGGTGTTCCGACCAAACAAAAAGCGCCGGCCTTGCGACCGACGCTCTTGGTGTTCCGATTGCTGCGAGATGTCGCAGCCAGGACGCGCTTACTTCTTGATGAAGCCGGCGAACTTGTTGTTGAAGCGCGAGACGCGGCCGCCGCGGTCCATCAGCTGGGCGTTGCCGCCCGTCCAGGCCGGGTGGGTCGACGGATCGATGTCGAGGGCCAGCTTGTCGCCTTCCTTCCCGTAGGTCGAACGGGTCTGGTAGGTGCTGCCGTCGGTCATCACCACGGTGATGAAGTGGTAGTCGGGATGGGTATCCGCCTTCATGGTCGTCGTCCGGTCTCTGCGCGGTGACGATGCCGACCGTCCGTGCGCGTGAAATGAGAAACCCGCCAGAAAGCCGGCGGGAATGAGGGGCGGCGTTTACACCGGGGGGCGTTCCGGGGCAAGAGGCGGGCGAAATGACCGATCAAGCCGCCGCCTCCGCCTCTTCCGCCAACCGCGCCTCGGGCATGGCGTCGCTGGAGGGGCGGCCCAGCGCGGGCGCCCTTCTGGCCGAACAGATGTCCGAAGCGGGCGCCAAGCGCGCCAAACGTCGGGACATCCGCCCGCTGGCGCGACTGATTCCCTTCGCCATGCGCCACAAGGGTCATGCCCTGATGGCGGTCTTCTGGCTGCTGTTGTCCACTGCCGCCTCGCTGGGCCTGACCGCCCTGGCCCGCGGCGCCATCGACCATGGGTTCGAAGCCGGCGGCGCCAATCTGAACATCTGGTTCCTGCTGCTGGGCGCCAACGCCCTGTTCCTGGGGCTGGCGACCGCCGCCCGCTACTATTTCGTCACCCGCACGGGCGAGCGCGTCATCGCCGATGTGCGCAAGGGTCTGTTCGGCCGCATCCTGACGCTGGACCCGTCCTTTTACGCCCATATGCGCACCGGCGAGGTGCTGTCGCGCCTGACCACGGACATCGCCCTGGTCGAGACGTTGATGACGACCTCGATCTCCTACGCGCTCAGAAACTTCCTGACCCTGATCGGCGGCGTGGCCCTGCTGTTCTTCGTCAGCCCAAAGCTGACCGGCTTCGTCCTGCTGGTCGTGCCCTTCCTCCTGGGGCCGATCTTCATCTTCGGCCGCAAGGTGCGCAAACTGACCGTGGCGTCTCAGGACCGCTTCGCCAACGCCGTCGGCTTCGCCGGTGAAAGCGTGGACGCCATCGAGACGGTCCAGGCCTTCGGCCGCGAACAGAGCGCCATCACCCGCTTCGGCGCGGCGGTCGAGGACGCCTTCAACGCCTCCCTAACCCGGATGCAGGCGCGCGCCTGGATGACCGCCCTGATCATCGTCGTCATGTTCGGCGGCGTGACCCTGGTGCTGTGGCTGGGCGCCCAGGACGTGGTGAGGGGCGCCATGACACCCGGCGCCCTGCTTCAGTTCGTCCTTCTATCGGTCTTCGCCGCGGGCGCCGTGGGCGCGCTCGGGGAAAGCTGGGGCGACGTGCAAAAGGCCGCCGGCGCCATGGAGCGGATCGAGGAGCTGATGCGCGCCGTCGCCGGCATCGCCCCGCCGCCGCAGCCCACGGCCCTGCCGACGCCCCCGCGCGGCGAGGTGTCGATGTCGGCCGTCGGTTTCGCCTATCCGGGCCGCCCCGACCTTCCGGCTTTGAAGGGCTTCAGCCTGACCGTGCGCCCCGGCGAGACGGTCGCCCTGGTCGGCCCGTCCGGCGCTGGCAAGTCCACGGTCTTCCGCCTGCTGCTGCGCTTCTATGATCCGCAGACCGGCATGGTCTCGGTCGACGGCGTCGATGTGCGCCAGGCCGATCCCGTCGCCGTGCGCGACCGCTTCGCCTGGGTGTCGCAGGAAACGCCGCTGTTCTCGGGTTCGGCCTTGGAAAACATCCGCTTCGGCCGCGAGAACACCACCTTGGAAGAGGCCCGCGCCGTCGCCGAAAAGGCCCAGGCGCTCGGCTTCATCGACGCCCTGCCCGAAGGGTTCGACACCCCGCTCGGCGAGCGCGGCAAGAGCCTGTCGGGCGGCCAGCGCCAGCGCCTCGCCATCGCCCGCGCCCTGGTCCGCGACGCCCCCATCCTGCTGCTCGACGAGGCCACCAGCGCGCTGGACGCCGAAAGCGAACGCCTGGTCCAGGTCGCCCTCGATCAGGCGATGGAGGAGCGCACCACACTGGTCATCGCCCACCGCCTCGCCACCGTCCTGCGCGCGGACCGCATCGTCGTCATGGACGACGGCCGCGTGGTCGAAGAGGGCACCCACGAGCAACTCGTCGCCCAGGGCGGCCTTTACGCCCGCCTCGCCGAGCTTCAGTTCCGCAACTAGGGCGCCGTGGTTCGCGCCAGGGCCGGGAAGTCGCTGAACAGCGCATCGACCCCTGCTGCGACGAAGGCTGCGGCATAGCTGGCCATGTCGCCGTGCCCGGCCGGGTCGTCGCCTCTGCGTCGCTCGACCGGCAGGAAGGCGTTCTCGGCCCGTAGCGTCCAGACCACGACCTTGAGGCCCGCCGCATGGGCGTCGGCGACCAGGGGGCTCGGCGCGGTCGTGCGACCTTCGGCGTTGCGCGGCAGAACCAGGGTCATCTCCGGCGCGACCCAGTCGGCGTAGGCGGCGATGGCCCTTAGCCCCTCGGGCGTGATCATCTGCGCATAGGTCACGTCCGCCCGGTCCGCCGGTCCGCCCTTGGCGGCCACGAGTTGAGCCAGCGTCGCATCGATCCGCGTCGCCAATCGTTCCAGCGGCCCGACCTCGAAACACTGGATGATGATCGGGGCCTCGGCGCCCGTCAGACCCAGCCGCTCCAGTTCCGCGACGAAGCCGTCCTCCATTGGCAAACCGATCGCGGCGAAATAGGTCGGGTGCTTCAACTCCGGCGCCACGGCGATCGTCCGCCCGGTGCGCGTCGAGGCCTCGCGCGCGATGGCGACGACCTCGTCGAAGGTCAGTATCGGCTCCTGACCGTCATGGGCGGCGCTGTCCCGTCGAAATGCGGGCAGCCGCTCCCTGGCCCTCAGCGTCTTCAACTCGGCCAGGGTAAAGTCTTCGGTGAACCAGCCGGTGATCTCGACCCCGTCGATGGTCTTGGTCGTCCGACGGCCAGCGAACTCGGGCCGGTCGCCCACGTCCGTCGTGCCGCCGATCTCGTTCTCATGCCGATCGACGAAGACGCCGTCCCTGGTCAGCACCAGATCCGGCTCGATCACGTCCGCGCCCTGTTCGATCGCCAGCTCATAGGCCGCACGCGTGTGCTCGGGCCGTTCACCGGACGCGCCACGATGGGCGATGATCAGGGGCTGGGCCAAGGCTGGCGTTCCGGTCAGAAGGACGAGGCCGCACAGGATGAAACGGATCATCCGCCTTGGATAGGGCAGGGGCGCGTCGCCCCTATGACGATCAGCCCTGCAGAACCTTGCGCAGGTGCGGATGCAGTTCGGTGTTCGACGCCAGGATGGACTTGCCCGTCTTGGGATCGCCGTCGTTCTCGATGGTTGTGACCCGGCCGCCGGCCTCGGTGACGAACAGGATGCCCGCCGCCACGTCCCAGGGCTTCAGATTGCGCTCATAATACGCGTCGTAGCGACCGGCCGCGACCCAGGCGAAGTCCAGGGCGGCCGAACCCAGGCGACGGATGCCCGCAACGCGCTGGCCCACGGCGTGCAGGTCCTTGATCGACTGGGCGTGACCCGACTTGCCGATGAAGGGCAGGCCGGTGGCGATCAGGCTTTCGGACAGATCACGACGGCCGGCGACGCGGATGCGCTGGTCGTTCAGATAGCAACCCTTGCCCTTCTCGGCCCAGAACAGCTCGTTCATGACGGGGTTGTAGGTCACGCCGGCGACGATCTCGCTCGACCCGTCGGGCGCGCGGCGCTCCAGCCCCACCGTGATGGCGAAGTGAGGCATGGCGTGCATGAAGTTGGTGGTGCCGTCGATCGGATCGACGATCCAGGTGTGGGACTTGTCCGTCCCCTCGATCATGCCGCGTTCCTCGCCCAGGAAGCCGTAGCCGGGGCGGGCCTTCATCAGCAGTTCGTAGAGCGTGTCTTCGGCCTTCAGGTCGGCGGCCGTGACGAAATCGCCGGGGCCCTTTCTCGACACCTGAAGCTGGGAGACTTCGCCGAAGTCGCGCAGCATCGGGCGGGCGGTCTTGCGCACCGCATCGGTCATGACTTGGAGCAGGGCGGAGGCGAGGGCCATCGGGGAATCTCCTGGTCCGAAAGTCCTTCAAAGCCGTAGCCGGACAGTCGGAGAAGTTCAGAAAGGAACGGCCCCAACAGGGGCCGCTTTAGCGTGTTGGTCTGTCAGTCCGCGCGGCGGACGTATTCGCCGCTGGTCGTATCGACGACGATACGCTCGCCGGCCGACATATAGGGCGGGATCATGATGCGCACGCCGTTCGACGCCAGCGCGGGCTTGTAGGACGAAGAGGCGGTCTGGCCCTTCACGGTCGGCTCGGTCTCTGCGACTTCCAGCACGACCTGATCAGGCAGTTCCAGGCCGATGGGACGCTCTTCGTGCATCTCGATGACGACCTTCATGCCTTCTTGCAGATAGGGGATGCGCTCTTCGCCGACCCAGTCCTTCTGCAGTTCGATCTGCTCGTAGGTGGCGTCGTCCATGAAGACCAGGCTGTCGCCGTTGTCGAACAGATAGGAGAAGTCCTTCTGTTCCAGCGTCACGCGCTCGACCTTGTCTTCCGACCGGAAGCGCTCGTTCAGCTTGTTGCCGGTTTCCAGGTTCTTGGCCTCGACGTTGGCGAAGGCGCCGCCCTTGCCGGGCTTGACGTGGCTGGCCTTGGTGACGACCCACAGGCCGCCATTGTGCTGCAGGACCATGCCGGGCTTGATGGTGTTGCCGTTGATCTTCATGGGGTCACATCGGAAATGGAGTTGCGCCCTGGCACCGTTCGGGGCGAGGCGAATAGGGCGCGATCCCTAGAGGAAGCCCCGATAAAGGGCAAGGCGACGCAACCTAATGCAGAGTGCGCCCGCTCGAGGCGTCATCGGCCTTGCGATGCAGGAAGTTTCCGAACCGCACGCCCGACCCCAGCGGCGCCGCCATCTTGCCGGCCCCTTCGTCCAGCTTGCGCGCTTCGTGGGCGAAGGCGGCGGCCAACCCGGCCGACGACATGGCGGCGACCACCTGACGCGCCATCGACGACGGACGCAGGCCCAGCCAGACGGCGTTCACCGTCTGGGCCGCCAGCCAAAGGCCCATGGCGCGGGTTCGTTCGGGGCGCGACGGCGCATTCCAGACCCGAACCGCGGACAGGGTGGTGGCGGAAAACACGGCGGGCAGGATCAGGCTGAAGGCGCCCCGCGGCTTCTCGGTGATCGGCAAATCCTTCTTGCGGACCTGTTTCAAATTGCGCTTGGGCGTCAGGGCGCCCGAGGCGATCCCATGCGCCAGCAGAGCGAAGCCGACGGTCAGGGCGATCCCGGCGACCACATGGCTGGCGCTGCGGCCCTCGCTGTTCAGCAAGTCCATGGCGGCGTCGCGCACGTCGTCGATGGCGTCGTCGATATCGGTCATGGTCCGCTCCAGCTTGGCCCTGACAGGCTAATGGCCGGAGCGGATTGGAGTTCCGTCGGAAGGCAGAGCTTAGTTGCCGGTCGCCGCGCCGTCGGTGACGATCTCCTTCATCGCCGATTGCAGATAGTTCTGCGCGCCCATCAGCTCGATCAGCTTGTGCTGGTTTTCCAGGAAGTCGATGTGCTCTTCGGTGTCGGCCAGGATCTTCATCAGCAGGTCACGGCTGACGTAGTCGCGGGTTTCCTCGCACTGGGTCACGGCGGCGGCGGTCGTGGCGCGGCTGTCCAGTTCCAATTGCAGATCGGCGCCAAGGCATTCGATCGGGTCTTCGCCGACCTTCAGCTTGTGCAGGTCTTGCAGGTTGGGCAGGCCGTCCAGGAACAGGATGCGTTTGATCAGCATGTCGGCGTGCTTCATCTCGCCGATCGATTCTTCGTAGATCACATTGCCCAGGTGCGCGAGGCCCCAGCTTTCGAACATGCGGGCATGCAAGAAGTACTGATTTACGGCCGTCAGCTCGTTGGTCAGCACTGCGTTCAGCGTGCGCAGGATTGCGGGGTCGCCCTTCATGGCCATGGTCCTTGGTCTCGCCACGGCGCTGTCGCCGTCTGTCGAGCGCAGCCATAACACAGTAAAACGCACCGTGTTTATTTGCGAGTTTTTATCACTGCATTGAGAGTGCGAGTGACTGTCGCCCGCACGCGAAGCAAACTATTCGGCTGCGAGTGCGAACGCTTCGCGGCTTTCCTGAATCATCTGACGCATCTCACAGACGCATTTGGCGCACTGGGCCTGGCACTGGTTTCGCGCAAAGATATCGCGCGGACGGCAGGCGCCGGCCTCAATGGCCTGGGCGACATCACGCTGGCGAAGACCGTTACAGTTGCAGACGTACACGAGGCGCTACACGTTTCACTGACTGAGAATGGTTCGCTATAGCAGTCCTTAAGGCGATTGCAAGTCGTTCGCATGGCTTAGCTGGCGGTGGGCCGTTGACGGATCGTCGCGGGGGCGGGCAATGACGGGCATGGCCCGAACACCCACCGTCCCCCAGCGTCCGCCCTGCCGGCTGTATCTGATCACGCCGCCCGCGATCGCCGACCTGAACGCCTTTGCGCGGACCCTCGATCAGGCCCTGGCCGCCGGCGATGTCGCGGCCTTGCAGATCCGGCTGAAGCCCGCCGACGACGCCGCCATCCGCACGGCGGTCGAGGTGCTGGCTCCCATTGCGCGGCGTCATGATGTCGCGGTTCTGCTGAACGACCGGCCCGATCTGGCGCGGGCCACAGCCTGCGACGGCGTTCACATTGGCCAAGACGACGGCTCGCTGGCCGAGGCACGGCGTATCATGGGGCCGGACGCCATGATCGGCGTCACCTGCCACGACGACCGCGATCTGGCCTGGGATGCCGCAGAGGGCGGCGCCGACTACGTCGCTTTCGGCGCCTTTTATCCCACCGCTACAAAGGAAACGGTGCATCGCCCGCCTCTGGACATCCTGACGGTGTGGCAAGAGACGGTCGAGACGCCTTGCGTGGCCATCGGCGGGATCACGGTCGACAACGCCGCCGAGTTGGCGCAGGCCGGCGCCGACTTCGTAGCGGTTAGCGGCGGGGTCTGGAACCATCCCGACGGCCCGGCCGAGGCCGTCAGGCGCTTCAATGAAAAATTGAGGCCCTGACTTCAGGGGATATTAGGAACCGGCTGATCCTATGCCGACCTCTGATTGGTCGGAACCTGTCCATGATCCTGAGCCGCGCGCTCAATGTCGATGATCCCCACAGCGCGTCCGTGAAGGGCGTACTGGCGGCTGGCCATCGGCCGAGCCCCGGCGGCGCCGACGGTCCGGACGGTTCCAGCCCGCTAGTCCCGGTGCTGACGGGCGTGGCGGTCGCCATCCTGGTCGCCGTGGCTGTGGCGTATGGCCGCTCGGCCGGGCTGGTCGCCGGCCTGTGGGGCGCCAGCGGCGTCGCCGTCGCCGTCTGGCTGCGCACCAGCCGTGGCCGCGCCAGCGACCTCACCTTCGCCGGCGTCCTGACCGTCAGTATCCTGATCGGAGAGATCATCGCCGGCAACAAGCCGCCGCTGGCCCTGGCCTTCACCGTCGCCAACATGATCGAGATCGTGGCGGCCGTTATGCTGGCACGTCGCTTCTCGTCCACGCTCAATCTGTCCAGCCTGAATGGCGCGGTCAGCTTCCTGTTCTTCGCGGCGGTCCTGGCACCGATCCCCGCCGCCCTGTGCAGCGTTCTGATCCTGTCGCTGATGGGCCAGGGCGACATCGTCTGGCAGGGTTTCCAAACCTGGTGGCTCGGCCACACCCTGGGCATCGCCGTCCTAGGGTCGCTGGGCATGTCGCTGACGCCTGCGATGTTCGCCCGCCTGCTGAAGCCCAGGAAGCTGTTGGAAGCCGTCATTCTGATCGGCCTGGTGCCCGTCTTCTATTATGTCGCTTTCACGGGCGACGTGCCGATGGGGTTCGTCCTGCTCCCGCTGTTGCTCGGCATCGCGGTCCGGCTCGGCGTCGCCGGCGCGGCATTCACCCTGGTCGTGATGAGCATCCTGTTGGTCGGCAGCGCCATGATCGGTCATGGCCCCTATGCCCAGGGCGACCTGACCCACCAGGTTCTGATGGCCCAGATGCTGGTGCTGATCGGCTACATGCCCGTCCTGCTGGTGGCCTCGTTGCTGGAAGAGCGTGACCTTCTTGCGGAGCGCGCCCGCGTTGGTCGCGAACGCGCCGAAAAGGCTTCGGAGGCCAAGTCCCGCCTGCTCGCCAATGTCGCGCACGAGATCAAGAGCCCCGTCGCCGGCATCATCGGCATCGGCGATCTGTGGCGGCAGGGCCATCTCGGGCCGGTCTCGGCCCAGCAGGCCGAGATGTCCGACATGCTGGTCAAGACCGCGCGGCAGGTCGAAACCCTGGCCCACGATCTGCTGGACGTGGCGCGCGCCGAATCCGGGGCGGTCCGGGTCGATCTGCGCCCGACCGACATTCCGGGCCTGCTGGAAGACGTGCGTCGCACGTGCCTGCTGTGGCCCGACGCCGACCGCGTCGCCGTCGAGGTGGTGTGCGAGGGCGATGGCTTGATCGCGGTCGCGGACTCCCAGCGTCTGGCCCAAATCATCACCAATCTGACCAGCAATGCGCTGAAATACGGCGGCTCCGGCGGCCGCGTCATCCTGCGCGCGCTTCGTCAGGATGACTGCGTCCGCATTGAGGTCAGCGATTTCGGCCCCGGCCTTTCGCTTCAGAAGCAGGCGCAGCTGTTCGAGCCCTTCAACCGCCTGGGCCTCGAGCGTTCGACGGTCGAGGGGCACGGCGTCGGCCTGGCCCTGGCCAAGCGGTTGGTCGAGTTGCAGGGCGGCTCGATCGGCGTGATCTCCGCGCCGGGCGAGGGCGCCACCTTCTGGGTCGCGCTGCCCAAGGCGTGAGGTCGCGCTTGCGGTCGCACGCCGCCCGCGCGATGGTCCGGCCATGCCCATGATCGCCCTTGCCGCCGCCCTCGTGATTTCCGGACAGACGACCACGCCCCCGGCGCAACGTCCCGGTTCCAACCTGACCCGCGATCTGAACAGCGCGCCGCCTTCCGGCTTGGCCACGTCTCCGGCCGCATCCACCGCAGTTTCGACGCCGACACCGACACCGACTCCGGCGCCGACCGCCGGCGCGACCCAGGCCCTGCCTCCGATCGGCCAGAAGCCCGCAGCATCGCCGCGCCCGGCGCCCGCCACGTCATCCGCGCCTCGCACGACCCAGACCCTGCCGCCGATTGGCCAAAGCCCGGCGGCGACGACACGCCCGCAAACGCCAGCTCCGACCACCACGGCACCTCAGGCGACCGCGCCTCGACCCACAACGACCGCGCCTGCCGCAACCCCGCCGGCCGCCGCGCCCGCGCCGGCGGCCTTGAACGCCGCCGCCATCGCCGCCCTGCCGTTCAGCATCCAGCTGCCCGCCGGCCTGACGATCACCCCGGCGCGCGCGGGCGCGAACGCCAGCATCTATCGCGTCCAGCGTGGCGACCAGACCCTGCTGATGATCTACGCCGGCCCGTCGTCGCAGTTTCCGATCTACGACGGCGAGACGGTCCGCGCCGGCGGCCGCGCCTCGGTCGTCGTCACCGAAGGCAGCCGCCGTCTGGCGATGGAGCACCTGTTCCAGCGCGCTGCGGATCCCAAGGAAATCCACGTCTGGATCGCCAGCGTCGAGGGCGCGGACCGGGATCTGGCCGAACGCATCGGCCAGTCCATCGACGTCAAATAGGGCTCAGCCCTCGGACCACACCGCCATTTCGGTGCCGGCCGGATCGGCGAAGTGGAAGCGGCGACCGCCGGGGAAGCTGTAGATCGGTTTCACGATCCGGCCGCCGGCCGCCTCGACCTTGGCCTGCATGGCTTCCAGGTCGTGGGCGTACAGGATGGGCAGGGGGGTCTTGGTCTGATCGGCCTGATCGGCGTCGAACCCGCCGTCCAGTCCCTGATCGAAGGCCGCATAGGTCGGGCCGTAATCCACGAACGTCCAGCCGAACGCTTGGCTGTAGAATTCCTTGATCGCGGGCAGGTTGGCGGCGGGCAGTTCGAGGTAGTCCAGCTTTCCGTCTTCACGCACGGTTGATCTCCTGAGTTGGGCGCCACCGGTCCCTTGTCTTGCACGCGCCCTCGACATGCGCAAACCTGCAAACGGTTCGCAGTTGCAGGAATCGAGCGATGATCGTGATGACGACAGGCCTGTCGGCCCTGATGGCCTTGATGCGGTGCGAGGCGCGTCCGGTCGAGCCGCCGCGCAGGCTCGACACCGATCGCACGAGCCCGCGACCGAACCGACCCAGGCCCTGATCAGCCGACCTGGGCGCGATGCCTCAGATAGGCGTCGGCCAGGACACAGGCGGCCATGGCCTCGACCACCGGCACGGCGCGCAGGGCGACGCACGGATCGTGACGCCCCTTGGTGCGCAGGTCCGTCTCTTCGCCGTCGCGGGTGATCGTCTGGCGCAGGGTCAGGATGGAGGAAGTCGGCTTGAACGCCACCCGCGCCGTCACCGGCTGGCCCGTCGAAATTCCGCCCAGCACGCCGCCCGCCTTGTTCGACAGGAAGACCGGCTGTTTGTTCAGGTCCAGCCGCATCTCGTCGGCGTTCTCTTCGCCGGTCAGTTCGGCGGCCTCGAACCCCGCCCCGATCTCGACCCCCTTGGCCGCATTGATCGACATCAGGGCGGCGGCCAGCTCGCCGTCCAGCTTGCCGTACAGGGGCGCGCCCCAGCCGGCCGGAACGCCCGTGACCTCCAGCGCGACGACCGCCCCGACCGACGATCCCGCCTTGCGGATGCCGTCCAGATAGGCCTCCCAGTCGCCCACCACCTCGGTCGAGGCGGCAAACAGCGGATTGCCGTACACGGCGTCGAAGTCGATCTGGTCCGGTGCTATCCGGTGCGGGCCGATCTGCACCACGCCGGCCCTGATCTTCACGCCGTCGCCCAGCACCTTGCGCGCCACGGCCCCGGCCGCCACGCGGCTGGCCGTCTCGCGCGCCGAGGATCGACCGCCGCCGCGGTGGTCCCGCACCCCGTATTTGGCCTGATAGGCATAGTCGGCGTGCCCCGGCCGATAGGCGCGGGCGATCTCGCCATAGTCCTTGGACCGCTGGTCCTCGTTCTCGATCAGGATCGAGATCGGCGTGCCCGTCGTCACCGGCCCGTCGCCGTCGTCGAACACGCCCGACAGAATGCGCGCCGTGTCGCTTTCCTTACGCTGGGTCACGAAACGGCTGCCGCCCGGCTTCCTCTGGTCCAACCACGGCTGAAGGTCCGCCTCGGTCAGCGGGATCATCGGCGGGCATCCGTCCACGACGCAGCCGATCGCCGGCCCGTGGCTCTCGCCCCAGGTGGTCACGCGAAACAGATGGCCGAAGGTGTTGTGCGACATGGCCCCGACTTAGGCCGCCAGACGCTCCTGCGTCCAGACCCGCGTGAAGCGCACCAGCAGGTCCTCGGCCGCCGAGGGAACATCGGACGACGGCTCCAGCGTCACGAACAGATGGCCCGCCGGCCGTGATCCGCGCGCGGGCAGGCCCAGGTCCTTCAACCGCACCCGCACCGGCGCGGCCATGTCGGCGGTGATCCAGGCCGAGCGCGTGCCGACAGGGGTCTCGATCTCCACCCGCCCGCCGTCGGCCATCAGGCGACGCTCGACGGCCCACGTCATGAACAGGTCGTCGCCGACGACCGACAGCCCGTCCTCGGGCCGGATCAGCACCGACAGATAGAGGTCGCTCCCGTCCGCCGCCCCGCGTCTCAGCCGCAGATGATCGCCGCTGCGCAGGCCCTTGGGCGCCGTGACCCGCACCGTGCGCGCACCCAGCCGGACCTCGACCTGACCCCCGGCCAGGGCCTGCATCGGCGACAGGACCAGAACCGGCGACGGCGCAGGCCGCGCGGCTGGCGCCGACAGGGCGGGGCGAGGGGGCTGGTGCGCCTGGATCAGCCGATAGGCCGCGATCACGCGCCGGAACCGCTCGGCGTCCCCGCCGGTCTGATCCGGCCGCGCCGCCTTCACCGCCGTGCGGAAGGCGGCCTTCAGCGTCGAGGCATCGACATCGCCGCGCACATCCGTTTCCAGGCCCAGGATCGACAGGGCCTCGCGGACGCCGGACACATCTGAAATCGAAACAGGCGCGCTCATGCCGTCACCGTTCGCCCATCAGGGTCAATGGGCGGTTAACCTTGACGGCGACACGCCCGTTTTTGACCGCGATCATTTCCAGCCGCGCCTGCACCGACTACATCACTCTCATGACCGCATCCGTGATCCCGCCCAGCCCGTCGCGTGAGGAATACGCCCGCGACTATGCCGCCGCCCTGGCCGCCAATGGCGACGAGACCATCTTCGACCGGCTCGAACCCATCGGCCTGTTCGTCGAATGGCTGGCGGACGCGAGGGCGCACGAGCCGAACGATCCCAACGCCATGACCCTGTCGACCGTCGACGCCGACGGCCTGCCTGATGCGCGGATCGTCCTGCTGAAGGATGTCGATGCGCGGGGCTTCACCTTCTATTCGAACAGCGAGAGCGCCAAGGGCGTCGAACTGGCTGGTTGCGCGGCGGCCGCGCTAACCTTCCACTGGAAATCCCTGCGTCGCCAGGTGCGGGTGCGCGGCGCGGTCGAGCCGGTCACGCCGGCCGAGGCCGACGCCTATTTCGCCAGCCGCGCGCGCGAAAGCCGCATCGGCGCCTGGGCCTCGGACCAGTCCCGCCCCCTGTCGGATCGCACCGTGCTGGAAGAGGCCGTGGGCCGCGAAACCGCGCGTTTCGATGGTCAGGAGGTGCCGCGCCCGTCCCACTGGACCGGCTGGCGCGTCGTGCCGCGCTCGGTCGAGTTCTGGCGCGATCGCCCGTTCCGCCTGCATGACCGACTGCGTTTCGACCGCGACGGCGAGGCCTGGCGCTCGGGCCGTCTCTGGCCCTGACCCGCGATCAGTCGCGGAACAGCAGCGATCCGTCGCCGTAGGAATAGAAGCGATAGCCGTCGGCGACCGCATGGGCATAGGCCGCCTTCATCGTCGCCGTGCCCGCAAAGGCGCTGACCAGCATGAACAGCGTCGATTTCGGCAGGTGGAAGTTGGTCATCAGCACATCGACCGCCCGGAACCGATAGCCCGGCGTGATGAAGATGGCCGTGTCGCCGTGGAAGGGTTTGATCTCGCCGTCCTCGGCCGTCGCGCTTTCCAGCAGCCGCAGGGAGGTGGTGCCGACGCAGACGATGCGCCCGCCCTTTGCATGGACGGCGTTCAGGGTGGCGGCGGTTTCAGGCGACACCTCGCCCCACTCGCTGTGCATCTTGTGGTCGGCCAGGTCGTCGGCCTTGACCGGCAGGAAGGTGCCGGCCCCGACATGCAGCGTCACCGCATGGGTCGAGACGCCCTTGGCGCGGATGGCGTCCAGCAAGGCAGGGGTGAAATGCAGCCCCGCCGTCGGCGCCGCAACCGACCCGTCATGCTCGGCGAACACGGTCTGATAGTCCGACCGGTCGCGGTCGTCCTCGGGCCGTTTGGCGGCGATATAGGGCGGCAGGGGCATGACCCCGACATCGCGGATCGCATCGTCCAACGCCGGTCCCGCCAGGTCGAAGGTCAGGGTGATCAGGCCATCTTCCCCCTTGGCCGTCACCGTGGCGTCCAGCCGCCCCAGGTCGCAGGCGGCGTCGCTCGCGTTTCCGAACCGGATACGATCCCCCGGCTTGATCCGCTTGCCCGGTTTCATGAAGGCGGACCAGACGTCGGGCGCGTCGCGGTGATGCAGCGTCGCCTCCACCTCGACCGTCAGGGTTTCGCCCTCGGCCCCGATCCGCTGACGCACGCCCGACAGACGGGCGGGAATGACCCGCGTATCGTTGAACACCAGGGCGTCGCCGGGCTGCAGGAAGTCTGGCAGATCACGAATGATCCGGTCTTCCAGCGCGCCGCCTTTCACCACCAGCAGCCGTGCGGAATCCCGCGGATCGGCCGGGCGCAACGCAATCCGGTCTTCGGGCAGGTCGAAATCGAAATCGGCGGTCTTCATCGCGCGCTCTATAGGGCGCTCCGACGCGCCGCGCCACGCCGCGGCGTGCTGCCAGCGCATCGTCGGCGCGCCGCTGTCTGATTTCCAACAGCTTTTCGCGCCCGAACGGCGTCTAACCGACCGCGCCCCGGTCGTGTGTTAGACTGGCCGGCGATCTTTGACAGCGAAAGTTCAGGCGGAAGGGATGGCGAAATCCCGTCTGCGCCTCACCCGGATGATGGCGCCGGATTAGACGAATTAGACACTTTAGACGGTGAATTCCCGTCCGTGGCCCAAGGCTCCACCGTCGCGAGATTAGACGAATTAGACTCTTTAGACGGTAAATTCCCGCCGACGTCTGATCTCAGCTGTAGCCCGGCGCGAACGCCCCGGCCCAGGCGCCATAGCGGTTCAGCGACAGGTCGCGGGTCTCGATCTCGGGCGCCTTGCCGTCGACCATGTCGGCCAGAACCCGCGCCGAGCCGCACGCCATGGTCCAGCCCAGGGTGCCGTGGCCGGTGTTAAGATAAAGCCCCGGAACCTTGGTCGCGCCGATCACCGGCGTGCCGTCCGGCGTCATGGGGCGCAGGCCCGACCAGTAGCTGGCGCCCGCCAGATCGCCGCCGCCCGGGAACAGGCTGCCGACCGAATGGGCCAAGGTCTCGCGACGGACGGCGGGCAGGGTGTTGTTGTATCCTGACAGCTCGGCCATGCCGCCCACGCGGATGCGATCGCCCAGGCGCGTGATCGCCACCTTGTAGCTCTCGTCCATGACGGTGGAGACGGGCGCCCGGTCTTCGTTCACGATCTTGGCCGTGATCGAATAGCCCTTTACCGGATAGACCGGCAGATCCAGCCCCAGCGGCTTGGCCATCATCGGCGAATAGGAGCCGAGTGCCAGGATGACCAGATCGGCCGTCAGGGCGCCCTTGCTGGTCAGGGCGCCGGTCGCGCGACCGTCCGTCATCGTGATCGACTGGATGTCGGTTCCGGTGTGGAAGACCACGCCGCGCTCCGCCGCCAGCTTGGCCAGGGCGTTGGTGAAAAGGAAGCAGTCGCCGGTCTCGTCATGCGGCAGACGCAGACCCCCGACGAAATCGACATCGGAGGCGGCCAGGCCCGGCTCGGCCCCGATACAGCCCGCGCGGTCCAGAACCTCGCACGGCACGCCGGCGGCCTTCAGCACATCGACGTCCTTGTGCACGTCGGCCAGCTGCTTTTCCGTGCGGAACAGTTGCAGCGTGCCCTGCTGGCGACCGTCGTAGGTGATGCCGGTCTCGCGGCGCAGCAGGTCGATCTGGTCGCGGCTGTATTCGGCCAGACGCACCATCCGGCTCTTGTTCAGCGCATAGCGGTCGTGGGTGCAGTTGCGCAGCATGGCGACGGTCCAGCGCACCATGGCCATGTCCAGACGCGGCCGCACGATCAGGGGCGCGTGGCGCATCAGCAGCCACTTCATCGCCTTGACCGGGATCGACGGAGCAGCCCACGGCGCGGAATAGCCCGGCGAGATCTGCGCGGCGTTGGCGAAGCTGGTCTCCAGCGCCGGACCGGCCTGCCGATCCACGACCGTGACCTCGTGCCCCGCCTGGCTGAGATACCAGGCGGTGGTGACGCCGATGACGCCCGATCCAAGCACCAGAACCCGCATGTGACGTTTCCAAGCTCAATGTTGTTATTCGCCGCAAGCTAGCGCCGCATGGATCGACGATCCTGCCTGTTTGCGCAATGATCGGTCGCTGATAGAAGTCTGACGCAATAATCTGCGGCTGAACGGCGGAAACTTGTGTCCCTGCTCGATCCTCTCGACCAACGCCTCCTTCAACGCCTCCGCGCCGACGGGCGCATCAGCAATGCAGGCCTGGCCTCCGCCGTCGGTCTGTCGCCTTCCGCCTGCCTGCGGCGGGTGCGGCGGCTGGAAGAACGCGGGGTGATCCGGGGCTATGCCGCCGTCCTGGCCAACGACAGCGACGACGGCGTCGTCGCCTATGTCGAGATCACGCTGGAGAAGCAGACCGACGACCACATGCGCCGGTTCGAGGCGGCCGTCCGCAACCACCCGGAAATCCGCGACTGCTATCTGATGGCGGGCGAGGCCGACTACATTGTCCGCGCCGTGGCGCCCGACATCGCCGCCTATGAGGTGATCCACAAGGACGTCCTGTCGCGCCTGCCGGGGGTGTCGCGCATCCACTCCAGCCTGGCGATCCGCAACGTCCTGGCGGCGCGCGGCTGAAACGGGCTGAACCTTCCGCCCCGGTCGGGTGTTGTGGCGGCATGAAAGCCCTCGACCTCCTTCCGTCCGCCCTGATCGGCGCCGTCGCCAGCGCCCGTTCCATGACACCGATGGCGGCCCTCGCCGCCGCCGAACTGGCGCACAAGCCCTTGCCCGGCCGCGTCTTCCTTCTGAACCGGCCGCTGTTCAAGTTCGGCGCCCTGGCCATGGGCGTCGGCGAACTGCTGGGCGATAAGATGAAGACCGCCCCCGATCGCACCGTCTTCCTGGGCCTGTTGGCGCGGGTTATGAGCGCGGGCATCGCCGGCGCCGCCCTGGCCACGCGTGGCAAGGAGAACCTGGGCGCCGGCCTGGCGGTCGGCACGGCCGTGCCGCTGGCCTATCTGACCCTCTCGGGGCGCAAGAAGGCGATGGCCCGCATCGGCCAGACCAAGAGCGGCCTGATCGAGGACGCCCTGATCGTCGGCGCCGGCGCCTTGGTCGTCGGTCTGACCGTCTCGCGGTTCAACCGCCGCTAGCCGCTCGACAGCCGGGCCCCGGCGGCGATAGGTGAGGGACGTTTTCGAAGGACCCCCGCCCATGATCACCCGCATCCAGCCCGGCGCCCGCATGAGCGAGGCCGTCGTCCACGGCGACACCATCTATCTGTCGGGCCAGGTCGGCGAACCCGGCGACGACGTGGCGACGCAGACCCGAACGGCGCTGGCCGAGATCGAGGCGCTGCTGGCCGAGGCCGGCAGCGACAAGTCCAAGATCCTGATGGCCCAGATCTGGCTGGCGGATATCGCCGACTTCGAGGCGATGAACAGCGTCTGGGACGCCTGGGTCGACACCTCCAACCCGCCGGCCCGCGCCACCGGCGAAAGCCGGCTGGCGTCGCCCGACTATAAGGTCGAGATCATCGTAATCGCCGCCAAAGCCTGATCACGGTTGACCGGGCGGGATGCAGACTGCAAACCGCCGCCATGCTTCAGAACCTCGAAACCCTCGCCCGCGAGGCCAAGTCCTGGCCCTTCGAACAAGCCCGCAACCTGCTGGCCCACGTTCTGAAGAAACGGCTGGGCGAGACCGAACGAGCCGAAGCGCGCGCCCTGATCGACGCCGGCAAGGCGGATGAAGCCTTGGCAGCCTTTCCCGCCTTGCAGCGCCCGGTGATCCTTGAGACCGGCTATGGCCCATCGGGCCTGCCACACATGGGCACCTTCGGCGAGGTCGCCCGCACGACCATGGTGCGCAACGCCTTTAGCGCGCTGACCGGCGACCACTGGCCCACGCGCCTGATCGCCTTCTCCGACGACATGGACGGCCTACGCAAGGTGCCGGAAGGCGTGCCGAACCCGGAGATGCTGCGCGAGGACCTGCATCTGTCCCTGACGCGGGTGCGCGATCCCTTCGGCACCCACGACAGCTTCGGCGCGCACAACAACGCCCGCCTGCGCGCCTTCCTCGACAGCTTCGGCTTCGACTACGAGTTCATGTCCTCGACCGAGACCTACAGGTCGGGCCGGTTCGACGCGACGCTGCTGACGCTTCTGGAACGGTTCGACGCGGTCCAGGCCATCATGCTGCCGACCCTGGGCGAGGAGCGCCGCGCCACCTATTCGCCCTTCCTGCCCGTCAGCCCGATCACCGGCCATGTGCTGCAGGTCCCGACCCTGGCGCGTAACGTCGAAAAGGGCACGATCACCTTCGAAGACCCCGCCGGCGAGCCGGGCAACCGCACCGAGGTGCCGGTCACGGGCGGCCATGTGAAGCTGCAATGGAAGCCCGACTGGGCCATGCGCTGGGTCGCGCTGGACATCGACTACGAGATGTCGGGCAAGGACCTGATCGAGAGCGTGCGCGAAAGCTCCAAGGTCTGCCGCGCCATGGGCGGCACCCCGCCCGAAGGTTTCAACTACGAGCTCTTCCTCGACATCGAGGGCAAGAAGATCTCCAAGTCCAAGGGCAACGGCCTGACGATGGACGAGTGGCTGCGCTACGGCACGCCCGAGAGCCTGTCGTGGTACATGTTCCAGTCGCCGAAGTCGGCCAAGAGCCTGCACTTCAACGTCATTCCGCGCGCCATCGACGACTATCTGGCCTTCATCGAAAGCTACAAGACCCAGGAGCCGGCCAAGCGGATCGACAACGCCGTCTGGTCGATCCATGCGGGCGATCCGCCGACCCACACGTCGCCGGTGTCCTTCGCCCTGCTGCTGAACCTGGTCGGCGTGGCCAACGCCTCGACCAAGGACCAGCTGTGGGCCTATTTCGCCAAATACCTGCCTGACGCGACGCCGCAGAACGAGCCGCTGCTGGACCGGCTGATGGACCACGCGCTGAACTACTACGAGGACTTCGTGAAGCCCTCGAAGTCCTATCGCCTGCCGGACGACAAGGAAAAGGCGGCCCTGCTGGACCTGGCCGAACGGCTGAAGGCCCTGCCGGCCGACACCACCGACGGCGAACTGATCCAGAACGAGGTCTATGCCGTCGGCAAGGCCCACGCATTCGAGCCGCTGCGAGCCTGGTTCGGCGCGCTCTATGAGGTGCTGCTGGGCGCCAGCCAAGGGCCGCGCTTTGGTTCGTTCGCCGCCATCTACGGCCTGCCGCAGACGATCGCCCTGATCGAAGCGGGCGCAAACGGAGAACTGGCGCAACCTTGACCTTGCGTCAGGGTTGTTGCGTGATGCCAGCCTGAGGGGACGTAGCCGGGGGAGGCGAGGTTGCGTTACGAGATCGACGAGGCGAACAGGGTCCTGATGCTCGACCTGGTCTCGGCCGGGTCAGCCGACCGCGTGCTGAAAGCGACGGTCGATCTGATCACGCAAAGGCCCGAGCTCTGCAGCTGGGACTGGATCGTCGAATGCGAACCCATGACGGACGACGCCACCGTCCAGCATTTGGCGAAGCTGGCTGAGGCTTGGGGGCCGCCACCATCCGTCGAGGCGGTGACGGTTTTCGTGACAAACGACCGCATGCTTCATCTGTGGGCGCGCGTGCTGGACTTCCAGTTCGTGCGCCGGAAACACTTCATCGAACGAGACATCGATATCGCAAGACGATTTGTCGCCCGCCGCCAGTCTGCGCGCATAGCCAAGATGAACGGAAAATAACGGCGAAGCTCCGGGAGCCTTCAGGTTCGTCCGTGCATTCTCCCCTCATCGGCAAACGCGCTGACAGGAGAAGAGTTATGTCGAACAAGATTTTCAAGACCGGTCTGGCCACCGCTGCCGCCCTGGCCGCCATGGTGACCGCCGCCCCGATGTCCGCCCAGGCCCAGGCCAACGGCGTGACCAACTGTGACGCCCCTGGCGGTCGCCAACGTGCGGGCGCCCTGATCGGCGCCGTCGTCGGCGGCGTGGTGGGCTCGAACCTCGCCCGCAACGAGCGTACGGCCGGCACCATCGTCGGCGCGGGCGCCGGCGCCGCCGCCGGTTCTTACATCGGCTGCAACCAGCAGCGCGCCCGCGCGGCTTCGGCCTCCAGCGGCGCCCAATATCGCGCTTCGTCGAACCTGCGCATCCGCAGCGGCCCCGGCACCAACTACCGCCAAGCCGGCACGCTGTCGGCCGGCCAGCCTTTCACCGCCATCGGTTCGCAAGGCGAGTGGGTGCAGATCGCAGGCGGTGGTTGGGTGAACGCCCACTACGTCACGGCCAACTAAGTTCAGTTCGCCGTCCATCGAAAGCCCCGTCCGGCTCGCCGGGCGGGGTTTTTGCTGTGCGCGTTACTGGCTGACCCAGAGGATGCGGGCCATCCATTCGATCTCGCGTCGGGGCACAACCCTTGGCGGATAGTCGGGATTGATCGAGGCCAGGGTGACGGCGCGGCTGGTCAGGCTGGTGACCTCCTTGGCCACGGTTTCTCCGCCGGTCAGGCGGGCGACGACGCGGTCGCCCCGCCGCACCTGCGTCGCTTCCTGATCGACGATGACGCGGTCGCCTTCGCGATAGAGGGGCGACATCGAATCGCCAGTGATCTGAAGGCTGAACAGGGTGTCCTTGGCGCGCGGCAGGTCGGTCTGATCCCAGCCTTCGCCGACCGGCAGGCCAGCGTCGTCGAAGAACCCATCCTGACCCGCCTTGGCCAGACCCAGCAAGGGCACGCTCGTCGGCGCCTCCGGCGCGTCCTCGGCCAGCACCGCAAACTCCGATAGCGACAGGCCCGTCGCCTGAAGCACCAGCGTCATGCTCTCGGTCGAGGGCCAGCGCGGACGCGGCGGATCGCCGGGGCCGAAGCGTTTCGAGGGATTGAAACTCGTCGCATCCAGACCGGCGCGCCGCGCCAACCCGGACGGTGTCAGACCCTCACGCCGCGCCAGCGCGTCGACAGCCTTCCAAAGCTTGGCGTGGGATAGCGGCATCGTGTTCCAGCGACCGATTCGTCGCCAGCATATGATTGGATTCTAGGAATTTCTACCTATCAACGCCGCCGCGCGGCGCTCTTGCCAAGCATAAAATGTGCCGATGATGATGCAGCCGATGATCAGATAACCAATCATGTTCACGACTGTATAAAGTGATCCGACCATCACGCGTTGTCCGGTCAGGCTCATGACATGGGACATCACTGCGATCAGTTGCAGGCCGCTAGCCCACACGGGCCACGATTGTCGATAACGCCAGCTAATGCCTACGAAGACGATCAAAAGGACGAGATCGATCAGGAACATGCCCAGAGGCACGCCGCGAAATCCGCTGTTCTCCTGCATCACAATGGTTGCAAACCACGCGAACAGGTAGGCGCCCGCGCCGATCCGCTCGGGGGAGTTGCCCTTCAAGAAGGCGAACAACGCCATGCCGACCATGAATACGGCGCCGACGATGGCATAAGCGATGTTGAGCATGACAAATCGCCCCCGCGCAGAAATGCACGGGGGCGATAATGACCGAAGTCAGTTCAAACTGAAATCTCGGTAAGCCAAGCTTACCAAGAATTCACGCGACGCGATGGAGGTGCGTCGGCGTCAGGGCCGATTTCGGGTCCAGCCAATCGTCGGGCTTGGCGACCGGGCCGGCGGCGTAGGTGCCGAAGCCAAGGCGGCGGTGATCTTTTTGCAGTTCGGCGTGGCAGGCCACGATGGATTCACGCGCGGCCGAGAGGGCGGCGATCGTTTCCATGGCCTTGGCTTGCGACATCGTGCCGGAGACCGGCGACAGCGACAGAGCGGCGCGAGCGCCGATGAAGGATTGAACCAGCGTGGTCGCCTGGGTGATCGCGGCGTCGATTGCGAGTTCGGTAGCATGCAGATCGCCAGCAACGCTGGAGACGACTTCAGTGCGGTCCATGAAAGCCCCTCAAAGACAGGTTTACAAGAACCGTATGGTTATCACGTCTTAACCCTGTTTGGTAGAGCAATCTTTACCATATCGGCAATCGCGCGTTGAAGCGCCGCCGTAAGCACGGCGTTGAAACCCAATGAGAGCAGGAAGTCGGCGCGAATCAGCGCGCTAGGGCGCGGTGATCAGTCCTGGTTGTCCAGAAGGAAGTGTGCGGTAAGGGACGCGATCGGCTGTTGACGTTCTTCCTGCCAGGCCTCCGCATGCACGTGGGCAACGCGACGACCGGCCCGGCTGATGCGGGCGCGAGCGAAGACGTCAATCGGCCTGCCGGTGCGCAGATAGGCGACCGTCACATTGATAGGGCGGGGCAATCGCGGACCCGGAAAGCTCAGCGACACCTGAGCCATGGCCGTCATCTCCAGAAGGGCAGCCGTCGATCCGCCATGCAAGGCGGGCAGCATCGGATTGCCGATCAGCTTGTCGTCGAACGGCATGATGACGGTGACTTCGTCGCCGCTAACCAGGGTCTGAAGGCCGAGAAAGCGGGCGTAGGGCATGCGGTTCAGTATGTCGGTCATGCCGCCGCTCCTGTTGCTTGGGCCGACCGTTCGCGGGTCTGGTTGAGGATATAGGCGGCCTGGGCCGCAGCGACCGGATCGGCGGGATCGTCTTCGAAGGCCCAGGCGCGCACGAAGGCGATGCTGGGCGTCAGTCGGAAACATAGGCCCTGCGCCAGCAGGTCCTGACGCGGCCTTGCCGCGCGCATGTAGTCGACGCGCAAATCCAGGGTGGCGATGGGCTGGAAAGCGTCCATCGCGGTCCACACGGCCAATCCGCCGATATGATCAAGCAAGGTCGTCACCAGCCCGCCCGCGAAGACGCCGCTGTCAGGATCGCCGACCAAATCTTCGCGCCACGGCACCCGAATGCGGGGCTGGCCATCGTGCAGGCCGTCGAAGGTGAAGCCCAAGGCGCCGGTGTGGGCGGCGCCGGCGGCCAGTTGCGGCAGGATGGTGGTCAGGAAACTCTCGTGCATCGTGCGGACTGAACCTGTTGCGCCGATTTTCGGGGTCATCCTCTATGGGGTGGCGACCGGACGGCGTCGAGAGCGTTACCGCAAGATGATCCGCCCAGAAGACCTGCTGCATCCCACGCCTGCCGGCCTCTACTGTCCGCCGGGAGATTTCTACATCGACCCGGTTCGGCCGGTGGATCGCGCCGTCATCACGCACGGCCATGCGGACCACGCTCGCGCCGGTCACGGGGCGGTGCTCGCGACGCGCCAGACGCTGGCGATCATGGCAGAGCGTTATGGCGCGGACTTCACCGCGCAGCCCCAATCGGTGGAATACGGCGAGGCGACGACGATCAACGGTGTCGATCTTAGATTGGCGCCTGCCGGCCATGTGCTGGGTTCGGCCCAGGTCGAGGTGCGCTGGAAGGGGCTGATCATGGTCGTGTCCGGCGACTACAAGCGCCGCCGCGATCCGACCTGTGCGCCGTTCGAGCCTGTGCCATGTCACGTCTTCATTTCGGAGGCGACGTTCGGCCTGCCGGTCTTCAGCCATCCGCCGGAGGAGGAGGAGGTCGGGCGGCTGGTGCGTTCGCTGGGACAGTTCCCCGAGCGCGCGCATCTGGTCGGCGCCTATGCGCTGGGCAAGGCGCAGCGGATCATCCGTCTGCTGCGCGAGGCCGGATGGGACCGCACCATCTATGTTCACGGCGCGCTGGAGCGGCTGAACGCCCTGTACGAAAAAGAAGGGGTCGATCTGGGCCCGCTGGCGCCGACCCGCGATCTGCCCAAGAATGCGCTGGGCGGCGAGGTCGCTATCGCACCGCCGTCCGCCATCCAGGATCGGTGGGCGCGTCGGTTCGCCGATCCGGTTACGGCCTTCGCTTCAGGCTGGATGGGCGTGAAGGCGCGGGCGCGGCAGCGCGGCGTGGAACTGCCGTTGGTCGTGTCGGATCATGCCGACTGGAACGAACTGACCGCGACGTTCACCGAGATCAAGCCGGAGGAAATCTGGATCACCCACGGCCGCGAAGAGGGTCTGCTGCGCTGGGCCGAGATCAACGGCCAGAAGGCGAGAGCGCTGCGTTTGGTCGGCTATGACGAAGAGGATGAAGAGGCGCTGGACGTTCGTCCGGACTGACGATCAGGCGACGGCGCGATCGGACTGGTCCTGTTCGTCCGCGGCGGAGATGGCGGCGTTCATCGCCATTCGCAGGCGTTCGGGCTTGATGGGCTTTTCGACCACGGCGGCCATGCCGATCGACAGATAGTGTTTGGCGTCTTCGGGGTCCGCATTCGCAGTCAGGGCCACGATCGGCACGCGGCCGACGGCGCCGGGCAGGGCGCGAATGGCCTGTGTCGCCTGAACCCCGTCCATTCGGGGCATCTTGATGTCCATGAGGACCAGGTCGTAGCGGCTCTCCTGAACGGCCTGCAGCGCCTCGAGGCCGTCCTCGGCCAGTTCGGAACTGCAGCCGAACATCTCGCACAGCGCCTGGGCGACGACGCGGTTGGTGGCGTTGTCGTCGACGATCAGGATGTGCGGGGCGGATTTCAGGTCGAGACCCGACAGATCCGACACGTTCGACTGCGCTTCCACCTCGACGACCGCGCGGGGCGCGGTCAGGTCGAAGGCGAAGGTGGCGCCGCGTCCCTTGTTGTTCTCGGCCCAGATCCGGCCGTCCATCCGGTCGATGACCTGGCGACAGATCGACAGGCCCAGGCCGGCACCGTCGGGACCGGAGCCGTGAACGAAGGGCTCGAAGATGGAATCGACGCGATCTGGCTCGACGCCGGGGCCGTCATCGCGAATGCGGGCTTCCATCCGAATGCGGTCGCCTTCGACCCAGGCCTTGAGGCCGGCCTCGACCACGCCGTTGCGGGCGAACTTCAGCGCATTGCCGATCAGGTTGTTGAACACCTGCTTCAGGCGCACGCCGTCGATGACGGCCGCCAGTTCGGTGTCGCCTTCGTAGCCGACGAGCAGGGGCACGCCGTCCTGAGAGGCGCGCGGCTCCCACATCGACTGAATGTCGTCCATGACGGCGCGAAGGGCGGTCGGTTCGGTCTTCAGCTCCAGTTCGCCGGCCTCGGCCTTGGACAAGTCCACCGCGTCCTGAAGGATGCGCAGCAGGGTCTCGGACGAGTCGACGATGGTCTGGACGTGCGCCCGAGCCGCCGTATTCAAGGGCTGGCGGCGAAGCAGTTCGGCGACGGCCAGAACGCCGTTCATCGGCGTGCGCAGTTCGTGGCTCATGATGGCCAGGAACTGGCTCTTGGCGCGAGCGGCGGCGATGGCTTGGGCGCGGGTGTCGCTGAGGATCGCGGCCTGCTCGGCCAGTTCGGCGTTCTGCTCGCGCTGCCGCGTGTTGACGGCCTGCAACAGGGTGGCAGCCGTGCCCACGCCCCAATAGGCGCCGTTCTTGGTGACGATGAAGCCGCGCAGCAGGGCGGCCGGACCGCCCTTCAGCATGATGTCGCAAAAGGCGTCGATGCGGACGCCGGCCTCCACCACGGCCGGCTCGGCATCCATGGCGAAGGTGATGGGGCGAAGGTCGTAGAGGGCGTGGCCGAAGCGGGCGGCGATTTTCTGAAGGAAAGCGGTGCGTTCGACCAAGCCGACGGGGCGGTCGCCATCGACCACGGGAATGACCAGCGTATCCGGCTCGCGTTCGAAACGCGCCAGAACCTCGCAGCCGAGAATCGTCGGCGCAACCGGCTTTGGACGCTCGGAAAGGGTCTCGATGGTCGGCATACTGCCTGGAACTCCTACTCACTGTGAGTAAAAGCCCAAATCGCTTGCGGATTAGTTAAGCGGCGTCATCCAAGACGCAAATCCGCCTTTTTTGCTCAAGGGTTGGGTCTGGTGTATGAGGCCTGCCCGACCCATCTGGGTCCCCATCCTTTTGTGCATGCGCGCGGCCGACCGGCCGACCGCAGATTCGTCATGAGCGCCATCCTGGAAGAGAAGCCCACATCGGCCTTGGTTCTGTTCTCTGGAGGGCAGGACAGCGCGACCTGCCTGGCCTGGGCGCTGGAGCGGTTCGGGCGGGTGGAGACGGTCGGATTCGACTATGGCCAGCGCCATCTGGTGGAGATGCAGGCGCGTCAGTCCGTGCGCGACGGAATGAAGACGGCTCTGCCCCAGTGGGCCGATCGCCTGGGCGACGACCATGTGGTGGACCTGACCGGATACGGCCGGATCGCCGAGAGCGCCCTGACCGCCGACCGCAAGATCGAAATGGACGCGCGCGGCCTGCCGACGACCTTCGTGCCAGGTCGCAATCTGATCTTTCTGGTCGCAGCCGCGGCGCTGGCGGATCGGCGAGGGCTGGAAGTCCTGGTCGGCGGCATGTGCGAGACGGATTATTCGGGTTATCCGGATTGCCGCCACGAGACGATGGAGGCGATGGCGCGGGCGCTGTCGCTGGGGCTGGACAAGCCGGTCGTCATCGACACGCCCCTGATGTGGCTGACCAAGGCCCAGACCTGGGACCTGGCGGACAGGATCGGCGGCGACAGGCTGATCGAGCTGATCATCGAGGATAGCCACACCTGCTATCAGGGCGACCGGACGTATCGACACGCCTGGGGTTATGGCTGCGGGTCTTGCCCGGCCTGCGAACTGCGTGCGGCCGGCTATGAAGAATGGGCGTCGGGGCGATGACCTATTCGGCCAAGGAAGTGTTCCTGACGGTTCAGGGCGAGGGCGGACAGGCGGGGCGACCGGCGGTCTTCCTGCGGTTCGCCGGCTGCAATCTGTGGAGCGGTCGCGAGCAGGATCGGGCCAGCGCCGTCTGCACCTTTTGCGACACCGACTTTGTGGGCGTCGACGGCGAGGGGGGCGGCAAGTTCGCCTCGCCGGATTTGCTGGCAGATCACGTCGCGGCGATGTGGCGCGGGCGTGACGGCGATCCGAAACTGGTGGTTTGCACGGGCGGTGAACCCTTGCTGCAGTTGGATGCGCCGTTGATCGACGCGCTGCATGCGCGCGGTTTCGAGATCGCCATCGAGTCGAACGGCACGTTGTTGGCCCCCGACGGCGTCGACTGGATCTGCATCAGTCCCAAGGCCGATGCGGATGTGGTGCAGACCCACGGCGCCGAGCTGAAACTGGTCTTCCCCCAGCCCAAGGCCATGCCGGATCGGTTCGAACATCTGGATTTCGAACGGTTCTGGCTTCAGCCGATGGACGGGCCGGATCAGGTCGAGAACACCGCCGCCGCCATCGAATACTGCCTGACCCACCCACAATGGCGCCTGAGCGTCCAGACCCACAAATACATCGGCGTCCGCTAATGCCCGTCTTCGAGATCACCAAACAGGCGACCTTCGACGCCGCCCACCACTTCCCGAACGAGCCCGAGGGCAGCATCTATCGCCGCGTCCACGGCCATTCCTTCACGGTCGAGGCGACGGTGCGGTCCGAGGTGCTGGATGTCGAACACGGCTGGGTCGCGGACCTGGGCGCGCTGGACCGGGCGCTGAAGGCGGCGGCCGAGACGCTGGATCACGGCATGCTGAACGAGCACGAGGGACTGGAGCTGCCCAGTCTGGAGAACCTGTGCCTGTGGTTCGCCAAGACACTGAAGCCTGAATGGCCGGGCCTTTGTCGGATTCAGGTGGCGCGGCCGACCATCAACGAGCGCTGCGTTCTAAGTCTCTGACCTAGCAGCGTTTGTCCTGACGCTGGCGCTGTTCGCAGCGGCGTTGTTCGCGTTCATAGTCGCGCTGTTCACGCTCGCGACGCAGTTTGGTTTCCTCGTCGGAGGTGGTGACGGCGTCGAAGCCGGCCCCGACGACCGCGCCGGTGGCTTTCGCCGTCCCGCCGACGACCGCAGCGGTCCCGCCGACGACGGCGCCGACAAGGCAGCCCTGCAGCATCAGGCAACCGCCCAGCACGACGACGACTTGGGATACGGAAACGAGGCGATTTCGACGACGCATGGGCGACACTCCAGAGATTTGGAATAGTCGTCGATAATGATGAATGAGGGCTGACTTCAGGCGGGACGTTGCGGCAGCAGCTTGCGGCGTTGGCGCGACAGGGCCAGCGGCGTTCCGTCAGCGCCCCAGGCGATCGCCTCGTCCACCGTCCAGCCCAAGCCGAGGTCCAGCATTCTGAACTCGAAGAAGGCCCAACCGTCGGGCGCGATCTGCGGCGTCGGGTCGGTCAGGATGTCGATACGCAGATCGACGGTGGTCATGGCGGCTGGCGTTTTGGATGCGGTCCAGGCGGGCGGATACAGCGCGTCCAGCAGGTAGCACAGGCCGACCTCATCCAAGGGCCGGCCGTCGGCCATCCGCATCCAGGTGCGCTCGATCACCGGCTTGCCCTCGTTGCCGCCCAGGATGTTGGGGCCGCCGTCGAAGCGGTATTCGACGTGCTGGGCGAAATGCGGCGACATCGGCCCGCGTATGGTGGCCTTCGGGTCCAGCCTATCCAGCTGCGGGGGCGGCCCGTGCAACGGCGTCAGCGGAGGCGGCGCGGCGTCCAGTCCATAGGTGCCGGTGGCATGGTGGGTCATGCGCCCGTCCTGCTCGGCCTCCACCGCAGCATACAGAACATTGCGGCCGCCGCGCAGCAGGCGAGGGCGAAAGGCGACCTGTTCACCGAACCTTGCCGCTGACAGATATTGGACCGACAGGGTCCGAAGGGGCGCCGTCAGCGCCAGTCCCTGTCGCATCGATTGGGCGCACAGGGCCGCCAGAAGACCGCCGAACGGAAAGCCCTTCTCCGGCGCCATGCTCGATGGGCCATTCGAGAAATGACCCGGCACGGGCGCGGACAGACCGCCGTCGTCGAGGATCTGGAACGTAAGGGCGGCGTCGAGGGAAATGGGCGGCGTCATTGCGCAATCCTGCGTCAGGCGAAGAAGCGGCGGAAGACCTGATGACGATCTCCCGCCGAAGTCCAAGGAACAAGGCGGCGGACCGGGAGGCTCGCACGTCCGTTGCGAAACAAGACTGACTTGGAGCGTTCGGATTTGCAACCCTTGCCAAATGCCTGACGCGGCGTCACTTTCGCGCCTATGGGACGCACCGCCGACTACAGCCGCCAGAGCTGCTCCATCGCCGCCACGCTTGAGGTGATCGGCGATCCCTGGACCCTGCTGGTCATTCGCGACGCCTTCAACGGCGTCAGCCGGTTCGAACAGTGGCAGGACAATCTGGGTGTGGCGCGCAACGTCCTGGCTGCCCGGTTGAAAAGCCTGGTTCAGCACGGCGTGCTGGAGCCGCGCTTGTATTCCGAACGCCCGCCGCGCAACGAATATGTCCTGACCGCCAAGGGCAAGGATCTGTACGGCGTTCTGGTCACACTACACGGCTGGGGCAACAAGCACGTTTATGGCGACGCCGACAGCGGCATCGACATGGTCCACAAGACCTGCGGCCATTCCCTGACCCCACGCATCGCCTGCGGCTGCTGCGGCGAGATCGTCAAACCCAGAGACATGGTTCTGACCCGTGCCGAGAACAGGCCGACAGTCGGCGACGTGATGCCCAAGGAAGCGGCTTAGAGGGCGCTGCGTCCGACCATGAATCGTCTGATGTTGAGATCACTGATCGCAACCGCAGTCGTCTCAGCGGTCATCGCTGGAGCTTGGGTCTCCAAGATGGAAGGCGACTGCAGGCGGTTGCTCGCAACCAGTTCCCAAAGCGATGTCGAGGTGCGCCGCACGAGCGCGGGCATCTGCTATCCTTGTCGCTCAGACGGCCCTTGTACGATATCAGTTATCGCGCGTGCGAGGGCGGCGATCGCGCCTATCGCGCGTCCTGATACGGCGAGCCGCTAGCTATGCCCATGTCGCCGCCCTACTGACGCTTTCTGACAGCAGGCCTGCTAGGATCGCGGGGTGTCACGCTCCGAACGCCTTCTCGATCTGCTGAACGTCATGCGGAGGCATCGTCGGCCGGTGAGCGGGCAGGTGTTGGCCGAGGAGATGGGCGTCAGCCTGCGGACGCTTTACCGCGACATCGCCAGCCTGCAGGCGCAAGGGGCGACGATCGAGGGGGAGGCGGGGGTCGGCTATATTCTGAAGCCGGGCTTCATGCTGCCGCCGCTGATGTTCACGCCGGAAGAGATCGAGGCCCTGGTGCTGGGGTCGCGCTGGGTGGCGGACCGGGCCGACCCGCGCATGCGCGATGCGGCGCTGGCGGCGCTGGGACGGATCTCGGCGGTGCTGCCGCCCGACCTGCGCGACGAGATGGACACATCGGCCCTGCTGGTCGTGCCGGGAGAGCCGTTCCCGGCGGATCGGGTCGATCCTGCCTTGCTCAGGAAGGCGATCCGCACCGAGCGGCGGCTGAAGCTGTGTTACCGCGACGAGGCGGGGTCGGCGTCCGAGCGTGTGGTCTGGCCGTTCGCCCTGGCCTTCTTCGACCGGGTGAGATTGCTGATCGCCTGGTGCGAACTGCGCAGTGATTTCCGCAGTTTCCGCACCGATCGCATCGTCGAGGCGCAGGTGATGGAGGCGCGCTATCCGATGCGTCGCCAGGCGCTGATGAAGACCTGGCGCGAGGCGCATGAAAGATCGCGGTCAGGCGACGGCTGCTGACGGAAACTGGCAGCAGCAAAGGCTAGGGTTCGGCGTGTCGGAAAAACCAGGAGCCGGGCTGATGAGCGAGATCGAGGATATTCTTCTGGCCGTTGCGGACCCGGAGGTTAGCGCGCGCTTCTATGCCAGTCTGCTGGGTTGTCGGCCTGTGGTGGCGGGACCGGACCGGGCCTTGTTCAAGCTGACGTCGGGCCGGGCGCTGGGGCTGCTGCGGCGTGCCGACGATCGGCGCGAGGTATGCGAGGTCAACTTTCCGCTGGAGGGCGCCGAGGCGGTGGATCAGGCGCATATCGATTGGTGGGATCGCGGGGCGCGCATTCTGACGCCGCCGACGGACGCCGCGCCGGTCCGCAGCTTCGTGGCGGGCGACCCGGACGGCCATCGGCTGAGAGTCTACGCCGTCGCGGCGTGAGGGTGATCAGACCTCGGCTTCGAGCCGGTATCCGACGCCGCGCACATTGGTCAGCAGGCCGGCGGCGTCGGCGGCGTCCAGCTTGCGGCGCAGGTGGCTGACATGGCTGTCGATGGTGCGTTCCAGAACCGCCTGATTGGGAAAGCAGGCCTGCATGATCTCGCTGCGGCTGAAGACGCGCAGGGGCGTGCGGGCCATGTGGGCCAGGATGCGGAACTCGGTCAGGGTCAGGTCCAGACGGCGCTTGCCCGACGGCGTCAGGATCGCCGCCAGGTAGTTCTCCAACTGAACTTCCAGCGGACCGACGCGCAGGGTCTTGGCGGCCCGGCCGCCCCCGCTGCGTCGCAGGATAGTCTGGATCGAGGCCGTGACCTCGGCCGGCTTGAACGGCTTGGGGATGTAGTCGTCCGCGCCGATCCGCAGCGCCTGCAGCTTGTCGGCGGCCTCGTCCCGGTCGCCGACCATGATGACGGGCGTCTCGCCGCGCCGACGCAGTTCGCCCAGCACGTCCCAACCGTCGCGCACGGGCAGGCGGACGCTGAGCAGGGCGAGATCGGGTTTCAAAGACGCGTGCAGATCGGCCGCCTGCTGGCCGTCGGCGGCGACGACGGTGCGAAAGCCGTCCCGGCGCAGGGCCGCGTCCAGGACTTCGACGCCCTCGGCGGCGTCATCGGCGATCAGGATCAGGGGGCTCATGGCGTCTCCGAAAGCCGCCATCGCGCCAGATCGCCGCGTCGTCCAGCAAAACCGGACGGCTGCGGTGAAGTTTCATATCGCCGTCGCAAAGCCTTCACGCAGACGACCAAAAACCCCCTTCCGCGCGGGCGGAAGGGGGTAGTCGATCGTCCGGGAGGAACGCTTAGTAGGAGGCGCGCAGCTCGATGCCGAAGGTGCGCGGGTTGTTGAAGTTGCCGTAGTCGCCCAGGGTGGCCCGGTTCGAGGGGTCGCGACGATAGACGTAGGTCTCGTCCAGCAGGTTGCGCGACCACAGGGCCACTTCCAGCAGCGGACCGCCGTCGCGGGTCGTGATGTCGGCGATGGCGACGCGGGCGTTCACGACGAAGGACGAGTCGGCCTTGATCGCGAACTGCTCGAAGCTGTGGGCCGCATCGGCGTAGTTGGCGTCGATGTGCGCTTTCAGGGTCGCGCCCATGAAGGGCGAGTTCCAGTCGGCGGCGACGCTACCGGCGTTCTCAGGCGTATAGGCGATGAAGACCTGCTGCACCTGGCCGTTGAACGGGTTGACCGTGTCCGGCACCTTGGCGTCCGTATAGGCGTAAGAAGCCGACAGGGTCAGGTTGTCGGTCGCCCGGAACTGACCTTCCAGCTCCACGCCGCGGATTTTCGTGGTGCCCGGGGCGTTGATCGTTTCCAGCGTGTTGCGGGTTGAGGCGCCTTGGACGGTGACCAGGCTGAAGTCGATCTGGCTGTCGGTGCGGTCCATGGCGTAGACGGCCGCATTGAAGCGGACGCGACGATCGAACAGGTCGCTCTTCAGGCCGATTTCGTAGGCCTTGACCTCTTCGGGATCGAACGAGCGGTAGGTCAGCGAGCGCGAGGAGGCGCCGCCGGCGCGGTAGCCGGTCGAATACTTGCCGTAGACGTTGATGTTGTTGCTGACGTCATAGGCCAGGGTGACCAAGGGGTCGAAGCGATCGACCTTGGAGCTGAAGGTCAGGTTGGTGGGGGCGTTGTTGACGACCTCCAACTTGCCGTCCTTGTCGTCCCAGGTGTAGCGACCGCCGACCGTCAGGTGCAGGGCGTCCAGGCTGGCCGGGGTCCAAGTGGCCTGGCCGTAGATGGCCTTGGATTCCGAGTGTGCGGTGGACTTGCGGTCCAGCGAGCGGAAGCCGCGGATCGTAGGGGTGGGGTCCAGGATGGTGTAGCCCGTACCGTCGGCGTTCCATTGGTTGGTTGAGGGCGTGGCGGCGTCGTCGGACACCGTTTCCTTGAAGTAGAAGACGCCGCCGACATAGTCGATGCTGTCGCCCAGCGAACCGACGGCCTGCAGTTCCTGGCTGAACTGATGCTGCCAGAAGCCGGCCA